>NZ_JAHKQN010000004.1 GCF_018861125.1 Cellulophaga baltica | reverse complement strand
CGTTTTCAAGTTGTTGTGATACTAGTAGCTAGTTCTTTCATAAGTCATTACTTATGAATAAATATAAAGAAACTTTTGCGAGTTCCTTCTAAGTTTGTTTACCGTTCTTTAGTGCGAAATAAGAAGCAACTAGATAAAGAAGTCAAAGTAATTGAATTAAAGATTTTATCCTTAGTAAAAGAAGAGCAACAAGAACAACTAACCTTATTGACATCAATACCAGGAATAGGTCAAAAGACAGCCTTATTTTTAATTGTAATTACCGATGGATTTACTAAGTTCGAGAATGCCTCACAACTTTGTAGCTATGTAGGAATCACACCGACAATTAGAGAACCTGGTAGTAGTATCAGAGGCCGTGCACGAATAAGCA
Organism: Cellulophaga baltica; assembly: GCF_018861125.1. Classification (GTDB taxonomy): domain Bacteria; phylum Bacteroidota; class Bacteroidia; order Flavobacteriales; family Flavobacteriaceae; genus Cellulophaga; species Cellulophaga baltica_A. The sequence goes on along the minus strand of NZ_JAHKQN010000004.1, from coordinate 117,002 downwards.
AGGTAGGTAATCGAAAGCTTCGGAATCTTTTGTTTTTATGTGCTTTTAATGCTTGTAAACACAACAAGGCGTGTAAGGCTATTTATGACCGCATAGTTGCTAAAGGTAAAAGTAAGAAACTAGCTTTAATAGCTGTTGCTAATAAGTTATTAAAACAGTGTTTTGCTATTGCAAAATCTAAAAGGCCATATGATGAAACTTACGTTTCTATATTGCCTAGATAAATAGAAATTTAATACAATAAAAAAGCTCAAAAAATTAGTTTTTGAATCTATAAGCTTGGAATAATATTGTCTCAGGTTAAGGAAGAATTTGTTTGTTTTTCACCTCAGTTTTTTGTTGTGCACAGGTTTTATTCCTTATCTAAATTCTTTAAATCAATTTCTCTAAAATAGATATTCTTTTTGTAATTTTTCATACAATACTTTAAAGTGGCTTTTCCTAATTTTTTTCTAGTATTGTTTTCAATACAAGCCTTTGCTATAAAATAACTGAACTCCAGTTGGTTGTCTTTAAAGTTCTTTTTCCCTTTTTCAAAAAAAGTAATTGCCTTTTCGACATCTTTAAGATCATTAATATAAAAATCGTAGTAAAATTCCAAATTTGCTTTTAGAACTCTATTTTCAAAATCATCTTCACTATTAAGCATTTTATTTGCTAAGTAATCGGCATTTTTAAAATCGCCAATTTCTTTATTATAAACAAAAAGCATGTGAGTTTGAGTTGGATATCCATTTACTTTTGAATTGTATTCAAGAATTTGATTTAAAGCATTTTTGTTTTTTGTGTTAATGCTCATTTGTAGTAAAGAATAAAAATCATCTTCTTTTATTTTAATATCAATTCCATATTCTTTTTTTATTCTTTGTTTTATAAAGTTCAAGATATTGTTTTATATCAAAACTTTCTTTTTTCGATTCTGTGTAAAAATCATCAATATTCCTGTATTGTTTAAATATAAATTTTAATCCTTGAATCAATGAAATTGCCGGCATTTCAAGATGATTGGCATTAAACTCACTTATTTTTAAATTGTCTTTAGTTACTTCGCCTTTTAAATATATTGCAAACTCATTAAAACCAAAGTCTTTTGTTCCGTAACCAATAAATATATTTGTTTTATCGTTTACTGCTAAATAAGATTTTATTCTACTTTTAAAATTTTCGGATTCTCCGCTTAATGAAAGAGAGATAATTCCATTGAAAGGATTGTTGTTTTGAATAGGTAAGCACATAACAAAGTGAGCTGTATTGGAGTGCCCTATTATTGAATTATAACCAGATGTGTTGTAAGTTGAATTAATGTATGGAATCACATCTTCAAACAAGAAGTTTTTTAGTTTTTCAGAACCCTCTAAATAAATAGTTTCATCTGCATTGGGGTATTTACTAAAATTTGGTGTTGTTTCATAACCTCTGTCATTATGAAATATTCCAACTACAATCGTTTGCGGTATTACATCTGTTGCGTAGTCATAATCATTTTCAATCGTTAGTTTACTTAATTGAGCAACATAGTTTGAAGCCAAATCAAATAAGGTATTTCCGTCTAAAGTATAGAGTACTGGATATTTTTTAGAATTATCATATTCTTTCGGAAGAGCTATTTTTATAGTCCTTTTTTGGTCAGTAAAATACTCAGATTCTAATTCAATTGTAGTGTATTCCAATGAACTTTTTTCGGTTTTTATCTGACTAAATGATAATTGTGAAATAAGTAAAAAACTAAAAATGTTAAAGGTTAATTTCATAAAATATTTTTTATTCAAATTAAGCACAAAGGTCTCGGCTAAGTTTAGTTGCTTAAATTTAAAAAGAATTGTTTTACCTCAGTTTTTTGTTGTGTTTTCGTTATTTAATGTCATTCACAATTTCAAAGAATATTTCATTTGCCAATGGTCCAAACCAATTGCCTCCACTTGATGATAAAAAAACTAAGCCTATGTTTTTTTCAGGTGAGAAATAATAATCACTGCTAAAGCCATCTGCATCACCATCGTGTTGATAAAATGTCCAATCTTTATTCTGTGAAAACCTAAATAGTCCAAATCCATAAGCAATATTTTCTTTTTGCCTTCTAGTATAGGCTTTATTCGAAAAACTTGCAGGAACTAATGAATTTTTGGCTTGACTTCTAAAACTTTTTATTTGCAACTCCATAAGTAAAGTCAAGTCTTCAACATTTGAATAGATACCACTTGCTGAAGTTTGTTTTCCGAAATTGAATTTTTTTTGTTCAATAGTTCTATCACCATCATCTTTGTAAGAAGTAACTATTTTGTTTTTATACTGAGTCGGATTAACAAAAGTGTATTTTAATTCATATTTGTTTGAGATATACTCTTCTACCAATTGCTCAAAATCTTTATTATTGACTAACTCAAGAATGTATCCTAAAACGCTATAACCCAAGTTGGAATACTCATATTTGTTGCCTGCAATATTTTCGAGTGAGACTTCATTTAGCTCTTGTATTAAGTCTTCTTCAGACATATATGTAATTCCTTTAACAGAATCAAATTTTACTGCTCCATTTTCTCTGGCTTCTCTGTATATAGGGTCTCGAGGTAATCCACTTGTATGATAAAGTAAATCAGATATTTTGACCTCACTTAACCTTTCAATAGCCTTTTTGCTTAGTTTGTCAGATAAGTACTTTGTAATAGGTTCGTTAAGATTAATTTTTCCTTCTAAAATAGAATTATTAGCAATAATACCTGTCATCATTTTACTTAACGAAGCTATTTGATAAACAGATTTTTCATCAACTTTAATACTACTGTTTCTGTTGGTAACACCAAAAGACTTATAAATATGATTTCCGTTGTTAACGATTCCTATGGAAAGAGATGGAACATTGTTTTCCTTTAAAACGTCTTCAATTTTACTAAATATTTTATTGTATTTGTTTGAGTCGGATTCTTCTATTTCTTCTGAAGTTATGGTATCAGCTGTTTTTTTATTCTTACAACTACTAATAGTTAGTAAAAGGCTAAATAAGATAAATATTATTTTTTTCATTTTTCTTTTTTCGTTTTGAAATATGCATTTTTTTATAGAATAGGTCATAATAAAGCTCAACAGTTAGTATTTGAAAAGTAGGCGGTTCTGAAGTACTAAAATTTAATGTAAACCTAGAATTATAGTATCTAAATTTAACGAAGATTTTGTTTGTTTTTTATCTCAGTTCTTTGTTGTAAAACGTTTTTATTTCTTTATCCTTATCGGCCAACTGTCCGAAGGCGAATTAAGATTTATTGATACATTATTTTTTTCAATTCCGACGAGTTCAATTTCAGGGCAATTTTCAGGCGTTATTTTTATCCGCTTATTTAATCGATTAGACAATTCGGTCAGAAACTCCATCAGTTTTTCGTGGTCATTTATTCCATTAAATTCTCTTGGGTCAATATCGCATTCAATTTCGTCCTCCGTGAAAAAATGCGTGTTGATTTGAATATTATCTAAATAAATATTTGCAGTATTGTTCCAGTCAATTTTTTTATCCCAAAATTCAATCAATCTATCAAAATTGATTTTCGTTTCAGTTTTTTGAGTGTTTTCGTTGAACCATTTAATATCAAATCTTTCATTAATGAAGTCCACAAAAATTTTCCAGTCATTTCTGTCCGTATCAGGAATGAAGATGTCTCGCCAAGAACCATCCCAAAAATAAATGTCGTTATTTAATTCTTTCCAATTCAGTTTTTCTAAATGTTTTACAACGTTCAGTATAAGAAACGTAGGGCAGGTGATAAGCGATACATTTCGGTTTATTACATAGCTAAATATAAATATTTTGCTTTTATCTTTTCTACTATAAATGCCAAATTTTATATTTGGCGACCTTGCAAATAAACACAGACCTTTCGGCAAGCCAAAATCGCCCTATGTTTTTTATACATTGTTACCAGCTTTTTTATTTTCTGATTATTATTTCTAGTTCTTTTTTGTCAGTCGAAAAACAAATTAAATCATTGTCAAAACCAAAATGAATTGGAGTCACGTTCTCAATTATTTTTTCATTAATGAGTTTGCCATTTTCATTAATTTCAGAATAATATTTTTTTGATTCCTCAAAGACCTTTTTATAGCTAACAATTTCCGGCTTATTCCAAGTAACAGAATGTACAAAGTCAGAATCTATGAGTTTTAAGATTTTACCTGAATAAAAATTATCTTTTAAATTCTCTGTTCCAAATAACTCAAATTGATATTTTTTTGAGTATTCCTGAGATGTCGTCCAGAAATAACTAAATACTTTATTTTCTATTTCTACTAATCTACAATCAGCATATTCGTGGAGCTTTTTCAAAGGAATGTTTAATTCTTGTAATTGAATATTTTCTCCTTTTGAGTTTGTCTTGATTAGAGTACATTTTTCCGATATAATACTTATGAATAAATTTTCCTCAGAAACAATAAAATCAAATTTGTGTTTCGCGCTATTATGAACAAGTATTGGTTTGTTTAGTTGTGGTAATTGCTTTAAATCAGAAGTTGTTGCAAAATTCATAAAGGTTCGTCTTTCTTTGAATTTCTTTTTATTTTGTTTTAGTCCAACCCAATACCTTAAATTTTTATCACGATAACTTTTTATGCTCGTGAAATCTGATTGTGTCCAAGTTTCTATATGTTGGAAAATAATCTTTTGTTTCGATAATATACTTTTTTTGAAATAAACTTCATACCACAAAGTATTGAATCCTTGATATTTGGTATTTTCATTTTTAAACGTTTCTGTTGTAGCAATCGAAATCAATACTTTATTTTCATCTATATGAAAATTAGCATTCCAAATGTCAACATTATCAAAACTAAACTCAGTAATTATTTTTAATGTCTTATCTAAAACACTCAAGGTATAATTACCAGAATACCCACTAATTATCAAATAGTGATTATTAAATTGTTCTATGTGAGAAATTAAATTAAGGGTCATTTTTGTAATTGCTGGTAATGTCTCGGCTAAGCGTAGTGCGGTAGTAAGGAAACTTTTCGTTTCCGTCTGCGCACGAAGCTAAAGCTTATTGTTTAGTTTTATTTTTTCTTGTCCAAAGCTAAATCCATAAGATTTAGCGACACAATAAATATACACAGACCTTTCGGTTTTTCCCTAAAGTCCGCATTACGTTTAGGTATTGTTGGGTGCAGTTTTCTTTTCAGAACAGGCATCAATCAACAACTCCCCAAGTTCGGTTAATAAATATTTTTCTTCATAATCAACTTCAATGTCAAAATCAACAACTAAATATTCTTCATTTGGATTGTTAGGAATTTCCAAGGTATTTGAATTAGAAAGATTTTCTTTTACATATTTAACTAATCCAAGCCTACTAAGATTGGACACTTCAAATTCACGAAGACTACCATCAGGAAATTCTTCTGGTTTTTGAACATTCCATTTATATGACCATTCTTTATGTCCTAAATTTCTAAGTTCAGATTCAAATTCAGATTTTTCTTTTCTTAATTCCCACATTTTATCTGAATAAAAGTATTCCTTACCATTAGATTCTATTTCCATCTGTTTTTCTAATTCAGATATTTGTTCTTTTATTTTTCTTTCTTTTTCTGGTCGATTGGTTTTATATTCTTCGTACTCCAATAAAAGGTTCTTTAGTCGCTCTTTTCTTTCAAGAACAACTTTCTCTAAAAGAAGAAATTCTTTGGTAGATAATTGTCCTAGAATATATGGAAAAACATGGTTTTCAATGTTCTGGCTAGAGTCAACCATATTGGACAAAAGTATAGCCCATTTATCTTGCAAGATTTCATCTTCTTCAAGGGCTGAAGTTTCTAATAACGGGACAAGTAATTTAAAGGAAACTGTTTTAGGCTTAATTCCGTGCTTTTCACAGTATTCTTTTGCTTTATTTAAAACCTTTACTTGATTTTTGAATTTCCAATAGGTAACTTTTTCTTTAATCAAAAGACCGGTTTCCTCAACAGCTGGCATAATTAATTTATCTAAAAAGTCTTTGGCAAGTTCAATTCCTTTTTCGATTGTTGAAGACTTAATGTTTAAATCATTTCCCATAGTTTTTTTAAATTGCACCCAACGAACGTGTATGTGTGCCTTCAGTTTGTATTTTAATAATTTATTCTGTGGGGAAAGTTTTGAAAGCTAAATATAGCAGTTTGTTTTTACACCTAATTGCGGTTTTTCCGCAAAAGCTATAAAATTACTGTCTACGGCTCCAAATTTCATGTATGGGTTTACCTTTACTAGAGTTGCCGGTATGGTGCCAATTATCATTTTTTAATTCAAAATTAAACTGCAAACTAGCGCCGACTCGGGTACTGTCTTTTGAGAAAAAGTCAATATTTTCGGTATATACACCACCAACCGTAGTATATGTGCCACCGCCAGTGCCCATAAATTGTTTGGTTTCGGTATTGTACGCAATCCACTGAAAGCGTGTACCAGAAAGTAATTTCATGGTTTTTCGGGGTCTGCTAGTATCGCGCTGTTGTATTGCGCCATCTTTCACTCGCCCAGACATTAGCCAAGCGCCTTGTAAAGCTCCGGGAGTGCCATCGTCTATTTTTGTAAACTGTAGGTTGCCTTCTACTTTAGTAAATGTACTATCCGTAACTTTTACTTGAAAACTAACATCAGTATTAATGCGCTCCGGTCTGTTGCTATCAAACTCCACATGCTCACTAACCGTATTATCTTTAAAACTATACGTACCACCATTGCAATTAATAAAAGCACCTGTTTTAGCATGGTAGGTGCTTAGTACTTGGTAGCCATCAGAAAAAATGACCACATTTTTTAAAGGTTCGCCAGTATCAGAGGTGTAATATCTTTCCCAAGCACCTTTAATATTTTGTGCGTTACTACTCATACTAAAGAGTAGAGTAAAGGCAAAAAAAATGGTTTTCATATCGGTTGGTTTTTATGTACTTAGCTTAAAGGTAGTAAGAAAATTAACACACCAAAATAAGCGCTAATTTTTTTTAAAAAAAATATACAATTTATAGGTAATTATAATTTTAAATGAACATATATTTGCGGCCGTTTAAAAAACAAGAATTTACGCAGTAGTAAACTGTTTATTAGTAGTTTATAGCTGTTTTTATGCCACAGTGTTATGGAGTTATTTAACTTAACTATTGATATTTTAGGAATGGTTGCCTTCTCAGTTTCAGGGGTAATGCTAGCAATGAATAAAAAGCTTGATATTTTTGGGGTTTTTATTATTGCCTTTGTTACCTCGGTTGGTGGTGGTACACTACGTGATGTTTTAATAGGTGATAAGCCTGTTTTTTGGTTGCAAGAAAATATTTATATGTATAGTATTATAGGTAGTGTAATTGTGGCTATAATTTTTCGTGACCAGCTTAAATATTTACGAAAATCGTTATTTTTATTTGATACCATTGGTATTGGTTTGTATACGATGGTAGGCATACAAAAAGGGCTGTCTTACGGTTTAGAACCTATTATGTGTATTGGTTTAGGCACAATTACGGCAAGCTTTGGTGGTGTAATCCGTGATATATTGTGTAATGAAATTCCTGTAATTTTTAGAAAAGAAGTGTATGCTACAGCGTGTTTGTGTGGTGGTTTTGGTTATTTTTTACTTGAGAAATTACCAATAGATGCAGCATACCCATACATTGGTGGTATTGTAATTGTAATAAGTATTAGATTACTAGCGGTACGTTTTAAAATTGCTTTGCCTAATATTTATAAAAGTAGTGTGGCCTAAAAAGCTTCGGCTTTTAAAATGTACACATTCTGTAAGGGCCAATCACGACCATCAACAGGTTGTTTGTTAATTTTGTCAACTACATCCATACCTCCAATTACTTGCCCAAAAGCTGTATAATCTTTATCTAAATGGTATGAGCCTGGTTTCGTTACTACTATAAAAAACTCGAAAGGTGAGGCTAGTTTATGCGGATTGTCAATTTCACTACTCGGCATAGAGATAACGCCACGGTTGTGTCTGTGGCCTTTTCGAGTATCGGGCGGTAAAAGGTAATGTCCAATTTTTTGTCGCTTTTTACCTGTTTCTACATTGTCAGAATTACCACCTTGAATCACAAAATCTTTTACCACCCTATGAAACATGGTATTATCAAAATAGCCTTTTTTAGTTAGGTAAACAAAATTTGCACGGTGATAAGGCACATCATCATATAGCTGAATGGTAAAGCTACCTAAGTTAGTAGTAATTTTAACCTTATCTTCTTTTAATGTTTTTTCATACTCAAAGAAAAAAGGAATAGCGTTTTCTTCATCTAAAATAAATTCTTTTTCTTCCTCTGCTACAGCAAAAATACTGTCTTTTTCATTTTTAACAGAAGAATTGGTAGTAGGTTGGTTTTGGTTTTTTTTGCTTGATGTATCTTTGCATGACAAGAGTGCAACAAATGCAATCAGTACAGAAACCGAGAATTTATAACGTATCATGAATTTTGATGAATTTTCTAAACGGATTTCAAAAATAGAAAATCTTCCGCTTCCAGGAGAAGATTCTCATTACAAAATGGCGCCCGAAAATCGCGTAATTGAGTTGCAAAAGTTAAAAGTAGATAGAAAAATGGCTCGTAAAGCCGCTGTATTGTCTCTTTTTTATCCTGATAAATTACAAAATACTAATTTATTACTCACCTTAAGAACTACCTATAAAGGTGTACATTCTAACCAAGTATCTTTTCCTGGGGGTAAAGCTAAAGAAGAAGATGCTACTTTATTAGCAACCGCATTACGAGAAACACATGAAGAAGTTGGTGTTTTGCCAGCACATGTGCATGTAGTAAAAAAGCTTACCGAAATATATATTCCGCCTAGTAATTTTGAAGTGCAACCATTTATTGGTTTGTATGAAAATCCGCAACCTTTTTTAAAAGAAGTGAATGAAGTAGAAGAGATTGTAGAGGTTTCATTAACCGATTTTATGGATGATAGCGTTATGATAGATGAAATTTTAACAACTTCTTATGCAAAAAATATTGCTGTACCTGCTTTTAAATTAAATGGTTACACGGTATGGGGAGCTACTGCAATGGTATTACACGAAGTAAAAGACTTATTAAAACAAGTACTATAAAACCATATTTTGTAAATTTGCTTGCTCAAAACCAAAATTAATGCCCCTATTCAAGAAAAATCCGTTCGGACATTTACTATTTATAAAGAAATGGATAATACGCATTTTAGCGCTTATTAGTCACCGTAGATATAAAGGTTTTAACAAACTAGAAATAGAAGGTGCTGAAATTATTAGAAAATTGCCTGGTGAAAATGTACTGTTTGTAAGTAACCACCAAACCTATTTTGCTGATGTTGTTGCGATGTTTCATGTTTTTAATGCCAGCTTAAAAGGTAGAGATAATACAATTAAAAATGTAGGATACATCTGGAACCCGAAAATTAACATGTATTATGTAGCGGCGGCAGAGACGATGAAAAAAAGTTTACTGACAAAAATTTTAGCCTATGCAGGTTCAGTAAGTGTACAACGTACGTGGAGATCTGAGGGTAAAGATGTGAACCGTCAAGTAAAAATGAGTGATATTTCTAATATTGGTAAAGCACTTGATGATGGTTGGGTTATTACTTTCCCACAAGGAACAACAACACCTTGGAAACCGCTACGAAAAGGAACAGCGCATATTATTAAAAAATACAAGCCAGTTGTTGTACCTGTAGTTATTGATGGTTTTAGACGTTCTTTTGATAAAAAGGGACTTCGTATTAAAAAGAAAGGTATTCTACAATCAATGGTTATTAAAGAGCCGTTAGATATTGACTACGAGAATGAATCTTTTGATGCTATTATTGAAAAATTAGAATATGCCATTGAGCAACACCCTTCGTTCTTAAAAGTACTTTCAGCTAAAGCATTAGCAGAATTAGAAGAAGAAAATAAAGCTCGTGAATGGAATGCTTAAATTTCAAGCTTTTTTAACTCAGTATAATTTCTGTTCAGCTTTTTAATCAAAAACCCATAAAGTAAAAAGTAGATTGCTCCAATGCCAAGGGTTAAAAATACACCTGTACCGGCAACTGTTAACATAGCAATTAGCTTGATGCTTTTTAGTTTTTCTAATGAGATATGGCTAATATCTTGACCTGATAATTCAAGACTTTGTATAAAATCATCATTTACATAAATACCAATGGTAGTTATGGTGAAAAATAAAACAATCATTATTAATGAAAAAATGATGTAGTTCTTTACCGTTTTTCTAGTCTTGATAATTTTAGACATTAACTTTTTGGCATTATCAAGCACCGAAATTTCTTTGTAACGTTTGTAGAATTGAATAATAAAATAAGCAATTACAATATATTGAATAACGGTTAAAATTAGCATGGGAGTTTTAAGCCCCAAACTGTCATACACTTTTACACCATCATTAACCGAAGGTAAAAGGTATAACAAATGCGGAATGGTAAATTCTATAATACTAATTATAAAAATCCATTTTACGACCGACGAAGATTTTTTTAAGAGCATCTTATATATATCTTCATACGATAGTTTTGGATGCGCAACCTCCTTTTTTTGCCAATCTTTTTTTAATAGTTCTAATTCATCCATCATAGATAGGTTATGGATTTAATATTGTTTTTAATTTTGTCTTAATTCTGTTCATCTTTACTCTAGCATTCACTTCAGAAATACCAAGGGTTTCAGAAATTTCAGAATAATTCTTATCTTCTAAGTATAAAAAAACCAGCGCTTTATCAATGTCATTCAATTGCTTTACGGCTTTATACATTAATTTTAATTGTTCTTCTTCAGTTGGGTCATATTCGTCTGCTTTTATTTTAAAAATTACAGATTCATAATCTAAAGTTTGTACTCTTTTTTTAGATTTTCGGTAAAGTGTTATTGCGGTGTTTAATGCCACACGATACATCCAAGTACTAAATTTTGAATCACCTCTAAATTTTGGATATGCTTTCCATAATTGAATGGTAATCTCTTGGAACAAATCATTATGTGCATCTTTATCATTTGTATACAACGTACAAACTTTGTGAACAATATTTTGATTGCTCTCAAGTTCCGTTACAAATGCATGCTCTAAATTTTTATTCACATTAAATTGGTTGATGTATTATATAAGTAGCTGTTTTTGTTTTTTTGTTACAGTAAAAATTAAAAAAAACGATAATTTTTTATCGGTTTATCTATTTTGAAAGCTAATTAACTGTATTTCATTAGTTTCTGTAGTCTAAAGCGGGTTTTCTATCTCCTAATAAAGGAATATAAGTGAAATCTTCACCTCTTTTTTCAATCAATTCCTCTTTAGCTTTTTTCACCACATCAGGATTGTTCAATACATCAATTGCGGTTAAGGTTAATGTTTTAGCGGCATTCATCATAGCTTTGTAACCAATACTTGTACCACCTGCAGCAACAGCCTGCCAACTATGAGCTGCTGTTCCTGGTACCCAAGTTGCCGTACTCAAACCTGCAGTTGGCACAGCAAAACTAACATCACCAACATCTGTAGAGCCAAAAGCTCTAGCTTCAGTAGTATACGGCATAATTTTTAATGCTTTTTCTTCGTCAAATTCTTTTAAACCTAATGTGATTGAAATTTCATTGGCAAACTTTTTTTCTTCATCAGTATAACTAACACCACCAACTTTAGTTAAATTATCATGCATAATTTTTTGCAAGGTTAAATTTGGTAATAATTCATGGGTGCCACCAATCATTTCATAATCCATAGTAGTACCAGTACCTAAAGCAGCACCTTCGGCAGTTTTTAGCAAACGATCAAAAATATCAATCACAACATCTCTTCGGTTATGTCTAACATAGTAATACACTTCAGCAAAATCAGGTACTACATTTGGAGCTTTACCACCATCAGTGATTACATAATGTATTCTTGCTTCTTGCGGAATATGCTCGCGCATTAAATTTACCATCATATTCATGCTTTCAACACCATCTAATGCAGATCTTCCTTTGTCAGGTGCGGCAGCAGCATGAGCAGAAACACCATAAAACCTAAACTTAGCAGATTTATTAGCCAATGCGGCACCAGCACTTGCTGCATTCGCATTGTTTGGGTGCCAATGTAGAGCAATATCAACATCATCAAATAAGCCCTCTCTAACCATATACACTTTACCTGAACCACCTTCTTCAGCTGGGCAACCATAAAAACGAACAGTACCTTTAACCTTATTCGCTTTTATCCAATCTTTTACCGCTATTGCAGCTGCAGTTGATGCTGTGCCAAATAAATGATGTCCGCAGGCATGGCCAGCAGTTTTACCTAAAGACTCTTTGTGAGAAACAGCTTTTTGTGATAAACCAGGTAATGCATCATATTCACCAAGTATAGCAATTACAGGTGATCCTGATCCGTACTCAGCGATAAAAGCAGTGGGAATACCAGCAACTCCTTTTTCAATTTTAAAATTTTCATCGGCTAATGTTTTTTGTAACAAAGCGCTACTTTTTTCCTCTTGATACCCCATTTCGGCATAATCCCAAATGCTTTGAGCAATTTTAGTGTACGCAGTACTTTTGGTATCTAATTTTTCCAAAACTTTCTTTTCTGAAGTTTGTGCTATACCAAAATTTAAATAGAGAATAGTGATAAGAGTAGTGGTGAGTAATTTTTTCATAATAGTGGTAATTAGTTATGTCTACATAAAAATAGCAATTTCTTTTATGTAAGCTACTCAGGTTTGTTTAAATTTGGTTTTAATGAGCGCATTGAATATACCCAAAAGTAGTTTTCCTAGAGTAATCATCATTGGTGGTGGTTTTGCTGGTGTTGCACTGGCAAAAGAGTTGAGTAAGAAAGAAGTACAGGTTGTTCTTTTAGATAAAAACAATTACCATACTTTTCAACCTTTGTTGTATCAAGTAGCTACTGGTGGTTTAGAGCCAGATTCTATCGCATACCCAATTCGTAAAATTTTACAAGACTATCCTAATTTTTTCTTTAGACTAGCGAATGTTTTAGAAGTTAAAACAGAAGAAAAACAACTAGAAACGAATATTGGTACTGTCAAGTACGATTATTTAGTGATGGCTACTGGTGCGGAAACAAACTTTTTTGGAAATAAGGAGATTGAAGAAAACGGAATGGTTATGAAATCTATTCCTGAATCATTAAACCTAAGAAGTTTAATACTCGAAAATTTTGAACAAGCTTTATTGACAGATGATTTGCACCAACGTGATGCATTAATGAATTTTGTAATTGTAGGTGGCGGCCCAACAGGTGTAGAGTTGGCTGGTGCTTTGGCTGAGATTAAAAAAGGAATTTTACCAAAAGATTATCCTGACTTAGATACGCGTAGAGCAGAGATTAACTTAGTACAATCTGGCGATCGTATACTAAAAGAGATGAGTGATAAAGCTTCAAAAAAGGCAGAAGACTTTTTAGAAGAATTAGGTGTTCATGTTTGGAAAAACACGCGAGTACTGTCTTATGATGGAAAAGTTGCAACTACCAAAACAGATTTGTCTTTTGAGTGTGCAACACTAATTTGGGCAGCAGGCGTAAAAGGTGCCTCAATAAAAGGTTTGGATGCACAAGAACTATTAGTACGTGGTAATCGACTAAAAGTAAATGAGTTTAACCAAGTAGTTGGCCACGATCACATTTTTGCTATTGGTGATGTTGCTGGTATGATAACAGAAAAAACGCCATCAGGACATCCAATGATGGCACAACCAGCGATACAACAAGGTAAAAACTTAGGTTTTAATTTGGTGCGACTTTTAGAAAATAAACCTTTAAAACCTTTTGTGTATAATGACAAAGGGAGCATGGCAACAGTGGGTAGAAATAAGGCTGTTGTAGATTTAGAGAATTATAAGTTTCAAGGAGTTTTTGCGTGGTTTGTTTGGATGTTTGTACACCTTTTCTTTTTAATAGGTTTTAGAAACAGAGTGATTGTTTTTATAAATTGGGTATACAATTACGTGCGTTTTGATCGTGAAGCGCGTTTAATTATAAGACCTTATCAAAGAGACTACGATAGGTTTAGGTAATTTATTATTTTCTTATAAACAGTAATACAGCTTCAATGTTAAAACTTGGCTAATATTCTGGTGTATTTGTATTGTTTAGTAGGTTTTCACTTACTTTTAATGTATAACCAATACAATTTCAGGATGTTAAAATTTTTCGTTTCACTTGTTTTATTTAGTAGTAACATTGTTTTTGGCCAGTCAAGCGGTATTAGCTCCGATCATATATTTGATGTACAATCTATTTACATTAACTCATTTGGTTATATGCATTACTCTAATGATGAGCAACATTCTAATTTTACTGTAGATTGGAGAGTAAACGAGAATAACTCTTTAATGATAAACGGTAATTATGATACCAATTCAGTAGGTGATATATCAAGATTTCAATTTATATATAAAACAAAGCTTACCGCTAATTTTAATGCATTTGCAGGTTATGAAAAAAGTATACAAAGAGAAATTTTTGGTGGTAATATTGCTAAAAATTCAAAAGCTATAATCGGTTTAGGTTATAATGTTGATGATAGTGTATCACTGCAAGTCATCAATCAAACAAATGTTGGAAACCAGAGCTTTTCTAATTTAGATATTGGTAGCTTAATAAAATTAGGAACTAAAGTTAAATTTTAATCCGACTTTTATTTTCTAGGGTGAAATTCATTCAGCACAGCAGCAAGGTGAGTTCTGTCAACATGCATGTACACTTCAGTAGTAGTAATGCTTTCATGGCCTAACATTTGTTGAATAGCTCTCAAATCTGCACCGTTTTGTAGTAAATGTGTCGCAAATGAGTGTCTAAAAGTATGCGGACTAATCGTTTTATTTAATTCTATTTTTTTTGCCAGTTGTTTAATGATGGTAAAAATCATGGCTCGGGTAAGTTGCTTGCCTCGTCTGTTTAAAAATAAAATATCATCAAAACCTTTTTGGATTTTTAGATGTACTCTTTTTTCGTTTTTATAAATATTGATGTATTTTTTATTGATATTACTAATAGGAACAAAACGTTGCTTGTCACCTTTACCCGTTACCTTTATAAAATCTTCATCAAAAAATAAATCTGATATCTGTAGGTTTATTAATTCAGAAACTCTTAGTCCGCAACCATACAAAGTCTCAAGCATAGCACGGTTTCTTTCACCTTCATTGGTTGAAAGATCTATGGCATTTATTAAATCGTTTATTTCTTCTTCAGAAAGAGTATCCGGTAGTTTTCTGCCAATTTTAGGAGCCTCAATAAGTTCAAGAGGATTGTCTTCTCGGTAATCTTCAAAAATTAAATAGCTAAAAAAACTTTTTAAACCAGATATAATTCTCGCTTGTGATCTTGGATTTACCTCGCTAGCAATCTCGTATATGAATTGCTGTACTACATCTTTAGTAATATGAATAGGGGAGACGTTTACATTATTTTCTTCTAAAAATAAATTTAGTTTTTGAATGTCTAAGCAATAATTAGTAATAGAG
This sequence comes from Cellulophaga baltica, assembly GCF_018861125.1. Classification (GTDB taxonomy): domain Bacteria; phylum Bacteroidota; class Bacteroidia; order Flavobacteriales; family Flavobacteriaceae; genus Cellulophaga; species Cellulophaga baltica_A. Next base: position 101,550 of record NZ_JAHKQN010000004.1, on the reverse strand, counting down.
TTTGTTGCTAAGCCACGTTCAATTTTTAAATAGTCTTGATAATCTTTAATAGCGGTACTCCATTTCATATTTCAAAGATACTATTTTGGAGTTTTAAAGTTTATAGCCCAATAAAATACTTGCTTATACATTTATAAAAAAATGACCTTTGGTCGTAAATTCTCTTTTTATTTTGGGGTTAATTTTAAAAAGAAATAGATTTGATTTATAAATAATGTAAACAATTTTAAAAATGAAAAAATTAACATTGGTAATTGCTTTTTTTGCAATGGGTTTTATGAGTATTAATGCACAATCAAATTACAATACCGCTGTAGGTTTAGGTTTAGATTTTGGCTCAGGATTTACTTTCGTTGGACCTAGTGCTAAATTCTTTATTGCTCCAGAATCAGCTATTGAAGGTGAAATATTATTTGAATCAGGAGTTACAGCGCTTACTGGTTTATATGAATACCACGGAAGTATTGAAGGTGCTGAAGGTTTAAATTGGTTTGCTGGTGGTGGAGCCTCTATTCTTTTTTTTAGTGGAGATACTGAACTTGCTTTAAGACCAACAGTTGGTTTAGAATACAAAAATGCAACTGTACCCTTGGTATTTTCTTTTGATTGGAGACCTTTTCTTGGTTTAGGAGATTTAACTACTGAAGTTGGAGCTTTTGGTTTAGGTATTAGATATGTGATAAATTAATTATCAAGTAATTTATTTGAATAATAAAAAACCGAGATGAAAATCTCGGTTTTTTAGTTATTTAAAGTGATGTTTATCTATTGAAAACTATCAGTTAAAATTCTTATTAAATCAATTATTGCCCAAATACCAAGACCACCTAAAGTTAGAATAAATAAAATGTTAGCTCCAATAGGTTTTTTAGCGTACCAACGGTGTGCTGCAAAAAGTCCTAAAAAGAACCAAAAAGCAACGGCTACCCATTTGTCGTAACCAGCAGCAACGGCAGCAGGTGAAAATAATTCTCCTTCAGAATCATCAGTAATTGTCGTTTCTTGATTTGTAGTTGCTCTCTTTACAGGAAAAGAAGCTTCAACACTTGAAAGCGCAAATAAAAATAATAAAACAGGTAAAAATAATCTTAGTCTCATAATTAATTATAATTTTGGTTTCTTCAAATATAGAAATTAATTACAATGAACAGGTATTTTCTTACAGTTTTTGTTTTGTTTTTTTTAACATATTCAAATGTAAATGCACAACAAGAATATTTAGGAGTAATCAAACTTAATGATAGCGCTTTTATTTCTTACAGAGTAAATTTTGAAATTTTAAAAGATAATTCTGTAAAAGGATATACTGTTACCAATATGGGTGGTGCTCACGAGACAAAATCATATTTGGAAGGTTCTTATAGTGAAAAAGAAAAGTCTATCTTTTTTAAAGAAGTAGGTGTAGAGTATACTAAGTCTGATATTACTACGTACGATTTTTGTTTTGTTCATTTTACAGGGAAATTAAAAAATAGTAACGGCCAGCAAATTATCGAAGGACCGTTTTCGGGTAAGTACAGTGATGGGGAGTCTTGTATTGATGGTGAGATCATGTTGAAAAACATGGAAAAGATTGAAAAATTGGCTAAAAAAGCGGATAAGAAAATTCAACGCTCCAATAAAGTTTCAGACAGTATAAAAGAAAATATAAGCTTAGTTAATTTGATTGATCAAAATGGCTTGAATGTGTTAAAATCTGGTGAAAAGACCACCATTTTTGCAAAAAATGAAACTCTTTCGCTTGCAATTTGGGATGCGGGAAAACTTGATGGTGATAAAATTTCAATTTTTTATAATGGTAAAAATCTAATTAATAATTATGCTATTAAAAAATCTAAAAAAGAAATTAATTTAAAACTAAATAAAGGAGAAAATATTCTAAAATTTAGAGCTGATAATATAGGTGATATAGCACCTAATACTGCCAAAATTGAAATTGCAATAGGTGATAAAGTAATTGATTTGTTAAGTAATTTAAATAAGGGAGAGTATACTTCATTGGTTATCGTTAATTAAAGATTTGCTATAATTTTCTGCTATTTATTTCATAATTTAGCCTTATGAAAATATTGATAATTAACGGTCCGAATTTAAACTTACTAGGTAAGCGTGAGCCAGAAATTTATGGCTCAGACACTTTTGAAGATTATTTTGCAAAACTTCAATTCAAATTCAAAGATGTAGAATTAGAGTATTTTCAGTCTAATATTGAAGGTGAACTTATAGGAAAAATACAAGAGGTTGGTTTTTCTTATGATGGCATTGTTTTAAATGCAGCAGCCTATACGCATACTTCTGTAGGTATTGGTGACGCCATTAAAGCAGTTGAAACACCGGTAATTGAAGTACATATATCAAACACACACCAACGTGAAGAGTTTAGGCATGTATCATACATTTCACCAGTAGCCAAAGGAGTAATTTTAGGTTTTGGCTTGCAAAGTTATGATTTAGCTATTCAGAGTTTTTTAGAATAGTCCTGACAGTTTAGTTAACCCATTAAAGGTTTCAAATATTTTTTATCTACATAAAAAGTAGCAAAAGGTAAAAGTGCAGCAACGAATAATATAATAAATCGTTTTATACTCCACTTTCTTTCAATGCAAAAAATTGCAGCTAGTGCTACATATGCAATGAATAAAAAGCCATGCGCATAACCTATAAAAATGTTTGGTTCAGGAATATCAAAAAGATATTTCAATGGCATTCCTACTCCAAAAAGTAATAAATAAGAGATTCCTTCTAAAACAGCAGTAAGGCTAAATATTTTAAGCATAATTTTTTTTGTATTTATTGATATAAAAAATGCTGTGGTTTTAAAGCACAGCATTTTTTAAAATTTATATGTTTTTGCTGTATTATAGGTGAATTACTTCATCATAAGCATCAGCAACAGCTTCCATAACAGCCTCACTCATTGTTGGGTGTGGGTGAATTGCTTTTAATATTTCGTGACCTGTAGTTTCTAATTTACGAGCAACAACAGCTTCAGCAATCATATCAGTTACACCAGTACCAATCATATGGCAACCTAACCACTCACCATATTTTGCATCAAAAATAACTTTTACGAAACCATCTGGTGTTCCGCCAGCTTGTGCTTTACCACTTGCTGAGAATGGAAATTTACCTATTTTAATATCAAGACCTTCAGCTTTTGCTTGTTTTTCAGTTAAACCAACAGAAGCAATTTCAGGAGTTGCATATGTACAACCAGGGATGTTACCATAATCTAATGGCTCAACATGCATGTTAGCTAATTTTTCAACACATAGTATACCTTCAGCTGAAGCAACGTGCGCTAAAGCTGGCCCAGGAGTAATATCTCCAATTGCGTAATAACCAGGAATATTTGTTTGGTAAAAATCGTTTACTAAAACTTTATCACGATCTACAATAATACCAACATCTTCTAAACCAATGTTTTCAATATTTGTTTTAATACCAACTGCAGATAGTACAATATCAGCTTCTAATTGCTCTTCGCCTTTAGCTGTTTTTACAGTTACTTTTACACCTTCACCAGAAGTATCAACTTTAGTAACCTCAGAAGAAGTCATTACTTTAACACCTGATTTTTTAAAACTACGTTCTAATTGTTTAGATACATCTTCATCTTCAACAGGAACTATATTTGGTAAATACTCAACAACAGTAACATCAGTACCCATTGAGTTGTAGAAATATGCAAACTCAACACCAATTGCTCCAGAACCAACTACAATTAATTTCTTAGGTTGTTCTTTTAAGCTTAATGCTTGGCGGTATCCAATTATCTTTTTACCATCTTGTGGTAAACTAGGTAATTCTCTACTTCTTGCGCCCGTAGCAATAACAATATTTTTAGCGCTATATTCAGTTTCTTTACCAGCTTCATCAGTAACAACTACTTTTTTGCCGGGCTTAATTTTTCCGAAACCATTGATAACTTCAATTTTGTTCTTTTTCATTAGAAATTGAACCCCTTTGCTCATTCCATCAGCAACACCACGGCTTCTTTTTATAACAGCGTCAAAATCTTTTTCTACGTTATCAGCTTTTAAACCGTAATCTTCTGCGTGTTGTAAATAGTTAAATACTTGAGCAGATTTAAGTAATGCTTTAGTAGGTATACAACCCCAATTTAAGCAAATTCCACCAAGAGATTCTTTCTCAATGATAGCTACTTTAAAACCTAATTGAGAAGCTCTAATCGCAGTTACATAACCACCTGGTCCACTTCCTAAAACAATAACATCAAAATTGCTCATATTTATATTTTTTGAAATTTTAATTTGAAGTTGCAAAGTTACAAAACCAAATGCAAAGCCGTAAACAGATTTTGAAAATAAGTAGGTTTACTATGGATAATTCACAAAATTATTTGAACCAGTATCTTTTTTTTATGGATTATGTAGTTTTCAAAATTATTGACTTTTTTAAATTTTAGTCTAAACGGTATTTTTTTGATATTTAATTAATAATTTTTATTCCATTTTATTAAAAACAAGGTTTGAAAATGAACTTAAAATTCAGAAAACTTTAAATCAACAATTTCTTAATATAAAATTTTAGTAATGAGTGATTTATATAGTACATTTATAGTACACTTAAATTTTTTTGAAATGGCATTAGTTAAAAAAACAAAAGACAAGGGTTCACATACATTAGTTACGTTTACAGTTGCAACTGAAGAAGTGCCAAGTTCAACTCAAATTTCATTGTTGGGTGATTTTAATAACTGGGAAAGTATTGATACTGCTTGCCAAATGAAGAAAGAAAAAAATTCTTTTGTAAAAAGTATAAAGCTAGAGAACGGAAAACGTTATGAGTTCCGTTATTTATGTGCTACTAATGGATGGTTTAATGATAGTGAGGCTGATGATTATGTAGCTTCACCTTTTGATGGAGTTTCAAATAGTATTGTAGATTTGAGTGAGACGAAAAAGCCTGCTGCACCTAAAAAGAAAAGAGCCGTAAAAAAAGCTAAAGGAGATGATTTAAAAAAGATAGAAGGTGTTGGCCCCAAAATAGCAAGTATTTTAACTGAAAACGGGATTGGTACTTTTGAGCTCTTGAGTAAAGCTAAAGTAAAAACACTAGAAGCTATTTTGTTAACTGCTGGACCACGTTATAAAATGCATAAGCCCGGTACATGGCCAAAACAAGCAAAATTAGCTTTTGAAGGTAAATGGGACGCGCTTAAAAAATTACAAGATAAATTAGATGGAGGAAAATAAATAGTAGCCTAATAGCAGAAAAACTCACTAAGAGTAATTACTCTTAGTGAGTTTTTTATGTGTTACAATTTTTTTATTTACTTGCAGTTGCACCGCTAAAACAGTTAATGATATTGTTATTACCTGCAGCATCAACATGGTAATGATAACCTCTTACCTCATCATAATGACCACGGCAGTCATCTAAATCATCTGGTTCTTTACCATCTTCATTTAATTGTCCGTATAAACCATGACTATCCATAGCGTAGCCAATCATAGGAGCGTGGTGATCGTTTTGTGCTTCTTCTTTTGTTTTACCTGTAGCGGCATGGTAATGATAACCACTATCTAAATTAATATGGCCACCAGCATCATCAATTGGCGGAATTGTATATCCTTTTAAAATAATATGAAGTGGGGCAGGAGCGTCAAAAGCAACACCGTTAAAAGCAACACCTCTTTGTGAAGGTCCTCTTTTCTCGTCACCTTCACTGCCACCAGGAGGTGGACCTTGTGGTTTTTCACCAGTACCTTCTTCACCTTGTCGTGATCCATCAGGTCTGTCGCCACCACCACCTTGAGGATTTCCGGAAAAATTAATAGGTGTTTCTAATTTAACTGGTGTAATAGGTAATAGGTATGTTTTTGATAAATTACTTACATACTCAGGTAAGCACTCAATACAATAGTTAATAAACTCATCTTTAAGTTGAGCACCCATTAATTTTATGCAATCTTCTTGACTATCCGTTTTAATAATAGTACCATCTTCATTGTAAAGTTTCCAAAAATCATCGTGATAAAGTTGTGGTAGTTCTTTTATAAATTCACCGTCTACTTCGTATATTTTACCATCTTTAAATCATTTACCACCTTTCTCAGGTCCATCATCAATAGTATGCGGACACCAAGGTCCCATTTCATGATCTTTTGGAATTCCGAATGTTGTTATTTGGTAACATTTTGTTTTAGTGCCATCGCTTAATGTACAGTCTACAACCTCAATATTAAGATTGTTTGCGTCAGCTAAAAATAAAGAAGAATCTACATCTTTTATAACATATGTTTCCGTAGCTTCTTGTGCTTTTTTCTTAGTTGAATCGCCACATGAGACCAGTGCGCTTACAAGAAAAAAAATTAAGAATACTGATAAAAACATCTTTTTCATAATGTGTCTTTTAATAAATTATAAATATTAATTGCTAAAAATAATATATAGAATAAGCATCAAGTTGAGACATTATATTAAAATTATTAATAATAAAAGCTATAGTTTTAATTATAAGCAATTTACGATAGCAATTTTTTTAGCTCATTTTTCGTGTACTTAATTCTGTTTTTATTTTTTTTATAGTGGTAAGCTGTATTGGTACTATAGCACTACATGAAACAGCTACAGCTATAAGAGCAAAAAAGGTGGTGTTATTCCCTTTTGAAAGTAACCCGTAAATACAAGCAGCCACTAAAACAGTGAGTACTCCAATTAATGCACCTGTGACACTTTTGGCCATTTTTAATTCTGATTGAAGTTCTTCGGTGGTTTTGTTTTCCATGGTGGTTTCTTTTAGGTTTGTTAAGATACACATTAAAATGCAAAAGATGAATTGTAAAACTTTTCAAAATGTTGATTTAGTTTGGTTTAGTTGTAATTTGATGCAATAAAAAAGCGGCTTGAGAATTAACTCAAACCGCTTTAGCTTACTTTGGTTGTGTAAGGTTTATTAAGCTAATTTTTTTAGTAATAATTCCGCAACCAACTCAGATGATGCAGGGTTTTGTCCCGTAATTAATAAACCATCTTCTACAGCATAAGGTGCCCAATCTTCACCTTTAGAATAATTTCCTCCGTTTGATATAAGCATATCTTCAACCAAGAAGGGTACAACATTGGTTAATTGTACGGCCTCTTCCTCAGTATTAGTAAAACCAGTCACTTTTTTACCTTTTACTAATGGAGAACCACTAGTATTTTTAGTGTTCTTGAAAATGCCAGGCGCGTGACAAACTGCACTTACCGGCTTGTTATTGTTGTAGAATGATTCAATTAAAGTAATGGAATTTTTATCCTCAGCTAAATCCCATAGAGGACCGTGACCTCCAGGATAAAAAACAGCATCAAAATCAGCCTCATTAACAGTATCTAATTTTACTGTTTTAGCTAAAATTTCTTGTGTTTCTTTGTCATTATAAAAACGTTCTGTTGCAGGTGTTTGAAAATCTTCAGATGCACTTTTAGGGTCAATTGGTGGTTGCCCGCCTTTAGGTGATGCAATTGTAATATTAATACCTTTATCTTTTAATAAGTAGTATGGTGAAGCAAATTCTTCAACCCAAAACCCTGTTTTTTCTCCTGTATTTCCTAATTCATCATGACTAGTTAAAACAAATAATATATTTTTCATGTGGTATTTTTTTAAATTATACTTTGATTTTATAATAAAATTACAAGCAAAAAAAATCCAACGCTAATAGAAAATAATAACTGTTATATATTTTTAAATAGCTTGCTTTAACAAAATTAGAGCATGTATCATTCAAGAAAATTGATGTATGGTAATAAACAATTTATTTGCTTATTTCTTTGCGTATTCTACTCAAACTTTCTGTAGTAATGCCTAAATATGATGCAATGTGGTAATTTTTGACACTTTGCTCAATGTTAGGGTACGAATGTACAAACGAAACATAGCGTTCTTTTGCAGTTTGTGAAAGCGTAGCCAGAATTCTTTTTTGAAAAGCACTAAAACCTTTCTCCATTTTTTTTCTAAAAAATGTTTCCAATTTAGGGATTTCACTATACAGATTTTCCATTGTTTCTCTTGATATTTTGTAAACAATTGCATCGTGAATACACTCAATAGTCATAACTGCTTTTGTAGTCGAAAAAAAAGCTGTGTAATCACTAATCCACCAATCTTTTATCGCGAATTGTAGAGTGTGTTCTTTTCCTAATTTGTCAATGTAATAAGTGCGTAAACAACCACTACTTACATAATATTGGTTGTAAACTATTTCGTTAGCATGTAAAAGCGTATCCCCCTTTTTAAGTTTTTTAAGTTCAAATTTTGAGGTAATAAGATTACTTTCTGCTATAGAGAAAGAAGTTGCGCTGAAAATTTCTTGTAAAGTAGAATTAGTAATACTCATTTTAATGCTTGTAATAGTTTAGTCTTTTGTTTTAATAATTCCATTTTTATACAAATCTAAAGCTTCATTTAATAGTAATTGAATTTCTTTTATGGGAATATCTATATGAGGATTGACTTTAAAAATTTTCATTTTAACACGATTTCCTGCTTCTAATTTAGGGTGATTTAAATGTTTTCCTTCAACCATTAATAGGTAAGGTACTTTTGTTTTTTTATCAGTATTTAAATAACAAACTATTTTATTTTTATAGCAAAAACAGGGTATTCCGTATTTAATAGTTTCTGTAATAAGATTATCTTCATGAAGAATAATTTGCCGTAAAGCCAAAAAACAACTTCTATCGGGTTCAGATTTTTTTAAATAAAAATGATCAGATTCTTTACTCATGTTTTAAAAGTATCATTAATACTAGTAATTAAATAAGTTTAGGTCATGTTTTTAATCAATTTTCGAATTATATGTAATTCAGATTATCAAGGTATTAATTAGATTTAAAATCCTTAATCGGTACTAGAGATTAGTATAACTTTTGTAGTTTTGTAGAAAATAACAAGGTTTCTTTTCAAACATTCAATATCACAAAAAATGAGTACAGATAAAAAAGTATGGTTTATCACTGGTGTATCATCAGGTTTAGGTAAACAGTTAGCTAAAGAAGTATTATCACAAGGACAAATTGTAGTTGGTACTTTTAGAAAACAAGAACAAGTAGAGGCGTTTAATAATGAAAACCCAGGCAACTCTTTTGGTGTACTTATAGATGTTGCTTCAACACAAATGATTGTTGATGGTATCAAAACTATCTACGATAAATTCGGAAAAATTGATGTAGTTGTCAACAATGCTGGTTACGGTATTATGGGAAGTATTGAAGAGATTTCTGATGAAGAAGTTAGAAGACAATTTGAAGTAAACGTATTTGGTGTTTTAACTACTATTAGAGAAGTATTGCCTCAAATGCGTAAGCAACGTTCTGGTCATATTATAAATATTACTTCTATTGCAGGGCGTATAGGTTCTCAAGGTTTAGGAATTTACAACGGTTCTAAATTTGCTTTAGAAGGTATTGGAGAAGCTTTAGCTGCGGAGTTAAAACCATTAAATATTAAAGTAACTAATGTTGAACCAGGGCCATTTAGAACTGAATGGGCAGGAAGTTCAGCGGCTTACGATAATACAAAAATTGCTGATTACGAGAGTACAGTAGGTGAGCGTATCACTAGCTTACAAGGTTTAAGTGGTAACCAACCTGGTGACCCAGCAAAAGCAGCAGACGCTATTTATAAATTAGCCCAATTAGAAGAAGCTCCTGTACACTTACCATTAGGTAAAATTGCTTATGAGGTTTTTGGTAAGGTAAATAACGGGTTAATTGAAGAATTGGCTAAGTTTGAAAGCTTAGGTAAAGAATGTGATTTTGAATAGATTTTAAAATTCATTTGATTATACAAAAAAACCGCCCGATTGGGTGGTTTTTTTTGTATAATAGTTTGTGGTGAATTATATATAAAATAGTTTTAAAGCTCTTTTCTTAAAATTAATCTATCTCCTCTTCCTTCAAAATTTGAAGTTGCAAAAGGTTTCATGTTTAATTTTTCCAAAACTCTTTTTGAGACTAGGTTTTTAGGGCTCACTGTAGCAAAAAGTTCTGTTAGGCCTATTTCATTTTTTGAGTAGTTTGTCCAGAAATTGCCAATTTCGGTAGCTAAACCTTTTCCCCAATAGTTCTCATGTAGTATAAAACCGAATTCGTAATACTCTTTATCAAAGTATTTGAATTTATGCAAACCAGAAATACCTATTAATTTATTCTCAGATATTGAGGTTATACATCGAAAACCTAAAATGTCATTTTTAGATAAAATAAATTCATTTTTAATTAATTCTTTAAATTCTTCTTTAGTAAATACACGACCTTTAAAAGCAGATTTCATTACAATATGATTCTCGCAAAGCATTTTCTCTAAATCAGAAATATATTCTGATTGTAACGGTTGAAATTGTATTCGTTCAGTTTTGTACATTAGTTGCTAATTCATTTGGCGTTTCTCTTATAAAGAAAAACGCTAAATTAGTGTAAATAATTTAGCGTAAAATATAGTTAATCAATAAATGTATTATTTAGCCTCTGGCTCAAAACCAATACTTGCAGAGTTTATACAGTACCTATGTCCTGTAGTTTCCATAGGCCCATCATTAAAAACGTGACCTAAATGTCCGCCACAATTTGCGCATACAGTTTCAACTCTTGTCATGCCGTGGCTAGTGTCTTTTATATAATCTATAGCGCCGTCAATAGCTTTATCAAAAGAGGGCCAACCACAACTACTTTTAAACTTATGGTCACTTTCAAAAAGTTTAGCATTACAAGCTTTGCAATGGTATTCTCCATTGTCGAAATGCATATTATATGCACCAGTATGCGGATATTCAGTACCTTTTTTTATTAAAATAGTGTACTCTTCAGGTGAAAGAAGTTCTTTCCACTCAGCTTCCGATTTATTAATGTTGTACTTTTTAGTCATACTTTATTTTCTGTGCTTAGTTACGAGCTACAAAGTTAAGTGCTGCACCATTAATACAATGTCTTTCGCCTGTTGTATCACTAGGTCCGTCATTAAAAACATGACCTAAATGTCCACCACATGTAGCACAGTGCTCCTCAGTTCTTTTGTAACCAATTTTGTAGTCCACATCATAGGCGACATTACCTTTTATTTCTTGATCAAAACTTGGCCAACCTGTTCCAGAATCAAATTTATTTTCGCTTTTAAAAAGTTCTGTACCACAAGCAGCGCAAACGTAAATTCCTTTTTTATTATTTTTTAATAATTCGCTAGAGAATGCTCTTTCTGTACCCGCTTCACGTAAAATAAAATATTCCATGGCGTCTAACTCATTGCGCCATTCTGCATCTGTTTTTGTAATTTCAAATTCTTCTTGTTTGCTATTACCTTCCATTGCCATTTCTTTTTCTTGCGAAACGCCTTTGCAACTGGTGATAATAAGTACAAGACCTAAAAGTAATTTTTTATACATAGTTTCTTTTTTATCTAATTTACGTGTCTTTTAACTAAACAGTTGTTAATATTTTTGTAAACAAAACATAAATTATATAAAAAGCCTCGGTTTAACGATAAACCGAGGCTTGTAGTCTAAAAATGTGGTTTTTTTATAGAGAAGCTTTTATAATATCATCTTCTTCAACACCTAAACGAGCTAACACTGCGTTGATGTCAGAGGTGTCAATTTTAGAACTTGCAAATGAGCTTGGTAAAATTACGACTCTGAAAACAAGATCATCTGTATAAAAAGTGTCAATTGCCGACATATCAAAATTTCCATTAATATATAAGTCCATGTCTACGAAGTTATGAGCATAAGTATATTGAATAGTACCTCCGTCAAGAAAATAGCTAACTGGTACTAATGTCCAGTTGTCAGCTAGCCCATCAGTTAATTCAATTTCTTCATCTAAGACATATAATAATACTGCATCAGATTCAAGTACTTCAAAACTTGTAAAATCACTATATGTTAAACGTGTAGAATAAAAATTACCTGTTGCATCATAATTAAAATCAACGTTTTCTACTTCAAAAACTTGCCCTTGAATACTATCAAGACCATCCTGGCCGTCAAATCCATCATTCCCTGAACATGAAGTTATTAATATGGCTAAAAATAGCATTCCAATAAAAGTAAATCTTTTCATAATTATTTTGTTTGAGTGTTCTTATTAAATTTAAACGAGTTTAAGTTTTAAGATAATCAAAAAGCGTTCCACTTTTTAATTTGATTCATCTAATAAAAGAACGAAATAAATAGCAAACTATTATTTTAAACTTGTTTATATTGCAGTATATAAAATTATCTTATGCCAAACGTAGAAGCTTTTAGTTTATTAACGGAATTTGATATTAATCTTTTTAAAGCAGGAAAACACTTTCAATTGTACGAAAAGTTGGGTTCCCATATAGTAGAAGTTAATGGTGTTAAAGGTACTTATTTTGCTGTTTGGGCACCATCGGCTCATAGTGTAAGTGTTATTGGAGATTTTAATTTTTGGCAAAAAGGGACACATCAATTAAATGTTCGTTGGGATGAAAGTGGTATTTGGGAAGGTTTTATACCAGAGATAACTAAAGGTACTTTGTACAAATACAGCATCAATTCTAATAATTTTGGGGTTACTACAGAAAAAGCAGATCCGTTTGCCCGTTATTGTGAAACACCCCCAAAAACTGGTTCTGTTGTTTGGGATGGTGCATATGATTGGAAAGATACCGATTGGATGGGCTACCGTAAAGAAAAAAATGGGCTTGATAGGCCATATTCAGTTTATGAAGTACATTTAGGTTCTTGGAAAAGAAAGAAAGATAATGAGTTTTTGACTTATCTAGAACTTGCTGATGATTTAGTAAAATATGTAAAAGAAATGAATTTTACGCATGTAGAATTTATGCCTGTAATGGAGTACCCATATGATCCGTCTTGGGGTTATCAACTAACAGGGTATTTTGCACCAACTTCACGTTTCGGGACTCCTGAGGAATTTAAAGTTTTAGTAGATAAACTACACCAGAATGATATTGGAGTAATTTTAGATTGGGTGCCTTCACACTTCCCCGAGGATGCACATGGCTTAGGCTTTTTTGATGGCTCTCACTTATACGAACACCCTGATAGAAAAAAAGGCTATCACCCTGACTGGAAAAGCTTGATTTTTAATTACGGCCGAAATGAAGTCCGAGCTTTTTTAATAAGTAATGCTATGTTTTGGATGGATCAATTTCATGTTGATGCCTTACGTGTTGATGCTGTAGCATCAATGATTTATTTAGATTATTCACGTGAAGAAGGGGAGTGGGAACCAAATATATATGGCAATAACGAAAATTTAGAAGCTATTTCGCTCTTAAAGGAAATGAACCAGCAACTGTATGCTAGTTTTGAGGGCATTCAAACTATAGCAGAAGAATCAACTGCTTTTACTGGGGTTTCGCAACCTGTAGATTTAGGGGGTTTAGGTTTTGGTATGAAATGGATGATGGGTTGGATGCATGATACTTTAGAGTATTTTAAAAAAGAACCAATCTATAGAAAACACCACCAGAATGATATTACTTTCAGTTTAACTTATGCGTTTTCTGAAAATTTTATGTTGCCTTTTTCTCATGATGAGGTTGTGTACGGTAAGCAGTCACTTTTGTATAGAATGCCAGGTGATGAGTGGCAACGTTTTGCAAATTTAAGGTTACTTTTTGGGTACATGTTTACACATCCGGGTACAAATTTGGTATTTATGGGTGGTGAATTCGGGCAATCGTCAGAATGGAACTTCCAAAATAGTTTAGATTGGCATTTAACACAATATGATTTTCATGCAGGAGTGCAAAAAATGGTGAAAGATTTAAATATTTTTTACAAAAATTATCCAGCTCTTTACGAAAAGCAGTTTAGCCCTGATAGTTTCCAATGGATAGATTATGGAGATGCTGAAAGTTCAGTTTTAACGTATATCCGTAAAGGTCATGATACTAAAAATGATGTTATTGTTGCTTGTAATTTTACACCAATAACTAGAGAAAAATACCGAATAGGTATTCCTAAAAACACAACTGTAAAAGAAGTTTTTAATAGCGATGCTTTAGAATATGGAGGATCGGGGGTAGCAAATAAAAATATTAATATAACAGCAACACCTTGGCACAATTTCAACAACTCAATTGAAATAACGTTACCGCCTTTAAGTGTAATTATATTACAATAATAAATTATAAACCTATCGTGTGATAACGAATAGGCTTTAAAAAATTTTTATTATTCACGCATAATAACTTTTTTTGTTAGTTAATTTAAGTAAAGAAGTATGATTACTAATACAGAACTTGAATATAAAGGAAATTTATATCCGAATGAAATTGTTGATTTTAAACAAGATATAGATAAAATATACTTTACAACTGCAAATGGCGTTGTGTTGCAAATTACAGTACTTCGTAATAGTGCCATAAGGTTTAGGTATGCTACAGATTATAATTTTGAACCTGACTTTTCATATGCAATAAGTAAAACAGGTATTCGAGGTTTTGATGATTTAAAAGTAGAAGAAACTGATACAGAATATTTAATTGAAACTATCAGAATGAAAGTTTTGGTCGATAAAAAAACACTTAGGGTTCAAATATCAGATTTAGAAGGCAATATTATTAATGAAGATGAGCTTGGTTTTCATTGGGAAGAAAATTACGAGCACGGAGGTAACTTTGTGAAAATGAGTAAAATCACTAAAACAGGAGATAGTTTTTTTGGTTTAGGAGATAAAGCTACTCATCTAAATTTAAGAGGTAAAAGAGTAAATAATTGGGTGACAGATTCTTATGCTTATGGTAAAGATCAAGATCCGCTTTACAAAGCAATCCCTTTTTATGTAGGTATGACCGATAATAAGGCCTACGGAATTTTCTTTGATAATACTTTTAGGTCATTTTTTGATTTTGCACAAGAGAAAAGAAACGTTACTAGTTTTTGGGCTGATGGTGGTGAAATGAACTACTACTTTATTTATGGTCCAGATATGGAAAAAGTAATTCGGTTGTATACTGATTTAACAGGAACACCAGATTTACCACCACTTTGGGCTTTAGGCTTTCAACAATCAAAATGGAGTTATTACCCTGAAAGTAATGTGAAAGCATTGGCAAAAAAGTTTAGAGATTTAAAAATACCTTGTGATGGTCTGTATTTAGATATAGATTATATGGACGGTTTTAGATGTTTTACTTGGGATAAAAAACTGTTTCCGGACCCAAAACGAATGATATCTGAATTAAATGAAGATGGTTTTAAAACTGTAGTCATGATTGATCCCGGAATAAAAATTGACCGTGATTATTGGGTGTATCAAGAAGCTATGGAAAATGATTATTTCTGTAAGCGTGGTGATGGCCCATATATGCATGGTAAAGTTTGGCCAGGCCAGTGTAATTTTCCCGATTTCACAAACCCGGAAGTTCGTAAGTGGTGGGCTGAATTGTATAAAGAGTTCATGGCTGAAATTGGTGTTCATGCAGTGTGGAATGATATGAATGAACCAGCTGTAATGGAAGTGCCAACAAAAACAGCACCTTTAGACACACGTCATGATTATGATGGTAATAATTGCACACACCGTAAAGCCCATAATATTTATGGTATGCAAATGGTGAGAGCCACTTACAATGGTGTGAAAAAGCATGTGTATCCTAAAAGACCATTTGTGATTACAAGAGCAGCATATTCAGGTACACAGCGTTATGCTTGTACTTGGACAGGTGATAATGTTGCTACTTGGGAGCATTTATGGATCGCAAATGTGCAAGTGCAACGTATGTGTATGAGTGGATATTCATTTGTGGGTTCTGATATTGGTGGTTTTGCAGAACAACCTGATGGTGAGTTATTTGCAAGATGGGTACAGTTAGGTATTTTTCATCCTTTCTGTAGGGTACATTCTAGTGGTGATCACGGTGATCAAGAACCTTGGTCATTTGGAGAAGAAGTTACTGATATTGTAAGAAAGTATATTGAATTAAGATATCAGCTTTTACCATATTTATACACCATGTTTTATAGGTATTCTAAAGAAGGGCATCCAATGCTTCGTTCTTTAGTAATGTTTGATCAAGAAGATCCGCAGACACATTTTAGAACTGATGAGTTTATCTTTGGAGAACAAATATTAGTGTGCCCTATTCAAGAACCTAATGCAAAAGGGCGTAGAATGTACATGCCACGTGGTAATTGGTATAATTATTGGACGAAAGAAATTATTATTGGAGGATTGGAAAAATGGATTCCTGCTGATATTGATGTGATACCAATGTTTGTAAAAGAAGGCGCTATAATTCCTAAATATCCGGTTCAACAATATGTTGATGAGCTTGAAATAGAAGAATTAAAACTTGATGTGTATTATAAATTAGGTGTTGAAAATTCTACAATTTACGAAGATGCACAAGACGGTTTTGATTATAAAAAAGGTCGTTATAGTCTTCGTAACCTAAAATTAAACGGTAAAGAGAATGAATTAATTATCCAACAATTTAAAGACGGTACTTTTATAACTAGTTATGAAACTATGCGAATTAAATTTCATGGATTGCCTTTTGAAATAGCTTCAATAGTTGTTGATAGTGTTCCAGTTACACTTGAAGATATTAATTTATCGGAACATAATACCTTAATAATTAAAAAAGACTTTACCACGCTTCAAATAGTAGGTAAATAATTTTTTGTAAATTTAAAATATAAACAAAACCAATTCAGCTGAAAAGTCAAAATATACTTAGTATGCTATTTAATTAAACATTAACTATGAGAAAGATTATTTTAGTGGCTGCTATATTTTTAGGAGTTACTGCTTGTAAAACTAACCCATTTACTGGCAAAAAGATGTTAAATGCATTTCCGAATAGTCAAATATTCCCTACAGCATTTGCACAATACGATGAATTTCTAACGGAGAATAAAACAGTAGATAATACTGCAGATTCTAGAATGATTACAACAGTTGGACAACGAATTGCATCAGCTGCAGAGCGTTGGTTAACTGCAAACGGATATCCTGGATATTTAGATGATTACAAATGGGAATATAACTTAGTGCAAGATGAAACAATTAATGCTTGGTGTATGCCAGGTGGTAAAATTGTATTTTACACAGGTATCTTGCCAATTTGTCAAGGAGAAACTGGTGTTGCGGTAGTAATGGGTCATGAAGTTGCTCACGCATTAGCAGATCATGGTGCACAGCGTATGACAGCTAGTTACGGACAGCAAATAGGTCAAGTAGTAGGTAATGTTGCTATAAAAGATCAAAATTCACTTAACTTATTTAATCAATATTACGGGGCAGGAACTAATGTTTTAGGTATGTTGCCTTTTAGTAGAAGTCATGAAACTGAAGCAGATAGAATTGGTTTGCAAATTATGGCAATTGCAGGTTATAATCCTGATGAAGCTGCGGAACTTTGGAAGAGAATGAAAGCTAATAGTGGTGCGTCATCTACGCCAGAGTTTATGAGTACACATCCATCAAACGATACGCGTATTGCAAATCTTACAGAATGGGCACCTGCTGCAAAAGCAGAAGCAGCAAAATTTGGTGTAACTTCTTATAGATAAAATTTTTAACTCTGTTAAATAGTAATATATTTAAGCTGTTCTTATAAAGGACAGCTTTTTTATTTATAGCAACCAAACTATGGCAAAAGTACAAGCACCAAAAGGGAGCAAAAAATTATTAAATGCTTGGGCATTTTATGATTGGGCAAATTCGGTTTATACCTTAACGATAGCATCCTCAATATTTCCAATATTTTACGCAGCTTTATTTACGTCTTCTGAAGAATTAGTGAGTGCTTTTGGGTTTCAAATGAAACAAACTGTACTGATATCAATTATAACAGCGTTTACATTTTTAGGGGTCGCCATTTTATCTCCAATCTTATCAGGTATTGCGGATTATGTGGGGAATAAAAAAGCTTTTATGAAGTTTTTTTGCTATGTGGGAAGTGTAGGTTGTATTGGTTTATATTGGTTTAGTTTAGAGCAAATTCATCTCAGTTTATTGTACTATTTTATGGGATTGATAGGGTATTGGGGCAGTTTAGTTTTTTATAATTCATATTTACCAGATATCGCTTTTGAAGAACAACAAGATGCTATAAGTGCTAAAGGCTTTTCATTAGGTTATGTGGGTAGTGTTTTGTTGTTGATTTTAAATTTAGCAATGGTAATGATGCCAGAAACCTTTGGGTTTGATGTCGGTGACACTGAAGCTACATTAAATCAAGCAAAATTTGAAGCTATGAAAATTTCTTTTATAACTGTTGGTTTGTGGTGGCTTGTTTTTAGTCAGTATACATTTTATGTATTACCAAAAGGAGTTTCATCTGGTCATAAAGTAACCAAAGATGTTGTTTTTAATGGTTTAAAAGAATTAAAGTTAGTTTGGGTTAAACTTAAACTTGATTTACGATTAAAAAAGTATTTAAGAGCATTTTTTGTATTCAGCATGTCTGTGCAAACAATCATGTTAATGGCTGTGTATTTTGGAGAAAAAGAAATTGCTTGGGCAACAGATTCTGAGAAAACCACAGGTTTAATTATTAGTATTCTAGTAATACAATTAGTGGCTATTATTGGAGCAATTGTAACATCAAAAGCATCTGCTAAATTCGGTAATATAAAAACCCTTATTGTTATTAATGCAATATGGTTATGTTTGTGTTTTTATGCCTTTTTTATGGTGTCACCTTTGCAATTCTATATAGCAGCAGGGCTTGTTGGTCTAGTAATGGGGGGAATACAATCATTAGCAAGGTCAACTTATTCTAAATTTTTACCAGACACGGATGATACTACTTCTTATTTTAG
Organism: Cellulophaga baltica; assembly: GCF_018861125.1. Taxonomy (GTDB): domain Bacteria; phylum Bacteroidota; class Bacteroidia; order Flavobacteriales; family Flavobacteriaceae; genus Cellulophaga; species Cellulophaga baltica_A. The sequence goes on along the minus strand of NZ_JAHKQN010000004.1, from coordinate 82,777 downwards.
TTTTTATGATGTAGCAGAGAAAATAGGAATTGTTATTGGTATGATCATTTTTGCTGTGGTAGATCAAGTAAGTAGTATGCGTTATGCAATATTATTTTTGTTCGTGTTTTTTTTAGCAGGTATTATTTTGTTATTACGTGTGTCAAAAGAAAATGTTAAAACTGAAAATTATTAAGTATATTAGCAATAATAGAATAACCTATTACAACCAGTAAACCATTAACAATGAAATATTTATTTACTTTTTTAAGTTTATCGTTACTATCAGTCTCTTGTGGTAGTGGTAGTGTTGATTTAGCTATTGATAACCCAACAACAGAACCCGTAATCATTAGGGTAGATTCCTTAGAAGTTGAAATACCTGCAGAACAAGTTGTTTGGGTAGAAATGGGAAAAGGGAATCATTCTTTGACTTTAAAAAATGATAGTATTGTAAATTTCAATTTTGTCTCAGATGTTTACATGGTTAATCCAACCTTAACAGAATACTTAATGGCGGGTGAATATTACGGAAATAATAATTCATATGCCATGTATCAAATGGCTAATACGAATACTGTTGAATTTTTAGGAATAGAACTTGAAGGTGATTATGCTATTGTAAAAGACTTAATAAACCCAATTACTTGGGATTATGGTCCGAGGGAAACTTTACCTGAAACAATACAAATGGAATCTGGTGCTAGTTATGAGGTGCTTCAAAAATTATTTTCTCCAATAGAATTTATCAAATTAGTTTCTGAGTCGAGAGGGACAGAATAATACAAACCCTAAATTATATATTTTGTTCATAGGTATACATGCAACTTGGGATGTTTATAATTGTAATAAGGAAAAGCTTTCTTTTGTTCCATATGTCGAAGAAACGTTACATACGATAACTGCTACGCTTGATTTAGAAGAGCTAAATGAAGCTTTTAAACAATTTGAACCTATCGGTGTGACAGGTTTTATTTTGTTAGCAGAAAGTCATATAAGTATACATACTTGGCCAGAGCACAATTATGCGGCTGTTGATGTGTTTTCTTGTAAAAATTTTGATACAAGCTTAGTTACTAAGTTACTGGAGAAGCTTTTTGAATCAGACAAGATAGAGCTGAATAAATTAAAAAGAGGTTCGTTAGAATTGGTAAACCAATTAAAATTAACTTCTAAATAATATAATGAGAAATAAATGTGCAATCGTCTGATATAATTGGATTTTCTTCAGCACGTAAATTTAAAGCTGATGGTTTATCAGTAAAAAATAATCCAGTTTGATAATAATAATTTTCCATATCCTTTTCTAAAGGGTAGTATTTTTGGTATACAACTTCTTGTTCTGCAAAGTCTCCTTTAGATTTTGAATTTATTATACCATTTATTGAAATGTTTTCACCTAACCTCCCATAAACAGGTTTGGTAACAAAATCATTGTAATAAGGTGTGCTTAGTAATGTTTGAGAAATTTTATCATTTGGGAAGTGCTCAGTTATATAAGCCATAAATTTTTTGTTTTGCCAAATAGCACTATAGGGTGGGTTTAGAACTTTACAAAGATTTTTACAAATTATGGTTGACAATTCTTTAGCAAGTTTTGGCTCTTCATTAAACATCCAATCCCACGGAATCATTTTAAACCATACATCTACTATTTGATATTCACCATTTATCTCATAAAGAATTCCATTTTCTTCTGAGAAAACTACATTTTCTAGGTTTACATAAAATGATTTGTACCCTTTTTCATGCGCGATATCTAATATAGAATTTACATTTAAAACATCTTCCTCATAACCAAAAGAAGATCCTAAAATAAAAGGATTGGAGTGATTTATGGTGCTTTTTAAGTTTTCTAATATATTCCCAATGTCAGTTGCTAAGTTGTTGAATTGACTATGGTTATTACCTTTTAATTCTTTATTTTGTAATGATTGCCAATGAATAGTTTCAGGTAGAGTACTACAGGTATCAGCATTAAATTCTATAACACTGGTTTCTCTTTGTTTAATACCACCGTTGATATCAAATCTTCCATATAAGAATGGGTGTTTATCTCTGTTTTTCCAAGTGTGACGGATACAGTCGTGGAAAAAATAAGGTATACCTATATCTCCTAATTTATCCTCATTAATTATTTTTTCGGTAGCTTTTTGGAATAATTTAAAAGCGGCTACACTTAGTTTTTTAAAATTTTCAATTTCAAAATTATGGAGACCGAGTAATTCTTCAGTAAAATAATCTTGTTTTAAATACCAAAGTAAGTGGTGTGAAACATGTTTTTTTTTTAATCGCTTTATTTCTTTAAAACGATTATCCTCCAAATGATCTAAACGATTTTCCACTTCCGTATCCTTTTGATGATGCTCCTGGTACTCTAATTTTTCTAGTAGTAGCGGAACTTTTTAAATCGTTTTTTAAATCAGTAGATTTATTGTAAGCAGTAGCATCTTTATAATAACTAGAATTTGGTGCAACGTTTGATAAGTTTCTATTAAAATAAGATGAAGCTAATGAATAATGCAAAATTGTTCTTAAACCAGATCTATTTCGATAACTAGTTTCATTTGAATTATTATCAATTTTAGCTAATGATAAGGTATCTATCTGTCCATCTAAGCCATGTACAATAGCAATAGAGTTTTCTCTTTTGTCAATAATGCTTTCATCAATAATTTTATAATCATCACCAGGTTCAATTTCTTCAACTTCTGTAACAGTGCCCTTTGTAGCTTCGTAAATTGTTTTTTCTTCAGAATCTTTAATTTTAGGACTTCCGTCATTATCGCCACAACTGGTTAATAAAACAGAACTACTTAAAGCGGTGGTTAACATTAATTTTCTTGAAAATGCTAATCCAGTCATCATTTTTTTATTCATCTTTGGAATTGTTTTCTTTAGTGTAACGATAATCAAACTTAACAAAATTTTATGAGAAAAGGAATACTTATTTCGTTTGCTGTTTTTATTGCTGGACTTTGTTCTATTATATATGAACTTTTGGTAAGTACTACAGCTACATATTTTTTAGGTGATGGTGTTAGGCAGTTCTCTGTTATTATAGGTGTTTACTTGTTTTCAATGGGTATTGGAGCATTTTTATCTAAATATTTAAGGGAAATGCCCTTAAAGTTTTTTGTGCACGTAGAATTTTTATTAGGGTTAATTGGCGGCATATCAGTTCCGTTACTTTTTTTTTCTTTTGTATCAGTAAACGCTCTTGCGTTACAAATTATATGTTTGGTTATTATATTATTAATAGGCCTTTTGACAGGAATGGAGGTTCCATTATTAACTTTTGTGTCAAATGAAGTTGATTTTAAAAATAATTTATCTAATGTTTTATCATTAGATTATATAGGTGGTTTAATTGCCACATTGTTATTCCCTTTTATTTTATTGCCTTTTGTAGGGTTGTATTATTCTTCTTTAATTTTTGGAATAATTAATATTTTTTTAGGTTTAATTTTGAATCATTTTCTATTAGAAAAATCAAAAAAAACAATGTTTTTTGGTTTAACTTCTATGGCAATACTTATTTTATTGGTTGTTTTTGGAGGACGATTTTTGAAAATTTGGGATCAAGCTATTTATAAAAATCCAATTGTTTTAAATGAACAAACACCTTATCAAAAAATTGTTGTTACAAAAAAGAAAGAAGATGTAAGGTTGTATTTAAATAGAGTAATTCAATTTTCATCCTCTGATGAATATAGGTATCATGAGCCTCTAGTTCACATTCCAATTTCTTTGCATGAAAACCCAAAATCAATATTGATTTTGGGAGGTGGTGAAAATTTAGCTAGTAGAGAGGTTTTGAAACATCCAACAATTACAAATATAGATGTTGTTGATATTGATAGTACTATGTTTTATTTGGCTAAAAAAGATCCATATTTTATGAAGATAAATGAAGGTGCAGCTAAAAATAAACGGGTTAACCTTATTGCGGCAGATGCTTTCACTTTTTTGCATAATGAATCAAAAGGATATGATATCATAATTGCAGATTTGCCAGACCCAACAAACGAGGCTTTGGCAAGATTGTATAGTAAACAATTTTTTCTTTTAGCGAAACAACGACTTAATAAAAATGGATTATTCGTTACTCAGTCTGGAGAAATATATTTTTCAAATTCTGTTTTTAGTTGTATAAATAATACTTTATCACCAATTTTTAAGTATGTAAAGCCATATCATTCTTATATCCCATCATTTGGTGATTGGGGTTTTGTAATAGCTAGTGATGTTGAAATAGAAGAGGGGAGGGTAAAATCACCTTTACCAAAAGATTTAAAGTTTTTGACTGATTCTCAATTTCAAATGGCTTTTGAGTTTCCAAAAGATATTGCAATTAAGAAAACAAAAGTGAATACACTTGATAGTCCTATTATTTTAAATTATTTCATTGATGATTGGAATAAATGGAAAACTGATTTGCAAGCAAGTACAAAATAAAAGGCCTCTTAATCAAGAGGCCTTGATGACTATTCGATTTTTTATTGATGTTATTACTAATTTTTAGTAAATGAAATACTTCCGTAATCGCTAGTAATATTGATAAGCTTTTTTGAAGCGGAGCTTCCATAGTATCCACTATAATATTTTTCGCTAGAATCTTCTCTACTTACATTAATTTCAAAGTTATCTTTTCCATTAACACCTGCGTACTCAGTACTTATTTCAAAATTGAAATTGTAATTAGGGTGGTAACCAATTTTAATGCCGGTATAATCTGATCTAATTTTTATGTCACCAGCATCTTTAGCCATTGTAGTTATTTGAATGCCACCATAATCTGATGTTATACTTACATTACCATGTACGGTTCCTAATTTTATATGATTGTAATCACCATTACCCTCAATATTTGTGGCAGTCCCAACTTCAATTTTTCCATAGTTATTATTGTAAGTTAGGTTTTTCATACTTATGATGCTTCCGTTGGTATAATCGGAATTAATATCTAAATCTCCTGCTTTTTCAATAGTGAAACCAGAATAATCTGCAGTTATTTTTCCACTATTTATATATCCAATTGTAGATTTAGAGGTGTAATCAAATGATAATTGATTGTTCCTACCGCGTAATTCACCAATTTCTAACCTACCATAATCACACGATATTTTAGCATGTCCGTCAATTCTATCTAAAATAATATTTCCGTAGTCATTATGTAATTGAATGTTATTTTTTACTGGTATTTTAATACTGTAATCAATCTGCATATTTACATTACTGGTGCTTCCCCAGCCCCAGTTCCAGCCACTTTTGTTTTCATTAAAGATTGTTTTAGCAGCAACCACACTATTTGTAGCTTCAAAATCAATGTTTATTTCATCAAGTTTGTTGTTAACTTTTTCTTCGTTATTTCCATTTACTTTTATATGTACTTCAATAACAACACGATTTTCATTCCATGAAGTAATATTTAAGTTTCCGTAACTGTTGGTTACTTTTAATAAAGCGTCAGAATTAACCGAAAATTCCTTTTTTATGGTTTTTTCTTTTGTGTGTTTGCCTTTAAAGTTGTCATTTGCTAAAAGATAAATAGGAGCAAAGAGTAGTATAATTAAGCTTATTTTATATAATTGTATTTTCATGATCTATATTTTTAATTTCTTCAACTTGTTTTAAGACATCTTCTAACAAGTCTATTCTTGTTTGAAAATTTATAATCATGGCGCTCAGTATTAATTTACTATTCCCGCCGTTAATTAAATCGTTCTCTAAGCCTTTATAATTAGTTTCTAATTTTTTTAACTGAAGCATCGTATCTGCTATAATTTTTTTGGTAGCAGGTGAATTTTCACTTTTTAATTTTGCTACTTCTTGTTCAATAATATTTACAAAATAGAATTCAGTATTTGATATTTCTGGTGATATTTCTACCACTTGTTGTTCAATTGTAGTTGAGGTGTTTATGTAGGTATACCCTAAACTAAGAAGCATTACAAAACATGCGGCAAAAGCTAAATATTTGTAAGTATTACTTTTTTTAATTGTAGGTTCTATAGCTTTAACACCGTTGAGTTTATCTAAAAATCGTTGTTGGTGACCTTCACTTGGAGTTTCATAATCGAAACTTCCATTTAGGTGATCAAATAATTCGTCTATTATATCTTTCTTTTTATCCATTTACCATCATTTTTTTACGCAGACTGTCTTTTGCCCTTGAAATGGTAGTTCTACAACTTGCATAACTAATATTCATTATTGCGCTTATTTCCTCATAATCATATCCTTCTATTAAATGTAAGGTCAAAGAAATTCTGTAATTGTTTTTTAACTGTTTCATGGTTTCCATCACTTTTTGAGCCTTTTGTTCTGTAAACACATAATCAGTAGCAATACCGTCATTGTCTTCGACCTTATAAATTACATCATCTAAAACAACTTCATTATTTTTCTGTTGCTTTCGGTACTGGTAAATACTGTTGTTTATTACTATGCGTTTTAGCCAAGCGCCAAAAGCAACTTCAGCTTTAAAGCTTTCTAATTTTGTAAAAGCACTTAAAAACGATTCTTGCATAATATCTTCTGCGATTGCATTATCTTTAATAATCCTAAAGGCAGTATTGTACATGGCCTTATAATACCGATTATAAACTTCGAGTTGTGCGCTTTGTTTTCCTGCTAAACACAATTGTAATAAAACATCAATATGGTCTTTTTTGTGGCTCAAAAAGTGGTTGTTTTGTAGTAATGATGGCGTATTTAATGTAATGTTACACTTTTTTTAAAAAACTTTTTCTTTGTTGGCATAAGAATTGCCCAATATTAAAGAGAAAAAACAGTTTAATACTTGTGAGCCTAATGTTTACAGGCTTTATTAAAGTTGTTTAATAATTATTTACTAATAAGATTTCTGCGCCACGGTGACAGAATGACCGAAATGAATATATGGGAAATTCTAAATTTTCAAATTTTGACAATATGTCGTTACATGGTATTGATGAAGATTCTGAACTAATACCACTATTAACTCCTGAAGATGAGGAGGAGATGAATAGTGAGAAATTACCAGAAACTTTACCAATTTTACCATTGCGTAATACAGTGTTGTTTCCTGGTGTTGTTATTCCAATTACTGCAGGTAGAGATTCATCAATAGCATTAATTAAAGATGCCAATAATGGAACTAAAGTTATTGGGGTTGTTTCTCAAAAAGACGCAGAGGTTGAGAACCCAGGTATAAATGATATCAATACTTTGGGTACTGTAGCACGAATTTTACGTGTTTTACAAATGCCTGATGGTAATACGACGGTAATTATACAAGGTAAAAAACGTTTTGAAGTGGCGGAGGTGCTTACGGAGAAACCTTATATGACTGCTACTGTTCGTGAATCATCAGAAGTGAGACCAGAACCTATGAATCCTGAATTTGAGGCAATTATTGACTCAGTTAAAGAGTTGGCTTTAAAAATTATTAAAGACAACCCAAACATACCTAGCGATGCTTCATTTGCTATAAAAAACATTCAGAGCAATTCATTTTTAATAAATTTTGTTTCATCTAACTTAAGTGTAGATGTTGAAACAAAACAAGAGTTATTAGAAATTCCGAATTTACAAGAGCGTGCTTTAGCAATGTTAAAGTATATGAATGTTGAACTTCAGAAATTAGAACTGAAAAATGATATTCAGTCTAAGGTTCGAACAGATCTAGATCAGCAACAAAAAGAATATTTTTTGCATCAGCAAATGAAAACTATTCAAGAAGAATTGGGTGGTGGTGTTTCGTATGAAGAAGAAATAGAGGTAATGCGTAAAAAGGCCAAAAAGAAAAAATGGTCTAAAAAAGTAGGTGACCACTTTACAAAAGAGTTAGCTAAAATGCAACGCATGAATCCGCAAGTTGCAGAATATAGTATTCAAAGAAATTATTTAGATTTATTTTTAGAATTGCCATGGAGCGAGTTTTCTAAAGACAAATTTGATTTAGCAAGAGCACAAAAAATATTAGATAGAGACCACTATGGTTTAGAAGATGTAAAACGTAGAATTATTGAATATCTAGCAGTTTTAAAATTGCGTAACGATATGAGGTCGCCAATACTTTGTTTTTACGGTCCCCCGGGAGTTGGTAAAACATCATTAGGTAAGTCTATTGCAGAAGCTTTGGGTAGAGAATACGTGCGTATGTCATTAGGTGGTTTACGTGATGAAGCTGAAATTCGCGGTCATAGAAAAACCTATATAGGTGCTATGCCAGGTAGAATTATTCAAAGTCTTAAAAAAGCAGGAAAATCAAATCCGGTTTTTATTTTAGATGAGATTGATAAATTATCAAATAGTCATCAAGGTGATCCTTCTTCAGCAATGCTTGAAGTATTAGACCCGGAGCAGAATAGTGAGTTTCATGATAATTTCTTAGAAATGGGTTATGACCTGTCAAAAGTTATGTTTGTGGCAACAGCTAACAATATTGGTAATATTCAACCAGCATTGCGTGACCGTATGGAAATGATTCCGGTAAGTGGTTACACTATTGAAGAAAAGGTTGAGATTGCAAAAAGACATTTATTACCTAAGCAATTAAAAGAACACGGTTTATCAACAAAAGATTTAAAAGTTGGGAAACCGCAATTAGAAAAAATTGTTGAGGGTTATACAAGAGAATCTGGTGTTCGTGGTTTAGAAAAACAAGTAGCAAAAGTTGTTCGTAATACAGCTAAAAATATTGCTATGGAGTTGGAACATAATGAAAAATTAACTTCTGATGATGTTGTTGAGATTTTAGGCCCTGCTCGTATGGAGCGTGATAAGTATGAAAATAATGATGTTGCAGGTGTTGTTACAGGTTTAGCTTGGACAAGCGTTGGTGGTGATATCTTATTTATAGAGTCTATCTTATCAAAAGGTAAAGGAACACTTTCTATTACTGGTAATTTAGGTAAGGTGATGAAAGAGTCTGCAACCATTGCTATGGAATATATAAAGTCTAATGCAGAACTTTTTAAAATTGATTCTGAAATATTTTCAAAATACAATGTGCATATTCACGTACCAGAAGGTGCTACACCTAAAGATGGGCCAAGTGCAGGTATAACTATGTTAACTTCATTAGTGTCATTATACACACAAAAGAAAGTGAAGAAAAATATAGCGATGACAGGTGAAATTACATTAAGAGGTAAAGTATTACCTGTTGGTGGAATTAAAGAAAAGATTTTAGCTGCTAAACGTGCAAAAATTAAAGAGCTTATTCTTTGTGAAGAAAACAAAAGAGATATTCTTGAAATAAAAGAAGATTATTTAAAAGGACTAACATTTCATTATGTAAATGAAATGCATGAGGTTATAGCATTAGCAATTACAAACCAAGATGTAAAAAATGCGAAGAGCTTATAATTAATAATAAATTTTAATAGAAAAGGGTAATTATAAGTTAAATAATTACCCTTTTTTTATGTGAACATTAAGTATACCAAGTAGTATACTTTTATAATTTCTTTTTAAATTTATAGTATGCAAAAGATCACAATAGCAATAGACGGATATTCATCCACAGGAAAAAGCACGATAGCAAAACAGCTTGCGAAGGCTTTAGAATACGTATATGTAGATACCGGTGCAATGTACCGAGCAGTAACACTTTTTGCAATGCGAAATGGTTTTATTGAAGAAAAAACAATCGAAACTGAAGCATTAGTAAAGTTGCTACCAAAAATAAATTTAAAATTTGAATACAATGATGCTTTAGGTTTTGCTGAAATGTATCTGAATGGTGAAAATGTTGAAAAAGAAATAAGAACCTTAGAAGTTTCACGTAATGTAAGTGAAATTGCTGCTATTGAACAGGTGCGTTTTAAACTAGTTGAAATGCAACAAAAAATGGGAGAAGAAAAAGGTGTTGTGATGGATGGTAGAGATATTGGTACTGTTGTTTTCCCTAATGCGGCATTAAAATTGTTTATGACAGCTTCTGCAGAAAAAAGAGCATCAAGACGATATAAAGAATTGTTAGATAGGGGAGATGATGTAACTTTTGATGAAGTACTTAAAAATGTTGAGCATAGGGATTATTTAGATTCTCATCGTGAAGTATCACCGTTAAAATTAGCTGATGATGCTATAGAGTTTGATAATAGTGATATGGGCTTAGAAGAGCAATTTGAACGAATATTAAATTACGCAAAACGCGTTATGGAAAAGCAATAAAAAAAGGCACTCAAATGAGTGCCTTTTTAGTTTTGTAAAATCAATTTTTTATAAGTTTGGTATAACTAAAACTTGATCTGGCTGTATAACATCTGGATTAGATAAGATGTTAGTGTTAGCTTCAAAAATTTGCTTATACTTCATTGGATCACCATAATATTCTTTAGCAATTTTACTTAAAGATTCACCACTTTTTACTGTATGCCTATGATACACAGATTCATCAGTAACAGAAATGTTCGCTTTAACATCTGAAGCACTCTCACCACCAATTTCTTTAATCTTATCCCAGATTAAATTTTTTTCGTAGGGAGTTGCAGCCTCACCTTTTATTTTCAAAACGCCAGCATCTTCTGATACATCTCCATTTTTAATACCTAATTCTTCTCCAAGGTCTAAAACGCCTTGATATTTAGCTTTTACGCTCATGTTTATATATTTTAATAGTTAATATGATAACTGAAAGATACAAAATAAAGTATAAAATAATAGTCTATTTAATGCTATTAAAATATTAATTAATGTTATCCGCTTTCATGTTAGGTAATTAGTTTGTGTGTTTAATATAAACTTTGTATTTTTGCACACCTTTTTCAAACAAGTAAAGTAAGAGGAAAAAGGGTTTTTTTATAAAAAATAATGTATAACACTTTTGTAGTGCGTGTTTAACTCTTATTAGAGCTACAAAATACAAATTATTAATCAGCAAATGGCTGAAGAAAACAAACCAGCAGAGGCAGCAGAAGCTGTTGAAGCAAAAGTACAGGCACCTGTACAAGATCCTCAAGAATTTTTAGAAAACTTTAACTGGACAAAGTACGAGCAAGGTATTGAGCAAGTTGATGATGAAAAACTTAAAGAGTTTGAAACATTAGTAGCTGAAAACTTTGTAGATACTATGGATGAAGAAGTAGTTCAAGGTACTGTAGTTTACATTACAGATCGTGAAGCTATTATCGATATTAACGCAAAATCAGAAGGTGTTATTTCACTTAATGAGTTCCGTTACAATCCAGATTTAAAAGTTGGTGATAAAGTTGAGGTACTTATCGACATTCGTGAAGATAAAAGTGGTCAATTAGTATTATCTCATAGAAAAGCCAGAACTATCATGGCTTGGGATAGAGTTAATGCTGCGCATGACAAAGAAGAAATCGTTAATGGTTTTGTTAAGTGTAGAACTAAAGGTGGTATGATTGTAGATGTTTTCGGAATCGAAGCATTCTTACCAGGTTCTCAAATTGACGTTAAACCAATTAGAGATTACGATCAGTACGTAGGTAAAACTATGGAATTCAAAGTAGTGAAAATCAACCACGAGTTTAAAAACGTTGTTGTTTCTCATAAAGCACTTATTGAAGCTGATATCGAAGAACAGAAAAAAGAAATCATTGGTCAATTAGAAAAAGGACAAGTATTAGAAGGTGTTGTTAAAAACATTACTTCTTATGGTGTGTTTATTGATTTAGGTGGCGTTGATGGTTTAGTGCACATTACTGACCTTTCTTGGTCTAGAATTAACCACCCGAACGAGGTTGTTGAGTTAGATCAGAAATTAAACGTTGTAATCCTTGATTTTGATGATAACAAATCAAGAATTCAATTAGGTCTTAAGCAATTAGAGAAGCATCCTTGGGAAGCTTTATCTGATGAAATTAAGATTGGTGACAAAGTAAAAGGTAAAGTAGTTGTTATTGCTGATTACGGTGCATTTATTGAAGTTGCTGAAGGTGTTGAGGGATTAATTCACGTTTCTGAAATGTCATGGTCAACTCACTTACGTTCTGCTCAAGATTTCGTAAAAGTTGGTGATGAGGTTGAAGCTGTAGTATTAACTATGGATCGTGACGATCGTAAGATGTCTCTTGGTATCAAGCAAATGACTCCAGACCCTTGGACTGATATTACTACTAAATACCCAGTAGGTTCTAAGCACACAGGTGTTGTTAGAAACTTTACAAACTTTGGTGTATTCGTAGAATTAGAAGAAGGAATTGACGGTTTAATTTATATCTCTGATTTATCTTGGACTAAGAAAATCAAACACCCATCAGAATTCGTATCTGTAGGTGATAAATTAGAAGTTGAAGTATTAGAGTTGGATGTTCAAGGACGTAAATTATCTTTAGGTCACAAACAAACAACTGAAAATCCTTGGGATAAGTACGAAACTGAGTTTGCTTTAGATACAACTCACACTGCTACTATTGCAGAGGTTGTTGATAAAGGAGCTACTATTGACTTTAATGATGACATTCAGGCTTTCATACCTACGCGTCATTTAGAAAAAGAAGATGGTACTAAATTAGGTAAAGGTGATACAGCAGAATTCAAAATCATTGAGTTTAATAAAGAATTCAAGAGAGTTGTTGCAAGTCACACTGCTATCTTTAGAGAAGAAGAAAAACGTAATGTAAAAGCGGCTGTTAAAAAAGCTGCCGCTGCTGCTGATGAAGCTAAGCCTACTTTAGGTGATGCTAACGAAGCATTACAAGCGTTAAAGGATAAAATGGAAGGTAAGAAGTAATTCAACCTTGTGTTAAAATCTAAGTCTGCTTAATGTAGATTGTAAGAAGCCTGGACATTTGTTCAGGCTTTTTTTTATTCAAACAAAACAATCACAATTCTAATTTGTTTTAGCTATTATAATATTAATTTGATATTTTTGTAATCACACAAAAATTAGGCATGAGTCAAAAAGTATTGCTTTCTTCAAAAGAGATAAATATTATCCTGCATCGTTTGGCTTGTCAGCTTTTAGAAAACCACTTAGATTTTAAGAATACCGTTTTAATTGGCTTACAGCCACGTGGTATTTATTTAGCTCAACGTTTGAACGATATTTTAAAATCGGACTACGGTGTTAAGCATATAGATTTAGGTTTTTTAGATATTACTTTTTATAGAGATGATTTTCGTAGAGGTGATAAACCACTTGAAGCGAATAAAACCAACATCAATTTTTTAGTAGAAGATAAAAATGTAGTTCTTGTAGACGATGTTTTGTATACAGGCCGCAGTATTAGGTCAGCATTAACAGCAATACAGTCTTTTGGGCGACCATTAGAAATTGAACTGTTGACATTGATTGATAGGAGATTTAGTAGGCATTTACCCATTCAGCCCAATTATAGAGGTCGACAAGTAGATGCTATAAATAATGAAAAAGTTAAGGTGATGTGGAAAGAGAATGACGGTGAAGACACTGTCTATTTAATTAATACAACAGCTTAAATTAATTAGGAAATAACAATTATGAGCGAATTAAGTGTAAACCACTTGTTAGGAATCAAATATCTTAAAGAACAAGATATTCAGCTTATTTTTGAAACTGCCGATCATTTTAAAGAAGTTATTAATCGTTCGATTAAAAAGGTACCTTCTTTACGTGATATTACAATTGCTAATGTTTTTTTTGAAAATAGTACGCGTACAAAACTATCATTTGAGCTTGCTGAAAAACGTTTGTCTGCCGATGTAATTAATTTTTCTGCAGGGCAATCTTCTGTTAAAAAGGGAGAAACTTTGGTTGATACGGTAAACAACATTTTATCTATGAAAGTAGATATGGTTGTTATGCGTCATCCAAATCCAGGAGCAGGAATATTTTTGTCAAAACATGTGAAAGCGGCTATTGTAAATGCAGGTGATGGCGCACATGAACACCCAACACAAGCATTGTTAGATTCATATTCTATTCGTGAGAAATTGGGAGATGTGGCTGGTAAAAATGTTGTAATTGTTGGCGATATTCTACATTCAAGAGTTGCGTTGTCAAATATTTTTGCATTAAAATTGCAGGGAGCAAACGTAAAAGTTTGCGGACCAAAAACACTAATTCCTAAATACATTGAGTCTTTAGGAGTAGAAGTGGAGACAGATTTACGTAAAGCGTTAAATTGGTGTGATGTGGCAAACATGCTTCGCATACAAAATGAACGATTAGATATCAGTTATTTTCCGACAACTAGGGAATACACACAACAATTTGGTGTAAATAAAAAACTGTTAGAAAGTTTAGATAAAGAGATTGTGATTATGCACCCAGGACCAATAAATCGTGGAGTTGAAATTACAAGTGATGTTGCCGATTCAAAACAATCTATCATACTTAATCAAGTAGAAAATGGTGTTGCAATTCGGATGGCAGTAATATATTTATTAGCTTCAAAAATAAAATAAAAACGTATGATTTTTGATTCAGATGGAACAACAACTATTGTTCATCAAGAAAATGCAACTTTAAAAACCTTTATAGAGAATTTATTAGGCGGTTATGATCAAATTAAGAGCAACCATATAATTGTAAACCTTTTTTCATTTTCAGAATTGGCTACTGACGATGTCATGGAATTTTTAGAAATTTCAAACAAACACAGAGCAACAAAAAAGTCATTTGTTTTGGTAAGTGAACGCATTTCTTATGATGACGCTCCTGAAGAGTTAGCTATTGCGCCAACAGTTCAAGAAGCAAAAGATATTATTGAAATGGAAGAAATTGAGAGGGATTTGGGGTTATAAGCTTACAGATCCTAATAAAATAGATGAACTTTGATGAAATTAACGATACTTGGTTGTTATGCAGCTACACCACGAACAATGACGAACCCAACGTCACAAGTATTAGAAATTAAGAACCATATGTTTTTAATCGATTGTGGAGAAGGCACACAGGTGCAGTTACGTAAGCATAAAATTAGATTTTCTAAAATTAACCATATTTTTATTTCGCACTTACATGGTGATCATTTTTTTGGTTTACCAGGCTTGGTGTCAACATTTCGCTTGTTGGGTCGTGAAGCCGAAATGCACATTTACGGACCAAAAGGTATTAAGGAGTCCATTAATCTATTATTAAAATTGGGTAATTCATATACTAATTACAATCTTGTTTTTCATGAGCTGACAAGTAAGGATTCAGTTTTGGTTTATGAAGATGACAAAGTTTCGGTAGAAACAATACCGTTGAAGCATAGGGTTTATACCAATGGATTCTTATTTAAAGAAAAAGTTGGCTCTAGAACCTTAAATGTTGAAGTGGCTAATAGTTATGGTATTGAAAAGTGTTATTTTCAAAATATTAAAAACGGGAAAGATATTATCCTTGATGATGGTAGAACCATTGAAAATAAAGAACTAACTTTTGATCCGCCAATACCAAAAAGTTATGCTTTTTGTAGTGATACCGCTTATAAACCAGATATTGTTCCTATTATAAAAGATGTTGATATTTTGTACCATGAAGCTACGTTTTTAGAAGAACAAGCAGCAATCGCGCCTAAAACTAGGCATTCTACGGCAAAAGAAGCGGCATCAATTGCAAAACAAGCTAATGTAGGTCAATTAATTTTGGGGCATTATTCTACACGTTATAAATCTATAGAGCCTTTCAAAGTTGAAGCATCTGAAATTTTTGAGCATGTGCTTTTAGCTGATGATGGAAAAGAGTTTGTGTTTTAATATGTTGACAGCTTTTTAGTGATAAATAAATATCACACTAAAAATAACCCACATTTATCGTATAAATAACACCTATATTTTTCGTGTTTTGCTATCTTTTCAGTACTTTGTTAAACTTGATTTAGAGTGCTAAAAAATGCAAAAAGACTTAGGGAATTATAGAAAAATTTACGCTAAAAGTGAATTGGAAGAAAAGAGTATATCTGATAATCCAATTGAGCTTTTTCAAAAATGGTTTTACGAAACTGAAGCATCTGATGGTATTGATGAACCAAATGCAATGACGGTTTCAACTATTGGATTAGATGGCTTTCCAAAAAGTAGAGTGGTATTGCTTAAGAAATATACCCATGAAGGGTTTATTTTTTATACAAATTACGATAGTGAAAAAGGTAAAGCTATCGAAGAAAACCCCAACGTTTGTGTTTCTTTTTTTTGGCCAAATATGGAGCGTCAAATCATTATTAAAGGTAAAGCTGAAAAAGTAGCAGCGAACCTATCAGACGGCTATTTTGAATCAAGACCAGATGGAAGTAAATTAGGGGCAATTGTATCAAATCAAAGTAGTGTAATACCATCAAGATCTGTTTTAGAAGAAAAGCTTAAAAATTTAGAAAAAGAATACGAGTCTAAAGAAATTCATAGACCTAATAATTGGGGAGGGTATATTGTAAAGCCTATTTCAGTAGAGTTTTGGCAAGGAAGACCAAACCGATTACATGATAGAATAAGATATACTTTAGTTGGTATCGATTGGAAAATCGAACGTTTAGCACCTTAAAAATATGCTATAATAATTTAAAACTGTTATACAATTTGAAAACACTAATATTAATGCGCCACGGAAAATCATCGTGGGATTTGCCTGTTTCAGATATAGATAGAGCATTAAATGAACGAGGAGTAAATGATGCTCATTTAGTAGCGTCAGAATTTATAAAAACTAATTTAACAATTGATGCTTTGTATTCAAGCCCTGCAAATAGAGCTTTACATACTTCAATGATTATGTTACGTTCCTTAGATTTTCCTTTTTCAAAATTTCAAATAATAAAAGATTTATATGATTTTTCAGGAGAATCGGTTATGAGTTTTGTGAAAGAATTGAATAACGATTTAAATACAGTAATGATATTTGGTCATAACCACGCTTTTACTGAAATTGCAACAACTTGGGGAAATTATTACATTGGTAATGTGCCAACAGCAGGTTTGGTAAAAATGAATTTTGATATTGATAATTGGAGTGAAATATCTAAAGGCAAAATAGAAACAACCATATTCCCAAAACAACTAAAATAAGAATGATAAAAGATAAAAATCAATATATAAATAGAGAAATTAGTTGGTTAGAATTTAACAAACGAGTTCTTCAAGAAAGTGCTGATAAAAAAGTGCCATTAATTGAACGCCTTCGTTTTTTAGGTATTTTTTCTAATAATTTAGATGAATTTTTTAAAGTACGTTACGCAACGGTAAAGCGTATTGTTGAAGCTGGTAAATCTGGTAAAAGTGCTTTGGGTGGTGAGATTGCAAAAGATCTTTTAGAGGAGATTACTAAAGTTGTAATTCAGCAACAAACAGAAAGTCTAGATATTCTTAAAGAAGTAGAGAATGAGCTTGAAGATGAGAATATTTATATTATTGATGAAACAGAAATAACACCATCACAAGACGAATTTGTAAAAAATTATTTTGCAAATAAAGTAAGTCCTGTTTTGATGACGATTATTTTAAATGATCTTCGTGAATTTCCAGTTTTAAAAGATACTGCTGCTTATTTAGCTATTAAAATTGTATTAAATAAAGAACCTGGTGAGCGCGAAGCAAAAAATAGATATGCTTTAATTGAAATCCCAAAAGGAATCGATCGTTTTGTAGTATTACCAAAGGAAGACGGTAAAGATTATATTATCATTTTAGATGATTTAATTAGGTATTGTTTAGATAGTATCTTCACAATGTTTGAATATCAAGAGATATCTGCACACATGATAAAAATTACCCGTGATGCAGAATTAGATATTGATAATGACTTAAGTAAAAGTTTTATTGAGAAAATATCAAGCAGTGTAGAGCATCGAAAAATAAGTGATCCTGTTCGTTTTGTTTACGATAAAAATATAGCTGCAGATACACTTTGTTTCTTGAAAGAGAAAATGAATATTGAAGGTACAGACAGTGTTATTCCTGGTGGTAAATACCATAATAGGCGTGACTATATGGGCTTCCCAAGTTTAGGTAGGCAAGATTTACTGTATGAGAAAATAAAACCATTGCCAGTAAAAGGGTTTAGTTTAGAAGGTAGCTTGTTTGAGAGTATTGCTCAAAAGGATTATTTACAATATACACCGTATCACACATTCTCATACATCATTAAATTTTTACGTGAAGCGGCATTAGACCCAAAAGTAAAAGCAATTAAAATAACAGTTTATCGATTAGCAAATAACTCTCAAGTAGCGGCATCATTAATAAATGCAGTTAAAAATGGGAAACAAGTTACCGTGCAAATTGAATTGCAAGCTCGTTTTGATGAGCAAGCTAATATTGAATATGCGGAGCAATTACAGGCTGAAGGTGTTAAATTAATTTTTGGTGTTCCGGGATTAAAAGTACACAGTAAAATTTGTTTGATTGAGCGTGAAGAAGACAATGAAATTAAGCGTTATGGTTTTGTAAGTACAGGTAACTTTAATGAGGCTACAGCGCGTATTTATACAGATTACACCTTGTTTACTGCAGATGATGTGTTGTTGAAAGAATTAAATAAAGTATTTGACTTTTTTGAAACTACTTATAAAATTAATAAATACAAGCACTTAATAGTATCACCACATTATACTAAAAATGTATTTAGAAAATTAATTGATACAGAGATTGAAAATGCTAAAGCAGGTAAAGAGGCGTACATTAAAATAAAAATGAACAGCTTTACATCGTATAAAATGGTAGACAAATTATACGAAGCTAGTAATGCAGGTGTAAAAATTCAATTAATTATTAGAGGTATCTGTTGTTTAATACCAGGTGTAAAAGGGATGAGTGAAAATATTGAAGCAATAAGTGTTGTAGATAAGTTTTTAGAACACACACGCCAGTTTATTTTTGCAAATGATGGTGATCCTAAGGTATATATATCTTCTGCAGATTGGATGACACGTAATTTAGATTATAGAGTAGAGGTAGGTTGCCCTATTTATGATAAAGATATTAAACAAGAATTGATTGAAACTTTTGAAATAACTTGGAAAGATAATTTAAAAGCAAGAATTTTTTCTAAAGAACAAGACAATGCATATAGAAAAATTGAAGGGCCAGAATTGCGTTCTCAATTTGAATTATATAATTATTACCAAGCAAAATTAGAATCTTAAAAACAATATATTGAAAGTTAGAAAATATGCGGCAATTGATATTGGCTCTAACGCTGTTCGATTATTAACGCACAATATAATAGAAGAAAAAAGTAAGAATCCGCAATTTAGGAAAAGCTCTTTAGTAAGGGTTCCTGTTCGTTTAGGAGAAGACTCCTTTACTGTTGGGGAAATTTCAGACCGTAATGCAGATAGAATAGTTGATACTATGAAAGCGTTTAAGTTATTGATGAATGTAGCTGGGGTTGAAAAGTATATGGCTTGTGCTACTTCTGCAATGCGTGAAGCAAATAACGGATTAGAAATAATTCAGCGTGTAAAGGAAGAGGCTGAAATTACCATTGAGCTAATTGATGGTAAAAGAGAAGCAGCAATAATTGCATCAACAGATTTAAAACAATTAATGCAAGATGGTAAATCATACTTGTATATTGATGTTGGTGGTGGTAGTACGGAGTTTACATTTTTTACTCAAGGGAAAATTAAAGTTTCTAAATCTTTCAAATTAGGTACGGTACGTTTATTAAATAATATGGTAGGCGAAAGTACTTGGTTAAAACTGCAAGAATGGATTAAAGAGCAGATGAAAACCATAGATCAGGTATCTATAATTGGATCAGGCGGAAACATTAATAAACTACATAAAATTTCAGGTAGAAAAGAAGGTGAAGCCTTATCAGCACTGTGGTTAAAGGCGCAATATAATTTTCTCGATAGTCTTACTTATGAAGAAAGAATATCAGAATTAGGTTTAAACCCTGATAGAGCCGATGTTATTATTCCGGCAACCAAAATATTTTTATCAGCGGCGAAATGGTGTGGCGCTAAAAAAATTCATGTTCCAAAAATTGGGCTTTCAGATGGTATTATAAAAACATTATACTACGCGGATAAATAAATTTTTATCCGTGTATACTTTCTTTCTTACTTAGGTCTTTCATTATTTCAGCCTCAAAAGATAATAAGTCGCTCCATTTTTGATTTACCTCAGTTTCATCACCGTATTTACGAGCAAATTTCAAAAACATAGTATAATGGCCTGCCTCGCTAACCATTAATTTATGGTAAAATTCGGCCAACTCTTTATCTTTTAATTCTTCTGATAATAGTCTAAAACGTTCACAGCTACGTGCTTCAATTAAAGCAGCATATAATAAACGATGTACCAATTGCGTAGTTCTACTACCACCTTTTGGGAAAAATTTAATCAAAGCAATTACATACTCATCTTTTCGATCTCTACCCAATACATTACCACGAGCAATAATACGATCATGAACCATTTTAAAATGACCCATTTCTTCACGGACTAAAGCAACCATTTCTTGTACTAGTTCAGTATATTCAGGAAAAGAAACAATTAATGATACAGCAGTACTTGCTGCTTTTTGTTCACAATACGCATGATCCGTAAGAATTTCGTCAATATTCTTTTCAACAATATTCACCCATCTTGGGTCCGTTGGTAATTTAAGTCCTAACATATCTAGTTTAATTCTATTCAAATGTACAAGGAAACAATATCACATCAAAATAGTATCTTACAGGGTAATTTAATTTTTAAGTAAAAATCAGTTATCTATGCGTATTTTATTTAAAGCACTAGCGATAATTTTTTTGTTTATTATTCTTAGTTTCCGCTGTTTTACAATACAATGATCCTGATCCAATTATTTGGATGCTTATTTATGTTGTTGCTATGGTAATAACTATTTTATTTCTTATAGATATGCTAAGTATGAGAGTGCTTTTAATTTTTATGCTATGTGCTTTCTTAGGTTTTTCGTATGTATTTCCTGATAAATTTGAAGGTTTTGAAATAGGAAAAGGTGATATAAAAAATATCGAAAAAGGTAGAGAAGCTTTTGGTTTATTACTAATGGCTTTCGTATTTGGCTTATTTGCTTTGGGTAAAAAACTAGTAAAATAGATTTAATCTTTTTTCTTAGTAATTTTTTTTACCGATTTTGATGATGTATACCAGAGTAGAAAACCACTTAAAACAGTAACTAAACCAAGGAGTGAAAAAGCTCTTAGAACAATAGTATTAAAATTATCCCTACCTTCATAATCCATGGTGTGCGTCATCCATAAAAAATCAAACCAACGCCAATTTTTATGTCTTACAGTTTGAAATTTGCCATCTTTAGTAGAAATATAAGCTTTTAGGTTTTCATCAGTTTTGTATGATATAACATAGGCGGGTAATAATCTGCCACGATATTCATGATGTTTATCTGTTTCGCTTATTTGTTTAATTGCTAATATTTCTAAATCAGCTTTCATGTGGTTTTTGGCAATGTATAATGCTTCTTGCTCCGTAATGTTACTTTTTTTGCTTCCGTCTAAAGCATTGTAAAGTTGGTTTTTATTAACCCAGTAATGAGGAGTATTGCTTATATCTCTTAATTCGATAGTATGAATGTCTTCAGTTGTTGCAATATCTGAAGGGCTTATTAAACCACTAAAGGATTTTGGTTGGTAGTTTAAGTTTTTAAAATAATCACCATGAATCTCATCTAAATCTGTCCAGCTAAAATAAAGTCCGCTAATAGTCCAGAATAAAAATTGAATTCCCAAAAACAGCCCTAAATAACGGTGTGTTTTTCTAATTTTTAAAGCTAATTTTCTATTCACCATTTTTAAAAATATCTATACTATACAGTTTTAGACAAAATTAGTTTAAATAAATATTTTATTGAATAGAAAGATTTTAATGTTAATATAGGATTTTTAGTTTTTGTTGGTCTTCAACTTTTATATCACCTGAGTTAATTATGGTATTGTTTTTATGATGATTGTTCTTTTCTCCCCATAAAACAGCGGTGTATTTAGGGCTGTTATTTTTAAATGTATTTGCTGTGAGTTCAACATTTATAATGCCTTTTGTTTTTAATAAAATAGCATCTTTTTCATTTTTACCACAATTAGCAAATGTGTTGTTTGTAACCGTTAAAATTCCTCCGATAGTAGATTCATCATAACCACCTCTGAAAAAATCAATTACATTTTGTTCTATATTTTTAAATTCGCAACGTTCAAAAGTTACCATTTCAGCATTATAATCTCCTTTTTCTTCTGAAGAAAGTACAATGCCATTTTTGCATTTTTTTAGAATTGAACTTTTGAATGAGATAGCATCAGAAAATGAACCTTTTGTTGCTTTTAAAATATAATTGAAATTTTCTACCGAACAGTTTTCTACAGATAAATTGTATGCAGATGCCATATTTTCTTTTAATGGAGCAAATGCAGTTATAGAGCCATCACCTTTTAATATTAAATTCTCTAATTTTAAATTTCCTTCTGGATGCATAGCAAAAGCCAGTGAATCACTGTTTTTAGTAAAAACTATTGTTGCTTTATTGTCTTTGTTTTTAGAACGGATGATAATGTCTTTGTTTATATTTATAGTGTTTTTAAGTCTATATAAACTATCAATCAATTCTATAATATCTCCTGAATTTGCTTCTTTTATTTTTTGAGATAAATCACCATCAACTGCAGTAGCGGTAATTAGTTTTTGCTCAGCAATATTTTTTTCGGTATTAAACCAGTTAGGACCAAATTTCTTTTCATCTATTTTAAATTTTTCTGCGTTTGCTAAATCTGTAATAGCACCAATATTATTATTATTATTATTTCTATTGGTACCAAAAAGATCTGTTTTTATAGTTTCAAAATCGTAACCTTCAAAAACCTCAGTTAATAATTTATTATTTGAAGATTCAGGTGCATATAACCATTCGTTGATTTTTTTCATTTTTATTGATGTGTTTTTTAAAACATCATATTCGGTATATGTAGCACCATTATTATCAATTAAATTATTTTTAAATAAAATACCACTCATTTCACTGTGGTTTATAACCGGTATTTTGTCTTCTTGCGTATTGTAAATAATATTATTTGCAATAATACTGCGTATTGGCGGTGCAGAACGGATTTCACTTGCAGGAAGTACAGTAGCGCTTTTTAAGTTTTGGCCAACACCAATTTGCCAAGGTGACGAACAATCTACCCATGTATTATGAGCAATAACAGCATCAGAAACTTGTAAATAACGGTTTAAAGGTGTCATTGGTATCCCGTTCATCATTGCTAATGGTGATCTAAAAGCCTCTCCTTTAATTTTGTAAAAATAGTTATTGGTAATCCAATGCCCGGCATTTACAACTCTTATACCACCGTAAAAGTCAGAATCATCATCGCCTATAAAAATATTACCATCTACAGTAGCATAGCTACCATGTCTCAATACAAGTGAACCTTCGCATTTATAAAAAATATTGTTTTTATAAGAGTTGAAGTTTGTTTTGTCTGATATGATTTCAACCTCGCCATTACAGGCTTCAAAATAATTGTTTGAAACATTTACATAACCAGGAACAAAACGAGTTTTACTGTCCCCAACACGAATTGTTTCAGCTCTTGGTCCACCTTTTCGTGGGCGTGGTCCAAAATAATTATTCACTATTTGGTGATGGCTATTTATATTTTTATTACCAGTAAAAAATACCCGTAATGTTTCTCCGTCATTAGATTTTCCTGAGATATAGCAATGATCTAGTTGATTGTTTTTTCCAAAAAATTCAATCCAATGGTCATTGGTAAATCGGTTTGGTTGTGTGAAATTTTCTATAACGGTATTAGTAACTTTACTATTTGTAGCAGTAATATCATTATCAATTTTATATCTAATAATACTACTTTTTGGGGTATAACCATTTCTAAAATATAATCCATCAACTATTAAATAATCTCCTCCTAAATGCAGGTATGAAACCCCTTCAATAAAAACTTTTCCAGGAGTTTCAGCACGTAATATAATAGGACTTTCTTTAGTGCCAAGTGCATAAAAATTAATTTCTACATTATTCCAAATGCCATTTTTTAATACAATTTCATCACCAGGAACAACTTTACTTATACTCTCTTTTAGTTCAGTAATGTCGTTTACAAGTATAATTTTTTTGTGTAATTTCTCTTTGCATGAAAGTACTAAAAGTAATGAGCATATGACAATTATAACCTGTTTCATCATGGTTGGTTTTTTTGTTATTTAGGGTACTCTGACTCATTTCATAATTTAAAATAAGTAGAATTAATACTTGATTTAAATTGTGATTTTTTTAATTTAAATCAATAATACTATTAATTATAGAAATAAATAAGTTTAAAATAATATTTGTGATAAATAACAGTTGAAATAATTGAATATAAAACAGTTGACTTCAAATAGCTTTGTTTTAATTTTCTACCTGTGTTTTTTTGGCAAGACGTATTAAATACGGAATAATAATTTCTCGGTGTTTCCAAGCAATTTCATGCCCTTTTTCAGGGACTGTAATTATTTTAATATTTTTAAAGTTTTCTTTAGTGTAGTTTATATTTTCATAGGGCACTAACTCATCTTTATCACCATGAAAATGTAAGACAGGGATAGTTATTTTATTCCAATCGTTTTCTAATAATGCTAGTTCTTCAGCATGTACCTTTTTTTCATCACCAGCGACTCTATAAGCAGTTGGAACTAACCACCTTGTTAAAAACCACTGTGTAAAACGAGCGGCCCAGACATCCTTCTCGTTATCTGGATCAATTGCGGGAGAAATCATTACAACAGCTTTTACATTTTTATTTAAATAACCTACCCTTGCAGCTAAAGGTCCTCCATAAGAAGAACCAACTACAATCACATTTTTTAATTGATTTTCATTAATTATGGTACTCATTATTTGGGCTTGTTTATCAATTGAGGTCATCTCATCACCAAAATTAGAATAACCATATCCAGGCCTGTCAATAGCGTACATATTTGCTTCCGTTCTTAAAATAGAATCAGCTAAATAACCTTCCCAAGCAGATAAAGAACTTGGAGAACCATGAAAAAACACAAAATTTATGTTGTTATTTTCTTTTGGAGTAACCGAAAAAATACGTGTTTTTAAATTGAGGCTGTCAACTTTAAAATATGATATTGTACTCTCAATATTTAATTTGTCAAACTTTTCTTTTAATTCTTTATCGGTCTTTCGCCACTGTAAAACAGTACATGAAGTATATAATATACTAATGAAAATTAAGATATGTACTGCTAAAAGCTTTTTCATAAACAAGGCAATAGATAAATCTAATTTTAAAATTTATCATAGACTCACTTATTTAGAAATATTTAACCAATCTAAAAAATCAGAAAAAAAGTATTTCAATGATCTTCATAGGTTTTGTTTGCTGTTAATGAGAATTCAAAAATTTATTAATACTTCAGTTTTAAATTAAAGAAAAGCAAAATAGATAAGAAAAATAGTATACTATTTTTCTTATCTATTTTGCTTTTAAGATTAATCTCAAGTAAAACTACTCTCAGGTTTTATTTTGCGTATGCACCTGATGAGTAAGTTAACTCATAACTATGTGTGTAAATTTCGAATACAATACCAAATGGATCTTCAACATAACACATTTTAAATGGTTTGTCTTCTGGGTAATATTCTCTTATTGGCATTCTTTGTTTACCACCTAAAGAAACTATTTTCTCAATTAATTTTTCAATTTCAGGATCTTGAATACAAAAATGGAAAAGACCTGTGTTAAAGGGGGTAAACTCTGGCGCTTCTTTAATTCCGTGAGGGAAAGAAAATAATTCAATACCAATACCATCAGAAGTTGCTAAATGTGCAATTTCAAATTCTGTCCAGGCATCACCAAAAACGTCAATACACATTTGGCCAATAGCTGTTTCTTTTTCTTTTTTTACTTTAGAAGGTTCCATAATTACATACCATCCCATAACCTCAGAATAAAATTCTACGGCTTTATGAATATCAGGGACTGTTATTCCTATATGTGAGAACGACTTTGGGTAATTCTTTTTTGTTGTCATGACTTTCAATTTAGATTGTAAAATTATACTATATTTGACTTATTAACAATAACTTACTAAAAAGTGTTATAGTTACCTAAATGAGTAAATTAATGATTATTAGTGTTTTAAATTTTATTTATTTTGAAGAAAGATGTTAAATGCCCTTTAAATTATACAATGAATTTAATTGGAACAAAATGGAAGCCGTTAATTATGTTTCATTTATTGGATGGAAACTTACGTTCAGGAATTCTTCAAAAACATATTGAAGGAATTTCTAATAAGATGTTTACTCAAACGGTTAGAGAATTAGAAAAAGACGGGCTTTTAACCCGAAAAGTATATCCTGTAGTGCCACCAAAAGTTGAATATGGTTTGACAAAGCGTGGTAAATCGTTAGAAGCTATTTTAAGAGGTTTAGATAAATGGGGACTTGAAGATAGTCAACAATAACTAATGATATTTGTATAAATTTATATTAATAACTGGATGAATTTTAGTTTTTGGTACTGATATATGTCATATTTTTTATTCTGTAAGTAGTTTAAATTTAGAGTATTAAAATGACAGATTATGGAACTCAAAAAAAACCCAAAAGCAGATTTAAACAGAAATAGTGGCCTATATTTTGCAATAGGCCTAGCGCTTTCACTTTTTGTGGTATGGAGGTTATTTGAATATAAAACATATTCTACGGTGGACGAAGTTGTTCAAGTAATAAACGTACAAGAAATACTAAAAGAAGATATACCTATCACAAGGGCTATAAATACACCACCGCCACCACCACCGCCTTTAGCACCTGAAATTATTGAAGTGGTGTCTGATGTATCGGAAGTTGAAGAGACTTTTATAGAAAGTAGTGATATTAATCAAGAAACAGTAATACAAGAAACAATTGCAGTTGAAGATATTGAGGTTATTGAAGTAGAAGAAGAGATTACTGTGCCTTTTGCAGTGATTGAAAATGTACCTGTTTTTCCTGGCTGTGAAAAAATGAAAACTAACGATCAGAAAAAAGCTTGTTTTCAACAAAAAATTCAAGAGCATGTGAAAAGTGAATTTAATTATCCTGCTACTGCTTTAGAATTAAATATACAAGGTAGAGTTTTTGTTTACTTTACAATAGATCAAAAAGGAGCCATAACAAACATACAAACTAGAGGGCCGGATATAAGTCTTGAAAAAGAAGCGGGTCGTATTATTGCAGCACTACCTAGAATGAAACCAGGTATGCAACGTGGCTCTAGTGTGAAAATGCCATATTCGGTTCCTATAACTTTTAAAATGGCTTCATATAGCGATCAATAAGAGTTAATTTTATAAAGTAGCAGGCGTAAATTAATAAATTTACGCCTGCTACTTTTAATAGTTATTTAAAAGTGAATGAAAGTGGATTGTTTGTTTTAGAAAGGATTTTTAATCTCAATATCAAATGCTAAATAGTGAACGACTTGCAAGTCAGACTTTCCTAATAAATTATTCATATAACCAAAGTTGAAAGTTGTATTTAATGTCGCTAAAGTATAAGCATAATACAATGAAAAACGAGCTTCTTTATACCCAAATTTGTTCCAATTATTATCCTCTCTTGTAGCGGAAAGTAAAAATTCTGCTGTTGTAATTAATTTATGAGTTTTAAAATTATTTAAGTTAAGAGTCATTTTACCGCGAAAACGAGTTCTAAATTGCCTGTCTTCAATATAAGAATCAAAATTTCTATTATAGAAAAAGCGTATTTCGGGTCTAAAACTAAACGAATAATCTATATTTTTAAGACTGTTTAAATAAAACAAACGTCCATAAGCTCTAATTTCTTGCCGTGCGTTTTCACTATCTAATTCATAAGGTGCGCTAGTGTTATATTGATTTTGCCACCTGTAACTCAATGCAACTGAATACTTCCAATGTTTTTTAAAATGATTTGATATTTCTTCATTAAAAACATAAATAGAAGGGTTTTGAAATAGATTGTAGTTATCAGGATTGCTAATTCTTCCTAAGCCAATATGTGTTGATGAAACTACGTTGCCAGATGAATTTAGTTTTTGTTTTATTCCTAAAGCAAACCAACTAGCATCATTTGTGTCACCCAGTCCTGGAGGAGTAAACTGGGCGAAACAATTTGAATAATAGATGAAGGTTAAAAGAATAATAAATACTATTTTATACATATTCTTCATAAAATTAATCTGCTACTTTACTTAAAATATTTCCATTATTACCTACAATAACATCCCAATCTTGTTTTAATACAGCTTCTAGTTCCATTTTATAAAATACTTTTCCGTGGTCTGTTATTTCTTCTAAATCACTTACTGTATAGCCGTTAAATTCAGATTTAATTTTATTGTTTACAGCTTGGGGTAATTTATTTTTGGCAATGTCATGCTTATGTTTTACCATTTTGCCTTTATTGTTATACCAAATTTCATGATCTGTATTCCAGCCAATTTCGAAATCAACATAATATAAATTACCATCAACTTCCCATTCTATGTCTGTGGCTTTTGGGTATTGAGTATTAAAATTATTTATGATTACTGATGGTATTTGGTTTTGTGAAATGTCTTGTGCCTGACTAGTAAATGTGATTGCTAAAACTGTTCCGATAATTAAAATTTGTTTTTTCATTTTGTATGTTTTTTAAAAATTATGCTACAAATGAAATACCTGAATGTGGAAACAATTGGGAATTATTGGGCAATCAACTTTTTTTATTTAAAAAAAATAAGCTCAAACAAGTGTGAAGTGTTTTTATAGTGATAGTTTATTGTTATGGCATACAAATCGGCAATAGCCTTTGTGATTGTTAAACCTAAGCCAGTATTGTTCTTTTTTAAATTAGACTTGTAGAATCTATTAAAAATAACTTTTTTATCTAACTCACTGCCTGGTCCTGTATTGTTTATTTTTATTGAATTATTTTTAATCGTTATTGATATTGTGCCATTCTCATTATTATGAAAAGTGGCATTTTTAATTAAATTTGAAATCATAATACTTGCAAGTGTAGCATCCATTTGTATTTTTAAATCTGATATTTTCTCGACGGTTACAGTAATATTTTTAAAAGTTATAATATCTTCTAAATCATGTAAAGATTGTTGTACTATAGTATTAATTGATATTGTTTGATTGTCTAAAAACTGTTTGTTTTCAATTTTAGTTAATAATAATAATGATTTGTTTAGGCGAACCAAACGTTGAATCACTTGGTAAATTTCAGTAATGTTTTTGGCTTCTTTATCTTTTAAGCTTCCTTGCTCTAAAAGTAATTCTAACTTATTAGTAGCAATGGCTAATGGTGTTTGTAGTTCGTGTGATGTATTTCCTATAAATTCTTTTTGCTGTTCGTATACATCTATATTATGAACTAATAATGTATTTACTACTTTCTGTAAATCTGTAAATTCTTTTATATTGGTATTTGTTTCAGGAATTGTTTGTGTTTTACCCAGATGGAATTTTTTAAGCTGATTAAGAAAGTTATAAAAAGGTTTCCAAAGTCTTTTTAAAACAATATTATTTATAAATACAATACCAATAATTAAAATGGTATAGAGCCAAATAACATCCCATAGTAACTCATTAATAAGGTCATCTTCTTCTACCATTGAGTTTGCTATTTTTAATTGATAATATTGGTTATCAATTTTAAATGCTGTAATTAACATTCGTACAGGTTCTGGTTCAGGCTCTGCATCATCAGCATCTTGCATTAATAAAATAGTATCACTGTAGCTATCTGTTACGGTAATTGCATGTTGCTTATCAATTTTATGGATGGTAAAAAAACTTTCATCGAAATACTGTTTGTTTAAAATGCTAGGGTCTTTAATTGCATTTTGAATTATAATCCGTTTGTAGTTTTCTAAACCTTCATCAATACTTCTTTTTATTTCTTTAAGCATATTAACGTAAAAAAATACAGACCAAATTGTCACAATACCCAATATTGAAATAGATAAATGTTTTATAGATTTATTGAGTAATTTCATATTAAAATTAGTTTGTAGCCTACCCCGTAAATAGATTCTATTTCAAAAGTAACTTTAGATTTCACTAGTTTTTTACGTAAGTTTTTAATTTGGTAGTACACAAAATCAAAATTATCAGCTTGGTCTGTATTATCTCCCCAAACATGTTCGGCAAGCGCATTTTTAGTAATTAACCGGTTTTTGTTAGACATAAAGTAATTTAAAATATCAAATTCCTTTCGGTTAAGTGTAACCAATTTATTGTCTACAAAAAATTGTCTTTCTTTGAATACTAGAGTAGTATTGCCAAATTCAATAGTGTTTTTTCCGTTTAATTCTTTTCTTCGGATAACAGCTTTTATTCGGGCATTGAGTTCCGCTAAATGAAAGGGTTTTGTAAGGTAATCATCAGCCCCTAACTCCAAACCTTTAAGTTTGTCGTCAAGAGAATCTTTAGCAGAAATTATGATTATATTTTCACTTTTTTTGGCTTTTTTTAATTCATTTAAAAGCTCTAATCCACTACCGTTAGGTAGCATGATATCTAATAAAATACAATCATATTCATAAATAAAAATTTTCTCATAAGCACTATGATAGTCACTAGCTGTTTCCACTAGAAACTTCTCTTTTTCTAGCGATTCTTTTATATGATAAAGAAGTTGCTGTTCGTCTTCTATAATTAAAATTTTCACAATACAAATTTGTGCAAAAATTCTGGAAAGAAGTGGGAATTTTAATCGTTTATAATATATTTATGATAATTAGTTTTGACTCAAAAAGCTTATAAAGACAAATCAAATTCCTGTCTTAAAAGATCAATTACAGGATTTTTTTCTCTAAGTTTTTCGTATTTCTCTTCAGGTGTGAAAGCAAATTTTGTATTGGTAGTTTCATTTACAGTTATTTTTAAGCTGATAAAATGATTGTTCAATTTTGCTCTTAAATACTCCATCAAATCAAACTGCTCGCGTTCAATTTCTTTTTTCATAGTGCCGTTTGGTAATTCAATCCATAAGACAAAATTTTCTAAAAGCTTGGGAGTATCTGTATTTAGGTTTGATGCCAATATTTTACGTCCGTCATTATCAATTTGAATTACAAAATCAGCCCAGTGTTTTTGCATTTCTTCTTCACTAAAAACAGATTTAGGAAGCTTACTTTCATCAATTACTACTTCTTTTTTATTTAATTGGTGTTCTTTTTTTCTTTTTAAACTTGATAGTGATAAACCTGAAACTCTGTTTGAAGGGCTTTTAATATCTATTTTAGTAATAGGCTTTTTTTCTTCAACAACAGTGTTCGTTGGAGTAGGAGTGTTTGCTGTATTTGACTTATAATTACTCGGTTCTTCTGAAACTGCTGAAGTTTCAGGATCAGTTTCTGGTGTACTTGTTGGTTTTTTAGTGCTATCTAACTGTTCGTTTACTGGTGTTGGTAGCTCTTTTGTGGTTAATAAATCACCAGGTTTGCCACCCGTTTTCTTAAAATCTCCATTTTGGTAGTATGAAGCTGGAGCAATATAATTAGCTACTGAATTAGATTTTTTTTTTCTCCATCAAAATCGATAGAGGCTAATTTCATTAGTGCTAATTCAACTAACAGTCGCTGATTTCGGCTTGTTTTATATTTAAGATCACAATCATTAGCAATGTCAATTGCTTTCATTAAAAATGAAGGTGTTGTTTTTTTAGATTGTTCTAAATATAATTTCTTAGCTTCTTCACCCACTTCTAAAAGTTCAATAGTAGATTGGTGTTGACATACCATTAAATCACGGTAATGTGAAGCAAGGCCAGTTATAAAATGATGCCCGTCAAAACCTTTTGCAAGCGTATCATTTAATAAAACTAGTAATTCAGGAATATTATGTGCTAAAATTAAATCAGTAGCAGTAAAATACGTATCATAATCTAAAACATTTAAGTTTTCAGTTACAGCTTTTCTTGTAAGGTTTTTTCCTGCAAAGCTTACAACCCTATCGAAAATAGATAAAGCGTCACGCATAGCACCATCTGCCTTTTGAGCAATAATATGTAACGCATCATCTTCAGCTTCAATTTCTTGATTTTCTGCAATATATTTTAAATAATCTGCAGCATCTTTGACTGTAATACGTTTAAAATCAAAAATTTGGCAACGAGATAAAATCGTTGGTATAATTTTGTGTTTTTCGGTAGTAGCTAATATAAAAATTGCATGTTTTGGTGGTTCTTCAAGTGTCTTTAAAAAAGCATTAAAGGCAGCTTGTGATAACATGTGAACCTCATCAATAATATAAACCTTGTATTTTCCAACTTGTGGAGGTATACGTACTTGGTCTGTTAAACTACGAATGTCATCAACGGAGTTGTTTGATGCGGCATCTAATTCAAAAACATTAAAAGCGTAATCTTCATCAGAGTTTTGAGTGCCATCTTCGTTAATTTTCTTTGCTAAAATTCTAGCGCAAGTAGTTTTACCAACTCCTCTTGGTCCGCAAAATAATAAAGCTTGTGCTAAATGGTTATTTTCTATTGCATTTAAAAGGGTATTGGTAATCGCTTGTTGCCCAACAACATCCTTAAATGTTTGAGGTCTATACTTTCGAGCAGATACTACAAATGGTTCCAAATACTAAACTTTTAAATGATTATAGTTGTGAAAACAACGTATTACAAATATAAATATAGCAAGTTGTTTTATAAACGATTTGAATAAATTTAGCAGCTTATTTATCAACAATTGAGTTACCTTTGCTATTAGCAGGCTACCTTATCGCGGTTTGAGCAATCAAAACGAGGAAAGTCCGGACACCATAGTGCAGTATAGCGGGTAACGCCCGTCATTCTTAATTGAATAGGACTAGTGCAACAGAAAGTATGTACAGATAATGCTGTAGTGAAACCAGGTAAACTCTATACGGTGAAACGTCATGTATATCAGCTTTAAGAGCGGCACGCTCGTGCTGAAGGGTAGGCGGTTAGAGCTTTTGGGTAACTAAAAGTCGAGATAAATGATAAGGAAAACCCCGAACCTAGTTTAGGGTTTACAGAATCCGGCTTATGGCCTGCTATTTTTATTTATAACTGTCTGACATTTAATCTGCTCACCATGAAACATTTATTTTTGTTTTTATCAATTTTATTGTTTTTCAATTGTGATAATGATTCTAGTGTAGAGAACAATCAAGAAAATGAAGAGCTAGTTGATGTTGAATTGGATGAAGAAAATGACACCCCTGAGAATTTAGAAGTTTATAATGCTGATGTAATATCAGAAAGTCTTGTTTTTGTTGTTGAAAATGGAGGTGACGTAGCCTATGTGGTTAATAAAGACGGTGAGGAATTGTATAATTGGAATTTTGATAACAATTTAGGAAATGACTTAGAGCTTTTACCAACGGGACAAGTTTTAGGAATATTCAAACCAGATAATACTTCGTTTAGTTTTGGTGGTTATGGAGGAATTGTTCAGATTATTAACTTAAATGGTTCTATTGAATGGGAGTATACTTATAATTCTGATGATTTTCTTGCGCACCATGATGTGGAACTTTTACCTAACGGAAACCTTTTAATAATGGCTTGGGAAAGAATTTCTCCAGAATTAGCAGCAAGTAAAGGTGTATTTGTTAATCATGATTTATTTCCTGAAAAATTAATAGAGGTTGACTATGTTACTAAAGAAATTGTTTGGGAATGGAGAAGTTGGGATCATATTATTCAGAATTTAAATGAAGGTTTTGATAGTTATGCTGAAATATCGGAATACCCTAATAAGATTGATATAAATTATTATGATGAGCCAAATGGCGATATCATGCATGCTAATGCTATTGAGTATGATTCAAATAAAGATATAATTTATTTAAGTGTTAATTACTATAGCGAAGTTTGGGTTATTGATCATAGCACAACTACCGAAGAAGCATCTGGCTTTGTTGGTGGTACTTATAATCTAGGTGGTGATTTGATATATCGCTTTGGGAATCCTAAAGCTTATGATAATTTAATGGGAGAGCAAATATTTGATCGTAACCATTTTCCTAATTTAATTGAAGCTGGTTTTCCTGGTGAAGGTAATTTAATGGTTTTTGATAATGGGAGAACTGCTCAGCAGTCTACTGCGTATGAATTAGAAATTCCTGAAAATTTTAATCTTATAGCGAATACTGATAATGAGCCAAATGTTGTTTGGAGTTTTACAGATTCAAATATGTTTAGTGAGCGAGTTTCTAGTGCTGTAAGATTGTTAAATGGGAATACATTAATTTGTGAGAGTGATTATGGGTTTTGGGAAATAACGGAAACAGGAGAAATAGCTTGGAAGTATAAAAAAGAAGGTAGCTTCTGGAGGTGTTATGCTTTTGAGAATAACAATCCAGTGCTACCTATTTTAGGTTTATAAGTCTAGGTGTTTTAACAATTAACCTCTTCTTCTTTCTAAAAGAATCATCATCATTAAGCCTAGTAATATTCTTTGTTCGTCGTCAACATCTATATCGGTTAATTTATTTACTTCAAATTTTCTACCGAAAAAAGAAGCTTCTTTTTTTAAACGAGCAACATTATTTCCATCTAAATCGGTAACTATATACGAAGGATTAAATAAATAGCCGGTAAACATACCTAAAATCGGTATTTCACCCATTAAGCTATCAATAACTTTTACCCAAGCGTTTTCTTCACGAATGTGATATTGTAATTTTTGATGTTGGTCAATTAATTCATATTTAGCTTTCCATATTGATGCCCATCCTTTTCTGGCAACTTTGCCTAATTCACTGCCGTTGGCATCTGTAAAACTATAAGCGGTAGAAAAATCTATCCACTTATCAGCATTAATTTTGAAGTTGACTTTTGATTTTGTTTCATCTTCGTAAATAGAAATTGCTTCTTTTAGTTTAAACATTTTCTGTTTTACATAGGCAACTGTTTGTCCGTTGGCATCTGTTGCAGTAAAATCATTGCTAAATGACGAAATTTTAAATACGAATTTTAAAGGAAAGCTTAAGTTATTCATTGGTTGTATATTTTTATTATAACTAACGCTTAATTATCTTAGTTGGTATTATAGGTCAAAAAAATTAAACTGCATCAAAAAAACTAAAAACACTGCCACCGTATTTTCTTTGTTTTGTAAAATTTGGTAATGATGATAAATCTGTGTGTTTAGAATGTTCTATAATCAATACACCATCTTCCAAAAGCATTTTTTTTTCAAACACTAATTCTGGTATTTTAGAAAAATCTTCAATGTCTAAATCGTAGGGTGGATCTGCAAAAATTACATCAGCTTTAATTAATGCTTTTTCAAGATAATTAAACACGTCACTTTTAATAGTTGTAATAGGTAAATCAAGAGCTTCGGCAGTATCTGTAATAAATTTTACACAACCTTGGTGAGCATCAACACTAACTAGGTTGGTACATCCTCTTGATCCAAATTCAAAGGCAATATTTCCTGTGCCAGAAAACAAATCTAAAACAGATATATCGGTAAAATAATAATCGTTATTTAATATGTTGAATAGGCCTTCTTTAGCCATATCTGTTGTTGGTCTCACAGGTAATTTTGCTGGAGCAACAAGTCTTCTTCCTCTATATTTTCCTGATATTATTCGCATTAAAAAGCACTTATTGTGGTAAAGTCAATAGTGTTATCACTACTGTTTTCTGTATGGTTTGATAGTTTTGAAGGGATGTAAACATCAATGTTTCTAATGTATTTATAACATATGTTGTATAAATCATCATCTTCTTCAATGGTGCCAAATAACCTTACTTTAATTGTTTCGGTATCTAACTTTAACTGCTCAATGGTAAAAAGTATGTAGTAGATAAAGTCTTCTTTTGTTTGAAAGCTAAAGCTATTAAAAAATAATAACTTCTTGTTAGCGATAACAGTAATATCTAGCTGATTCTCTAAAACATGTACATAGCAAATAGGTTCTTTACCACTATTGAAGTTATTCAATAAAGTTTCAATTAAAATTGTACCGTTATGTTTGTATTCAAACTCACCAAAAAGATCATAAATATAATTGTTGATGTTTACAAATGGTACATATACATTTACCATGTCGTATGCTGTAATCTCATCAAAATCTAAATGATCGTTTGCAAGTATTTTGGCATTGTACTTTAAATAGTTTGCTAATTCATTTTTATCAAACAAAGCTTTTGGTACAAGGCTGAAAAGCATATTGTTATGGATTACAATAATATCAGAGAAAGACATTTTTGTAATACCATTACTTACTAATAGCTCTTCTAATTTTTTTTGAACTTGAAAAGGAATTTGTTCCTCATCAAAATGTAAGCTTTCTTGTTTGATAATTGTGTTTTTAATAGTATCTAAAACACAAAAAGAAAGTCCATTCAAACTAATTTGAATGGACAATTTTATATAGCTCAAAGTTGAGCTTTTTATACTATTGTTTGTCTCTTTTTCTGTCATATATCGGTGGCCAGTTACCATTTGTACTTACCTCTTCTAATGAACCAACTTTAATTGTAGCTCCATTAACCTCTTCAACATTTACGTGACTTTTTTCTCTAGCAACTAAATCTTTTGGTTGATCATATAAAACAACTTCTTTAGGAGTGAAAACTTCGTATACTGGTACTTGGTAGCCACTTTTTTCGATTTGCTTAGCTGTCATTTGGAATTTTTCTCCGTTTGGAGCTCCAGGAACATTCATCAAAGTTTTGTAACGACTATCTTTTTTAAATAAAGAATCTTTTACAGCAACAAAATCTAAAGTATCAATAATTTTTCTTTCTGTAAGCATATCAATACCAAAATCTTCATTGTATTCTAAGTAAGATGTATCTCTTTGTTGTGTGATAACATATTTACCGTTGTCAATGAAGTTTATTAATGTTTTAAAATCTTTTGCAAATGTTCCATTAGAAAGTTTATAAGCATCTTGTGCGTTTCTAATATCTTTTAAAGAATTGATTACTTTTTGGAATCTTTCTTCTTTAACTTTAGCAAATTCGATTGGTGCATTTACAGATTGATAAATCAAGTATCCAAATCCAAGTGCAGCAATCCAAAGTACAATTTGTAAAACAGTTTTCATTATATAGTATTATTTTAAATTATGTCGTTGTCACAAATCTACAATTTTTTTTTAATCACAAAAGTATTTGTGCTTAAAAATCATTATTATCTTTGATGTTCTATGAAAGTCCTTACTCCAGCTAGTTTCAGCGCTATTTTAAAAGATAAATTTCCACATACTCCAACACTAAAACAAGGTCTTGCTCTTGAAGATTTGGCAGATTTTGTTTTGTCAAAAGAAAAAGATGGTCTTTTTTTATTAAAGGGATTTGCTGGAACTGGTAAGACTACTATAATTGGTACAATGGTGTCTAGTTTATGGCACACAGTTATGAAAACTGTTTTAATGGCTCCAACGGGTCGTGCGGCTAAAGTAATGTCAAACTACTCAAAAACTCAGGCGTATACTATTCATAGAAAAATTTACGTACCTCGTAAACAGAGTGGTGGATCAGGCGTGCAGTTTGTTTTAGCGCCCAATAAACATAGGAATACTATTTTTATTGTTGATGAAGCTTCAATGATACCAGATACTCCTGCAGACTCTAAACTTTTTGAAAATGGATCTTTGTTAGATGATTTAATTCAATATGTTTATGCTGGTCATGGTTGTAAATTAATTTTAATTGGTGACACAGCCCAATTACCACCAGTTCGGCTAGATTTAAGTCCAGCATTAGATGCAGATAGATTATCATTGAATTATAATAAAGAAGTAAAGGTTTTAGAGCTGAATGAAGTAGTGCGTCAAGCAGAAGATTCTGGAATTTTATATAATGCTACCAATCTTAGGGAGCAATTGCAAAGTGAATTTTATGATGATTTTAAATTTGATGTTGCTCCGTTTGTTGATATTGTTCGTTTAATTGAAGGAAATGAGATTCTAGAAGCAATTGATGATTCTTATGTCACGAACGGAAAAGAGGAAACAGCCTTTATAGTCCGCTCTAATAAAAGAGCCAATTTATATAATGAAAATATAAGACAACGTATTTTATTTCTAGAACATGATTTGGCGGTAGGTGACTACATGATGGTAGTAAAGAATAACTATTTCTGGTTAAAGCCAAATACTGAAGCAGGCTTTATTGCCAATGGTGATATTATTGAAGTGCTTGAAATTTTTTCAATAAAAGAAATATACACTTTTAAATTTGCCGAAGTAAAAGTGCAAATGGTTGATTACCCAAATCAACCACCTTTTGAAACTGTTTTGTTATTAGATACAATTACTGCCGAGGCACCATCTTTACCATACGAAGACGGAAATAGATTATACCAAGAGGTAATGAAGGATTACGAAGGCGAAACATCAAAATATAAAAAGTTTTTGGCTGTAAAAAACAATCCGTTTTTCAATGCTTTACAGGTGAAATTCTCTTACGCAATTACCTGTCATAAATCGCAAGGTGGACAGTGGGATACTGTTTTTGTAGAGCAACCATACATGCCAAATGGGATGGATAAAGAAAATATGCGTTGGTTGTATACTGCATTAACAAGAGCGAAAAGTAAATTGTATTTAATAGGTTTTAAGAATGATTTTTTTCTTGATTCAGAATAATGTATTTTAGTTTGCTCAAACGAATAACATGACTACAGAAACTATTTTAAGTATTTTTTTAGGGGTTGGTTTAGCTGCTTCGGTAGGTTTTCGTGTTTTTTTACCACTTTTTGCGCTTAGTTTAGCTTCTTATTTTAATTTTTGGGACTTAAATAATAGTTGGGAGTGGATAGGGAGTTTGGCGGCAGTTATTGCTTTAGGTGTAGCGACAATAGTAGAGATATTTGCATATTTTATTCCTTGGGTTGATAATTTGTTAGACAGTTTGGCAGTGCCTCTTGCAGGTATTGCAGGTACAGCAGTAATGGTTTCAACAGTAGCTAATTTAGATCCAGTAGTTACTTGGTCATTAGCAATTATAGCTGGTGGCGGTACTGCAACAGCAATCAAAGGAGCATCAGCAACAAGTCGTTTGGCTTCAACTACAACAACGGGTGGTTTGGCAAATCCAATAGTTTCAACAATTGAGACAGGTACAGCGGTAGTTGTATCTACAGCATCTATATTTGCACCAGTTTTAGCAGGGGTTTTGGTAGTGATTATCTTATCATTTATATTCTGGATTTACAGAAAAATACGACCTCGAAATACAAAAATTTAAATTCTTATAGAATTAATGAAAAGAATAGCAATGATACCCGCGCGTTATGCGGCATCTCGTTTTCCTGCAAAATTAATGCAAGATTTACAGGGCAAACCAGTCATTTTGAGAACTTATGAAGCAGCAGTAAATACTAGCTTGTTTGATGATGTTTTTGTGGTGACCGATAGCCAAATTATTTATGATGTAATTGTAAATGCAGGCGGTAAAGCAATTATGAGTTTAAAAGAGCACGAATGTGGTAGCGATCGTATTGCAGAGGCTGTTGAAAGTATGGATGTAGATATCATCGTAAATGTTCAAGGTGATGAACCTTTTACGGATAAAGAAAGTTTAGCAAGTGTTTTAAACGTTTTTGATGAAGATCCAGAAAAAGAGATTGATTTAGCTTCGTTAATGGTAAAAATTACAGATTGGGATGAAATTAGTAACCCTAATACGGTAAAGGTTATTGTAGATACTAATAACTTTGCTTTATACTTTTCTCGTTCGCCAATACCATACCCAAGAGCTAAGGAAGTTAATA
Source organism: Cellulophaga baltica (assembly GCF_018861125.1). GTDB lineage: Bacteria > Bacteroidota > Bacteroidia > Flavobacteriales > Flavobacteriaceae > Cellulophaga > Cellulophaga baltica_A. The sequence goes on along the minus strand of NZ_JAHKQN010000004.1, from coordinate 43,205 downwards.
GTATTTATTACAAACACAAAGGTATTTATGCCTTTAGAAAACGTGCATTGATGGACTTTCAAAGGTTGCCAATGTTACAATTAGAAGCAAGTGAGAAAATTGAAGCCATTCGATATTTAGAATATGGAAAAAAATTGAAAATGGTTGAAACCGATGTGACGGGTATTGAAATTGATACTCCTGAAGATTTAGAAAGAGCAAAGAAAGCATGGAAATAGATTATAGTAATATTAAGGTTATTGGTTTTGATGCCGATGATACACTATGGGTAAATGAAACCTATTTTAGAGATGCAGAAGAAGAGTTTGCTAGTTTGCTAGAAGGTTATGAAACCAAAAATAAAATAGATCAAGAGCTTTTTAAAATGGAAATTAAAAACCTAAATCTATACGGCTATGGCGTAAAAGGTTTTATGCTTTCTATGATTGAAGCGGCTTTAGACTTGTCTAATAAAAAAGTTTCTAATGAAACTATGGAAGCCATTTTAAATATAGGTAAACATATGATTACGCGCCCTGTGGAATTGTTAGATGATGTTGAAGATGTTTTAAAAGAGCTCTCAAAGAAATATAGATTGATTGTTTTAACCAAAGGTGATTTGTTAGATCAAGAACGTAAAGTTGAAATGTCCAATTTATCTGAATATTTTCATCATGTTGAAGTTTTAAGTGATAAAAAAGAAACTAATTATCAAAACCTTTTAGATCATTTAGAAATTGATGTTAATGAGTTTTTAATGATTGGGAACTCTTTGCGTTCTGATGTTTTACCGCTTGTTAATTTAGGAGCAAAAGCAATTCATGTGCCTTTTCATACCACTTGGGAACATGAAACAGTGACTGATAATGATACAAAAGGAAAAGACTATCAAACCATTGGTAGGTTGAGTGAACTTTTAAAATTAGTGTAATTTATGAAAGTCATTGCTATTGATACTTGGAATAGAAAAGAACATTATGAGTTTTTTAATACATTTTCAGATCCTTATTTTGCGGTAACTTCAAAGGTTGATGTAACAGTTGCAAAACAATATGCTAAAAAAAATGAACTATCATTTTTTGGAGTGTATTTACATGCATGTATGCAAGCCATTAATAGCGTCGAAAATTTTAAATATAGAATTGAAGATGATAAAGTTGTTAGATATGATGTAATTCATGCATCGGCAACAATGATAAGACCTAATCAAACTTTTGGTTTCACGTTTGTGAATTATAATGAAGACTTAAATTCATTTATAAAAAACGTACAACTAGAAAAAGAACGCATTTTAAATTCAAATACACTTTTTCCGCCCACCAATACTTTAGATTGTATTTATTGCTCTGCAATGCCTTGGGTAGATTTTACAGGACATAAAGAACCAGTTAGTGGCCAAAAAGAGTCAGTGCCCAAGTTAGCTTTTGGTAAAGTGACTGAAGTTAATGATAAGTTAGAAATGTCAGTAGCTGTGAGTGTTAATCATGCCTTAGTTGATGGTTATCATGTAGGGCAATTTTTAGAAAATTTTCAAGAATTTTTAAATTCTTATAAATAACAGTTTAGTTAATGAAGTACAGGAATTTTCCGATGGTACCAAGAGTTGTTTTTGGTGATAATAGTTTTTCTCAACTAGGAGAAATACTTATGCCAAAACGCAAAAACTCAGAAGCTCCTTTTATATATTTAATTGATGATGTTTTTGAAACAAAAGAGTTGATTTCAAAAATACCGTTGCTTTTTGATGATCAAATTATATTTATTTCTTCAGAAGAAGAACCAAAAACGGCACAAGTTGATGCTGTTGTAGCTATTATAAAAGAAACCTTTGCTGAACTTCCTTCCGGAATTATAGGTATTGGCGGTGGTACTTTGCTCGATATGGCTAAAGCTGTAGCAATTATGCTAACAAATACGGGTAGTTCAGTAGATTATCAAGGTTGGGATTTGGTGAAAAAACCTGCTATCTACCATGTTGGTATCCCGACAATATCAGGAACAGGAGCAGAAGTTTCAAGAACTACTGTTTTAATGGGGCCTGAAAAAAAATTAGGTATTAATTCCGATTTTACACCTTTTGATCAAGTTGTTCTTGATCCTAATTTAACTATAGGGGTTTCAAAAGAACAATGGTTTTATACGGGTATGGATTGTTATATTCATTGTATAGAGTCATTAAACGGGACCTATTTAAACGCTTTTAGCCAGAGCTATGGTGAAAAAGCTTTAGAACTTTGTAAAGAAGTGTATTTAAGCAATATTTCAGCTGAAGATTCTCGTGATAAATTAATGATGGCTTCTTGGCATGGTGGCATGAGTATTGCGTATAGCCAAGTAGGTGTTGCCCATGCAATGAGTTATGGTTTGGCTTATGTATTAGGTGTAAAGCATGGTATTGGTAATTGTTTAGTTTTTCAATATTTGGAAGAATTTTATCCTGAAGGGGTAAAAGTTTTTAAACAAATGCAAGAAAAACATCAAATCAAATTGCCTAAAGGGGTATGTGCAGGTTTAACTGATGAACAGTTTGAAACTATGATAAATGTTTCTTTTGGGTTGGCACCACTTTGGGAGAATGCTCTAGGTGAAAACTGGAAAGAAATTATGACTTATGATAAATTATTATCACTTTATAAATTGATATAGTTCAGATGCACGCAATTGCAAAATTTATTTATTTTAAAATAATGGGTTGGTCACTAGTAGGTGATTTTCCTGATGTTAAAAAATGCGTTATGATTGTTGTGTCGCATACAAGTTATTCTGATTTTTTTTTAGGATTATTAGTTCGTAAAATATGGCAAGAAGAAATAAATTTTATTGGTAAAAAAAGTTTGTTTGTAGGGCCTATTGGTTGGTATTTAAAAAAAGTTGGTGGTGCGCCTATTATTAGAAATAAAAATAGTGATACAGTTTCTGCAATTGCGGCTATTTTTAAATCTAAAGAAAAGTTTAGGCTTTCATTATCCCCAGAAGGAACAAGAGATAAAGTTACAGAATGGAAGACAGGATTCTATTTTATAGCAAAAAAAGCTGAAGTTCCAGTGGTAATGGTCGCATTTGACTACGGAAAAAAACAAATAAAAATATCTAAGCCTTATTTTACAACTGATGATCAAGAAGCTGATTTTAAGTTGTATAAGTCTTTTTTTAAAGGGGTGCTAGGTCGGATTCCTAAAAAAAGTTTCATTGTAGATTAATTTTTTTCATTTTTTTAAAACCCTGTTTATAAAAGTCTCGTAAGTATGGGAAATTATAAAAAACAAAGAAAATGAAAAATTCAATTTTTAACTTCGGCCTTACCATGGCAATTACTTCATTAACGTTAATTTCATGTGATAATAATGACGATGATAGCTCAACTGTAGATACAGAATTTGAAACTGCGCAATTATTTGCTTCAAACAATTCAGACGGTAAAGTTACTATATATGATATGAATACTGGTGATGTGAAAACATTAACTACAAGTTCAGACGCTGCAGAAGGTATTTATTATGATGAAGATTCTGATGAAATTATTCAGGCTTCAAGATCTTCAAACCAATTAAACGTGTATTCGGGAATTTCTACCTATTTGGCTAGTACAACAATTTCTGCTTCTTTTTCTAGTTCTTCTGATGTAGAGAGCCCTAGAGATATAGCAGTAAATGGTGATTACCTTGTTGTAGCTGATAATGCAGATGTTGATGGTGATACAGAAACTGCTGATGGAAGATTATTTGTGTATACAATCGCAGATGGATCTATAACTCTAAGAAATATCATTACTACGGATATTGCGTTGTGGGGAATCGAGTTTGTTGGTGATGATTTATACGCTGTAGTTGATAAGACTAATGAATTAGCAGTATATACTAGTTTTACAGCTACAAATACAACTGATGCTGTTGTAAGTGCATCAAAAAGAATTGCAATTGAAGGTATCGTGAGAACGCATGGTTTAGCATATGATAATGGAACTATGATTTTAACTGATGTAGGTGATGCTGCCTCTGATAGTGATGGTGCTTTTCATATTATAACTGATTTTGATTCTAAATTTAATGCTGTTGCAGATGGTGAAACTATGGTTTTAGCTAACAATCAAGTAAGAGTATCAGGTAGTAGTACTTTTTTGGGTAATCCTGTTGCTACTGAATATGATGCAGACTCTGAAACTGTTTTTATAGCAGAAGCAGCAAATGGAGGCGGTAAAGTATTAGCTTTCTCAAATGCTAGTGCTGGTGGAGATATTGCACCAAGCATTAATAATACTTTAGCAAGTGCTTCTTCATTATACTTCTACTCAAACTAATAAAAGAATTTAGTGTAAGTTTTTTTAAGTGTTTTAAAAAAAAGCCTGTTGATTTAATCAACAGGCTTTTTTAATATTATATTATAATAGAAATTATTCTTGCATTGAGTGATATACATTTTGCACATCATCATCTTCTTCAAGCTTCTCTAGTAGTTTTTCAACATCAGCAGCTTCTTCTTCATTTAAAGGTTTTGTTACTTGTGGTATACGTTCAAAACCAGAAGATAATATTTCAATTTCTCTTGTTTCTAATTCTTTTTGAATAGCACCAAAGCTTTCAAAAGGAGCGTAAATTAAAATTCCGTCATCATCAGCAAAAACCTCTTCAGCACCAAAATCAATCATTTCTAATTCAAGTTCTTCAGGGTCAATACCTTCAGCAGGTATTCTAAAATTACACGTATGGTCAAACATAAATTCTACAGAACCAGAAGTTCCCATGTTTCCATTACATTTGTTAAAGTAGCTACGCACATTGGCTACGGTTCTAGTATTATTGTCAGTTGCTGTTTCTACTAAAATAGCAATACCGTGTGGTGCATAACCTTCAAAAAGTACTTCTTTAAAATCACCTAAGCTTTTGTCACTCGCACGTTTTATAGCACGTTCAACATTATCTTTAGGCATGTTAACAGATTTCGCATTTTGAATAACAGCTCTTAGTCTGGCATTTGAATCTGGGTCAGGACCACCTTCTTTTACTGCCATCACAATATCTTTTCCAATACGCGTAAACGCTTTAGACATTGCAGACCATCTTTTCATTTTACGTGCCTTTCTAAACTCAAAAGCTCTTCCCATTTCTAAAAGTGATTATAAAATTAGTTTTACAAATTTAATATAATTTAATACTTGAACAAGTGTAATATTGGTGCAATCTTATTCACTTTGTATAATAGACTCAATGATTTTGGCTAATTTGAAATCTTTTTCAGTTACACCTTCAGCATCGTGCGTATTTAATCTAATTTGAAGTGAGTTGTAAACATTTGTCCATTCTGGGTGGTGATTTTGTGCTTCACATTCAAAAGCAATTCTTGTCATTACCGAAAATGCATCTTTGAAATCGGCAAATTCAAATGATGTTTCAATAGCTCCATCAACATATTCCCAACCTTCTAATTGTTCTAATTCTTTTTCAATGTTTTTTAAATCAAGCTTTTCCATAAATCTATATTTTATCCGATTACGTGTTCTTCAATTACTTCTTCGTAAGTGGTTTGGTAGTTTTTTGGTAATTTATTGTCTTTTGGCAATACTGCTAAATAGCGCTCTTCATTAGTGGTGTAAACTCTTTTGAATAAAGGGTTAAAGCTACCCACTCGTTTTAAAATTTCATTTATAAACTCATCATGATGTACCAAATCATTACTTCCTAAATGATAAATTCCACTTTTATCTTTACTAATTAGATAATGAATTTGCTGTGTTAGTTTTGTGTCGTTAGTGACATTCATTATTAAGTTAGGGAATACTTCAACAGGTTCATTATTACTAATGTTCGTTTTCATTTCTTTTACGCGAGGTGAACCGTTGCCAAAAACCATTGGCACTCTTAAAATCACCATTTTTTCTTTTGGGATACGTAAAAGCATATTCTCGATTTTTATTTTTAACCGACCATAAATGCTTTCTGATAATGTTTTGTCGTACTCATAAGAAGGGTATTTGCTATAGGCATCAAAAACATTGGCTGAAGAGATAAAAAATAATTTACATTTTTTATTTAAAACATACTCTACCAAATGTTGGTGAGCGATAATCTGTTCTTGAAAATTTCCTCGTAAGGCTGAAATAACAATGTCTGGTTTAGTTTCTCCTAAAACATCAAAAACATCATCTTCTTCTAAATTGTATTTAAAAAATTGTTTATTACTCTCAAAAGACCTTCTTGCAGCATTATAGGTGCCAAACGTGTTAAAGTAGTTACATAACTCTTTATATATAGCGTTGCCAATGAAACCACTGGCTCCAAGAATAAGAATTCTTTTCTTTTCCAAATATTAAAATATTGACTGTTGTGTTTCTGTCGTTAATCTTTCCAATGCTAGCATGCCTAATTTAGAGTTTCCTTTTTTGTTTAAACCAGGAGACCATGTTGCTACACAAAAATGATTTGGTAAAAGTGCTACAATACCACCACCAACACCACTTTTTCCAGGTAAGCCGACCTCAAAAGCAAATTCTCCGGCTTCATCATAAAAACCGCAGGTTAACATAATAGCGTTAATTCTTTTTACTTGGCTGGTGGTTAAATAGGTTTTGTTTTGCAAACACTTACCGCGATTCATAAATATAAAAAACACTTTGGTAAGTTGTGCGCAAGTCATTGTTAAAGAACACTGATGAAAATAAAAGTCAAGAACGGTATCTACATCATTTTTTAAATTGCCGTAGGACTTTAAAAGATTAGCAGCAGCATAATTATTAAACCCAGTTTCTTTTTCTGACTGAGCAACTTTTTCATCAAAGTTAATACTTTTATCGCCTGAAATATCTTGAATAAAAGTTAAAAAATTTTCTTTCGGGTTTTTTAGCTTTGAAATTAAAATATCAGCAACTACAATAGCTCCTGCATTAATTAAAGGATTTCTTGGAATTCCATTTTCAAGTTCTAAAAGTGATAAATGGTTAAAAGGGTCACCAGATGGCTCTACATCAACACGTTTCCATAAATCCTCACCAATTAAGCTTAAAACGAGACTCAATGATAAAACCTTAGAGATACTCTGTATAGAGAATTTCTCTTGTGCATCACCAGAAGAAAACTCATTTTTATCTTTATCAATTAAATGAATGCCAAATTTGTTGACATCAATTTTTGATAGTTCAGGTATGTAAGTAGCTATCTCACCTTTGCTTTTTGAGGTAGAAGCTTCTTTGTGAATTGTATTTAATATAGTAGTGTAGTCAATCATTAACTTTTATAAAATGGTAATTTAATAACTGTTGCAGGCACAGCTTTTTTTCTAATTTGAATATAAATTTTAGAACCTATTTTACTTTGATCAACAGGAACATAACCTAAGCCAATACCTTTGCTCAATGAAGGTGACATAGTACCTGAAGTTACAATACCAATTTTTTCGCCGTTTTCGTTTACAATATCATAATCATGACGAGGGATTCCTCTTTCATCTAATTCAAAAGCAATTAGTTTTTTTGAAATTCCAGTATCTTTTTGTTTTGCTAAGTTTTCACTGTTGACAAAATCTTTAGAGAATTTAGTAACCCAGCCTAAACCAGCTTCTAAAGGAGAAGTAGTATCATTAATATCGTTACCATATAAACAATACCCCATTTCTAAACGTAATGTATCTCGAGCGGCTAAACCTATAGGTTTAATGCCAAAATTTTCTCCAGCTTCAAAGACCTTGTTCCAAACCTGTTCAACTTCGTCATTTTTACAATAAATTTCAAATCCACCAGAACCTGTGTAACCTGTAGCTGAAATAATTACATTTTCAATACCTGCAAAATCAGCGACCTTAAAATTATAAAATTTAATAGCGGCTAAATCTATTGATGTTAATGATTGCATTGCATCAACTGCTTTTGGACCTTGAATAGCTAATAATGAATACCCTTCTGATATATTGCGCATATCAGCATTAAATTCTTTATTGTATTTTGAAATATGATTCCAGTCTTTATCAATATTTGATGCGTTTACTACTAATAAATATTGTTCTTCTTTAATTTGGTAGATAATTAAATCATCAACTATACCACCAGTTTCATTAGGCATGCAGCTATATTGAGCTTTACCTATTTCTAATTTTGTAGCATCATTAGAGCTTACTTTTTGAATAAGAGCTAAAGAATTAGGGCCACTTATTAAAAATTCCCCCATGTGAGAAACATCAAAAACACCAACACTATTCCTAACCGTTTCATGTTCAATATTTACACCTTCATAAGATACAGGCATATTATAGCCTGCAAAAGGAACCAGTTTGGCGCCTAGTTGTTCATGTAATTGAGTTAAAGCGGTATTTTTCATATATCAGATTTTAAGCTTCAAAATTATTGAAAATATATTAGACTAAGCTTACTTAAAATTGAAGATGAATATTTAGCAGTTTGCAAGTTAATTTTTATAAAAAATGTAAAATTTCAATAAAATATTGTGCATTTCATCTAAATTTTAACTTTTTATTTTGAATATTACAATATACGCTCTATTATTGGTTATCCAAATTGGGTAACCAATTTGTTTTTTTAAATTAATATTAACTCAACTTACAATGAAAATGAAAACAATTATTAAACCATTGTGCGTAAGAGCGTTGCTAATATCAGCAACAATATTTACGTACAGCTGTACAGAAAAGGAAAATTTTTACGAGGAGAATTTAGAAGAATTTGCAGTAGCAGAAGTAACCGTCTCAACATCTTCAGCTTTGACTTTTCAAGCTGAAGATTATGACGGAATGAACGGTGTGAAAACCGAATCAACATCAGATACTGGGGGCGGTACAAATGTTGGCTGGATAGACACTGGAGATTATTTAGAGTATGATTTTAATGTACCAGCATCAGGTAGTTATAAATTTGAATTTAGAGTAGCTTCGAGAACTAATACCTCTAAATTTGATTTCTACCAAGATAATACAAAGCTATCTAATGTAAACAAAGCGGCAACAGGTGGTTGGCAAACTTGGGTAACTACTTCTAAAACTGTAAATTTAGAAGCAGGCTCAAGTACTTTAAAATTATTAGCGACCGGTGGTGGTTGGAATATTAATTGGATTAGAATTACTCCGGTTGATGTTGCAGCTGTAACCTTAAGTGAAAATTTAGCCTTAGCTGGTGAAGCTGAACAATCTTCAGATTATTCAGGTGTTGCAGGTGGTGCAGAATTAGCCATTGATGGTAATACTAATGGTAAATGGAGTAGTGGTAGTGTAACGCATACAAATAACTCTAATGAATTAGATTGGTGGCAAGTGCGATTAAATTCTAATACTACAATTGAAGAAGTTGTAATTTGGAATAGAACAGACTCTTGTTGTAGTAGTCGATTAAGCAATTTTGATGTGTTTATATATAATAGTAGTAATACTTTAGTTTTTAAAGAAACTTATACTCAAGTCCCAAGCCCAAGTTTAACAATTAATACAGGAGGTGTATCTGGTGATAGAGTTAGGGTAAAGCAAAAAAATACAGCAACACCTTTATCTTTAGCAGAAGTGCAAATATTTGGTACTAGTACAGGTACAACAACACCAGAAGGTAATGCATCAATTCCATCTGACTTAATGGATAATTGTAATCAATGGAAAATAACATACCCTGATGGTGAAGAAGATAAAACATTATGTGGCGAAGCTAATAATGAATATTTCTATGTGAACGATGAGAAAAACGGAATGGTTTTTAGAGCTCCAATTAGAAGTAATAATGGTACTACTCCTAATTCTGATTATGTTAGGTCTGAATTAAGAGAAAGAACAGAAGATGGTGGTTCAGATATTTATTGGACAACAGATGGTACACATGTAGTTTATGTAAAACAAGCAATTACACACTTACCAATCAACAAAAACCATTTAGTAGCTACTCAAATTCATGGTGATAAAGATGCAGGTATTGATGATGCAATGGTACTTAGATTGGAAGGTTCAAACATGTTCTTAAGTTTTAATGGTAATAAATTAAGAAGTGATGTAACCGTTAAATCTAACTATTCATTAGGTACAGTTCATGAAGTGATTTTTGAAGTGATTAATGGTAAGCATTATTGTTACTACAGTGAAGATGGTGATTTAAGAAGTAAATATTTAAGTGGTAATGCATCAGCTTATTTAGTTCAAGATAGTGGAAGTTCGGTGTTGATGGATTTAGATTATGATCAGTCTTATTTTAAAATAGGTAATTACACGCAGAGTAATGCTGATGAAGAAGGTAGTGATACTGATAATTCGAATAATTACGGAGAAGTTGTTGTTTATGACTTTTTTGTAGATCATGATTAATTAGTGATTTTTTAACAAAACTAAAGAGGTGTTCATCTAGTTGTGAACACCTCTTTTTTTTGTTTGTAAAAATGTGATTTCCTTTAAATTTACCGATGAAGCGCACTAAATTAAATTTACAATTATTGTGTTTTATCGATGAAATGCATAAATAATCTTTATAAAACGTAAAATTACTTTAAAGTAAATTAAATAAATGTAGGATTTAGATTACTCATATTTAAGGAATAGTATCTTTTTTAACGTATTTCATCTAAAATAAATTAATTTTTTTTGAATAATTTAACATAGGCTATAATATTGCGCTTTCAAATTTGGAAAACCAGATTGGTTGACCAGAGAATATTTAACTCAAATTTTATTAGAAAAAATGAAAAAAAAAATTAAATCAATTAGTTACGGTGCTTTACTATTGTCAGCATCACTAATTACCTACAATTGTTCTGAGGATGAAAGTTTTTATGAAGAAAATTTACAAGAATTTTCAGTTACAGAATCAACTTCTATTTCTTCAACTTCGGAAATTTTGATAGAAGCAGAAAATTTTGATTCCATGAGTGGTATTAAAACTGAAACAACATCAGATACAGATGGCGGTATAAATGTTGGTTGGATTGATGAAGGCGATTATTTAGAGTATGAAATTGATGTTCCTGCATCAGGAAGCTACAAATTTGATTTTAGAGTAGCTTCAAAAACAGAAACATCTAAATTTGATTTTTATCAAGATGATACGAAATTATCGAACGTAAATAAAGCAGCGTCTGGTGGTTGGCAAAGTTGGGTAACTACTTCAAAAACGGTAGAGTTAGAAGAAGGTTCAAGTATTTTAAAATTATTAGCCACTGGTGGTGGTTGGAATATTAATTGGATTTCAATAACTCCAATTGATGTTGCATCAACTACTGTTGAAAACATTGCTTTAAGTGGAACAGCTGAACAATCGTCAACAAACACTTCAGGTGTAGGAGCAGCTTCATTAGCTATTGATGGTAATACATCTGGTGAGTGGAGTGATGATAGTAGTGATAATAGTGTAACTCGTACAAATATAGAATCAGAAGCTTGGTGGCAAGTGCGTTTAGGTGATGATTATGAAATTGGAGATATTGTAATTTGGAATAGAACTGATTGTTGTACAGATAGATTAACAAATTTTGATGTATTTGTTTACAACGAAAATGGAGATCAAGTATATAAATCTACAATTACAGAAGAACCTAGCCCGTCTTTAATTTTAAGTACTGGTGGTGTTGTTGGATCTAGAGTGCGTATTAAATTAAAAGGGGAAGACAACCTTTCTTTAGCAGAAGTTCAAGTGTATAGTGGTAGTATCGATGGATCTGAATTAGAAGAAGAAATTGAAGATGAGGAAGAAGAGGAAGAGGAAGAAGTTGCAATTGGAGATTTAAATTCTAGTTGGGCGCCTTCTGAAAACTTTGATCTTTCAACGTGGAAAATAACATTGTCATCAGGTGAAGAGAAAACAGTTGAGCAAATTAATGATGGTTTTGAGCTTGAAGATCAGTTTTATACAGGTTCTGATGGTGGAATGGTATTTAAAAATTACCCTAAAGGAGCCGGTACAACTACAAATTCAACATATTCTAGAGTTGAGTTAAGAGAAATGTTACGTGGTACTAATGATGATATTAGTACGCAAGGTATTAATGGTAATAACTGGGTATTTAGTTCATCTAGCTCTAGTAACCAATCTAAAGCAGGTGGTGTTGATGGTGTAATGGAAGCAACTTTAACAGTAAACAGGGTTACAACAACATCTGAAAGTACCTCGCAATTAGGTAGGGTGATTATTGGACAAATTCATGCAAGTGATAATGAGCCAATTCGTTTGTACTATCATAAACAACCAGGTCATAGTAAAGGTGCAATCTATTTTGCTCATGATCCTAATGATGGTGATGAAGTTTTTGAAAACTTACTTGGTGATGATTATGTAGAAGAAACTGGTTCAGGTGCTGGTGATTACACAGGTGCTGGTAGTCCGTCAGATGGTATTGAACTTGGTGAAGTATTCTCTTATAAAATAGAAGTTGTAGGTAATACAATGTATGTTTATATCTATAATGAATCAGGAAGTACACTTGCTTCTACTACTTTTGATATGAATGATAGTGGTTTAGAAGATGATTACATGTATTTCAAAGCAGGTTTGTATTCTGCCAATAAGACAGTTACAAGCTCATCAGATTACGAGCAAGTAACTTTTTACAGGTTAGAAACTTCTCATGACTAACCATTTTTTTTAATTTAAATGTTTGTTTAAAGCCCTTGAATTTTTTCGAGGGCTTTTTTTTCGATGAAATACTACGTTCTACAGGTGTTGCTAGTTATAATTAAACAATTTTTAATGTAATTAATCGTTAAATATTAAGACTAAATTTGAGTCTTTAGTTATTGTCAAATAAATTTTATTGCTATAAATTATGAAAAAAACAAATATGTTATTAAGGCCAGCTTTTTATTTAAGTTGCCTATTTGCTTTTATGTTATTAGGTACTGTAAGTTGTTCTAATAATGAAACAGATGCGGATGAAGATATTGATATTTTAATGCCAGAAGAAGAAAATGCAGATACTGATGAAGAAATAGTTGATGATGAAGTAGAAGAAGGTGATACATCAATGGAAGAAGGTACTGCTTTAATTCCTGCGGATTTAATGGTGAATTGTGATCAATGGAAAATTACATATCCTGATGGTGAAGAAGATAAAACACTTTGTGATGAAGATAACAACGAATATTTTTTTGTAAATGATGATAAAAATGGCATCGTTTTTAAAGCTCCAATACGAAGTAATAATGGAACAACTCCTAATTCTAGCTATATAAGATCTGAACTCAGAGAGAGAACAGAAGATGGTGATAGTGATATTTACTGGACAACCGAGGGTACTCATATAGTTTATGCAAAACAGGCTATTACGCACCTGCCAATTAATAAAGATGATTTAGTGGCTACGCAAATTCATGGAGATAAAGAAGCGGGTATTGATGATTCAATGGTGTTACGTTTAGAAGGTTCTCATTTGTTTTTAAGTTTTAATGGTGGTCAATTGCGTGAAGATGTTACTATTTCAACAAGCTACACATTAGGTACAATTCATGAGGTTATATTTGAAGTAATTGATGATAAGCATTATTGTTACTATAGTGAAGATGGTACATTAAAAGATAAGTTTGATGCAGGTACTGCTTCAGATTATTTGGTAGAAGCTGACGGATCTACTGTTTTAATGGATTTAGCATATGAAGATTCTTATTTTAAAATTGGGAATTATACGCAAAGTAATGCTGAAAGAGAAGGTGATGATACTGATGATGAGAATAATTACGGAGAAGTTGTAGTTTATGATTTTTATGCTACACACGATTAAACTTAAGTTACAATATAAAAAAAAGGGTATTCACTTAATGAATACCCTTTTTTTATAAGATAAATATAGTCTTATTTCTTAGCTACTAATAAATAGTTTTTAAGCTCTTCATAAGTTGATATTTCAATAGACTTTTTCTTTTTCTTCATCTGTTTGATGATTTTTTCAGGAATTTCAATGTTTTCTTGAATTGTATCTTCAACTACATCTAAAAACTTCACTGGATGTGCAGTTTCTAAGAAAATACCGTAAGTGTCAGGGTTTGTTTCTTGGTATTTTTGCAATCCTAAATATCCAACGGCTCCATGCGGATCAGCAGTGTAATTAAAATCATTATAAAGCTTTTTCATAGCTTCTTTAGTCTGCTCATCTGTATAAGAGTATGATGATAAATGTTTTGCTATTTGATCAAAATCATCATTAAAAATATGTCTGATTCTTATAAAATTACTTGGGTCTCCAACATCCATTGCATTTGATATTGTAGCATGAGATGGTTTGGGGTCGTAACTTTTGGTATCCATAAAACGAGGTACAACATCATTTATATTTGTTGATGCTATAAAATGTTTTACAGGAAGTCCTAATTGTTGCGCAATCATACCTGCACAAATATTTCCAAAATTACCACTAGGTATTGAAAATACAATTTCTTTGCCTTTTGATTTAGCTTGCTTGTAAGCAAACATAAAGTAAAACATTTGTGGTAACCAACGTGCTACATTTATTGAGTTTGCTGATGTTAACTGCATAGCATCAGTAAGGTCAGTATCTAAAAATGCTGTTTTTACCATTGTTTGGCAATCATCAAAAGTACCATTAACTTCTAATGCGGTAATGTTTTTACCAAGTGTAGTTAATTGCTTTTCTTGAATATCACTTACTTTACCACTTGGGTAAAGAATAACAACATTCACTCCTTCAACATCTAAAAAGCCATTAGCTACGGCACCACCAGTATCACCAGATGTGGCAACTAAAACAGTCACTTCATTTTTGTTTTCTTCAGAAAAATGACCAAGGCATCTTGCCATAAATCCAGCACCAACATCTTTAAAAGCAAGTGTTGGTCCATGAAAAAGCTCTAATGTTCCAACATTCTCGTTAATTTCTATAACGGGGAAATCAAAACTTAAAACGCCTTCAAGTATATCTTTTAATTTTTCATCATTAATATCATCAGAAACAAATTGACGAATAGCTTTTAAAGCAATTTCAATATTTGTTAAGTTTTCTATACTATCAAAAAACTCTTTTGGTAAAGGCGTAATACTTTCAGGAAAGTAAAGGCCACGATCAGGAGCTATACCTTTTATGACTGCATCTTTAAAAGTTACATTCGGTGCTTTTTTATTTAGACTGTAAAAGTTCATAAGTAGCTATTTACTATATTATTTTTATTCCTTCTGAGTTTATTTTTGAAACATGAATATCGTAATCGATTCCAATTTTGTCGTATACTTCGGTCATTGCTTTAGCAACATTTTTTGCGGTTTCTTCACCTTTACTTAAAGCAAAAATTGATGGCCCAGAACCTGAAATCCCAGAACCTAAAGCCCCATTGTCTAATGCTTTTTGTTTTACGGAGTCAAAACCTGGTATAAGTATAGAACGGATAGGTTCAACAATATGATCTTCTAGTGATCTTGATATTAAATCGTAATCTTCAGTAAAAAGCCCAGCAATTAATCCGCCGACATTTCCCCATTGCTTAATACCATCTTCAAGAGAAATTGTAGTTTTTAAAATTCTTCTTGAGTCTGATGTTTTTACTTCAATTTGTGGGTGAATAACAGTAGCGTATAATTCGCTTGGCGTATTAATTTTCACTACATCTAATGGAATGTAACTTCTAACTAAAGTAAAACCACCAAATAGGGCAGGAGCGACATTGTCAGCATGCGGAACCCCGCTTGCCAAGCGTTCACCTTCCATTGCAAATTTAACTAATTCTAAAGGTGAAAATGGTTTTCCAATTAGCTCATTCATAGCCCAAACGGCACCTGTTGAACTTGCTGCGCTTGAGCCAATACCGCTACCAGCTTTTATTTTTTTATAAATTTCAATTTCAAAACCACCCTCGTAATCGCAAGCAGCTAAAAATGCTAAACCGGCAACACCTGCAACATTTTGTAGAGTTTCTAATGGTAAATTTTGGCCTTCAAGTTTTGTTATTTTTATACCTTTTTCTACAGTTTTTCTAACCACCATTTCATCTCCAACAGCATCTAATGCAAGACCTAATACATCAAAACCGCAAGATACATTTGCAATAGTTGCAGGACAAAAAACTCTTATCTCGTATGCACTCATTTTTTTGTTGAATTAAAAATTACCTATTCTGATGATATCAGCAAAAATACCTGAAGCAGTAACATCAGCTCCTGCACCAGCCCCTTTTATAATCATAGGTTGGTTAGGATACCTTTCTGTATAAAAAAGTACAATATTATCACTACCTTCTAAATTATAAAAATCATGACCTTTTGGTATTTCTTGTAAACCTACACTTGCTTTACCATTTTCAAACTGCGCAACATATTTAAGTTTGCTATTCTTTTCAGTAGCTTCTTTATATGTTTTTTGAAAATCAGCTTCGTGTTTTACTAAAGTTGCAAAAAAGTCTTCATTATTTGTTGTATCTAAACTTTCTTGAGGTAAAAAAGGAGTATTCCCTATTTCATCAATATCAATTTTATTACCACTTTCACGTGCTAAAATTAATATTTTACGCATTACGTCAATACCACTTAAATCTATTTTTGGATCCGGCTCTGTGTAGCCTTCTTCTTGTGCTTGTTTAACCACATCATGGAATGTGGTTTTGTCATCAAAGTTGTTGAATACAAAGTTTAAACTCCCTGATAGTACTGCTTGAATCTTTAATATTTTATCACCAGAAGCAATTAAATGTTTAAGGGTGTCTATAATAGGTAAACCGGCACCAACATTTGTTTCAAATAAGAAAGGTGCATTGTACTGGCGTGCTAATTCTTTAAGTTTTTGATAGTTTTTAAACTCAGAAGAACAAGCAATTTTATTACACGTTACAACAGAAATGCTGTTTTTTAGATATGAAGCATATGTTTCAGAAACTTCTGCACTAGCTGTATTATCAACAAAAATGCTATTTCTGTAATTTAATTTCTGAATTTTTTCAAAAAATAATTTTTTATCAGCTTTCTCACCATTATCTAATAGAGATTTCCACTCTTTTAAATTGATGCCATCTTCATCAAAAAACATTTTTCTAGAGTTTGAAATTCCAATAACTCTTAAGTTCAATTTTAAATTCTCTTTTAAGAATTTTTTCTGTTGCTGAATTTGATCTAAGAATTTGTTACCAACATTACCAACACCCATTACAAACAGGTTTAGTTGCTTTACGTTTTCTTCAAAAAACTGCTCATGTAAAGTGTTTAGTGCTTTTTTTACATCTTCTTTTACAATTACAGCAGAAATATTACGCTCAGAAGCACCTTGTGCAATAGCTCTAATATTTACATTGTTTTTTCCTAGAGCACTGAACATTTTACCGCTTAGTCCTTGGTGTTTTTTCATATTATCACCAACAAGCGCAATAATGGCTAAGTTTTTCTCAGCTATTGTAGGTTTGATTTTACCTAATGAAATTTCATATTCAAAAGCTTCATTTACTATAGCAACCGCTTTATCAGTATCATATTCTGAAATACCTACACAAATTGAATGCTCAGAAGATGCTTGTGTAATAAGTACAACGCTGATACCTGCTTGAGAAAGAACTTCAAAAAAGCGTTTTGATATTCCAGGGATGCCAACCATTCCTGAACCTTCTAAAGATACTAATGCTATATTTTCAACATGGCTAATACCACGAATGGTTTTGCCTTCTTCGTTTTTGTTTTTTGTAATTAAAGTACCTGAACTTTCAGAATCAAAAGTATTTTTTATTACTATTGAAATTCCTTTTGAAAGTACGGGTTGTATTGTTGGTGGGTATAAAACTTTTGCCCCAAAATGTGAAAGCTCCATAGCTTCTTCATATGATATATGAGGAATTGGAACTGCTTGTTTTACCAATTTAGGATTTGCAGTATACATACCACTAACATCGGTCCAAATCTCTAAAATTTCTGCATCAACAGCACTTGCAACAATGGCAGCAGTATAGTCAGAACCTCCACGACCTAATGTTGTAGAGTTTCCAGTAGTTGATGATGCAATAAAACCACCCATGATTATTATACTTTCTGATACTTTAGAAAAGTACGTTTTGCAGTTGTTGTTTGTAATGTTAAAATCAACAATAGCTTTGCCGTGGTTATTATTAGTTTTTATAATTTCTCTACTGTCTTTATAAGTACAGCTTAATTTTTCAGCTTTAAAATATTCGCTAATAATAAAAGAAGATAACAACTCGCCGAAACTTACAATTTTATCTGAAAGTTTAGGTGTAATTTCTCCAATTAAAAAAGCACCTTCTACTAAAGTTTCAAGTGTGTTCAATTCACTTTTTACTTTACTTAATACTGTGCTTTGTTCTAGAATAGGAATTAATTCTTTTATAGTAGCAATATGTCTGTCTTCAATTTGCTTAAGAATTGATTTGTATTCTTCGTTTTGAGAAGAAGCTAATTGTGCCGTGTTTAAAAGTAAATCAGTTACACCACCTAAGGCAGAAACAACAACTATTGTTTTGTCTGCTTTTGAATTAGCAACTATGTTTTTTACTAAAGATATATTTTTTGCGTTGGCTACCGAAGTACCACCAAATTTTAAAATTTTCATTTTATGAGATTGTTATTTTGAAAAATAAATAGGGATGCATGTATATGCAAAAACGGGACGAGTATATATAGCAATTTACCCCAAAGGGGTTGTGATGCTGATAGTGATAGTTGTATCACAAGCGAAGTTAATTGTAGAAAAATTAAATATACTATCCATTTTGGGTCTCTATATCTTTTTAAGATATGCTCAAATGTAGTATTTTTGAGTTCTTTATCAAATGATTTCTCAAATTTTTACGAAAATTCTAATATATTTCAAATTTTATTAATAAATGAAGATTTTTAGTGCAGAACAAATCTATAAAGCTGATGAATTTACAATAAAAAAGCAAAAGCTTTCTAGTAATGAATTAATGGAGCGTGTTGCGGTTCAAATATTTAATTGGTTGCACATGCGATTGCAAGGTGCTCCAGTAAAAATTCAGATCTTCTGTGGTATTGGTAATAATGGTGGAGATGGTGTTGCTGTTGCAAGACATTTGCAGGAGCATGGTTATAATATAGAAGTTCATATTGTAAACTATAGTGATAAACGATCAGATGATTTTTTAAAAAACCTAGACCGTTTAAAAGATAGAAAAATATGGCCTAATTTTATTAATAGTGATTGTGAATTACCAGATATTAGTCCTGAAGATATTATCATAGATGCTATTTTTGGTATCGGTTTAAATAGAAATCCTGATGCTTGGGTTGTAGATGTAATGAAACACATTAATACATCAAAAGCTTTTGTTTTATCTGTTGATTTGCCTTCTGGTTTGTTTACGGATAGTGTTCCTAGTATTGAAGAGGGAGTGATAAAAGCAAATCATGTGCTGACTTTTCAGACGCCTAAATTGGTTTTCTTTTTACCGCAAACAGGGGTATATGCTAACCAATGGGAAATATTAGATATAGGTATTGATCCTGAATATATTCAGAATACGAATGTTGACTTTGAACTTATAGGTAAAAATGAAGTATTGCCAATTTATATCCCTAGAGAAAAATATTCACATAAAGGTACTTTTGGTCATGCCTTAATTATTGGCGGTAGTTACGGTAAAATAGGTTCGGTTCAATTGAGTTCTAAAGCATGTTTAGTTACAGGTGCCGGATTGGTTTCTGTTCTAGTTCCTGAATGTGGATATATCCCGTTTCAAACTGCTTTGCCTGAAATAATGGTGTTAACTGCTGAAAATGAAAAAATAGTTTCAGAAATATCATTTGATATTGAGCCAAAAGTAATTGGTATTGGAATGGGGTTAGGAACTTCGGATGAGGTCAAAACAGCTTTTGCAAACTTTTTAAGTAATAACAAAACACCTTTAGTAATTGATGCTGATGGGTTAAACATACTATCTAAAAACAAAGAGCTATTAGAAAGTTTACCTTCTAAAACAGTTCTAACGCCACACCCTAAAGAATTAGAACGATTAATTGGAGCATGGGAAGACGATTTTGATAAGCTTAAAAAGGCAAAATCATTCTCTAAAAAGCACGATTGTGTTTTAATTATTAAAGGTGCTAATACCATTACAATTTATGAAGATAAAGGATATGTAAATACCACAGGAAACCCTGGTATGGCAACTGCAGGTAGTGGTGATGTGCTTACGGGTGTAATTACTAGTTTAATAGCTCAAGGTTATGATGCTTTACAGGCCTCAATTTTTGGAGTGTATTTACATGGAAAATCAGGAGATATAGCTGTGGAAACGACAGGTTATCAGTCGTTAATAGCTTCAAGCATAATAAATGGTATTGGTGGTGCTTATGTTGATTTGTTTAAAGTTCCAGAGCAAGTAGAGAATGGTGGGCAGGAGCAACAATCACCTCAAGAATAATGTATAAAAATTAAGAGTTAGAGTTTTTTTACTTAGCTTTAACTCTTCTTTTTACCCAAGCTAATGCATTATCAAACTCTATAAAAAACTTCATTTGCTTTTTGTAGAAAAGCTTTTCAATTTTAAAATTATGCATGTCAATTTCTTTAACAGAAACTATAGCAAGTGCTTTTAAGTTATCTAATTCTCTTATATAGTTGTAGATGTCTGGGTCTAAAGCGTAAGAGTTTTTTCGAAGACTAATATATCCAAAGTTTTTATTTCTGAAATGTATTTCAGAAATACCCATTATTTGATAAACTCTTTCAATTGTTAATGTAGCTCCTTCGTTGAAAATGCCTACCATGTAATCATTGTACACTTGTATGGTGCCACTCTCAAGAATATACTCTTGAACGATGACTTTGTTCTTCGATTGTCCGATATTCATTCTCCGGTATTTTATATAGTGTTGTCTCGTTTACGAAAGTAGTCTTAAGTTGTTTTTTGTGTTAAAATATTAGATAAAAAACCTAAATATCGTTCAAGAAGTGAATATTGTTTGATTGAAGTTTATAAGCGAGAGTTTTGGCTTACATTTTAATCGTCGTAATCTTAATTAGTAACGAGTTTTTTGCGTAAAAAAAAGAGTAAAATGTATAGATGGTATTTTTTAATGTGTGAGTTGTAGAAGATTGAATATTTATGGAATAAAAAAAGGAAGACATTAGTCTTCCTTTTTTATTCATTATGGTATGATATTAAGCTTCAGATTCTTTTTTAGCCTTATCAATTTTTATAGTCAATTCATTTTTCTTTTCATCAAGATCCATGAAAATAGTATCTCCTTCTTCAAGCTTTGAATTTACTATTTCTTCAGCAAGTGCATCTTCAATATATTTTTGAATAGCTCTTTTTAAAGGTCTAGCTCCATATTGTTTGTCAAAGCCTTTTTCAGCAATATAATCTTTAGCTTTTTCAGATAAAGTTAATTCATATCCTATGTCTTTAATACGAGCTAGTAATTTGCGTAACTCAATATCAATAATTTTATGAATATCTTTTTTCTCCAAAGCGTTAAATACAACCACATCATCAATTCTGTTTAAGAATTCAGGGGCAAAAGCCTTTTTTAAAGCACTTTCAATTACTCCTTTTTGGTGGCTGTCTACTTGTGATTTCTTTGCAGAAGTTCCAAAACCAACTCCTTGACCAAAATCCTTCAGTTGGCGTGCACCAATATTAGAAGTCATGATTATAATTGTGTTTCTAAAATCAATTTTACGTCCTAAACTATCAGTTAAGAATCCGTCATCAAGCACTTGAAGCATCATATTAAATACATCAGGGTGTGCTTTTTCAACTTCATCAAGTAGAACAACAGCGTAAGGCTTACGACGAACTTTTTCAGTTAATTGACCACCTTCTTCATAACCAACGTATCCCGGAGGTGCTCCAACTAAACGAGATATGGCGAATTTTTCCATATACTCACTCATATCAATACGAATAAGGGCGTCTTCAGAGTCAAATAGTTCTTTTGCAAGTACTTTGGCTAACTGTGTTTTACCAACACCAGTTTGACCTAAGAAAATAAAAGATCCAATTGGTTTGTTAGGGTCTTTTAGCCCAGCTCTATTACGTTGAATAGCTTTTGCAACTTTAGCAACTGCGTCATCTTGACCGATAACATTGCCTTTAATAAGTTCAGGTAATTCGGCAAGCTTTGTGATTTCTGTTTGAGCAATCCTGTTTACAGGAATACCACTCATCATAGATACAACATCGGCTACGTTATCTTCGGTTACAATTTCTCTATGTAATTTGCTTTCTTCTTCCCATTTTTCTTGGGCACTAGCAAGGTCTTTTTCTATTTTCTTTTCGTCATCTCTAAGCTTTGCAGCTTCTTCGTAACGTTGTTTTTTAACTACAGTGTTTTTGTGCTCACGAACCTCTTCTAGTTGTTTTTCTAATTCTAGAATTTGCTTAGGTACGTCCATATTTACAATATGAACACGAGAACCAGCTTCGTCAAGAGCATCAATAGCCTTGTCTGGTAAAAAACGATCAGTCATATATCTGTTCGTTAACTTTACACAAGCTTCTAGTGATTCATCAGTATAAATAACATTATGGTGATCTTCATATTTACCTTTAATGTTTTTTAGTATTTCTATTGTTTCGTCTACACTTGTAGGTTCAACAATTACTTTTTGAAAACGACGTTCTAATGCACCATCTTTTTCAATATACTGTCTGTATTCATCAAGAGTCGTGGCTCCAATGCATTGTATTTCACCTCTTGCCAACGCAGGTTTAAACATGTTAGAAGCATCAAGGCTTCCTGTGGCACCACCAGCACCTACGATTGTATGAATTTCATCAATAAAAAGAATAATATCATCATTCTTTTCAAGTTCATTCATAACCGCTTTCATGCGTTCTTCAAATTGTCCACGGTATTTTGTACCTGCAACTAAAGAAGCTAAATCAAGAGTTACAACTCTTTTGTTGTAAAGAATTCTTGAAACTTTCTTGTTTACAATTCTCAAGGCTAAGCCTTCGGCAATGGCACTTTTACCAACACCAGGCTCACCAATAAGTAGCGGGTTGTTTTTCTTTCTTCTACTTAAAATTTGAGAAACTCTCTCAATTTCTTTTTCTCTACCAACAACAGGGTCTAATTTATTTTCTTCAGCCATCATGGTTAAATCACGGCCAAAATTATCTAAAACAGGAGTTTTAGATTTCTTGTTTCCTTTTGGTGTAGCACTGCTACTTCCAAATGTACCTTCTTTTCCATCCGCATCTTCATTAGCGTCATTTGGAAAAGATTCTGAAGTTGGAGAATCTATAAAATCATCATCACTTGTAATCATAGATTTAAATTGTTCTTTAACACCATCATAATCTACTTTCAATTTATGAAGTAGTTTTGTTGTTGGGTCATTCTCATTTCTAAGAATGCATAACAATAGGTGTGCTGTATTAATAGAAGAGCTTTGAAAAAGTTTAGCTTCTAAAAAAGTTGTCTTTAATGCGCGCTCTGCTTGCCTTGTTAAATGCAAATTCTTTTTGTCTTTTTGCATTGGACTAGCGCTTGGGTTTGCTGGACTTAAAATTTCAACCTTTCTTCTCAGGTGATTTAAGTCCACGTCTAAAGCGTCAAGTATGCTTATTGCTTTACCACTTCCATCACGTAATAGGCCAAGCATTAAGTGCTCGGTACCAATAAAATCGTGACCAAGTCTTAAAGCTTCCTCTTTACTGTAAGCAATTACATCTTTTACTCTAGGTGAAAAATTATCATCCATATACTTTCCTTTCAACAATAAAAATAGTAAATCTATCCGAAACTAGAACAAATACCGTACCTATATTCGTTAAACATTATCTAATTGACGTAAAAAAACCTATAAATCCAATTTTAATAGGTTTTATTTATTAATAATTGAGATTGGATAATGTTGATAAATTGTTTAATAAACTATTAAAGAAATGTGTTAAAGGCCTCAATTTTCTGTATATTGGCATGTTTTTTAACGTAGTAAATAATATAAGATTTTATAAATGGCAGAAGGAGAAAAATTAATCCCCATCAACATTGAAGATGAAATGAAGTCCGCATACATTGATTATTCAATGTCGGTCATTGTGTCACGTGCTTTACCAGATGTTAGGGATGGTTTAAAACCAGTACATAGAAGAGTTTTATTTGGAATGTACGAGTTGGGAGTTCGGTCTACGAGTGCTCATAAAAAATCTGCGCGTATTGTAGGTGAAGTTTTAGGTAAGTATCACCCTCATGGTGATACCTCTGTTTATGACGCTATGGTGCGTATGGCACAAGAGTGGAGTTTGAGATATATGCTTGTAGATGGGCAGGGTAACTTCGGATCTATTGATGGTGATAGCCCTGCAGCAATGCGTTATACTGAGGCTCGTATGCGAAAAATAGCTGACGATATGTTGGCAGATATAGATAAAGATACTGTTGATCATCAATTGAATTTTGATGACTCTTTACAAGAACCTAAAGTATTACCAACACGTATTCCGGCACTTTTAGTAAATGGTGCATCAGGTATTGCAGTAGGTATGGCAACAAATATGCCACCTCATAACTTGACTGAAGTTGTTGATGGTACTGTTGCGTATATTGATAATAATGATATTGAGATTGATGAACTAATCACTCATATTAAAGCACCAGATTTTCCAACTGGTGGTATTATTTATGGGTATGATGGTGTAAAAGAAGCTTTTCATACGGGTAGAGGTAGAGTAGTAATGCGTGCAAAGGCTACTTTTGAAGAGGTTCAAGGTAGAGAGTGTATTATCGTTACTGAAATACCGTACCAAGTGAATAAGGCAGACATGATTAAAAAGACTGCAGACCTTATTAATGATAAGAAAATAGAAGGTATTTCTACTATTAGAGATGAGTCTGATAGAAACGGTATGCGTATCGTTTATATTATTAAAAGAGACGCAATACCTAATATTGTATTAAATACTTTATATAAGTATACTGCTTTACAATCATCATTTAGTGTAAATAATATAGCACTAGTTAATGGTAGGCCAGAAATGCTGAACGTAAAAGATATGATTCACCATTTTGTGGAGCATAGGCATGAAGTGGTTGTTCGTAGAACGGAATTTGAACTAAAGAAAGCAGAAGATAGAGCACATATCTTAGAAGGTTTGATTATTGCTTCTGATAATATTGATGAAGTAATTGCTATTATTAGAGCGTCGGCAAATGCTGATGAAGCTCGAAATAATTTAATCGAACGTTTTAAACTGTCAGAAATTCAGGCGAAAGCAATTGTTGAAATGCGATTACGTCAATTGACAGGACTGGAGCAAGATAAATTACGTGCAGAATACGAAGACATTTTAAAGACGATAGAAGATTTAAAAGACATTCTTGCACGTAAAGAGCGTAGAATGGATATCATCAAGGAAGAATTACTAGAGGTAAAAGCTAAGTATGGTGATGAGCGTCGTTCAGAAATTAATTTTGCTGGTGGCGATTTAAGTATGGAAGATATGATTCCTGATGAGCAAGTTGTGATTACGATTTCTCACGCGGGTTATATTAAAAGAACACCATTAACGGAATACAAAACTCAAAATAGAGGTGGTGTTGGTCAAAAAGCATCAACTACACGTAATGAAGATTTCTTAGAAAACTTATTTGTAGGTACAAACCACCAATATATGTTGTTCTTTACGCAAAAAGGAAAATGTTTCTGGATGCGTGTGTATGAAATACCTGAAGGTAGTAAAACATCAAAAGGTAGAGCAATACAAAATCTTATTAATATTGAGAAAGACGATAAGGTAATGGCATTTATTTGTACTCAAGATTTAAAAGATGAAGAGTACATCAATAGTCATTATGTAATTATGGCGACTAAAAAAGGTCAAGTTAAAAAGACTGTTTTAGAGCAATATTCAAGACCAAGAACTAACGGTATTAATGCTATTACAATTAAAGATGGTGATGAGCTTTTAGAAGCGAAATTAACTACAGGTAATAGTCAAGTAATGCTAGCCCTAAAATCTGGTAAAGCTATTCGTTTTGAAGAAGCTAAAACAAGACCAATGGGTAGAGGTGCATCAGGTGTTAGGGGTATAACTCTAGCAAATGATAAAGATGAGGTTATTGGTATGGTAACGGTGAACAATCCGCAAGAAGAAACAGTACTTGTAGTATCTGAAAACGGTTACGGTAAGCGTACATACATTGATGATCCTGAAGATGGTGAAGCAGTTTATAGAATTACCAATAGAGGAGGTAAAGGTGTGAAAACTATTTCTATTTCTGATAAAACAGGTGGTTTAGTATCTATTAAATCAGTTACTGATAAAGATGATTTAATGATTATTAATAAATCAGGTATTGCGATTCGTATGGCTGTTGAAAGCTTGCGTACAATGGGTAGAGCAACTCAAGGGGTTAAATTAATTAATCTAAAGGGTAACGATTCTATTGCTGCGGTAGCGAAAGTAATGAAAGAGGATGACGAAGAATTAGAAGCTATTGAAGGCCTTGAACAAGAGGGTGAAGCTGATAATGGCACGGCTCTTGATACTGATGAAACGAAAACAGAAGAATAAACACTAAATATTTAAAACAAATAAAAATGAAAAACAAATTAATTTTACTTGCAGCATTTTCTTGCACAATGGTAGGATTTTCTCAAAAAACGGAATTAAAAACTGCTGAAAAAGCGTTAAAGGCAGGTAGTGTTGCTGAAGCTAAAACAGCTTTAGAAAGTGCTTCATCTCTGATGGGAAGTGCTGACGAAAAGCAAAAGGCACAGTTCTACTTTTTAAAAGGAGAAACATATGCTAAATTAGCAAAGGACGGTGATGCTAGTGCATTTAACACAGCTATCGAGTCATATAATAGTGTGATTTCTACAGAGGAAGCTTCAGGGAAAGCAAAATATACTGCTGAAACTAAAACGAAACTTTCTGCAATGACAGCAGATTTAGTAAATTCTGCTGTAGAAGATAATAGCAACAAAAAATACAAAGTAGCTGCTGAAAAATTATATTTAGGATACAAATTAAGCCCTAAAGATACAGTGTACTTGTATTATGCAGCAAGTAGTGCTGTTAATGGAGGTGAGTATGAGCAAGCGCTTACGTATTATAATGAATTGAAAGATTTAGGATATGATGGAGCTGAAACTAAATATACTGCTGTAAATGTTTCTACAGGTGAAACTGAAGAAATGTCTAAAAGCCAAAGAGATTTAATGTTAAAGTCTAAAACGTATAAAGATCCAGCAGAAGTTGTTTCACCATCTAAAAAAGCAGAAATTGTAAAGAATATTGCTTTAATATACACACAATTAGGTCAAGATGATAAAGCTTTAGGTGCTTACAAAGATGCTCGTGCAAATGATCCTGAAGATGTAAACTTGATTTTAAATGAAGCTAACCTTTACTTCAAATTAGGTGATAAAGAAAAGTTTAAGGCTTTAATGGCTGAAGCTACATCTTTACAACCTGACAATGCAGATTTATTTTACAACATTGGTGTTGTGAATATGGAGCAAGGTAATATTGAAGAAGCTAGAAAAGCTTATAATAGAGCTTTAGAAATTAACCCTGGTTATGTAAATGCACAATTAAACCTTTCTACGACGTATGTAAATGAAGGTAATGAGTTAATTGATGAAATGAATGCTTTAGGTAATTCAAGAGCTGATATTGCTAAGTATGATGAGTTAAAAGAAAAGAAAGATAGTTTATTCAGACAAGGAGCAACTATTTTAGAAGATTCTTTAAAAACAAATCCTGGTAATCAAGGGATTATGGAGCAATTAAAAAACATCTACGGAGCATTAGGTGATAATGATAACTTCATGAGATTAAAAAAGTTAATTGAAGGATAGTCAATTACATTTTTTAATATATAATAAAGCCTTTGCGTTAGCAAAGGCTTTATTTTTTTAAGCACTTTATGTGTTATTCTTTTTTAACTATTATGGCTGATGCGCCACCACCACCATTACAAATAGCTGCGGCGCCTAATTTTCCATCTTTTTGCTCCAATACATTTAATAATGTTACTAAAATTCGAGCACCAGAACAACCCAATGGATGCCCTAATGAAACAGCGCCACCATTTATATTTACGTTAGAATCATTTAAGCCTAAAATTTTCATATTAGCTAAGCCAACAACAGAGAATGCTTCGTTAAACTCAAAGTAATCAATAGCATCTATTTTTAAATTAGCCTTATCTAAAGCCTTTGGTAACGCTTTTGCAGGTGCTGTAGTAAACCATTCTGGTTCATGAGCGGCATCAGCATAACTTAGTATGGCAGCTAAAGGAGTAAGATTAAGTTCTTTTGCTTTTTCTTCACTCATCAAAATTAATGCAGCGGCACCGTCATTTATTGTTGAGGCATTTGCAGCAGTAACAGTTCCATCTTTTGAAAAAGCAGGTCTTAGTGCAGGTATTTTTTCAAGTTTAACATTTTTAAATTCTTCATCTTCAGTAACAATAATAGGTTCTCCGCGCCTTTGTGGTACAGCAACCGGAATAACTTCATTTTTAAAACTTCCGTTTTCCCAAGCTCCAGCAGCTCTTTTGTAAGATTGTATTGCAAAATTATCTTGGTCTTCTCTACTAAATTCATACTTCGTCGCACATGCATCAGCACAAACCCCCATGGCGTTATTGTCATAAGCATCTACAAGTCCATCTTTTTGTAAACCATCAATTAATGTAGTTGGCCCAAATTTGGTTCCGTTTCTTAAGTGCGTGTAGTGCGGAATTAAACTCATATTTTCCATACCACCCGCGACAACTATATTAGCGTCACCTAATGCAATAGCTTGCGCGGCTTGCATTACAGCTTTCATGCCCGATGCACATACTTTATTTATGGTAGTACAAGGTACAGTGTTTGGTATTCCAGCATAAATAGCAGCTTGCCTAGCAGGTGCTTGCCCTGTACCAGCTTGCACAACATTACCCATAATAACTTCATCCACTAAATTAGCATCTAATTTAATTTTATCTAAAGCTCCTTTTATAGCATAAGAACCTAGTTTTGGTGCTGGTATGGTTGATAAGCTTCCCATGAAACTACCAAGTGGTGTTCTAGCGGCTGCAACGATGACTACTTTTTTCATTTTTAATAATTATTAGTTGCTACTAAAATAACAAATAATTGTGCGTTTCTATGTTATATATTTTGTAATTCACATAATCTGCATTAATAATTTATATTTTTCGTAAAAGGGAAAACTATATTTAGAGTAGGGTAATGGTTATGTACTGTAAAATGATTTGTTAAACTTATATTTTCTATTTTTGAATTAAGAAATAAAATTACATGAGTGTATTTTTAGATAAGTTTTATAAAAATCAATCATCAATATATAAATACTTCATTTATATAGTTACTACGGTACTTATTGTTTTCTTCTTTCCTAAAGGAGGTAAGTTTAAGTATGAGTTTCAAAAAGGGAAGCCTTGGCAGTATGAAAATTATTATGCTCCGTTTGATTTTTCAATTAAAAAATCTGCAGATGAAATAACCGAAGAAAAACGTGTTATTAAGCAAAACCAAGTACTATATTACAGTTTTGATGGTAAAATTGTAGATCAAGTTTACGAAGATTACCAGTTAGAAGTTTCAAATGCTTTTAAGCAAGAAGATAATACTGATGAGAGTAAGTATAAATTATTAGTAAGAACTGGTAAGGAGGTACTTGATAAGGTGTATGCAAATGGTGTAATTTCTGAGGATGATCACAAATTTTCTGAGACGTCAATTAGTTTAATTAAAGGCAATGAGGAGTATAAAATAAACGCAACAAAGTTGAATACTCTTGCTAATGTTAATGCAGTTTTAAATGCTTATTTAAAAAAGAAAAATTTAGAAGATTATAAAGGGCAATACCAGCGTATTTTTTCAAACATTATAGAGCCAAATGTTTTTTATAATGATGAGTTGTCAGAAAAAGCATTAGAAGAAGAATATTCTAAATTATCATATACACGTGGCACTGTAGATCACGGAAAACTTATTATTGCTAAGGGTGAGGTTGTAGAGGCTGAAAATTTAAAAATTTTGAATTCACTACGCTCAGAGTATGAGTCGGAATTGTGGACCGCAAACAACTATTATTTTATCTTGTTTGGCTATTCAGTTTTAGTAGCATTGGTATTGATGATGTTGTTGTTTTTCTTAAAACGATATAGAAGAGATATTTATGAGAACAACACCAAAGTAACCTTTATCTATTTTAATATATTGTTCATGGTATTTGTGACAACACTAGTCGTTAAATATAATGAAGCTTTTGTATTTGTAGTGCCGCTTTGCATATTGCCATTAATACTTAAAACTTTTTTTGATGCTAGGTTAGGCTTGTTTGTGCATGTTTTAGCGGTATTAATTTTAGGTTTTGTAGTGCCTAATAGTTTTGAATATATTTTTCTTCAAATAATAACAGGTATAGTTACTATACTTACTGTGTCAGAGTTGTACAAAAGAGCAAACCTATTTATATCTGTAGGGCAAATAACATTAATTTATATCGTAGCTTATTTTGCATTCCATATTATTCATGAAGGCAATTTAGATAATATTCAATGGTTGACTTTTGGCTTGTTCTTATTAAATGGTATGATAACGCTATTTGTACAACCCTTAATTTATATTTATGAAAAGATTTTTGGTTTAGTTTCAGATGTATCACTTTTAGAGCTTTCAGACACCAATTCAAAGCTTTTAAAAGAAATGTCAAACAAGGCACCCGGAACCTTTCATCATTCACTACAAGTTGCTAATTTGGCAGAAGCGGCGGCTAATGAAATAGGTGCAAATGCAATGTTGGTTAGGGTAGGGGCATTGTATCATGATATTGGTAAAATGAACAATCCAACGTATTTTACTGAAAATCAAATCACCAATGTAAATCCTCATGATGAACTATCGCCAATTGATAGTGCGAAAATAATAATTGATCATGTAATTGGAGGTATAGAATTGGCGCGTAAAAACAATTTGCCTGATAGAGTGATTGATTTTATACGAGTACACCACGGTACTTCGTTAGTTTATTATTTTTATAAAAAACAGCAAGAAATTGATGATGACGTAGACGAACAAGATTTTAGATACCCTGGTCCAACACCATTTTCAAAAGAAACAGCAATATTAATGATGGCCGACTCCATTGAAGCGGCATCAAAAAGTTTAAAAAACCCAACTTTCAAAATTATTGATGAGTTTGTAGAAAAAATCATTGGAGGGCAAATGAGAGCCAATCAGTTTTTAAATGCGAACATTACATTTAAAGAAATTGAAGCAATTAAGAAGATTTTAAAGCAGAAACTCACTAATATTTACCACCTAAGAGTCGAGTACCCAGAGTAATAAAAAATTGGTAAAAAAAAGTTTAAAAAATAGTTGTGTTAATGCTAAGTAAAAATTACATTTGCAACCGCAATTTTATTGCAAGTTCTTAAAAGATTATTGGAGAGGTGCCTGAGTGGCCGAAAGGAGCGGTTTGCTAAATCGTCGTAGGTGGAAACACTTACCCAGGGTTCGAATCCCTGTCTCTCCGCTTTTTACTTTTTAGATAACCTTCGGGGTGTAGCGTAGCCCGGTTATCGCGCCGCGTTTGGGACGCGGAGGTCGCAGGTTCGAATCCTGCCACCCCGACTTTTTAGAGTATTAGATAGTAATAAAAACTTGGTAATCGTATGATTATCAAGTTTTTGTCGTTTTAGGGCATTCATATGATATGAATTGATTTGAATAAAAATGTGACCAATTCGGTTACCATGTCCTAAAATGAATAAAAAAGGTAACCGAATGATTTGATTTGACTTTTGTTTTCAATGTTCAATTTTAAAACAAAAGCGTATGAAAACATTACACACCTTCAGTATCCTGTTTTGGCTAAAGCAAGCAAATGCACAAAACGGAAAAGCACCTCTGTATGCCCGAATTACTGTAAATGGCAAACGAGCAGAGCTTTCCCTAAAGCAAAAACTTCTAATTTCGGATTGGGATTCAAAAAAGAATCGATTAAAAGGGTTGAGTGACCAGACCAAAAAGATGAATAATTACCTAGAACAGGTCCATGCACAACTTTTTGAATGCTATCAAAAATTAAATAGGGAAAATAAATTCGTTACCTCGAGTCTTGTTAAAACTCATTTTTTAGGAGAAAACGAAGACCGTTATAGGCTAACGGATATTATTACATACCATAACGAGCATATGAAATCTACACTACGTTGGGGAACTCAGAAGAATTATTTTACCACCCATAAGTATATTTTTCTTTTTCTAAAGCAAAAGCATAGTACCAGCGATATGTTCTTAAGTGAACTGAACTATAAGTTCATTATCGATTTTGAACGCTTTTTAAGACAGCAAAAAGCTATGGGTAACAATACTGTTATGAAACATCTAGAACGACTACGAAAAATGGTTAGTCTTGCTTTTAAGATGGAATGGATAGACAAAGACCCCTTCCTTAAGTTTGAAGCAAAGTATGAGCGAAAAGAACGAACATTTCTAAGCATAGAAGAACTAGAAGCGATAGAAAACAAACAGTTTAGTGTTCCCAGATTGCAACTTATTAAGGACTTATTTGTCTTTAGCTGTTATACAGGACTCTCCTATGGAGATGTGATGAATTTAACCAAAGATAATTTGTGTTTGGGAATAGATAGAAAACAATGGATTTATTCGCAAAGGGAAAAGACACGTATTCCCATTAAAATTCCTTTACTTTCAAAAGCATTACAAATTATTGAGAAATATGAAACACCACGTCGCCCAAATACAAACGACAGATTATTTCCGACGATCTCTAATCAAAAGCTGAATTCCTATTTAAAAGAAATAGCGGATGTCACAGGAATAAAAAAACACCTTACTTTTCATATCGCACGCCATACTTTTGCGACTACAGTTACCTTAAGTAATGGTGTACCGATAGAAACCGTATCTAAATTATTAGGGCATTCAAAAATCTCTACAACACAGATTTATGCTAAAGTGATAGAAAGAAAAGTAAGTGAAGATATGCAGAAATTAGAAGGATTGTTTTAAGCTTTAGAAAAAGTTTGTATTATAATAATCTACACTAATGATTTGAAGTAAGTTGCAATTACAATTTTAGTATTTATAAAAATATCTTCTTTTCGTTTATATTTGGGACATATAGTTTTATAGTCTAATTTTAATATTGTTTCACATTATAAATTTAAAACTGGCTTTACAAGCCTCTGAGTTATGAATAAAGAAATAGAAAAGGAAAATTTTCTTCAGTTAAAAAGTGAGATATTATTGCAAAAATTAGAAATTGAATCATTGACAGCAGAACTAATGCTATCTAAAAATGATAATGCAATTCAAAATAATCAGAAGCAAAAACGAGTTCAGGAATTAATAATAGTAAATAAAGAACTGACCGAACAAAAAAAAGAAAAAAGAAAACGTACAGAAGAGCTAATCATTGCAAACAAAAAAATTGATTTTCAAAAAGATGAAAAACAAAAACGAGCTGATGAGTTATTGATTGCAAACAAAAGACTTGCTTCTCAATATCATCAGAAACAGAAAAGAATTAATGAGCTGTTAAATGTAAATAATGAACTTGATTTTCAAAAAGACGAAAAGCAAAAATGGGCTTATGAATTGTTGCAAGCAAACAAAAAACTTGTAACAAAATATTATGAAAAACAAAAGCAGGATGAAGAATTAATAGCTATTCATAATGAACTTAGATTGCAATATAATATTAAAAAAGAATTGTCATCGGAGTTAACTGTAGCCTATACTGAACTTACGCAAAATGAGGAATCTTTAACAAACCATATTGAAGGTTTAGAAGAAATGATATTCATGATCTCTCATAAGGTAAGACAACCAATTACAAAAATTTTGGGTTTATCGAATCTTCTTGATGAGCCAGAAAAGTATCGTTTCGAAGAATTGAAAAAGATTATGAGTTATTTACAATCCTCGGCACTAGACCTGGATGAATTTACAAAAGAATTAACTGTATTTATGGATAACTTGCGCAGTAATGAAGGTTAGTTTAACAGGTTGATTTATTAGAACTAATATTAGTTGGATTTATTTTTAATAAACTGTATACGTTTACTTTTTTTATCTAAGAGCATTTTCCTTTTTTTTATTTTAAAACCTTGATAACAGCAGGATATTACCTCGAATGAAATAAGCTTTATTCGGTACTTGATTTACTTCTTTCAGAGCCCTTCGCATTACCTTTTTGAGTTGGCTTTCTTTCTGGATTTGAAGATAGGAAAGGGCTATAAATAGGAGTGCATGGCAATCCGTTTTATGCGCCCGCTATGTTCAAATTCTGTTCTTTTCAAATCAAAAAGCTAAGGCGATTCAAAATGATGTTGAGTTTAGGTAATGAAATGAGAGGGGTCAAATTCAACTAAAAAGTTGACCCAGCGAACGTAAGTTAAAAATGAATTTTTCCCATAATAACAGTATGAAATTTAAATTCTTTTTGACTTTTGTTCAAGACATTTAAACGCACCTTTTTTTCTGAAACGTAGTGGAAGGAAATAGGGTAAGGACACTATAGTATAACCGATAAACAAAGAATCAATAAGTAAATATTTCAGAAGTTTAATCGGTGATTTGTCGCAAAAAACAGCCATTTTACGGGGCTTTACAGGGTATTTGTCGCAAAACTATAAAATAAAGAGGTGAATAGTTTATTTAAATTACTTAAAATCAAGTAATTAATAAATTATAACATCGCGTAGCGTGTTATCCTCTTGCTATTCCTCTTTACTTTATTTTTCTAATTTATAAAGGTATTTGTAACGTTTACTTTTCGATGGATTTCGCATTGGTTATTACAGAGGAATACAAACGAACTAAACTTAATTTAGAAGATCAAATTCAGCTCAGTTCTATGTCATGCCTTCGCCTTTTATGTTTTTTACTCGTTGTTAATAGTAATTCCATCATAAAAATAGTCTATTATATATTTATCAAAACTGTCAAAATATTCAAAAGACTTAATTTTTTCCTTACCAATTTTATGAAAGACTCCAATGGTGTTATGAATATTCAAATTATCGTCTAAAAAATTTATTACACCTTTCTGATGGAGTTTTCTTGAAATCATTCGTGGCATACCATATTCTTCAAGTTGATAAACAACTGATGGCAAGAAAGCGTGAGAAACCCTAGAAACAAAAGGTGTAACATCAGTACCGTTATCAATTATTTCTTTTTGAAGTATGTTTATATCACTAATCAACGAAGATAGATTAAATGCAGCTGTTCTTTCCAACTTGAAAAATTGCTCAATGTTAATATCAAACTCGTCCAATTCATCTAAAAGTTCAGGAATTGTACTTCCCCAATTCCCAACTAATACTTTAACAAACTCTACAAATTTTTTGTGTTGAATACCATGAGGTCCATCTCCCCATTCGCCTGGTTGCAAACTAATTATTTTCCATAGTAGTCTGCCCCAAGATTCAGGTTCATTAGAATTTAGATACGAAAGTCCATTCCAATCTTCTAAATTAGATTTCATTTGTCTAGCTGTCTCCTTTATAAACTCTGAATTATTAGATTGGAATATATTTTCTTTTAAAAGTCTATCGTACGTCTCCTTTCCAAGTATATCGTACATTTCATTTTTAAAAGTTACGATTTTGGCGATTTGCTCACTATCTAAACTTGAACTGTAAATGTTTTCGTCCAAGTCTCCTAAAATTGTGTCTGGAAAAGGAATATCAAGTTGTGTTGTTCCTTCTGGTGGTGGTGGTTCGAGCAAGTAAATTTTACCAATGAAATACTTAAACATTCTACCACCTCTGCCAATAATATTTTTATACGTAAAACTGTCTAAAAGAGTGTTGCCACCACTTTTACGATTTCGCCAAATTATAACGTTTTCAGCAGATGTATTTACACCTTCTATTATTGATGAAGTAGAAATAATATTACTTAATCCTTCTTGTTCCTCAAATAGTTTTACTTGAATTTGACTTATAGAACGATGTAATTGCCCGTTATGAATACCAACACCCCTTTTAACTAAATTGGTTAGTTTCCAATTAGCTCCATAATTATTAGTGAGCCAATTAGCAAATTCTATCAATAAGGGTTTATCGGAAATTGAGAGGTTTTCATTTAAGAGAATTGAAACTTTGTCGATTTGTGGATATGATGCTGCATAAATAAGTGATTTGGTTTTTGTTTCGTCAATAATTTTTAGAAGTACTTCACTTTTTTGAAGTTCTTTTTCAATTTTGTCTCCTTCAATTTCTTTGTATGGCTCAAATCGTTCAAGATAAACTGTACTAAATCCTAATTTATCCTCAAAAATCATATCTTGAGTGAATACATTATCATCAATTGATGTTATGTTAGGAGCTAGAAAATATTTTTGTTTTGATTTAAGTCCTAATTTAATAATTGCTTTTAACAGAGATGGAGACCTTGATTTATCGTAAAAAGAACTTGCTTTATAAAATTCATCAATTATTAATATATCAATACTGTTGATTTTATTCACGTAGTTCATTGCCCTTTCTTGCGGAAAAATGAAAATGTTTCTATCAGCAAGCTCAACTTCAGTGGTTGTAATAATTTTATAACTATGAGCAAATTTCTTGTACAAACGTCTACGTGTTTCGTCTGTTAATGCTATTGTAGGTACTATTATTACTACATTATCTGGATTTTTTATGGAAATAAAAGCGTCTATAACGAAGCTTTTTCCAAAGCTTGTCGGAGCACTTACGGCAATGTTTTCTCCATTAACTAATCGTTTTAATAATGATGACTGTTCTCTATGTAACGTAGCTTGTTTACCGCCGACATCAACTTTGAATATTTCATATACAAATCTATCCTCCCAATTAGCAGTGTCTGCTTTGAGATATGGATATAAACCTGTTTCACGAATTAAATGGTTAACTAGTGGAGAATATTCAATTTCGTTTCTTTCGTGGTAATCCAAAAGTTTAATCAATTCATTTCTTGCTTGAACCTCTTTATTTCCAATTAAGTATTCATTAATTATATGGCAAGTATCAAATATTTCCATTGGTTAATAATTTTTATAAAAGTTAGCCATTGAAACAAACTTATCTACAATGTTTTTTTTAAGTGGTACAGGAAATAAAATTAAATGAAACTTGATTTGCGAATAGTGTGGTATATCTCCAATTTTATTCAATTGCTTTTTGAAAAATGATTCAGCTCTGTTTTTATGGTAATCAATCAATTCATTTTTATATTCATCAGAAATTTCACTTTGTTTTTGTGTTATTTCACATTCGTGTAATAGTAGTATTGGGATATGCAATTTGGGTTTTATCAAATCGATAGATTCTCTTGGGGATAGTGCTGATTTAATCGAATTTCGTAAAGTCTCATCACCAATTAAGGAATCGATATCTGGTAGATTCGTAACAATACTGTTTTCCTTTTTGAGTTTCCCAGTTAATAATGAATTTGCTACAGATGTAATTATTTCAGGAATTCTTGCATCCTCAATACTATTATAAAATTTTGCTTCTCCAAACCATATAGAAAAATCGGTGTCGTTTTCGACAATTATATGAACGCTATCAGCACCTTTAGCATTGTCTTGTGCATTTTGCTTATAAAATATTTTTGGAACAACGGGTAACGCATTGAAATGATGTTTCATTATAGCATATAGAACAATTTCCGCAATTTCACTTCCTTTACTAATGTCACCTGATTTGTCAGAAAGTCTTAAGTTTTTTGCAGCATAGGTCAATAATGAATGATGATTATTAACAAGACTTTCTCTTTCTCTGTGTGATAATGAGGTTTCAGCAATATTGTCCCATATGAAATTTTGAAAATGATTGTACCTCCATTCTGTTGCTTCAAAATTATTTATCATACTTATCACGCTCTTATTTGCAACTGGATTTAAAGTAGCGTCAGTATTAATATCTGTGAAAGTATTATTTATAAGTATTTTAAAATCCATTTTCTTTATTTATGTGGCTACATGGTTTGTTTTTAGGTGAGACATAACGGTCTCGGCTATGAGTAGTTGCGTGGTTTAGCAATTAACTTTGCAAGTACACACCAAGCTGAAAATCCGCGAGGATTTTCAGAAGTAGGCGAGAACAAGCAATTACTTATAGCCATTATGCTTGTTGTACAACTATGAATTTCTCTAACAAATGCTTATTCGGTTATTTTTACAAAACATAACTAATTGTTATATTGAGTTTTAATTTTTATAATAATTCAAAACAATTAATTTATTCATGATAATGACTTATGCAACGGTTACCATTGTTAGGCACAGTTATTTAATTCTTTGTTTTAAAAATTCAAGCCTATTCAAATTCGAATTGTCGGCTAGATATAATTTCAATGAGTTTCTCGGAAAAAGAGATTTATTCCCATCAATGCAATGATTAATTCTAAATTGTAAAAGCGGTAATAAATAGTTTTTTCCTGACACTGTTTTTAATAAAGTATCATTATTAAATCGCCATTTTTTATTCAGATTTCTATAATCATTATCGTATAATTCATTTGCCTCAATATTTGAGTAGCCATTAGCTTCTAATAAAGTGATTATTTCATCTTTTATTTCTTTCGAATAATCTGCAACTTTAGTTTTATCAAGAATTGTTTCTTTACCATTTTTTGTTAGAAATTGATTTGCGTTTTTAAGTTTTGGACCACCTCCATACTTTCTTAAAATTGCAAAATTCAAAAACAAATCAACTAAACTTTGAGAATTATAACCTAACCATTTATCGAAGTTTAATTTACTCTTATGCTGTTCTTTACTCTTTTCTCCATTAGAAAAATAAATTAAGTTAATTATACCTTCTTCTTCTAATAGATAGTTTTCAATGCAATAAGAATCTAGAATAATGAGATTTTTTTCATTTTTTCTATTTATTCCTAATATCAAATCAAGGTCTCCGTCAACTATAAAGTATTTTTTTCTTTTACTTTTTGGGTCTTGATTGTCATATTGGTTTAAAACATTTGCTTTACAGCCTAAAGGTGTTACATCATTTATTATTAATGTATCTCCAAATAAATTTTTAAATAGTGTTTTATAAAATTCCTTATCAGCGACTTTGTCTTCTGTATAAATATCTACATCATTTCTATAGGAAAATAATTTAGACATAGCCTTTAAGGCGTTACTACCGTATTTCAACATATGTCTAGTTCAATTTTGCTAAATCATTACACAAATCTTCCGATGTATCTCCAATTATTGCAGGTGAATGAGTTGCTAGTATAAATTGCGTGTTAGGACTTGCATTTAAAATAGCTTCAACAAATATTTCTTGCCAAGCTAAATGCAGAGAAACTTCAGGTTCATCAATAATGAAAATTCCAGATTCCTTTTTATATTTTTCAACGAAAAATATTAAATGACCAAGCATAGTAACAATTTGTTTTTCTCCAGATGAAAGTTCGTAGATATTAACAATATTGTCATTCTTAAATTTTATTTTTAATTCTCCTTGAGCGTCTATAATTAATTCTTTTTTACTTTCACTAAAAAATTTATTAATTATATTTTTTGCTTTTTCGATTGGCTCAAAAAGATTTTCTATTTCATTTTGATAAGATTGATTGTACTCAATTAATTCATCAATTTTTCTTAATTGCGGTTGATTATTAAACCATTTTTGAATAGTATCAATATCGTCTGGGTCAAGTTCTTTTTTTCCGTCTCTCTTTTTTTGAACTTCAGTAAATTGGTCTAGCGTTTTACTTAATAATTCAAAAAAATTATTCACACTTTCAGTAATACCATCAACATTTAAATTGGTAAAAGCCTCTAGTGCTTTTTCTTTTTTCTCGCTTAATTCTCTACCATCTTTCCAAACATTAAATTCTCTTGTTTGGATGAACTCAAAAGATTGATGTAAAATTTTATTTTTAAACTCTTCGTTTATTTGAGGTTGCTTTGATGCAATCAGTCTAAAATAATCATATATAACCTCTTGGATATCGATAAGACTTATATTTAATGGGTCATTTTTGGGATAATTCCTATATCTTCTCCTTGTGATTGAGTATCTATGAATTTTGTCTATTTGTTGTCCTTCATAAACACGTCTATCAAGCCCGAGAAAAAGTGGTGTTGATAATTGCTTAATCTCTTTAACTACATCTTGGCTGTCGAACATTTGAAGTATTCTATTACTTTTTTTCTGATATTCTTCATAATCAAATTCTTCATCTTCATTTCTAACATTTGAGTTTAATTTGCCAATAACAGGCTCTTCTCCTTCTTTAGCCAGTACAATTTCGTATTTAAGTTCATTAATCTTTGTGGATGAAATTTCTATTAATTTACCATTTTCGTCAGCACAAGTTAATTTTGCGAAATCGTGGTCTATACTACTTAAATAATTATAGGAAGGTGATATTAAGCCCAGAATAAGTTTTAAAACTGATGTTTTTCCAGAGCCATTTATTCCTATGAGAAATGTAAGTCTCTCATTTAGCTTAATGTCATAATTCAACAACTTATGTACATTTTTAGCTTCAAAGTTTAATATTTTCATATATGTTGGTTGTTTTTTCTAATTGTGCCTAACGGTGAGTGTAAGAAGCGTTGCCATCCCGCAGGGTGGCTATGATTTTTACACATTGTTGGCAAATTGTTATTCCTTTTTCTTTCCAAATGAGTATGCAATTTTTAATCCTATTGAAGGGAATAATTTCGTTACAAACAAGGAGTTGTCGTCAGAACTAATTGTCCTTACGGGCTCACTTGAATTTGCTAATACCAAAGGAAGGTTTTTGTCTTTATATCCATCTATAAAGTATTGTCGCGGCTGTCTGATTGGAGTATATTCAGTTGTTAATAGAATCAGAAGATTATCGTTTCGATATCCTATTCCGAACCCAACATCAATTGGAGAAGTAGTATTCGCTTGCTCATCGCTAAACGATAGCTTGAAAACGTTTATTAATAATGCTATTGCGAAAGGGTTTCTTCTATATTCATAATGCCAATCTTTGTCCTGACCTTTGTAGTCAAAAACCTTGTATGGAAATGTAAAAGGATTCCATACAAGTCCCGTTGAAACTCCTGAATTCAAGGGAGATATTTTTTCGAATTGTACAGTATTGTCAATCGGTGAGATTGCAACATTGTAATTCTCTCCAATTCTGACATTAATCCCCGCAGAAATAAACGCATTAAATGGTCTTTCGTAGATAATTTCTTCTCCATCTTCTTTTGCTTGTTCAATTTCATTTTTGTCTACTTTAACATCTTCCTGTGCGTAAGAGTTAAATGTCGCAAATAGAATTCCGATAATTGTTAATGTAAAATGTTTCATATGGTTGTTTTTAATGTTTGTCAACGGAATTGTATAAGAATAGTAGGGCGGAAAAAATGCACGAACCATTCGATTAAACACAAGCCGAATTTTTAAATTTTTCTTATTATCTTTTTTTTCAATAAGCCAAATTTAAAAATTTGGCGACTTCGCAAAAGTGTCTTGTCCTTTGGGTTAAGCACTCATTGCCCTATTTTTTTTATACGGTGTTACCTGCTGGCTTTTCTTTTTTTATTATATCAGATTCTGAACAAATTCCGTAATTTGCGGTATGTGTTCATATAAACCTTTAGCAGAAATAGATGCAGAAACTTTACCTAACCAACCTAAAACATTTTTGGATAGCTTTGATTTATCATTAGAATCCTTTTTTATAATTTCCTTTAATTCTATTATTTCTTCTTCTTCAACTCCGTAAGATTTTAGTTCCTCCGTTTTTTGTTCAATTAAATTGATTGTATTTCCGCTTTGAGTTACATTTTCTCCTAAAGCAATATTCATAGGATTAGTACCACCATAAATATTATTTGTGACAATATTTTGAAGCTTATTAGTATTTTCTTCAGAAATTTTATATTCATCTTCTAAATCAGGAAATTCATTGTCAAGCTCTATTAAGGTATCTAATAGTTTTTGCTTGGTCTGTTCAATAACATTATTGTAAAGAATATTATTCATTTCTCGAAAACCTTGTAGAGTCCCACCACCCATTTTAACTTGAATTATTAAAGCTTTTGGTAAAAGCAATGATAATGAATCAATTAATCTTGAAGGAAGATTTATATAGCTCTTATTAGTATCATTTTCGCTTAATTGAATTTCTATTATAGTAATTGATTCGTGAATTTTATGAAATTTTAAAAACTCAATATCTTGTTCTTCTGCCTCTTCAGGAAGAGTAATCGGTAGTTTTGTTTCTTGTCCGCCAGGAAATTGTGCAATTAAATTTATTTCGCTATAAACTCTTCGGTAATTTGGCAAGAATTTATCTTCAAATTCGTAACCTTCTAATTCCTTTTTTAACCAATTTTTTAAAGTATCATTCTTTACTTTGTTTTGAATGAGTTTCGTTCTGGTCAAAGCTTGAGATAATTTGATTTTATCTAGAGCTATGTCATTAATAAGTTGTTTTATCATAGTTGGTTTTTTCAGCTTGCAGGTAACGTACGGATATACGTATGTATATGGTTATTCATTATTATTTCAGGATAACCGTATGATTACTGTTACACCTATTTTTATAGTTTTATTTAAGATATTTCATATCGAATTCTATAATGAATATATATGAAAAGGTGGGGGGAAGTACTTTTCTTTACGGTTCCTAAATTAAATATTAAATATGGTTATTTCCTACGCTTTTCTGTAAGATTTATAGTAATGTGTTGATATTTCTATGAAGTGTTAAAATATCCCGCTGAAATACTTAACTATTATACTATCAAATAGTATTTATGCGTTGCACTATAATGCAACTCGTCCTATAGTGTATTTTCAAAAACAACTTTTATGAATAAAAATACTAGATGTGTAAAGTGTTATTTCGTGTGAGCTTTAAATATAAGATTCTCACGGAATTTACTAAAGACGACTTTTTCAAAAGTCAGGTAGCATTAACCAATTGTGTATAATTGATAGAATTAATACACGGATCAAAAAGATAGCACTAAGCTTAAAATTCATTATCTTAGTATCAAAATAAAACAATAGACATTATCAAATAGGTTACTTATTCGGTTACTAAGAACAACTTAAAAAATGTAACTGACTGATTTTTAAAAATATGGGATGGTTTAAGAATATTCTGCCACCCCGACAAAAACCTTCTGAGAAATCAGGAGGTTTTTTTTGTTTATACCCTTTTTTAAATTATTAGTTTTCTTTTATCATATACATTCTAATAAAAAATAGTTGTTAATTTATAAAACATAATTAAATTGCAATTAGTAAGAATTTTCAACCTTAAAATTGTGGAGACTAAAAAACACAAAACGGAACAAAACTTCCGCATAGCCAACCAAAAAGGCAGTATAAAAGGAAGAAAGTTCCGCATATAAACAAGTTGTAAAACATTTAAAAT
>NZ_JAHKQN010000015.1:317022-451727 GCF_018861125.1 Cellulophaga baltica | reverse complement strand
TATTTGAAAATCCTCTTTTATTTTGATTCTTTATCGTAACTAAAACAATAAACGATTTTCAGAAATTAAAAAGAGTTTTCCGCAAGCACGAGCATCAGATAAAGCTTGGTGGTGTTCTAATTCAATATTATGTTTTTTACAGCAAGCATCTAAATTTGCAGGTTTATAACCCATCGACTTAAATGTTTTATAAGTGCAATGCCATCGCGCAGTGAGTTTTAAATCAGAATAATCAATAGTATTATCTCGCATTGATTTGGTTAAAACATTTCTATCAAAAACTTCATTATGGGCTACCACGTGTTTACCATATAAGCGCTTTTTTATTTCAGGATATATAACTTTAAATTCTGGAGCGTATAAAGTATCTTCTTCAGTAATACCATGAACTTCAATAGTTCTCCAGTTATACCTGTTATTGGGTGGTTTAATTAATTGATGATATTCGTCAACAACTTTACCATCTTCAAAAGTAACAATACCTACAGAGCAAATATGATGTGCCATAGCAGTTTCAAAATCTATTGCTACAAAGGAGTCTATCATTACTTAATTATTCTTTTAGTGATGGTGAATAACAAAGTTAGTATAAATTATTTTTTATTTATTTTTTCGATAGCGTAAATAAACCTGTATTCTCCATAACACTTTTGAAAAAAGGAAAGAGAATGCTAAAGAAGCTAATAGTGCAATAAAAGCTAAGGCGCCAAGTGCACCACCAAAACCATCAAATAAATGATTTTTATTTATATAAATAATACTGAATAAGACACCTGCAGTAGCTAATTGCCCATAATGCTTTTTGGCTTCAGAAGATATCATTCCTATAAAAGAAGTACCTATGA
The DNA here is from genome assembly GCF_018861125.1 of Cellulophaga baltica. Taxonomy (GTDB): domain Bacteria; phylum Bacteroidota; class Bacteroidia; order Flavobacteriales; family Flavobacteriaceae; genus Cellulophaga; species Cellulophaga baltica_A. The sequence goes on along the minus strand of NZ_JAHKQN010000015.1, from coordinate 450,882 downwards.
AAATGATAGGAATTTGAGTTGTTAGATAAACATTCAATAAGCTTGGAAAAAAATAAAAAAACAAACCAACTATAAGCGAAAGCAGAGCAGAGGCTCTTACAGCACCTTGCTTTAATGAATGACTCACATAAAATGTTACAGTCGCACCTAAAATTCCGGTAAGTATAAGTATTACGCTATTCATATTATATCAAATTAATTAAATAGACAATTAATACTCCTAAAAAGGCCATTGTACCCAATTTACCCCCAATACCAATAAATATGTTTTTAGAGAACGATAAAAAAGCTCCTGCCAGAATTCCTGCCATTAATACAAAACTAAAAGAAGGAGTAATTTGCTGACTAGACATGCCTACAAAAACACCACAATATATTGCCACTGGTATTTTTTGTAAATAAATAGATTGATTATTTATTAGTGGAATAAGTGAAGCCAAAGTACCAACAATACCTGCCGCTATAACAAAACCTAAATCAGTATAAACATTAATAAAAAAACAAAGTAAAGCCCCAATTGGAGCCCAGATTACGACTGATAATTTTTCATGAGAATGATCATTATGATGTAAGTCTAAATATTTATGAGCAACCAATACAATTATAGTTATAATTAATATTGACAGAATAGCTATAAAACTGTCTGATTCATAATTACTGTTTGCAATAAGTATTAGAATTGTAACTTGAGTGAGTAAAACAATTAGTGTCATTAAATTACGAATGACTTTGTTTATTTTCATTATATAACTTTAAGGTTCTATAAATCTGTTTAATTGAATTTATATTGAAATTCAGCACAAAATTGCATTAAAAGTAGGGGATGAGCAAGGTTTTTAGTACTATTTTATACAATTGAAATTTAGCTTAATTATTACATAATTAATTATATTCCCAACACATTTTCACTTTCTCTTGTAAATCTAAAATATGCCTATCAGTATTTCCAACACCCTTATAATTTGCTGAAATATAATTTAAATCCATGTTTGCTCTCGCACAATCTTTATTTCCAAAATAGTTTAGAGCTCTATGCACAAATGCGATTGATAAAATATTCTCATCATTATTATTATCAATTACATAATCTGCTATTTCAATACCTTTATAATACTCTTCTTCATAAAAGTAAGTATGCGCCATATTTATAGCTGCAATATGATAAGTAGAGTCTGATATTTTAAATGCTTTTTGATATAATTTGATAGCATCTTTATTATCACGATTTAAAAATCTATTTAAACCCAAATTACTTAATGTTGTTGGATTATTGGGTTCTATTTCTAACGAAGCTAAAAAAGCATTCATACCCTTTGCATATTGGCCATTTTTAGTTAATCGTATCCCTTCTTCATTTAAGTCAGAAGCTTCTAAATTTTCGTAAAAATCACCTGGAATCGATGTCTCTGTTTTATCATTAAGAATTGATTGAATTTTATTTTTACAACTTAGTTGAATAAGGAGTAAAAAAACTAAAAGTGTATAATATTTAAAATTCATAAAAGCTACTTTCAAATAAATTAACGTAAACATTTTAATAAAGTTATATTATTGTTTTTCTAATTTATTTTTAGCCATCTTTAATCTATCATAGCTTATAATATCTAAATTATTTAAAGCAGGAAATTTTTTAGAAATAGTTAATTCAATTTCAGAATTTTTGCAATCCTCAATATTTCCACAAGGTAAACTATCGGTATTCAATCTGGTTCTAAATCTAAATTCGTTATTTAAGTAATGGTATTTAATACGCAAGTCTGAATAAAATTGTGAGACTTTAAAAGCACTTTCAACATAACCTTTAATTTTCAACCCATCATTTTCTAAAATACGTTCGCGACTTTTAGAATAACTATCTACTATTAATTTAGAATTTTCAGGATCAGTCAAGTCATATTCTACAAGATAAAATTCGTTTTTTTTTACATTAGATTTTCTAGTATAGTCAACCCAATTATCATCATCATAGTACGGATCACTTGTTTCTATAAGTTTACCATTTACATAAAATTCAAAATTAATTATATGATTATCGTAATATCTATCATAGTCTGTTACTTTAGCATACGTAATTCTTCTGTTGTTTGATTTTAAAGCATTTTCATCTTTTACGGTGTTGTAATATGAATAAATTAATAATACTATTAATATTCCAAAAAAGACTGATATAATATGTTTGCTATTTTCTTGTTTCAAATTAATTAATCTAATTTTTATTGAAATATCTTCTCCATTTTTCGGCCTTTGGATAATTCTTTCAATACTTTATATAAATATCTGGTTTTTCTTTTAGTTGATTGTTTATTTCATTTATACGGAAACCCGAATTACTTGCTTAAATGAATTAGCATTTGAATAAACGTTGTAATTAATTCATTATGATTGTAAGTGAATTTTTTTTTAGATTAAATCTAAACAGAATAATAAGAATACTTTTTAAATTTAAGAAATAAAACTATCAAATATCATTCAAACTAAAAACCCCTTAATTGCAAACAATTAAGGGGTTTTAGTGAATTATTAAGAATAACTATTATTTATTAGCTTCTTTCATTTGCTCACGTAGTGCAAAGTAAAAAGAATCAAACTTAGGCATTACTTTTATTGTTAATCCTTCAGAAAAACCACCGTCTTTAGCATTTACAGAAATACGACTAGCATCAACTGTAAATTGTTTTTGAAGTATTCCTGCAACTGTAGCTGCTTGTGTTAAAGCAACATCAAACTCACCTGTATTTGTTAAAGTTTCTACGCTAATTTCAGAATTTGTATGCATATTTATTACGGTTGCAATTTTTCCTAAATAAGCAATAGCACTTTCTTCATTAGTTGCTATGCCTGTTCTAACAGTTTCATTTAATGAAACAATAACTGCGCCACTAGCTACACTAATATTTGCATTTTCACCTAATGATTTTTTGAAATCTGTTAACACCAATAAAGCAATAGAATCGTGTGTACTAAAAGCATCACTTATTTTTTTTAATTGTGCTTCTTTACTTCTAAGTGTTTCTAACGTTTTACCTATATTATCTGATTTTTCAATTGAAGCTTTAGTAAAGCTGTTAATGTTTTTCATTAACGATTGGTTTGTTTCCAACAGCTCATCAGCTTGTGCTTTATATGATTCCGCTTCTGTTTTACTAACTCGTTCATTTTTTTTTGATACAGCTAATTCGTCATCTAGAGCAGAAATTTTTACTTTTAAAATTCCTATCTCCTCTATTAATTCACTCTTTTTTTGTGCATGTACAGCTGTTACACTTAATGAAAAAGCAACTAGGATAATTAAATTTTTAATCATTATAAAAATATTTATTTGGGTTTTAATTGTTTATAGTTTCTATTATTTTCCTCCTAAATGTACACAATCATATAATTTTTGCATACCATTAAAAGGGACTTCTGATTTTTGGTATTTGTAAGTAGAACGCAAATCTCTGTTTAAATCTGTATCATCAACATTTACTTGAATATCCTCCATATGAAATTGACATGGATGCTCGTAACCTGCAGCATGTGTAATTTCTAAAAATTCTTTTTTAAAAGAAGAAAAATACTGGGCCAACCTATCAGATTTCAAAGGTACATTAATACCATTTTGCAACCACTTATTTTGTGTAGCCACACCTGCCGGGCAACGATTTGTATGACAAACTTGTGCTTGTATACATCCAATACTCATCATGGCTTCACGAGCTACATTTATACAATCAACACCCATAGCAAATGCCATTGCTGCTTTTGCAGGAAAACCTAACTTTCCACTACCAATAAACACAATTCTATCTGTCAATTCTCTACTTAAAAACACTCTGTAAAGGCTAGAAAAGCCATATACCCAAGGTAACGAAACATGATCGGCAAAACTTGGCGGAGCAGCACCTGTACCACCTTCACCACCATCAACGGTAATAAAATCAGGTCCTTTACCTGTTTTCAACATTAAATCAGCTAATTCTTCCCATTGATCTAACTTACCGATAGCTCCTTTTATACCAACAGGTAACCCTGTTTCTGTTGCAATTTTTTCAATAAGTTCAAGTAATTCTGGAATATTTTTAAAAGCTTTATGGGTAGCAGGGGAGAGTACATCTTTACCTATTTCAACCCCTCTAATACTTGCAATTTCTTCTGTAATTTTAGCTCCTGGTAAAACTCCTCCTTTGCCGGGTTTTGCTCCTTGAGATAATTTTATTTCAATAGCTTTTATGCATGGATTTTCCTCAACAAGTTTTTTCATTTTCTCCATAGAGAAATTTCCATCTGTAGCTCGAACACCAAAATAACCAGTACCAAAATGAAAAACAACATCTCCACCTTGCTTATGGTAAGGAGATAAACCACCTTCACCAGTATTATGATATGCACCAGCTTTACCCACACCACGGTTTAAAGCTTCAACCGCCGCAGCTGAAAGAGAACCAAAACTCATGGCAGAAACATTTATAACTGATGCTGGCCTATATGGTTTTTTACGCTTGTTAAATTCTCCAATAACTTTTGCACAAGGGACAAAGCTTTTTTCAGTATGATTTGGATGATTATCTGGCACTTCATACGCCATCATCTGATTTTTTACAAAAATATGCTGATGTGCATAAATGTCTCTATCGGTACCAAAACCTTCATAATTATTTTCTTTTTTAGCAGAAGCATAAATCCAACCTCTTTCAATACGATTAAAAGGAAGTTCTTCTCTATTATTTGCTACAAAATATTGACGCATTTCTGGCCCTATACTCTCTAACCAATATCTAAAATGCCCTACTACTGGAAAATTATGAGAAATTGTATGAGCTTTTTGTAAAAATATATCTCTAAAAGCAACAATAACAACTACTAATAAAAGCCAAGCCCACCATGGGATACTTGAAATAAAATTAATCATGTAATATCTATATTTCTATGAAATTTCAATTAATATCAAACGTATAAAATTTCGAGTCCAAATGTAAAAATATTACACTTGAACTCGAAAACTATAATAGTATTTCTACTTATTTATTTAAATAATCTATACTTAATTCAGTAAGTGCTTTCACACCTAACAATAATCCACTATCATCAATCATAAAATCCGGTGTGTGGTGTGGAAAAGCTTCTGTATTACCTGGTGTCATTCCTCCTAAAAAGAAATAAACGCCCGGAACAACTTCTTGAAAATAACTAAAATCTTCACCGCCGGTAGTAGCTTTAACTAAATTTACTTGATCTTTACCAGCTACCTTTTGTAATGTTGGTAACATTACTGCTGTTAAATCCTCGTCATTATAAGTTATTGCTGTATTATTTTGGAATTCAATTGTTGCTGATCCACCATAAGTTTCTGCAATCCCTTTAGTCATTTCTGTCATTCTGCGAATAATCAGTTCTTTCATATCAGGATCTAAAGTTCTAACCGTACCAATTAACTCTGCACTTTCAGGAATAATATTAAAACGAACACCTGCGCTAATTTTACCCACTGTAATCACTGCTGGTTCAACCAATAAATTAGATTCTCTACTAATTATAGATTGGTAACCATCAATTATTTTTGAAGCGATATAAATTGGATCAACACCTCCCCAAGGTTGAGAGCCGTGAGTTTGTTTACCTTTTACATTTACGACAAAGCGTTCTACAGCTGCCATTGTTCCACCCGGTTTATAGCTAATTTGCCCAACTGGTGTAGCGGAATCTATATGTAATCCAAAAATAGCATCAACATCTGGTTTTGTTAACACTCCTTCTTTAATCATTAGTGCTGCGCCACCTTCTTCACCTGGTGGTGGACCTTCTTCTGCAGGTTGAAAAATAAATTTTATAGTTCCGTTAATCTTATCTGTATTTTTAGATAGTACTTCTGCTACGCCCATTAATATTGCAATATGCGTATCATGTCCGCATGCATGCATTACTCCAGTTTCGACACCTAAAAATTCCGATTTTACATTTGATTTAAAAGGCAAATCATTACGTTCTGTAACCGGTAATGCATCTATATCAGCACGTAACGCAACTACTTTACCAGGGTTGTCACCTATTAATAAGCCTACAACACCAGTTTTTGCAACACCAGTTTCTACCTTTATACCTAGGGATTTTAAATGTTTTGCAATAGTTTCTGCTGTTTTAAATTCTCTATTTGAAAGCTCAGGGTTTTCATGAAAATGCCTTCTCCAATCGACCACTTTGTCTTCAACAGATTTAAAATCTTTTTCTGAAACGGAATTCTGAGCAAATGCGCAAAAACCGAATAGGAGTAGAACTCCAAGTAGTTTTCTTTTCATATATTAAAATTTAATTAGTCTGTACCCTTGATTTTGTAGTAATACGAGTGCTGTCATAGCTGATAATGACAACTGTGTACCTGGTATCATATCTTCTTTTTTGATAGTATTATATGCTGCTGACTGTCCGCATAAATATATATGTACACCCACTTTAGTCAGCGCATTTACCATTTTTAAATTAGGATTATCAACACCATATTTTTTATTATAAGCTTCATTGGTCAATACATCTTTAGAAGCCCCTCCGTGTAAAACTAAAGCTACTTTCAAATTTTCCTTCGAAACACCTGATTGTGCATGCATATTTAAAAAACGAGCACCAGTTTCAATGGAAGCATTTATTTTATCATGGCCTTTAGGGCTACCAGCAACATCAAAAACAGCTTTATATTCTTGTGTTGGATCTACTTTAATATCAGGATTTTCTACTTTATACACCTTTCCATATTCATAAATAATTGGACCTGAAGCTTTTTCTTGTGCTATAGACCTATTAATGAATACAATTGATAAAAATATTGTAATCAGTGTTAATTTCATTGAAGATTAATTAAATGTTTGTATTAATACTAAAGAATTATCGTATTTACCTCAAATATATTCAAAATCAATTTAACAGTTAACTATTGTTCATAATTATTGAAAGCAACATTTTAGTATGCTAGCTTTTATAGTTAAATTCACGCTCCCATAAATACCAAATATTTTACACTTGGAAAATTATATAAATCAGCTGAATGATGCGCAGCGAGCGCCTGTATTACATAAAGATGGCCCATTAATTGTTATTGCTGGTGCCGGTTCAGGAAAAACGAGAGTACTTACATTCCGTATTGCTTATTTGATGAATCAAGGTGTTGACGCGTTCAATATATTAGCTTTAACATTCACCAATAAAGCTGCTCGTGAAATGAAAGAGCGTATCTCAAGCATTGTAGGTTCATCGGAATCTAAAAACTTGATGATGGGAACTTTCCACTCTGTTTTTGCTAAGCTATTACGTTTTGATGGTCATAAATTAGGTTTCCCTAGTAATTTCACAATTTACGATACGCAAGATTCACAACGTTTGATAGCTTCAATTATCAAGGAAATGGGACTTGATAAAGATATTTACAAATACAAACAAGTACAGAACAGAATATCATCTTTTAAAAATAGCCTAATCACCGTTCGTGCTTACTATAATGATAATGATTTACAAGAGGCTGATGCCATGGCAAAACGCCCCAGAATAGGGGAGATCTACGAAAAATATGTAGAGCGTTGCTTTAAAGCTGGCGCGATGGATTTTGATGATTTATTATTAAGAACAAATGAATTGCTAAACCGTTTTCCTGAAGTTTTAGCAAAATATCAAGATAGGTTTAGGTATATTTTGGTTGATGAGTACCAAGATACAAACCATTCTCAATACCTTATCGTAAAAGCACTTTCTGATAAATTTCATAACATTTGTGTGGTGGGTGATGATGCGCAAAGTATTTACTCATTCCGTGGTGCGAATATTAGTAACATTTTAAACTTTCAAAAAGATTACGATAATGTAGTTATGTATCGTTTAGAGCAAAATTATCGTTCTACACGTAATATTGTAAATGCCGCCAATTCAATTATTGCAAACAATACCAATCAATTAGAAAAAGTAGTTTGGACAGATAATGACGATGGACCTGCAATTAAAGTACATAGAAGTACGACAGATGCTGAAGAAGGTCGTTTTGTTGCTAGTTCTATTTTTGAAAATAGAATGCAAAATCAAATGCCAAATGGCGATTTTGCTGTTCTTTACCGTACCAATTCACAGTCAAGAGCAATTGAAGATGCCTTACGTAAACGTGATATTCCGTATAGAATTTATGGTGGATTATCTTTTTACCAACGTAAAGAAATTAAAGATGTTTTAGCCTATTTACGTTTAGTAATTAATCCTAAAGATGAAGAAGCTTTAAAACGTGTTATTAATTTTCCGGCACGTGGAATAGGGCAGAGCACTATGGATAAATTAACAGTTGCCGCTAACCATTATGGTCGTTCCATTTTTGAAGTTATTCAGAATTTAGATAAGATAAATCTAAAAATAAATAACGGCACAAAAAATAAGCTGCGTGATTTCACAAACATGATTAAGAGTTTTCAAATCATGAATGAAACCACAGATGCTTTTGCGCTCTCAGAGCATGTTGCTAAAAAAACAGGGATTTTATTAGAGTTTAAAAAAGACGGAACCCCCGAAGGTATTGCCCGTATGGACAATATTGAAGAACTATTAAATGGTATAAAAGATTTTGTTGAAGGTCAATTAGAAGTTGCTGATGCTCGCGGTAGTATTGATGAGTTTTTAGAAGATGTAGCGCTTGCTACAGATTTAGATAATGATACTGGTGATGATGACCGTGTTGCACTAATGACAATTCACCTTGCAAAAGGACTTGAGTTTCCGCATGTTTATATTGTGGGTATGGAGGAAGATTTATTCCCTTCAGGTATGAGTATGAATACACGTAGCGAACTTGAAGAAGAACGTCGTTTATTTTATGTTGCACTAACACGTGCTGAAAAACAAGCCTATTTAACCTACACCCAAAACAGATATCGTTGGGGTAAATTAATTGATGCAGAACCAAGTCGTTTTATTGAAGAAATTGATGAGAAGTATGTTGAAAACTTAACTCCAATTGCAAATCCTGGGTATAGATATAAATCATTAATTGATACTGATATTTTTGGTGAAGTTGATAAAAGTAAATTACGACAAGTAAAACCATCAAGTGGTATACCGCCTAATGCTGTAAAACCTAATGATAATCAATTACGCAAGCTGAGAAAATTAAAGCCTGAACTATCTAAACCTATTGGTAATACAAATAGTATTGATGCTAATTTAGCTGAAGGTAGTTTGATAAACCATACACGTTTTGGAAGAGGTAGAGTTGTAAAACTGGAAGGTGTTGGTAATGACCGAAAAGCTGAAATACAGTTTGATACTTCTGGGATTAAAAAATTATTACTTCGCTTTGCTAAGCTTGAAGTAATAGGTTAAAATATAAGCCCCTTAATGTTAACATTAAGGGGCTTATATTTTTATACATGTAATTGCTTATTAATATGATCTGACCATTTTTTGGCTACCATTAACTCATTACTCAATTGCATATTTGAATCTGAGTTATAAAAAGTAACCTTAAGATCAGGCTTATCGAATGGTGTCAACAAGAGATTTAACTCATTTATCATTGTAAAGCTACTTTTCCCTTTTATCTTTTTATCATTATTTGTTATTGTCTTTACCTTACAATTTTTAATTTCTGATAAGTTGATATAATTCACATCAATATTTTCTTGATTTTTGTTGGCATAAAATAACGTATTATTAAAATCATCTATACCAATCATAAAATTAGTAAACACATCGTAATCATTTAATCTACAATCATTCTTATCTGCAATTTTAGTGACTGAATTTATCATTATTTTTTCTCTCTTTTTTCTATTCATAACCATCATTACAAATGGCATCGAACAGATTGTTGCTATTATTAAAACAGTTATTGTAATTCCTGAATTCATTTTAAATATTTTATAGTAGTAAGTTGACTTTACGTTATAGCAAAGCCTTATTAATTAGTTGTTTGTTGTTATATTTTATAAATAACAACTTGATAAAAAAATAAAAAATGATTACCAAAAATAATGGAATGGAAAGAATATATCTGTCTTCCGGAATTGTATTAATGAACTTAAAGCTGTTTTAGAGTATTGCTTTAATTTTTTACTAAAACATTGTTGTTTAGCATTCTGAACAAATGAATATTTCTGAACACCTGTATTCCTGTCATAAGTAACAGTATTTGAAATAACTTCAACTAAATTTTCCGGTTGTGATATAACACCATGATAATTTAATGCAATTGAAGGTCTACTTATTGTATTACTTTCATTACTACTCTCATGCGTTGAAAAGGTATGAGCTACACTTTTAGTCTCATTATTTATCGATATACAATAAATAACAAGTGCAAAAAACAAACTAATATATGTATAGACTCTTTTCACTTTTAAAAAAATAATATATGTATATAATACATATGCAAAATTGCAAATTAATTCCATAACTAAATCATAAAGATTTGCTAACATTTTTTAAAACTTATAAGAAGAACTTTGAAGAAAAGAGAAACCTATCAATGAAAAAGACAACCAACAACAGAAGACATTTCATCAAACAATCACTAATGGCAACAGGAGGTATAATTTTAGCTCCTAATTTTATTAGTTGTGACGATAAAGTAGATGAATACGATTATGATCCTACGAATTACACCACTGAAAATTTTACCGAAGGTGTAGGAAGTTTTGATCCAACAAGCTCAAGTATAATTATCTGGACAAGATACAACTCATCAAACAGTGAATTAATTTGGGAACTAGCTACTGATTCTAATTTTAGTACTATAATTAGAAATGGAAAAATTACTACCGAAGTTTCTCGTGATAATACCTTAGCTATTGAAATTGAAAATTTAGTTGCTGACCAAAAATTGTATTATCGTTTCGTAAATATTGAAGATAATGCTATTTCTGTAGTTGGTGAAACTATTACATTACCTATTGACGCTACTTCTATTAAATTGGCTGTTTGTTCGTGTTCAAACTATCAAGCAGGACTTTTTACTGTATATGATGCAATGGCTAATTCCGATGCAGATATTATAGTGCATTTAGGAGATTACTTTTATGAGTATGAAGCTGGTGGGTATGGTTCAACTTCTGAAAATGCTTTCTTAGATCGTTTTCATGAACCTGCAACCGAAATACTGTCATTAGATGATTACAGAACTAGATACAAGCAATACAAATCTGATTCAATGCTACAATTAGCACATCAGAAAAAACCATTTATTTGTGTTTGGGATGATCATGAAATTGCAAACGATACATATAAAGAAGGTGCTGAAAACCATGATGAGGCAACAGAAGGTGATTTTGAAACAAGAAAGCAAAACGCATTACAAGCCTATAGTGAGTTTTTACCATTTACAAGAACGGTTGAATCTGAAAACAGTATCATTTACAGAACCATAAATATTGGAAATCTTGTTAACTTAATTATGTTAGATACTCGGTTAATTGGGCGCGACAAACAATTAGAGCTAACTGACTATTTCACTGTTACAGGTTCTTTTGATGCTACAGCATTCACAGCAGCCTTAAGTGATACATCAAGATCTATTTTAGGAACAACTCAACGAGATTGGTTAGTATCTGAGTTGAATACAAACACAGCCAAATGGCAAGTTTTAGGGCAACAAGTATTAATGGGGCAAATGTATATTCCTGCAGAATTATTACTTGCTTTTGGTTCTGAAGGCTTTTCTACAACATTAACTGAGTTGGTTGTTATAAAAACCAGAATACAAGCCAATGATCCAACTTTAACTACAGAAGAAATAGCACGAGTTCTAACAGCAATACCATACAATTTAGATGCTTGGGATGGTTATCCAGTAGATCGTGAGATTATTTACAACACTTTAGCTAATGCGGGTAAAAAAATAGTGACACTTGCTGGTGATACACATAATGCTTGGAACAATACCCTATACGCATCAGACGGTACCGAAGTTGGTATTGAATTAGCTACTTCAAGTGTTTCATCACCTGGTTTTGAAACCTATCTTGGAGAAAATACTAGCGCAGAAATTATTGCAGGTTTTGAACTTGCTTTAGTCACATTAGTAGACAATCTAAATTATTTTGATGCCTCAAAAAGAGGATATATGATGGCAACTTTTAAAACTAGCGAAGTAACATCAGAATGGATATTTGTTGATACTATTTTATCTGCTCAATATTCAGCATCTATAGAACATACTATTACTTATTCTTAAATCAAGGGGTTTATTTAATCAATTATAGCAGTTTAAAAGCTACTCATGAGTATTTTGGGTAGCTTTTTTATTATAAAAAAATATCAGAACTTTGTATAGCTTCACATAAAGTATAATATTATGGCTGATTTTATTAAAATCTATCCTGAAAATCCAAATCCGAAAGAAATAAAAAGGGTTATTGATGTATTACAAAAAGGAGGTTTAGTTATATATCCGACTGATACTGTTTATGGTTTAGGCTGTGATATTACAAACACTAAAGCTCTAGAGAAAATTGCACGTATTAAGGGCATAAAATTAGATAAAGCTAATTGGTCATTTATATGTGCTGATTTAAGTAATTTATCTGATTACGTAAGACAAATTGATACTAGAACATTTAAAATATTAAAGAAAGCATTACCAGGGCCCTATACATTTATTTTACCTGGTAATAATAGTTTACCTAAGCAGTTTAAAAAGAAAAAAACTGTAGGTATTCGTGTGCCCGATAATTCAATTTCAAAAGCTATTGTTGAAGCTTTAGGAAACCCTATTGTTTCTACCTCTATACATGATGAAGATGAGTTGTTAGAATACACCACTGACCCAGAATTGATTTTTGAAAAATGGCAAAACCTTGTAGATATAGTTATTGATGGTGGTTATGGTGACAATGTAGCTTCAACAGTAGTAGATTTATCTGATGGTGAACCAATAATTATTAGAGAGGGTAAAGGAGATATAAATATCTTTTAATTAGAAAAAGTTTTATAACGAACTTATTACAAAATAAAAAAGCCTGCAAATTGCAGGCTTTTCTGTACTATTAAGAATTTCTTATTAGTTGTTGATCGCTGGATCTTTCATTCCGTCTTCAATCATTTCGTAGAATTGATCAATTTTAGGAAGTACAACAATACGAGTTCTTCTGTTTCTTGACTTATCAGTTGCAGAAATTGGCACGTAAGATGATCTAGCTGCCGCAGTCATACGCTTAGGATCTACACCGTAATCGTTTTGTAAAATTCTAACAACTGCAGTTGCACGTTTAGCACTTAAATCCCAGTTATCTAATAAAACACCTTTTCTATATGGTACGTCATCAGTATGACCTTCAACCATAAATTCGAAATCTGGCTTGTTATTAACTACTTTAGCAACTTTACCTAAAATTTCTTTTGCTTTATTAGCTACGTTATAGCTACCACTGCTGAATAATAATTTATCAGAGATAGATACAAAAACAACACCTTTTTCAACGCTGATTTCAATATCTTCATCATCAAGATTACCCAAAACACCTTTTAAACTTTGTACTAAAGATAAGTTTACTGAATCTCTACGAGTAATCGCATCATTTAACTTTCTAATAGTTAAATCTTTTTCTTGTAAGCTTTCTAAAGATTTTTCAAGATTTTGAGCTCCTTTAGATGATAGGGTAGTTAAGTTACCCATATTGTTAATCAACTCTTGGTTATTACTTTTTAAGAATGCATTCTGATCTTCTAAAGTTTTTAATCTAGAAGAAGTAGATGCCTTTTCTTCAAGACAACTATTCAATTTTACTGTAGCTGAATTTAGTAAGTCTTCATTCGCTTGGTTCTTCGCTTCCAACTCTGCATATTTCTTTTGTGACACGCAAGAAGACAATAATAAAGTCACTCCTATACAGCCTAAAATTATTTTTTTCATAATTATTAATACTTAAATTAAATTGTTAATTCACCGTAAAAATATACAAATTGCAATTTGCTAGCACCGTATATTCGTTAATCTTTTACTAAAATAGTGAACTTTCTAACACTATATACGAAATGCGACCACACGATAGACTTTGTGGCATAATATTTTTTAAAATATGTAACATTTTCGCGTTTTTTGAGCATTTTTATAAAGTTCTTATAAAAGCTAATATGTGCCTTTAAAATTGCCCAGCAATGCTTTTGTTTGCCTTGAAATATAAAACGAATACCTGCAACACCATCTAGTAAAAGTCTAAGAAAAATAATTACAAATGCTTTTCGTTTAGGTAGGTTTTTAATAATTGAAAACAACGAGTTTCTGAAATTTAAAAATGTCTTCTTAGGGTTCATATTACTTAAAGTGGACCCACCTAAATGATATATTGCTGAGGTACCAACGTATAAAATTTTATATCCTTTATTGTGAGCTCTCCAACATAAATCTACTTCTTCTTGATGTGCAAAATAATCTTCATCAAAACCATTTAATTTATGAAACACTTCAGATTTTATGAACATACATGCTCCAGTTGCCCAAAAAATTTCTTTAACATCATTATATTGACCTAAATCTTCTTCAAGATCTTGAAAAATTCTACCTCTACAAAAAGGATAACCTAATTGATCAATAAAACCACCTGCAGCACCTGCATATTCAAAATAATTCTTTTGTTTATAATCTAAAATTTTAGGCTGAATAATAGCAACATCACGGTTATCAATATATATTTGTTCAATAGGCGCAAGCCAATTAGGGGTAACTTCAACATCAGAATTTAATAAGCAATACACATCTGCTTCAATATGAATTAAAGCATCATTATACCCTTTAGCATATCCACCATTCTCAGTGTTTTGCACAATTTTAATTTCGGGGTAATTATCTTGAATAAATTGAATAGATTTATCGGTCGAGGCATTGTCTGCAACATAAATAGTTGCATTTGTAGAGTATTCTTGAACTGAAGGTAAAAACTGTTCTAACAATTTTTCACCATTCCAGTTTAGTATTACGATTGCTATTTTTGACATTCAAACATTACCAAACCTAAAGGCCGGTATTCTTTTTACATGTAATTACCTTTATATAAAGACAATTGGTATTAATTTTAGATTTCAGTTGGCAAATTAACGGCTAAAATCAGGAATATCCTTTAAAAAGGTATATTTTTCTTGTTCAAAATCCATATTACAGTAAAAATGATTTAACCCATTCGTCACCATTAAAAAATTTGATTGCAATTGCATATTATACCTTGCTATTTGATCAAAAGTTTTTTGAGTAATTTCAATTTCCGGGGCTTTACATTCTACTAAAATAAAAATCTCTCCATTAGGTTTAAAAACAACTACATCATACCTTCGTGCTAAGTTATTAACCTTCAATTGCTTTTCAACATTTATATGACTTAATGGATATTTTTTTTCTTTATTTAAATAGTGAACTACATGTTGTCTAACCCATTCTTCAGGCTGAAGAACCACAAATTTTTTGCGTATGACATCAAAAATATAGATTTTATTTTCGCTATTTTTGAAACGAAAGTCATAAGGTTTAAAATTTAAAACTTGCATGACACAAATTTGATGATTTTTTCTGAATGGATGAAGTAAAAAAAATAGTTAACGATATTAAAGCAGGTAACATAAAGCCTATTTATTTTTTAATGGGAGAAGAGGCCTATTATATTGATAAATTAGCTGCTTATATTGAAAATACTGTACTATCAGAAGAAGAACGTGGTTTTAATCAAATGGTACTTTATGGTAAGGATGTTACTGTTGATGATATTGTAAGTAATGCCAAGCGCTACCCAATGATGGCCGAACACCAAGTTATTATCGTAAAAGAAGCACAGCATTTATCAAGAACTATCGAAAATTTAGCATCGTACGCAGAAAACCCGCAACCAACTACTGTTTTGGTTGTTTGTTATAAATATGCAAAACTTGATAAGCGTAAAAAAATATATAAAGCTGTTCAAAAATCAGGTGTAATTTTTGAAAGTAAAAAACTATATGAAAATCAAGTTTCTGATTGGATTAGAAAAGTACTAGCTGGGAAAGGATATAGAATAACACCTAAAGCCGCAATATTATTAGTTGAGTTTTTAGGTACCGATTTAGGCAAAATAAATAATGAACTTGAAAAACTAAAATTAGTAGTTCCTAAAGAACAAGAAATCACTCCTGAAGCTATTGAAGTAAATATTGGTATTAGTAAGGATTATAATAATTTTGAGCTAAAAAAAGCAATAGGGGAGCGTAATGTTACCAAAGCTACCCGTATTTTAAATTACTTTGCACAAAATCCAAAAGACAATCCGTTTGTACTAACGGTTACCTTGCTTAATACCTTCTTTACACAATTATTACAATACCATGGCTTAAGTGATCATAATCCAAAAAATGTAGCTAAAGTACTAGGTGTAAATCCTTATTTTGTAAAAGAATATCAAGTTGCCGCTAAAAATTACCCAATGAGAAAAGTTAGTGGAGTAATTGCAGCTTTACGTGAATTAGATGTTAAAGGCAAAGGTGTTGGAGCAAACCTTGCTCAAAAAGACTTACTCAAAGAATTGCTAGTAAAAATTATGTAACTTATTTTCTATCAATACTATATTTACCAGGACCAACCATAATAATAACTACAAAAATTGTTAAATAAAGTAATGCTAATTCTTTAGTTGCTATTGGATCAGATCCGTGAGTAATAAAAGCCGCTACAACCATTGTTATTGCTGCAGGAACAGCAGCCCATCTTGTTTTAAACCCTAATATTATTATAATTGGACAGACTAGCTCAGAAACTACAGCTAAAAATAGAGAAGGAGCTGCTCCAATACCAATTGGATCTGCAAATTTAATTTCACCACCTGCTATTAATTTTTGAAATTTTCCATAACCATGAGTTATCATCAATAAAGATGGAACAACACGTAATAACAACAAACCTACTTCATTAAAAATTTTCTTCTGCATAATTGTATTAAAGGGGATTCTAATGATTTAAAAATAGCAATAATTTTAGGCTAAACTCATATGTTTTAATAAAATTTTAAGATAAATAATACGCAGAACCTCCAATGTAAGACAAGGATTACTTACCAGCGTATTTTTACTTTAATTTTGGATAATCTATAGGGTTTGTTTCATGTATCATTCCATAAATTTTTTCAAAAACATCTTCTGCATTGGGTTTGGAAAAATAATCACCGTCTGATGCATATGCTGGTCTATGCGCCTTAGCTGTTAAAGTTTGTGGCGCACTATCTAAATACATATAACCACCTTGATTTTCAACAATTTCTTGAATCAAGTAAGCTGAACAACCACCAGGTACATCTTCATCCACAACTAACAATCTATTTGTTTTCTCAACGCTTTTAAGCACATCATGATTAATATCAAAAGGCAATAAACTTTGAGCATCAATAACTTCGGCATTAATACCAACCTCCCTAAGTTCCTGGGCCACTTGAAGGACAATGCGCAGTGTTGATCCGTATGAAACTACAGTTATATCTGTTCCTTCTTTTACAGTTTCAACAACGCCAATAGGCGTACATATTTCACCAATATTCGAAGGCAATTTTTCTTTTAATCGGTAACCATTAAGACTTTCAATGACAATTGCAGGTTCGTCACTTTTCATAAGTGTGTTATAAAAACCTGCTGCCTTAACCATGTTACGAGGCACTAAAATGTACATACCTCTTAAAAAGTTGATAATACCTCCCATTTGTGAACCTGAATGCCAAATACCTTCTAAACGATGCCCTCTTGTTCTAACAATTAAAGGTGCTTTTTGCTTCCCTGCAGTTCTATAGAGTAGTGTTGCTAAATCATCACTTAATGTCTGTAAAGCATATAATAAATAATCTAAATACTGTATTTCGGCAATTGGTCTTAGGCCACGTAGCGCCATACCAATACCTTGACCAATAATCGTTGTTTCTCTAATACCTGTATCAGCAATACGTAATGCTCCGTATTTACTTTGTAAACCTTCTAAACCTTGATTAACATCACCGATAGCTCCAGTGTCTTCTCCAAAAACTAAAGCCTCAGGGTAAGTACTAAAAAGTTTATCAAAATTACTTTTTAATATAACTCTACCATCAACGTTTTCTGCATCGTTATCATAAGTAGCAACAACCTCTTGTATGTTAGTTGCTTTATTAGGTAGTTCACTATATAAATGAGAACTATACTTAGGTTGAATTTCTTCAAAAAAAGCATCAATCCAAGCTATTAATTCCTCTTTAGCTTCACTTTCTTCACCAATTACATACCTAAGTGCTTTTCTTGCTTTAGATATAAGGTCTTTTTTTATTGGCTCATCAACCGCAATTAAATCATTTTTTAATTTTGACAAAAATACCCTATTAGTACTACCAATTGATAACTTTTCAAGTATATCAAGTAATTCTTTTTTTGCTTTTTTGTGTGGTGCTAAAAACTCTGCCCAAGCCTCTTTTTTAGCAGCTCTAACCGCTTTCTTTATATTTTTATCTACAAGTGCTAAATCTTCTTCTGTTGCAATGCCAGTTTCAACAATCCACTCTTTAAATCGTTTATTACAATCATTATCTTTTTCCCACTGTAAACGATCTTTATCTTTATATCGTTCATGAGAACCAGAAGTAGAATGCCCTTGTGGTTGGGTCAATTCTTTAACATGAATCAGAACAGGAACATGCCCTTGTCGTGCTATATCAGAAGCATTTTCGTAGGTATGGATCAAAGCAGTATAATCCCAACCGTTAACTTTTAAAATTTCAAAACCTTTAACGTCTTCAGTTCTTTGAAAACCACTTAATATTTCTGAAATATTTTCTTTTGTAGTATGATGTTTTGCATGTACTGAAATACCGTATTCGTCGTCCCAAACACTAACCACCATAGGTACTTGTAAAACACCTGCTGCATTTATAGTTTCAAAAAAATGTCCTTCGCTTGTACTTGCATTACCAATGGTACCCCAAGCAATCTCATTACCATTTTTTGAAAATTTTGTAGTATCAATACCTTCAACCTCTCTATATATTTTTGAAGCTTGTGCCAAACCTAAAAGTCTAGGCATTTGTCCTGCAGTAGGAGATATATCTGCGCTACTGTTTTTTTGAGCGGTTAAATCTTTCCAACTACCATCTTCATTTAAACTATAGGTCATAAAATGACCTCCCATTTGCCTACCAGCACTCATGGGTTCTTTTTCGATATCTGTAGTTGCATATAAACCGTGAAAGAAATCTTTAGGTGTAAGACCTCCAATTGCCATCATAAATGTTTGATCACGGTAGTAACCACTTCTAAAGTCTCCATTTTTAAAAGCACGAGCCATTGCTAATTGCGGTAACTCTTTACCGTCACCAAAAATTCCAAATTTTGCTTTTCCAGTAAGTACTTCTCGTCTACCAAGTAAACTACATTCTCTACTGGTAACAGCCGTTTCATAATCTTTTAAAATTTGAGTTTTAAAATCATCAAAAGAAATATCGTTACTAGTTTGCAAATTTACTTTCATTACAGAATTTATATATTTGCAAAAATACCAAAAATCATTGAATTTTACAATCCGAATATTGGTATTAATATCATATAATTTTTAAGTTTTATCTTATATTTGATAATTAAATTAACAAATTCATATTTTAATTTAATTATTCTAAGAATTTTCTAAGAAAATTAGAACCATTTTCTAGTAAAAAGCCTTGTAATTGTCTTTGGCTGTAAACTGATAACAAAACGAATTTTTTCGGCATAATTTGGTTGCCCTACTTCCCAACCATTATTAGAGTACAAAGGAAGATAAAACTCTAAATAATCTGTCACTAAATTTAAACGGACACCTGAATCATATACAAATCTTGCATTTTCATTCCTATTTTTAATTAAACCTAAATCACCATAAAGCTCAATCCAACGCCAAACGCTCATACTGTTATTTGTAGTTACTATAAAGTCATTTGCAAAAGGACTATCTAGTTTTGATTTAAAACCTCCATCAGCTAAAACAAATTGTTGACTAAAAATACCTGAAGATTCTGACCTACCTAAATAATTATAATCAAATAAATAATCTGTAGG
Organism: Cellulophaga baltica; assembly: GCF_018861125.1. Taxonomy (GTDB): domain Bacteria; phylum Bacteroidota; class Bacteroidia; order Flavobacteriales; family Flavobacteriaceae; genus Cellulophaga; species Cellulophaga baltica_A. The sequence goes on along the minus strand of NZ_JAHKQN010000015.1, from coordinate 430,893 downwards.
CCTATCTAAAGCAAAACTGAAAAAATCTGTATTCGTATTGTCATTTAAGAACTTACCAGCAAAAAAACGTGTATTAAACTGCATATTATTCTGAAATAGTTTTCTGTATTCAATCTCAAATGAAATTTTTGTAAAATCACCTGCATATTGAAAATCTGCCAACCATGAGTAATAATTGATAATACCTTTATCATAACTACCGTATCTAGCATTAAAAACTCTGTAATCAGGAGTGGTTTCAATATCAGTTAATTCCTCGGAAATAGATCTAAAAATATTTATGTATCTAAAATTTAGATAATTTCGCTTATTAGACCTGAAGTAATCTGGTCGCCAAGCAAAACTTGCAAAAGGAGTTATAATCGCATAACGCGAATCTACTTGAAAATGATACGTAGAACCACTTAAACCAAAACTTGATAAATAGTATCCTGTTTTATTGTGAAATTTCTTATAACTAAAACTTGCACCACCCACCAATGTTTTCTCTTTCATTGCGTAAGCAGGGTTAATACTAAAGTTAAACGGCCTGTCTAAAAAAGTACTATTGTTTATTTTAATACTTGGTGTAATACCATCATATAAATTATAACGAATAGATGGCATATAAAAAATCTGATTGTAATAAGGGTCTTCGGTATCTTTAAAAAATTGAAATTTCAGTTTTTTATTACCCGATAAAAACCCTCCTAAAGATTTCCAGTTATCTCTTTGGTTAAATTCTGGGATACTCTTATCGTAGTTTAAAACAAGTTTATCTTCACCATTTTTAGGGATTGTAAACGTTTTAGAGCTATCAATATTTGCAATCCAATATTTTGAAACCACCGAGTCTTTAGCAATACCAAACAAAGAAATAGGAACATTTGTTCCACTTTTGTTTTTTAAAGTTACTTTTAAAGAATCTACTGTTTTTTCTACTTTTTTAATTTTAAAATCAATTCGATCATTTGTTGTCACATATTCATCAAAAAACCACGAAATATCTTTATCAACGTTCTTTTCTAAAGCCATTTCAAAATCCATAGCCGTCACAGGTCTTAATTTGTAATAGGCATAAAACTCTTTTATACTTTTATAAACCACATCTTCACCTACATAATTAGCTAAGTAGGAGAGACCAGCACCAGCTTTGTAGCGATTTCCTATTTTTTGATTAAAATTAACTAGAGAATCATTTGAAGTTGTTAAAGATTGATCATTATTTTTTCGGGCAGTATGCATAAATACTAACGGATACTGCTCTACAAATTTCGTTTTAGCTAAATTATATTTTCTAAAACCCCATATTTTAGAAAGGTTTCCTAAAAGCTTTTGATCAGGGTAATACTCTTCAACATAAGCAATCATCATAAAATTAACTAAAGCATCATTCACCCAACGCTCTTTTCTTGGGTCTAAAAACAATGTTTCATTAAAAAAACTATTTAAGGCTGTTTTTAAATACTTAAGCTCAAACTGAAAATCACTTTTATAAGGCCGAACAAATGAAGGTAATTGATTAATACCATACAATGGGTTTCTTCGATACTCTAATGTACTCACCAACATTTCAGTATGCGGGTAGCTACCCAAATGCTCAAAAATATATTCTGATACTTTATTTATAGCAATAGATCTTGATACTTCATCAAACTTTGAAACATTAATATCAGTTACTATAGTATTTTTACCGATTTGATGCTTTGTAAACCTTGGATTTTTTAATAAGATTAGATCACAACTTTTTCTATAATCTGCAACAAGATGAGCTTCTTTAAAAGAGTTTACTTCTTCTTCTTTTAACTTTTCAAAATTTGAATTTAAAAATAGATCTTTTGGGTATTTAAAGGTAATATCTGAATTAGCTATTCCAGTATATAAATCTTCTAGATTTTTGTTGGAGTATAAGTGCCATTCACCATCATATACCGCAGGAGTTAAGTACCAATCTTTTAAATAAAATTCTCCTCTAGAATCATATCCAATATTGGTAAAGCGACTAGAAGGTAATTTACTCGTATACGTAAAATATAAAGTTATTGATTCTTTTGGAGCTATTGGTTTATTAAGATGAAACTCAAGAATATCATCGTTAGAAGTATGAAACCAATCTACATCTTTAAACTGCTCGTCACTTATGCTGTAAATTTTTGTATATCCACGTTCTTCATCTTTTGCTAAATGCAAGCTTTTTTTAAATTGCTCTTCAAAACGTTTTGCTAAAGGAGTATTCTTATTACTATAGGAGTTAATCCAATCATTAAAATATAAAATACTAAGTGTATCATTCGAAGAATTATAGTATTTAAATTCTTGAATGATATCAATAGTACTAGTATTACCGTGCAATTCAGCGGTAATTTTATTATAATGTTGACCTTGTACGCTTATTGTAAATAAAGCTAAAAAAGCAAATAAATAGGTCGCTAATAAGAAATCAGATTTCCTTTTAAGCATATAATTTTTAAAAATTAGGACTATGTAAATGTCCTTTATAGAAAGAATCGATAATATCAACCACTTCTTCTTTCGTATCTACAAGTTTAATTAAATCTAAATCTTTAGCACTAATATTTCCTTGGCTAAGCATTGTTTCTTTTACCCAATCCATAAGTCCTTTCCAGAAATCAGTGCCTACTAATATAATTGGGAATTTTTCAATTTTATTAGTTTGTATTAATGTCATTGCTTCAAAAAGTTCATCAAGAGTACCAAAACCACCAGGCATCACTACAAAACCTTGACTGTATTTTACAAACATTACTTTTCTAACAAAAAAGTAATCAAAATCCAAACTCTTATCACTGTCAATATATGGGTTATCATGTTGCTCAAAAGGAAGTTCAATATTTAAACCTACAGAAGTTCCACCTGCAGCATGAGCACCTCTATTACCAGCTTCCATAATTCCTGGTCCACCACCTGTAATTACTCCGTAACCAGCTTCGGCAATACTTTTAGCAACATCAATAGCTAATTGATAATATTTATCATCTTCTTTAGTTCTTGCAGAACCAAAAATTGAAACACAAGGCCCGATTTGGCTCATTTTTTCAAATCCGTTTACAAATTCACCCATGATTTTGAATAATGCCCAAGAATCATTTGTTTTAATTTCATTCCAACCTTTATGATGTTGTTCTTTTCTCATATGTTATATAGTCTATTTTAGTGCTTTTTAAAGCTTATTTTTTAATTTTACAGCAGTTACAAACCTAGTTCTTTTCTTAGAAACTTAGCCGTATAACTTTTTTTATCTTTGCAAACTACTTCAGGTGTACCTTTAGCAACAACTTTTCCGCCACCTTTTCCACCTTCATAACCAATATCTATTAAATAATCTGCCATTTTAATAACATCCATGTTGTGTTCTATTACTAAGATCGTATTTCCTTTGTCGACCAAAGTATTTAAAACTTCCATTAACACCCTTATATCCTCAAAATGCAAACCAGTTGTAGGTTCATCTAAGATATAGAATGTATTACCCGTATCTCTTTTAGATAATTCTGTGGCCAACTTAATTCGTTGCGCTTCACCACCAGAAAGTGTTGTGGATTGTTGCCCTAATGAAATATACCCCAAACCAACATCTTGTATGGTTTTCAGTTTTCTGTAGATTTTTGGAATCAGTTCAAAAAACTCCACGGCTTCATTAATAGTCATTTCTAAAACATCAGCAATTGATTTTCCTTTATATCTAATTTCTAATGTTTCTCTATTAAAACGTTTACCATTGCAGGTTTCACATTCTACATAAACATCTGGCAAAAAGTTCATTTCAATAACCCTTAAACCGCCACCTTGGCAAGTTTCACAGCGACCTCCTTTTACATTAAAACTGAACCTTCCTGGTTTGTAGCCACGAATAGAAGCTTCAGGAGTTTTTGCAAATAATGATCTTATTTCACTAAATACACCTGTGTACGTTGCAGGATTTGATCTTGGAGTTCTACCAATCGGTGATTGGTTAATATCAATAACTTTATCAATATGCTCAAGGCCAGTAATTTTCTTATAAGGCATTGGTTTTTTAACACCATTAAAATAATGAGCATTCATAATAGGGTAGAGGGTCTCATTTATTAATGTAGACTTACCACTACCTGAAACACCCGTAACACCTATCAACTGGCCTAATGGAAGTGTAATTGTAACATTTTTCAGGTTATTACCAGTACACCCTGAAAGCACAATTTTTTTACCGTTCCCTTTTCTTCTTTTTTCCGGGACTTTAATTTCTTTTGTTCCTGTTATATATTGCGCCGTTAAAGTATCAAAATTTTTAAGGTTTTCTGGTTTACCTTCTGAGATGATTTCACCACCATGTTTACCTGCTTTTGGTCCAATATCAATAACATGATCAGCACGTTCAATCATATCTTTATCATGCTCTACAACAATGACAGAGTTACCAATATCACGAAGCGATTCTAATGATTTAATTAGCCTTTCATTATCGCGCTGATGCAAACCAATACTAGGTTCATCTAAAATATACAGAACACCTACCAACTGCGAACCTATTTGGGTCGCTAATCGAATACGTTGTGCTTCACCACCAGAAAGCGTTTTTGAGCCTCTATTTAATGACAAATAATCCAACCCAACATCTAATAAAAATTGAATTCGGGTACTAATCTCTTTTATTATTTCAGATGCTATTTTAAGTTGATTTCCTTTAATATCATCAGGAAGTTTCTTAAAAAATACTGCTAATTCTGAAATATCTAAATGCGCTAGTTCTGCTATATTTTTTTCATTTACTTTAAAATTTAAAGATTCTTTACGCAAACGAGAACCATCACAAGTAGTACAGATAATTTTATCCATAAACTCCTTAGCCCAACGTTTTATACTTGTTGAAGGAGCTTCTTCAAATTGAGATTTTATAAAATTAGCTATACCCTCATAATCAATTTTATAATTACGCTTTACACCTAATGTTTTTGAATCGAGTTCAAAACTTTCTACAGTACCATTTAAAAGAACATTTAAAGCTTCATCTGATAATTTTTCAATTGGATCAGTTAATTCAAATTTATAACGTTGCCCAATAGTTTCTATCTGCTTAAAAGCCCATGATTTTTTATAATCACCTAAAGGTGCTATTCCACCTGCTTTTATTGACAACTTTTTGTTAGGGAATATCTTTGTTTCATTTACTTCATAAACATGTCCTAAACCACTACAATGCGGACACATACCTTTTGGTGAGTTGAATGAAAATGTATTAGGCTCAGGATTAGGATAAGAAATACCTGTTGTTGGGCACATCAAGTCACGACTAAAATAACGCGCTAATTTTTCACCTTCTTCTAATACCATCAACACATTTTCACCACTATACATAGCCGTGTTAATAGTTTCAGCAAGACGTTTATCAAAATCTTCTGTATCAATAACTTTTAATCGATCAATAACTATTTCAATATCGTGAACCTTATAACGATCCACTTTCATTCCCTTTGTGATATCTTTTACTTCACCATCAACTCGAACTTTAACAAAGCCCTGTTTAGCTATTTGTTCAAATAATTCTCGATAATGACCTTTTCTCGATTTTATAATTGGAGCAAGAATATTTATCTTTTTCTGATCGTAATCCTTTTTAATTAAATCACGAATTTGCTCATCATTATAACTCACCATTTTTTCGCCAGTGTTATAACTGTATGCGTCTCCTGCACGAGCGTATAACAAGCGTAAAAAATCATAAATTTCTGTAATCGTGCCTACGGTAGATCGTGGCGATTTTGAAGTAGTTTTTTGCTCAATTGCAATAACCGGTGAAAGTCCGTCAATTTTATCAACATCGGGGCGCTCTAATCCTCCAAGAAATTGTCGAGCATATGCCGAAAAAGTTTCAATATAACGTCTTTGCCCTTCAGCGTAAATCGTATCAAAAGCTAAGGATGACTTTCCACTACCAGAAAGTCCTGTTATCACAACAAGCTTTTCGCGAGGAATGGTAATATCTATATTTTTAAGGTTATGCGCGCGAGCACCTTTAACCTCAATGTTCTCTTCGTAATTTATCATTTTCTATAGCAAAGGTTGCAAAAATACGATTTTGACTTCTAAATTAGTAATCACTTCAATTTTGATTTTTTGTCAATTAAAAAGCTTAACATAAATTAGCAGTGTAAACGTAAAAGTTAGTTAAGATATGCAATTATTAGGAATTGGCTCAAGAATAAAACATCAAGAATATGGTAATGGTGTAATAACAAATGTAACTTCAAAACATTACTGGGTTACTTTTATTGAAAACGGATTAGAAACTATTGATTTAGACACTGATTTTGAGGTAATTGAAGCCATTGATGATGAAGTTGATACAATTAGTTTTTCTGAAGTTGAACAATCATTAATTTCTATTTTACAAAAATGGAGTGATGCAAGCTCGATTTCTCCAATAGCTGATAAATGGAAAGGTGGTAAGCTTATTTTGTCTCCTAAAAATTCAAATTTAGCAGATAAAGAAATACCAATTGATACATTTTTTCACAAAATAGTAATGGTTCGTGACCGAATTAGAGTAATGGAACAAAAAGTAAACGCTAGCAAAAACCTTGCTGATCAAGAAAAAATTGATTTACAACAATACATTACTAGAATTTATGGTAGCTTAACTACATTTAATGTTTTGTTTAAAAATCAAAGTGACAATTTTATTGGAGATAAAAAATAGGTGTTATTAAGTGAGAAAATTACATCGCTTTTTTCTCACTCAAATATTTCCAATATCTTTTAGGCACATGCTGTGTATGTAACTTTAAATTTATTCTAGATTTTATATTTGTACTTTTAAAATAATCATTCCATAATTGCTGAAAATCATGTTCTTCAGTAGTAAATGCACTGCTTTTATAAATACTATTTGTATGAGCTATATCAAGGTCTAAAGCTATTATTTCAACAGATTCAAGATTATAAAACAAACCATACTTGCGCTTTAAATCATAAATAATCCATTGTTGATCGGCATACCTATCTTTAAAATGCTTTGATATCAAAGGCAATACATTAAAATCAGGTTCAATATTTGCGAAATAAATACTATCTTTTGTTAATTGAAATCGAACAAAAGCTTCCATTCGGTGTTTTTCTCTTCCAACAGATTTTGCTATTTGGTTAATTTTTAAAACAATATCATCAGCGTAATTTAAATGTACTTTTTGTTTATATGAAAATAACTTTTGAATGTAATAATATGCCAAAAGTTCAATTCCATCAGTTTCACTTAAAAAAGCAAAATAAAGACTACTTGAAGCTTGTTTACTCTTTTTCTGAATACCATTCCAGACTCTTTTAGCTTTGTCATCATCGGTGTAAATTTTTTCTGAATCAGAAAATAAACCTTGTTGCGCAATTGATTCATTTTGAATGTTTGAAACCTCAATTTTTTCTTCAAAAGCAACAAAAACCGCTGTTAGAAATCCATTAAAAGAACCGTCGTAAATTAAATTTTTAGCTTCATTCATAATTGTTTTTTAATTAAACAAACTCAACTGCGCACTATAACTCGACCTAAACTTGCCTTTCGAATTTTGAAGTATTAAACCTTTAATTTGTGCTGGTTGCAAATCTTTATGATGCCATTCATTTGCATCACAAATCATGAAATACTGCGCTCTATTTAAAGCAACACCTATCTTTTTTAAATGATACCAATTCAATCTTCTAAACTTTCTAGCTTTTACGATTTTACTTACTGAATACATACCTAAACCAGGAATTCTAGCTAGCATTTTAGGTGATGCAGTATTTACATCAATAGGAAACTCATTCATATTACGTAAAGCCCAACCTAATTTAGGATCAACATCAATATCTAAATTAGGGTTTACATCATTTAAAATCTCATTGACACTAAACCCATAAAAACGCAACAACCAATCTGTTTGATACAGTCTGTTTTCTCGTAACATTGGTACTTGAGATCCTAATGCAGGCAAACGAGAATCTTCTATTACTGGCACATAACCTGAATAATAGACTCTTTTCATGTTATAATTTTTATAAAAATGATTTGCGGTGTACATGATATCTTTATCTGACTCACCAGTAGCACCAACAATCATTTGGGTGCTTTGCCCAGCAGGTGCATATATTGGTGTGCTTTTTATAATTTTTTTTTCTGCTTTATATTGAATAATTTCATTCTTTACCTTAAGCATTGGTTTTACAAAATCTTCATGCTTTTTATCCGGAGCTAAAAGTTTAAGTCCTGATATTGTAGGTATTTCAATGTTTACAGACAAACGGTCTGCATATAATCCTGCTTCACGCATTAACTCATCGCTAGCTCCTGGAATAGACTTTAAATGTATATAACCATTAAAATTCTCTTCTAAGCGAAGCTTTTTAGCTACTGCAATCAAACGTTCCATGGTATAATCAGCACTTTTGAAAATACCAGAACTTAAGAACAAACCTTCAATATAATTCCGCCTGTAAAAGTTAATAGTTAAATCTACCACTTCTTGAATTTTAAAGGCTGCACGTTTTATGTCATTACTCTTACGAGTTACGCAGTAAGCACAATCAAAAATGCAGTAGTTGGTCATTAAAATTTTTAATAAAGAAACGCAACGACCGTCTTCAGTATATGTATGACAAATACCTGTACCTGTATCACCTAAACCTTTATTTTTGTTGGTACGTGTACTACCACTACTAGAGCATGACACATCGTATTTAGCTGCATCAGCTAAAATATTTAATTTTTCACGAATTCTTTCAAAAGACATAACAAACAGTAATTAATCCAAAATTATGGATTATTTCCTTTAAACGGAAATAATCCAATATTATTTTTGGAAATAATCCAAATAGCGTATATTTACAGCACTTTAGATAATTTAGTATGGAAAATGAAATTACTTTAAAACGTTTTATTGAAATTCGTAGGGATTTAGGTTTTACTCAAGCAGAATTTGCAAAGCTACTAGGTGTTAAAAATACCACAGCAGATATTGAACGTGGTAGAACCAAATTATCAGGAAAAGTAGTTTCAGAATTACTAAAGCAGTTTAAGATTAATCCGTTGTGGTTATTTGGTGAAACTGAAAACAAGTATTTAGAAACCTCGCAGACTAGCGTTATTCCAAAGGTTGTTACTGTTAATGCTTCTGATAATGAAAACATGGTTTTAGTAAATGCTAAAGCAGCGGCAGGTTATCCTCAAAATATCGCAGACACCAGTTGGTACGAACAGTTACCAGCATTTGATTTACCAATTCCAGAATTTAGAAATTCTACCTACAGAGGTTTTCAAGTTGAAGGTGATAGTATGTTACCTAATTTAAGATCAGGAGAGTGGGTGCTTGCTAAAGCAATTGAGCATGTAGATGCCGTGAGTGCTAACAAAATGTATGTTGTTGTTTTACAAGATTCTGTTTTAGTAAAAAAAGTAGAACGAAAACCAAACTCAAACAACGTAACTTTAATTTCACTGAACGAAACATATCCGCCTTATGAAATTAAGCCATTTCAAATTCAAGAAATTTGGGAAGTAAATAGCAAAATTACTTTCAACGTTGATGCTACTACCGAAAGTGGATTATTACGCCAATTACAAGAATCCATGGATGATTTAAAACGCCAACTTAAAAGAATTAACTAAGCCCTATTTATAAATACACCTATACGAAGTATCTGTAGTTACTTTTACATTAAAAGATTTCTCAGCTTCTACTTTAAATGTCTCAAAAGGTTTATAATTTTTCCAATCATCACTACCAGGTAATTGCACATGCATTTCACCAGAAACTACAGTCATAAATTCAACTGATGTAGTACCAAATGTATACTCACCGGGAGCCATTACACCAACTGTAGCTTTACCTTCTTGGTTTTCAAAAGCTATTGATATTACTTTATCGTCAAAATAAGAATTTGTTTTAAACATTTATAAGTTTTTGTATTTAAATACAAATTTATGATAATTTAAATAAATTAGACTCAGGCAAATTTAAATGATACTGTTTCCTTAATAATTCAGTGACAATATCCATTCTTACCCCTATTATTTTTGATCTGTTTTCTTTTGGCCAATCAGTCATTATTGCAACTAAATGTACTAAGGGAAAATTGGATATATCCCATAAACCACAACCACTCATTCCAAATAAATCTGGACCAAAACTTAAAGTTTTTGATTTTGTATTTAAAGTTTGTTTCCTATTATAATTAACAATTATATTTAAATAACTTTTTCTTTTATATTTGGAATATTCAGAAACATTTACGGGGTTAGTTAAATTGCAAAAAGGACGAATATGGTATGATTTTCTCGTATACGATTTTTTTGACCAAGTTGATGGAAACCCGAAAATCAAATAATCATCTTGTACCAAAAAATTGTGATTAATTATAATTTGTTCTTCTTTTAAAAATTGATACGATGTTTTTAATGCTTTTACACTATTTCTATCTAAAATTAATACTCCAATATCTATAAAATCATTCTCTCTATCTTCTATAACGGAATTGGTAATTAATTTACCACCAGGTTTAAACATTATTTTTCCATTTTCCAATGGAATAAATAATTTTTCTAAATCATCAAGTACATGACCTGCTGTAACAAGTAAATACTTATCTTTTAAAACCATAAGTACACCTGTTCCGTGATGCTTGTAATTATTCTCAATCTTTATTAGTGTGATAGTATGTTTTCTAATTGTTATTAACTGTTCCAAAATCATCTATTTTAAGCAACCTATATCAATTAAAAAATGCTTGTTTATTACTTACTCTCTTTCTCTTGAGCTTTTTTCATAATCTCTTTTAAACGCTCTTTTCTAGTTACTTTTTCATCACGTAATTTATTAATCTTCCGATTCATTAGCTTGGTGTGCTTGGCTTTATTTTTAGTATTTTTCTCTTTTCCTTTCTTAGTCATAACTTATTGATTGTAAGAACGAACATTGCCCATGTCTAAAGTTATAGGTCCGAGTTTGTGTGATGTAGGTAAATAAATACCATTTTCCATTTGTTTCCAATTATCCCATGTAGCTTCTAAACCACCTACAGGAATAATTTTTACCCACATTTGATAACTTATGGGCAAATCTTTTTCATTCAATTTCCATACGTAAGAATCACCAGGAGTAGTGCCGCCAGACTCATAAGTAACCATCAATCCTTCTGTACCGTCTTCAAAATTTACAATAGAACGAGTAGTACCATTATCAAAAATTTTAAAGGGTGCAACTAACCAAAAAGAATCGTTATTAAAATAATCTGTAGCGGTCGTAATTAAATCAAATTTTGAATCTCCTATAACTTCAGCTCCATTTTCAAAAACTTGACTTTTATTTGAATTACCCAAATTAAGTTTTACCAATTTATCACTCCAGGTTACATCTACTTCACCATTTTGTTTATCCCATTTATAGGTATGTGATCCGCCAGCAAATGACCATTCAAAAAACTTTGCATTTTTATATGCATCGTTGTTAATAGCCGTCAACATCTTATGAGCCAAAACATCAGCTTTATTAGTTTTCTCTCCTTCAGGTAAAGGTTTATTATAAATTACATAAAGTATTGTTAATGTAACAATTAAAAAACCTAAAACGAACAATAAAAATTTGAATATTTTTTTCATATATTTTAAAATCCTACAGCGGTATCATCACCTCGTTTATCGGCGCCACCTTCTAATTTTCCGTCTGGCAAGATACGAATTGCATCTACTTTACCAATAATCGGAGTTCGTTCTTCATTAATAATATACCCTTTATCTTTTAAACTTGCTTTAAGTGCTGAAGAAAAACCAGATGGTTCAAAAATTACCATATCTGGCAACCACTGGTGATGGAATCTTGGCGCATTTACAGCATCTTGCATACTCATATTGTACTCATAGGCATTTAAAATAGTTTGTGCTACTGCAGTAATAATTGTAGAACCACCCGGCGTACCAACTACTATCCATAATTTACCCTCTTTTTCAACAATAGTAGGCGTCATACTACTCAACATTCTTTTCTCAGCTTCAATACTATTTGCTTCAGCACCTATGAGTCCGAACATATTAGGAACACCTGCTTTAGAACTAAAATCATCCATTTCATTATTCAAGAAAAACCCAAGTTCTTCGCAAAATAATTTAGAACCATAAGCTCCATTTAAAGTTTCAGTTACCGAAACAGCATTCCCTTCTGCATCAACAATAGAGTAATGGGTAGTTTCCATACTTTCTACTATCTCAATATTTCCTCTTTCTACTTCAGATGACTTGGTTGCTTTATCAAAGGAAAAACCACTCATACGTCCACTTAAATAAGCCTCGCTTACTAATTTTTCTGTAGGAATACTAACAAAATCAGGATCACCCAAAAAGTAATTTCTATCCGCATAAGCTCTACGTGAAGCTTCTGTAAAAACTTGAATTGTTTTAGTTGAATTGTGACCAAATGAAGCTATATCATAAGGCTCTATCATTTTAAAGATTTGATTCATAGTTATGCCACCACTACTAGGCGGACTCATTGAAATCACTTTTAAATTTTTATAATTAAAAACTACTGGTTCTCTCCATTTTGCCTGATACTTTGCTAAATCTTCTTCAGTTACATAACCACCATTAGCTTGAATAAATGTAGACAAAGTTTTTGCAATTCTACCTTTATAAAATCCATCATGCCCTTCCATGGCTATCGTATGAATTGTATTGGCCAATGCGGGTTGTTTTATAGTATCACCAACAACATATTTTTGTGCAAATAAAGTACTATCACCGCTAACTTCAATAATTTTCTCTCTTACATTATCTAATCTTTTAGCTTGATTTTCTGTAACAACAAACCCTCTTTCTGCAAGTTGTATTACTGGAGCTAAAACATCTTTTAATGGCAATTTTCCTAATTTTTTGTGAACTTCTATAAGTCCTGCAACACCACCAGGTACACCAACGGCCGTTGCTCCAACAGTACTTTTACCTGGTATTACATTACCTAAAGAATCTAAATACATATCTTTATGCGCAGTTAACGGCGCTTTCTCTCGGTAATCAATACTACCAATTTCTCCATTAGCTTTTCTATAAACCATAAATCCACCACCACCAATACTACCTGCAAATGGATATGCTATATTTAATGCCATTTCTGTAGCTACCATTGCATCAAAAGCATTACCGCCTTTTGCCATAATATCTGAGCCTATTTTTGAAGCTTCTTCTCGTGCCGAAACAACCATTGCTTTGTCTGAAACCACACCAGTAGGCCTTGCAGGTTGTTTTTTACATTGAATAAATAGGAGAGAGGTTAAAAATAGAAGCGTAATCTTTTTCATTTTTTTAGGTTTGGTTATCGTTAACTATAAAGATAAATACTTTTGTTTTGAATAAGTAGTTAGTTCTTCAAAAAATGAGGTGAATTCTTTTTCAAAATCGTAATAATGTTGCTCTAAATCAAGAATTGCAAAATTCATCTTAGATTTGTTGTTCGTTCGCCTATTTACGCCGTTTAACACTCTACCAATTCCATCCATTTTTGCATAATTTAATATCCAATTATCAGAAATCATATAGGGCATCATGCGCTTTGTATTTTCAGGTAATATCACGTAATTATCTTCTAACAAATTATAAAAATTATCTACAAAAACATATAGAGGAATATCAGAATATGTATTCCAATTCTTTGCTAAAAAATGATCATAAAAAATATCTACAATTACACCACTATAATGACTATAATTTTTATGCAAACGTTTTGTACTCTGCCGTACTGTTGGGTGCGCATCAGTAAAACTATCAATGAATCGGTGTAGTTTTATGCCTTTTTGTATACGTTCTGGTAAATGTTTGTACTTATTACCTCTAATACTATCTGCAATAAAATTGCCAATAGTTATTTCATCATCATCAAAAGATAAATATATATGCGCTAAAAAATTCATAAGCTTACAGTAAAGACAATTAACTTCGAATTTACAAATTAGCACAATAGCATTCCGTCCGATACCGTTATATTTGTTAAAAATTAATAAACACAATGACATTAATAAAATCGATTTCAGGAATTAGAGGAACTATTGGCGGTAAGCCAGGAGATAACTTAACACCAATTGATGCAGTAAAGTTTGCAGCAGCTTATGGAATATGGTTAAAAAGCTATTCTAAAAAAGAGAACTTAAAAGTTGTAATCGGTAGAGATGCTCGTTTATCAGGTGAAATGATTCAGAATATTGTAGTTTCTACTTTAATAGGTTTAGGTATAGATGTAATTGACCTTGATCTCTCTACTACACCAACTGTAGAAATAGCTGTACCATTAGAAAAAGCAGATGGGGGTATTATTTTAACGGCGAGTCATAACCCAAAACAATGGAATGCCCTTAAATTATTAAACGAAAAAGGGGAATTTTTAGATGCAGCCCAAGGTGCTATCATTTTAGAAATTGCCGAGAAAGAAGACTTTGATTTTTCCGAAGTAGATAATTTGGGTGAGATAATCAAAAATGATTCATATATAGATATTCACATTGATGAAGTTTTAGAATTGCCTCTAGTTGACGCTGAAACAATTAAAAAAGCAAAATTTAAAGTAGTGGTTGACGGTGTTAATTCTACTGGAGGTATTGCCATTCCTAAATTATTAAAAGAATTAGGTGTAGAAGTTGTTGAATTATATTGTGACCCAACTGGACACTTTCCTCACAATCCTGAGCCTTTAAAAGAACATTTAGCCGATATCTGTGACTTAGTGGTAAAAGAAAAAGCAGATTTCGGAATTGTTGTTGACCCTGATGTTGACCGTTTGGCTTTTATAAGTGATGATGGTGAAATGTTTGGTGAAGAGTATACGCTAGTGGCTTGCGCAGATTATGTTTTAGGAAAAACAAAAGGAAATACTGTTTCTAATTTATCATCATCAAGAGCATTACGCGATATTACCGAAAAACATGGTGGTACTTATGAAGCTGCCGCTGTTGGTGAAGTTAATGTGGTTACTAAAATGAAAGCTAATAATGCGATTATTGGTGGTGAAGGTAATGGTGGTATTATTTACCCAGAAAGTCACTATGGTCGTGATTCTTTAGTTGGGACAGCATTATTTTTAATGTTAATGGCTGAAAAAGGCGGAACAGTTGCTGATTTAAAAGCCAGCTACCCTTCATATTTTATGAGTAAGAAGAAAATTCAATTAACACCTGAATTAGATGTTGATGGTATTTTAACCGCAATGGCTGAAAAATATAAAGACGAAGAAATTTCAACTATTGATGGTGTGAAGATTGACTTTGCTGAAAATTGGGTTCATTTACGAAAATCAAACACTGAGCCAATTATTAGAATTTATACAGAGGCTAGATCTCAAACAAAAGCTGATGCTTTAGCTGATAAAATTATAAATGAAATTAAAACAGTTGCCGGTTTGTAAATAAAAACTCAACTGATTTATTAGTTATAAAAAAAGGATTCTTAATTAAGAATCCTTTTTTACTTTATAATCTCTATCAGCTTTATCTCTATGTTTCCAGCGCCTATGTGTCCATAAATAATGCTCTGGCTTTTCTCTTATTTGTTGTTCAGTTAGTCTTAAAAACTGATTTGTAATTTCATTCTTTTCTGTATTCTTAGCATCCGTACTTATCGGAATAAACTCTGCTTTATAATACCCTCTTTTCACTTTTGAAACTTTTAAAAAAACTACAGCTAAATCCATCTTACGCGCCATCATTTCTGCTCCGTTAAATACAGGAACGGTAATTCCCATAAAATCAGTCCAATATGGTGCTCTATGTGCTTGAGGTGATTGGTCACTTACCATCCCATAAATTGATCTAACGTTATCTTTTACATTTTTAAAAACAGTTTTTATTGTTTCTTCTTTTGTAATTAATGTAGTATTCCAACGAGCTCTAACTTTTTTAACCCAATCATCAAAATATGAGTTCATAATTTTCTGATAGACAGCATAACCTTTACCATCAACGTAATTATTTATTGAAACATTCCATTCCCAATTGGCATAATGAGAACACACAATAAGTATACTTTTTTCTTTTTCAATCTCGCGGAGAACTTCAATATTTTTTACATCATATCTTTTTTTTACTTCAGCCTTAGAGAGACTCATTGTTTTAACCATTTCCATAAACATATCAATCATATGCTTATAAAAATCACGCTGAACAACTATTAATTCATCGTCTGTTTTTTCTGGAAAAACAAGTCTCAAATTATTGAAAACAACTTTTTTACGATAACCTATAATATAATAAGTGATAAAAAAAATTACATCTGAAAGAAAATAAAATAATGAATATGGTAATATCGAAATGACCCAAAGTATAGGATAAACTAAAATAAAAACTACAAACTGCATATAAAAATATATAGTGCAAATATAGTTATATTTGAAACTAAATTTAACTGTTTAATTTATGTTTGACATGCATTTTGTTACTATTGGAATTATTGCTCTTAACGCAATTGCATCTTTTAAAGGGTTTAATGATCCTGTGTTTTTTGATCGGTATAAATTTTTAATAGGTGCTATAAAATCAGGTCAAAAAGATCGCATTGTAACTTCTGGATTTTTACATGTTGATATTCCTCATCTATTTTTTAACATGTTTACACTGTACTTTTTTGCACCAGTTGTTATTGGATGGTTAGGTCCGGTTCAATTTTTAATCATATACATTATTAGTCTTATCGCGGGAAGTCTTTTATCAATGGTGTTTCATAAAAATGAATCATTTTACAGTGCAGTAGGTGCGAGTGGTGCAGTTACTGGTGTTTTATACGCGGCTATATTATTACAACCAAATATGCAATTAGGTCTAATGTTCATCCCTTTACCAATCCCAGCTTATATTTTTGGAATAGGCTATTTACTTTATTCTATATACGGAATGAAAAGTAGATTAGGAAATATTGGACATACAGCTCATTTTGGTGGTGCAATTGGCGGCTATGTAACTACTCTAATATTATTTCCTAATTTAATTATTAACGATACTTTAATGGTAGGCTTATTAGCTATTCCTATTATAATATTATTTGGACTGCAAAAAGCAGGGAAAATATAAAACTACTTTATTCACAAATAGATAACTCATTTTTAGCAAAATTTAGCTGTACAATTTTTACATAGGTTATACGTTTTTATACATACGATATCCCAATATCATAACAAACAAACTTAACCGATGAAAAAATTCTCCCTATTAGTAGCTATACTTACTGTTATTTCATCTTGTTCAGATGAAACTACAATTTATGAAGATTCTAATGACAATATTACTTTAGAAGATAATTCAATTTCATTAAGTGCAAATGTTAATTATGACAATGCAGGTGTGATTGACATAATGAATGTATCTAGTTCAACTGGTAAATTTACTAAAGAGGCTGAAGAATATGCTGGTGATTACCCCTTGTCTTTAGTAGCACAAATTGAAGCTCCAACGTATTCTGGATCTGAAAACCTAACAGCAACGCATGTTACAATTGAAGATGATTATGCATACGTATCATATAACACAGTTGAAGATGGTTATGTTGGTGCAATTGATGTTATTAAAATTAGTGATCCAAACTCCCCTGAATTGACGTCTAGGCTTTTTTATTCAAATGCCGACATTAATTCTATAGCATATAGCAATGGCTATATTTATATTGCCGGTGGAGTAAATTCTGAAAGTTCAGCAACTGCAACAACTAATTCCTTTGTAGCTAAAATTTCGGTTTCTAATGGAAGAATAGATATCAACCAAGGTGTTTCTTATGGCTTCCAAGAAGGATATAATAGTACCGATGTTACAATTGCAGACAATAAATTACTTGTAACTAGTGGTAAAGAAGGTTCATTAACTATATATGACAAAAATAGCATTGAAATTTTAAATGAAATAATGTATACTGATTTAAGAGCAGTTGCAACCTCTGATGATTTAACTGCTGTATTAGATGCTGATAGTGGTGTGAAAATATTTGATGCAAATTTTAATGTAATTAATGAAATTGCAATAAGTTCAGATTTCGGAGTGAATTCTAAAAGAACCATAGATTTTTCTGAAGAAAATATTATTGTTTCTGAAGGGTCAAATGGTGCTGGAATTTACAATGCTAATACCGGTGCTTTTGTTGAGTACATTCCTATTTTAATAAATCCTGAAGGCTCTAATAGTAGTGATAACGTTACTAATGCCGTTGCTGTTAACGAAGAAGTAATTCTTATGGCAAATGGTGGTGCTGGTTTATCATTATCAACAGAAATGTCTGATAGCACCAATCCTGTAGGAATTATTGATTTAGATGGTTCTATCAATTTTGTAACTTCAAAAGGTGATTACATATTTGCAGCCTCAGGTTCTGAAGGATTACAAATTATTAAAATGAATAAGCCTAATGAAAGTCTTGAAGAAAAATGTTCAGACTTAGAAACATATAGAGGTAGTGCTACAATATCGGTTGGTTATAATGAAGTGGAAGCTTATCAAGGTTCTAAAAGATTAAGTCTAGTTTCTGTTTCTGGTGAATTATTACTTTGCGGAACTTGGACTGTAAGTAACAACACTACAATCAATGAAGATGGTTTATTTGAAATGAACGGAACTTTTATTGTTGGCAACAATAGAAATAAAAAAAACATCACCGTAGGTAAAAACGCTACTTTTAGAATAGAAGGAGATTTAGGAATTTACGGAGATTTAATTTTAGAAGAAGGTGCTCATTTAGAGTTTATCGGTAATGAATCATTAACTTATATCACAGGAAGTGTTATAAAGGCTGAAAGTGCTACAATTATTGGTGAATTTAATGATTATAACAACAAATTTTAAATAAAAATATAGCTATAAAAAAAGTCCCGATTTGTTTTACAAATTGGGACTTTTTATTTGAATTAGTGACCTAATTAAATCTTACCAACCAATTCCTCAATTTTAGACTCTAAAGCTTCACCTCTTAAATCTTTAGCAATGATAACTCCATTTTCATCTAAAATAAAAGTAGCCGGTATAGCTCTTACATTATAAGATTGAGCAATTTCATCAAAATATTGAACGTTAGATACGTGATTCCATTCTAAGCCATCAGCTTCAATAGCTTGCTTCCATTCTTGTTCTGATTTATCTAAAGAAACACCAACAATACTTAATCCGTTTTCTTTATATTTATTATAAATACGAACTAAATTAGGGTTTTCTGCTCTACATGGCTTACACCATCCAGCCCAAAAATCAACTATTGTTACTTTTTTTCCCAAAGCTTGACTTAAAGCCAACTCTTCACCATTAGGTGTAGGTGCAGAAAATTCAGGAGCTTTTTCTCCAATAGCAGTTTTCTTAGTTTTTTCTAATTGTTCTTTAATTCTATTAGCAACTGCAGTAGCTTTTATTTCAGGAGTAAAGGCATCGTAAATTTCAGTTACTTCTTTTTCTGTTAAGCTTTTATTAGCATAAACACGCTCTAGTAATAAAGCTGAAATATAAGCGTTAGGGTTTTCTTTAATATAGTTTAATTCAAAATCTTTAGCTTGATTTTGCATTTCCATACTTTCTTCCTGTAAAGCTTGCTGTGTAGCAGTATCATTTGATTTTCTTGCTTTCTCAAAATCTTCACGCATTGACATTGCGCGCTTAGCAAATGTTCTACTATTATCTAAAAATTTAGAAAAAAGTTCGTTTTGCTCTGTACCAGATATAGAAGCGAATTGTAAGCTATCTTTATGAAAATCAACATCAATAGTACCGTTTTCAATAACTACAGGAATATTTCCATTTATTTTATCAATAAAAATATACTGTAAATCAAGAGAGTCTGCAACACCTTTAAATACAAATTTTCCATTTTCAACAGTTGTAGTATCTACATCTATTGGTTGGTTTACTTTACTAATTCTTTTTAAATAAACTACTGTTCCGTTTTCAATATCTCCATCAACATTAGCTTCTATTGAAAAGCCACCAGAGTTAGAGTTACATGATGCTAATACTACAGCGGTAAGTAAGCCTAATACTATCTTTTTCATTTTATGTGTGTATTTGTTTTGCGTAAATGTACTTATAAGTTAGGATATAAAAAAAGACAAGGAAAATATTACATTTTCATTGTCTCTATTATAATAATGCTATTAAAATTGATATCTAATTCCTAATCCAATATCAAAATCGAAACTATCAGAAAATTCACTGTATCCTAATAATCCTAATTCTGGTCTTAAATCTAATGAAATAACAACTGGGAAATCGAAATTGTATTCCACACCAATATTACCAGCAGCAAAAACAAAAAGACCTCCATCAACTTCTTCAATTCCGTCGGGGTCATCGTCTGAAACTCGTGATTCAAAATCAACACTTCCAAAACCACCACCAACACCGTAATACCAATTAAAGTCTCCTTCAAGTGGCATAACCCATTCGTAAAGTCCTGCTATTTTAAATGCATCGTAGGCTCTACTATCTCTAAAACCTAAGTTGACTTCTAATCTATTAACACTAGTTAATGCTCTTTGGTATGATATTTCAGCGCCTAAACCATCACTATCTCCAAGCCGTAAACCTATCGCATTATCAGAAAGACTCTGAGCTTGCATAAAAAATGGTGTGATTAAAAGTAGTAAGGTTGTTATTTTAAATAATTTCATATTTAGTTAATATATTTATAATATACGTCAAAAATAAAATTTTGGTTGTGGTCTGTAGTTAATAAAAACTTAATTTAGCAATCAAAATTTTTACAGCTTGAAAACTTCATCATTAGAACAATTAAAAAATAGTTTAGAAGGAGAATTAAAAATAGATAAACTTTCAAAAGTTTTATACAGTACTGATGCTTCAGTTTACCGAAAAACACCATTAGCTGTTACTTTTCCTAAAAACGATAATGATCTTAAGAAAATAATACAGTTTGCAAATGATAATGCAATAGGTTTAATACCTAGAACTGCAGGTACATCATTAGCTGGGCAATGTGTCGGTGAAGGCATAGTCGTTGATGTTTCAAAAAATTTCACTAAAATTTTATCTTTAGATGAAGAAAAAATGCAGGTTACTCTACAACCTGGTGTTATTCGTGATGAGCTAAACCAATATTTAGCAACTTACGGGTTGTTTTTTGGCCCTAATACTTCAACAGCAAACAGATGTATGATTGGTGGTATGGTTGGGAACAACTCATCAGGTACCACATCAATACAATACGGTATAACAAGAGAATACACGCATAGATTAAAAGTTATACTTTCTAATGGAGAAGAGGCTGAATTTAAACCTTTAACAACTGAAGAGTTTTTAGAAAAAACCAAATTAAAAACTTTAGAAGGTTCCATATATAAGAATTTATACGCTGAACTTTCTCAAAAAGAAATTCAAGAAGATATATCAACTGAGTTCCCAAAACCACAAATACACCGTAGAAATACAGGGTATGCAATAGATGAACTATTAAAAAGTTCAATTTTTGGCGGTAAAAATGAAAAAATTAACGTTTGTGAATTGTTAAGTGGGAGTGAAGGTACACTTGCATTCACTACAGAAATTACGTTACAACTTACAAAATTACCCCCCAAATTAGCAGCGACAGTAGTTACACATTATAAATCACTTGAAGATTGTTTGAGTGATGTTGCACCAAGTATGAAACATAATTTGCATACTTGTGAAATGATGGATAAGGTTATTTTAGATTGTACTAAAAACAACCGCGAACAACTAAAAAACAGATTTTTTGTTCAAGGCGATCCTGCTGCTCTTTTAATGCTAGAAGTTAAAGCGGATACCCAAGAAGATTTAGAAGCCCAAATTACATCACTTTTAAAAACCATTAAAGAATCTGGCTTAAGCTATGCAAATGCTATTTTAAGTGCTTCAGAAGGTAAACAAGCTGCTGAATTACGAAAAGCAGGTTTAGGGTTGTTAGGGAATATTGTTGGAGATAGAAAAGCTGTTGCCTGTATTGAAGATACTGCGGTTGCTGTTGAAGATTTAAAAGATTTTATAGCTGAGTTTACTTTAATCATGAAAAAGTATGACCAAAATGCAGTCTATTATGCGCATGCTGGTGCCGGAGAATTACACTTACGTCCATTATTAAATCTAAAAAAATCTGAAGACGTAAAATTATTCAGACATATTACTACTGATGTTGCTGTTTTAACCAAAAAGTACCGAGGTTCTTTTAGTGGTGAACATGGTGATGGTATTGTTAGAGCAGAATTTATCCCGATTATGATCGGAGAAAAAAACTTTGAATTATTAAAACGTGTAAAAACTTATTTTGACCCTAAGAATATTTTCAACCCTGGTAAAATTGTAGACGCATATCCTATGGATGAGTCGCTACGTTATGAAGTAGATAGAAATGAGCCAGAAATTAAAACTTTATTAGATTTTTCTGATAGTGAAGGTATTTTAAAAGCTGCTGAAAAATGTAATGGTAGTGGTGACTGTAGAAAAACGCATCATGCGGCAGGTGGTATGTGCCCAAGTTACCATGCTACAAAAAACGAAAAAGATACGACTAGAGGTAGAGCAAATGCACTACGTGAATTCTTAACAACCTCTGAGACTACCAATAAATTCAATCAAAAAGAATTAAAAGAAGTTTTTGATCTTTGTTTAAGTTGTAAAGCCTGTGCAAGTGAATGCCCAAGTAATGTTGATATCGCAACGCTTAAAGCCGAATTTTTATACCAATATCAAGAAGAAAATGGATACCCATTAAGAGGTAAGTTATTTGCTCACAACACCAAATTAAATAAATTAGGAAGTAAAGTTTCTGGTTTAACAAATGCTATTTACGACTCTAGCTTATTCGGTGGTTTATTAAAAAAGACTGCTGGTGTAGCTCCTGAGCGTTCAATGCCTAAGGTTTATAATTTCAATTTTAAAAAGTATCTGCAAGAACACAAAGCAAAAAATACGATTACAAAACAAAAAGTTGCTTTATATATTGATGAGTTCACCCAATATTTAGATACTTACTTAGGTAAAGATGCCATTGAGGTACTTACAAAACTGGGTTATGATGTAGAATTGTACTTTGCAGAAAGTGGTAGAACTTATTTATCGAAAGGGTTCTTAAAGCAAGCTAAAAAATTAGCACTTGAAAACATTGTAAAATTAAAAGAGTTTGAACAGAAAAAAATTCCTGTAATAGGTCTTGAACCTTCAGCAATTTTAAGTTTTAGAGATGAATACAAACGTTTTACTTCCGATAAAGAAACAGCCAATGCTATTGCATTAAACTCTTTAATTATTGAAGAATTTTTAGCCTATGAAATTGAAAGAGGTAATTTAACGACCGATTTATTTACTACAGAAGCTAAAAAGGTAAAAATACACGGGCATTGCCACCAAAAAGCACTATCAAACCAAAAAGTAACGTTTGATGTTTTAAACCTTCCTAAAAACTACGAAGTAACCATTATTAGCTCTGGTTGTTGCGGTATGGCAGGTTCTTTTGGCTATGAGAAAGAGCATTATGAAACAAGTATGAAAGTAGGTGAGTTAAAATTATTCCCTGCTGTACGTAAAGCTTCAGAAGACACTATAATTTCTGCAAACGGAACCAGTTGTCGTCATCAAATACATGACGGAACAAAACGTGAAGCTAAACACCCAATTACAATACTTAAGGAAGCGTTAGTCTGATACTTTATCGCTTCCTTTCTTATAATTCTTATCAAGAGTAATAGATGCTATTAGTTGATTAATATCAATATCTTTAATATCATCATCAACAAAAAAAGGGGATAATTTATCATTACTATAATGATAAATTTTCCATCTTTTGAATGAGTATTCTAAAGCTGTTAAGTTCTCAATCCAATCTCCTGAATTCAAGTATGTAGTTTTACCCAATTTATTTTCAATAATTTCTTTTTTAGGTTGATGTATGTGCCCACAGGCTACGTAATCATAACCATTTTCAATTGCTAGTTCTGCTGCAGTTTTTTCAAAATCGTTTATATATTTTACAGCACCTTTAACGCTATTCTTAATTTTTTTCGATAAGGAATATTTTTCCTTTCCCATTTTAATTAAAAACCAATTGATAAGTCTGTTAATCAAGATTAAAAAATCATAACCGTAGCCCCCCAATTTTGCTAGCCATTTTGCATTTTGAATAGAAGCATCAAAAACATCGCCATGAAAAAACCAGCTTTTTTTTCCGTCTAAATCTAAAACCAACTTATCTACAATACTTACATAACCAATTGAAGTATCACTAAACTTACGGAGCATTTCATCATGATTACCAGTGATATATATAACTTCAGTGCCTTTTGAAGCCATACCTAAAATCTTTTTTAAAACCTTTAAATGTGAAGGAGGGAAATAACGCTTACTGAACTGCCAAATATCAATAATATCACCATTCAATATTAACTTCTTAGGCTGAATACTGTTTAAATAGGCTAGTAATTCATCAGCATGACATCCATATGTTCCCAAGTGAGTGTCTGAAATTACAACGATATCTATTTT
Source organism: Cellulophaga baltica (assembly GCF_018861125.1). Classification (GTDB taxonomy): domain Bacteria; phylum Bacteroidota; class Bacteroidia; order Flavobacteriales; family Flavobacteriaceae; genus Cellulophaga; species Cellulophaga baltica_A. Next base: position 406,443 of record NZ_JAHKQN010000015.1, on the reverse strand, counting down.
TCTCTTTTTCAATATATATGTGTTTATACAAAGATAGATGAGGTGATTTAAAGTTATTATCAATTAAAAATCAACATTATATCAGTAAAAAGTTAAATTTTTATCACTAAAAATGACTTAAAGTAAATTCTACATTAAGAGCTTTCTAAGTTTTGGAATCTGTCATTTTAGAATTACCTTTGAAACTCTTAAAATTAAAGCAGTAATGGCAGGAAATACATTTGGGAATTTATTTAAAGTATCCACTTTTGGAGAGTCACATGGAAAAGCAATTGGTGGTGTTTTAGATGGTTGCCCAGCAGGTATAGAAATAGATTTTGATGAAATTCAAAAAGAACTAGACCGTCGTAAGCCTGGTCAATCTGCAATTGTTACGCAACGTAAAGAACCAGATACAGTAGAATTCTATTCAGGAATTTTTGAAGGTAAAACTACTGGAACTCCAATAGGGTTTGCAATACATAATACCAATCAAAAATCACACGATTATTCTCATATAAAAGATTCATACAGACCATCTCATGCTGATTACGTGTATGATCAAAAATATGGTTTTCGTGACTACAGAGGTGGCGGGCGTAGTTCTGCTCGTGAAACCGCAAGTAGAGTAGTAGCTGGTGCAATTGCAAAGCAATTTTTAAGTGATATAAAAATTAATGCTTTTGTATCTCAAGTTGGCGATTTAAAACTTGACAAAAATTATAAGGATTTAGACTTTTCATTAATTGAAAGTAACCCTGTTCGTTGTCCTGATCAAGAAATGGCTTCGAAAATGGAAGATTACATTAAAAAAATTAAAAAAGAAGGAGATACTATTGGTGGTGTAATTACATGTGTCATTCAAAATGTTCCCGTTGGTTTAGGTGAACCTGTTTTTGATAAATTACATGCAGAATTAGGGAAAGCAATGCTATCTATAAATGCCGTAAAAGGTTTTGAATACGGTAGTGGTTTTGAAGGTGTTACTATAAAAGGTAGTGAACATAATGACCAATACAATAGCGATGGCACCACAAAAACAAATCAAAGCGGTGGTATCCAAGGTGGTATTTCCAACGGAATGGATATCTACTTTAGTGTAGCTTTTAAACCTGTTGCAACAATTATACAGCCTTACGAAACAATTGATAAAGAGGGTAATATGGTGCAAACTAAAGGTAAAGGTCGTCATGACCCTTGCGTAGTACCAAGAGCAGTGCCTATTGTTGAGGCTATGGCTGCGATGGTTATCGCTGATTACACCTTACTAAACCGTACAATAAAATTATAGGTTGGGAATTGTCAATTTAGCTTCAAAATAGTATCTTTCTACACAAAAAATATTTTATGAAGAAGTTAGAATTGCATTGGCAAATTTTAATCGGTATGCTAGCCGGTGTTTTATTTGCTTTATTGATGGTACAGTTTGAATGGGGATCAGGTTTTATTTCAGATTGGATTAAGCCTTTTGGTAATATATTTATCAATTCGTTAAAGCTTATTGCAGTTCCATTAATTCTAGCTTCGCTAATTAAAGGGGTTTCAGATTTAAAGGATATTTCTAAACTCTCACAAATGGGAGGTCGAACTATCGGAATTTATATTTTTACTACGGTAGTTGCCGTACTTATTGGTTTAGCAATTGTAAATATTATTCAACCAGGTAAATCAATTACTGAAGAAACGCGAATTAGTTTAGTAGAAAATTACAAAGGTGATGCCAACAAAAGAATTGAACAAGCCCACAAACAGAAAGAAACTGGCCCTTTACAAGCCCTAGAAGACTTAGTGCCTAGCAATATCTTTAAGGCTGCTAGTGATAATGGTAACATGTTACAGGTCATTTTCTTTGCAATTTTCTTTGGTATTGGACTTATTTTAATACCTGAAGAACAAGCAAAACCTGTAAAAAAGTTTTTTGATGGTTTTAACGAGGTTATACTTAAACTTATAGATCTTATAATGCTTGCTGCCCCTTATGGCGTTTTTGCATTATTAGCTGCTTTAGTAGTGGAATCACCTAGTTTAGATTTATTTAAAGCATTAGCATGGTATGCATTATGTGTAGTAGTTGGCTTAGCTCTGATGATTGGTGTTTATTTAACTTTAGTATGGATTTTTACAAAAAAATCTCCTGCTTTTTTCATTAAAGCAATGTCACCTGCTCAACTTTTAGCTTTCTCCACAAGTTCAAGTGCTGCAACCCTACCTGTTACTATGGAAAGAGTTGAAGAACATTTAGGTGTAGATGAAGAGGTTTCTAGTTTTGTTTTACCTATTGGAGCTACAATTAATATGGACGGTACTAGTTTGTACCAAGCTGTTGCTGCAATATTTATTGCACAAGCATTTGGAATGGATTTAAGTATTGGGGCTCAATTAGGTATTATTGTTACTGCTACTCTTGCCTCTATTGGTAGCGCCGCAGTACCTGGAGCTGGTATGGTAATGCTAGTTATAGTTTTAGCACAAGCAGGAATACCAGAAGCTGGTTTGGCTTTAATTTTTGCTGTTGATAGACCTTTAGATATGTGCCGAACAATTGTAAATGTTACTGGTGATGCTGCAGTTTCTATGCTAGTCGCAAAATCTGTAGATAAACTTAATGAGCCTAAGGTTAAAAATTGGGATGATAATCTTGAAAACGTAAAATAATACGTTTGATACTATATGAACACAAAAAAACATCTTGACACGATTATCAATGATAATAGTGATCTTTTTGATATTGACAGTAACTTAGATAGGCTTGTTAAAAAAATAGAACTACTTAGTTATTTAAACCCTCTAAATTCAGAAAAAGAAAAACAAAAATTCTTTTCCTCTAAATATACCGTTGACCCTATTTTAAAATATCCGAAGATAAAATTTCATCCGTATAAGTTACACAGGATGTTTTTTTCACAACGTTTAGAGCGTATTTCAGACCCAAAGGTTCAAAAACTGTATCAAGATATTATATACTACTATTCTAATATGGTACAGTGTATACAAACCATTGGCGAACCCAAAAAATTTTATTACAACTCACTTCGTGTTTTTGGAACACCAACGGAAAAAGATGTTTTAAACGCTAAGTTTATATTACATATACCAGACGAGGGCGTAAACCCAGATATGGAAAAAATATATAGTGCTGAAGATGCTAAAAACTATTTTGAAGAGTTTTCCAAACAATATAATTTTCCTTTAAATATTAAATATTCCACTGCAATTGCCGCTGATGCAATGGTAAGCAACAGTACACAAACGCTATTTATTAAAAAGAATACCAAGTTTAGCAAAAACCAATTACTAACACTTGCAAACCATGAAATTGGTGTTCATTTAGTCACAACATACAACGGAATTGAACAACCTTTAAAAATTTTCTCTAATGGCTTTCCTCGTAATGTTGAAACACAAGAAGGCTTAGCTGTCTTTAGTGAATACATGAGTGGTGCACTTACCTTAAGTAGACTAAAAACACTAGCATACAGGGTTTTGGCATCTGATAGTTTAATTAAAGGTTACAGCTTTTCTGATACTTTTGATTTGATTCACAATCAATATAAATTAAATAGAAACGATGCTTATAGCATTACCTTAAGAGTACACCGTGGCGGCGGTTTCACTAAAGATAGGTTGTATTTAAGTGGACTTAAAAAGATTTACAAAAAATATAAAAAAGGAGACTCTTTAGATAATTTATTGACAGGAAAAGTAAATATGGATTATGAAGATGATATCGTAAACCTTCAAAATTTAGGACTTTCAAATCCGATTACTCATAACAATATAGCTTACCTACAAAATAAGAATGAGAATAAAACCTTAGATTTTATTCTCAATCATTTAAAATAATTTATTAGTTATAATGATATACTTTTTCCCTTTGGATATTTTACTTCAAAAGAGAATGATTCTTTAATTTCTTGCTGACTTGCAAGCTTCATTTTCCAAGTTAGCAGGCCTTTTTCTTTATCATAGATTGCATTATTCGTGATTATGTCGTCAACCTTAATTTCTTTATTTTGAGAAATAGGAATTCGATCCATTAAAACTAAATCTATATTTAAGATTTTATTATTTTTTACTTCAAGATTATAAGTTCTATTTAAAATACGATTACTACCCGTAAATGATTTGCTCTTAAAGTTTTTGCCTTGTTTTCTTGATACGGTCACATTACTATCTACACCTAATGAAATAGTCATTTCTTTTTTTAAAGTATACGGATCAATTGTTGTTTTGCCTGCATAACTACCGTCAAAATAAATATTTGCTTCACCAGGTATTAAATTTAATTTTTCCCAGTCAGAAAATGAAGCTGTTAAAAACACATTTTCATTAATTAATGGTGCTGCAAAAAATTCGTATTTCGTTTCTAGTTTGTATGTGTTTATTTCTATTGCAGTAATATCTCCGTCAGATACTACTGTATATGGCTTTTTAATTTTAAATTGAGTACTTGTTATTCCGTCTTGAGCTGTGCTTTTTTTAGTTGTTATTACCACCACACCATTAGTAGCTCTACTGCCATAAATAGCAGTTGCATTCACATCTTTTAAAATTTCAATATTTTGGATTTCATTTTTATCTAAATCGTCTTCTAAAAAATTATCTACTGGTACTCCGTCAATAATATATAAAGGCGGTGTATTTTCTACATAAGAATTTCCCCTAATGCGAACTCCAGAAACACTACCTGAAACTTTTCTAGAGATATCACTAGTACCATAACCAACCACAACAACTTCTTCTAACATTTCTGAATTTTCTTCTAATCTTGTATTGATTACTGAAGAATAAATAGGTATTGATTCTGACTTAAAACCAATAGTAGAAAAGCTCAATTCTTTACCTTTATCGACATTAATAGCATACATACCATCAAAATCTGTTTGGGCACCAACATTAGTTCCTGATACTATTACATTACAACCTGGTAATGGACTTCCTGATTCATCTGTGACTATACCTGTTACTAATTTAACTGTTGGATTATAATTGTATTTATGCTTTTTAACCTGTGTATAAACAGGTTTTCTTGGTCCAAAATTTAAATAATGCGAGCTAACATTTGGTTTAATCGTATATTTTTTAGGATTTCCTGTAGATAAAATTAAAGACACATTATCCCACTGCACACCAGTTTGTTGAAAAACATGTGCCTTATATGCCAATGATAAAGGATCATTTAGTTTTTTAGATTTGATGTCATAATTCGGAATCCAACCTGCATCGTTAACAGTATATTTTAATTCCAAATCTAATTGAGCAGCTAACGGCGCATCAAACTTTATCGTAATTTCTCCTTTTGGAATAAGAGGTTCGTTATTTTTTTCAGCACGTTGTTTCTTGATAATTTTAATAGAATCATTTAAAACATTAATTTTTAAATTTGTCTTATATACTTGATTTTTAATCTCAGTAATACGCTTTCTATAATAGGTACTTATTGATTTTATTTTATCTAAGTCTAAATTTTCAGAGTTTGATTGAACCGCTCTATTGGCTTTTATCACTTTCTCTTCTTCATTTAAACCTAAAATACTATTTTTAAGTAATGCTATTTCTAATTCAAGCGTCTCAATATGTTGCTTTAATTCATCTCCATTCTTAAATTCAAGCTCATCATTTAAATAATTAATATCATAAGCAATTGAAAGAATAGAAGTTGATTGCAACCCTGAAACTTGTATACTACTTTCATCAATTTTATGAGAAAGTCCCGTAAAAACATATTCTGATGTTCCCTGTTTTAGTTTAATAGTAGCTTCACGTTCAACTAAAGCACTATTTAAATAAACAGTAACTTCTTTAATTTTTGATGGTGTTTTTTCAGCTCCAAAAATAAGTAGCGGAAGAAACAAAAGTGTAAGTAGAAAATTTTTCATTGTTGTCGGTTTTAGAATTTAAGTAAACTTAATACCTGCTTAAATGTTTTAAAACCAACTTATAGTGAATATGCCATTTGGTTTAGGGAAGTGACCTTCTGAAAAAGGATAATTTTATTTTAATCTAAAAATTTCTCTTTTAATTCAGGTGTAGGTATCATACAAGCTTCTTTTTTACCGTACCACTTGTACCTGTTTTTAGCTACATAATCATAAATAGCATCACGTATGCTTTCTGGTACATATTCAAAAATGCCAAAAAGACTATATATTCCTCCAAAAGATTTTATAACTTTTAATGCAGCAGTAGATTTGGTATAATATGCCACACCAGGATCAATCAAAATGATAGAATCTACCAAATCAGTATCAATACCACGTTCATTAGTCAATTTTTCACCGGCTTCACCTTGTAAACTAGCAAATACATAAGTATTATTTTTATCGCGTTCAATTACTTTGTTAATTGAAGAATTACACAAATTACAAACCCCATCAAAAACAATTATTTTCTTCTGCATACCTACGATTATCAGCCTTTATTTTTTTCGTTCAACAAGTTCTAATTGATCTACATTAACATTGGTCGTAAAAATACCATAGTTTACAACAGCTTTCTTTTTTTCAAGTTTATCAATACTACCAACAGCTTTACCATCAACCATTCGCACTCGATCACCAATCTTTAAAGCTACAGCAGGTTTGTTTTTTTCTTGAACAATTTTCTTTTTCTTCTCTACCTTTTTTTCTTCCCTAATTACTTCAACCTTCTTAATCACCTCTTGGGCAACCTTTGCTTTTTTAATTTTTTCAATTTTTACTTGCTGTGCAGATTTCTTTTTACGTTTACTGTTTTCGGTCTCTACAATTCGTAATAATTCAGAAACTAAAGGGCGCTTCTTCTTATCTTGAAAATATTTTAAAGCTGCATCATTTACTTTATTACCCAAATAAATCATACGCTGGCTAGAGTCATACAATTCTTGATAGTTTTCCAATTTAGATTTTACTTTTCCGTTTAACTCTTCTAAACGTTGCGCCTCATCACGCGCCTTTGACTCAACCTTTTTTAGTTTATCACCAGTTTTTGCCATAGAACTACGTTCTTTTTGAAGCTTGGCAATAGTAGCATCAAATCGAACTTTACCACGTTCAATTTTCTTTTTCGCCCTATTTATTAAACTATATGGTATTCCGTTTTTCTGAGCAACCTCAAAAGTAAACGAACTACCTGCTTGCCCTAATACTAATTGATAGGTTGGCTCTAAAGTTTTAGAATCAAACAACATATTAGCATTTGTTGCGTGTGGCAATTCATTTGCTAAAAGTTTTAAGTTAGAGTAGTGGGTAGTTATCACACCATAAGAACCACGCTCGTAAAAAACTTCTAAGAATATTTCTGCCAAAGCGCCACCAAGTTCCGGATCACTACCCGTACCAAACTCATCAATTAAAAACATAGTATTTTCATCACATTTACGCAGAAAATAATTCATATTCTTTAAACGGTAGCTATACGTACTTAAATGGTTTTCAATAGATTGATTATCACCAATATCTGTTAATATACGATCAAATAAACAAACCTTACTACGCTCATGTACAGGTATTAACAAGCCACTTTGCAACATAACCTGCAAAATGCCTAAGGTTTTAAGGGTAATACTTTTTCCACCCGCATTTGGACCAGAAATAACAATTATTCTGTTTTCAGGATGTAATGAAATAGTCTGTGGATAAGTCTTTTCTTTTTTACGTTTATTTGTTAAATACAACAATGGATGATAAGCATCACGTAAAAACAACTCTTTATTTTCACTTACTTCAGGCATAATTGCATCCATTTCCAAAGCATATTTAGCTTTAGCAGCAGTAATATCAATATGTGCTAAAAAACCTTGATACAAAGCTAATTCCGGAGTAAATGGCTGTATATGAGCTGTAAGTTCTTTTAATATTCTTTGAATTTCTTCGCGCTCTTCAAATTCTAAATTATTTAGTTGACGACTAAATTGTAAGGTTGCTTCAGGTTCAATATAAACAATACTTCCCGTTTTTGAAGTTCCCATTACAGAACCTTTTACCTTTTTGCGATACATTGCTTTTACCGCCAACACACGACGATTATCAACTACTGACTCTCTAATTTCATCTAAAAACTCTGAGCTGTTATACGTAGTTAATGCTCTTGAAAAACTTTGATTTATTTTACCTTTTACAACATTAATTTCTTGTCGTATTCCTCTTAAATTATCAGAAGCATTATCTTTTATTTCACCAAACCTATCAACCACCGAGTTTATATGATTCGGAATTTCTAAATTTAATTCAACTTCTTCTGAAGCATCAAATAACAATGGGTAATATTCTTTAAATTTTTTGAAGAATTTTTTAAGTACATTTATAGTCGTACAAATATTTCCAATTTTCCTAAATCCACTAATTTCAATAGTTGCATTTTCAATAGTTAATAATTTTAACTCTTGATTAATAGCATCAAAACCGTGATTAGGAATTCGGTTTTCATTCGTAAAAGAAGCTACAAATTCTGATGTTTGCTTTAAATGTATTAAAACAAGCTCTTTAGTATCTAAAGGAACAATTTTTAAAGCATTTTCTTTCCCTAATTCTGTTATACAGCGAGCTGCTATTTGGTCTAAAACAGTAAAAAATTCTAAATCTTTAAGCGTCTTTTCGTTAATCTTATTCATTCTAATTTTTAAAGCATTACAAAGATATGGATTAAGATGGAAATAGCCATTTTACTACATAAACACTCGCTTTTATAGTTTAATAAGTATATTTTTGGAAAGTAATAGCTATTTAACTCCATTGCAATGCAAGTTATTTTAAACACTGATTGGAAAAATTTATTAAAAGATGAATTTGAAAAGCCTTATTTTAAAGCTTTATCTGAATTTATCACTGAACAATATAAACAACATACATGCTACCCAAAAACAGAAGAGATTTTTAATGCATTCAACTATTGCAGCTTAGATAGTATAAAAGTAGTGATTATTGGTCAAGATCCATACCATGGACCTAACCAAGCAAACGGACTTTGTTTTTCAGTTCATGACGGAATTCCGCATCCGCCATCATTAAAAAACATTTTTAAAGAAATAACCGCAAGTACAAATACTCCATATCCTGAAAGTGGAAATCTTGAACATTGGGCAAAACAGGGTGTTTTGTTATTAAATGCTACATTAACGGTAAAAACTCAAGAGGCAGGAAGTCACCAAAAAAAAGGCTGGGAAACATTTACAGATACAGTGATTAAAAAGATATCCGATAAAAAAACAGGAGTTATATTTTTACTCTGGGGAGGTTATGCAAAAAAGAAAACAAAATTAATTGATACTACAAAACATTACATTTTAAAATCGGGACACCCTTCGCCGTTAAGTGCAAATAGAGGATATTGGTTTGGAAACAATCATTTTAATGAAACTAATTTAATATTAAAAAATAATCAATTAAACACGATCGAATGGTAGTGTTTAATCATGATTATAAATAAAAAATAATGCTAATTCAATAATATATAGATCATTAAGTGAAAATGTTTTTAAAATTTTATGATAAATAACCTTTTTCAAAAAAAAACCATAAATTCGTAATACTCAATTTAACCAGTAAACCATTAAACCTTAAAACTAATTATAATATTATAATATGAATATAAATTCTATTTTACTAATTGATGATGATGAGTCTACCAACTTCATTAATAGTGTTTTTATACAAAAATTAGATATAGAAGTCGATGTATATAAAGCGTTAAATGGCGAAGAAGCATTAGAGTTACTTGAAGACTCTAAAACTGACCCTGATTTTTTTCCTTGTTTAATATCATTAGATATTAATATGCCAGTTATGAACGGTTGGACTTTTTTAGATAAATACAAAAGCTATCCTCAAGAAATAAAAGACAAATGTGTTATTGTTATGACCACAGTTAGTGAAGACGATAAAGATTTGATTAGAGCTAATAAAAATGAAGATGTAAAAGAATTTTACCAGAAGCCTATGTCTGATGAAAAATTCGGATCACTTATAAACACATATTTCGCTGAATAAACTTTTACTTTTTATATAAAATACCTTCAGGAGACACCTTTGTTTTTATTAGATTTAGATTTAATAGTGTTTCCTGAATTTTATTTAAAGTCTTTTCATCTAGTTCAGACTGACTCCATCTTGTAATAGAAAGCCATTCTTTAATATCTTCTATTTTTTGCTCGTAAGTATTAGCTAAGGTATTATCAATACTTGGAATACTTTTAAATTCTGAAGTATACATATTTATTACTTCAATAATATGTTGCAACAAATTACCATTTTCTGTTATAAACTTATCTGTCGCAGCAATAACAAAGCAAGGCCAAGGAGTAGGGCAGTCATCAATTCTTCTAAAAGTACCGTTATCTACTAAAGGCTTTGTTGTAAACCTTTCCCACATAAAGTAATCTGCTTGTTTTTCTGTCAAAGCATTTACCGCACCATCTAAATTATTGATTACCTCAAATTGTAAATTATTTGTATCCCAGCCTTCGTTTTGCGCTTGTACAAATGCCATCAAATGACTTCCGCTACCAAAACGACTTATTGCTGCTTCTGTTCCTTTTAAATCTGAAATTTTACTATAATTGCTATCTGCCGCAACATGAATTCCCCAGAGTAAAGGTGAAGAAATATATTGTTGAACAATTTTTGTGGTATTACCTTCAGTTATACTTTTAACAATACCTTCAGTTAAAATAATAGCTAAATCCGTTTCTTCATCAGCTAACATTTGACACATTTTACCAGTACCTTCAGGTATATCTGTCCATTCTAAATCAATACCACGCTCTTTAAAAGCACTTTCTTCAATAGCCATATGCCATGGCAAATTAAAATGTTCAGGAACACCTATTATTCTTACTTTCTTCATCTATTTAGTCAACTTTTCTAAAGTATATTGAATCAATTTTTCAACCGTTTCCGTTGAGTTTTCTGAGAATTCACCTGTCGCACGGTTAGCAACAATAGCATTCATTGAAATTGCATTATGACCTAACAATTTTGATAAGCCATAAATACCAGATGTTTCCATTTCAAGGTTTGTGATTTTCAAACCTTCATAATCAAAAGAAGCTAATTTAGAATTTAAATTTTTGTCTTCTGTTTTTAAACGTAAAACTCTTCCTTGTGGGCCATAAAAACCAACATTTGTTGCTGTAAAACCTTTTACCACCAATTCTGAATCTACTTTTGATGCTAAGCTTTCATCACAAGTAACTACATAAGGTGTTGACTTATATTTTGACCAGTTTGTGTGTGCTACAAACTTACCTTGAATTACTTCATCCATTACATGCGTAGCATCATAAAAACGCAATAGACTATCAAAACCAATTGCATATTTACTCAACAAAAAAGAATCTACTGGTATCGTATCATGTATTGCACCAGAAGTTCCAATTCTCACAATATCAAGTTTTTTAAACTCCTTATTTATAGTTCTACTTTCAAAATCAATATTAACTAAAGCATCTAATTCATTAAACACAATATCAATATTATCCGTACCAATTCCTGTTGATATTACAGATATTCGCTTACCATTTAATACGCCAGTGTGGGTAACAAATTCACGTTTACCTTTTTTTAGTTCTATTGTATCAAAATGTTTTGAAACTTCAGACACTCGATCAGGGTCACCAACCGTAATAACGGTATCGGCAAGATCTTCTGGTAAAATATTTAAATGATATATGCTATTATCTGGGTTGAGTATAAGCTCTGATGGCTTTAATTGCATGTTATAATTTTAGTATTCTATTCGTATTTGTATTATACAAGAAATTGTATTTTAACGCACCGCCAAGATACACATCATTTTCTTGAATACAAGAATAATAACTTGTTTCACCTTTTAATATTTCTAATCCTTTTTCTGTAAGTTTTACAGGATTAAATGATTTATATAAAGGTTTTAATCTATTAATTGCTTTGTTATATTGTGTATCAGAAAAACCTAATACACCTTGGTTTTGAAGTAATGTTTTAAGGTAAACGTTTTTTGATGAAGATTTTTTATCTACAGCTAGTTGTAACATTTTGGTCTCCATTTCATTCAATCCATTTTTAATTGATGGAAATCTACGTAAATGCGCTTGAATGCTGTTTTCTAAATGCTTAAAATTATAATTTTTAAAATCAGACAGATTTTCTAATCGAATTGGGTTATCACTACAGTATAATTGCCAAACATAGTCCGCATATTCAATATCGTCTTGAGTTAGAACTATCTTCTTTTTATATAAGGCCAATAATTTATCTTCTGAAAGAGTACTTAAATCTGTAGTCTTAGTTTTATTATAAGTTACTAAAGATATTTCAGCATACTTTCTATGTGTTTTTAACCAGCTTACAACTGCTAGTAAATTTATTTGACAAAATAAATCATTATCAAACCACAAAACTATTTGATCTTCACTTTTATGATTGCAAAGTGAACGGTATTCTTTTAAAGTCTTTTCAATAAATACAGCTTTTGATACTTTATAATTTTTATTTAAATACTCAAATCTAGTTTTCCAAAAAGATTCAGTACCAACGTTAGATTCTGTTTTACCTTCACACAGCATTTCACGCCATGTAATAATTTCTCCTGGAATATTGAGAGTTTGTAACTTATTGGTGAAAACGTCGCCATTGGTGATGTGGAGGAGAGAGTTCATATTAATAGAATTTAGGTTAAAATTAAGATTTAATGTTGGGAGCAGTATGTTAATTAACAGACTTTAACCTCCAACTCGTTTGACTTTAAAGCCTTTATCTTTCAAAATGGTCATTATCTTATCTCTATAATCACCTTGAATAATAATGGCATCATCTTTAAAACTACCGCCAACACTTAATTTTGTTTTTAATTCTTTTGCTAACTTTTTAAAATCAGCATCTGCACCAGTATACCCTTCTAAAATTGTAATCGGTTTTCCTTTTCGCTTTTCATATTTACAGATGATTGGAGCTTCTTGCATCCAAATTTGATTTTCGGCTGGTTTAACAGCTTCTGTTTTTTCTTCTTTATGATCTGGAAAAAGGTTTTTTAACTGATCCTGTAAGTCCATACTATTACTTTAGTTTTTTATTAAACATCAAACAAACGTCTATGATAGTTTATTTGACCTAAATGATATGCTAAATGCGACGCAATATGAATTAAAAAATAAGTGTTTGATTTGGTTTCGTCATTAAATTGGCGAATTGTGCAATCTTTCTCTAAATCAGACACTTCTATTCCATTTAACGTGTTCTCAATAACAATTATTACATCATCAACCTGCTTTAACATTTCAGCACGATCTACATTCTTTAATGTAAATTCTGCCTCTCTATTTCTTATATATCCAGTATTACCGTAACCAACCCCAATAAAAGTGTTTAAATTACCTACTAGATGTAAACAGAGATTGCCAGCGCTATTTGTAATGTCATTATCAACTTTCCAAATAGCATTTTCATTTCTGTAGCTAGAAATCTCGTGTTTAAGCCTTAATAAATCTCGCTTAAAAATAAATTTTAATGAATCAAGCATGAAAGCTTATTTCTTGATCAAACCTAATTCAATCAAACGCTCATGCAAAAATTCCCCTGCAGTAGTATCTTCATATAACTTAGGGTTTTCGTCATCAATACAATTTTCTAAACAATTTAGTGACATATCGCCCACAGGATGCATAAAGAAAGGTACAGAATAACGTGATGTTCCCCATAATTCTTTCGGAGGATTAACCACTTGATGGATAGTAGATTTTAATTTGTTGTTTGTTAAACGTGATAACATATCACCAACATTAATCATTAATTCGTCTGGCTGTGCAATAGCATCAACCCACTCGTCAGCATGGTTTTTTACTTGTAAACCTTTACCGTGAGCACCCATTAAAAGTGTAATCAAATTAATATCACCATGCGCTGCTGCTCTTACAGCATTCTTAGGTTCTGTCTCAATTGGTGGGTAATGTATCGGTCTTAAAATAGAATTACCATTTTTAATGTAATCATCAAAATAAGTTTCTTCTAAATTTAAATGCAATGCTAAGGCTCTAAGTACATATTTTGCTGTTTTTTCAAGCATTTTGTACGTTTCTTTACCAACTTCATTAAAAGTTGAAAGCTCATTAACGGTAACATTTTCAGGATATTCTTCTTCTAATGCAGGGTTATCTTCTACATATTGACCAAAATGCCAAAATTCTTTTAAATCTCCTTCTTTCTTACCTTTTGCATGTTCTTTTCCAAAAGATGTGTACCCACGTTGACCGCCAATACCTTCAATCTCGTAACCGTCTTTTACCTCTTGTGGTAAATTAAAAAAGCCTTTAATTTCTTTGTATAAATCTTCAACTAATTCGTCCGACAAAAAATGACCACTTAGTGCGACAAAACCTATGTCTTCAAAAGCACTACCTATTTCTTTAATAAACTTCTCTTTTCGTTTTGCATCACCTGATACAAAATCTTGCAAATTCACACTTGGAACGCTACTCATATATATATTGTTTTATCCAAATTTAATAAAAAAAGGATAACAAAGCTTGTGCTTAGGTTTCATTTTATTAACAGCCTTTTTGTTACTTTTATACCCAGTTATATAACATACTATGGGCTACAAAATGAACTACCATAAATTTTCGGTTACTGACAATCAAAAACTACAACTTTACAAGCAACTTATTACTCCAAGGTTGATTGAAGAAAAGATGCTTATTTTGCTTCGTCAAGGTCGTATATCAAAGTGGTTCAGTGGTATAGGACAAGAAGCTATTTCGGTTGGTGTTACTGCCGCTATGCATTCACACGAATATATATTGCCTATGCATCGAAATTTAGGAGTGTTTACTTCTCGCAATATTCCTTTAGATAGACTTTTTGGGCAGTGGCAAGGTAAGGCAAGTGGATTTACTAAAGGTCGCGATCGTAGTTTCCATTTTGGCACCCAAGAATATAAAATTATCGGCATGATATCGCATTTGGGCCCACAATTAGGTGTTGCTGACGGTATTGCTTTAGCTAACAAATTACAAAACAAAAAACATGTAACTGCTGTTTTTACAGGGGAAGGTGCGACTAGTGAAGGTGATTTTCATGAAGCGCTTAATATTGCATCTGTTTGGAAACTCCCGGTACTTTTCTGTGTTGAGAATAATGGCTACGGATTATCAACACCCACAAACGAGCAATTTAACTGTGAATCCATTGCCGACAAAGGCATTGGTTATGGTATGGAATCATACAAAATTGACGGAAATAATATTCTTGAAGTTTTTACTAGAGTGAATACCATTTGTAGTGATTTACGTGAGAACCCAAGACCCGTTTTAATAGAGTTCAATACTTTTAGGATGCGTGGTCATGAAGAAGCTAGTGGCACAAAATATGTGCCCCAAGAATTGTTAGACGCTTGGGAAAAAAAAGACCCAATTGCTAATTATGAAAAATTTCTTCTTGATGAAGAGCTTCTTACGCTTGAAAGTATCAAAACAATTAAAGACACCATACAAGACGATATAAACGAAAATTTACAAGTCACAAATAACGAAGCTGAAGTTGTTAGCACTGTAGCAACCGAATACAATGATATATATAAAAACTTCACATACGTAGTAGTAAACCCCAGTAATTCAATAGAAAACATTCGTTTTGTTGATGCTATTTCGCAAGGATTAAAACAGTCCATGCAAAAGTATGACAACCTTGTTTTAATGGGACAAGATATTGCCGATTATGGTGGTGTTTTTAAAATTACCGAAGGTTTTGTTTCTGAATTTGGTAAAGAGAGAGTTCGTAATACGCCCATTTGTGAATCTGCTGTGGTGTCTACCGC
This sequence comes from Cellulophaga baltica, assembly GCF_018861125.1. Taxonomy (GTDB): domain Bacteria; phylum Bacteroidota; class Bacteroidia; order Flavobacteriales; family Flavobacteriaceae; genus Cellulophaga; species Cellulophaga baltica_A. Next base: position 390,699 of record NZ_JAHKQN010000015.1, on the reverse strand, counting down.
TATGGGATTATCTATTAATGGAATGAAAGCTGTTGTTGAAATGCAATTTGCTGATTTTGTGAGTACGGGTTTTAATCCAATTGTAAATTACTTAGCAAAATCACATTACCGTTGGGCAGAAAAAGCAGATGTGGTTATACGTATGCCTTGTGGTGCAGGTGTTGGTGCGGGTCCATTTCACTCACAAACAAATGAAGCTTGGTTTACCAAAACTCCAGGTTTAAAAGTAATCTATCCCGCCTTCCCATATGATGCTAAAGGACTATTAAATACAGCAATTAACGATCCAAACCCTATTTTATTTTTTGAACACAAAGCTCTTTACCGTAGTTTGCACCAAGATGTACCTACAGATTATTACACTTTACCATTTGGTAAAGCTTCACTATTAAAAACTGGTGATGCTGTTACTATAGTGAGTTATGGCGCTGGTGTTCACTGGGCATTAGAAACTTTAGAAAAACATACAACCGTTAATGCTGATGTTATTGATTTAAGAACACTACAACCTTTAGATACTGAAACCATTTATACATCTGTAAAAAAGACAGGCAAACTTATTATTTTGCAAGAAGATAGCATGTTTGGAGGTATTGCTAGTGATATTGCTGCATTAGTTATGGAAAATTGTTTTGAATACTTAGATGCTCCTGTAAAAAGAGTTGCTAGTCTTGAAACCCCTATTCCTTTTTCCAAAAACCTAGAAAACAATTACTTACCTAAAGACAGATTCACAAAAAGCTTGTTAGATTTAGTTGCGTATTAGTTTTTGTGCTAAAAAAATATTCCTTCAGAGTAATTCAAATTTTCATTTATACTGAAATTGCACTTGATTAACGATAGTTTAACGTTGTTTGAAAATTAAAACTACATCTTCTATCGTATATAAATGTATCTATTAACTCAAATATTAAAAAAATTATAATGAAGAAAATCATAGCATTAGGCTTTTTTGCAGCGGTACTTTTTTCGTCATGTTCAACAACTAAGGCAGTTCGTGAACAACGAAAAACCATAAATGGTGATTGGGTTTTAAACCACGTATCATTTGCTAACCAAGAAGGAAGTTTTAAATCGGTATTATTTAATGATGCTCAAGACATTTGTTTTGAAGGCAGTACTTGGAATTTTATAAACAACAACAGTACAGGAACATATACCATAAACCCTTCAAGTTTATGTTCAAGTGGAACACGATATATTAGATGGTCTGTTATTGAAAATGAAATGGGTAAAGACCAACTTCAATTTAAGTTTATCGATGAGAAAAAGAAAGATGTTTCTAATGGTTATGGGTATCGTTTAGATATTAATAATATAACCCCAACTACAATGGAATTAGCATCACAGGTAATTACAGACGGAGCGCCCGTTTCTGTTATTTATGAATTTGTAAAACAATAATATAATGAAAAATATAAGTCTAAAATTTGCTGCAATAATGTTTTCGGTTGCACTGATAACAAGTTGTACGGCAATAAAAAACGCAAATAATTCACAAAAAGGTGCCGTAATTGGTTCATCAAGTGGTGCCGTAATTGGTGGTGTAATTGGTAATAATGTGGGTAGTGGTAATAATACTGCGCTGGGTGCTATTTTAGGTGCTGTAGTTGGTGGTGCTGCCGGTGGATATATTGGTAACCGAATGGATAAGCAAGCTGAGCGTATTGAAGAAGAAATACCAGGTGCTGAAGTAACTAGAGTTGGTGAAGGTATTAATGTAGTTTTTAATGAAGATGCTGGTGTGTATTTTGACACTAACAAATCTGATATTAAAGGAACGTCTGCGAATACTTTAAACAGTTTAACGGGTATTTTAAATGAGTATCCTGATTCTGATATTCTTATTGAAGGACATACAGATAGCGCAGGACCAGATGACTATAATATGGAGCTATCTAAAAAGAGGGCTCAGTCTGTTTCAAATTATTTAAATAACAACGGAATAAACTCATCACGTTTGACTACCAAATGGTACGGTGAAACACAACCTAAAGGTGATAATACTACGACTGAAGGTAAAGCTCAAAACCGTAGAGTAGAGGTAGTTATTGTTGCTAATGAAAATTTAAAAGAAGAAGCGATTCAAAAAACGCAGTAAATAATATAGCGTTACAATATATAAGTCTCAATGTAAATTCACATTGAGACTTTTTTTATGCTTCTTTTTCTGGTATGAATACAGATGCTAAAACCCCGCCTAGTAATGAAACTGATATAACAGTTAATGATACCCATTCTGGTAAATGTAAATAATGTGAGAAAAGCATTTTTAAACCTACAAAAGCTAAGATAACTACAAGACTATAATTGATATAACGGAATTTCTGTAACATTCTCGATATTAAAAAGTACATAGAACGCAGGCCTAAAATCGCTAAAATATTAGAACTAAAAACAATAAATGGGTCTGCTGTGATGGCTAAAATTGCAGGAATACTATCTAAAGCAAATAAAATATCTGTCAATTCAATAACAATAAGGGCTACAAAAAGGGGAGTGGCTACTTTTTTTCCGTTTTCAGTAATAAAAAAATCATGTCCTTTTATTTGAGAAGATATCGGATATACTTTTTGCAACTGCCTAAACACAAATGATTTTTGAGGATCAAAATTATCATCTTCACCTTTTAACATGTTAAATGCTGTATATAATAAGAAAACTCCAAAAATATAAATGATCCACTCAAAACGAGTAATTAGAGCAACACCAAATAAGATCATTAATGCTCTAAAAATGATAGCTCCTAAAATTCCCCAAAATAAAACTCTATGCTGGTAAATTGCAGGTATTTTAAAACTTGAGAATATAACAGCAATTACAAATACGTTATCTATACTTAATGACAATTCAATTAAATATCCAGTAATATATTTTAAAACAGCATCTTCGGGATTTAACCCCGTAGGATTTTCTATTATTCCAGAAGAAAACAGCCAGTAGATAACACCACTAAATACAAAAGCTACGGTAATCCAAACAGCAGTCCAAATTCCGGCTTCTTTAGTTTTAATAACATGATCTTCTTTATTAAAAACACCTAAATCAAGAGCTAAAAAAATAATAATTAGAACAAGAAATAATATCCAAACTAGCATATAAAAATTACAATTTAAGATTTGTTAGTATTGCACTTCATCGACAAAAGTAGTTGAAATTACTAGATTAAAGTACTTAATTTATCGATAAAAAGTAAAAAAAAGAAAGGCTACAGAGCAGTCAATTTATATATATTATCTTTAAAATGAACGCTATATATTTTTAAAATGAATAAATTAATCTTTCGGGCATCATGTCTGATTTTTGTTTTGGCCACTACTCAAATTAGTGCCCAAAATAAAAGTAAAAATCCATTGGAAGAGGAAGGACCTATTATCTATAGGTTTGAGCCCAATTATGAATCGTCAGAAGACGTTAAAAAAAATGAATTAGCCAAAAACAAAATGATTTTAGATACTGTTCAAGTATCGAAAAGGGAACGTAAAAAATTATTAAAAGCGCTATATTCAAATGATTTCTCAAAATTACTTTCAGAAATTGTTACTGTTGAAACAAAATTTGAAGACGATTAAAAAATCATAAACTCAACCAAAAAAAAATCCCAAACAACTAATTTTGTTTGGGATTTTTTGATACTAAAAAATTCTAGTTATATTTTACTCTACTCAATTTATCCTTTCGCTTTTCGAGCTGGCGTTCTAATTCGTTAATTGAACTTACAATTGATGCTTCAAAACTTCCTGTACTTGAGTCTGCAAATAAACGAGGCCCAGGAATACTAAGTCTAATATTGCAAATAATACCGGTATCTGGTGATGATGTATTTTCAGTCTTAAAAAACACATCTGCACGAATTATATTATCATGTTTGTCAAATAATTTTGTAAGTTTTTTTCCTGCAAATATCTCAAGTCGCTCACTAGCTTTTACATCGTCGTATTCAAAATTGATATTCATATATATTATATTTTAGATTAATTGACTCTCTTTTTTAATTATAAAATAAATATAGTACATTTTTTTATCAATTCCATTGTTAAAAGTAGATTAACAAAATATTAAATAGTATTCATATTTGAAAGAATTTTCTTATATTTATAATCAACGAGATAAACCCTTAAATTTTGTTATTATGAACTACACATATGAAAGTAAAATCGTTCAAAATAGCCATCAAAAAAACCACAATCACATTTTACGATTAGAACGCAATTTTAGAGATTTAGATCTATTGCATTGTAAACTAAACAAATACATCTACGAACCTAAAACAAAGGATTTATTTGAACAAAAAAGTAATTTACTTCAACAACTGAAGCGCTTAAAAAATAAAAATCGCCAAATTTTTACAGCTATAAAAGACCGTAAAGAAGTGCTTGAAAGTCAGATAGAAAATATCAAAATTCAGTTTTCAGAATTTTTAACTTTAGAGACTGAAATAAAGGCATATTACACTAGCGCTCACAATCATTAAAGAATCTTATTGAAAATCAATATTTTATTCCGACTTTTGCATGCTGAAAAAATTAGAATAGTATGACAGAAAGAGACGAGTTTTTTATGAAAAGAGCGATTGCTCTTGCCGAAGAAGGTATGAATAGTAATGCTGGTGGCCCTTTTGGGTGTGTAGTTGTTAAAGACGATGAAATTATTGCTGAAGGCTATAATAGAGTAACATCAACCAATGATCCAACGGCACATGCTGAAGTGGTGGCAATTCGTGAAGCTTGTAAAAAACTGAATAATTTTGAAATTACTGATTGTACCGTATATACATCATGCGAACCTTGCCCAATGTGTTTAGGTGCTATTTACTGGGCGAGACCAAAAATGGTTTATTTTGGTTGTAGCCGTGAAGATGCTGCTGCAATTAACTTTGACGATCAATTTATTTATGATGAAATTGAAAAAGATATTGATGGCCGACAAATAAAATTTGTGCAATTAGCCCGTAAAGATGCTTTACAAGTATTTAATCAATGGGATAATAAGCAAGACAAAACTAAATACTAACCAATTATTTGTATTTAAGGGAAAGTGCAAAAGAGCCTCTTTATTTAAAGAGGCTCTTTTTATTTAAAAAAGTACTGTTTTAAGGTATTTATTGCTGTAATTAGTTGTAGTAATGATAAGAACATGGGTTATTTATTAAAAGAGGAGTCAAGTACGCTTGAATTATTATGTGATTACACAGCACCTAGAGGTATACCTAATGCATAAATTTCTCTTGATATGCAAAGTACTAGGCACCAGAAAATTATGAAACTGAACAAACAAGAAGTAGCGGTTTTTAAAAAAACCTATATACAGCATTTAATAATTTATTTGCACGTTTGGTGTTTGACCTTTTTATATAATAGTAACAACGATCTAAATATTTTTGAGCCTTTTTATTGTCCGCATACGTTTTACGCGCACGGTATAAATTTAAAGTAGTTTGTAAATCTTCAGGGGTGTAGGTAACACCTGTATATTCTTGTAAAATTTGCAAGTTATAAAAACCATATTCTTCTGTTGGCTCTAACATAGTACCTTCTCCAAAATCATTCCAAGTTAATAACTGAATAAAATCTGCTTCTTGATTATGGGTATAATTCAAGGTTTCTACAAAAGTAGTTCCATTATCATGCGGAATATTCCAATCATGCCACAAACCCCAACCACCAGCTTCATAAAAACTATCAAAACCAGGGTAACTACTGCCAACTGTAACAAACTCACTATTTAAATAGGTGTCATAATAATAGTCATGTGCTAATAAATGGTCTGATGAAATCCATAAGAACTCACCCGATGCATTTATTCCCACATTTTGGTTTGCTGCCCAAAGCGTTAAAAAATGAGGCTTTTCTTCTTCAGTAAAAACAGAAAATATAGTATCCCAATCGGTGGCATTTGTAATTGTACTTGGGCCAAATACAAATAATAATTTTTTGTCCTCATAATGTAAAAAATTACTTTTACTAAAGTAATTATCTTTTATATAGTTAAAATCTGTAATAGCAGCTTCATTTACAGTTGCATTAAAATTTTGATCTACTGCTTGCTGTGCCACACGATCTTCGTACATTATTGAGAATGATAAATCTAAATCATCTAAACGATCCATAAATGATTCCGTAGCATTTTTTATTAACTGGTAATCATATATATCTTTACTGCCGTACCAGTCAAATATAACACCATCAATACCTGCAAGTTTCATCATAAGCATGTGGTATTCTTGCAAATCAGGGTCTTCTGAACCATACGGACCTATAATAGGGTAGTAGTATGATGCTATTTCTCTTTGCCCGTTACTTAAAATTACTTCGGGGTTTTTATTAGTCATTGTCCAATGTTGCCCCCAATAACCATCATAATCTTTACTTTGAAACCATGGCATATAATGAACGTAAATTTCTTTAGGATTGTCTTTTTCAACTTCCATACCAGAAATATCAACAATGCGGCCAGTTTTAAGAAGCTCGTTAATACTATCTTCTTCCTGCAAAATTAATTGCAATGCTTCATCGGTAAGGGTAGAATCTTGTTGCGCTGTTGGGTAAACATTAGTTTCGTTTGTTATAGTATAATTACTTTCTTCATCTTTCTCACATGATTGTATTGCTAAAACAATACAAAAAAAAACCGCTAATTTATAGCAGTGGTTTTGTTTAAAATTCATTTTTGGTTGATTTTAGTTTGGCTTATTTGTAATAATTATCCTACAAAATTATAAAATCAATTTCATATTTTTTTATTTTATTTTGAATATTCGTTGAACAGTAATATTATAATAGATTGATTTACAGTTACTAAAGTTAAATATAGCGTATTTGTTTTACTTGTAATAATCGTGTAAACTTAATAGACATCAGGTTTAATAGATAAACGGAAACAACACAAATTTAATTTTGAATAGAGGATGTTTGAAATATTCTATTTTACATAATATAAATTATAGTACAAATATAATATATGAGTAAAACGGCGAATAGAACTTTTTCTGTTCTATTTTACATAGATGCAGATATAGCGCCTTTAGGTCTATATCGTAAGCATTTATGTAAAAGCCTTTTTATATTCTGAGTTTCATTTATATTCGTAAGCTACTATAATTAGCCGTTATGTAAAATAGCCGCTACTAAGCGCTCGATTGCTTTATAAAATCAAATTGCCTTGGAAATTTATTTTACACACAATTATTCAACGCTTGCCAACGAGAAAATAAAAGTTAACCTTTTTGCTATTATTAAAAATCACGTATTCGATAAATGTACGTAATAAAAAATTTTACGAGATTCTCGAACTTTTTTACATATTATTCTAAAACTAAGCTTGTATTTATTCATTATATTGTTTAGAGAATATTTTTCTAGCTCTTTGATAGTAATTTAAGAAAATAGTTTCCCGCTTAATACCAACCAGAAAGCTGTAAATAACATCTTTCTTCTATATCCTCATTTACCTTAAGCCATTTTGCTAATGAAATTCTTATTAAAGTTTCTTTGGGAATAATCTTAGGGGGATTTTCCATACCAACATATTTCAAGCTTTTTTGTTTGGGTATAACACCCAGTAATTTATGGTTATAAAAATATCTATCACCCTCTAAAATTAAATCAGTATCACTTTTCCAGAATCCAACGCTACTATTTGGTAATTCTTGCTCATTCTCTGAAATATATCCTTTATCGTTCTTTTGCCACTTTAACTTTCCTTCAAATAGGTTTTCTATATGACCTTCATATATTTTTACCCCGCATCTATTAATAAAATCAGCTAAATCAGGAACTATTCTTATTTTTTTATTCACCTCAATAAAAACATCCTCTACGTGAGGTTTTTGAATGTATGGAGAAGCCTTAAAATCAATATCCCATACATCACCGATATTTAAATCAGTATCCGAAAATTGGTACCAACCCTTTGGGTTTCTAGCTCCCCCTCGATTTAGTAAACGTATGTAACTATTGTTTTCTAACACTAGTCCGCCAACACATACATGCTTACTTCCATATTTAGTTTTTGATGTGATAAGTACTTCCAATATTAAATATGTTTGATATCAAAAGTAAACTCCAATGATAATTTTGCAGCTACTATTGACCTATGACATGCTTTATGTTGTTCTTCAACACAAAACAAAACAATTTTCTCAGCATTAATATTTTCAAGATCTGTTATAAATTGCTTGAAATTGAAGGGTTTTATAACTTGATTATTATACTCTTCTATAAAAACATGACCTAGAGTTAACCTATCTCTTTTTAATTCTAAATTTTTTAAATCAGCTTTTTTCTGTAATTCTCTAATATCCTTGGTTGGAGCTAAATCTAGATAATGCAGATATTTGATATTCTGATTTTGAAGTTTGGATTGTAATTTTTTACTATTAACAAATGAATATTTAGAACCACGAACACCTCTTCTTTGACGAATATCACAGAAAGTATCAATTTTATTTTCAAGAAGTTTATTAAAAAAATTAGCTTCAGTAGTATTATAAACTCCTATTGTATAAAACTCCATCTCTATAAATAAGTATTTCTAGATGTGAAGCCAGTCTCACCAAAAAGGTCATTTATTCCAAAACCTTTAGTTAGAATTTCAATAATTTCCTCTTGAGATTTTATTCCATTAGAGGTTATATGTTGGACTGAAACATTATGATTTAAAAGTTCCTGCCCAATTAATTTACATCTATGACATTCCTCTGGTTTTGATTCGCTACACATTAAGGCCACACGCATTTTTTCTTTATTTGCCTCTATTAATAAATTAATACCATCTTTAAAGAAATTTTTAGTTTTTAGTTTGTCATAATCAACTTTACCATCAGTATAACACGATTTGTCATTAGGTAGACCTCCAAGGTATTCCCCTAGGAATTCATATGTAATATTATTCTCAGGCAAATCTTTTTCGAGCCATGCTCTATTAAAATGAAAGTTATATTTAGACATTGGACTAGAGCGGACATCTAGAAGGAATTCTATTTGATGCTTTTTTAGTTCATTAACTAATTCATCAAACTTCTTATTCCCGTGACCGATTGAATAAATTGTTGATTTCTCCATAAATCAAATTTAGGATATTAACTTTATAAATAAAAACATTCCTCTGTCTCTTAACATATTATAAGTAATAACTATTTTCTTTTTAGTGTTCAATCGTAAAAGTATAATGAATTAACAATTATTCAATTACGGAAATCTGTTAGGAAATTAAAAAATGTAGTAAAATACCATTCCACACACATTATGCTCCCCTCCTACGTCGTCGCATGAAAAGTGTTTTATTACCTTTTAAGAAGAAACTGTAGTAACAACTTTGCCTGTGCACCATCTCGCTCAATAAATAAAGATTTTTATCTTTATTTTAATGCCGTAACCAAAGCTCAAGTTACATAACGCAGCACATTATAGTGCAAATAAAATATGTGAGTAAAACGGCGAATAGAACTTTTTATGTTCTATTTTGCATAGCTACAGCTTTAGCGTCTTTAGGTTTATATTGTCAGCAATTATGTAAAAGTTTAATGCGCTGCCACAACGGCTAACTTATGCATTTACCACATATAAAAAATACATTGTTGTTTTCTATAAGAGTAACCTACTTTTAACTTCTTTTCAGCCTTCCTGAGTAGTTTGTATTTATCGCGAATTTCGTCATCATCTTCTATGCAATTACTTTCTTTTAATGCTAAAGAATTAAAATAAGCAACATCCCAATCAAGTCCATTTTTTGCATGCTTTCGTGCAAAACATATGCTAGTAGAATTACTGTCAAAAAACATTCTTTGTTCTACAACTTCAATGACCTTTTCTACACTTATAGATGACGTTCCTCTTTCATCTTCTTTATACTCCGTATTAAGGTGAATTGTTTCTTCCGTAGTTAAAGTTTTTATTTTTAGTGTATCATCTATGATAAAATAATCTTCTGAAGTCCAAAGATTTGCAAGTCCTTGTTTATATAAATGATTAATTAATATAAGCTTGTCTGCCTCATAGTAATAGTCAATTCTTCCTGATAATACTTGAGAACACTCATAATGTTTTGTGATATAATGTATTAAGGTGTCTTTCTTTTTTATTCTTTCTTGTAAAACGTCATATTCATTATTAACAACATCAAATTTTTGCTGACTGTAGCCGTAGGTTACAACACATAAAAAAAGCATCATAAAATATGCTGGCTTAGTGCTATAATTTTTTGAGAAAGTAAAATAATTTTTAATATCAGGTTGTAAATAACCCTGTACTTTTACCATAATATAATTAGAAAGAATGTTTTAACTATTTAATAAAACCCCATAAATAAAAGGCTTTTAAATATACTTTATTAATCTTTCGAAGGTACAAAATTTTAACAGGTAACTATTTACAGAATTTGGTAACCTAGTTTTTATCTTTTTAATTGTAAATAATCGTAGGTTCAATTAAAAAACTACTCATTATTTTAAATAGTTAATTATACTAAACTAAAAAGTTGATAAAACCGGAGTTCCATCAACTTTTTAGTTTTGTTATATATTTAAGAAAACTATGCTTCTCCTCTAGCAGGATAATCTGCTTTTAAGATATAGTCAATACCACCTAAAACATCGTTAAAACTAGGTCTACCAAATGGCATAGACTGTATAGATTCCCAATACACCGTTTGTTCTGGAGTTAATAAAAACAATCCAGGCTCAGTAAAATGTTCAGGTTCTTTATTAATACCTTCTGAGATGAATAAGCCCCATTTTCTGGCTTCTTCTATAGGTAAACCATAACCCAATGGAATATCTGATATTTCCCATTCGTCATACGTGGCTTTGGCAACTTCTTCTGTGTCTGTACTAATGGCTATTACAGAAACGCCACGTTCTATAAACTTACTTAACTTTTTCTGTAGTTCTTCTAACTGCGATTTACATACAGGGCAATGTTTACCTCTGTAAAATAATATCATGGTAAAATTTTCAGGAGATTGATCACTCAATTCCCATGTAGTATCATTCACTAATTTAATTGCTAACTCGGGTGCTTTTTGTCTCGGCTTTATCATGTTTTATATTTTTAAATTTTATCTTAAAACAATTTAGTCGTAAAAACGAGCTGTGGTTGACACAAATGTTTATATTATTGCTTCAAACAACTAAAACCATAGTGTTCAATTCATTATTCATGATAGTATTAATGGTAATATACTTGTTTTAATACGCTCAAATTTAAGGTGTTGAAATTTTTGTAATGAAAAATGCTTTTAAAAAATACGTTACCTACTATTAAGTAATTATTTTGAAGAATTTTAGCTTATTTTACTATTGCTAACTCTAATATGGATTTCTATTCCGTATGCATTACTACTTCGCACCTTTTGTAGTTTCAGACAAAGCGTTTTCTTTTACCTTAAAATTAATTTTTTCAGCCTTTTCAACTATTCATAAGCAGTAAATAGCACCACTAAATCATCAGAATGATTGCTTACATTAATTGTAAAACCACCATTAGTAACCGTTGTTAAACTTGCAGTGGTAAGCCCTAAGTTATCTCCGTTTTGATTTGCATACCGAATACCAATACATTGCGTTGGGTTTGCATACCTAGATATATCATTAATAGAATTACCGTTACCACCAACATAAATTACTTGCTGGTTAATACTACCGTTATCATTTCTTGCATAGCCACTCATGGTTCCAAAAGCATTGGCAAGTGTATTCGAATTATTACCCACCGCATTATCTGCATTTATAGTTGTGGTTTCAATATTAGCGTGTGCAGAAAACACAATAGAACTTGGCTCAAAAGGTAAACCCGTTATTGTTTGCAAACCTGTACCGCTAATTATAAAATGACCTGCATAAACAGTTTTATCAGATTTTGTATTTACCCATTCTGTTCCGTTATAATAGTATAATTTGTTTTCTGTAGTATTAAAAATTAAAGATCCAGCTTCAGGGCTGTCAATACTATTCATTTCTGCAGTGGTCACTTCATGCAGTTTAGTTAATTCATTTGCCTTTGGAGTTTGAGCTTGTAGTAAAGAAGTTGTATAAATTAAAATAAACAAAAAGAAGTACTTCATAAATGGCTGTTTTTTATATTAATGGTCTTGTACTTCGAATATCGTGGTTCAATTCGAAAAACAGAAATAAAAACAAATAATTTTACTAAACGTATCTAAAAACAGAAACGACAATGCCTTTTATGATGATAAGCATTTAATCTTGAGAATTGTACGGAGTTAATAAAATTGAAAAGAGTTGAACCTATCTTTTAAATTTAAGATAACACAAATTCATTATTGCATATTTAACGCGCATTTATTAGATAGCTATAGTACTTATACAAACGCTTTTTCAGTTTACGTATTCAAGTGGGAATGTTGTTGGAGTCTAATATAGCACTAAATTCTAATTCAAAAATTGTTCCTCGTAAAAGATCTTCTAAAGCAAAAATATTAGTTTCTGACGATTTAAAAAGTAATGTGGTATACACGGTATCAAACTTAATAAATTTTGGTTGTTGACTGTTTTGACACTTTTCACAATCACAACCTTGTTGTGACGTGATTACTGTATTTAAAACGCTTTTTAAATCTTTACTTTCAAGTATTATAGCAGCATCGCCCAATAACAACTGTATTTTTTCTGAACCTGTTACCTCATGTTCATTTTCTTTAATTAAAGAAGTAGTACCAATGGTATTGCTATAAATAGGGTCGTAAAAATGCATGTGTTCTTTTTTTTCAAATATATTAAACTATTCTTATTTAGATTAATTAAAAATAGTTAATTTTGTTTCTAGATTAAAAAATATTTTAAAAATGGAAGAAATAGGTTTGTTTTATGGGTCTGATACAGGTGTTACCGATGACGTTACTAAAGACTTTGTAAATTTTTGGGGAGACGATAACATTAATGTTATGCTAATAGGCAGTGCTTCTGTTGAAGATTTTAAAAACTACGATAAACTTATTTTAGGCTTACCTACTTGGTATGATGGTATTTTACAAAGTGATTGGGAAGATTTTTTTGATGAGTTTAGTACCATTGATTTTACCAATAAAACAGTAGCCATTTATGGTTTAGGCGATCAAATTGGGTACGGAGAATATTTTGTTGATGGTATTGGCATATTAGCCAAAGTAATAATTGAAAATGGCGGAAAGGTTATCGGGAATTGGCCAAATAAAGGTTACAGGCATACTGACTCTGTTGCTATAATGGAAGAAAATACGGAATTATTCTACGGCCTTGCTATTGATCACGACAACGAATCACAACTTACCGATGAGCGTTTAAAAACTTGGATTGAACAGATAAAAAAAGAGTTTTAAAGGTTAAGAAAAATATTTTATTAATTATTTAAACACCGACCTGATATTAAATTTTTTAATTGATAAAATCACAACAACCTACACCCTAACCTATTACGACTATCATAATTTTCAACGCTATAAAATGTATTTAAACTTCTGATCGTTTACTCCAGATTGCGTTGTTTTTAATCCCTATCGCGTTGGTACTAAAACCAGTGATTATGATACATTAGCCCTTTATTTAAAATAATTCTAAATAATAAATGCATAAATTTTACTGTATATTTTCTTCATTTTTTATCAACTTTTCAGCATTGGTGAATCAACCTCCTAATTTTGACAAATGTATTTTAAAAAATGAACAGGCATTACTCTGTATCGTATTTAATATTGCCATAATATTATCATTTTGCTCGGTTTGGTGTCTGTTTTCTCTATCAAAAAAAGTAAAATTCACTAAAAAAGACATTACGCTTTTACTTTCTAGATATCCTAAAATTTCCTTTTTTATCGCTTTGGTATATTTTGTAATCTCAACTATATTATTAACTAGTTTTTTAGGTAATGTAGCAGGTTTATTAACGAGTATTATATTATGGTCAAGTATGGCAACTTGTGTGCTACTTTTTACTCCGTTTAAAAAAATTAAATACGAACACTTATTAGCCTTAATGAGCATTATTATACTTACTGAAATTATATACACCCTAAGAACTTAGTTCACAAAAAGAATTTGGTAAAGCTTCAATATAATTAGTACTTAATCTAATATTTTTAAGTTTACTTAGTTTACCAAAAAAAATCTTTGATAGCATCTTTTGAAATGATGTTATAAGCTAATAGTGTAATGCCATTTAACAGAAAAGACTATATATGAACAGGTAAGCATTTAAGAATGTAATACCATAAAAAGAAGAAATATAAATAGAATACCTAATATTACTAAAGTTACTATTGGTCCAAAGAAAAGACATCCTCTTCTTTCTTCTTCCTCATTTATTTCGTCTGATGAAATTGCATTTGAGTTTTTATCAATTGTAACTTCTTTATTTTCGGTCAAACTCTCAATGCTTTCATGTTCCAAATCAGCATCGGTAATTTTTGGAAATTCTTTTTTAATTACAGCTTTAGTCTAATCTGTAAAAGAGTTATCTAATAGTTTTACTTTTGTTACTGTAGTAGCAATTTAGAATGACATATTATAGCATCAGTAACAGAATATGCACAGTGACAATCAACTTTATCAACATCATCAGTAATTATAATGCTTACATTTATTTTAGAACTAGTTCAACACTCATTAATAGCTGTACTGATGGCTATTAATGAGACACCACGTTGTATAAACTTATTTAACTTCTTCTGTAGTTCATCTAACTGCGCTTTGCAAACAAGGCAATGTTTACCTCTATAAAACAATATCATGGTAAAATTTTCAGGTGATTGTTCACTCAATTTCCACGTGGCATCATTCACTAATTTAATTGCTAATTCGGGTGTTTATTTTGGGCTTTATTATGGTCTATATTTTTAAATTTTATCTTAAAACAATCTAGTAGTAAAACGAACTGCGGTTAACAAATGTTTATATTGTTGCTTTAAACAACTAAAACTCTAGTGTTCAATTCAATATTTACGATAGTATTAACAGCATTGTATGAATTTTAATACGCTCCAATTTAAGGTGTTGAATTTTTTGTGATGCAAAAATGCTTTTTAAAAAAAATCTACTATTAGGTGATATTTTTAAAGAATTTTAGCTTCTTTCACTATTGATAACTCTAATATAGTTTTTCATTCCATTCTATTCTATATGCATTACTACTTCCCTTCAGGCAAAGCATATTCGTTTACATTTTTCAAGAAATTTTAAAAAAAATGAAGAAAGTGCTTGTACAAAATATTTTGTTTCACCAAAGTTCAAGTTACATTTCGCAGAGAATTATTGCCAACTAACTAGCACTATTTTAATAATTTATATATTTACCAAAACTATTAGCTAATGCCCAATAATCTTTCTGTTTGCGATGAAGATGTATATAACAACCTTTATAAAACACACGCTGAAAGCCTAAGAAACCATTTGTATTTTAAGTTTGGTAATTTAAAACAAGCTGAAGATGTTGTACAAGAGTCTTTCATTAAATTATGGAGAAAATGTAATAGCATTATTTACGATAACGCTGTTGGTTTTCTATACACGGCATCAAAAAACATGTTTATTGATAGTATTAGGAAAAATAAAGTAGTCTTAAAGTTTAAAAAAAGTTATACCGAAACTCAAGATAATGAAGATCCTTATTTTCATTTAAGAACTAAAGAGTTTCAAGAAAAAATTGAAAGTACTATTGCTGGTTTACCAGAAAAACAACGTGAAGCTTTTTTATTAAATAGAATAGAAAAACTTACCTTTAAAGAAATAGCCAATAAACTTGAAATTAGTCAAACTGCTGTTGAAAATAGAATTGCTAAGGCCTTAATTAAACTTAAAGAAATTACCGAATTGCAAAAACGTAAGTTTTAGGGTTGGGTAAAAAAGTTCTAAAATCGTATAGAATTTAAAAAAACCAAGTAACCGTGGAAAGTAAATTTAGTAAAGACAATTTAATAGCTCGTTGGCTAGATAATCGTTTAACAGATGACGAAAAAGAAGCCTTACAAAAATCGGGCGAATTAGACGATTTAAAAGTGGTTATTGATGATATCGATACTTGGCAAGTTGAACAGTTTGATGTAGAAAAAGGTTTAGAGAATCTTAAAGAACGAAAAAAAAGGGTAATCTCCCCTACTACACCCAAACCCAAGTTGGTAACCAATTGGCTAAGTATTGCTGCTGGTATTGTTATTTTTATTTCCGTTGCATTTTTTGCAGTAAATTACTTTTTAAATACTGATACAGTTATTGAAACTACGATTGCTGAAAATAAAAATGTAACACTGCCTGATGGATCAATAATTAAGTTAGATGCCTTATCTAGTATATCATATCAAGAAAAAGATTGGAATGCTAATAGAAATATAGCTTTAACCGGGCAAGCTTTTTTTGTGGTTACTAAAGGTAATACGTTTAAAGTGACTACTGCTACAGGTTCTATTGAAGTTTTAGGTACACAGTTTAATGTAAATGCGACCAATAATACATTTGAAGTTAAATGTTTTGAAGGCAAAGTTAAAGTAAGTTATAGTAAAGATTCTGAAATTCTATCAAAAGGACAAGCGGCTGTTGCTACACAAAATACACTACTTAAAAGTATTATTAATACCAATAAACCAAATTGGATGAATGGTTTTAGTAAATACAACAAGAGTAAACTTATGGTTGTAATTAATGATTTACAAAAATATTACAACACCACTATTACATTACCTAAAAAGTACCATAATTTAGAGTTTACAGGTACTATAACACATAAAAATTTAAATAAAGCATTACAAACACTATCAACTTCTATGGAAATTGAATATATAGTAGATGATACTAGTAATGTAACTTTTCAGTAAAATATGAAGTTAAAGTTGTATTTGTTCAAATTTATAGTGTTTAGTATTTATTGTACTAGCCTAAACTTTGCTATTGCTCAAAATAAAACGACGATTAAGCTTTCTGATAAGTTAGATGAATTAGAACAAAAATTTAGCATAAGCTTTTCATATAACCACACTTTTTTTGATGACATTTATCTAGAAAACGATTTTAATTGTGACGAGATTTCAGATTGCTTAGCAAAAATAAAACAAATGCTACCTGTTAATTTTAATGCAGATGGTCCAGATTATTACATGCTTACTCCACAACGAGAAACTCTCAAGTTTTCAGTTATTAATCATGATAATAATGAGCTTATAACAGCCCTAGAATTTCAAATAAATAAAGGCAATAAACAAAATATTCAAGCGCAAAATGGCGTGTTTACTTTACAAAAAATATTTCCATTAGATTCTATTTACTTTTTTTCAGAGGTTTATAATGATGTTCAAATAAGTGCGTATGACTTACTAAATACCAAACATTTAGACTTTTTTAAAAAGCAGGTTCACTTAGATGAAATTGTATTAAATGGCTATTTAACCCAAGGTGTAGATGCCAAAGTAAGCGATTTTAGTTTACAGATTAATACACAAACGCTTGGCTTGTTGGCTGGTGAAACTGCTGGCGATGTTTTTAATGTTCTAAACAATATACCTGGTATACACTCCCCTAGCGGAAAATCTGGAAATTTAAATTTTAGAGGGAACACATACGACCAAAACTTGGTGCAAATAGACGATATTCCTATTTATCATTCAGGTCATTTTTTAGGAGCTATTTCTCCATACAATGCTTCTGTTATTTCAAATATTGAAGTGCAAAGAACTATGCTTCCTGCAAAATGGGGCGGTCGCGTTGGTGGTTTAATTGATATGACTACTAGTGATAAAATTCCGGATAGTACCAATTATGAAGTTGCTGTAAATACATTATTTGCGGGAGCAACTGTAAAAGCTAAGCTTATTGAAAATAAACTATCATTTTTAGCCGCATTTAGGTCTAGCTATCCAGGTTTTAATTTACCCAAATTAGTAGCTATTTCTGAGCTTATTTTTCAAGGTAGTAAACTAGAGTCTGTTGCTGATGATATTAATACATCCGATGATTTTGATTTTGGTTTTACTGATATGAATGCGAAACTTAATTATAAAATTAACGATAAGCACTTAGCTACATTAAGCTTTATTAATATTCAAAACAACTTATCAGCTGAAGTAAATGATAACGAGAATAGTGATGAAACAGATTTTAGAGACCTTGAGCTTAACAATTGGGGAATTACCGCAAAGTGGGAAGCTAAATTTTCTAAAAAATGGGAAACAGAGTTTAGAATTAGCCGTTCTAGAATGAACCTTAAAAGTGTTAGTCAGGGGTTTACTCTAGAAGAACAATCTAGCCTACAAAAGTACGATAACACTATTTTAGACACACGGTTAATAACGGAAGTTGTTTACACGTATAATACAGAATTAACTTTTGAAACTGGTTACACATTAACCGAACACGCTATAATTAGTAATGAGCTAGAAGAAGAAAACGATCTTGACCAAAAAAGGGACGAACGTGCCGTGGTACATTCATCATACCTCGTATTACAAAAAAATTGGAATGACAAATTGTTGCTTAACCTTGGCGTTCATAATAACTACTATGCACCTTCAAAAACATTTTATGTAAACCCAAGGATTACTGCAAGTTTTACACTAAATAATAATTGGTATTTAAAGTCGTCTTACGGAACTTCCAATCAATTTATTCAAAAAAAATTCACGAACGATTTTGACGATTTTAATATTACAAATCAGCTTTGGTATTTACCAAATGATCAAATTTCAGCATTAAAAGGGTCTCAATTTATGGTTGGTTCTGTAACTGAGTTTAAGAATTGGTTAATTGATCTTGAGTTTTATCGTAAAACTACAAACGACATTACCAATAAAACAGATAATGTACCTGGGAGTATTTATAGTAAAGGTGCTAACCTTTTTGTAAAGAAAAAATGGCATGCTTTTGAGGCTTGGTTAAGCTATGCTTTAAGTGAAACTACTACAGATTTTAACGGTACAACTGCAACCGCTTTTTTTGATCAAACACACTTATTAGATATTACCACTTTAATTAATTTAAATAGGTGGAAATTTGCTTTAACATGGAGCCATTTTACTGGAATGCCTATTATTTTTTCTGATGAAACTGATAGCGACACTAGTAACCTTAATTTATCTGACCGTTTTGATGCTTTGCATCAGCTCGATTTTTCAGCTAGCTATACTTTTTTCAATTCTTCAAAAAGCTTTAAATCTATAATTGGCTTATCTATCCTCAATGTATATAATGCCGACAATACCATAAATATTTTTCAAAATACTTCTGATAGTACTTTTAGAAACGCTACTAAGTTTTCACCAAATCTTCAGGTTAACTTATTTTTCTAGTAAAAAAACAAGTTTATAAAAACCTAGTAATAAGCTAATTAAAATTTATTTTAACTAATTACTGTTTTTTTTCATAATTAAGGGTTGGGTAAAACAATCTCCTCTTCGTAATACATTAAAAAAAGAATACTACATCGAGTTTTTTTACTCAAGTAGGACTTACTTAATGGTTTAACTCCAAGATTATTTAAAACAATCTTATCTCTTAACAAAACAGAATTATGAAAAACACAACATTAAAAAGTATATTTTATTTAGCAATTATTTCTCTACTATTAAACGCTTGTAGCGTTGATGATTTAATTGAAGAATTAGATAATGATACTACAACTATAGCTGATAGTATTGCTGAAGATGAAGTTTCAGATGAAACTACAAGTCTAATTTTGGCTTGGAGTAGTTTATGGGTTTACTTAGACCAATACACTGTAAATATGAGGCCAAATACCATTACTAGATCTTTAGCTTATATACACTTAACAGGTTACGAAACAGCTATACCTTTTATGGATAATTATACATCAAACACAAACAGATTTAATAATTTTAATATTAATGACAATGTTTATGAAAACAATGTAAATTTAGAATTAGCATTAAATACGGCTTATGCATTAGTTGTAGACCATTTTATGATTAATTTAGAAGCTGGTTACCGACAAACTATTTCTGAACTACAAGATGAACTTGAAGAAGAATTATCAGAAGGACTATCTGATGATGTTATAGAAAACTCTGAGCGTTGGGGGCGCCATGTAGCACAACGTGTTATTGATTATAGTGAAACAGATAATGATGGTGAAGAACAAATTGTAAACCAAACACCTAACGATTATGATGCTCCAGTAGGAACAGGACTTTGGGCAGCTGGTGATAACGAAAATGCATGGTTTCCTTACTGGAGAGAAGTTAGGACTTTTGCTATTTCTCCAGAACAATCTAGTAGTATAGATTTTGAATCTGTTTTAGAATACAGTACGAATCAAAATAGTGATTATTACAGTCAAATGAATGATGTGTACGAAGCAACTGTAAACGCAGCGAATACTAATGATGAAGATTTATGGATTGCGGAATTTTGGGCTGATGATGTTGAAGGCTTAATGATTAGTCCTCCAGGGAGACATTTTTCTATAGCTAACCAATTAATTGCACAAAACGATTTGGAATATGAAGGAGCCCTAGAACTGTTATTAAAATTAGGTTTTGCCGTTAACGATGCAGCAGTATCCGCTTGGGATGATAAGTATACGTACAACATACAACGACCAAGTACTTATATTCGACAAGTGATTGATGCTGATTTTACCACCAACTTATCTAGATTTATTGATGGTGTAAACCCTGCTTTTCCAAGTTACCCATCTGGACATGCAACTTTTGCAGGAGCAGCCGCTGGAGTATTTATAGATTTTTTTGAAACTGACAACATATCTTTTACTGATGATACGTATACTAATGCTACAGGTTTAACCTTTAACGGAACTGCAAGAAGTTTTAATTCTTTTTCTGAAATGGCTACAGAAAATGCCTATTCTCGTGTTCCACTTGGTGTACATATTGAGCAAGATGCTATTGAAGGTTTACGTTTGGGGTACGAAGTTGCAGATGCTATAAATAGCTTAAACTTACAAGGCAATAATAATTTTAATTAAAAAAAAGCCCCATTAATATGGGGCCTTTAAATTATTGAATAGTTAAGCATATCTCTTTTGTTATGCTTGCTAAAAAATCTATTTTACTGGTATTATATGCATCAGGGTGTGCATTGGTATAACCACCTTTATCATTATCAAAATAAGAACCAGACTCATTATCATGCGCTGTATCTAATGCTAAAGAATATAGAATATCAACACCCTTTTCAGCTGGTGACCAATGTTGCCCATAAGCCTCTTTTGCCATTTTAGTATTTAATAAAGAACCAGGATTAACAGCAATAGTTGTAATATTTGGATGTTGCTTTGCAAAATTGAAACTCCACATGGTTAACGCTAATTTACTTTGTGCATAACTTTCACTCTCACTCACAGTAACTTTACCTTTTAAAACCTCTTTTTGAACTGTAGATTGTGCAGCCGAACTTAAATTTATAATTCGCGGATTAAAACCTTTTTCTAAAACAGATACAATGCTTTCAGTTAAAATATAAGATGAAAAATAGTTAACAGCCATCCTAACATCTAAACCAGATATAGTCTTGCTATTAGGCGATTTAAATATTCCTGCATTATTAATAAGAATATCTAATTTTGGTACTTTATTTTTAATTTGCTCTGAAAGATGTTTTACAGCATTTAATTCTGAAAAATCTGCAACAAATCCATGTATATTTTTATTTTGTGAAGCATCTTTAATTTCGGCAATACAACTTTTCACCTTAGCTTCACTTCTACCATGTATGTAAATGATATGCCCTTTTTTTGCAAGTTGTAAGGCTGTTAATTTTCCAATACCATCTGTACTACCTGTTATTAATATTGCTTTTTGCATTTCCTTTTAATTTTTATGTAAATTTAATATTACAATTTTTAGTATTTTGATTTAAACTTTCGTCTGTATTAAAACGGAGCAAAAGTATCTTTTGGCTCATTAGGAACACTCCAACGCTGACGAGCAGTTATTTCTAATGTTACAACATTAGATGCAGAGTTACTAACACTACCATAACTACTTGTACTACCTCGAGGAATTTGCATGCGATCTCCATATAACCAAACTACTAAATTACTACGTTGACCACTGGTAATTGGATGTGTAGCATGTGGCACATTTCCTCTGTGAATTATTGCCTTACCTGGCTCAAAAATAGTCTGTACAACTTTTCCTGTAGTTCTATCATGAAAATCAACTTCTGAACCTGTAAATTCTTCATTTGGTAAATTAATATTTATATTCAAAGTAGCCGCGGAAGCATCTGTATGAGCATGCAAATCTTTATCTTTATCTGGATTATACTGAATAGAAAAACCAAAGGTTTGGTTATCATAGCCATAAGTACCAAGTAATAAACGTGCAATCGGACGCATATAGCGATCCATCATGTCGTTATAAAAGGCTTGGAAACTTGGTGTAGCTAAATGACCTTCAGAGCGTTCATCTAACATCAGTCCATAACGATTTAATTGTATGCCATAAGGTGCACGTTTTGGTATTTCGGAATTTACAACATCTTCTAAATACTTACGGAATTCTGCTAAGCGTTCCACATCAAAAAACTGTGCAACATAAACGCCAGGAATAATTTCTTCCCATAAATCGGCAACAGCATTTTCTTTTTCTGGGTTTTCCCATGCCTCGTTTATAGCTTTTCGTAATTTTGGATCAAGAAGTGTTTCATCAGGAATTAGTAAATTATCTTTGTTTTCCATTTCCCATGTTGCCCACGCTTCTTCAAGTAATTTTCTGTTGCTATTCCAAAACTGTGATACAGAAGGTTCTCTATTTAATGAAGCTTCGCGAGTTGGTTGCGTAAGTGCACGTGCTTGCTCTAGTGCATTTGTATTTGTTATTGTTTTCATGATTTATATATTTTAATTAATAACTACTGTTATTGTAATTGTTTTAAGCAAAATTAAGGGTAAACGATAGGTGGTGTTTGGTAGTAAAAATGGTAGTTTTAGTAAAAAACAAGGTTTGCTGTATTTAAATGAAAAATACCCCTAAAAGAAGAGGCATTTTAACTACTAATCAACTTAAAAGGATTTATAAAAAATCCTTTTATTTTTAATGCTCTACCACTATTTTCCCAATAGCTTTTCCGCTTGCTAAATGTGCATATGCATCACCAACTTGCTCCAGAGAGAATTTATTTTCATCTACAATTGGTGTTAAATGTCCTTCATTTGAAATTTTAGCTAATGTTTCCAAAATGTTTCCGTGTTTATTTCTATTAAAATTATGCAACATTGGGATTAACATAAATACTACGTGTAATGATGCCCCTTTAAAATGTAATGGCGTTAAGTCTAACTCACATAATGAAACCGTAGTAGAAATATGTCCATTTAAAGCAACTGCTTCAATAGAATTGGTAAGGTTTGCCCCACCAACCGTATCAAAAACTACATCAAAACCACCATTGGTATATTTTGCGGTATAATCTGCTACTTTTTCCGTTTTAAAATCGATAAAGGTTGCTCCTAATTTTTCCACAATAGCTTTCTGGTTATCGCCCGTTCCTGTAGCAAAAACTTCAGCACCAAAATATTTAGCCAATTGTACAGCTAAGTGTCCAACACCTCCAGAACCGCCATGTACCAATATTTTTTGTCCTGCTTTTACGCCTGCTCTAGTTAAACCTTCGTAAGCAGTAATTGCTACTAATGGTAAAGCTGCAGTTTCTCGCATGGTTAAATCTTTTGGCTTATGCGCAATTAAATTACTATCTGCAACAATATATTCGGTTAAAGTTCCTGGTAAATCTGCAAGTCCGCCAGCACAACCATAAACTTCATCTCCAACAGCATAACCTGTTACACCTTCTCCAACTGCTTCAACAGTTCCTGAAAAATCCATACCCAATAATGCTGGAGTAGCTGGTGATAATGGTAAATCTGATCCCATATTTTTAATCATGGTATCAATAGTATTAACGCTTGATGCTGCTATTTTTATTAATACGTGATTAGCTTTTAATTCTGGTTTTGCTATTTCTGAAACTTCGAAATTTCCGTTTTCTCCGTATTCTTTAATTAACATTGCTTTCATTTCTATCTTCTTTTTTTAATTTATAATTATTGTTTTTTATTAATTTACAGCTTGAATATCCATTACCATTTGCTCCCAATTCTTTTGATTGTTATGGTCAAATTGAGCACCATTATCATCTGCATATTGAAAACGTTTTACTGCTGGTGTTTTACTGGTTGCTTGAAACAATTGATATGCCTCTTCTTTTAGAGCTTCTTTTATTGGTAAGTCTATAGACGCATATACAGCGCGCTTTGATGCTGTAATAGAGTCTGCAGGAAATTTTGAAATACGTTCTGCCAAAGCATCTACATAAGGACCAATTTCATCTGCATTTAAAGCTTTGTTTATGGTTCCGAATTTTTCAGCTTCGTCTGCATTCCAATCTCTAGCGCCTAAAATAATTTCTAATGCTTTTCCTAAACCTGTTTGTCTAGCCATACGTGATGCGCTACCACCACAAGGTAAAATGCCCATACCTACTTCCATTTGCATGAATTTGACTTTTCCTCTGGCTGCAAAACGCATATCTAAAGCCAATGCCATTTCGTGCCCGCCACCACGAGCAAAACCTTCAATTTTTGCTATGGTTGCTTGTGGTACATTGCTTAATCTTTCTAAAACAGCTTGTAAGTCTAATAGCTGAATTTCATTTCTTGGAACAGCTTCTGTAGATAAATCTTTTAATAAATCGGTATCATAATGGCAAACCCAATATCCTGGATTAGACGATTCAAAAACTACAACTTTTACACTTCTATCGCGTTCCAATCGTAAGCAAAGACTGCTTAAATCTGCTAGCATTTCTTGTCCCTGTACGTTTACTGGTCCGAAGTTAATGTCAACGGTTAATATTGCTCCTTTTTGAGTTGCGGTAAATGTTTGAAAGTTCTTGTAGTTCATGGTGTCATGTTTTAAATTATTGTGTGTTTATTAATTACACTGCAAATTTAAAATAGACACCAAGCCTTTATTTGGTAGAAAACAAAGTGGTATTAGTAAAAAAAGAGGTTTCTTTCTTATAAAAAACTAAGCTAAACTCGCTTTAAAAGCACTTAAACTAGTGCCTTTATATGCTTGAAAGGTTTTGTTTAAATGACTAGAATCTGTAAAACCGAGTTCTGCAGCAATTTCAGAATATTGTAAATCGGTATACTTCAACCTTGTTTCTACTAATTTTAATTTATAATGGATGATGTATTTTTTTAACGACACATCGGTATGTTTTTTAAAATATTCACTGATGTAATTATCTGCCATATGAAATTCTTCAGCTAAACTTTTAGTAGATAATACGTCTGAATTATAAATATTAGAATGAATATAATTGATGATTTGTTGAATTTTTGAAGACTTTACTTCCTTTACCGAATCGGAAGTATTTATAAACTGAATATTTCTAGCTATTAAATGAAGGATTACCGATAATGAATTTTCAATAATAAAAATATCGAAAGATTGTTTGTTTAAATATTCGGTAGCCACCATATTAATTAAGGATACTAAATGCGATTTGTCTGCTTCGGTTTCAAATTGCATTTCACGTAGTTCGTGACTTTCACTATTTAGAATTTCCTCAATTTTACGAAACCAATCGTTTACTGGAAGATTCGAATTTTGCGAATTTGTTTTTCTAAAAAAACTCTTTAAAAACTTTATAGCTACTGTAGTTGTAGCCGATTCTGCATTAACGATATAAATATCATCTGGAATAAAAACAAACACACTATTTGGTGTGTAATTTACCGTTTTGCCATTAATTTTTATGGTTCCTGTACCCTTTTCAAAATAAAGAATTTCGAAAAAACGAATAGTAGTATATTTACAGAACTCAAAAAATGTTTGGTCTTTATATTGTTTAATTACAATATTTTCTATGATAGTTCTTGGCATTCAAAGCTTTTTTAAAGTTAGTAAATATTAAAAACTAAAAAAGCCACAATAATCAGTGGCTTCTTTTTTACTATTAATCAATAATTAGAGATTAAAACATTAACCTATTTAAAAGTCACTTTATATTTTCCGTTACTTCTAATATAAATCACTGTTTGCTTTTCTGCTGAAATGATTGAAGTAGCATTTTCTTCTGCTCCAAAATAAGACGGTGCGTTTAATTCCTTTTTAGCTTCTTTTTTAGAAAACTGATGTGAAATACCACCAGAAATAACTACAGCTCTAAAATTTGGACTTAAATTTTTAATTTTTCCTTTAAAACCAGCTGGTAATTTTATTAAAGAAGCACGTAATTGATTTTTCTCATGGCTTCCCCATAAAAAAGCAGTTTCTACATTACTTTTTTCTGAAATCCATTCAATATCATTAGCGTTTAACCATACTAAATTGCTTTTATCTACATTAATTGGTCGTTCACCATTATCAAAAGCTTCGTCTGTTGGTTGTACTAAATATGGTCCTTCTTGTATATCTAAAAAAGCCATATTTTCTTCATCATCTGCTGCAGTAATATGTGCTTCTCCTGCTGGTTGTTGCCAATAAGATCCTGCTGGTAGCCATTGTTTCTCAGCATTTTCATCATCATTATGCAACAAACCTTTAATCACCACACCACGATACGTAATATTGTGAATATGTGGTGGCGAAGAAAACCCTTTATTAAATTTCACTAAAAAACCTGCTGGTTCGTTTTTGGTTCTGTCTCCCCAAAGTTTTCCTGCAGCTGGACTTTTGTCGCCTCGTAACGGATTTAACCAACCCCATTCTACATTAGTTGCCGTTACTACTTCGTTTACAGACTTAATATTGTCTGTTGTTGGTGTTTGCGCCTTTGCAAAAATACCTGCAACTAGTGCAAATGCTAATAAAATATTTTTTTTCATGACTTTAATTAGAATAGAAATACTAATTATATTTCAGTGAATAATTCACTTTCTGGCAATCTAGATTTTGGTGTTTTATCTGTTGAATTAAAGTCAGATTCTGCTCTGTAACCTATAGAAACAGCAACTAAAGTTGTGAAACCTTTTTCTCTTAAACCAAATTCTTCATCTAATGCTTTTACATCTATACCTTCCATTGGAGTAGCATCAATACCTAAACTAGCAACGCCTAATAAAAAGTTTCCTATATTTAAGTATACTTGTTTTTCCATCCAGTGTTGCTGGTCTTTTAAATCGTATTTATGAATACCTGCAAACGCTTTAACAGCTCCTAAAAACCCGTTTTTTATGTCTTCATTAGGAAATCTTCCATTTTTATCTTCAGTATCTGCTATATGTTGGTAATAGGTATCATCCGCATCAATTTTTGAGCAGAATAATACGACTGCTGAAGCATTGATAACTTTAGGCTCATTAAAATGAAAGAAACCTTGAGTTCCTTTTGCCATACGTGCTTTACCTTCGGTAGTTTCTGCAATTATAAAATGCCAAGGTTGAAGATTTACACTTGAAGGGCTCATTCTTAATAAGTTTTTGACTTCTGCCATATCTGCTTTAGATATTTTTTTTGTTGGATCAAATTCTTTAGTTGTGTATCTCCAGTTTAATATTTCTTTTAAGTCCATTTTACATGTTTTAATAAGTTGATTAATATAATACTATAAAAAGTATAGTCACAAAAGTACTTATAGTAAATAAATCTTACAATAACGGTCAAAAAGGATAGTATAAATTTTAAGTGGATAAAATTCAAAAAAGTCAATAAAATCAGTATTTAAGCTCAAATGTTAAATTAACTATAAAAAGTATAGTTGTGTAATTTAGTATAGTTATTTAATTTTGCAATAAAACTATATTAGTTATGTATACCTATAACGGAAAAGAATATCCTTGTTGTGCTAGTTTAACTATGGGACTTATTGGAGGAAAATGGAAAACAGTTATATTATTTCATTTGATTGAAAAAAAATTGAGGTATAATGAATTACGTAAGGAAATGCCAACAGTTACAGAACGCACCTTAAGTTTACAACTTAAAAGTTTGGAGGAAGATGGATTAATTAAAAGAAAAGTATACACTACTAAACCTCCGTTAAAAGTAGAATACTCATTAACAGAATTTGGTAATACATTAATTCCTGTAATACAATCTATTGCTAATTGGGGCATATTTGTAACTAAAGAAAAAAATTCTTTGATTAAAAATTAATGCTTTTTTTAATTGTATTTAGTTACTCAACCTCTATTTACTATTTTATAAATTGGGTAGTTTTCTTTGTTCTTTAAGACTTACTAACCGCTTAAAAAAACCAGTTAATAAAGCTATTGTTCTTAATATTAGCCAACTTAAATCAATAAAAAATGTATAAATATGGTTTGTATATAGTGATTTCCAGAACCATAATCCAGATAAGTAAATAGCAATTTTGGGGATTTGGTCAAAATAATGTAGGTAATAAAATTAAAAGTAGTTTTGGAAAACACTTTTAAAAAAAATATAAATACCTTTTAAAAAATAAATGTTATTATATATTTACGCTCGTGTTTAAAAACTTTAAGCAAAATATAGCTTTATTTTATGTAATCTTGATTTTAATATTCAAGGTTGCTGGCTTACATGCATTTATACACTTAAATGATAATGATGATACAGATCTACAACACTGTGAAATTTGTCATCTTACGACTGCAGTTAGTTTTACTCCTATATTAAAAACAGAAACACCTGCAATACCTCAAAGAGATTTTTGTAAAACGGACTCTGAAAAAAATACTTTAGAGTACTTTATTGTTTTTAATCCAAAACATTTATCTAGTTACCTCTATACTAGACCTCCACCTCTATTTTCATAACCCATTTTGTATAAAGATACTACCTGCTCTATTTTTAAGGGATAGGTATATTACGCTGTTTACAAGGTTTTAAAATGATTTTGTAAGTAACTACAAACCAATAGATTGATTCTATACGGGTTATATCTTCATAAAATTTAACTGCTAATTATTGGTACACAATAGTTAGCAGCATAAGTACATAAAAATAAAATTTAATATACTAATCTTATGCTAAAAGCAATAAACATAAGTAAATCTTACCAGGGAAAAACAGCCTTGAAGAGTGTTTCTTTTGATGTTTCAAAAGGAGAAATTTTTTGCCTATTAGGACAAAATGGAGCAGGAAAAACAACAACTATAAATATCTTTTTAGGTTTCATAAAAATGGATAGCGGTCAAGCTTTTGTTGGTGATAAAGAAATTGACAAACACAATATCAATAAACTAACCGCTTATATACCTGAAACTGTTCAGTTATATGGTAACCTTAGTGGTGTAGAAAATTTAGATTTTTTTAGTCGTCTTGCTGGCTTTAAATGCACTACAGCTGAGTTAGAAACTATATTAACAAAAACAGGACTACAAACAGATGCACAGCACAAAAGACTATCATCATATTCCAAAGGAATGCGACAAAAAGTAGGTATTGCAATAGCATTGGCTAAAAATGCGGAAGTAATTTTTATGGATGAACCTACTTCAGGTTTAGACCCTAAAGCAACAGCTGAATTCACTACTATCTGTAAAGAACTAGCTGCTATGGGGAAAATAATTTTTATGGCTACGCATGATATTTTTAACGCAGTAGAATTAGCAACTACTATAGGAATTATGAATGACGGTGTTTTAGTACAACAACTAAAAGCCAGTGATATTGATGCAGGACAATTAAATCAACTTTACCTAGAAACAATTTAAAAATGAAAAATTATATTATTATCATAGTATTAGTATTATCGGTTCATACTTCACTTGCCCAAATTTCGGTTACAGGTAAAGTAGTTGACATAGATAAACAGCCTATTTTAGGCGCTACTGTAACCTATACAAATAACAGTGTAAAAAGTAATAAGGGTACTGTTGCCGATGAAAATGGGAATTTTACAATAGACCTACCTGAAACAGGTAATTATTTAATTAGCGTAAAACACGTAGGAATGAAGGTCATAAATTTTAAAAAAACTTTTGATCAAGTTCAAGCATATAATTTAGGCGAATTAATTTTGGAAGAAAATGTTGAATACCTACAATCTGTAGAAGTAATTGGAAGAGCCCGAACAGATTATAATAGTGATTATTCATTTTCTGCAACTAAAATAGCTATAAAAAACAAAGAGCTACCACAGGCAATTACTACAGTTACGAAAGAACTTATTGCTGATCGTCAAGCTTTTCAATTGGCTGACGCAGTTAAAACAGTAAGTAATGTTACCGTAACAGGCTTATACAATCATTACAATATTCGTGGGATAACGCAAGCCGATGATGGGCAAATATTAAATGGAATGCGTACTCGTCAATATTATTTTTTACAACCAATTACTTCACATATAGAGCGTGTAGAGGTAATAAAAGGGCCTTCATCAGTAACTTTTTCTAGTGCCGACCCGGGAGGAACTGTAAATATGGTGACCAAAAAGCCTTTAACAGAAAAAAGAAGTGAAGTTTCTGCTTCAACAGGTAGTTTTGGTACATTACGAGCTACTGCAGATTTTACAGGTCCATTAAACGAATCTAAAACATTATTATACCGTTTTAATGCCGCTTTTCAAGAAGCAAATTCTTTTCGTGATTTAGTAAAAAATAATGCCTTTTTGATAACACCATCATTCACTTATGTACCCAACGAAACTACTGCTCTTAATGTAGAAATGATATACAGTAACGGGGTTGGAAACTTAGATAGAGGACAACCTATTTTTGGTAGTATTAATGGTGAATTTGATTTAAATAGCACTCCAATTTCATTAAACGTTGGTGCTTCTAATGATTATTTTGAATCAAAAGAATTAGTGATGATGACCAACTTCACAAAAAAATTCACTGATAATTTTGGTTTTAATGCTACATACATGAAGCAAACTTGGCAAGAAGATTTAGCTGAACATAGAACCGAAAATACTGCTGCAGTTGATATTGATGGAAATGAAATACCAACTTTAGCGGCTATGCGATATGTAGAGCGTGAGCAATTTTGGGATACAGATAACTTTAGTGCTTTTTTCAACTTTGATATAGAAGGAGAAGAAATTACAAATAAAATTTTAGTTGGTTATGATGCTACGCGTTGGGAACGTACCATTGGTGGCGGACAAAATTCTGCAAGACGTTATTTAAAATTAGATGGTAGTGTTTCAAGCTTTAGTGTTGATGAAGCAGATGAGTTCCAAACTATGGAAATTGATGGTGTTACGATGCCAGTACCTAACGTTGCCCATTTTGATTTAGAAGATCCAAGTAATGGAATTCGAGTTACTAAAGATTATACCATTTCAGAATTTGAAATACCTGCAAACCTATCTACTTCAGGCGGTATTTATATCCAAGATCAAGTTAAAATTGGAAAGTTTTCAGCGTTACTTAATTTAAGATATGAGTGGTTTTCTGATATTTTTGATTACACCGGTGACGAGGAAGAATTTAAGAATACAGCCTTTATACCTAGGTTAGGTTTAACTTATGAGGTTACCGATAATATTAGTGCTTATGCCACGTATTTAGAAGGTTTTCAACCGCAAACAAATACGGTATCATTATCGCCCGCTACAGAAGGATTCTTCTGGGCTGCATCACCAGGTTCTTTTGACCCTTTAGAAAGTAGCTTAAAAGAAATAGGTGCGAAAGGTGAATTTTTAAACGGTAAAGTAGTTATGAATTTAGCCATTTTTGATATCACTCAAAAGAATTTATTAATTGGTGACACTTATGACTTAGAAAATTTAACAACCAGAGGAGAGCAACGTAGTAGAGGTTTTGAAACTGATTTTTCAGGATATGTAACACCAAATTTTCAAATAGTAGCTTCATACGGCTTTACCGATGCTGAAATTATTGAAGATGAAGATGAAACCTTAATTGGCGAACGTATTGGAGGTACTCCTAAGCATAGTGCTAATCTTTGGGGTAAATATGACTTTACAAGCACAACACTAAAAGGTATAGGTGTTGGTTTAGGTGTTCAATATAGCGGAGATAAATATTCTTGGTATGCTGATCGTTTGTTACTACCAGAATATACTGTTTTTGATGGTGCTATTTATTACAAACCTGCAAGTGCTAATATTCAATTGACTTTAAAAGTGAATAACTTATTTGATAAAACCTATTGGTTAGGTGCTTTAAATGCATATAGATTGGCTCCTGGAACACCAAGAAATGTATTATTAAATGCAACCTATAAATTTTAATTATGAGAAAAAACGTAATTAATTTATTAGCAAGGCAGTTATGGCAAGATGCTTTTAGATCTAAAGTGATGTTAATTGCATCAATATTAATTCTTTTTTTATTGATTTTTTCTGCTTATAGTGGTTGGGAAAATTACCATGACCAGAATTTAACCCGAGATGAAATTCAAGATGAAGTGCAAGACAGTTGGGAGAATAACCCCGATAAGCACCCACACCGAATGGCACATTATGGATCTTTTGCTTTGCGATTAAAACACGTATTAAGTGTTTTTGATTTAGGAATGGAAAACTTTGTTGGTAATGCTGTTTTTTTAGAAGCACACAAACAAAATACCGTTAATTTTTCTGAAGCAAGTATGTCTACAGGTTTATTACGATTTGGAGAAGTGAGTTTGGCTATGTTATTAAAAGTAATTGTACCACTACTCCTATTCTATTTAGGATTTGCAACCATAGCGCAAGAAAGGGAGAATGGCACTTTAAAACTTTTAATAGGACAAGGAGTTAGTCGAAAAGAAATTGTTTTTGGAAAATGGTTAGGATTATGGGGTCTGTCTTTAATTTTTTTAGTGGCTATTTTTCTAGTTCTATTATTTTTTGTATTTCTAGAATCTCACAATAGCATGTATTTTGATAGCTTATTTAGATATCTTGTTTTACTAATTTCATACCTATTATTTTTTGGAGTTTTGAGTGCAATTACCATTTTAGTTTCTGCCTTTAGCATAACTGCTAAAAGTGCTTTGATAAAACTATTAGGTATTTGGTTGTTATTTGTGATAATTGTACCAAAATCATTGCAAGCAATGGGATTTTACTTATATCCTACACCTTCAAAAATAGAAATGGAAACAGCGGTAGAGCATGATTTAATGCAATTAGGTGATAGCCACAACCCCGATGATCCACATTTTAAAGCATTGCAAGATTCTGTATTACTTAGTAATAACGTCAAAGATGTTGCTGATTTACCTTTTAATTATGGAGGTTTCGTAATGTCTAAAGGAGAAGCTTTAAGTGCTGCTGTGTATTTAAAGCATCAAACCAAGCTTTATAATGTATATGAAAAGCAGAATAATTTAGAACGTTATTCTGCCTTTGTTAATCCGTATAGTGCTATAAAGAATTTATCTATGGCATTCTCAGGTACAGATTTTCAGTCTTTCCTTCATTTTAAAGATAAAGCAGAAGCCTATCGATTCAACTTAGCGCAAGAAATGAATAGATTACAGATGGAGTTAATCCCAAATAAAGGCAAAGCTGGTCCTGACAAAATTTCAAATGATTACTGGAAACAATTTCCGCCCTTTGAATACCATTTTTTAAGTATTTCTGATGTGTTTAAAAATGAGCTGATCTCATTAATTGCATTGCTATTATGGAGCATATTAGCTGTTTTCGGGCTCTTACGATTATCAACTAACCTAAAAGCCATATAGATGTATAGTTTATTATTTAAATCATTTTTTAGAACAAAAATTTTTATGGTTAGTCTTATTTTATTGCTAACTGTTGGAATTATAAGCATATTTATTGGCAAGCAGTATTTGATAAAGCAAGAAAAAACAATTGCAGCTGCTCAGGTATTTCAAGAAGAAAGCATCAACAAGAACCTAGAGTATCATAGTGAAGATTTAGGCCTACTTTTGTATTATTTACGATTTACATTAATTAAAAAACCTGAAAATATTAGTGCAATATCTATAGGTCAGAGTGATATAAATCCGTTATTACAGTCAGTAACCATTCGTGCGTTAGAAGCACAAAAATACGACAATGATTTTGAGAATCCATCACTGTTAATGTCTGGTAATTTAGATTTAGGGTTTGTAATTATTTACCTATTTCCACTAGTATTAATTGCCATGACTTTTAATTTATATTCTGAAGAAAAGGAATTAGGAACATGGCGCATACTCGCTGCGCAAACCTCATCTAAAGCACAATTTTTATTTAAAAAATTAGTGGTTAGATTTTTCTTTGTATTTGGAGTATTGTTGTTCTTGCTATTTTTTGCAAGTGCAATTTTACAAATACCACTGAATCAAAATTTTGGGGGAATATTCATACAAAGTGTACTGTATCTTTTGTTTTGGAGTGCCCTTAGTTTTTGGATGGTCTCTTTACAAAAAAACTCTAGTTTCAATGCATTAGCATTAATCTCTATTTGGGTTGTATTGACTATTTTATTACCTGCTTTGGTAAATAATTATGTAATTAATACCTACCAAATACCTGAAGCTTTAGATGCAATGGTAGAGCAAAGAGATGGATATCATGAAAAATGGGATTTAGAAAAAGATGCAACCATGACCGATTTTTTTAAAACTTATCCGCAATATAAAAATTATGAAGTTGCTGAAGATCAGTTCAGTTGGATTTGGTATTACGGAATGCAATTTATGGGAGATTTTGAAGCAAAAGATACCAGTGCAGAAATGACTGAGAAAATTATGTTGAGAAATACCGTTAGTGAAAAAATAGCACTATTTGTACCGACCATGCATGTACAATTAAGCTTTAATACACTTGCAAGTACGGATATGGTAAGTCATTTAGGTTTTTTAAAAGCCCTAACTGAATTTCATAAAAATTTACGTGAAGGTTTTTATAATTCAATATTTGATAACAAATCCTCTGATAGTGTAGGTTTAGAAAATTATGAAGCTAAGTTTTACGAATCAGAACTGCATATTGATTGGTTACGTTTAATACTACCAATATTACTTTTTACAGTATTGATTGCTATTTTCTCATTAGTTAATTTGAGAAAGTTATAGATAAAAAACAAGGGCTAGATGATTATCTAGCCCTTATTTTAAATATTAGTAAGCTATTCCATTATAATATCAAATTCTATATAGTAAAATACGCTTCTACTATATGAGATATTAGTGTAAACAACTCCGTAATAATATGTACCACTTTCCCAAGCTTTTGCATCAGTTATTGGATTTGGAGTTGTTAAATTATCTTCTTCAGCACCAATAGTTAAAGCAACACCATAATTCCAATGACCTGTATCTCTATTATTTTTTAAAGTTATAAGTTCTTCTTCGTCATAATGAGAAACAACTTCAGTTACAATAGCTTTAGAAAAATCAATTTCCTCAATACTTTCAGGTTTATGATTGAAACTCTTTTTAATTAATAAGCCATACATAATACCATCACCTTTAATACTCCCTATTTGTATTGCAGACCAAATAGACTCATTTACAGCAAAATATGATCCCTCTGGATTTTGATATTCACCATTATTGTAAAAATTATTAAATCCACCTACACCTTCATCGTTTATTTTATCTACACCAAAAACACTTAGATGTGGATTTACTTCAGGGTAATCTTCAGCATCAATTAACTCAATGTTTCTTACTTCTTCTAGAAATGTTCCGTTTTGGTCTGTAACAGTTATTACAAAATCATAAACCCCTTTTGGAGCTTCTGCTGGTATATCAAAATGCTGATGCATAGTAGCATTTTTTAAACCTTGATATTTATCCCAAACCATTTCAAAAGACCAATCTGATGAATACGTTTCTCCAGCTCTTTGCTCAATGTTTATCGTAACCATATCTAATAAATCACCCGCTAAAAATTCTGCATTAAAGTGAAAATCTTCTCCAACAACACCTAGTTCATTATCATAAAGACCAACTTCAACTTCAGAAATGGTGGGTGCCATTAAAATGGTTTCATCACCTTCTTCATCACTAGAACATGATGTAAATAATAGCATTAATAAAAATGTAGGCATTACTATAAAATGCAACCTATTATAAAAGTTTATTTTAAAATTCATTTTAAATAATTAGTGTGTTTTTTTAAAAGAAATTAGCTGTTTTTTTACTCAATAATTTTTATATCTATTGATGTTCTAGATTGCCAACCTGTAGCATCTGTAACAGAATATGCACAGTGATAATCACCTGTATCAACATCATCTGGAATTGTAATGCTTACATTTATTTCATAAGTAGTTCCACCCTCATCAATAGTGTAGTTTTCTATAAATATTAATGGATTTACAGCGGTTTTTATATCCTCTAGAGAGCAATCACCAACCTGATCATCGTGTGTGTGGTGATCAAAATTATGATGAATATCAATACTGTAAGAAGCTAGCGATAAATTGTCTGTTGTCTGTGCTCTAAAACTATACGTTTCGCCTCTTGTTAATTCAGAGCAACCTTGCGGAAATCCGTCTGCATAATCAATACTAATGGTTGGTTTTTCTTCATCTATACCTACATCATCACTAGAACACGCAACTATTAGTGTTAATAACAAAAAATAGAAATATCTTAGTTTAATTTTCATACAATCTTGTTTTAAAACCGCACAATACTTAAAAAATACTGTGCGGTGTTATAATAATTTAAGCAGTAACATCAATATACGTCTCATATTCTTCAGTATTACCATCTTCATCTTCAACAGTAAAAACTATATGATACTCGCCAGCAGGTGTAGTAGTAGGAACATCAATATGTTCGTGGAATTCTACTTCAGTTTCTTCATGGTAACCATCTAAAAACTCTTCTTCATAATCCCACTCTTCTTCTCCTTCTGCAACAGTAAGGTCGTGAGCATGAATATCAACAGTAATACTATGAATACCATTAACAGCAGTTATCATAAATTCAGTATGAAAATCATTACCTCTAATTACGGTTTCATCAATAGAAATATCACTTAATGTAATTACATCTAAAATTTGAAGGTATCCTTCAAATTCTGTACTATTCCCTAATTCGTCAGTAACCAATAACTCTATGTGGTATTCCCCTGAAGGAATATCAGTTGGCACGTCAATATGCTCATGAAAAGTTGGATTAATTACTAAGTAATCAGCATCTGTAAATACTTGTTCAAATTCCCATTCTACTTCATCATCTGCAGGTGTTAAATCATGTGAATGAATAGAAAGCGTAATGCTACTTACGGTAGCTTCAGCAGTAATTTCTGCTTCTAAATGAATATCTGAGCCTTTATAAGCTACTTGTTCTGTTGAATGTGTACTTCCTTCTCCATATTCAAAGCTAGAAATAACAGGTGCAATTAGGCTGTCAGAATCATCATCATCACTACTACACGATTGTAAAAAGAGTGATGCAGATGCAATGATTGCAAAAAAATTAAAAGTTGATTTCATAATTGTTGTTTTCATTTGATTAAAATTTAATTAATTATTAGTTATTTTTTAAAAGGAATTGTTATTGATAATGATATATTTCTACCAGCTTCTGGTACATCTATTAGCCTATAAAAACTAGTATGATTAAAATATTTAGTGTCAAATACGTTATTAAGTTTTATACGCATTTCTAGCGGTAAATTATTTGTGAACACATCTATTTCTGTTAAAAAAGACATATTTAATACCTGATAGCCATCTGTTTTTTCTTCTGGTGGCACAATCTCTTCTTGAGCTGCCGTAATTCTATAATCTGCAATAAATTGAGGATTATTAAAAAATAGCAGTTTATTAAATTGATATTTTGCAGATAGCAAACTAGATAAGGGTGGAGAAAACGGTAGCGTAAATCCTTCTTTTGCTCCACTAGTTTGTCTTGAATACACATATTCAACTGAAGCATCTATCTGAAATTTTTTTAAAATTGTGGTACTTGTATTAAACTCACCACCTATCCTAAAAACCTTAGCTTGTGTATATTCATAAATTTGTATGGTTTCGTAATAATTTGATGTCGGATTTAAGTAAATATAATTTTGAAAAATATTTATAAACGGACTCACACCTATACTAAATGATTTTTTAGTGTGGTCTACAGCTAAATCAAGCTGATACGATATTTCTGGATCTAAATCGATATTTCCTTGTTCGTACCGATACATATGATAATTGACACCATCTGATGCCAGTTCGTTTGCTAAAGGCATTCTAAAACTTCTACCTATATTAACTTTGTAACTTGTTTTATTTTTAATGTAACTAAGCCCTAAAGAAGTACTAAGGCTTCCGAAATTAAGAGTTTTGTCTTGAGACCTTTGCAGGTATATGTATGATGTTGAACCATCATCGTTATTTACTGTGGACTGATACCAGTCAAAATATGCCTTGGTAGCTACGCTACCTACATCATATCGAAAACCCGCCAATACATGGAAGTTAGAATTAACTTCAAACTGATCATACGCAAAAACACCAACGGTAAAACGGTTGTATTCCGGAATTAAAAACCCCCATCCGCCAATATTGTTATTCTGGTATTCCGTATTTAAACCAACCACAATATCATGCTGATCTGTGGGTTTAAAAGCGTCACGAAAGTTTAACGAATAAGTGTTTTTTATAAATGATCTTTCTTTGGTATTTGAAGGTGTCGGCATATACCCATGAGGAACAGGCTCTGAATGTTCTTCTCTATTATTATTCTGGTAACCTAGGTCAATTTGCAGGTTATGATCTCCAATTTTTATTGCCGTATTGTTCGTAATTTTAAAATGGTTTACCTTGTGATAAGGAAGATCTATATCTCTATTAGAACTATCATAATCTATACTAGATGATCTTACCTCTAAACCATGAGCATTTGCAAAGAATCCGTTTTTGGCATTTACATTACTAAATACTGTTTCAGTTTTTATACCATCAGAAATAAAACCAATACCCAAACTTGCATCTGCTTCGTTTCCTGCTGTATTTCTCAAGTTATTTTCATGTAATTCAAATACATAATTTTCATAATTGATTTGATCTGTTGGTACTTTATAATCCCCGTAATCTCTGTACGTTAATCGTCCACGATAAAACCATTTATCTTTTCTTGTGGTCACACCTGCGGAAACACCCAATAAATCATTGTTACTTTCTCCTATAATATTTACTTCTCCTGCAAAAGAATTAGGTTGTGGAATTTTATTTGGTTGTATATCTACCACACCTGCAATGGCATCAGACCCGTATAATAAAGAAGCTGGACCTTTAATAATTTGTATGTTTTCAATACCGTGCTGGTCAATTTCTAGTCCGTGGTCATTACCCCACTGTTGTGCTTCATGCTTTATTCCATTTTGTACTACGGCAACCCTGTTAAAACCTAAGCCGCGAATTACAGGTTTAGATTGCCCTGAACCAATATTTATTGTACTTACTCCCGCAACCTTACTTAATGTTTGCATTAGCGTATTTTCCCTATTTTGGTCTAGAAATTCTTTAGAGACGGTTTGTGTGACTATTGGAGTTTCCATTACCTCCCTTTCGCTTGTTTTTGCATTAACTTTTACTTCTTCAAGAACAGTAGCGTCTTCACTCAAGTAAACATTCAATTCTTTCATATTTGGTCCTACAGCAACCGAAATAGTTTTAGGTTCACAACCAATATGAGATATGGTAAAAGTGTATTTGGCTTTAGATAGATTGTTTATGGTAAAAGCACCAGTATCTGATGAAAAGGTATACAGGTTTTCACCAACAATTGTTGCACCTACTGCAGGTGTTAAATCATTTGCATGTTTTACAACGCCTTTTATTTGAAAAGAATTTTGAGCAAGCACTGTTGAGCATAGGCCAAAAATTAGCCATATACTCAGTATTTTATGAGACATGAATTGTACTATGAATGAGTTAGTAATCTTTGAAAAGATTTTTTAGAATACCTACACATTAATTGTTACAACAGTTTTACTACAAGTACATTTAGTTTTATGTAATTGACGTTTATAACAACCTATTTTTTTACAAGTTAAATGTATAAGGATTTTATACTATTGAAGGAGGAGGTCTAGAGAGCAGTTCTCTGTCAAAAATTGTTTTAGAAACAATAAAATTGTAGTTATTGGTTACCTCAGTTTGAATAACAAATTCAATATTTTCTATTTGAAAATCACCTGAATGCGTAGAAACTGCTGGAATTGAGTTTAAAACCAACGCATAATCACAAATACCACAAGCATCACGTTCCTCTCCTTCAATATGGGAAAGCGCATGTAGACTTGTCAATTTCATGATTAGAAAAAGAACAAGAAATAAATAACTACTATTTCTTCTTAAATGACTACTATTCATTTTAACGAAAACGATGTTAGGTAAATTCCTTCAAAAATATTTTGCGAATATATTACCTTTTTACCCATAATGCAACTAAGTTGCATTAGAATATTTGCCATTCTTATTCAGTTGATCAAACTAAATAACTATCAGTAAAACCACCAAAGAAATATTATTCTCTATTATTTTGAAATTCCAATTTAATTATTTTGCCCAAATCTTTGTTTCTATGATTTTTTAAGTACATTAATTTAAAATGTTCAATTGCTTTTTCAAATTCTTTTTTAGAGTAATTATTATCATACGGAGAAAAATAATAATGATAATCTATATTATCT
Organism: Cellulophaga baltica; assembly: GCF_018861125.1. Taxonomy (GTDB): domain Bacteria; phylum Bacteroidota; class Bacteroidia; order Flavobacteriales; family Flavobacteriaceae; genus Cellulophaga; species Cellulophaga baltica_A. Next base: position 350,249 of record NZ_JAHKQN010000015.1, on the reverse strand, counting down.
AAATCAATATTTGGAGAAAAAATAACATTAAGCCCCGAATCTAACTCTTTATTAGCTAGTTCCTCTGCAGTTAAAACTATTTTTTGTGTATTGTATACTGTATCCTTTGTAATACCTTCAAAGTATGGATTCTTTTTTATATTCTCTTTTTTATATTCCTTCTCTTTTTCATTCATTTTATAATCAACTAAAAGACTATATTTTTTTATAGTTGCTCTTGGAAATATGGAGTCAAATAATTTTCCTTGAAGTAGTTCTACTCTTCCATTATCAATTACAGTATGATAACCAATACTTTTATCATTTAAAAAGTTAGAAAGTTCGTTAGTTTCAGACGCCAAATTAGAAGAAGGAGGTACCCAAGGATTTTTATAATCATCTACGTTAATAGCTGCTGAAACACTAGCTTTTAAAAGTGTAGTATCATTTGTATAAACATATATAAAGCTATTATTATCTAGCACTTTATTTTTGTTCTCATTATACAGTTTAACTACTTTGTTATATTCTTCTACGTTTAAATTATATGCTTTAGTTTCAGGGTCTCTTCTAGAGGGTAAAACCAAAATAAGAAAAACAATTATCCCAATACAAATAATAAACAATGTAAGTAATGGGTTTGCTGATACCCATCCTTTATAAATTTTATTTTCGGTGGTTGAATCTTCATTTTCTATTGCAGGCTTTAACTCTGTGTTTGGCATATGATTAATAAAATTTTCACACTCTAAATCAGCTTCAGTAATTTTTGGAAATTCTTTTTTAATCAAAACCTTTGTCTCATCAGTAAAAGGATTATCTAATAATTTTACTTTAGATATTGAACTTGCTATTTTATAAAATGAATCTGGAAGAACTGTAAGTTCATTATCATCTATTTTAAGTACACTAAGCTTATTTAATTGCTCAATAGAATCGGGTAAAGTATTTATGTAATTTGAACTAATATCAAGGTGAATGAGGTTTTCAAATTTGGCTAAACATTCTGGAAATTGCGTTAAATCATTATAACTAAGATTGATTTCTTCTAATTTATTGAGCTTGCAAATATTTCCAAAATTATCTTTTAGTTCATTGGCCTCAATGTTTAATTTTCTTAAATATTTTAATTTCTCAATGTTTTCTGGTAGTTGTGTTAAATAATTAGAGTCTAAGGAAAGTGCTTCTAAATACGGTATACGCAATACAACTTCTGGAAAATGTTTTAAATCTAAATTATTAATATTAAGGGTTTTCAAAGCAGGTAATTTGTCTAACCATTGTGGCAATTCTATTAAAGGATTACTACTAATTTTTAGTGTCTCTATATTGGTTAAGTTGCTATATGATTTTGGTAGAAGTTCAATCTCATTTTTAGAAACAATTAAAGTTTTCAAATACCTAAATTCCGCAATTAATTCTGGAGCAATCTTAAAGCTATTATTCTTTAAGTTTAGAACCTGTAAAAACTTTAATTCTGTAATAAAGCTTGGCAGTTCTGTTAATTCGTTTTTACTTAAATCAAGTTCTCGTAAATGTAAATTGTTTAATATACTTCTTGGAACTTCTCTTAATGATTGATTAGAGAGATTTAAAACGTATGAATCATCAGATTGAAAAGCCATTGTTAGTTAAGTTAAATTATGTTTAGATATAATCGAGTAAATAAATCAATACTAAGATAATTTTATCTGAAATATTACATCTAAGATAATATTCAATTTAAATGAGGTAATTGTCATTATTAAATAGTGATAGCTTGCAATGCAATAAGTATATATTAATAATATACAGCCCCTTTTATAGCATAACGCAACCTATACCAAGTAAGTATTAAGCTAATATCAAATTTTTAAAATTTGGTAATGCATATATAAATCATTTAAAATAAATATTATGTCTCAAAATGTATCTGAACAGCTATTAGATATTCTAGTGAATGTTGGTGTAGAACGTGTGTATGGTGTTACTGGTGATGCTTTAAACTTTTTTGTTAAAGCAATTGAAGAACGTGATGATGTTAGTTGGATAGGAATGAAACACGAGGGAAATGCATCTTTTGCTGCCTTTGGTCAAAGTCAAACTTCAGGTAAATTAGGTGTTTGTGCAGGTACCGTTGGTCCGGGTGCATTGCATTTAATCAATGGCTTATACAATTCTAAAAAAGAACGAACACCACTTATTGCTATTACAGGGCAAATAAATCAAAAACAACAAGGTACTTCCTATTTTCAAGAAGTAGATTTAAAAAAAGTATTTGATGATGTTTGTGACTATCAAGCAGTAATTGAAACTCCTGAGCAGGCACCTATGGTAATACAACGTGCTATTAAAATTGCTTTAGCCAATAACGCGGTATGTAGAATTGAATTACCTGCAAACGTTGCTGAAATGAAAGCGGACAGCCAAGAATTTATTCATCCTATTAAGAAATATAATTCACTCTTAGTTCCTGACGAAACTACAGTGCAAGAAGCTTCTTCTCTATTGAACAATGCAAAAACAGTAGGTATTCTAGCTGGAGATGGGTGTCGTGAAAGTAGAGAAGCTGTACTAACATTGGCTAAAAAACTAAATGCCCCAATTACGCACAGCTTACGCGCAAGTGATATATTTGATCATGATACGGACAATGTAGTTGGGCTTACTGGATTAATCGGGAATCCGTCAGGTTATAATGCGGTTATGAAATGTGATTTATTATTAATGCTAGGAACTGATTTTCCATACATTCAATTTTTACCACACGATACCAAAACAATACAAGTTGATATAAGACAAGAAAATATTGGGAATAGAACCTCTGTAGATTTAGGAGTTTGGAGTGACATTTCATCATTTTTAGCAATGCTAAATCCTAAAATAGAACAAAAAGAGGATACTCAATTTTTAGATAAGCTTAGAGGTAACTTTAAAGGTTGGAGAAAAAATATGAAAGAGCAGGCCTCTCCTACTCGCGAAAATGAACCTTTACACCCACAAATATTTACAGATTTTGTGGATCAATATGCTGCAGATGATGCAATTTTTACTGTTGAAACAGGAACTTCTGCTATTTGGGCAGCGCATCATATTTCATTTAACAAACAAAGACGTTTGATTGGTTCTTTTAATCACGGATCAATGGCTGTTGGCTTGCCTTCTGCCATTGGTGCTCAATTTGCGAACCCTGATAAAGAAATTTGGTGTTTAAGTGGTGATGGTGCTTTTAATATGGCAATGCAAGATTTTATAACGGCAGTTAGGTATGAGCTTCCTGTTAAAATTCTAATCTTTAATAACAGCGAGCTAAGTTTTGTAAAATTAGAAATGGAAGAAGCTGGTTTGGCTGCTAGCCTTGATGCTTTACATGAAACAAATGTTGATTTTGCTGCATATGCAAAACTTTGCGGTGGTGATGGCATTAGAGTTGAGCATGCAAAAGATATTGGAGCGGCAATAAAACAAGCTAAAAACAGCACAAAACCATTTATAATTGATGCCGTTGTAAATAGTGGCGAATTATCATTACCACCACATATAGGTATTAAAGAAGCTTTCAGTTTTGGGAGCTCTAAATTAAAAGAGGTTGGTCAAGTGATTACTGGTGATAAATCGCAGTGGGAAAACATGAAAAAAGAACTTCAGTCTTACTTTGATTAATTGAAGTATCACATAAAATATACAAAAAAAGCTTTAATCCCAATTAAGATTAAAGCTTTTACTTTTTAGGCTGGTTTAGGTAGCATAAAATAAAATGTTGTTCCTTCTCCTACTACACTTTTGACTCCTATTGTACCTGAGTTTTTTTCAATCATCTCTTTACACAAGGTTAAGCCTAAGCCAGTACCTTTTTCATTATTGGTGCCGTATGTGGTAATATTTGAAGTCATTAAAAATATTTTTTCTTGTATTTCTTTCGTCATACCTACACCTGAATCTTTTATTTCAATTTTATAAAAATTACCATCATCAATTGCATTAAATGATATTTCACCCTTTTCGGGGGTAAATTTTGTAGCATTGCTTAGTAAGTTTCTTATAACGACTTCAGTTTGATCATTATCTGCCCAAACAACAACATCTTCAGAAATATTATTATTAACCTTAATTACTTTTTTTTCTATAGCCGGGGTTAACAATTTTATTGAACTTTCTACTAGGTTGGTTACCGTTACATTTGTAGGCTCTATATAAGAACCATTCATTTGAGAATTACCCCAATCGAGTAAGTTATTTAAGGTAAAATAAATAGAATCTACATTATTTTCTATTTTTGGAATAAAATCATCTAACTCACTCTTGCTTAACATTTTTTCAGAATACAGATTGAGCAAACTTTTCAATGACCCTATAGGCCCTCTTAGGTCATGCCCTACAATTGAAAAAAGTTTATTCTTCGTATTATTTATCTCGGTCAGCTCTTCCCTATTTTGTTTTAATACTTTATTTAAACGTTTGTACTTATTTTTATTTCTTTTGATAACAAAAAGTATACAACCAAGTATTATAAGTAGGGTTAATATTATATATATAACTAAACTCTTTTTTGCCAGTGCTTTTTCATTTTCTCGCAAAAATAAAGCCTTTTCATTTTTGTAATCTAGATTAACTTTTAAAAGCTCTAATCCATTTTTATTTGCATTTCTATATAGAGAATCTGAAAGTTTAATATTTAAGTCTCGGTACCAAAGGGCTTGCTCAAAATTATTATTTAACTGAAAAAGTTTATATAGTATATTTGTACTAGTTATTTCTCCTTTAATATAATTTATATTTTTAGAAGTTGAATAAGCATTTAAAGCATTTTCAATTGCTAAACTATCCTTTTTTAATAATAAATAAGCTTGTGCTATTCCGTTAATAACATCAATTTTAGCCGTTCCATCATCAATTTTATTATGAAGCAACATACTTTTAAAAAACCATTCTAAAGCTGTATTAAATTTTTCTTGTTTTAAATAAATTTTTCCTTTAACATCATACGAATAAGCTAACCATTTTAAACTTTGATATTTTCGAAAAACAGGAATACTTCTCTCCACATTAATCATAGCTTCTTCTAACCTATCCATTTTAAAATAGATATCTGCCACACAACTAAAAGTTTCCGCTTTAAAAAGTTCATCTCCGAGGTTTTCGTTTATAAGAATTGAATTTTCATAATACTCTAAACCTTGTTCATAATATTTTTGAGAAATATATAAGTATGCAATATTTTGGTTTAATAATGTAAGGTCATAATTGTAATTATGTTTGGTTGCTAAATCAATACCTTGCAGTAAACTATTTAATGATTCTGCATATTCGCCCAAGTATTCATATTCTTGAGCTTTAGCGTTTAGTATATATAATTTTTGTTTCGGAACTTTATTTGAAGTCTGCTCGTAAACTTCTAAAGCTTTGTCATAATAGAAAATGCCTTTACTGTCTTTATCTTGTTGCGAATAAAAATGACCCTGAAGTTCGTATGAACTAATAACTCCAAAATCATAATTACTTTTTTCACTCAGTTCTAAAACTTTTTTTGCAACAGACATAAGAGTGTCTTTATTAATATGACGATGTTTAGACCCATATTTTATTAAGGTGTTAATATACACCGTATCAGTTTCAAAGAAATTAGCAGTATTTCTTAAACTAGATAATTTGTTTGACAAACTATCAATAACAGTTTGTTGAGCTTGAACTGATTGTAAAGAACACACACATAAAATACTAATTAAAAGTATTTTACACATTATTTTTACTACTACATTAATAAAATTTATGCTCATTTATTTAAAATGAAAAAGTTCTGAATATTATATAACTACTATAAAACAGAATAAATTTTGTTTTATTTTCCTACAAAAAATAAATATTATAAAATTTAGAAAAAGTAAAAAGAGTTTACTTAGCTATTAAGTTATTCATTTTAATCTAAAAAATAGCTTTATTGAAAACCAAATGAGCTATTTAAATAAACTTTATATCGAAATTAACGTCTGTAAAGGTAGTCCAAGCAGTTTTATATAGTACTTTTGCCGCCTTAAATAATTATCAAGAATCTCACAAAAAAGAGATAGCAACCTACATTAACGAGTAAGGTGCTAAATAGATAAGCCAAGTATTTGGAACAAATGTTAACGCATACTTCTACATATTTACTTTACTATGCTCTTTTTAAAACTGAATAAATTAAAATGGCTAGTACACTTAAAATCACCCCTAAATTTTCTGCATTAATTCCCTTTTTTGTTTTTGTATTTACTTTTTTGGGTGTCGGAATCTATCAAAATGATTTTTATGCTTTACCTGCACCAATTGCTGTAATTATAGGTATTACCGTAGCATTTTTAATGTTTAAACAATCTATAAATTCTAAAATAGCAACATTATTAAAAGGGTGTGGTGATGATAAAATATTAACCATGTGTCTCATCTATTTACTGGCTGGGGCATTTGCCGCTATAACCAAAGAAACTGGTAGTGTCGATGCTATTGTAAATTTGGGCTTAGATTACATTGCTATTCAATACATATATGTAGGTATTTTTATTATTGCAGGTTTTTTATCATTATCAACAGGTACATCTGTTGGAGCTATTGTAGCTCTTGCTCCTATCGTTGTTAGTTTTGCTGATAAAAGTAGTGCCGATTTAGCCATTTTATGTGGTGCTTTATTGGGTGGTAGCATGTTTGGTGATAACTTATCGGTAATTTCAGATACAACAATAGCCGCAACGCAAACGTTAGGCTGTAAAATGAGTGATAAGTTTAAGCAGAATATAAAAATTGCAGTTCCTGCCGCATTACTAACTATTGCAATACTAATTTTTCAAGGTTTTGGTTTAAAATCTTCAGACGCAACCACTGTTGAATACACCTATTCTATTGTAAAAATTGTACCTTATGTATTAGTAATTGTACTTTCAATTGTAGGTATAAATGTATTTGTAACATTACTTTTAGGTGCTATAGCAGCTGTAGGTTTAGGACTTGCTTACGGTGATTTTACCTTAATTGAATCTAGCAGAATAGCCTACACTGGTTTCACAAATATGACCGAAATATTTTTACTATCATTATTAACTGGTGGTTTAGCTGCTTTGGTTGAGAAAAATGGTGGTATTGATTTTATATTGATCAATATTAAAAAGCTTATTAAGAATAAAAAAACTGCTCAATATGGTATTGCCACATTAGTAAGTACTATAAATATGGCGATTGCCAATAATACAGTTTCAATTATTATTGCAGGTCCGATTGCTAAAAGCATTAATGATGAATATGAGCTTGACAACAAAAAAACAGCTTCTATATTAGATATTTTTGCCTGTGTTTTTCAAGGCTTATTACCTTACGGAGCTCAAGTATTAATGATTTTAAGTTTCTCTAAAGAACAAATCAATTATACTGACTTAGTATTCAATACTTGGTATTTACTTCTATTACTTATTTGTACATTACTATTTATTGGTTTTAAACCATTTAAAAATAAGTAACAAAAATTTAACTATTTTTAAAAAATGTAAAATAAAATGTACTACCTACACCTACTTCACTAGTCACCCAAATAGAACCCTTATAGTAGTCAATTATTCTCTTCACAATTGAGAGTCCTATGCCTGAAGAAGACGTTTTACTATCAAGTTTGGTGAATTTTTGAAAAATACTATCAAAATGGCTGGCATTTATACCTTTACCATTATCTTTTACAAAAAACTCATAGTGGTCTTCTTTTTCTGTAAAACCAACTTCTATCAGCCCTTTTTCTTTATCGGAAAACTTAATAGCATTCTGAATTAAATTCTGAAAAACTTGTTTAAACCGTAATTCATTACCAAATATACTTGGTAAATTACCTTGAATAGAAAAAACAATATTTTCTGGTATTAGAACTGTTTGTGCTATTTCCCCCAACATTACATTAAAATCAATAAGTGATTCGTCTGATTCTATTTTATCTACTTTAGAGTAATCTAGAATTCCTTTTATTAAAGAATCCATTTTTTTGACAGTGAAAACAATATGATTTAATGGTATTAAATCTGTTTCACTTAAAACACCTTTATTCCCTTTTATAAACAATTCAATTAAAGCATTTATATTTATTAGCGGTGCTCTTAAATCGTGAGAAACAATATGTGCATAGTCATTTAATTCTTGGTTTTGCAATGATAAACTCTGTAATAGTTCTTCTTTATTTTTCTCTTGTTCTATTATAATTTCTTCTTGTTCTTTACGTTGCAAAATATTTACTATCATATTAGAGTAAACAAAAAGAATATTTTTCTCATTATCTGAATATTTTTTAAGTTTTTTTACTGAATCAAAACCAATAAAACCTATCAGTTTATCATTTTTAATTTTAGGAATGGCAATTAAACTTTTAATACCTTGAGGTTCTAAAAGACCACGTAAACAACGTTCACCTTCATCAGGTAACAAACTAACATCATCAATGTATAAAGGTTCTCCTTTTTCATGAGCTTCAACCCACTGCATCAAATATTCTAAGGGTACTTCTTGTAAATTATCTATTTCAGCATCAATACCTGCTGCACACCATTCGTATGTATTAGTAGAAGTTTTGTTCTCAAAATCATATGAAAAAATATAACTTCTATCTGCTTCTACAAACTCCCCAATCTGTTTTAATGATGATTGAATTATTGCATCAATATCTGATAAATCTGAATTAATATATTTAGTTGAAATACTTATTAATAAATCTTGAAAGCGTAAATGTTTTTCAATGATTTTATTTTTTTCAATTTGTTTTAAATTCCGACTCATTTTTAACCAATTGATATATAATACAATAAATATCAACAAAAAAAACTAGAAAGTAAGAAAAACCTTTAGTAAATTACCAACTATCATTATAAATAGCTAATAAAAGTGAAGTCTTAAAGGTAGATCAATTAGCTAAAGATAATAAATAGCTTTTGATCTACATATTCGTATAGATTGTACTGAAAGTATACGTTTGAAGTATGAAACTTCAAATGATATAAATAGTATTGGTTTAACAAATAACTAATGACTTTATGTTAAATTTAATAGCATATAAATACTTAAAAAAACTAAAATAATTTGCATAATAAGTTTTAAAACTTAACTATTTAATTATTCTATAAATTTTAGAAGTTAATTTTAATAAAAAAGTATATTTGTTACGTAATATTTCAAAATTATCAATTTAACATTTCAATTATGAAAAATTTAATTATAGTTAGCGCTGCTTTATTTATCAGTGCAATATCTTACGGACAGTTTCAAGTGTCTGTTAGTTCTGGTTATGCTGTTGGAAGTGCAGGAATGAAATTAGGAGAAAGAGTAACTGAAACTGAAACTGAAAATTCTTATGGTAGTTACGGTGAAGGTGTTAATTTTCAAATAAGAGGAACATACTTTTTTAAAGACTCATCATTTGGTGCTGATATAGGTTTAGGATATTTGAATGGTGCCGATCAAGATGTATCAATAATAGATACTGAAGATGAAGAAGTTAATGCTATTGCTAGAGCTCGTGCATTTGGTGGTTCTGCATCATTAGTTTATAAATTTACAAATAATGTTTTTGGTCGTTTGGGTGCTTTAGTAAAAATAGGTGGTAAAACAGAAGCCGTAGTATTTAGTAAATCTGTTTTTTCTGATGCTGAAGCTACTGCATTAGGTTTACCTTCTGGTTCTTATTCTGAAACAAATTATAAAGAAAATTTTCATGGTCACTTTCCTCTGGGCTTAGTAGCTGCTATTGGTTATAAGTATGACATTAATCCTAAATTAAAACTATTTGTTGAGGCTGAATATTACGGAATAAGTTTAAAACGTAAAAACTCAAAACTATCAGAATTTAATACTGATATATTTTTACCTGATGGAACTGTTGCAGTAGAAAGTTTCTATACACTTGATAATCTACCTGATGGTTTTAATAAAGAAACAACCTATGTAGACACTTTATCAAATTCTGAAACAGATTCATCAAAAGAATTATCTCAAAAAGTTCCTTACTCTTCGTTTGGTCTTAATTTTGGTATAACATATGTATTCAAAAAATCAGAGAAAAAACAAAAATCTTAAGTTACCTAAACTTTAAAAAATTAAGCGCCATAAAACAAATTGTTTTATGGCGTTTTTTTGTGCTCTAAAATTTATTCACAAACTGTAAATCAAAAAAATGTAAAATATTTTTTTGCAACTACAAACTCATAAAAGCATTGCAGTAAGAAAATACATACGTTTTAACTGTTTTCACAACAAAAATTATTTACCTTTAAAAGGTGTTTATATATTCCGCAAAAATTAAATTAATGAAAAGTGTTTATTTTATAAATAAGGGATTACTTGTTTCTTTTATTATCCTATTTGTAAACTTTTCAAATGTATATTCCCAAACAGAAAACAGCAATGGAGAATTAAAATTAAACTCTAATTTTAATTCTCAAAGTCCTGAATATATTGATTCTCTTTTAACACATGCTAAAAATCTAATTCGTACTAATCCTGATAGCACCTCTATTCTATTAAAGAAAGCTTATGATCTAAGTATTAAAACGAAATACAATGCTGGAGAAAGTAGAGCTTTATCAACCTACGGTTATTATTATTTTGAAAATGGAGAAGTAGAAAAAGCATATGAACATAATATGAATGCTTTAAAGATTGCTACACAATATAATTTGGGTAAAGAAAAACTTACTGCTTTAAATAATATGGCTCTTGATTATACTTTACAAGGTGAAGAAGCAAAAGCTTTAACAAAGTTCTTAGAAGCGCTAACTGTTGCAAAAGAAATTGAAGATATTGATATGATGGTTGGCCTTAATGTTAATATAGCAAACTTATACAGCACTAATGGAGATTTTGAAACATCATTAACTTTTTTAGAAATTGCCAAAAAGTTAAATAAGGAGCATAACAAAGATGAAATTTTCGCATATGCAGTTTTAAATATGGCTTCGGTTTACTCACAAATTGGTAACAATGAAGAGGCGTTGAGTTTGGTAGATAAAAGTATTGATTTTTTTGAAAAAGAAAAAAGTATTGATTGGTTGTCACATGCCTATGAATTTAAAAGCTCCGTGCTTATTAAACAAGAAAAATATAAAGAAGCATTAGTATTACTAAAAAAATCAGAAAAATTGTGCGACGAAATCGACTTTAAATTTGGTTACACATCTGTATATAATAATTTATCCTTATGCTATTTAGAACTTGATAATTTGAAATTAGCTGAAGAATATGCTTTAAAATGTTTAGCTATTTCTACTGAATTAAATATTTCCTCAGTTATTAAAGAAGCTAACTTAATTCTTTCTAAAACATACCACGAAAAAGGTAACGATAAATTAGCATATGAATACCAAGCCAAATATCAGAAGCTTTATGAAGAAGCATCTAAGGAGAAATTTAAAAAAGGCTTAGGTATTTTACGTAGTAAAATGAAATATGAAAATGAAAAGGCGCAACTAATTAAAGACCAAAATAAAGCAATTGCAAAGCAAAAAAATTACGTGTATTTGGCTATAGTAGCTTTTTTAATCGTTTGCCTAATATTAGCTTTGTTATACAGAACCAGTAAACTACAAGCAAAACATACCAAAGAACTTCAACAAAAACAAAAAGTTTTATTACAGCATGAAGCTGAACTAAGTGAATCAAACAATACGAAAAATAAGTTGTTTTCTATTATTGCACATGATTTAAAAGGACCTATAAACTCTTTTCTTTTATTAATGAAAATGTCTTTGGATGAAACGATTAGTATTGATGAATTTAAAGCACTTTTCCCCAAAGCAATTCATGATATACAAGGTATTTCAGATATGCTAAATAACCTATTAGTTTGGGCAAACTCTCAAATGGAAGGAATAACACTTAAACAGGTTAATATTGATATCTATAAAAATGCTACTAAAACAATTTCATTACTAGAGCCTATTGCCAAAAAGAAAGAAATTAATATTATAAACAAAATACAAAAAAACACAATCAGTTTTAGTGACAGAAATCATTTAAATATTATAATTAGAAACCTAATTAGTAATGCTATAAAGTTTACGAATATAGAAGGTGAAATTAAAATTAATTCCATAGAAAATGAGGATTCTATTCAAATACAAATTTCAGATAATGGTATTGGAATGGATGAAGAAACACTTGTAAACCTCTTTGAAAGAAAACACATGAAATCTACATATGGTACTAATAATGAAAAAGGTACAGGATTAGGCCTATCAATATGTAAAGAAATGGTAGAAAGTAATGGCGGTAAAATATGGGCAAAAAGTATTGTGACAGAAGGTACTAGCATCTACTTTACAGTGCCTAAAAAAATGAATAGTGTTGCTTAGACTAAGCTTTACAAAACCGACAAAATTATAGTATTTATTTTTTTTATAAAAAGCCAATTTCGTAAAAATAAGTATTGTTTTTTATTCACATTACAATTATTTTCCGTTCATCGAATTTCTCTAATAAAATTTTAATAGCCACGTTGTAGGAGAAAAACCTACACATATGAGAACTCAATTAAAATTTAGTATTTCCGTTTTATTTTTAATAATGATGAAAATTCATTATGTACAATCACAATCGTATTGTGATTCAAATCCAGTTGATATTCATGGCAACTTAAGTGTCTCTGGAAATAGAATTGTAGATCAAAATAATACTGCAGTTAGTTTTGCTGGTAATAGTTTATTTTGGTCAAACACCACTTGGGGTGGTGAAAAGTTTTATAATTCAGATGTTGTCTCCACTTTAAAAAATGACTGGAACACCACTATTGTAAGGGCTGCAATGGGGGTTGAAGATTATGGTGGTTACTTATCTGATACTACAAATAAGGATAGAGTAACAACTGTTGTTGATGCTGCAATTAGCGAAGGCTTATATGTAATTATAGACTGGCATTCACACAATGCAGAAAGCTACCAACAAGATGCTATTGACTTTTTTAAAGAAATGGCTATAAAATATGGAGACTACCCCAATGTAATTTATGAAATTTACAATGAACCTATTTATTCTTCTTGGTCTAATGATATTAAACCTTATGCAGAAGCTGTAATTTCTGAAATTAGAGCAATTGACTCAGATAATTTAATTATAGTAGGTACACCTACATGGTCACAAGATGTAGACGTAGCTTCTGCAGACCCTATTACAACTAGTACAAACATTGCCTATACGTTACACTTTTATGCTGGCACACATGGGGCTAGTTATAGAGCTAAAGCACAAACAGCATTAGATAATGGTGTTGCATTAATGGTTACGGAATGGGGTACTGTTGATGCAAGTGGTGATGGTAGTGTTAATAGTACAGCTACTGATGAATGGATGGATTTTTTATCAGAAAACCACATTAGCCATTTAAATTGGTCTGTTAATGATAAAAGCGAAGGAGCTTCAATCTTAAATTCTGGTGCTTCGCAATATGGTGGTTGGTCAGATTCTGATTTGACAGCATCAGGACTAAAAGTAAAAAGTATTATAGCGTCTTGGGCGCAGTACTGTGATGGAGAACCTATTGAAGAAACTCCAATTGAATACGTAACAATACCCGCAAAAATTGAAGCTGAAGATTATGTAAGTGCCTCAGGTATTCAAACGGAAATTTCTAGTGATACTGATGGTGGTGAAAATGTTGGATATATTGATACAGATGATTTTTTAACTTATAACGTAAACGTAACTACTGCCGGCGAATATGCTATTAATTTTAGATTAGCATCTAGTACAAATGGTAGTAGTTTTGATATTTATTCTGAAAACACATTAATTAGTAGTATTAGTAGTAATGCAACCGGAGGTTGGCAAACATGGGAAACTGTTTCTACAACAGTATCATTACCTGAAGGAGAACAATCTATAAAAATATTGGCTACTGGAACAGGTTGGAATATCAATTGGTTAGAATTTTCGGACGATATTGACTCTGAAGAAGAAATTGAAGAGGAAGAGGAAGAAGAAGAAAATAACGAGACATTGAACTGTAACGATATAGCTACATGGTCTTCTACTGCTGTATATTCTGAAGCAGGTACTCGCGTTGTTTATGATAATAATATTTATGAAAATAAATGGTACACAGTAAATCAAGACCCTGTTGAAAACTCAGTTAATTCTTGGGATTTGTGGACATTATTGGGTAGTTGTGATACTACTACTTTAACTAGTATTACAAGCAAAGCTAGTATTGCAGAAGATTCTATTGAATTAGTAGACACTATAGAAGTATACCAAGAATCTACCACGGTTTTGACTATAAACGTGGAAAATGTAAGTGACTACTCTAAATTATTGATATTTAATATTCAAGGAAGGCTTGTACATTCTCAAAACTTATTAAATAACACGTCTAATATTTCAATAGGTAATTTTAAAAGTGGTGTTTTCTTTTTAAAATTTTCTGGTCTAAAATCTAAAACAAAAAGTTTTTATATTAAGAAATAGAATATAAAACTCCTCAATTATTTTATAAAAAAAACCGCGATGCTAAACATCGCGGTTTTACTTTTAACAATTATGAAGTTATACTAATACCCATCATTTTGAACCATATTAGAGTTGGCATCAATCTCATCATCAGTTATTGGGTATGCAAATAAATTATTTGGATACGTTAATGTACCTGACAACGTTTCGGTAGAATTATAATAATCAACATCTGATTCTGTTCTCATCATATCATCAAATCTGAACCCTTCAAATATTAACTCTTTTCTTCTTTCTAATAAAATATCATCTTTAGTCACAGAAGTATAAGCCTCTTCGCCTCTATTTAATGCGATCATATTTAAAGTACTTACAGCATCAGCACCTGTTTCTAATAATGCTTCCGCATAATTCAAAATAACTTCCTCATATCTAAATAAAGGAATATTATCTGTACCTGTAGATGTGTCTGGAAATTTGTTCATGTTTCTTAATACAGTACCATCTAGTTGATATCCTAAAATTCCTAAACGAACATCATCTTCATCATACAAATCAAATACGTCTGACATAGCTTGAACATCACCATAACCATCATCGTCATCATCTGAAGCATAACGATAAATATATGCTAATGAACTTGATGAAAGGTTATCTGTAGCACTAAAGGCTAACTCAAACAGTACATTACTCCCTCCATCACTAGACCAACTAGAGACATAACTATCAGCATCAATTACAGAATATAAACCTGAATTTATAACTTCTTCTGCTGCGGCCAATGCTCTGTCCCAGTCTTCAAAATATATGGCAACTCTTGATTCTAATGCTTTAGCTACATATTTACCTACAAATACATTAGAATCGTCATATGAAGAATCCATCATATCAAAAGCTGTTTCTACATCAGAATAAATTTGTGCTTTTGTTTCCTCAATCGTATTTCTTGAAGGATCTAAATTATCACCATCATATTCAGTCATTATTGGCACTCCTAAATCACCATCTGCATGTTGCTGTCCATAAGTTTTTAGTAAATCGTAGTGTGCAAGTGCTCTAATTATCAAGGCTTGCCCTTGTAAATAACTTCCATAATCTGAATCACCTTCTAAAGTTGATAAATCTTGATTTATTACAATATTACAATTAGCTATTAAATTGTATGCATTATCCCAAATAAAATCATTTGAAGAACTATAAAGAAAAGAAGATTGCGTAGTAAACCTTCCTGAATTACCATTAGAAAAGCAATTATCAGAACGAACTTCGTTTACAGCAATTAAATCACGACCATAATATTCTGATTCGGTTAAAATATCATATAATCCACTTGCTAAACTATATAAGTTATCTACCGAAGTAATTGCTTCATCAGTCTCTTTATTTTCAGATAAGGTTGGATCTAAATCTTCTGTTGTACAGGCTGTAATAAACAATATCACTGCGCCAATTATATATTTTATATTTTTCATCATTTAATTTATATTAAAAATTTAAGTTAACACCTAATGATATTGTTCTTGTAGGCGGAGTTTCCAAACCTAATACGCCATCTAAATCAACCTCAGGATCTTGTTCTAAATAATCATCTTTTACCCAAGTATATAAGTTGTTACCTCTAACAAATATGTCTATTTTTTTCATTCCAATTTTCTCTACAGCTACTAATGGTAAATCATACCCAAAGGTTAATGATCTTAACCTAAAGAAATCGCCTTCATGTAAATATTTAGAATGAGATTGCCATGAGCTATAAGAAGATGTTACTTTACCATTTCTTGCTTCATCACCAACTTCTTGCCATCTATCCATTAATGATGCGTAACCATTATATGCAAATGTTGAGTAAGCATTTGTCTCATTTAAATACAAATGCCATCCTTCATAAACCTTATTACCACCAGAATAATAACCGCTTGCATTTAAGTAAACACCTTTATAGCGAAAATTTAAGTTAAGGCCAGCAGTAATTGTTGGCACTCCATTTTCTCCTTGAAACACTGAAGCCGCTGAATTATAATCTGTAGTAGTTTCACCATCAACACCATTAATGTACCACTCTTCATTACCTGTATCAGAATTAACTCCAGCCCAAGTTGGCATATACCACTCTGTGACTGTATGACCAGTTTCTATTCTTGTTCTAGTTGTAGTAAGTGTTCTTTCAGCTCCATTTGTATCTGTAGGTAGTTCAGTTACCCTATTTTTTACAGTAGATAAATTACCTCCCATACTAAATTGAACGTCTTCAGTATTGATAATATTGAAATTCAAATCAACCTCGAAGCCCTTATTGGTTAAAGCTCCTAAGTTTTGTGTCTGACTGCTAAAACCTGTTGTAAATGATAATGGCACATCATATAATAAATCACTTGACTTACGATTAAAATAACCAAAACTACCAGATACTATATTTTGAAACAACCCAAATTCAACAGCTATATCTAATGTTTTAGATATCTCCCATGAAAGTTCGTCATTACCATAATTAGACCATTGTGCAACTCCTGATCCACTATAATTTGAAGTATAACCAATAAGCGATTGGTATTGATTTTCATCAATATCAGAATTACCTGTAACACCATAAGAAGCTCGCAACTTAAGATTATTGACCACTGTAACATTATCCATAAAATCTTCTTTTGAAATATTCCATGCACTACCAACAGACCAAAAATCACCCCATCTGTTATCTTCTTGAAAAAGAGAACTACCCTCTCTTCTATACGATAAATCTAAAATGTATTTGCCACCAAAAGCACTATATTTAGCCATAGCTAAATATGCACCAACGTACCAATCAGATGTACTAGAAGTAATTGAAGTGGGTGTACCAACACTTATTAAATTATACAATCCAGAATCTGCAAAACTTTCACCAGAACCACCTAAAAAATAATATCTATTCGCTTGGTATTCTTGTAATATTTTAAAATCAAAAACATGATCTTCTGAAAGCTCTAAATTATAATCAATGTAATTTTGAATTACATAATATGCATTAGTTCTATCATACTGTGTAGCATCACCTGAAGTGGCAGCACCATAGCCATATTCTGTATTTGAATAATTTCTGAAATTATACAATTGAAAATCTACATTTAAAACAGTTCCATAAGAAAGATGATCTGTAATTTTATAGTTCAAAGAGTTATTAGTAACAATTCTTGTAAATCTATTTTCAGTAATATCGTTTTCAACCAAATAAAGAGGGTTTGGTAATGAACCTGAAAATTCATTTATTGAACCGTCATCGTTATATGGCAATTCCAAAGGAGACATAAAAAAACGAGCTGTTCTTGGGCTAGAAAAATAAGCACTACCTTCTAAAAAGGCTTCTTGTGTAGAATAAGTTCCTGAGTTATTAGAACTAAATTTTAACCGTGGTGTTAAATCTTTAGTAAAATTAAGTGAAGCTGACAATCTTTCGTAACCAGTACCAATAGTTGTTCCTTCTTGGTTTAAGTATCCTAAAGAACCAAAAAATGTATGCCCTTCACTTCCACCAGATGCAGAAATACTATGCTGTTGAATTGGAGCATCTTTATTGTAAGTAACATCTCCCCAATTACCTTCTGGTCTACCATTTGCATCCCATTCAGCCCAATCGTCAGTACTTAAAAGGTAATCTTGAGCTTCTTGTTCTGAACTAAAATAACCGTCATTATAGTATGCTTCCGCTTGTAATTCAAACCTATTAGCTGCAGTTAACATTTCAACATCTTTTACCGCATTATTTTGAAAACCGTAAATAGAATTTATTTGAAATTTTGTTTCCCCTGCTTTACCACTTTTTGTTGTTATCAAAACAACACCGTTAGATCCTCTGGCTCCATATTGTGCAGTAGAAGCCGCATCTTTTAGTACAGTAATAGATTCAATATTATTATTATCTAAACCTGATAATGCTGATAATGAACCATAAGCATCATCACTAGTAACACTACCGCTATTTACAGGAACACCATCAACTACATATAAAGGAGAACTACCTGCTGTAATTGAGCTAATACCTCTAATTCGAATATCGCTTATTGACCCTGGAGTACCAGAAGTTGTTGAAATTGCTAAACCAGAAACATTACCTTGTAATGCTTGATCTACTGAAGCGGAAGTAATTTGACCTAGTTTTTTTGAATCAACTTTAACAACAGAACCTGTAATATCTGATCTTTTTTGAGAGGTATACCCTGTTACAATAACCTCTTCTAAGGATTCAGCATCTTCTAATAATACTACATTAATTACTGTAGACTCACTAACTGTTTTTTCAACAGTTTTTTGTCCTACATAACTAAACCTTAATACTTGACCTGTGTTTACACTTATTGTGTAATTACCATCAAAATCTGTTTGTGTTCCGTTAGTAGTGCCTACAACTACTACAGAAACTCCTGGTAAAGGTAGACCTGACTGATCTACTACATTACCCGTAATCGTTTTTTCTTGTCCAAAAGAAAAACTCATTAGTAACACCAATATAGGTGTTAACATCGCCTTCAATTTTAAATTCATTTAAATAGTTTTTAATTAATTAGTCAACAACAAATCTTAGTATTTTATTAATGTTATCTTAATACAATAAGTGAATGAAGCTTTCCTATCTATTAAAAAGTAGTTTTAATCAATGAAATTTATCATTGAAATGTTAACACCTACAAGCTTATATTTACAAATATATTTAAGTGTTTAATTTTCAAAAAAGTACGTAAGAAAATACCTTTAAATTAAACTTTGATGACATTCGAAGTATTACAACTTAAAATATAAGGCATAAAAAAAAGCTTATAGTATAATTTATAAGCTTCATTTTTCTTAAATACATTACTACTATTTCAGTTCATAATTCTCTAATATCCCTAAAACCATTTTAGCAGAATTAACAGCAGCTATTTTTACAAATTTGAAATAATCGGTATGGGCATTTGTATTAGCATTATCACTACAACTTCGTATAATAACATAAGGTATTTGTTGCATGCTACATAATTGTGCAACTGCGGCACCTTCCATTTCTGTTGCAAGGGCATTAAAATTTGTGTACAGTTCTTTCGCTTTTATTGCATCACTTACAAAAGTGTCACCTGTAGCAATAGTTCCTATATAAAATTTTGGAGAATTACCATTTACTGGTTTTAAGTTTATTGAGTTTGACAACATTTTACTTGCTTCTAATAGGTCAGCATCCACATTTAAGTATAATGTATTTTTTTCATTGTTTTTAACTAAATTTCGTGTGGGCCATGTATTAAAGGTACCGTCTTGTAACTGTCCAAAATCATATTGCACCATTTTATCTGCAATAACAATATCACCTGGTAAAATATCAGGATGTAAACCACCAGCAACTCCTGTAAAAACAAGTGCTTCAATTTTAAAATTAGCCATTAGTATTGCTGTACTATACGCTGCGTTTACTTTACCAATTCCAGATTTTAATAGTACTACTTTTTTCTTCTTAAGCTTTCCTATATAAAAAGTAACTCCGTTTTTATTTACTTCTTTCTTATTTTTTAGTGCTTCTTTTAATAATTCAATTTCTTCATCCATAGCACCCATTATTGCTATTCGTTGTGCTTGTAATGAGCAAACTATAAAAAATACAATTAGAAATAGTGATTTTTTCAAAGCCATATGAATATTAGTGATAAAAGATTTATTATAAGTAATACTAAGTTAATTTCATCTTTTTTACCAGTGAAAAATTTAAGTAGTGTCCAACTTAAAAAACCAAATATAATACCTGTAGTAATACTATACGTTAATGGCATAAGAACCATGGTGAAAAATACAGGAATGGCTTCGTCGGGTAAGCTCCAATTAATTTTTGTTAGCGGTTTCATCATAAAAGACCCCACCAAAACTAAGGCAATAGAACTAGCTATAGTTGGTACTATTGATAATAATGGAGAAAAGAACAGAAAGGGCAAAAATAAAAGTCCTGCTGTAATTGCTGTTAATCCTGTTTTTCCTCCCTCGCGTATACCAACTGCAGATTCAATATAAACGGTTCCTGAACTTGTGCCTACAAGCCCAGAAAAGAGTGTGGTTATTGCATCAACTAATAGAGATTTTTTTAAATTTCTCGGGTTTCCTTCTTTGTCTTTATAACCTGAGGCTTCTGCTAAACCCACAAATGTTGAAATACTATCAAACAAATCAGTAAAAGCAAATACAAAAATAATGGGTAAAAATGCATATTGAATTGAATCAATCAAATTCGCTTTTAAAAACAAACTAAAATCGGGCATAGCAAAAACACCTTTGTAATTTACAATTGTTGATGTTCCAAAGTTAACTGAAGAAGCATCACCCCACCAACGACCAATTGGCCACGCTATAAGTGTTGTAAATAAAATACCAATAACCATTGCTCCAGTCACTTTTCTAGCAATTAAAATAGCTGTAGTGATTAAGCCAAGTAAAAAAGTAAGTATTATTGGGTCTTTTAAAGAACCTATATGAACCAGTGTAACAGGATCACTAATTACAAAACCTGCATTTTGAAAACCAATAAAACAAATAAAAAGTCCTATTCCTGAGGCTATTGCATAACGCAATGCATTAGGTATTGCACACACAATTTTATCTCTAACTTTTAAAACACTAAGTATTAAAAAAAATACTCCTGACCAAAAAACAGCACCAAGCGCAGCTTCATAACTAAGTCCTAAACCCAAAACTGCCGTATATGTAAAAAAAGCATTTATTCCCATTCCCGGAGCTATTACAAAAGGATTTTTTGCATACAACCCCATAGCTATGCTACCAAATGAACATACTAAAACTGTTGAGGTAACTACTGCCGAAAATGGCATACCTGCTTTTGAAAGTATTGCAGGGTTAACTATTATGATGTAAAAAGTAGCCAGAAATGAACTTATTCCTGCTAAAATTTCTGTCCGGATAAATTTATGAGATGTTTTCAAGAAAATTAAAATAACAAGAATCATTTGCTTTTACACACTTTTAGCTTCTAAATCTTGTTTAATTATTAAATAGACAATGAAAAGAATGTATTTTAGTAAATAGATATAAAATACAAGTATTTTATTTAAAAAATAAATTTTGAAAAACTCATAGTACTTAAAAAACACTTATAGTTTATATAGATATTAAGCGAATTAAAACTTATAAATTTTATTAGGATACTTACTTTTGTAACCCTTATTTAACAATCAACTTATTTTGAATCAAAACTTGTAATTAATAACAGAATTATGACTTACGAACATTACTTATATGATTATTTAGTTGAAAGTGGTATAACAGAAACCATGGCTAAGTATATTAATATGATTGCTTTACTGGTTATGTTAATTATGATAGTTTTTTTAATCGACTTTTTAGTTCGTAAAATTCTTGTTCGCTTTTTTATACAATTTGCGGTTAAAACAAAAAACAATTTTGATAATTTACTTATTAAAAATAAAGCTCCTGATTATATTGCACATATAATTCCACTTATAATTGCTTTAGAGCTTATCCCCTATGTTTTTACTGATTTTCCATATTTTGAAAATATGGTTGAAAAAGGGTTTCAAGTTTTTGCTATTATACTAACCCTATGGATTGTTAGAAGCATTTTACATACTTTAAAAAACTACTTTAAAACCTTACCAAGTTTAAAAGATAAACCTATAGATAGCTATATTCAAGTATTTATGATTTTTGCTTGGACTATTGGTATACTCTCTGCAATTGCGATTATCACCGGTATAGAGTTTATAAAATTTATTACAACTCTAGGTGCCGCTTCAGCTGTTGTAATTCTAATATTTAAAGATACCATTTTGGGGTTCGTTGCAAGTATTCAAGTAGCCATAAACGATATGGTGCGAATTAGTGATTGGATAACTTTTGAAAAATATGGTGCTGATGGTGCTGTTATTGAAATCAATTTATCAACAGTAAAAGTCCAGAATTTTGACAAAACAATTACTACAATACCAACATACGCTTTAATTTCAGATTCGTTTAAAAACTGGCGAGGAATGGAAAGTTCTGACGGAAGACGAATTAAAAGAGCTTTAAATATTAGATTAAATAGCGTTCATTACTTGGAGGCTATAGAGTTAGAAAAACTAAAAAAAATAGCATTAATATCGTCTTATTTAACTACTAAAGAGTCTGATATTGAAACGTATAATTCTAAAAATAATATAGATAAAGAATTACTTTTAAACGGTAGAAATTTGACTAATATTGGAGTTTTTAGAAAGTATGTTGAAACATATATTGAACACCACTCAGGAATTAACAAAGATATGACCATTATGGTGCGACAATTAGCACCAACTACACAAGGTATTCCTATAGAAATTTATGCTTTTAGTAGTGATAAACGCTGGAAAAATTACGAGTATATTATGGCCGATATTTTTGACCATGTAATTGCTGCTGTTCCGTATTTTAATTTAGAGATTTTTGAATTACCAACTAAGATTGAAACACACTAACATTTAAAACGTTATTCCATTAAATTTGCTTTAAACCAAAAATCAATTGATATATCTTCCGGTTTATCATCATGATCGGGTCTAACGCCACCTTGGCCTCCGCCACTTTGTCTTCCTAGTCCGCCTCCGCCTCCAGGTCCACCACCTTGGCCTCCACCAGAACCTCCGTCTTGACCGCCTCCGCCAATGCTAAAGTTAGAATTTGAATCTATTGAGTCATTATCATCGTCCATTTCAGTAGTTACAATACCAATTGAGAGTTTAGATAAAGTTTTAGTATTTAAGGATATATTTTTTAAAGGCATTATAAGTTTATACAACAATGTGTTTGTTTGCTCATCAAAACTGTAAGTAATCGTAATGCCCAAATTATTTAGGTCTAAATGAAATTCCTCTTCATAATTATCATGGTTGTAATTAGCCATTTTAGGCATACGCAAGATTAATTCAGCAATCTCTGGATCTTGCATTTCATTTTCAGCACCTTCACTTTTAACACTGTTAAAATTACTGTCTTCGTTACGTCTTTCAGGTCTTTGTGGTAGCGTTACTTCTGATGGATATTGTACAGAAATTTTCTTCTTTTTCTTCCCTTTAACATCAAAATAAACATTAAAACCTCGATGTAACATTGATAACATTGTAGGTTGATCAATAGTACTGAGCTGTACATATATATTATCAGAATCAGTAAATGAACTGTATGTAATATTATCTTGTATTGGTAGGTTTATTTCTTGTGCATTTATATTTATAAAACATAAAATTGAAGTAATAAAGACTGAAAATCGGATGTTTACCACAGGTATTTTCATTGTATATATTTAAACTATTAATTATAAACCTATACAATAAATAATATCAAATTTGAGACTTTCAGCGAATATGGTTTAGTTATTGGTAAATATAGAATTACACCTGTATTTAAAAACTCTGATTAAAATATAAAAAACCAAATTTGAGTTGTAAGTTGATGTATTTATCTTAGTTTACTAATTATAAGATTACATCTTTAGCTAATTTAAAACTATAAAAAACTCCTGAGGTATTATCTGGTTTTAAACCAATAGAAATTTCACCATCTAATTTTTCGATGATTGATTTCACTCTAGCTAAGCCAAGACCTATATTACTATTATTCTCAATGTCAATTGTCTCAAACATTACAAAGACTTTATTCCAGTACTTTTTTGAAATACCAGAACTATTATCTTCAAAAGTAAAATTATAGTAACGATTACTATCTTCAAAGGTTAACTTTACTTCAACTTCTTTTTTAATAGAAAACTTAACTGAATTAGTTAAAAACTCTTGGATTATTTGAATAAAACTATTTAATGAATGTTCAATAAAAACATCACAATTTTCAGAGTCAAATTTAATATTTTTGAACTGTGAAGTGTCTTCAATTATTTTAGAAATCTCATCATTTATATTAAAAGATTTCATGTGAACTTCAGTATTAATTACATTGTTATAATTAATGAGTCCGTTTATAGATGACTCCATATAGCTAGCTCGTTCTTGGATAATATCTAAATATTCAGTCACATCAGTATCTTTAAAAAGATTTGTGTAATCTTCTTTTATAAACCCCACAACAGAACTTATGCCTAATAAAGGTGTTTTTAAATCATGAGCTAAACGATAAGTTAATTGCTTTAGTTGATCATTTTTATTTTCTAACCTTTTATTAATTACCTCGTAATTAATATTTTGCTTTCTAATTTCTAATTGTGCAACTACTTGGCTTGCTAAATCTCTTAAACTAGTTTTCTGTTGCTCGGTAAATTCTTTTCGGGGTTTGGTATCGATTACACATAACGTACCTAACGTATGCCCATCATTTGTATTTAAAGGTGCTCCCGCATAAAATTGAACTTTAGGTCCACCAGTAACTAAAGGGTTATCAAAAAACCTAGTATCTTTTTTAGAATCTTTTACAATAAATAAATCTTCAGGATAATTAATTGCGTGTGCGCAAAAAGCTACTTCCCGAGGTGTTTCAGTAGCATCAATTCCGTAATGAGATTTAAACCATTGCCTTTCATCATCAACTAATGAAACCAATGCCATAGGAGCATCACATATAACAGCTGCTATACGGGTAATAGCATCATACTCTTTTTCCTCTAACGTATCTAGAATATTGTAACTACGCAACGCTTTTATACGCTCAACTTCATTTTCTGGAATTTCAGGACTAACCATTTATTCAAATATTTAAAACAAAAGTAAGAAAAAACCTACTTAACTAAATTAAATAACGTTCTATTTTAGAGATTATTACTTTTAAGGTAACAGCTTCAAAACAATCTGAATTAATGAGATTGAATAAGTCATAATTTATGAACTTCAAATTGTGTCACAAAATTATCATCTATAACTTTATAACTATTTGTACAATATACATGATCAATAGTCTCCTTTAACTCATCAAAGCCGTAATTAAATTGTGCGTGTGTAACATACAAATATACTTTTGATGCTCCTTGGTTTTTTAAGGCTTCTGCTAAAAACTTGAATGTTCTTCCTCCATCAGCTAAATCATCAACTATTAAGCATTCTTTACCTTTTACATCACCTTGAATACTAATGATAGGTGCTCCGTTTACTCTTACTTTGTTTGATGGTATTAAATCTGCATTTAACTTTTCTGCAATTTCATGTGTTGATTTATAAGCACCAGCATCAGGACTTACCAATACTGGATTTCCTATTGCATTAAATGCTTTTTCTACAAATGAGAAATGAGATGATTTTTCTGATTTATCTATTAATGCTAATGAAATTGGGCTATGAGGGTGTAAAATAGAAACTTTATCAAATTGCATTGAATTAATAAAATTAGCTATAATCTTTAAATCAAATGATTCGCCTTTGTTAAAACGTCTATCAGATCGCTGACCAATTAAACAAAAAATGGTAAGTTTTGCTATTGCTGTTTTATTTTCAGAATTCTCTGCATCCCAAGCTTCTTTTATGGTAGCAACTCTAAATAAATCTTCGTAACTATTTCCACGGATTTTAATATCTAAATTTCCATTTTCTATAACTTTAGCAGTTACTTGTCCATCTTTAAATTTCTTTATTTCGTATTTCATAACTAAATATTTAAAGATTTTTATTAATTGACTCTCTAATTTCTTGAATGGTAACCTGATTTAAAAACTTTCCGTTTTCATAAATTACTTGTAACTCACCCTTGTTTTCTTCTTCAGGACTAACTTGATCAACTAACACATATTCATCATCAATCAAATTAACTTTTATTAGGCCTTTAGCAGACTTTTTAACACCATCATCTGTAATTGGATCTTTAAAAATCTCTCTACGTTCTCCATTTACAACCACAGAAGTAGCTTTCATGGCAAAACCAAAAGTATCTCTAGTATTAAATTGATAAGTGAAAGAGCCAATACCTAAAACTACGTTAGTTGTTGCAAAACCTTTATCATGTAATCGTTTACAAATATTTTCTGCTCTTTCCGTAGTAATACTATCTCCATAAATGGCACCAATATGGCCATCTAAAACTTTAAAACCTTGTTCGTTTACTGTACCTCCAAAAATATCCCAAAGTAATTCAACTACACCTTTATCTTTAGGTGTTTCCCCTCCTAATGATTGGTCTTCACCACAAATAATATCAACAGGATCTCCAGAATCTGGTCGAATTACTAGTTTACCATCACGAGATAAAACTTCTTCTTTTAATTCTGGTAAATAAACGGTTAATACCTTCCATAAATCCCAAGTATCACTAACAACAGATAAAATTCCAGTTGGGTAAGTTGTCATTAGAGCTCTAAAAGTTCCCAATTCATCATCTTTTGTACCTGCACACATTACAGAATGTTCTGTAGCATTTACTGAACCTACCACAAAACCTTTTGCGTTGTAATACTGGCGAAAACTGCTAATTATTGGTAAGGTGTCTGACCCTAAAAATACGGCTCCATGTCCCATACCTGATGATATTGCACTTTGCAAACCGCCCATACCTCTCATAGAAAAATCGTGACCTTGAAAATCAATAAACGCAAGATTATCTTTATCCGTTAGTAAAGTCCATTTTTTGAAAATTCTTTTATAACACAACGCTATTGAAGCCGATGTCATAGGTTGCCACAACATAGTTGACAAAATGGTTTCTAAAAAATTTGTAATCCAATAGAATTTTTTATCAGTATTAACAACAGTTACCATGGGCACTCTAATAGGTACTTCTACCCCTTCTGGTAATGATTTTACCTTAATTGGCAAATACTGTAAATCATGTAATTCCTCATAATGTGTAACATCATAATCTGTACCCAAATACATAGATAATTCTTCTTTTAACTCATTACAGATAGATACTTTTGGTTTAGAGAAAAAATTATCATCAAAAAAATCATGCAACCACTTAAAAACATATTGTTGACCAAATGAAACTACTTTATCACAGCCCTTAGGTGCATATTTATTGCTTCTCGGTGTCCAGTTAGAATAAACTTCTTCTGTTCCTTTTGGGTATTGTTGGTGATGTCCTGTTTTGTAACCGTCTGTTAATAATAATCCGTTCATAATTATTTTATTTGATGTTTTATTTAAAAACCTTATTCGGTTTTGGTTGATAATTACTTCTCTTTTAAACTTGAAAACTATAACGTTGATTACTTTTTTTTATTGGTAACCTAATTATACAAGTAAAAAAATTAATTTGCGTAATTATTACGCAAATGTAAAACAATTTTCTAGAATACAAAATGTAATTTGTGTTTATTTTACACAAAAATGGATTTTAAATAATTAAATATCGAATATGATACCTTCTTCTTTCAATTTAAAGTAACGTTTGTTATTGAATTTAAATAGGTTAGCTGGTCGGCCTGACCCTTTAGAGAATTTTTCATCTAACTCATCTAATACGTTAAGACTTAATATTTTTTTTCTAAAATTGCGTCTATCAATAGGCCTACCTAATAAAGTTGTATATAGTTTTTCTAAATCAGAGAAAGGAAACTTAACGTCTAAAAGCTCGAAACCTATAGGTTCATAAGTAATCTTTGCTTGTAACCGAGCAATAGCTATTCTTAAAATTTCAGAATGATCAAAAGAAAGTTCTGGAAGTGTCTCTATATTAAACCATTGCACTTCTTCGGCATCTGTAGAAGCAAAAATTTTGAAAGCACTTGGTTTAATTAATCCGAAATATGCAACTGACACTACCCTACTCCTAGGGTCCCTTTTGGGTTCTCCAAAAGTGTAAAGCTGTTCTAAATAATTAATTTCAATACCTGTTTCTTCTCGTAGTTCTCTTGCTACAGCCTCTTCTAATGACTCATTATTTAAAACAAAACCGCCAGGAATAGCCCATTTCCCTTTAAAAGGATCATATTTTCTTTTAATGAGTAGTACGGAGATAACCCCTGATTCGTAGCCAAAAACTACAGCATCTACAGAAAGTTGAATTGATTGTTGCATACTATGCGTGTATTTTACGCTAAAATATAAAATATAAATATGTAGCTTTATTAATTTACTGTTTATAAATTAAGATTAATCACTAATTGAAGATTAAAAAATTACTTTTGCTTAATACTTAATCTTTTACAATGCACTACAAAGCGCTATTAATCTTTTTCTTATTTACAATTTTATCTGTTAACGCTCAAAAAAGATATATTGATTATTATTTTGAAAATACTGAAAGTAAAACATACACATATGCCATTAGAAAAACAGATAGTTTAAAACTAGATATATACCAACCTGTGAATGATACTTTAAGTAAAAGACCTTTATTTATAATTGTACATGCTGGTGGTTTTAATAGTGGAGCAAGAAATGACAAATCATTGGTTTCATTAGCTTCTAAAATAACTAAAAAAGGCTTTGTAGTCGCATCAATTGATTATAGACTTTTAGGTAATAAAGAAAGTATTAATTGTGATTTCTCTTCTAAAAAAGCTTTAAAAGTATATTCAAATGCTAAACATGATGTACTTGATGCTCTTTTATTTTTAACCAATTATAAAAGTGATTTTAAAATTGATACTTCTAAAATTATTCTATTTGGTTCTAGTGCCGGTGCTGAGACCGTATTAAATATTGCTTATAATTTTCCTACTTCGGCTAAGTATAAAAATATTAATATAACTGCTTTAATTTCAATTTCTGGTGCATTATTAGATAGTAATATTATCAATAAAAATAATGCTATACCTAGTGTATTTTATCATGGTGTTAACGATAAAATTGTCCCTTATTATACTGGTTCTCATTACTATTGCTCAAAAGAAGAACCTGGCTATATCAAAATGGATGGTTCTAAAATGATATCTGACAAACTTGAAAATCTTGATATGAGTTTTATGATGTATAGCTATAAAAACGAAGGCCATGACATGAGCAATTTACTCCATCAAGATTTTGAAGATGCATTTATATTTTTAAACAAAACTGTTTTTAATAATGAAAATTATCAAGTTAAATTGATTAAGTAAGTATTTAATAATCAAGTTTTTACAAGACCGTAATTCTAACTTTCTTCTTTTTTAAACGACTGTTATTTAGCCTGTTTACTAATGAGCTTGCACTACTCAATGGTACTGCCACAAAAGCACAATCTTGTTTTAGCTCAATTGTACCCAATTGTTCTTTAGTTAAACCACCTTGTTTAAAAAATAAACCTGCAATATCACCTTTTGAAATCTTATCTTTTCTACCTCCAGATATAAATAAAGTTTCCCAATACTGAGGCTTGTGAGCTGCTTTTTTAGAAACCCCTACTCCTTTTACGTCTTTAATAAATGGCGGTAATTTTTCATCTTGCCATTTTAAAATATAAGCAGTTCCTTTAGAGTTTACCCTTGCAGTACGGCCGTTTCTATGAATAAATTCTTCCTCAAACCTTGGCAATTCATAATGAATAATATAATTCATTTCGGGAATATCAATACCTCTAGCAGCTAAATCCGTAGCTATTAAAACTTGACTAGTTCCATTTCTAAATTTAATTAACGCTCGCTCTCTTTCTTTCTGCTCCATTCCACCAGAAAAACAAGTATGGCTAATCTTATTTCGTTGTAAAAATGAACTAACTTGATCTATACTTTCTCTTAAATTACAGAAAACTATTCCTTGTTTGTTACCAATATGTAAAAGTAGCTCTAATAAAGTTTTCGATTTATTTTTATCAGGAGAAACTACAGTTTTTATAGCTAATTGTGAGGTTCTTTTTTCTTTTAGATAATTAACAATTTCTGGTTTATCTAACCGAACAAAGCCAGGAACCTTAACGCCTTGTGTTGCTGAAGTTAAAATTCGCTTATTGATGCTAGGTAGATATTCTAATATAGCTTTCATTTCATCTTCAAAACCATTTTCTAATGACTTGTCAAACTCGTCTAAAACAAGCGTTTTTATGTATTTAGTTGCAAAACGATCATTACTAAAATGGTCTAAAATACGCCCCGGAGTACCAATTAAAATTGTTGGATTATGTTTTAATTCTATTTTATCTTTAGACATTGGTCTGCCACCATATACTGCGTTTACTTTATAACCAGAGCCCATAGACCTAATAACCTGTTCAATTTGAATAGCCAACTCTCTTGATGGTACAATTACTAATGCTTGAACTTCTTCTAATTCCGGGTTAAGAAAGTTTAATAATGGTAAAGAAAAAGCTAAGGTTTTTCCTGTTCCTGTAGGTGATAGAATAATTGAATTTGTAGCTGTTTCAATAACTGAAACAGCTTCTTTTTGCATTGGATTTAGCTGTGTGATATTAAGTTTTGCTAAAATAGTTGCTTGATCTTTAATTGTATTTGCCATGACTTATTTCTTTTTAGAAGCCTGAGGCTTTGTTGTAGCAGTACTATTTTGAGCTAAGTAATTGGCCAATACTTTCTCAACCAATTCTTCTTTTGTTAAATGATGAAATACAGTGTTTATTTTTTCTTTAAACTCAGCAGATACTTCGCGGTTTGGTTTCGTTTTAAATATCTTTTTAGCCCATAACAAAGCATTATTTTCTTCAATACTCTGAGCATTTGCCTTTTTAAATTTATGAAACTTAAGTCCTAATTCTTGTTCAAATTCAGGAATTTCTTCTTCTTCTTCTTTTTGAATAATAGTTATTGAAAGTCCTTTCGCTCCTGCCCTAGCCGTTCGTCCACTTCTATGCACGTAAGCATCATACGTATCAGGTAAATGATAATTAACTACATAAGCAATATCTTTCACATCAATACCACGAGCTGCTAAATCTGTTGCAACAAGAATATCAATATGACCTTCTCTAAATTGCCCCATAATACGGTCACGTATGGCTTGCGTTAAGCTACCGTGTATGGCTCCTGAAGAGAATTTATTAATGGCTAAGTTTTTTGCCAATTTATTAACGGCAGCTTTTGTTTTACAAAATATAATACCGCGTTGTCCTTCTTTAGAATTTAAAAAATGAAGCAATACTTCTAGCTTTTCAATTGGCTCAACAACAATATATTGGTGGTCAATACCTTTATGCCCCATTGTTGCCATATCAGCCTCAATATGTACTACGTGCTTAGACATGTAGTTCTGAACCAACTGTTTTATAGTTCCTGGCATTGTAGCTGTAAACAAAAAAGTCCTTCTAGTTTTAGGAATATCTTTAATGATAAGATCTAAATCTTTTTTTAAAGCACTAACCATTTCATCAGCTTCATCTAAAACTAAATATTTTAAATTTTTAAGACTGATGGCTTCGCGTTTCATTAAATCAACCAAACGGCCCGGGGTTGCTACTGCTATATGGGTTGTACTTTTTAAACGTTCAATTTGTGGTTTTATCGGTATGCCACCACAAAGTGATACTATTTCAATTTCAGGACAAAAAGATGCATAAGAAACTAAGTTTGCATAAATCTGTTGCCCTAGTTCTCTTGTTGGTGCTAATATTAAAGTTTGTATTTTAGTAGTATCAACCTTTACCATTTGTAATAAAGGCAAACCAAAAGCAGCAGTTTTTCCTGTTCCTGTTTTTGCTAAAACCACAAGATCTTCTTTCTGATTTAAAACAATAGGAACACTCTTTTTTTGAATATCCGTTGGTTCAGAAATTTGCAAAGCTGCTAAACCTTGTTGTAATTGTTTGTGAATACCTAAATCTGAAAAGGGTTTTGACATTGTTTATTTTTTGTGCAAAGATAAACACTCTTTCATCAGGGGAACTTATATGAAAAATTATGTTGGTTAAATTTTAATATACAGTGATTTACTTAAAAAAATAGAGAAAATGTATTTTATAACACTTAATTATAAATATTCACCTAATTACCTGCTGTTATATTAGGAATACTTATATATAATAAATAAGTTTGAGTGTCTACACAAAAATTTACGTAGTAGACTTTTACATAAAACGAATACTTAATGTCTATTAAATCTACTCTAAAAACTTTACTTCTTTTATTATCTATTATTTTAGTTGGTTGTTCTGCTGATCAATCAATTGCTGACATTAATGAAGAATTAGACAGTACAGCATTAACTTCAAGCTCTTTAAGTAATTTCTATTTTGGTAATTTAGAAATTGAAGAAAGCTGGAATGCTGCGGTAAATAGTAATGGTACATACAGTACAACTTCACACACCATAGACCTTTCTAATACCGTTGATGAAGCATATTTTTATGAAAATTCAGATGGTGACCAACTAAATTTAAAATGTAAAGCCGAAGATGGCCGTAGAGCAGAGTTTAAAGAACCAAGTGGAGAAGAAGGTCCATTAACTCAGTATAGAAAAATTGATTTTACAGCTGTATATTTTAGTATTCCTGAAAATGGCGTTACCATTGCACAAGTGCATAACAGAGGTGATGGAGGAGGAAAACCTTTATTTAGATTAGAATTAGAAGCTGACGGAACTTTAAAAACCGTATTACGAGACTTACCTAACGGAACCTCTACAACTGATACAAATTCAATACCTGATTTTATTTATGATGAAGGTGATAGCATACGAATTATTTTAAAGAAAGATAACGGCTTAGTTTATTTAAAAATTAGACAAAATAGTGAATGGGTTATCAATACCACTTTTGAAGCCCCGGAAGCTTGGAACGTAAGTAATGTCAAAGATTTTTATTATTTAAAAGCAGGTGTTTATACTGAGGGTAATGATGAAGAAGCTAGAGTAAAATATAAGAAATTTAAAATATCTTACTAAATACAACTACTTTTAACGCAAAAAGGCAACTTTATAAAGTTACCTTTTTTATTATTGATCTATTTAATATACAATATCAGAATCTTGATTTCCATCATCATCTGACTATTATTTTAAAAGTGTATAACCATACTATCGTCGCAAAGTCTAACAGTAGTAGTAGTAGTAGTA
>NZ_JAHKQN010000015.1:0-316973 GCF_018861125.1 Cellulophaga baltica | reverse complement strand
GTAGTAGTAGTAGTAGTAAGCGAATTATGATAATTTATTAATACTTGATCATTATTATTTAACCTAAT
The DNA here is from genome assembly GCF_018861125.1 of Cellulophaga baltica. Lineage (GTDB taxonomy): Bacteria > Bacteroidota > Bacteroidia > Flavobacteriales > Flavobacteriaceae > Cellulophaga > Cellulophaga baltica_A. Next base: position 316,905 of record NZ_JAHKQN010000015.1, on the reverse strand, counting down.
TATTCTTTTAAAATTTTAGCACCTATAATTTCCTGATTTCCATAAACCTGTATAAAATATGTTCCGCTAGATAAATGACTTAAATCAACTTCTTCACTATCCGTTAATAATTTTTTTGTTAATAAGAGTCTTCCTGGCATATCATAAATTTGGATAATAGAATTTGTTGCCCCTTCAATTATTATTTCCGAATCTGTAGGAATAGGATGTATTGATATTTCTTCAAGATTATCAATTAAATCTAGATTAGTACTTGGTGTGTTGTTAACAGTAAAGTCTACATTTACAGTAATTCCATCAATAGACCATTTATTGGTTTCAGAAGTATTTCCTGTACCTATTGAAAATGAATTTACCACGATACCTCCAGTTAAAGATTCTAAATCTAATTCATAAGTATTAGAGCGTGTATTCCCGTAGGTAATAATTAAATCTTCAAAACCTAATGATACACTATCATTGGTTGATTGTGCATTTACAATGACTATTGATTTAAAAGATACTGTAATATCATCTATATCATAAATACCTCCGTTAGCATTAAAATTTATAATCTGAATGTTATTAATATTATTTATCCATTCATAATTACTGCCTGTAAATAAATTATCGTTATTAGTAGTTCCGACTGCAAAAGATTTACTAGTAGATGTACCACCTGATTCTCCTGAAACTATTGCATTACCTGTAGAGGGTGTTAATTCAATTGAAATTTGATACGTAGCCAAACCATCTGGAGCTATTTGAGTTTCAGAAACCATTGTTGCTATACTGTCAATTCCATAATTTGTATCAGCTATAGCTTGAATTTGTACATCAGAACTAAGTATAGTTTCTGTTTCTTCTCCTAATACACTTAATACTACAACTCTTTCTCTGCTACCTGACGCATCTGAAGCTTGTATTGTAAATTCATAATCAACTACGGAGTTTTCTGTGGGTGTACCACTTAATGTCCATATACCTGGTTCTGTTTCTTCAATATTTAACCAATCTGGTTGGTCTATTAAATTAATATTTATTATTTCGTCCCCTTCTGGATCCCAAAAATCAACACCCTCAACTAAGGTTTGTGAATACGGCACTCCAAAATAAGCATCTTGTAAAATTGTGTATGATCTTGACCAATTTGGCGCCCCTGGATATTGAAACTCTTTTAAATTTTCTTCTAAAAGCTCTAACTGGTTTAGTGCATATTCTTGAAGTATTAAATTTTCTTGTGCATACCTATTTTCAAGGTTGGTTATAATGAGTGGAGTTCCCCAAGTAATTGCTCCACCATTAATTAAACCAACAGTATTCCATTCTACAAACTCTTCATCGGTTAAGCAACCAACTGCACCTGAATTCCATGAAGTTGTACTTTGTTTAGGAAAAAAATGCCCAACAACATTATCATTCCAATCTCTTGTATCTGTAGTTGCAAAAGGCAAACCATTGTGTTCATTCATATATTCGCATATACCAAAATTACGCGTATATAAACTTTCTGTTTCTACCATATCTCCTGCTCCTCCAAAAGGATGCCCAAAAGTATAATCATCAAATAGGGTTGGTGTTGTGAATGGACGATTGGCTGTGCCAACACTATTATTAAAAGATACTGCCGCATTAGGGTTTCCTTCATGTACCGCATCAGCAAATGCTTGATAAATCCGTTGATCATCAACAAGCTCTGAACTTGGATCATCACCACATTCTGTTTCCATAATATTATCGGCAGAATCAAAACACCAAGCATCAATTAAATCTCCATAACGCAACGCATATTCTTTTAAAATAAACTCTGCATAACAGAACATATATGCACGACGATCATGTTCATCATCACTATGGTATGATTGACTATTTATAAATTCTTGAACAATAGTATCTGTATCACAATAGTCTTGCCATCGTTCAGAAATATCAGGATAAGCATCTGGTATATTTTCTGGTATTCGTGCTAATAAATTATAAGAATTAACATAAATTTCTGTCTTTAATCCCGCTTCTCTAACTGCAATTAACCAATTTAAAAGTGGGTCATCAGTTGATTCTCTTGGTACTATTAAATTAATCGGGAATCCATCAGCATCCCTATCTTCTTCCCAAAGACTTTCAAGAATAGAATGTGGTGCTACATGAACAGGAGAATATATATTAGGGCTTGTTAATGGGAGTTGTATATAATCAATTGTTCTTAAATGCTCTATTTGTGTTAAAAATGGTTCAATAGAAATTCCTTCTATATTGCCATTGAAATTATTTTCAGGAAGCCATAGTAAACCTAACGAACCACGCATCCAATCTGCCCTTAAACCTTGTTCCGAATCTGTAAAATCTTGTGCTAATGAAGTATAAAATATAGATAACAAAAGAATAGTTAGTAATTTTTTTGACATGGGAATGTTTTAAAATTAAAGTAGGTTAAATGTATTCTCTTACTATTTACGAATAGTTTACGTATTTAGATCACATATTTAAACATAAACCACTATAGCTTCTTTTTTATATCTTTTATAAAAAATGCGAACATAATTATGATAAAGAAAGAAAAAGGTAACGAGGTAACAATTAGTAATCGTTGTACTGCTTGTAATACATCTATTTCTGCGTGAATATTTCCTAAGAGTACTATGGCTATAGTCGCTAACAATATAAATACAGACCAAATTAAACGGTGTGCTTTTTTAGGGTTTTTTGAACCATTATCTGTAAACATACTTAATACGAATACCGCCGAATCAACCGAAGTAATTAAAAAGCTAATTAATAAAAAAATAGAAGTAATGTTTAAAAAAGTTGCAAATGGATATTGCTGAAAAAATATAAATATAGAAGAAAATACATTTCCAAATTCATTATTATAAACTCCCCACTGCTCAATTAAACTAAAGGCTGAAGTACCAAAAACTGAAAACCAAAAAAATGTACCTATTGATGGAATTATTAAAACACCAAGTAAAAGTTGCCTTATAGTTCGTCCTTTTGATATACGAGCTATAAATATTCCTGTAAATGGAGCCCAAGCTAGCCAAAATGCCCAATAATAAAAAGTCCACCCTGTTAAAAACTCTAATCCAGGATTGTATGAACCTATTGCCAAACTCATTGGAATAAAATCTATAATATAATAAAATGTAGCTGTAGCAAACGAAACTAAAATACTTCTCATATCATTAGTAACAAATACAAGTATTAAAATAATAAATGTGACAATAATGTTTAGTTTAGAAAAAATTTTTATTCCTTTATTAACTCCTTGCCAAGCAGAATAACAAGCTATTATTGAAATTAAAACGCAAAGCAAAATAGTCGTCAGTAAGCCAAAATCACTATTAGTAATATGATTAAGTCCTCCATTAATCTGAGTAGTTCCTAAACCAACTGCCGCTATTAGCCCAAAAACAGTTGTTATTATAGTAAGAATATCTACACCACCTCTTAAAATTTTGCTCTTTAAATGATCGTCAATTGTTGCACTAATTTTAACTTTCTTTTTCTTTACATGTAAAGCGTAACCAACAATTACGGCAAAAAGCCCATAAAAAGCCCAAGCCGTAAAACCCCATTGATAAAAAGTAAATTCTAAAGCTAATATAGTTTCTGGTATACTTGATTTAAATGGTGGATTTTGTTGCATAAATACAGGCTCTTGTACTGCACGCAATAAGATACCTGAACCCATTCCAGCACTATACAACATAGCAATCCATGACCAAAGTGAATATTCTGGTTTAGTAGTTTGTTTGCCCAACTTTATAGTACCATATTTAGAAAAAGCAACGGCGAATAATCCAATGACACAACCAAAACCTAAATACAAATAAAAGTAACCAAAATAATTTCGCACCCATAATGAAGCTCTATCAATAGCATTATAACTTGTTTCTGTTGTAAAAAACACAAATAAAGTACCTGTAAACAGTATGCCTATTGAAACAACTAAAACAAAATATTTAGAAATAAACTTTAACATAGGTATGCAATTGTTTTTATGTAAAAATAGAAAATATAAGAGTCTATATTAACAATTAGAAATTTAACTTTTCCTGTTTCGCATATCAATCAAATCTAAAATGCATCTAGTCAATTAAACTTAATTACCATTCATAAATTTGATTCTCAAAAACAAACACATATGAAAATAGATAATAAAGTAATTATAATTACAGGAGCATCAAGCGGAATTGGTAAAGCAACAGCACATAAATTGGCTGAAAATGGAGCTAAAGTAGCTCTTATGGCTCGTAGTGAAGATGACTTAAATGATTTAAAAACTGAAATAGAAAAAAACAACGGTAAAGCATTAGTAGTTGTTGGTGATGTAACTAAAAGTGAAGATTTTGAAAGTGTCGTCTCTAAAACTAAAGAAGAATTTGGCGCCGTAAATGGTTTGATTAATAATGCAGGTTTAATGCCACTTTCGTTTGTTGAAAAACTTAAAACAGATGAATGGAATAAAATGGTTGACGTGAATATTAAAGGAGTATTAAACGGTGTTGCGGCAGTCTTACCTGAATTAAAAGCTAATAAAGGTGGTAATATTATCAATATTTCTTCAATGGCAGCACACCGCTATTTCCCTGGTGGAGCAGTGTATTGTGCAACAAAGGCGGCTGTAAAAATGTTTTCAGAAGGTTTACGTCAAGAGTTAGCTCCTAAATACGGAATTAATATTACTTCAATTGAACCTGGTGCTGTAGCTACAAATCTTACCAGTACAATTACCGATGAAGATGTGAAGGAACAAATGGAAAAAATGTTTGAAATGGAAGCGCTTGAAGCGGAAGACATTGCAAATGCCATTTATTATGCGTTGACTCAACCAAATAGAGTAAACATTAATGATGTTTATATCGTACCAAGTGAGCAACAATAATCTTAAAATTTAAAATAATAATATTATGAGTACTACAACAAAACAAAATACTTTCAAAACTATAAATCCAACTACAGGAAAAGAAATAAGTTCTTATGAATATATGACGGATAGTCAAGTTGAAGAGACTATTCAAAAATCGCAAGAAGCATTTTTAAAATGGAAAACAAAAACGGTTGAAGAGCGTGCAAAAGTAATTGCTGCAATTGGTGAAGAACTGCAGAATTATAAGAAAGAATTAGCTGCGTTAATGACTGATGAAATGGGTAAACTCTTAAAACAGAGTAACCAAGAAGTTGATATATGTTCGGGGATTTGTAAATACACAGCAGAAAATGCGCCTAAAGAATTAAAAAATGAAGAACGTACTTTATTAAATGGTGGTAAGGGTGTAATCACCTATTCACCGATGGGAATTATCTACGGTATCCAACCTTGGAATTATCCTTCATACCAAGTAATACGTTATACCATAGCAAACTTAATTGCTGGAAATAGTATTTTATTAAAACACGCTTCTAATGTAACAGGTACTGCAAAATTACTAAAAGATATTTTTGATACTGCAGGTTTGCCAAGCGGATTATTCTCTGTTTTAGTTATTGAACACGAACAATCTAATGCAATTATAAATCATAAACTAGTACGCGGAGTTACATTAACAGGTAGTCCTGTTGCAGGCGAAAAAATTGCCGAAAAAGCAGGTAAGGCTCTTAAAAAAACAGTTCTAGAATTGGGTAGTAATGATGCTTATTTAATACTTGATGATGCTGATATAGATTTGGCTGTAGAGAAAAGTATAACGGGCCGAATTTATAATAATGGTGAAACATGTATTGCAGCAAAACGTTTTGTAGCCACTGAAGACGTCTATGACGAATTTGAAGAAAAGTTTGTTAAAGCAATGAAAGCTTTAAAATTAGGTGACCCTAAATTAGATGAAACAGAATTAGGCCCAATGGCTCGTGAAGATTTGCGAGATAAAATACATGAACAAGTACAAGAAAGTGTAGAAAAAGGTGCCAAGATTTTATGTGGTGGTGAAAAAACTAATAGAGAAGGCTTTTTCTATCCTGCCACTGTTTTAGCTAACGTAACAGAAGGGCAACCTGCATACGATGATGAGTTATTTGGACCAGTCGCATCATTAATAAAAGCTAAAGACAATGAAGATGCTATGCGCATTGCTAATGATAGCCGTTTTGGACTTGGTGGTGGTATATTCTCTAAAGATGAAAAGAAAGCCATTGAATTAGCCGAACAACATTTTGATACAGGAATGGTGTTTATAAATTCATTTGGTACAGCAGAACCTATGATGCCATTCGGTGGTGTTAAAGATTCTGGATATGGTAGAGAACATGGTGGTTTTGGAATGAAGGAGTTCGTTAATGTAAAATCAATTATGAGAATTAAAGATTAATTTGCCATTTAAATTCATAATCTCAAAAGCATCCTTAATTAATTTAAGGGTGCTTTTGTTTTTAACAAGAAAACACTAATAAAATAGATTAATTTTCTCCAATACTTTTTTAAAGTATCTTAGTGCAAATATTTTATTGTACTACAACAACATATTAAATCTATGAAAACGAAGCTTTTAGTAAAATTATTATTTCTAATATTCTTTATTAATTTCAGTATGAATTCTTGTAAAGAAAAAAAGAGCACAACAGAAAATTCTTCTGAGACTGAAGTAACAACGGAATACAAATGCCCTATGGATTGTGAAAATGGTAAAATTTACAACAAACCTGGAATTTGTCCTGCATGTAAAATGGATTTAGCACTTGTTATAGATAATGACACTATTACCTGTGATTTTCATACAGATGGAAACTGTAAGTGTGAAGGTGATAAATGTGCTTGCGCTAATTGTAAAGAACATAGCAAAATGGTTACATGTGAAGCCCATAAGAACGGTAAATGTAAATGCGAAGGTGATGAATGTGATTGTGCTAATTGCAATGAACATTTATAAATTCTCAAATTAAGAGTAAAAAAACACTTAAAAAGTATAACTAAGTTTTAATAAACTACTTCTTGGTAAAACAGGTACAACAATAAAACTTCCATCAGGGTTTTCTGTTATATAATCACTTGTAACCCCATTAGCACTTGCGCCAAAACTATTCGCACCAAAAAAGTTTGTAAGTCCTTCAGAATTAAAAATGTTGTCTACCAATAAATTTGCTTTCAAGTAATTTGTTATTTGGTAACCAACTCCTGCTTTAAATGTACTGTAAGGGGCTAATTGAAATGCATTAGCTACATTACCTTCACGTTCTCCCATAAATTGCCATTTATAAAATAGAGATAGTTTATTTTTTTGATATTCGGCACTTAGGTTGAACATTATTTTAGGGTTATATGCTAAAGTATTTTTAGAATAATCTGTAATAGAATCATCAGAAGTATCAGCTGAACCTGCTGCATCATAAACAGTCCATTTTGAAGCTTTAGGGTTTTGTAATACTCCATCAAATTTTATCAAAAAATTGTTGAACGGAGCATAAATACTCTCCCATTCTACCCCTAATGTTTTTGAAGTATTGAACTGATATGGTGTATAAAATACACTATTTGAATCTTCATCAAATTCAAAATTAGTAGACCTTATATTTTCTAATTGACTCCAAAAAACGGTACTTGTAAATGAAAAATTAGTACCACTATATTTAAACCCTAATTCTGCTTGAGTTATCTTCTGAATTTCGCCTTTTTGATTAATTGGAACGTTTGTAAAATTATTGTAATAATAGTCTAATTCAGGAGCTTTATTACCTCTTGAAAAGCGACCAAATACAGCTGTATTATTATTCATTTTATAGTTCGCACCAGCTGAATAAGATATATAATTATACGTAAAATTAAATTCATCTTGCTCACCAGTTGGCACTAAAACTCCATTATCATATGCTGTAGCTTCATCTCCATCAAAACCACCATCTTGCGAAAGTGTCTCATAACGATCTTTACTTCCTTTATGATTTATATTTTCGGTACGTACACCTAAATCTAAATACCATTTATCAGCAATTTTCCATCGGTCATTTAAAAAAGTAGCTACTTGACTAACTTTAGCTCTTGCATTTTCAAAAAATAATCCTCCATAATTACTTAATCCATTATCATCTGATAATGCAATTACTGGTGACCCTGAATTTTCAAGGGTTACACTTAACATTCTCGGACTAGGTTCATAAGTTGTAAACCCAAAAGTACCTTGTGTAAAAATTGAATTATCAGAAAAACCTAAATCAAAACCAAGAGTAATATCATGTTTCTCTAATTGTTTTCTCAAAATAAACTGATTCATAAACTCATCAGCTTTACTTTTTTTGTACCAAGCTGAAGTTCCCATTATTCCATCATTAGGTAAAGTACCATCTGTTAAATAAGTTGCTTCACCACCAGTAAGAATACCAGTATTATCTACACGAGCTACTTCTTCACCAGTTACAGCATCAGTAAAAACAACTTCTCCAACTGGGAAACCTGCTCCACTAATAAAATACGCTAAAGGATTGTCTAATGACACATAAGCATTACTAATTGATGTTTGCCAATTTGCATCTTTTAATGAAACCTTAAGGTTATTTTTAAGTGTCCAATTATTTCCTAATTCGTATAAAAAATCAACTCCAAAAGCTAAATCTTCTGCATGAACACCTTGTGATGGATCAAAACTATTTGTAGCTCCAGATGTTATATTTGAAACATCAGGAATTGCTCCATTAAAACTTGGCATTAATAAAGAGGTTGATCCAAAATCTTGACCAAATGCTGCTGTCGGGTTATCCCAATTCGTGGCCGCAACACCTGTCCACCTATTTGTTTTATCATTTAAAATTTTACCGTAGAATTTTAAATAACCTTTATCAAGTTTTTTAATCAAATTAAATTTAAATTGCCCTCCTTTTCCAAAGGTAAAATTTGTGTTACGAGCGCCTTCATCATAGCGATAATGGCCACCGGCATTTATATACCAATTATTACCAATTGCACCACCTACTCTAGTATCTATACGGTATAATCCATTTTGGTCACCTTGTAAACCACCAGATAATTGTACTTCTCCTTCAAATTCATTTGAAATTCCGTGAGAAATAAAATTATAGATACCTCCAGGAGCATTCATGGCTGTAATTGAAGCACTTCCGCCACGTAAAGCTTCTACTTTTTGAGTAGAAATATCTGCTCTATAAAAAATATCAGGACTAATGTAAGAATGTTGCGTTAAGCTTACTGGTAAACCGTCTTCTTGTAATGAAATATAATACCAACCTAAATCATCTTCTGCTGAAGCTGAAATTCCACGAGTGTATACTTTTGTAAATACTTCACCTGCAGCAGCATCAACAAAAGTACCTGAGATGTTCTGTAGTAAGCTTGCAGTACCTTTTGGATAAATTGTTTGTAGTTTTTTAGAATTTAAAACACTTACTGATGTACTAGATTCTAGTTGAGTTCTAGGATCAAAAGTACCTGTTACTATAACATTTTGTAAATCTAAATAATCAGACTCTAAAACAAATGATTGCTTAATACCTTCGTCTAAAAAATTGATTTTTGTTTGTAAAGTTTTATACCCTAAATGACTAATACTAACTTCATAAATTCCTGAAGGAATTTCTGTTATTTTAAAATTGCCATCCCAATCTGTAATTGCGTAAAAATTTTTATCATTTAACACAACTGAAGCATCAACTATTGGTTTTCCGTTTCTATCATTAATCTTACCACTAAACGAAGCTTGAGAAAAAATTGTAGATGAATAAAATAAAATAAGCAGAAAAAAAGCATATTTTTTAAATAAAGACATAATAATTGGTGCTATTTTAGTTTAGTTTGATGCAAAAAAGAGAAAGAAATTTATAAAAAAATATTATTTAAGATTTTATTAACATTTATTAAAAAAGTGTAATTTTCAAATCTAAATTTTACTTCTATTCAAGTTTCAATTGTTGGCGTTCGTCTAAAAAAATTGTGCGTTTTTATTCAAAAAAATATATTTAAAACCCAATATTTAGCTTGAAAAACTAAATGAATCATAAGTTATAGAAATGAGGGCTATAAGTTATTATCAACCTTTCAAATATTAACCTAATGTACAGTAACTTATAGTAATTTAGTGACCAGAAACTATCAAACCATAATATCTATTTTAAACTAGACTAGACTAAATGAAATTTAAAAATGCTTTTTACTTGGCTCTTGTTCCTGTATTAATTTTAAGCTGTAAAAAAGAACAAAAAACGTATTCAGAAAAAATATACGAAAAACCAGAAATTATAAAAGATGCTCCTGCAACTTTTATGACTCCAGAAGAAAGTATGAAAACATTTCATCTTCCTGAAGGTTATAAAGTGGAATTAGTTGCCAGTGAACCTATGATTGATGAACCTGTAACTATTGCATGGGACGGAGACGGTCGTATGTATGTTGCCGAAATGAATACGTATATGCAAGATGTTGATGGTACTGGTACCAATACATCAGTAAGTAAAATTAAATTGTTAGTTGATACTGATGGAGATGGTAAAATGGATAAAAGTACTGTTTTTATTGACAGCCTTTTATTACCAAGAATGATTTTACCGCTTGAAAATGAATTGATTGTTAATGAGACGTATTCATACGATTTATGGAGTTATAAAGATACTGATGGTGATGGTGTTGCCGATGAAAAAAAACGTGTATACTACAATGAAAACCGTAGAGGTGGTAATTTAGAACACCAACAAAGTGGTTTACTTTGGAACCTTGATAACTGGGTTTATACAACTTATAACCCTATTCGATTTAAATTTAAAAAAGGTAAAGTCGTAATTGATTCTTTAATGGGAATGCCAGGCGGACAATGGGGCTTAACACAAGATGATTTAGGAATTATGTACTATTCTGCTGCCGGTAGTGAAAATCCTGCTTATGGTTTTCAACAACCTGCTGTATATGGTGAATACAACTTAAAAGACAGGTTATCAGAAGGTTTTGTACAACCATGGCCAATAGTTGGTACACCTGATGTACAAGGTGGACCTAGTAAATTACGAGAAGATGGTACATTAAATCATTTTACAGGGGTGGCTGGTCAAGAATTATTTAGAGGTCACAAATTGCCTCCATCAACTTATGGAGATTTATTTATTCCTGAGCCAGTAGGCAGACTTATTAGAAGAGCAAAAGTTAAAAATGAGGATGGAAAAAAGGTCTTATACAATGCTTATGATGAAGCTGAATTTATGGCTTCAACAGATTTAAATTTCAGACCTATACAAGCAAAAACAGGTCCTGATGGCGCTTTGTATATTGTTGATATGTATCGTGGCATTATCCAAGAAAGTAATTGGACAAGAAAAGGAAGTTCTATACGCCCTGTAATTGTTCATAAAGAGCTTGATAAAAATGTTGGAAAAGGTAGAATTTATAGAATTGTACATGAAGATATTGAGCCAGATACAAACCAACCTAAATTATTAGGCAAAAGTGCTTCGGAACTAATTGAGTATTTAAGCCACCCTAACGGTTGGTATCGTAATACGGCGCAGAAATTAATTATTTTAAAAGACGACCAATCTGTAGTTGAAGAACTAAAAGATTACGCATTAAACAATTCATCAATTTTTGATGTTTTATTTGATGATGATAGAGATTTAGGTGTTGGTCGTGTTCATGCCCTTTGGACCTTAGAAGGTTTAGGCGTTATTGACAAAGATCTTATTAAAACTAAATTTACTGATAAAGATCCTCGTGTTCGTATTACTGCTATCAGACTTAGTGAAACTTTCTTAAAAGCTGGTGATACTGATTTGTTTGCAAGTTTAGAAGAATTAGCTAATGATGCCAGTATTAATGTAATTAACCAAGTTGCATTAAGTTTACGTTACAGTCCTGATAAAGCCGCTACAGAAATATTAACCGCTATTAGCGAATATTATGCTGATAATGAAATTATAGCACACGCTACTAAAGAAGGCTTACGAAAAGATGATTCTGAGTACGCTAAATTAAAAAAGCGTGTAGAAAAAAAAGGATTACGAGTTAAAAAGAGTATTCTTAGAGGTTATGACTCCTACAAACAATTATGTATTACATGCCATGGTGCAGACTTACAAGGTTTTGCTATGGAAGATGGTTCGTTAGTAGCTCCATCATTAATTGGTAGTGAACGTGTAATGGGTAATAAATCTACTCTAAGCAAAATATTATTAAACGGACTTATTGGCCCTATTGAGGGTAAAGAATATGGTATTATGATGCCTTTAGGTGATAATAGCGATGCTTATATTGCCGATGTTCTTACTTATGTTAGAGCTATGAATGATGTTGGCCCTGTACAAAACGGAAATGTAAAAAAAGCCAGAGAAGAATCAAAAGATAGAGATGATTACTGGACTCTTGATGATCTTAAAAAATTAGAAAAAAAATAATTTAATTCAGAATTTAAATATTAAAATAGTCAGGTTTAATTGCTTGACTATTTTTTTATAAAAAAATAAAAGCCCTGTATCTCCATACAGGGCTTTCACAACTAACTCAAACTCAATTTTAACTCAACCAAAAAATTATATTAATAATTTCTTACTTCAAAGATGCAACATATCTAAGTTACTTTTTACAACTATCAACGAATGAATCAATAATATCAGCAAACACATTAAAAATGGTGTTAACTTGTTAATATTACTATAATTTATGGGGTTCAAAAATAGCTAAGGAGATTTTAGCTACAAAGTGATGTAAAAAACACAAAGCTCCGTGAAAGAACACGGAGCTTTATAACCAATTCATACTCAATATTAACTCAACCAAAGCTATATTGTATACTTCAAAGATGGGATTTATTTAGATTGCTTTTTTCAACTTTCAGTGAATTAGCAGTATTAATCAGTAAAACTGCTTTATGGTCTATAAATGAATAATTTAACCCGTAGAAAATGTTTAATTTGGGCTATAAACGAATAAAAGCCCTGTATCTCCATACAGGGCTTTTACAACTAACTCAAACTCAATATTAACTCAATCAAAAAATTATTTTTAATAATTTCTTACTTCAAAGATGCAACATTTTTAAGTTACTTTTTTAGGCAATCTACCAAAGAATACTAGTAATCAGTAAGTTGGTATAAAAAAATGTTAATGCGCTATTTTAGGGAAAAATTAGAAAAAATAAACAAGATTATATACTTGAATGTTTGTGTGAATTCATAAAGCTTCTATCTAATTAAGGTCTATATTTAATCAACCAAAATCATGTAATACTTTAAGTGTGAAGTTAATTTCATTTACAAAATAAACTAGCAACTTATTAATAGTCCATAAAAAAATGAGAAGGGTGAGCGATGCTTTTTACTCTTTAGAACAGATTCGATTTGGTTTATAAACAAATAAAAGCCCTGTATCTCCATACAGGGCTTTTACAACTAACTCAAACTCAATATTAACTCAATCAAGAAACTATATTTAATAATTCCTTGCTTCAAAGATGCAACATATTTGAATTACTTTTTCAAACAATCTACCAACGAATACTCGTAATCAGCAAACAGGTATAAAGAAATGTTAATATACTATTTTATTGAAAAATGAGAAAAAAAACACGTTTTATAAGCTTTATAAAAACAAAAGCTCCGTGCAAGTGCACAGAGCTTTCTAACCAATTCAAAGCCAATATTAACTCAACCAAAGTCATATATTGTTTTATTATTTCAAAGATGAAGCTAATTTAAATTGCTTTTTACAACTATCTGTGAACAGGATAAATACTTAAGTGAACTTTAATAAAATTATGTTAATGTGTTTGTAATTTAGGAAACTTCCTACCTGATAAATTCAGTCTTTAAATGAATTTGTTTTCAGGTTAGTAATAATATTGAATGAGCAAGCTTCAAGTAGGTCATTCTGTAATTTTGTATTGGTAAATACAAAATTAAAATACGATGATCACAGAAAATAAAAATCTCGATAAAGACAGAACCTATAAAGGTTTAGATAATAATGTACAACAAAACCGTAGTTTAGAACAAGAACCCTACCTAGATGAAGACACTACTACAGATAATATTGGAAACCCTGTAAACAATGGTGGTGTTGATACATCTATAGAAGATATAAATTTAGAGAAGCAATGGCTTGCGGTGCGCGATGAATACCTTGCACATTACCCAAATGTCGCTGATACTAATACCACCAGCTATGACAAAGGAAATTTTAATTTAGTAATTGATAGTATCGCTCACAAAACAAAACGTACACCAACTGAAATTCATCATGAAATTATGAATTGGTCTCCTAAAAAATAAATTAGAACAAGTATATAAAAGTTAACGTTTTAATATAAATAAACAAAAGCCATAAGTTTTGTTTTATCATTCTCATAAAGGCATAAAAAATTAAAAGACCTGTGTTTTAGCACAGGTCTTTTATAACTAATTTAATATTAACAAAAATTATATCTCAAATATTGTTACGTCAAAGATGCATTATTATTAAATTGTAAATTATAACTATCTGTGAACAGTAGATAAGATTCAGTAACTTAGTATAAAATAAAGTTAAGCTGTTTAAATAAACTAAAACTCTAAGCTTATAAACTATACAAAACAAAAGCCCTGCATCTCCATACAGGGCTTTTACAACTAACTCAAACTCAATATTAACTCAACCAAAAAATTATATTAGATAATTTCTTAATTCAAAGATGCAACATATCTAAGTTACTCTTTACCACTTTCTACCAATGAATACTAGTTATCAGTAAACCGATATAAATTAATGTTAATCTGTTAAAATTGTTTTAATTTTAAGTTTATGAATTAGGTTTTTGTAATAGAATTCAAAAAAGTATCTTCGCCGCCATGTGGATGTATTTGGGGCTCTTAGCAGCATTATTTTTAGGATTACATAATTTATGTAAAAAACACGCAGTGCAAGGGAATGAAGTATTTCCGGTATTATTAGGTACAATCTCAGCTGGTTTTTTATTGCTATTACCTATATACCTTATTTCAATATTTAATGCCGAATTTGCACAAAAAATAGGTTTATATATTTCTACTATTCCAATAAAAGTTCATGGTTTTATTTTTATAAAATCTATGATAATGGCTAGTTCGTGGGTACTTGCCTACCAAGCATTAAAACATTTACCAATCACTATTGTAACTCCTATACGTTCTGCAGGTCCGTTTTTCACTTTTATAGGTGCCATAATTATTTATAAAGAAATGCCCAACACATTACAGTGGTTAGGTTTTTTTATCATCATCTTTTCTGTACTCTTATATTCTAAAGTAGGAAAAAGAGAAGGCATTAATTTTAAAAAAAATAAATGGATTTTTGCAATTATCGCAGCAACTTTTTTAGGCGCTTCAAGCGGTTTGTATGATAAATTTTTAATACAGACATTAGCTCTCACACCACAAACACTGCAGTTCTGGTTTTGTTTTTATACTATTCTTATTCTTCTTATAATATTATCAATTACATGGTTCCCTAAAGCAGAAAAAAGAAAAGCTTTTATTTGGCGTTGGACCATACCAGCAGTTGGTATTTTATTACAACTTGCAGATTATTTTTATTTTAAAGCGTTACAAGATGAAGAAGCATTAATTATGCTTTTATCTGCTATTAAAAGAAGCCAGATACTAATTGCTGTAATATTAGGTGGTATGTTATTTAAAGAGAAAAACAAACGTAAAAAACTAGTTCCGTTAATAGGAATAATGCTTGGTGTTGGTCTTATTTTGTATTCTTAAACAGCAACTTCTAATCAATCTCTTTATCTAAATTAGTGATTAGTGTATTTGTTTTACTCCTAAGATTTTTGGCTATACTCAATAATTCTTCTGTTTGTACAATACGGTCTATCATTGCATTTTGATAGCCTTTATCATTTAATAAAGCTTGAAAATTTGACTTTTGACCATACTTTCTAATATTATCATAAATTGAATCGTGTTCAGGAAGTAAATCTACTAACGATAATTTTTGTTCAACCACAGGTTTAATTTTTTCAGAAATAATATATCTTATCTTCTGATCTTGAAGATTAAACTGCGTAATTTTGGCGGGATAAAGCGTTATTAATTCTTTTAATGTTTCACTCTCTAATAGTTCAAATTTTGAGGTGCTTATTATTGAATTTACTGAACCATCAATTAAATTTACTTCTCGTTCGCTTATATTAGCAATTTGTAATTTATTTTCTTTAGTAATTTTCTCATCAGGTAGGCCTACAAAATTAAGTGTATTTTGTAAACTAGTAATTGTTCTCGGGTATTCATCAATAATACCGTCTAACGTATGCAGATTAGCATTTAATTCTTCATACAAACTATTATAAATTTTAACCTCAACTATTCTATTTTTTCTTGCTTCATTTATGGTATTAATTTTCCATGCAATTAAAATACCAATTACTATTAATACAATTTCACCAAAAGCATATACTAAATAGGTTTTAAACTTTCCTAAACGAATTAAGTTACGTCTGTTTTTTCTAAATATCTTCATAAAAAGTATTGTACTATTATTTATACATTTTGATTAAAATATAGTTTTGTCTGAAATTTAAAAAATTGTTTTTTTTATAATTGTTATAAAAAAATTAATTCTTATAAGTTTAAAGAATTGTTATTGATAAAAGCTAAAAATTTAGTTTTGTATTGCTCAGATACTGTAATACGTTGTTTGTTAATGATAATTTGGCTTCGTTCTATCTCCTCAATATTTTTTAAAGAAACAATAAACGATCTATGTACGCGCATAAATTGGTATTCAGGAAGTTTTTCTTGTAAAGATTTTAAACTCATAAGTGTTAATATAGGCTTAGGATTGTCTTTAATCCAGATTTTTATATAATCTTTTAAGCCTTCAAAATATAAGACATCTGCAAGTTTAATGCGTAATTGTTTGTATTCTGATTTTACAAAAAGAAACTCCTTCTCCTCTACTGTACTACTATGAGAATTTTTATTATCATTTAAAAGATCAAACCAAACTTTTGCTTTGTTAGCAGCCGTTAAAAATTCCGCATAATCAAAAGGCTTTAACAAATAATCAAGCGCCTCTACTTTAAAACCTTCTAAAGCATACTGATCAAAAGCCGTAGTGAAAATAATACGCGTATTTTTAGGTAACATTTTAGAAAACTCTAAACCTGTTAAATCTGGCATTTGAATATCTAAAAAAAGCAAATCTACTACTTCCTTATTTATAAAATCTAAAGCTTCAATAGCACTATTAAACTTACCTTTTGGTTCTAAAAATGGTGTTTTTTCAACATAACTCTCTACCAAATTAGCCGCCATTGGCTCATCATCTACAACAATACAGGTTAGCTTTATACTCATATTTTAAGATTTAATTTCTAAAACTACTGAAAAAACTTCTCCTTCAACTTTTATATCTAGATTATGCTTATCAGCATATAATAAATTAAGTCCCTTTTTTAAATTATCTAAACCTATACCCGATCCACTTTTATCTGTCGCATGTTTTGGGAAATTGCTATTCTTAATTTTAAAAACAACAATAGTATCAAAAACATTCATATCAATATTTATAAAACTTTTTTTATTTGCAGATACGCCATGTTTAAAAGCATTCTCAATTAATGAAATAAACATTAAAGGTGCTATTTTTACCTGGTTAACATTCTCAGGAAAACTATATTTTACCGTGGTTTTATCTGTAAGCCTAAGTTTCATTAAATCAATATACTTCTTCATAAAATCAATTTCTTTTGAAAGAAAAACTAATTCTGTATTTGTTTCATACAACAAATAGCGCATGAGTTTACTTAAACTATGTATTGTTGTTTTGGCCTGGTCTGGCGATATATCAACTAATGAATAAATGTTATTTAATGAATTAAAAAAAAAGTGAGGCTGTAATTGGTATTTCAAATGCTGAATTTCCGTTTGCAATTTTACGGTAGCAATTTCTTTATTTTCTTTTTCAATATTTACCCAACGCTCAGTTGTTTTTAAGGCAATTGCAAATACTACAGGTACTGATGTTGCTATCAAGTTTATATAAAAAAACATCTCTTTATTGTGTAAAAACTTTTCGTCTTTAACACTTTCTGTAAACCAATTATCAAAATAACTCTCTTTAAGCTGTTCTCTTAAAAAGATTGAAAAACTAATTAATACAACATTAATAACAATAAAAAATACAGTTTTTTCACTAAAAAGATACTTGTCAATTAATTTAAAATAATTGAGATAGAATATAAAACCATAAATAATCAAATGGACCCACGAACGGGCAATAGTTTTTAAAAACACTTGACTTTGGTTTTGGTCAAGTGCTAATAAAAAATACGGAATACTAAATAAAATTATCCATGCCAAAACATGTAATATGGGTATTATAATTTTATTTTTCTTCAATTCCATTTGCTTAAATTTATTCATAACGCATTGCTGTAATTGGATCTAAAGCCGCTGCTTTTCTAGCAGGATAAAAGCCAAAGAATATACCAGTTATCGCACACACACCGAAAGATATGATAATTGACGAACTTGTCACACTTGTAGGCCAATGTAATACGTTTTCAATAATAAAAGTAGTACTTAATCCTAAAACAACGCCAATTACACCACCAGTAATACTTATTAATATGGCTTCAATTAAAAATTGAAGTAATATATCAGCTCCTTTTGCTCCAACAGCTAAACGCAAACCAATTTCACGTGTACGCTCTTTTACTGATACATACATAATATTCATAATACCAATACCACCAATTAATAATGATATACTAGCTATAGCTACTAATAGTACTGTTAACATTTCGCTTGTAGAACTAAAAGTTGAAATTAATTCTTCCATAGAACGCACTTCATAATCTGACGTATCTCCTTCTTTAATATTATGTGCTTTATTCATTATCACTTTTACCTCAGCGACAGCATTTTCAGATTGTTCTTCACTTATTGCTGAAGCAACAACTGATTGTAAATAATCAATAGCTAAAATTCTTTTTTGTACCGTTGTATAAGGTGCTAAAACCACATCATCTTGATCTTGACCAAAAGTATTTTCACCTTTTTCACTTAAAACCCCGATAACTTTAAATGGAATATTACCAAAACGAATCATTTTACCAATAGGATCTTCACCGTTAGTAAAAATATTTTCTACAATTGTTTGCCCAATTACAGCTACTTTAGCTGCCGAACTAACTTCATCATCAGTAAACATACTTCCACTTGTAACATCCCAAACTTTTATATCAAGATAGTTAGGTGTCACCCCATAAATACTAGAAGGCCAGTTCTCTGCACCATAAATAACCTGCCCACTACCATCTACTTTTGGTGATACATCGGTTAATAATTTTGCGTCAGATACTAATGTTTTATAATCATCTAAGGTTAAAGATTGCATCTCACTCCTATCTAACCGAACACCAGCTTGTCTTTCTGCGTAAGGCATAACCGTAATCATATTAGATCCCATATTTGATATTTGAGATTTAATACTCTGCTTCGATCCTTCACCTATAGCCAACATTGCAATTACTGATGCTACACCAATAATTACTCCAAGCATAGTTAGTAAAGTTCTTACTTTATTTAAAATAATGGCCTTAAAAGATATTTTTAATAAATTGAAAATCCTCATATCAATCTGCTTTTGGTATCGCCGCTAATTCTTCTTTAGCATTACGAATTTTAGTATTTATATCATCTTTAATAATATTACCATCTTTTAATACAATAGTTCTATTACTAAAACTGGCGATATCAGATTCATGAGTTACAAAAACTATTGTTTTACCTTGATCATGTAACTCTTGAAAAAGCGCCATTATCTCATAAGAAGTACGCGTATCTAAGTTACCTGTAGCCTCATCTGCTAATAATACTACAGGGTTATTTACTAATGATCTTGCTATAGCAACACGCTGTTGTTGACCACCAGATAATTGTGATGGTGTATGATTCAAACGCTCAGCCAAACCTACTTTTGTTAATGCTTCTATAGCTCTTTCTCTTCGTTCTTCGGTACTTACTTTTGTATTATACAATAATGGTAATTCTACATTTTCTAATGCGGTTGTTCTAGGTAACAGGTTGTAGGCTTGAAAAATAAAACCAATTTTTTCATTTCTAATTTTTGCTAATTGGTTTTTATCTAAATTTTTTACAGGTACATTATCAATTTTATATATTCCGCTTGATGGTTGATCTAAGCAACCTAATGTATTTAACAATGTACTTTTACCTGAACCACTAGTTCCCATTATGGTTACAAATTCTCCTTCTTTTATTGTAAAAGAAATTCCTCTGAGGGCGTGAACTACTTCTTCGCCCATTTTAAAATCTCTTTTTAATTCTTCTATTTGAATTGCTATATTTTTCATAAGCTTGAATTTATCTTGGTCCGCCTCCTCCTGGTGGTTTTGTAGGCATAAATGGACTATCACCAGAACCTGATGGTGAACTTTGGTTTGTGGCATACCTCATTTGGTATACGACTTTATCATTTTCGCTTAAGCCACTTAAAACTTGCACATTAACACCATCGCTTACACCTAATTCAACCGGCTGAGGCTTAATCATTCCATTTTCTTCTACCCATAAAATTGTACTATCTTCTGAAGGTTTTGCCATTTCGCTTCCTGCTTGTGGGGGTTTGCTTTCTCCTCCTTGTTGTTTTAGGTAAGCATCCATTAATTGTTGTGTAGGTGTAAAGTTTACAGCTTTAGCCTCAACAGTTATTACATCTTTCAACTCTACCGTGTATATAGCTATTGTAGCTGTTAACCCTGGTTTTAATTTTAAATCAGGATTTTCTGCTTTTACAACTACCGTATATGTAACAACATTTGACGTTGTTGTTGGGTCTAATCTAATTTGTGTTACTTCACCTACAAACTCTTCGTTTTGGTAAGCATCAACAGTAAACGATACTCTTTGCCCTTCTTTTACTTGTCCTATATCAGCCTCATCAACATCTGCCTCAACTTGCATGTGTCTTAAATCTTCTGCTATAGTATAAAACGTTGGTGTACTGTATGATGCTGCTACGGTTTCACCCTCATCAACATCTCTTGATAATACTACTCCATCAATTGGAGAATAAATATCTGCATAACCTAAATTGGTTTTTGCACTTTGTAAACTGGCATAATTTTCTGTTACTGAATTTTTTGCAACTTCATAATTATACGAAGCTTCTTGATAGTCAGATTCGCTTATAACCTTATTTTCATACAATTTCTTTTGCCTATCGTAAATTGTTTTTAAATAATTACGGTCATTTACTGCTTCATCATAACTAGCTTGATTGCTCAATACAGTAGATTTTAAAATAGTTTTGTCTAACTCAGCAATTAACTGTCCTTTTTTAACAACACTATTATAATCAACGTATAATTTTTTAATTACGCCAGACACTTGCGTACCTACATCTACTTGATCAACAGGTTCAATAGTACCAGTAGCTGTAACTGTTTTTACGACTTCACCTTTTTTAGGTTGTAGTGTTTGTAAAGTAACTTCTGATGTACTACTTCCTGAAAAAAAGAAATAATAAATACCAAGTACAACTAGTAAAGCACCTCCTATTCCTATCCATTTTTTTATTGTGGTATTTTTCATAATATTATATTTTAATTTCGTTTCCTTGGTAAAATTGTAAAAGTTCTGTGTATAATAGATTTAAATATTTAGCTTGTAGATAATTTTGCTCTGCATTCGTATAGGTATTCTGACTTATTATTAAATCGGTACTACTTAAAGCTCCTAAATCATATTGCTTTTTGGCTAAATCATACGATTGTTCTGCAGCTTCTTTAGCAACTTCTGCCGCATACATTTGTTTTTGAGTTGCATTTGCATTTAACCAAGCAGTTTCAACCTTTACATACAAATCCTTTTTTTCTTGTAATAAATCTAATGAAGCTATATCAATGTTAATTTTAGCACTCTGTACACTTGCTTTGGTACTGTTCCTATTAAATATTGGTATGTAGAGTGACAACCCAACTTGTTGATTAAAATTACCATCAAACTGGTTTGTAAAACTTAAGTCTTGTGTTGAAGTATAACCAGACCCCAAACTACCTGTTAATGAAAGTGTTGGTAAGTATGCTCCTTTTTCAATATCTAATGCCTTTTCAGATACTAATAGATTTGTTTCACTAGCTCTAATCTCTGGCAATGTAGCTAATGCATCGTCATAAATAGATTTTACATCAGCAAGCTCTTCTGTTAGGTAATCTAGGTTTTCATCTATTTTAATGTTTGTTTCTGGTGGCAATTCTAACAATTGCTTGAACGTTAATAATTGTAAATCATAATCGTTTTTAGCAGTTGTAAGATTGTATGAATTTGTCGCCATTTGAGATTTAACATCAGTATAGTCTTTTAAGGCTAACGAACCTGCATCATAAAGTGCTTTTGCTCTCTCCTCTTCTTTTGTTGAATACTCTAAATTATTTTCAGCAACATTTATATTTTCAGTTAAGTACATTAATTGAATATACCCTTCTAATATGCTCAACGTAATATCATTTTTTGATTCTTCTTCAAAAAAGTGATACTGGTCTACTAAAAGTTTACTTTGTTTAATCTGGTTGTTTATTTGATTCCCACTAAACAAAGTCATGCTTGTATTTAAAGAAAGACTTGTTGAGTTTATCTGCTGTGATACAAATTCACTTGTAATAGGGTCAATAGTATTACCATTTGTAAAGTTTTGAGAAGCAGTACTGTATAAATTTGGTAATCGAGAAGATTTTGATTCCATATACGAAACCTCTGTCAGCTCTTTTGTTAATACTGCCTCTTTAACGGTAATATTATTTTCTATAGCATAAGTAATACAATCTTCTAAAGTCCATATCTTTTCAGTATCAATTGGGTCTTGAGCCCAAGACAATACCGAAAATAATAATGCTGTTAATGTTAAGTATATTTTCATATTTGCGTGATTTACTATTGATCACAACAAAAGTGCTTGATACCTATATATTAAAGAAAGAGAATAGAAGTTCTGCTGTATTTCAAATACATAAACCCTGATTTTATCGACGAGAATTTAGTGCTGAACATACTAAAATAACTAACCGAATAAGTTACTAAAACATTGATTTTATGGCATAAAAAAACCTGTGAGTACAACGTCACAGGTTTTTTAAAAAAGTAGATTAATTATAAATAATTAATCAACCAAACAATTTTATTATTCAATAAATCCAACAACTTCATAAGCTCTTGTTCCATCATACTGAATACGCTCATAGATCACATCATTATACTCATATAAAACTTGATCTTCAATAATAACTTTTTCAGCATCATTTGGCAATTCATATACAATTGTACCAACTTCTGGCTGTACTACTTCATATTGGTTGTTTATACTGATATAAAAAATTCCTCCAAAATTAAAGTAACTTCTTCCTCCATGTCTAATTGTTCTATAACCAACAGGTAATCTTGATATCCTTACTCCTGGTTTTGGTGCTACAGCTATATAACGACCGTTATAACTTCTATAAAATCTATTATTATCATATTGGTACGTATTATTGTTATTTCTTACTGTAACTGTTTTAGATTTTGAAGGTATTTTTCTATAAGTGACTACTTTTTTCTTAGGTGTTTTATACTGCACATTTGATCTTTTTACAACTCTTGATGTTTTTGCATTTGATCTTGTTGTAGTTGTTGTAGTAGTAGTCGTTTTTTTTGTTGATCTACTTTGTGCATTTGCTTGAACTGTAAAAGCAACTACTGCTAATACTGAAAGACCTATATTTCTGATTGTACTTTTCATATTAATATTTTTTTAATGATTATACATCTATGACTGCAAGGAATGAAAATAGTTTAACCTATTTTATCAAATTAGCAAAAATTTAACAATCAAAAAATAATCAAATTCTAATGAACCTTGCTTGTATAGCGCAACTAATAAAAGAAAAAACCAATAGTTAATTTATTTATACTTCACTGAAAATTCTCCTTCAGTAATTTTTTTAGATTTTGTTTTGCTATCAAAAGTACCAGTTATAATACCTAAAACATGGTCATGATTTGTAATAATCAATTTACTATTACTTTTAAACCCTTCAAGAGCACCATTATTATTTGAGGACTCATAAGCTCCTGTAATTATTGTATTGGTATTAGAGAAGTAATCATAAAAATTATATTTTCCTTGATCTAAAGTACTTGGTATCATTAACTCAATAATATCTGAGCTTGAAGATTTAGCGGTTACAATAATCATTTTAGATTCTTTTATCTCAAATGCTTTTACTTTATTAAAAGAAAGCGAGTCGCCATCTACTTTTGCAGAAAAACATTTACTTAAGTTACCACTATTGTGATTCAGGTTGGGCATAATATTAAACTTATAAAGTATAAATATTACAGCCCCAACTATTGCTGTTATTCTTAACGTGATTAGTTTTTTGTAAGACATTTTAATTTTTGGCCTAACAAATCTAATTCTTGTTCACACAAAAAAACGATAACATTTGTTTATGTTTTTTATGAGTTTTTCTTTTTTAACCTACTCATATGTACCGGTGAGACATTAATATAAGAGGCAATCATATGTTGAGGCACCAAGTTATGAATATCAGGAAAAATACTATTCATTAATTCAAAACGCTCTTGTGGTGAATGTGTGTAAAGGTTTAATAGTCTTTCTTCTAAATGAATAAAATGTTCATCTAAAACTAAACGACCAAATTTTTCACCTTCTTTTACATTTTTATAAAGCCAAAATAAAGCTTCTGGCGGAACCACAACTACTTGTGTTTCGGTTAATGCTTGAAAATTATATTTTGAAGCTTTTTGTCGTATTATCGAAGTATAATCTGACACAAAACTGTTTTCACTAGCAAAATGAGTTGTATGTTTTCTCCCTTTTTCGTCAGTAATATATAAACGAATAAAACCTTTTTCAATAAAATAAATATTTGGATCTAATACATTAACCTCAGAAATCAATTCTCGGTTTTTGTATGTTTTTAAGTAACATTGATTCAGGTATAATTCTATTTCCTCATCAGATATGGTAATGTATGATTTTATATACGTGTAAATATTTAAACTTTTAAAGTCTTTAATCATAAAAGAAAATTACAACTTTTATTGAAATATAAAAGCCCCAAGAGTATATCTTGAAGCTTTTTTTTATATTTCTATACTTAATGGTTAATTCTATTGAACGTTTACTTTATTTGTTATTTCAGGAATTGTTTTTAAATATTCAAAAATTGCACTAGCCTCATCATCGGTTAGTTGTGAATAAGGTATCATTGGGTATTTTAATGCTTTTTCATTATCTATAATTCCATACTTAACTGCTTTTATAAATTTATCAGTTGTCCAAGTTCCTATTCCTGTTTCTTTATCAGGGGTTAAGTTTGAACTTAGCACAACATTTCCGTTTAAATCTAAAGGTTTATTCCCGCCACCAAAATATCCTTCACTTAATGTTGGATCTAAATAGTCAACAGTTTTAAAATCTGCGGAATGGCATGAAAAACAATCTAAATTATGTGCCAAATATTTACCTAAAGCAACTTTATCTTCAGAGCTTGGTAATTTTATTTTTTGAATAGGCATCGGGAATGGTTTAAACGATACTCTACATAATATTTTTGTTAATAATGATGGTTTTGTTGGCACATCAGGCGTAGCATCTGCTGTAACCATACTGTGATCTGATTTTAAAAATGCGATAATTGCATTTATATCTTCATCAGCCATATTGGGTAATTTCATCATGTATGGCGGACTGTAGAGTCCGTCTCTTTTTATTCCTGTTCGTAACAAGTACAACAATTCAGCATCTGACCAGCTCGCTATTCCATATTTTTTATCTTGCGTAATGTTTGGCGCATAAACCTCACCAAATTCAGGTGGTGCATCAACCATTTTAAGGCCAGATAATTTTCTAGTCTCTGCGTTCATGTGGCAAGTAGCACACAACATAACCGTTAGTTTCTCACCTCTTTCAATAGCTTCAGGTGTACTAATCGCTTGATATTCTATTTTTTCAACTTCGTATGTAGGTATTCCATCTATACTTATATATAACAAAACAGCACCAACAATTACTATAATTGCCAAAAGCCATATTCCAATGAGTTTTAAAACTTTTTTCATTAAATTATTGATGATTTACGCCAACTAAATCTAATCTTATTAAATAAGGGTTTGCAATGTTTAATCTAAAAACACCATCATCTTCATAGGTCATCTGTATTTTTCTTTCCCCATTAATTAAGGTCAAGTTTTTATCAGATAATTTATATTTAAACTTTGATTCTCCAAAATAGGTGTCACCAAATTCTTTATCTAATATAACGGAATCTTTTCCCACAAAATTGAATGGAGCTTCACCAAAATTAAGTGCTCCCATTTGCTTTAATATTCCTAAATCTACATTTTCCTTCATTTTCAATCCTCCAACAACGTAAACTCCGCTTAACTCTGTATTGTGTTTTTCTTTGCAAGAAAGAAAACAACTAACAATAAACAAACCGAAAACAAAATTTTTAATCATTTGATAATTATGGATTTAAAATAACTACTTAGTATTAATTTATAAAATCAAGTAGTTAACTAAAGCTTGATTATTATTATTAAAATACAATTTTAATAGGCACTATAATCTTGGGGGAAAAAATTCTATAGCGAATATATATAAATTCTTTTTTATTTTAAGAAAAAACCTACAAAAATAATAAGTAAAGTTATAATTTTTAAATTATTCTTTTTTAAATACCCCAAAAATGATAAATATGAAAATGATTATGACTGTTTGATTACCGAATAAGCAACTCAAAAAACCTTAAGTATTTGATTTACAGTTAATTTAACTGCCTTTTCGCAGGTTTTTAATTGTTATTTAGCAACTAATACGAACAGGTAAAACATACTGTAACATTTAAAAAACTATTCTAATCCTATTTAAATTGTCTTATTTATTCAACAAACCCGTTCTGTACATCATAATTTGTTCTTTAATTCTAGCATCTTGAGCTTCAGTTAATTCTTTCATCCAATCATCATCAACATAGTTCATAATGTTTTGTACAGGAGCAAATTCTCCTGCTACGCATGCATTATGCGGTTCATCAATAGCAGGCTTACCATAGTTAGCACTACTATGTGCGGGAGTATCTTTTACGTGATCGCCAATACCATCGCAACCTCCTTGAAAAGTATGGTATAAACCTAACCAATGCCCTACTTCATGCACTGCCGTCATTCCTAAATTGTAAGGTTCGGCACTACCGCCAGGTAAAGATTCATCTAAGACAACAACACCATCTATAATTGGATCTCCAGCTAAATCAAAAGGAAAAGTTGCCCAACCTAATAATCCTGAAGCTAAACCTCCTGTATAAAAATTTAAATACTTTTTAGCATCAGAACCTAACGAGGTTTTGGCTTCTCGTTCAGATGCTGAACCATGTCCCATATTATACCAATTGTAATTATCTATAAATTGAACATTTGGCTCGCTATATTTAAAGGTTAAATTAGCATTTGAAAATGCCTCATTTAATAACGTAATTTGCTCTTCGCGTTGGGTTTTTGTTATTAAACCTCTACCGCCATAAGTAATATGATGAAAACGGACTTCAATTGAAAGTTTAGAAAATAACCTTCTTCGCGATTTGTTTAGAGCAATCTCTTCATCTACTCTAAAAATTTCAATTGGGTTTGGGTTTTTGGTAGCACAACCTCTACCTAATTGACAAAATTCTTCTTGACTTTTAAATTCTTTGTTGTTAATGTAAAATGCCATGTTCTCGATTTTAGGGTTCTTTTTGTAATTTTAATAGCTTAGAAAATTACATAGCTAAAGATATCTAAATTCTTACAGACATTTAAAAATCTTACAGAATAAATAATACTAAATCTTGAAGTTTGGTTCTTACACAATATTCTTTTCTGTAATTATTTACGTTACAAGAAATGGTGGAAGTAAAACAAACATATTCATAAAATTTCTTCTCTAATTTTAAAGCGCGTTATTTAACCTCTCCATTTTATACAACGATAATTCTTTTTCATCATTTGGGAGTTTGGTAGTTCCATAGAGTTTGAGACCTAGTTTTTCTAGTAGTCTCTGTGATGGAAGATTATCTTTTGTAGTTATAGCACTAATAACTTCAATACCTAAATCATTAAAAGCGGCATCTTTTAGTCTCTTTGAAGCTTCAAAAGCAAATCCTTTTTTTTCGTACTCCGGAAGAAAAGCAAAACCTATATCTATCCCCTCTACTCCTTCTCTGTCATACAAACCACAGCTTCCTATTTTTAAGTTATCCTGTTTTGTAATTATTGTGTAGCTAGAATATCCTAATCTTTTAAGTTGAGGAACCATCTTCTCATTTATATATTCTTTTGCTTTGTCTACGCTTGTAATATTTCTGTCGCCAATAAATTTTAGCCAATTGGGTGTATTAAAAAGATGGAAAATAAACGTTGCATCATCTTCAGAAGTAGGTTTTAAAATAAGCCGTTCTGTTTCAAAAGTTTTAAAGTTCATTTATAAAAATTATATGGTTGATTTTTTAAGACCCCTTTTAGGTTTTAAAATTTATTCTAGTATCATTATTGAAGCTTATTACAAAGCCATAAATATTTCATTACTGTTTACCAAAAAATAAAGAAATATCGTTCAATTTTATTTTTAAAAAAGTGTATACCCTATTATCAATGAGAAAGAATTATAATTAGAAACATCAGATGGATAATCACTAAGAACATCTCTTTTCGTTTGATATCTCAGTTCAAGTATATACTTATCATCATATTTATACCCTAAACCAAAAGCTGAATTAATTTTTGATTTGATATCTAAAGATTCTAAATCAAACCCATCTCCTCTCTCATAATCTATTGAAGAATTGAAATCAAAATCTGTTACCAAAGAAATATTGGCGAAAAATTTTGATTTATTATTCAAAAACATATAATATCTTATACCAACAGGTATTTCAATTGAGGAATAGTCCACTTTATTATTTAATTCACCACCAAAAGAATCACTAACTTCTTTAGTTTTTTCAGCTTTAAAATTTTGATACGTAGGTTCTATTATTACAGACCATTTATTTTTATTAAAAGATAAAATAAATTCAGCCTCAAGACCTAGACTCAAATTTGTTTTATTACCAAAATCAATATCTCGTAAATCAGAAAAGGTGTCTATTAATAAAGATGAGTTAACTAATCGAGGCCTAATGCTTAGATTAAATAAATCTTTATTTTTTGTTTTTTCAAAATTCGAACTTTCTTCTTCAAAACAATTATTGTTTTCAATAAATAATTTTAATAATTCCTTTTTTTTATAACTTAAATTTTTAAATCTTTTTTCAGTGAATTTTGGACATTTTAAATTATTAAGAAGTTGTTGTCTAAATGTATTATTTTCACCATAATAATTACCAGTTGAAGTAACATATGATTTAAATACTAGTTGTTCAATATTAGAATTTTCGCTACTGAAAAAAAAACGTTTTATACTACTATCAATATATTCGTATAAGGATGATTTACCTTCTATCAATACTTTTAAAAAAAGTTGTTCTTCAGAAAATATAGGGTTTTTATCAGTACTTAATTTATTCACATCAGAACTCGATCTATCAATTTTTAATTTACTTCTGATGTATTTTGAGCTATTATTAATTCCAAATTCTTTTACAGTACCTATCGTAGCTCTTTTAATATCACTTTGATCCGTTAATTTATAATCAAACTCTATTGGATTTTTTCTCCAGTCAATATTTTTAATTAAACAATCAACTTTTTCATTCGCATTATTAATAAAATATCCTTTTTCAAAAGTAATTTGAGCATAAGAATAAGTATTTAAAATTAAGGTTAAAATAATAATTAGTTTCGTTTTCATGTTTAATTTTTATTGGTTGGTTTAGATTTATAATTATACAAAATTATTTTTCAGCAATTGGCATATTTTGGTTCAGTTTATTCCCGTATGTATTTAGTTTGCTCCAAATTTCTTTAAATTGAGGAATTATGGTTTCGTCAAAATCCGAATCCGTGTTTAAAATCAAAATTCTTCCAAGTCCTGTTTTTGGATTAAAAAACATACCAGCAACAACTCCTGGGTCTCCTCCGCTATGTCCAATGGTTTCAAAATCATCTTCCATGAACCCTTTTGAAAAATCTAAGAATATACCAAAATTGGCTTCTGTATCTTTTGGCATTTGTTTTTCTGATAGTTGTTTTGCAAACAACCTTTTGTAACTGTCTTTATTCAAAAGTGTTCCGTTACCATTAAATCCTTTTATGAATTCGGTTAGAAGTTTACTCAAATCACTACTTGTTGTTAGAAGTCCGCCATCTGGATATGAAATCAAAGAATAATCTGCCAATACACTTTCATAGTTCGCATATAATTTTGAGATTTTTGTAGAATCTACTGCTCTGGTTGACCAGCCAGAATTGTTCATTTCTAAAGGTTTTAGAATATTTTCTTTTGTGAATTCATCATAGGAAGTGTTAGTTGCAGATTCTATAACAAAAGCACAAACTGTCGCACCGAGATTTGAATAACTGAATTTTTCACCGGGTTCTTCTTTTGAAAAATTATCGCCAATATATAATTCACCATTGTCAGTCAATAAACTTTTAAGAAAATCTGCTAATGGTACTTTAGAAGCAGGTGGTTTCATATAACCAAAAACGCTTACACTTTTAGGATGGTCCGTTTTTTTGAGAATGTATGTGTTTTCCCAAAAATTGTCCGAGTCCATTATGGTTGATGTATGAGTGGCCAAATGCCTAATTGTGATTGGAATGTTTGGATAAGTTGGGTTAACTATTTTGAATGGTAGATAAATGTTAATTGGATCGTCAAGGTTCAGTTTACCCATTTCTTGTGCTTTTAACAAAGAAATTCCAATTAATGTTTTTGAAATAGATGCAATATTTTGAATAGTATTTTCTGCGTATTCTTTTTGATTTTTAATATCTGAATACCCAAATTCTTGGTTGTACAGTGTTCCGTCTTTACTGACTATTGATGTTGAAAACCCAACAATGTTCTTTCTATCTTTTATTGAATTCAAATCGTCCATTAGTGAATCTTTTAAGTAAGAATAGGCTTTTGATTTCTCTGTTATCTCATTGGTTTTTTCTTTGCACGAAATAATAAATGCAAAAATTAAAATCAGAGGAAGAAAGTTTTTCATTTTATTTATTTTTTTAGGTTGTTGCCAACGGTTTGTGTATGGTTAGTTGCAAATCTTGCTCAACCAATTTAACAAGAAAACCGAACCTTAGGAAAATCCGTAGGATTTTCCTATTACACACAGACCCAAGCAATTAATTATACATTTTGTTACCAGCTTTCATTTATATTTAATTTTAGCATTTTGAAATTTAATTTGCCTGTTGTTTTTTGGGTTATTAAGCCAATAAAATTGATTGTAATATTTAATTAACAAACCAGTTAATCCATCAAACTCTGAATTAGTGTAGAATGATTCTATTCCCGTATCAGTATTCATGCTAGAGCCTCCAAGAAACTGAATCCAGTAGTCTACTGGATCTTTTAATGTATCAATCGTTAAGTCTATGCCTACAAAGAAAGGGAATCCATTATCAATAATATCTCTTTGATAAGTTCTTACTTTAGATAAAACATCAGACGCTAGTTTGCTTATATGTATTTTTGGATTTTTACAGCTATAAGAAAATAACACATGATTCTTAATTTCATTTGCAATACCTATTTCCATACTGAACAGGTTTTCATAGTTAAAAGAGTCACCTTCATTAAGAGTGTTTTGAAGAAGCCATTTCCTTATTACTTCAAATGTTATTTCTAAATCAAAGTCTAATTCCTTTTCTATTTGCTCAAGATGAACGTGATATGGTTTCTCGATCGTTTTTAAACGTTCTACTAAATCATATAATTTTCTATCGTTGGCTTTATCGAGATCGGAGATATTAAATCTTTTGACATCAAAATAAACCAAGTCTTTGGTTGTTAATTCAAATGCAAAGTCCGGTGTTTTTAGTCCAATGGTAGGTTCATATTCATAGATAAATGATTCTCTTTCCAAAAATTGAGCAAATCTAAATTCGGAAAGTAATGATAAGAAGTTCGCTTCTTGCTTTTCATTTTTAAAAAAGCGAATAAACTTCTCTTTGTTCTTGCCAGATAAGCTCTCTAATTCTGAATTGAAATCAGGATGTAGTCCAATATACTTCTCTAACAAGGTCTGTTCCATCTATTCGTTATTAAAATTGCTGGTTACGGTTTAGCTATGAATAGTACGGGAGCAAACTAGCATTTGCTTTCCGCCGAGCACATAGCGAAATTTTTTTTTTGTTTTTTTTCCTTGTTTAAAGCAAAATCCCAAAGATTTCGCGACCTCATAAAAATACGCAAACCTTTCGATTAAGCCCGAAACCCGTATTGTTTATAGGTTAAACTGGCTTTTTATTCAATCGTACCATTAAAAGTTTTTGATTCACTATATACTGTAATTCCGAAAAGATTCCATTTCAAATTTCCTTTAGCAATAAATTCTGACTTTTTATTCGTTTCAAAGTTGTTCGTAGCTATTGAATTAAATTCCCAAACGTAACCGCTTACGAGTCCAGTTAAAGAACTATTACTTTCAATTGGAATATATTGGTCTTGTTCAATCGAATATTTTACAAGCATATTTATGTCAAAAGTCCAATTATCTTCCAACACTACTTGCTTAATTTCAGAGTTGTTTTTTCTGTTATAATCTTCAGTTATTGATATTCGGTTTGAATTTTTATCAGAATCAGAAGCTGAATTTATTTGAACAATTCCGATAACCATTATAAAGATTGAAATAACTTTAAACTGTGGTTTAAATATCTTTTTCCCTTTTGTTATAAATCCAATAATCAGATAGAAAAAGTATAATACAATTATTCCGTTGATTATTGACCAAATTAAATGTATCATAGTTTTTGTTTTTCAGCTTGTTTACAACGGCTAGGCTAAGATTAGAACGGGATTAAATTAACATTTAATTTCGGATTAAGCGATTAGCCAAAACTTTTTATTTTGTTTTATTTTTTTCTTGTTCTAAAGCCAAATCAAAAGATTTGGCGGACTTAGTTTAAAGTTCCAAAATTTGGGTTAAGTACCTAAACCCGTATTAATTATAGCCATTGTTAGCATTAGTTTTGTTCAATCATTAATCCATAATTCTCCAATTTTTCTATTTCTGTTTTTTCCAAACTATTTAATTCTATAATCCCCCAGTTTCCAGAAGGGTTGAATTCAATTATTTTGAATTTATTTTTTTTTGAGGAAATATTTATTTCATTAATTAGTTTTTTCAATCCACTATCAAAGCCATTAAATGCTGAAAAATTAGAAGGGATTAATTCACTTAAATAGTTATCATAATGTGTGAAAAAATTAGAAAAAGAGTTTACGTCAAACTCTTGATTTCCTGATACAAAGGAATTAAAGTTATTTTGAATTTCTGATGGTAAATCTAAATTAGGAAAAACACATTTATGTATTTTATTTTGAATTTTAGAAGAATTAAAAGATTCCTCATACCAAGACCAATATTCAGAATCTCCTCTTTTAACAAAATTCTCTTCAGGGTTATCAATGTTGAATAAATCATATAATGAATTCGAAACTTTAAAACTTTTTTCTCCAAAAAATCTAATTCTAACTTCTTCATTTTCATTTGAGAAAAATAAAGTTTCATAAGGTTCTTGGTCTCCATTAAAATCATTTACTGCAATAATATTATCTCCATATTCTGACTTTTTAATTTCTCCATTGTTGTCAACTAAACTAAAGAAGTTTCTACTCGCAAAATGGAAACAAGTATTTCCATCTTTATAAGTTTTCGTATTAAAAATTCCTTTTAATAACTCTTCATTGGAAATATTGGCGTTATTTTTTTCTGTTTTTTTAGAGAAAATGTTTTTTAAGAAATTCATATTTCACAATTTTTATGGTAATTAATGCTAACGTACGGATATGTGTACCTGTACATCTATATTTTAATCTATTAAACACTTGTGGGGGGAAGTTTAAGCTTACAATATATAAATTTCGTACATATGTTTTATAAAATCTTACAAAAAAGAAAAGGAGCCTTAAAAAAGACTCCTTTGTATAGGCTATTAAAAACAACTGGTTTATTGCAAACCACGTGCTTTTAGCATGGGTGCAATTTGCGGGTCGCTACCACGCCAGTTTTTGTACATTTCTTCTAAATCTTGTGTGTTACCACGTGAGAGTACCATGTCTCTAAAACGTTGTCCGTTTTCACGAGTTAAACCATCATGGTTTTCAAACCAATTGTAGGCATCGTGGTGCAACATTTCAGTCCATAAATACGAATAATACCCTGCTGCATAACCGCTACCAAATATGTGTGCAAAATAAGTTGATCGGTAACGTGGCGGCACTGCACTAACTTCATCAAGCTTTGTTTTATGCAAAGCTTCTTTTTCAAAAGCATTGGCATCATCAATAACTGTAGTTGCTGTAATGGTATGCCATTGCATGTCTAAATTAGAAGCAGCAAGATTTTCGGTTAAGCTATACCCTTGGTTAAACGTACCTGATTTTTTTATTTTAGCTATTAGCGTTTCAGGTATCTGCTCGCCGGTTTTGTAATGCAAGGCATAATTTTTTAATACTTGCGGGTGCAATGCCCAGTTTTCATTAAACTGAGAAGGGAATTCTACAAAATCTCTCGCCACTGAAGTCCCTGATAATGTTGGGTATTCTTGCGAAGCAAAAAAGCCGTGCAAGGCATGACCAAATTCATGAAACATAGTTTCAACCTCATCATAGGTTAATAATGCAGGTTCACCTTCCGCAGGTTTTGGATAATTGCAAACATTGTATATTACCGGTTTTTGATCGTATAGTTTAGACTGTGTTACAAAATTACTCATCCAAGCGCCACCACGTTTGCTAGGTCTTGAAAAATAATCGGCATAAAATAACCCTAATTGCGAGCCATCTTCTTCAAAAAGCTCATACACCATAACATCTTCATGATAAGTTGGTATATCTGTACGCTCTTTAAATGTAATACCGTATAATTTTTCAGCCGCATAAAAAACACCTTTTTCTAATACGGTTTTAGTTTCAAAATAAGGTTTTATTTGGTCTTCATCAAGATCGTATTTTTCTTTACGCACCATTTCTGCATAGCGGTTCCAGTCATAAGCTTCAAGTGTGAAATTGTCACCTGTTTTTTCAATCATTTTCTGAATCTCGGTAGCTTCATTTTTTGCTTTTGCAGTTGCTGCTGGGATTAAACCATTAAATAAATTGAATACATTTTCTGGTTTTTCAGCCATAGTACCTTGCAAACTCCATTCGGCATAATTATCAAAACCTAATAAGGCGCCTTTTTGTGCTCGTAAAGTTGCTATTTCAGTAATCAAATTTTTGGTATCGGTAGCAGAACCATCTGCTCTATACCAAGCGGCTTTAAATATTTTTTCTCTAGTCGCTCTATTTTCTAAACTCTGTAATAAAGGTTGCTGTGTGGTATTCTGTAGCGGAATTTTCCAACCTTCACCCTCTTCATTTTCTAATGATTTTAAAGTAGCATCAGAAAGTCCGGCAAGTTCTTCTTTATTCGTAATAAGTACAGCGCCATCATTATTTGCTTCTAATAAAACCTTATTAAATTTATTTACTAGAGTTGCTATTTTAGTATTGTATTCTTTTAAAATCTCTTTTTTATCGGCTGGTAAATTAGCACCTGCTTTTTCAAAGGCTTCAAAATAGTTTTCAGTCAATTTAACTGCTTCTGCTCCTATAGTAATTTTCTCAAGATTCTCAAACACCGTTTTTACACGTGCAAATAATGTATCGTTCAAATAAATAGCATCTCTAAGTTCCGATAACATTGGTGCCATTTTTTCTTGAACTGCTTGTAATGAATCATTTGTATGTGCACCTGTTAAAGCAAAAAACACATTAGACACACGGTCTAAATCGCCACCGCTTTTTTCTAAAGCAAGAATTGTATTTTCAAAAGTAGCTTCCTCTTTATTGGCTACAATACTAACAATCGCATTTTTTTGAGTCTCAATTGCGCTTACTAATGCAGGTTCAAAATGGCTATTGTTAATTACGGTAAAGTCCGGAGCGCCGTAAGGTAATGTACTTTTTTCTAATAATGGATTGTTTTCTGTTTGCATAGTTTCTTTACTTGTAGCTTGTTTCTGGTCTGTTTTACAGGCGTAAAATGATCCGACCAGCACTGCTAGCATTAATGTCTTTTTCATCAATAATTTTTAAAATAATTAGTCCGTATAAAATTACTCAAAATAGATTGATGCTTTTTTAAAGAATGTTAAATAAAATACAAAAGCTCAACAAACTAAATTGTTGAGCTTTTACTTATTTTCAAAATATAGCTATACCACAAGTAGTATTAATTGTATTCTATTATAAAATATAATGTATTTGTTCTTTGAATATCATTCCAAGTACCAGCCTCTCCATTAGTCCAAGCTACAGGAACAATCCCAGCAGCATCTTGACCACTAGCTCCGTTACTAGGTTCATAACCCCAATTGTTATACAAATTATCTATAGCGACACCTTCTTGTGTGCCTTCCCAAAACTGACTTACATCTTCTCCATCATTATTACCATCCCAAACCCATTCGCCTTCATTATCAAAATCATTTGCTCCTATCCAAAAATGAGTATAATCTCCTCCATCTGGAGCAATAGTATCTTCGTAGTAATCTGATAAGTTCAATAATGCTTCGAAGATACCATCCTGTTCTTCTTCTGAATTTATTTCAGTTAAATAGGCATCTTGTGTAACTGCATATGCAGCAGCTGATTCCCAATCTAAATTTTCTAATACAACTGCGTACGATTGTTCTCCTATCTCAAAAGAATAAATATTAGCGATTGTATCTGTTGAGTCTTCAGTATCATCACTTTCACTTTTGCAAGCAATTAATAAAAGAATAAATGTTATAGCGTATAAAAATATCTTTTTCATTATTTCTTGTTATATTTTTTTAAAAAAGTAGTTAATTAAGCTACATACACGTATAAAATATCTAAATACTAAGTAGATATAAAGTTATTAGAAAATTTACTAATCGTTATAGATAATTCGTTAATTCATTTTATCTTTTTATTTAAAACTCCTTTTTACCAAACTCACTTTCAATAAATTTCGATTTGTTTTTAGTGGCATTAAAGTTATACGATAAGTTTAACGATACCATATCTACTTCATACTTATAATTTGTAGTGGTGAAAAATTCTCCTGTTTTATAGGTTGTAATACGTTGCTCATTGGTTTTTAATAAGCCCATATCAATATTTTGCCATTGTAGTGTTGCCGTTAACTTATCATCAAAAAAGGACTTTCTAAACGCTAAGTTGGGCGAATAAAACCGAGAGTCTTCCCCTTGAGCGGTATTTCTATCAGACAAATAATTTAATGTAAACTGTAGTGATGCATTTTTCCAGAAAGAATACGTAGAATTCATATTAATAGAATAAATAGTAGCCTCAGAATTTACTTCATACGTACGCTCTACGCCGTCTCTATGTTCAAAAGTAAATGCACCTTCAATATCATAGGTATATATATTTGCTCCAATATAGTTAGACCAGTTTTTAGTTGGTTTAATTTGTGCACCTAATTCAATACCAACAGCATTACTTTTACCTACGTTGGAATAAACACGGTTTAAAATAGTATCAATAACCGCTCCGTTAGCCTCGTATGCCAAAGTATTCACTCGGTTGATAACATTATCAACGTGACGGTAATAGGCAGTTACACTCAGGGAATTTCCTCCTTTAAAATTTTTCACCCAACCTAATTCTACCAAATCAATAAATTCGGGTCTCAATTGGTTATCTCCTTGCTCAAAAACTTCAGAATGTTCACGTTCTGCAAAACTGTTCATTTTTAAAGTAGTTGTACGCTCTATTCTTTTACTGTATGCGGCTTTTAATTTTGATTTTTCAGTTACTGCATATTGTAATGATGCAGATGGAAATAGTTTTACATAATCATACGTATAGGTTTCCTCTGGATCGTCGGTTTTTAAATCTTCGGTATATTCACGATCCATAGCTTCTAAACGCAAACCGCCTGCGTAATTCCATTTATCCTTTTCACCTGTCAATTGCCCATAACCTGCATGTACAATTCTTTTTAAACTAATATCACTAGAAAATTCAGGAACCAAAACACCATCGCGCTCATATACAAACTCTCCTTTATGATCTAAAGCTCTAAATTGATATCCAGCTTCAAGCGTACCGAATGATAGTGGCTTAAACAAATAATCAATATTTACACGGTATCCGTTCAAAGGGTTGTCATTTGTATTGTATTCTTCTTGATACACAATACTGCGGTCTGTAATGCCCAAATTGTCATTATAAGTTGGTCCGCCTAAAAAAGTGTATTCATATAATAAAGAAGTTGATAATTTAGATTCGTCTTTAAATTTGTGTGAATAATCAAAACTACCTAAAGCAAAATCACCTTTACGGGTTCTTAAATTATGGTTGAAATATTGAAACGTATAATTTCTGTTGCCAGTACCAATTGGTGTTACGGAATGATTATCATAATATTCAATATCTGCCAAACGATCTACTGTTTTTTTGCCTCCATAAAATCCTAAAGAATACGTATCTGCATCATTGGGAGTAAAATCTACATTAAATCTAGCGTTATAACTCACATCGTCAAAACTACGCTCTCCGTCTGATGGTAAAAAAGTTTGTTTGTTTTCAGCTTCATTAATAATAAACACATCACCTTCTCTTCTACCCGTTTTATCATTACGTTGGTAACTTGCACCTACT
Source organism: Cellulophaga baltica (assembly GCF_018861125.1). Lineage (GTDB taxonomy): Bacteria > Bacteroidota > Bacteroidia > Flavobacteriales > Flavobacteriaceae > Cellulophaga > Cellulophaga baltica_A. The sequence goes on along the minus strand of NZ_JAHKQN010000015.1, from coordinate 278,165 downwards.
GAAAGGTTCCATTTATCAGTACGCTTATTTACAGTAGCATCAACACCATAACGCTGTGCAGGTTCTTGCGTATCATACGGCTCTATTGATGGGAAACCACCACGAACATTTATTTGAGCAAATGTTCCGTTTGTAGCTCCTTTTTTAGTAATAATATTTATAATACCACCTTTACCCTCAGAATCGTATTTAGAAGACGGCGCTGTAATTAATTCTACCGATTCTAAAGCGTTTGCTGGTAACTGTGCTAAAATTGAAGTGACATCACCTTGTGTAGGTTTACCATTTACAAGAATTGCAAAACCACTACTGCCTCTAACACTAATTCCGCCTTGCCCATCAACCGTAACCGACGGTAAATTTTTAATAACATCAACAGCTGTACCTCCTTGACTTGATTGAAACTTTTTAGTGTCGTACACTTCACGGTCAATTTTATGTACTACTGTAGCACGTTCTCCTTGTACTACTACTTCTTCTAACTGATTTCCTAAAGTCAAACCAATGTTGCCTAATTTTTGGGAAGATCTATTTTTAGTGATTGTAATGCTTCCTATTTTTTTAGTATCATAACCCATAAATGAAGCTTCTAAATAATATACTCCAGGTTTTACTTTAGAAATCATAAAAAAACCATCTTCAGAAGTAACCACACCTGTAACCAAAGAACCATCCGATTGTTTAAATAATGCCGCAGTAGCATACTCTAAAGGAGAATTATCTTTAGCATCGGTTATAATCCCTGTTACTACTTGAGACATTGTTGTTTGTGTTACAAAGCATAAAATTAAAATTGTAATAAAGTTCTTAAAATTCATAGATGAGCTTGTATAGGTTTCTATTATCTAAAATAAATAGCTGTAAATATAAATACTTATTATTTCTATAAGATTTTATTAACTCAATATATTTAAAGAACGTATTAATTAGATTTTCACATGACACACTAATTTACTGATAAACAAACCAATAGACTTCACATCTGCATTGGACCTATAAACACTTTCCTACTAATGATAAACTATTGTTAAAGTCGATTTAAAAAAAGAATGAACATTCATTTTTAATATCTTTGTAGTGTAAAACAAATAAATTATGGCTAAACTTCAAAAAAGTATAGAGAAAAAAGAAGCCCTAATAAATGCAACAATAACTTTGGTGAATAATGATGGTTTCCATGCCGCACCAATGTCTAAAATTGCAAAAATGGCAAACGTATCTCCGGCTACAATTTATCTGTATTTTAAAAGCAAGCAAGATTTAGTAAATCAAACCTATTTACAAGTTAAAAACGCATTTACTGCATACGCTTTTGAAACCTATGATGAAAAAATGCCCGTTGAAGATAGTTTTAAAATGATATGGTTCAGAATTGCCGAATTTAAATTCAGAGATTGCGAAAGGGGTTTGTTTTTAGCACAATGTGATAATACACCTATGATTGATGAAAGTAGTAGACAAGAAGGTATAAAAAACTTGAAACCCCTACTCGATTTATGGAAGAAAGGAAAAGAACAAGGAATTATCAAACCAGTATCTGATTACTTATTATATGCATACACAGTAAATCCGCTCTCGTATTTAATGATGATAAAAAAACGAAACGCATTTGTACCTACTGAAGAAAATATTAATGAAGCCTACCAATTAGCGTGGGATAGCATAAAAGTTAACAAAACCAATAAATAAATTATATACAAAATGGAACTATTAGATAAATTAAAATGGAGATACGCTACTAAAGCAATGAATGGTAAAGTAGTACCACAAGAAAAAGTAGATGCTATTATTGAAGCTGCTCGCCTTGCTCCTACTTCAAGTGGTTTACAACCTTTTGAAATTTATGTAGTTAAAAGTCAAGAAGTAAAAGAAAAAATAAAACCAATTGCTTGGAACCAATCTGTAATTACAGACTGTTCTCATCTATTAGTTTTTGCTGCATGGGATACGTACACTCCAGAACGTATAAATTATATGTTTGATTTGACTAATGAAATTCGTGGTTTTAAAAATCAAGGTTGGGAAGACTACCGCAAAATGTTATTAGACTCGTACCCTCAGAGAGATGCAGAAGAGAATTTTAACCATGCGGCTAAGCAAGCTTACATTGCTTTTTCACAAGCAATTACTGCGGCGGCTTTTGAAGGTGTAGATGCTACACCCATTGAAGGTTTTGACCCGAATGCTTTAGATGAAATATTAGGTTTAAGAGAAAAAGGATTGCGTAGTGCTGTAATTCTGCCAATCGGGTATCGCGCAGAAACTGAAGATTGGTTAGTAAACCTTGTTAAGGTTAGAAAAAGTACTGAAGATTTAGTAACTGTAATTGAATAAAAAAAAAGTATTATGATACAGACAATTTTATTAAAAAATAGACCAGTTGGTGAACCTAAAATATCTGATTTTGAGTTTAAAAAAGAGGATATTGATTTAAGTATCACTGACGGAGAACTACTGCTAGAAACAGAATATATATCTGTAGACCCTTATTTAAGAGGGCGAATGAGCAGTGCAAAATCATATGTTCCTCCTTTTGAATTAGATAAACCAATTAGTTCTGGTATTGTAGCAAAAGTTATTGCTACGAAAAACGAGAATTATAAAGAAGGTGATTTTGTTTCTGGACTTTTAGAGTGGAAAACAAAACAGGTTTCTAATGGTGAAAACTTACAGAAAGTTAATAAAGACTTAGCGCCTTTAAGTGCATACCTAGGTATCATAGGCATGACTGGCTTAACTGCCTATTTAGGTTTAAATGAAATAGGAAAACCTAAAAGTGGTGAAACATTAGTAGTTTCTGGTGCAGCAGGTGCAGTTGGATCTGTTGTAGGGCAAATAGGAAAAATTCTTGGATTAAACGTGATTGGTATTGCTGGTTCTGATGAGAAGGTTGACATGTTAACTTCTGAATTTGGTTTCGATCATGGGATAAATTACAAGACCACGGAAAATATGAAAGAAGCCATTGAAAAGGCCGCTCCAAATGGTGTTGATGTTTATTTTGATAATGTTGGTGGTCCTATTTCAGACGCTGTGTTATTTAACATCAACCAATTTGCACGTATTATCATTTGTGGTGCTATTTCCGTTTACAACAAAACAGAAACACCGATGAGTGTTAGCGTTCAACCATTTTTAGTAAAAAACAGTGCTTTAATGCAAGGGTTTATAGTATCTAATTATGCAAAAAAATTCCCTGAAGCTATGAAGCAATTGTCAACTTGGTTAAAAGAAGACAAATTAACATATAGCGAAACTATCGTTGAAGGTTTTGACAATACGCCTCAAGCTTTTCTTGACATGATGAACGGGAAAAATAAAGGTAAAATGATAGTGAAAGCTTAAAAAAAGAAAGAGATGAACAATTTTGAATTTAAAAATCCTACCAAAATTATTTTTGGAAAGGACACGATAGATAAAATAGCAACTGAAATTCCTGAAAACGCTAAAGTACTTTTACTTTACGGTGGCGGGAGTATTAAGAAAAACGGCATCTACGATCAAACTAAAACTGCATTAGCAAAGTTTGAAACTATTGAGTTTGGAGGTATTCCTGCAAATCCGGAATATTCAATTTTAATGGATGCTTTAAAAGTCATTAACGATGAAAATATTACCTATTTATTAGCTGTTGGTGGTGGTTCTGTAATTGATGGTACTAAGTTTTTATCTGCTGCTGCAGTCTATGAAGGTGATACTCCTTGGGATATTCTAACACAGAATATAAAAACAGAAAAAGGAATGCCTTTTGGTACCGTATTAACGTTACCAGCTACGGGATCAGAAATGAATTCTGGCGCTGTAATCACAAGAAAAGAAACACAAGAGAAATTAGCTATGGGCGGACCAGGTTTGTTTCCTGAGTTTTCTGTGCTAGACCCTCAAGTAATAGCTTCTATTCCTGAACGCCAGTTAGTAAATGGTATTACTGATGCTTTTACACATGTGTTAGAACAATATATGACATACCCAATTGGAGCTTTATTACAAGACCGTTTTGCTGAAAGTATTTTACAAACGCTAATTGAAGTTGCCCCTAAGGTTTTAAAAGACCCTACGGATTATAATGCAACAGCAAACTTTATGTGGAGTTGCACTATGGCATTAAACGGTTTGATACAAAAAGGTGTGCCTACTGATTGGGCTGTACATGCTATGGGCCATGAACTTACGGCTATGTTTGGTATTGATCATGCACGCACTCTAGCTGTAATTGCGCCAAGTCATTACAAATTTAATTTTAAAGCTAAAAAAGAGAAATTAGCACAATATGCAACTCGTGTTTGGAATATTACTGAAGGTAGCGTAGACGATAAAGCTTATGCAGCTATTGAGAAAACAGAAAGCTTTTTTCAAGAATTAGGCATTGACACGAAGTTATCTGATTATACAAAAGATTACGATGGCACTGCTGAAAAAATTGCAAAACGTTTTACTGATCGTGGATGGTTAGGTTTGGGTGAACATCAGAACTTATCGCCTGATAAAGTAGAAGAAATTGTAAAAATGGCTTACTAATATATATTTAGATTATTAATTCAAGTTTTAATAAATAAAAAACCTGCAAATTTAATATTTGCAGGTTTTTTTATCGTTATAATTTTACTTGTAATTCTTGTTTCGGATAATCTGTATATCCTTCTTTTCCTGGAGTATAAAATGTATCGTTATCCCATTCTGCTAGAGGCACACTGTACATAAACCTATCTACTAAATCCGGATTAGATATAAAAGGCTTCCCGTAAGCCACTAAATCTGCTTGACCTTTGACTATAACATCATTACCTGTTTCATAAGTAAACCCTGTATTAATCATTAAAGTTCCATCATACAAAGGTCTGAAGTGTCTTGCTATTTCTTTTACAGCATATTTAACTTCTGAAACATCTGTAAATGGTTCCGATAAATGAATATATGCTAAATTGTAATCGTTCAATCTCTTAATAATATATTCAAAAGTTGGTATTGTGTCTTCATCCATAGTAATACCGAACATACCATCTAATGAAGGATTAAACCTAGCCCCTATTTTTTCTTCAGGCACAACCTCTTTTAAAGCATCTAAGGTTTCAAAGAAAAAACGCGCTCTATTTTCAATAGACCCACCGTACTCATCAGTTCTAACATTTGAAGTTCCGTTAAAAAATTGGTGAAACAAATATCCGTTTGAAGAGTGAATTTCGATACCATCAAACCCAGCTTTCATCGCATTTTCTCCTGCTTTCTTAAAATCTTGAACAGTTCTTTTAATATCTTCAACTGTCATTTCTTTAGGAGTAACGGTATCTTTAAAACCATCTGGTGTGTACGATTGTGCATTAGGGTTTAATGCTGAAGGTGCTAATGGTAATTCTCCATTATGAAAATCGGGGTGTGACATTCTGCCCACATGCCATAGTTGAATAAAAATTCGACCACCTGATTTGTGTACTTTATCCACCACTTTTTTCCAACCTTCAACTTGTTCTTCGGTATGAATACCAGGCGTATTTACATAACCTACTGCTTCTTCAGATACTTGTGAACCTTCAGTAATTATTAATCCTGCAGTCGCCCTTTGCTTGTAGTATTCACCTTGTAATTCAGCAGTTGCTACTTTTCCTTTATTAGCAGCCCTTGAACGTGTCATTGGTGCCATTACTATTCTATTTTTCAGAATAATATTGTTTAACTGGTATGCTTCAAATATTTTATTTTTCGTAATCATATTTTTTTTATAAAACTACAAATTGGATGAAATAAACTTAACTCATTTAAGACAATGTTATAACTCAAACCATCATTGATTGTATCTTTACAGCCTATAATGAAAAAGCATCTACATTTTAAACTTTATAAACCATTTGGTGTGCTTAGCCAGTTTTCATCCAATGACAAAAAGGAAGCTCGCAGTAAGTCTTTTTTAGGTGAATTATATGATTTCCCTAAAGGAATTATGCCTATTGGTCGTTTGGATGAAAAGTCAGAAGGTTTACTATTATTAACTACAGATGGAAAATTAAGTGATATTATTAATCAATCAGGGATTGAGAAAGAATATTATGCACAGTTGGATGGTGAAATAACAGCCATTGCTATTGAAATACTTAAAAAAGGAGTTGAAATAGGTTTCTCAGGAAAAAAATACCAAACAAAACCATGTCTTGTCAAAAAAATTGTAGCGCCAAATTTTTCTGATCCTAATAAAAAACTCCGTATTGGTACGCACAGACCAAACTCATGGGTTAGCATCACTATAACCGAAGGTAAGTTTAGACAAGTTAGAAAAATGACTGCCAAAGTAGGGTTTCCTACCTTGCGTTTGGTGCGCGTTAGAATAGGCGAAAATACAATCAAAAATATGCAGCCTAATAGTGTACAAGAATTAGATAAACTACTGTAACTAGTTCTTGTTTCTCACTTTACCTCTAAATCTTGAAAATAGAACTAATTTTTTCTTTGTATTAATAAAAAATACGCCTGTAAGTAATATTACTGCTGCAATCATAGATTGCTGTGTGATATGCTCATCTAAAACATACCAACCTAATAATAAGGCAATTACAGGGTTTACATAACTTGATGTTGCTACTTTTTCGGGTGAAACTGTTTTCAATAAGTAGTTAAAGGCTGTAAAAGCTACAATACTTCCTAACAGAATCAACATACTCATAGAAAGTTGTACCGGAGTTGACCATGTTAAGGGTGAAGACCATTGTTCTCCTAAAATTAAACTTGTACATAAAAGTGTAAAACCTGCGGTCACCATTTGGTATGCTGTATTTACTAGATAACTTGGTGTTAAATCTGCCCTACCTACAAATAAGCTACCACAAGACCAACCTAAAACACAGACAAATATAATACCCATACCTAGTAGTGATTCATCGCTTTGTGTAATTTGATTTTGACTTACTAACAAATAAATACCTATGATACCTAATACGACACCAACTAGTGACATTGGTTGTATTTTTTTACCATCAATTATTCGCATTAGAATAAGAACAATTAATGGCATTGATGCAACTTCAAGTGCAGCAAAACCACTATCAACATATTTTAGTCCCCATACAAAAACGCCATTACCAAAAGTCAAAAATAAAAAACCAACAATTACACAGTTTATAAATTGCTTTTTTGTGATTTTGAGTGATATTTTCATCACTTTACAAATAACAAATATGAGAGAACCCGCAGTCATAAAACGTATAGACGCCAGCATATACGGTGGTAGGTCAGTAACCGCTATTTTATTCATTAAATACGTAGAACCCCAAATAATATAAATGGCAAAAAATGCCAAAACAATAAGAACAGTTTGTGATGATTTAGCCATTTAATATATGTTTTTGAGAAGTGTTATACAAGTTTAAGAATATCTTTTTAAATTGACACAATTGTGCATAAAAAAAGCCTGCAATTTTCATTACAGGCTTGAATATTTGTATATTGAAAATTATGCTTCCTGAAGGTTCTTTTTTGATTTACGGTATAAATAACTATTAAATATACTACGCTTTGCAAAACGGTATTGCTTTGGTGAGTTAATTAACTTTACATAAATGTTTTTTGAAACACCAAAATACTCATATGTACTACCATCTAAAAAAGTAATTTCTAACAACAAACCTTTGTGCTGAAAATCTAATATACCAGATGTTGTCGTTAGTGCCGTATACTCTTCTAAGTTAGCTTCTTTTGTTTCAGGAGCAATACTAACTAAAAAGTGATAACCATCAATAATTTGTCTGCTTTTTAATTCAGCAGCTTCTTTTTGTTCATCACCTTCTTGAAATTTATCAGGGTGCCATTGTTTTACCAAACCACGGTAAGTAGACTTTAATTCTTTTAAATTAATCTCCTTTTCAACTGAAAATAACTTCTTATACTCCTTAATACGTTTCATCTTGCTAACTTTTTCTAAATCAGCCGCAAAACTACATTTTTTAAATTGATTATATGCTTATTTTTTCATTTGTTTCTAAGAAAAAAACAATCATTTTTCAATTGTTAAAATAAGCTTGAAAAGTGTATTTTAACGTAATTTTATGTTTTCTGTCCAATAAAATACTAATCATATTTATATAAATCCCAAATTGCAGTCAACTAATCAATTCAATGAAAATCATGAGAAAGTCAATAGCTTTATTTGTACTTTTAATCGTAACCATTACTATCGCAGCTAATACTATTTCTTAAATTAGCTTTAAATAGCTTGTAATTTCTATTTTTACAGCTACTATTTTTATACACCTTCAATTTGAAAAACCCATTATTCTTATTATTAAGTGTATTTTTACTAAACTCTTGTTCTTCAGATTCTGAATCAATCACAAGTGAAATAATTGAAACACCAAATGATGAGGTTTGGGAAGTTATTTCAATTCCTGAGAGTATACAACGTACAGGTGATATTGAAATAGGAAAAGATTATTTATTTTCTGGTAATTTTATGAGTTCGGGAATTCCTTTTGCGGTTTACAATGCTATTTATGGCGAAAATAGTGAAAACCCTTTAGAACGGACTGGAGTTAATGCTACAATTGCCTATAATTACACTTCAATTACTGCTGCAAACGGTGCTCAAATAGTTGCACCAAATTGCTTAAACTGTCATGCTGCAAAAATTAATGATGAATTGATTGTTGGTTTAGGAAACCACAGTGTTGATTTCACCACTAACAGAGCAGATCTTGAACCTGTACTTACTGCAGGTATTATTCAATTTTATGGTTTAGACAGTCCTGAATACGAAGCTTACGAACAATTTAAAAATAGTATTGTTGCTATTGGTCCTAAAACTATAACAGAATCTATAGGAGTTAACACTGCTAATAAAATTACTGAAGTATTAATTTCTCACAGAGATAAAAATACATTAGCATGGAATGATACACCGTATATTACTGTTGATGAAGAAGTAATACCTGCAGATGTACCAGCTTGGTGGTTATTAAAAAAGAAAAATGCAATGTTTCATACGGCTTTAAACCGAAATGATTTTTGCAAAAGTTTTATAGGAGCGTCACTACTAACTTTAAATGATATTACAAAAGCTGTTGAGGTTGATGCAAAAATGCCCGATGTACTTGCCTATATTGAAAGTATCGAAGCACCAGAATACCCATATGCTATTGATGAAGATTTAGCGACCACAGGAAAAGAATTATTTAATAATACATGTTCTAATTGTCACGGAAATTATGATTCAGATGATTCTTTTTACCCCAATTCATTAGTAAGTTTAGGCACTGTGAATACAGATTCTGAACTATCAAATCATTACACAGAAACTTCATTATTAAACACCTACTTTTTTGATTGGTTTAATACTGGATATTTTGGCACCGGTGAAAATGGTTTGTTGCTGAATGCGGAAGGTGGTTATGTTGCTCCTCCTTTAGATGGTGTCTGGGCTACAGCTCCATATTTTCATAATGCATCTGTACCAACAATTATGGATGTTTTAAATAGTGAAAATAGACCAGAATTGTGGAGTAGAACTTTTGATGATTCTGATTATGATAGTACTAAATTAGGATGGAATTACACTGTTGAAACTTCAAAACAAAATACACAAACCTACGATACAAGCTTAAAAGGTTACGGAAATGGCGGGCATACATTTGGAGATGAACTTACAGATTCTGAACGTCTTGCTGTATTAGAATATCTTAAGACTTTATAAATAATAGTACCAATCTAACTAAAAAAAAGGCTGACAATAATTATTGTCAGCCTTTTTTGATATATCACTATTATAATGTGATTATGCTATAGAAACCAATTCTAAGTCAAAAATTAGCTCTTGACCTGCTAATGGATGATTTGCATCAATAACAATATGATCTTCATTTACAGCTGCAACTTTAAGTTGACGCTCAGTACCGTCAGAATTTTTAGCCATAAGTGCCATACCAACTTCTGGTTTAATTTCTTCTGGTAAATCAGTTAATGGAACTTTTTGAAAAAATTCTTCATTTACTGATCCGTATGCTTCTTCCATTGGAATTACAATCGTTTTTTTATCGTTTACAGCCATATCAATTAAGCCATTTTCAAAACCAGCAATTAAACTTTTTTGACCCAAAGTAACTTTTAAAGGTTCTCTTTCAATTGAACTATCAAAAATTTGACCGTCTTTTAATTTTCCTGTGTAATGCACTTCTACCGTGTCATTTGCTTTAACCTTACTCATAATTGTACTATTTGTAATTATCAATTCGTATAATTATTGCAAACTTATGGCTTGTAAAATGGCTTAACGAATAAGTAGCCGCTTATTATTGACCTATTTACTTAAAAAATGAAAAAACGGCTAAAAAATAAATTTTTTAGCCGTTTTAGTACTTGTGAAATTTACTTTATTATAAAGTATTATAAATACTCTTTTTTTAAAGTCTCAATATCAACTATTAATTGTTTCATTGATGCTCTATTTAAACTATTATAAATACCACGAATATGCTTTTCTTTATCTATCAACAAAAAATTTTCAGAATGTAAAAAATCATTTTGGTCTTTGGGAACACCTAAATCATTTTCTACAAAATATTGATTGCGCCCTAAATCATAAATCTCATTTTTATCACCAGTAACCAAATGCCATTTATTGGCAACCACTCCTCTATCATCTGCATAGTCCTTTAAAACAGACACAGAATCTATTGAAGGTGTCACAGAATGTGATAAAAACATTATCTCATCATCTGCAATGTATTTTTCTTGTAATACAGCCATACTTTCCATCATCTTTGGGCAAATTCCGGGGCATGTTGTAAAAAAGAAATCTGTAACGTATATTTTATCATTAAAAGTATTTTGAGTAATTGTATCTCCTAATTGATTCACCAATTTAAAATTTGGGATTTTATGAAACGATTTAGCCTCTTCACTATTTGGTGTTAACCAGTTTGGTGTAAATGATTCATCTGAATAAAAAGGTAGATTTACTACTCTACTAGACTCCTCTGTTTTTAGTTCTACTTTTTTTACTTCATTTTTACAAGATGAAATAAAAGCAATACCTAAACATAAAAAGTAATACTGTAATTTAATTTCTGGTAACCACTTCATCTTTTAACTGATAACATAGATTAGCACGCTTTAAACCAAAAACTCTTCCGTTTTTAGCTTCATAATTAACATACAAGGTACCGTTTTGTAACCAAGCTTGTTGCAAACCTTGTTCTTTTCCATCAACAAGATTACGCATTTTAGCCAATTGTCCGCTTGAATACCATCTTTTTTCGATGCCTTGCTTTATGCCGTTTACATAAGTAGAATGTTCTGATAGCACTCCGTTTACCCACCAGGTTTTATAAGAGCCAACTAATTTGTTTTGGTTATAATTAAATGATGCTCTCAACACTCCATTTTCAAACCATCTTTTAGCACTACCTTGTCTTTTACCTTTGTAAAATCCAAGCTTTTCTATAACAGTGCCATTTTTATGATATTTTAAAGAGTAACCTTCAAAAGGTTTATCATTTAAATACCATTTGCCTTCAATTTGATTTAAAAATAATTTCTTTTTATCTACTTCTATATTTGCAATTGTAATAGAATCATCAATAATTTCTGTAGTAGTTTTAGATACTACTTTTTTTATTGGATTTTCTTTTTTACAACTATAAAAAATAATAGTTAAAAATAGTAAAAAGTATATTTTTTTCATCTAAAATATAATTTTAATATCCTTGGTAAGGGCCTACAAATGCAAGATATGAGTAACCATATGATGTAGGTACTGAATATTCTTCATTAATTATATGATAGTGATATTCTTCTTCACCATCAGTATATTGTGTTGTTGACGTATGACCACCAGAAACGTCTAAATCATCTGGATAATCACTTGTAGAATCACATTTTCTACCGTATAAGAAGACACCATCTAACAATATACCAACTAAATTTGAATCATCATCACTAAATGCAACTGGCTCTAGGTGGTAATGATAAACACCTGGGCCAATATGTGCTCCTGTCCAATCAAGTGATGTAGCCGCATCATCTAATGTACCTGCACCTTCTTGATCATTAAATATTGATGCGCCACTTACTGCAATACCAATAGTGTCAAAATTTGTATCAACAGAATCACCTGTTAAGTCCGGCGTAGCATCAACAGTTATTGTTACTGCATTATTATTACTTGACATAATACTCGGGGTTAATGCAACCTCAGTTTCTTCTCTATAAAGATCATTACCTTCTCCCCAATAAACAGATTCATGATCAGGTAAACCTGTAGTTTCAATAACTACATTTGAACCATCTAAATATATTGTAGTAGCATCTGTATTAAAAGCTGCATAAGCAGCATGTAATTCGGTTACCGCCTCCTCATCTGCTGAATCTTCAGCCAATTCTTCTGTCGTATCATCATCACTACTAACCGAATCACTACTGCATGAAAAAATTGCAACTGAAGTTGCCACTAATAACAACTTAATTGGTAAATATTTGTTTATTATTAGTTCTTTTTTCATCCTACTAAATATTTAATTTATTAATATTAAAAAATTACTTTCTTGGCCCTTTTGGCTTAGGAGCATTTTCAAATTCTTCTTCTGTAATAAAACCATCTTCATCAGTATCAATTTCAGAAAACATATCTTTTAATGGTCCTTCTACTTCATCTTCTGAAAGTTTACCATCTTCATTTTTATCCATTTTCTCTATTAACTCTTCAAAAGTAGGAGGTGTTTTTTGGTCTCTATTTTGTGCGCTACTTAATGAAAAAGATAATAATGCAACTGCAAAAATTCCTAACTTAATTCCTTTATTAATCATCTGTTCTATTTTTTTTAATATTATTGAATACAAATTTGATAAAAATAATCGTGTTAAAACCTAACAATCAACTAATTAATAAAACTTATCAGTAAAATGTTAAAATGATTCAGCGAGTGTTAACTTTAAAGGAATTTACTAGCTATATTTTTACACTTAATTGATTTTTTTTTACTTTAATTTGTGATATGAAAGCATCAAAAAGATTCTTATTTCAAGTGGTTTTATGGTTTGTAATTTGGGTTATAATATGGTTTGTAGAGGGAAAAAACAACCTGTTTATTGAAAAAAACTATACTGCTTACCTAGTACAAATAGCAGTTTTAGCACTGTTAATTTTCTATGGAGCTCCAAAATTACTTTTCAATAAAAAATACGTTGCTTTTTTTAGCCTTTTCATAGGTATAATAATGCTAAGCTCTATACTTAAACATTTTTTTTCAACACCAAATTTTGATCCTAATATGTTACCTGATCCAATGATTGGGGGTATGGATCATATGCCACAACCAGATCATTCACCAAGACGACTTCCCCCACAAGCTATAGCTGGACCATCTCCACTTTTTATACATTCATTACTATTAACCGTTTCTTTTACTATTGGTACTTTTTTAGAAACCTTAATTTTTGCTCAACAAAAAGAAAGAGAAACTATTAAAAATATTAATGAAAAATTAGCTACGGAATTAAAACTTTTAAAATCTCAAATTAATCCACATTTTTTATTTAATACACTAAATAATATTTATGCTTTATCTGCTATAAATACTAAAAAAACACAAGAGAGTATTAGTTATTTAGCAGCTATGCTTAGATATGTATTGTATGAGTGCGAACAACCAAAAGTACCTTTAAAAAAAGAAATTAATTACATAGAAAATTACATAAAACTATTTACTGTAAAAAGTAGTAAAAAATACCCAATCACTACAGATTTTGATATAGATGATGAAAATGTAGCAATTGCTCCAATGCTTTTAATTCCTTTTTTAGAAAACGCCTTAAAGCATGGTAATATAGAGCATATAAAAGAAGCTTATTTAAGCATACAAATCACGCAAAAAAATAATACTGTAATTTTTAAAATAAAAAACAGTAAAACACAAAAAGTTGTAAATAAAGACGGAATTGGTGGTATTGGATTAGAAAATGTTAAAAAAAGATTGCGTATTTTGTATCCTGACAAACATGAGTTTTTTATTGAAAATAATGATACACTATATAGCGTAAGCTTAAAACTAATTTTAGAATGAAAAAATTGAAATGTTTAGTAATTGATGACGAAGAATTAGCTAGAGCATTAATCAAAAGTTATATTAATGATGTTGATTTTTTAGAACTTGAAGGTGATTTTGAAAATCCTCTTGAAGCTTTACAGGTACTAAAAACCAAAAAGATAGATTTACTATTTTTAGATATTCAAATGCCTGAAATTAAAGGAACTGAATTTGCTAAAATAGTTGGTGGAGACACTAAAATAATTTTTACAACTGCGTATTCTGAGTATGCATTAGAGGGCTATGAATTAAATGTTGTAGACTACTTATTAAAGCCTATTACTTTTACCCGATTTTTAACGGCAGTTCAAAAAGTTAATGTAGAAACTAATGCATTACCTAATGATACTGATGAAAGTATTACTATAAAATCTGGTTACGATTTACATAAGGTTAAATACAGTGACATCAACTACATAAAGAGTGATAGTGAGTATGTAACATTTTATACAGATGGTAAAAAGATAATGAGTTTACAATCACTAAAATCATTAGAGAAAACGATTCCAAGTGAGCTATTTATTCGCGTTCATAGGTCTTATATTGTAAATAAAAGTAAGGTTAATTCACTTACAGGTAGAGATTTAGTTTTAAACGACACTAAAATACCTATTAGTGATAGCTATTATGATAAAGTAAAAGCAGAATTGTTCTAAAACAAAAAAGCAGTAAACTAAATTTTACTGCTTTTTTGTTTTTTATATAAATTTTATTCCTCTGGAGGGTATCCGTGAATTTCTTCAAAAACTTCATCAAAATTCTGACGTAAATAAGTACTTAATTTTGATTTATAATCGTCTTTCAACCATTTTAAAAAGTTAAAAGTACTTCTACTTATACATTTTGCATAACTAGCAATTCTATTATCAATATCAGAATCTAGTACTTTTGATAGTGCTAAGGCATCGTAGACATCTTCACTATTTTCAATACAAATGCGTGCATGTTGTTCAATAGAACGCTCTAAAACTACCTTAGATGATTCTCCTTTAAAAGTAGCGTCAGTATATACTTGTTTTATATCAAAATATACTTCTTCTGATTTTTCAAACTGCACACGAATTTCTTCAGGCATTTCATGTTTGAAAGTACTTTCAATATCTTCATCATTTTGAAGACGTTCCATATAAAAGTTTGGCGATTTAAAAATCATCTGCCAGTCTAAATCTGCTCCCCAAGGACCAAATCTGTGGTAATTGTTTCCTAAATCAATAACTTTAAATGACGATTTATTATTTAAAATACGAGACCCCCTACCAATCATCTGATAGTAAAGCGTAAGTGACTTTGTTGCTCTGTTTAAAATAATAGTATCAATAGTAGGCTCATCAAAACCTGTGGTTAAAATACTTACCGATGTTAAGATAGCATCTGGCGTTTCTTTAAACCATTGTAATATTTGCTTACGTTGCTTTTTTGTAGCCGTATTATCTAAGTGCATAACAGGTAAGCCTGCTGCCTTAAATGTGTAATATATTTGAATTGAAGTATTAATACCATTATTAAATATTAATGCTTTTTTACCTTTAGAATGTTTTAAATAAGCTTGCAATGTTTTATCAAGCATTGCTGGGCTTGTATATAAATCTTCAGAAGATTTTACGGTATAATCACCATTTGAACCAATTTCTAGTGAAGTAAGTCCCATATCATATTGAAAAACTTCAGCACGTGCTAAAAATTCATTTTCAATAAGTGAACCAATTGTTTCACCAGTAATTAACTCATCGTAATTATCTTTCATCGGGAGCTCTTTACTAGAACTCAAAGGTGTTGCAGTAACTCCTAAAACAAAAGACTTTTCAAAAAACTTAAATAATTTAGTAAATGAGTTGTAGTGCGCCTCATCAATAATCACTAAACCGATATCAGAAATATCTAATTTATCATCATTTAAACGATTGTTTAAAGTTTCAACCATTGCAACAAAACAACTGTATCTTTCTTGATCGTCTAAATTTGCTTTACTATTTACTACTTTATTTGGAACTCCAAAACTAGTAAGCATTCCGGAAGTTTGATTACACAGCTCGACCCTGTGTGTCATTACTAAAACCTTTTTGTTGTGGGTTTTAAGGTATTGACGCACCATTTCAGAAAAAATAACCGTTTTTCCACCACCTGTTGGTAATTGATAAAGTAAATGATAATTATCAGGTGCTGTTTCGAACTTTTCAAATATTTTATTGATAGCTCCTTGTTGGTAGCTGTAAAGTTCTTTGTCCGTTTTTCTATCTTGCAGTCCGATTGCTGTCTCCGTCATATGATCCATTTCTAGAATTACAAAATTAACCCCTTTTATAGGGTTTACAAAAAAAATATAACAAAACTAACGGATTTTCACCATTTAAAATTAATTTAAACTTTTAACAAAAATGCTATGTATTAAATACCGATTAAATTATTAAAAAACTTATTTTTTCTTATTCCGTTTATTGTAGTTTTTATCACCTTTTGTTTTGGGCTTTTTATACTTTTTAGCTATAATTCGTTTGTATGAACCACCTTGGTTTGTTTTCTTATTTTTTTCTTTTTTCTCATGAAAACTACCTTCTGATTTTAAGGTTTCTGAATCCGGGTTATCAGGTTCAAAAACTCTAGGGCGCTCTTCAGGTCTTAATTCTTCTGATATTTCAACAGTGTTTGGCAATTCATTAAATGGAATTTTATAATCCATTAATTTTTCAATAGCATCTTTATATGGTTCTTCTTTTTCTGTATAAAATAAGATAGAATTACCTTGGTGCTCTGCCCTACCCGTTCTACCAATACGGTGCATGTAGTTCTCAGGGTAATTTGGCGTATCAAAATTAATTACGTGTGTAATTTTATCTAAATCTAAACCACGAGCCATAACATCAGTAGTTACTAAAATACGGTTTTTACCTTCGTCAAACTGGCGGATAGAACGCATTCTGTAATTCTGTGTTTTATTTGAATGAATTACACAAGCTTCACCTTTAAATATTTCATCAACTACTTCAAAAAGTGCATCAGCACTTCTTTTGTTTGATACAAACACCAAAGCTTTCTTAAACTTGTCTTTATCTTTCAACAAGCGAATTAGTAAGTTTACTTTGGTATAAAAGTTTGGCACCGCATAACATTCTTGAGAAATATTATCTAAAGGTGTACCACTAACTGCAATTGACACTTTTTCCGGACCTGTAAAAAAATCATTGATTAGGTTGTCAACATCTGTAGTCATTGTTGCAGAGAACATAATATTCTGACGCCTAGTTGGCAACAACTCAAAAATATTAATTAGTTGAAAACGAAAGCCTAAATCAAGCATCACATCAACTTCATCAATTACTAATTTTTTAATCTCTTTTAGCTTTACTGCTTTTGAAAGTGCTAAATCATACAAACGACCTGGGGTGGCAACCAAAATATCGGTTCCTTGAGCACAAGCTTGTTTTTGGGTATTTATGTTTGTTCCTCCATAAACACCTAAAACGCGAACATTAATATATTTTGCAAAACTTTCAATATTCTCAACCACTTGCAAAACAAGTTCACGTGTTGGCACCAATACTAAAACACGAGGATGTATTTGTTTTGAAAATTTTAATTCTTGTAGTATTGGTAGCATGTAAGCCATAGTTTTACCTGTACCTGTTTGCGCAATACCAATAATGTCTTTACCAGACATTACTACATTAAATGATTGCTCTTGAATTGGTGTAGGTTTGTTAAAACCTAAATCTTCAATAGCATAATTCAACTGTTTCTTTAAATCAAAATCTTCAAAAGAACTCATGTAATCTTTACTTTATTTCTGCAAAGGTAATGCTATTCTAGTTTGCTATTGCAGTACAAGGCAACATCCTTATCTTTACCGTATAAATTTACAATTTGCACGCTAACAATATACATAACGGTTCTTACGATTTTGAAACACTTATCAAAACACATACGCCATTAGAAAATTTCGTTTTTGTAAATAATTTCAGCACAAAAACTATTGATTTTTCAAATAATTTAGCCGTATTACACCTAAACAAAGCACTTTTAAAGCATTATTACCAAGTAACGGATTGGAACATTCCTAATGGGTATTTGTGTCCACCAATACCTGGCAGAGCGGATTATTTACATCATATTCACGATCTTTTAGACACTACTAAAGTTATTAAAGGTTTAGATATTGGCGTTGGTTCTAATTGTATTTATCCTATTCTGGCAAGTCAACTATTTGATTGGAAAATGGTTGGGGCTGATATTAATGAAACTGCTGTAAATAGTGCGAATGAAAATATTGCTACAACAAAAAAACTGCAAGAAAATATTGAAATAAGGCATCAACAATTAAATGCCAATTTGTTTAAAGGAATTATTAATACCAATGAATATTTTGATTTTACCATGTGTAATCCTCCTTTTCATAGCTCTGAAAAAGAAGCCAACACAGGTTCATTACGTAAAGTAAAAAATCTTGATAATCAAATGAGTAGCAAACTTAATTTTGGGGGGCAAGCAAATGAATTGTGGTGTAATGGTGGTGAAGGTTTATTTATTAAAAGAATGATCAAACAAAGTTGCTCATTCAAAAAACAAGTCGGTTGGTTTACATGTTTGGTTTCAAAAAGTGAAAATTTAAAAAACATATACAAACAGCTAACAAAAGCTGGTGCAACCTACAAAACCATTGATATGAATCAAGGGAATAAAAAAAGTAGGTTTGTTGCATGGCAATTTGTTGATTAATCGTGATTACTTCTTTTAAATAGCCTTTAAAATTCCTGTAATTTTGTACTCCATTAGATTTAATATATGTCCGTAGTAGAATATAAAAAAGAATTAATACCAACCTTAAAAAAATATTTTGGTTACGATAGTTTTAGACCGCAACAAGAAGAAATTATCTCATCGGTTTTAGAACAAAAAGATGGACTTGTAATTATGCCAACAGGTGGTGGTAAATCTATTTGCTTTCAATTACCATCATTATTATTCCCTAAAACTACATTAGTAGTTTCTCCTTTAATTGCTTTAATGAAAGATCAAGTTGATGGTTGTAATGCCAATGGTATTGCAGCAGCGTACTTTAACAGCAGTCAATCGGCAGAAGAGCAACAGGCAATTATTACTAAAATTACTAAGGCTGAATTAAAATTAATCTATGTAGCTCCAGAAAGTATGCCTGCATTAGATAATATTATAAATGAAACGTATATAAGTTGTATAGCTATTGATGAGGCGCATTGTATTTCATCTTGGGGGCATGATTTTAGACCTTCATACCAGCAGTTAGGTTTTTTAAAAAAAACTTTACCCAACACACCAATAATTGCATTAACGGCTACTGCTGATAAAGCTACTAGGCAAGATATTGTTGAACAATTAGGCATTCCGCAGGCAAAACATTTTATTACTTCTTTTGATCGCCAAAACATAAGCTTAACTGTTCGCCCAGCTGATGGTCGTGTAGAACAAATTTTAAGTTTTATAGCAAAAAGACCAAAGTCTTCAGGTATAATTTATTGTTTAAGTAGAAAAACTACAGAACAATTAGTAACTAAATTAAAAGCTAAAAGTTTAAAGGCTGAAGCATACCATGCAGGTTTGAGTTTTGATGAACGTAGCAAAGTACAAGAAGATTTTATTTTTGATATAACTAAAATTGTATGTGCTACCGTTGCTTTTGGTATGGGAATAGATAAATCTAACGTACGTTGGGTTATCCATTACAATATGCCTAAAAATATTGAAGGCTATTACCAAGAAATTGGCCGTGCAGGTCGTGATGGTTTAACCTCAAGTGCCCTACTCTTTCATAGTTATGCCGATGTTATTCAGTTGAGAAAATTTACTGAAGGCGCTACAAATCAAGAGGTGCAAATTGCCAAACTAGAACGTATGAAGCAATTTTCTGAGGCAACTACATGCCGACGAAAAATATTGTTAAGTTATTTTGGTGAATTATTAGCCGAAAATTGTGGTAATTGTGATGTATGCAAAAATCCGCCACAAGTTTTTGACGGTACTATTATTGCTCAAAAAGCACTTTCTACCGTTGCTAGAATTAGAGAAACTGAAGCCATTGGTATTGTTATTGATATTTTAAGAGGTGCTAAAAATGCCACTATCCTTGAAAAAGGATTAGATAAAGTAAAAACCTATAATATTGGTCATGATATTTCATGGAAAGACTGGCAACATTATGTTATTCAGTTAATTAATCAAGGTATTCTTGAAATCTCTTTTCAAAATAATAATGCATTGAAATTAACGGAATTTTCTAAAAATGTACTTTTTAATGGAGCAAAAGTTTCTTTAACAAGACCAATTGAAATTGTTGAGAAAATTGGCAACCCAAAAACTAAAACTACTAAAGCCAGAAAAAGTGGTGGTTTGTATGAACGTTTACGTCAATTACGTCATAAAATTTCATTGGAGGAAAACATACCGGCATATCTAGTTTTTAATGATGCTACGCTACAAGAAATTGAAGCAGAGCGACCACAATCTGATAATGAATTTTTAGAAATTAGCGGAGTTGGTCAACGTAAACTAGAGGTATATGGTGATTTGTTTATGAATGAAATTAAAGCTTTTAATGATGAGAAAAAATCTAAAAAAGCAGACACACATAAAGTCACTTACGAGTTATACCAACAAGGTTTGTCTATTGATGAAATTGCAGAAAAACGAGGTTTAAAATCACCTACTATTTTCTCACATATTGCAAAATTATATACGGAAGGGAAACCTATAAATATTTACGATTTTGTGTCTAAAAGTGAAGTTGAAGCTATTAAAAAAGCTAAAATAGAACTTGATAGTCCGCCTGCTTTAAAACCTTATTTTGATCATTTTGAAGAACAATTAGATTACTTTAAAATCCGCTTAGGTCTTGCTGTTGTTGAAAAGAATGAATAAAGACTATATTAACAAACAAAAAAAGACTGCTAATAAGCAGTCTTTTTTTGTTTTAAGTAATTGGTGAAAACCTAAACTTTTTTAACACGAACGGCATTCATACCTTTCATACCTTTTTCAAGTTCAAATTGTACCATATTATTTTCTCTTATCTCTTCTAAGCAACCGTTAATGTGTACAAAGAATTTTTCTTGAGAATCTGTATCTTTAATAAAACCATAACCTTTAGATTCGTTAAAAAACTCAACGCGTCCTTTACGTACTGGATCTATTTCTTCGTCACTTTCTTCCTTTTTAGGTATACCAAGAACTATGCTTTCAGCATCAACTTTCACTTTCTTTGTTGGATCTGGTGGAGTGTCAACTAAATGACCGTTTTCATCTACGTAAACAAACATGCTATCTTGCTCTCCACTTGCTTTACGCATTTCTTTTTTCTTCGCTTTCTCTTCACGTTTTTTCAAACGCTTTTTTTCTCGTTCTTTTTTACCAAAGGTTTCTTGTGCTCTCGCCATTAAAAATATAAGTTTAAATTATTATTAGACTCGCTTGTGATAAGCTGTCGTGAAGTCATTGAATTATATACTACTAAGATTAGCTTCAACGCTTTGGTTGTCATTTTAATCTTTGGTAGAATTTGCAATAACAGATAGATATAAGAGTTCTTTACTCTTTTCTACTGATACAAAGATAGGTAGCTTTTTTTGATATAAAAAAAAGTTTACGTTAAGCTTGACAAATTAATGTGAATTTAGTAGATAAAATACATTTTTTAGTCAAAAACCGTACTTTTTCACACAAAACAATCTAAAAAATTTCTTATAAATTAACTTTTAGACTACAGAAATAAGTTACAAAATTAATAAAATGTGAAATTATCCTTAACAAAATAACAATACATCGATTAGAAGTTAAATTACAACTAAATTAGCAACGTAAAATACAACATATTTTAAACGACATCGTTTTAATTGAAAAGTAACTATTTATAACAATTCGGATATGACATATTTATCTCCACAAATTGAAGCATTAGCTAAAAGAAAAAAAGAAAACTCATTAATTAAAAAAGAGAATTCTTGCGGTATTTTTCAAGACTACGGGAATGATGAAACTATAAAAGAAGAACAGACAGAAATATAACATACAAATGCTATACTTTGGGTTTTACTTAAAGTATAGCATTAATTCCTCTCTACTATATATAACGTAGTAACTCGTATTTTGTACCCTAAAAAAAGTAAACCTACTACCCTAAATTCAATTTCAATTTATTTTTCATACATAATTTTCAAATGTATTTTGATGGCATAATTGTTGCTTAAACTTCTGTAATTAAAAACAATCAGTATATTACTGATAACATTATTAACAATGTTTAACAGTAAATACCTAAAACAATTATAATTTTACAATCAAAATAGCGTTGTTACGCTTGAACATTAATTTTTATGACTATGAAATTCAATTTAAAATTACCACTATACATTTTAGCGTTGGTAGCATTATTTTCTTGTGGAAATGCAGAAGATGATGTTTTTTTTAAGGACAGTTCTGATTCTAGCAGTACTTCAACAGATTTAGGAGAAGGCGAAACTGTTGATGATTGCCTGGGGCTTGATGAAAGTGAACTTATTTTATCTATACAAGACCAATATACAACATTACCAGGTAAAGTATCTATATTTTTTAGAGTATCAGATACTGATGGCGACCCTGTTTCTGGTTTGACTGCCGATGATTTTACTATTTATGAACAAGGGCAGAATGATGATTGTTTTAATACAATATCAGCATCAGAGTCATATGCGAGAATCTCATCAAACTCACAAATATTTAAAAACAATACTTATTTGGTATTAGACTTAAGTAATAGTGTATTAAGTAGTAGCCTTGATGAATTAAAAACAGGATCAATTAGTTTTATTAATAATGTGATGCCTACAACGGAGAGTGAATCTACCCAAATGGCTATTTATTGGTTTGATGGTGAAGATGAATTACACTTACTAAATGAACTTACCTCTTCTATTGATGATTTAACAACAGCTATTAATTCTATTACAGATGATATTAGTAGTGACCCATCTACTGATTTATATGGTGCTGTAATTAAATCTACTGACATTGCTGAAGATTTTATTGATGAAACTGAAGATGATGAAATTATTGGTGCCGCATCAATAGTAATATTTACTGATGGTACAGACCAAGCTTCACGATATACTGAAGAAGCCGCTCTTGAAGCTGTTGCTGATGCTGATTTAAACATTTCATACTTTACAATTGGTTTAGGTAGTGAGATTGATACTGAGGTTTTAGAAAGTATTGGAAAAACTTCAAGTGTATTTGCAAGTAATACTGCTGAATTAGAAGATACCTTTAATGAAATATCTTTAATAGTATCAGAAAAAGCAAGTAGTTATTATCTTTTTGAATATTGTAGCCCTAAACGTGATGGAAGTGGTGACAATAATTTAGCTATTCAAGTAACTTATAATTCAAAACAAGGTGCAGTCCAGACAAAATTTAATGCGGATGGCTTTACTGGTGGTTGCGAATAACACACAATAAATCAACATATTAAAGGGCTACCAAAATTTGGTAGCCCTTTATTTTTTCAATTAAACGTCTTTTTTAATCTTTTCATCGTAAATAATTACCAAGAATAACAATTGATTATTTTAAACAACTAAAATATAATTAGAATGAAAATGAAGAAATTATCAGTAATTGCAGTTTTATCTATCATGACATTGGGTTCATGTGTTTCTAAGAAAAAATACGTGGCTTTAGAGTCTGACTTAAACGATACAAAAAGCACTTTAGTTAAAACGCAAGTAGAAAAAGAAGAGCTTGAAGATAAAATGTCAAAAATTGAAGCTAGAGTAACTGAGTATAATGAGAAAATTAATTCTCTTAAAGATGTTAATGATTCTCAATACACAAGTGTGGGTGATGTAGCTGTAATGAGCAATAACACAAAAGACAAAATGAGAGAAACTTTAGCTAAAGTTGATCCTGCTCTTTTAGCAAATGCTACTACATTAGAAGATTCTATAAACGTTGCGATATCTTACAACTTAAAAAAATCTATCTCTGACGATGATAATGATGTAAATATTAATGTTGACAAAACTGTTGTTATGATTAACATTTCTGATAAATTATTATTCAATAGTGGTAGTTATAGAGTAAGTACTAAAGCAAATAACATTTTACAAAAAATTGCTGACGTAATTAATTCTGAACCAAGTATGGAAGTTATGGTTGAAGGTCATACAGATTCTAGAACAATCAATACTGAAATGTTCCAAGACAACTGGGATTTAAGTGTAAAAAGAGCGACATCAGTAGTTAGAATTTTACAAGATAAATATAACGTAGCTCCTGAAAAATTGATTGCTTCAGGTAGAAGTAGCTATATGCCTTTAGTAGATAACGATACTAAAGAAAATAGATCTAAAAACAGAAGAACTAAGATAATTATCATTCCTAATCTTGATAAATTCTTTGCCTTATTAGATTCTAACAACTAATAAGAAAATTTTACTAAATTGATTTTTATTAAAGCGAGATACTATTTAGGTATCTCGCTTTTTTATTACAACAATTTTCTATCTAAATATCATTGCGTTTGAAAAATGTCCTTTTTTATCTTTTACATTTATTAGAAAACCATTTATAACAACATATTCTATCTCACCATTCTTTTCAAGATAAAATGTAGGGTTTACACCTATATTTAAGCGTAAATCTGTTGGAGTTTCAAAAGTTGAACTCACTACATTAATAGGTGCTGGCGAAGCCAAAGCTTCTTTCGAGATTGTATTTAAAGTAACATACAAATACCCTTTTTCCAATAAACTATAAATATCAATAGTTGTTAGCTCGTTTAAAGATGAAATTTTAGTAGGGTATAATTTTCCAGGTTTAATAGTATAACCTGAAGCATTAAAAGTTTCATAACCGTAATAGGTAGATAAATCTCCTAAATCCATGATACGACTACTATACCAAAAGTCTGAATGTTTCTTTTTATCAACTTCTGGCCTTTGAATACCAATATCCATCTTATAAATATTTCCTAAAAGCGGATAATTTATATTTTCTATTTTTAAATCGAAAAGCTTTCTGTCATTCTCAGGTATTTTTTCATAGTCATCAATAGCAATTGCTTCATAACTTTTATTTGAAATCGTATAAATTGCCGAAAGTATCGATACATAATTCAACTTTCTAATTTCTTGTTTTTCGGGATCATTTGCATAACCGCCAGATTCAATTAAAATAGCACTTGTACCCCATTTTTGAATATTGTCACCAAAAGCTCTCGGTTCAAAATCATCATTATACCTACCAACTTGTCCTGGTGCGTATTTTTGAATAATTCGATTCATAAAAACAATAATTTTCATTGCATTGCTACGAACCTCATTTATATCTTTTTCATAGTTATATGCTGGTGCTAAATACGAAATTGTTGCGGGTTTAGCTGTTCTTTCTGCATTATAATAAGTACTTTGGTCATGTAAATTAAATCCAAAATCTGCATTTAAACTATCTCGAACTCTTTTTAAAATTTGACCTTCAGGAGATTGTAATTGCAGAGCATCTCTATTAATATCAATACCCAAAGTATTTCTACGTTGAAAAACCTCTGCTCCATCAGGGTTTAGCATTGGTAAAAAATGCAAACGCAAATTACTTAGTATCTCCTCTTTTTCGGTTTTAAAATCATCACTATCAAAAAAAATTAGAATATCAAATATTGCTTGTGTCGCAGTTGGCTCATCTCCATGCATTTGTGACCATAAAAAAACATCAGTTCCTCCTGTACCAATACTTATTAATGATATTGAACGTCCTTCTATTGATTCTCCAACTTTCTTTACTGTATACCCCTCTTTACCTTTATATTGACTAATTAAAGGCTGTATATCTTGATGCTTTATTCTTCTTTTTGTAATTGAAGTTTCTTTATATTTTTCATAAGTATCATACAAAGAAGTTGTTATGTCTTTTTCTTGACTTAATAAAGACATTGAACACAATACTGTAATAATGGTAATTCTTATTTTCATAAATTGAAATATTATTTTTTAGGCACGGACTTAAAATTTAATTGTTTAGTAGCTCTTTTCACTTTTTTCATAAAATTTTCTCCAGGGTCTTCTTTTACGGTTCTATAATTTTCGTCTTTTTCTAACCAGAGTTTATGACCAATAAAATTGGTGTACTCATAATGCCCAATTAAATACTCAATATCATATTTAGATTTTAAATAATTAATTAACCAAACATTCGATTTTAATTGTGCTCTAGTTAAAGGCAAATCGTGAGTGCCACCAACATTTTCAATACCAATAGCACAATGGTTTAAACCTATCACATGCCTAGCCATAGTAGTCTCTGGTAATAATTGATATATTGTACCATCTTGATCAACTAAAAAATGTGAAGACACATTTAAACCACTAACCGAATTTATATCTGGTCGCCAATTGGGCAATGTAGGGTTATAAAACGCTTCAAAAGATTTTTCTAAAGTTGGTATAACTGTCCAATGCAGTACAATCATTTTAGGAATTATCGTAGGGGTATTTTGCTCTAAACCATAACGTTCAGCTAAGTATTCTAAACTTAATTGTTTTCTTTCTTCATTAAAAACAATAGGTTTATCGACTATAGTTTTGGTCGAATTGCATGAGGTAAAAAACACCAACGTACTTATAAACAGCAATAATTTATACATAAATTGAGATTAAAAAAGACACTTAAAAATACAATAATCAGTGAACAGTATCTTTTACTGTAAGACTATCTTTTTTAGGAAAATAAAAAATAGTAAGTTTTCTTCGTCCCCAATCTAATGCTTTTTGTTTGTTCTTTCCCATAAAAATATCAATTTTATTACGGTGTTTAAAATGCATTTTATCTTTAACATAAAATGTATCCGGAATAGTATCAATACGAACCATTGTATTGTAATCCAAACCTTTACGTAGTAAATCTCGGGAAATCGCAATAGCTTTCATTCCAGGTTTTAAAGTGTCACCCCAAGCGGCAATATCAGAATCGTATGCTGTAGTTTGTGACGGGAAAGTATTATATGCAGTTACCGTAACATCTAATGGTATCCAATCTTTTAAATCTAATTGCTCCTTCTCTTTTTGTCCACAACTAATCATAAAAAGAAATAAAACACTAATACAACACCAATTAAACCTCATAAAAAACCTCTAAGACAAAAATTATTGTTTTAAATATACTGTATTAAGTAGTTAACCACAACTATTCAGTAATTGACAACAATAGTTATGTGAATGCGTGTATGAGTACTACATTTATAAAGTAATTAAGAAATAATAATTTTTTTCATTTTCATATAGTGTTCTCGTTTAAAGAGCTTTGTTCACAAGACAAAGCTCTTTTTTATTATATGAACTTGAATGGTGAGATCTATTTTGTTTTTACAATTTGAGCATTGTACATAAAAATATCTTGCATACGCTCCATACGCTCATCAAACTTTGTTGAGAAAACAATATACTGGCATTTATCAAGACTTTCAGGAGTTCTAATCAAATCGGAATATGCACTCGCTTTCACCAAAAACTCAGCATCTTCCACAATAAAAAGTTTCAGCTTTGCTAAATTAATTCCGTTTAAGTAAAATATTTTATTCAATCGTTTTGGAGTTGCGATTACAACATCAACTCCGTCATAAATATCAGCTCTTTGATCTTCTAAACTTTGCTCATCATAAGCACAGTAAACTCTAATATCCATCCTACGAGTAACTTTATCAAACTCATCTTTTAAGGCTAAAGCTGCTTGTTTGTCTTTTACAAAAATTAATGCTCTAGGTGCATCTTCAAAAGCTTTGCATTCTAATTTTTGTAAAGTTGCAATAACAATAGCTGTACTTTTTCCAGCTCCATCAGGTGCAATACCATACAAACTTGCGCCTCCTTTTATTTTAGAAAGTATATTTTTTTGAAAAACAGTAGGCTCTGTAATTTCAACATTTGCTAAAGCTTCTTTTAGTTCTGGATTTAATTTTTTAAACGACATACAAAGTTTTATTCGTAATAATTATTAGTAAAATACACTTTTTAAATATACACCACATCTTTAAGCTTGTTCACAACAATAGTTATAAAACAACGAACAACCGGTGTACCTTAGCAGTGTAATAAAAACGAAATAAAAATTTTCATTTTCATATAGTGTTCTCGTAAAAAGGCCTTTTCTTAATTGAAAAGGTCTTTTTCTATTTATAGCATTTACAATGCGACTAAGGAATCCATTTATTTTTTCCGAAATCTGGCTTACGTTTTTCTAAAAAGGCATTTCTACCCTCTTTTGCTTCATCAGTCATATATGCTAAACGTGTTGCTTCACCTGCAAATACTTGTTGCCCAACCATACCATCATCTGTCAAATTCATAGCGAATTTTAGCATTTTTATTGACGTTGGTGATTTTTCTAAAATCTCTTGAGCCCATTGATAAGCAGTATCTTCTAACTCATCATGAGGAATAATAGCATTTACCATTCCCATTTCATAAGCTTCTTGCGCAGAATAGTTACGTCCTAAAAAGAAAATTTCTCTTGCCTTTTTCTGACCTACCATTTTAGCTAAATAAGCAGAACCATAACCACCATCAAAACTAGTAACATCGGCATCTGTTTGTTTAAAAATAGCATGCTCTTTACTCGCCAAAGTTAAGTCACAAACTACGTGTAACGAATGTCCGCCACCAACTGCCCAACCAGGTACAACAGCTATAACTGCTTTTGGCATAAAACGAATTAAACGTTGAACCTCTAAAATATTCAAACGGTGCATACCATCTTCTCCAACATAACCTTGATGCCCCCTAGCCTTTTGATCGCCACCACTACAGAAAGAATAAATTCCGTCTTTAGTTGAAGGTCCTTCAGCAGAAAGTAATACTACACCTATAGAAGTATCTTCTTGCGCATCATAAAAGGCTTGGTATAACTCACTTGTAGTTTTAGGTCTAAATGCATTTCTGACATTTGGCCTGTTGAAAGCTATACGCGCTACTCCATTAGATTTCTTATAGGTTATATCTTCAAATTCTTTTACCGTTTCCCAATTAATATCGCTCATTGTATATTTTATCTTTATCGGGTTAAAGATAAGTATTCAAAGGGTAAATATGAAGTATGCGTATTGAAGTTGAAAAGAATCTTATTTGTTTTTAGCCTCAATCCAACGAGACATATACTTGGTGCTTTGCATAGATTGATGCATTAATAAAGAACCAATAAAATTTGAATTACGATGCATTTGAAGGTTATTTTGAACTTTATTAATAGTGTTTATTAACTTTTCTGCTAAAAAAGTTCTATTATATTCAGTATTAACAACCTTAAAGCCAACTTGTTGCGCTTTTTTGTATGCTATTTCATCAGTATAAATTTGAACAGCTTTATTTGCAAAATCAACCTCATTACCAAAAGCAAACTCATCAAAATAAGTTGTTTTGCTCATTCCTTCTGCGCCTATTAGCGTTGTAATGCTTGGTGTTCCGAAACGCATTCCATCTAAAAGTTTTCCTTTTAGACCTGCTCCAAATCGTAAAGGAGCCAAATTAATTCGGGCAGCAGTAAACGTTTCTTTCAAATTATCAGCAAATCCTTCTACATAAAAACCTTCAGTGGGTTTATGCATTTGCATAATTTGTTGCGGTAAATAGGAACCATAAATATGTAAATTAACGGTTGAAAGTTGTTTTCTAATTAACGGCCAAATCGTTTTTTTTAACCATAGAACAGCATCAACATTAGGTGCATGTTTACCATTACCAATACAAATAAAATCTTTTCTAGTATCATATGTTGATAGTTCATTATTTTCAACCTCAGAAATAGACTTTTCCATAAAAGGCAAATGCAATAACAAACTTGAATCTAGTTGTACATGTTTTTGCAACAACTGCATTTCAACACTCGAAATAATTAAAGAAATATCACACCTATATATACTTGCAATCTCTCTTTTAGCAACATCACTTTGTAACCAAATAGCTGTAGAAAAAGGAATGTTTTTTTTATACAAATCTGCCCTAACTGTTCTCAAACTATGCAAATCTTCTGTATCTAAAATTCGCAATGCATTTGGTACATTTTCAGCAACACGCCAACCAAATTGTTCTTCGGTTAAAAAACGATCGTAAACAACAATAGTAGGCTGTAATTCTTTTATAAAAACATCAAAACCAGCATCGTTTAATTGAATAGGAACCATTGAGACTCCTAATTTTTCTAAGTCAAAAGATAAATTTGAAGTAGTTGCTGTACTTGAAAAAGTTACTTGAAACTCATTAGTAATAAAGACTTTAATTAACTGCATAATTCGAGAACCCGCAGCTGTTGAAGGTTCTGGCCAATTAACACCTATAAAAAGTACTTTTTGCATTTAATATTATAGCTTATCTGAAAATTTCTGAGAGATTTTCAAACGTAATTTACGTTCATAATCTTCAGCTAACCACTCTTTATAATTTTTGGTATTATTCATTATACAATAGGAATACAAACGTACTCTGTATTCTATCTCGTCTTTTAGTTGTTTAGCCAAAATACGAGCATCAAAAACATCTTCACTATTCTCAAAACATATTTGAGCATGCTGATTGATACTTTTCTCTAATACTAATTTAGATTTTTTACCTGCAGAAAATACTTTTTTGTATTCCGCTTTCACATCAAACTCAAGAGAAGCAGAATTTGAAAATTGCTCTTTTAAAGAATCTGGCATTTCATATACGAAGTTGCGCTCAATTTCTTCATCATTCTTAATATTTTCAAGATAAAAATCTGGAAACAAGAAAATTTCTTTCCAATCTATAGGAGCATCCCACATACCAAAACGCGCAACATTGTTACCCATATCAAGCACTGTAAACTTGTCCTTATTTGGTAAAACGCGAGAGCCTCTACCAATCATTTGAAAGTATAAAGTTAATGATTTTGTTGCCCTATTTAAAATGATTGTTTCTACCGTAGGTTCATCAAAACCAGTTGTTAATATACTCACAGAGGTAAGTATTGCGCCTGGAGTTTCAGAAAACCATTTAAGTATTTCTTTACGCTCCGTAGCATTGTTTTTATTATCTAAATGACGAATGTTATAACCTGCTTTTTTAAAAGTTTCATACACATAAATGGAGGTATTTATACCATTATTAAAAATTAAGGTTTTGGTACCTTTTGCAATATCTTCATAAGCAGAAACAAGCTTACTTAACATGCTAAAATTCCCATATAATTCCTCAGATGATTTTACTGTATAATCACCACCAACTCCTAATTTTAAGGTCTTTAAACTAACATCGCGATTGTAAACTTCTGCTTTTGCTAAAAAGTTTTTATCTATCAACGATTGTATGGATTCACCTATAATAAGTTTCTTATAGTTATCCTTCATAGGAAGTTTAACATTAGAACTTAACGGTGTTGCTGTTACCCCTAAAATTATTGAATTTTCAAAATATTTGAATAGTTTTCGGAATGAATTATAATGTGCTTCATCAATAATAACAAGTCCTATATTATTTATTTCAACTTTTTCTTCTTGTAGCCTATTATTAAGTGTCTCAACCATAGCCACAAAACACTTATATTCATCTTGGTCTTTTAACTCTTTAACATTGCTATTTATAATCTTGTTTTTTACACCAAAACCATTCAACATTCTAGAAGTTTGAGCACCTAATTCGATTCTGTGGGTAAGTACCACAACTTTTTTATTGCGCTCTCTTATAAAACGCCTTGCAATTTCAGAAAACACCACAGTTTTTCCACCACCAGTAGGCAGCTGGTATAACAAATTCACATCATCATTTGATTCGTCAAAATATTTAAAAATCTGATCTAAATCTTTCTGTTGATAATCGTAAAGCTTCTTTTCTTTGATTTTTTGCTGCAAACTTAAAGCGCTTTTAGTTAAAATTTATTCTCAATTTTTACTTAAAAAAATCGAAAATGCCAATTTTACAAAACTAGCGGCTTTTTGTGCCTAAAAGAAATTTTAGCTATTCAAAATATTAAAAAAATAACTATTCTATTTTATCTAAAGTTCTAGAAAAATCTTCAAAGTTAAGCCAGTCTTGCTTTTCAGCTTCATTATAGATTGTAACGACCCTATTTTTAAAATCGGCCAACAAACCATTTTGAGAAATATAAACTACTGCTTGATCAAAAGAATTATGCATGCTTTTGTAAAAAGTATCGGCTACTTTTTTTTCAGAAGAAAATGATTGTGCTATTTCAATATTATACAACATAACATCAGCAACTAAATGAGCCTCAACACCTAATTTTAAAAAATGTTTTATAAATTTTTGTGCAATAGATCTGCGCAATCTTGCTCGTTTTCGCTTTAAAGGATAATACTCATTAGAGATTTTAACTTTAGCGTCTTGAATTAACTTATCTTCTTTAGGATTAAATATAAAATTATAATATTCTTTGACCAACGGAAAACGATCGTAAAGATCTAATAATTGTAATTCCAACTCTTTTTTGGGTAGTTCTGAAACGTACTCCTTTAAGGCTCTTTTGCTCATGCTTACAAAGATAGAGTTTAATGAAAAACTATTGACAATTACACCTATTTCTTAATTTTTTCACAAAAAGCAATCATTTATTCATATTTGTTTTGAAAAGTCAATAAAAAAATGTATTATGTAACTTCGAACAATAAATAGATATATGAGGCAACTAAAGATAATTAAGCAGGTAACCAATAGAGAGTCAAAATCGTTAGATAAATACTTGCAAGATATCAGCAAAATCGATTTAATTACAGCAAATGAAGAAGTTGATTTAGCACAGCGAATTAGAGAAGGAGATCAAGTTGCTTTAGAAAAATTAACCACTGCAAATTTAAGATTCGTAGTTTCCGTAGCAAAACAATATCAGAACCAAGGATTAACATTGCCAGATTTAATTAATGAAGGAAATGTTGGTTTAGTGAAGGCTGCAAAACGTTTTGATGAAACTCGTGGTTTTAAATTTATATCTTATGCTGTATGGTGGATTAGACAATCTATTTTACAAGCACTAGCAGAACAATCACGTATTGTTAGATTACCATTGAACAAAATTGGTTCTATCAATAAAATTAAAAAAGCGTTTTCATACTTAGAACAAGCACATGAAAGACCACCTTCAGCTGAAGAAATTGCTAAGGAATTAGAAATGACTGTTGGTGAAGTACAACAATCGCTTAAAAATACTGGTAGACACGTATCAATGGATGCGCCTCTAAAAGAAGGTGAAGATTCTAACTTGTATAATGTAATTGGTTCTGGAGAATCTCCTAACCCTGATAAAACTTTGTTACAACAATCTCTTAATATTGAAATTAATAGAGCTTTAGAAACATTATCTCAACGTGAAGCTGATGTTGTTAAATTATACTACGGTATTGGTGATCAACATTCTATGACGCTTGAAGAAATTGGTCAGACTTTTGACTTAACGCGTGAACGTGTACGTCAAATTAGAGAAAAAGCTATTCGAAAATTAAAACATAATTCTCGAAGCAAAATTTTAAAGACTTACTTGGGGTAATTTTTACTATCACAATTAATAAAATAATAAAGGCTCACTTATTTAGTGAGCCTTTATTATTTTAAGAGCAGTTGAGCTCATTAATATTATAATTTCCTAAAATTTCATTTAAGCTATTAATGAAATTTACATACGCAGTGTTGTCATTCTTGTTTGCCATAATATTTGTTTTCTATTAAAGGTTGATTCTAAAAAAAATCTAATTCAACTAATTCATTTAAACTTAAAATCTCATTTAGGTCTTGTAAGAAGGTTAGGTATTCTTCTCCGTAAGTATCGTATAACATATGTAGTAAGATTTGGAATAATTATAGTATAAATATATTTGAACAACAGAGTTTCTACAAGATAATGTGGTGTAATGCTTAAAAAGTGTTGTAAAACTTAGTGAAGTTTAAGTTAAATATTTTCAAAACTTAAATTGGTAACTAAAACCTAAAGTTGCCGCGTAGAAAAAATTATTCGCATCAAAACTCAACTCTTGCCTTGTTACACCTAAAAATGCTCTATACGGGTTTGAATTGCCCTTTGTTGTAAATTGATACTCTAAGTTAAGTTGTTGCGACTCCAAATAAAGAATTGTTTCAGCAAGCAAAACATTGTCACTTATAAATTGTTTTAAATCTGAAGAATAACCATAAGTAAAATTTAAGCCCAAATAATTGTACCTATCTTTCAAATATTTTCTGGCCATTAAATTTCCTGATAGATTGAATGTGTTATTTTCTGAAGGTGTTACATAGCCACGTAATAAAAGATAATAATTGCCAGTGTACAAACCGTAAGAACCAGTATAAATAGTTACTTTGTTTGTAATAAAATCTAAAAAACGAACTCCTAAAGAAGCTTCCATGTTTTTAGGTAAACCAGTGTAAACCTCCGCTCCTGCTCTATGTTTAGGATAAATACTAGAATTCGAATATCCGTAATTTAAATACGCATACACCTTATCAGAAAATTGCGGATAGGCATCTACTTCAAATTGAACTCCGTTAGTATTAAAACGATTGCTATAATTTATTTTAGGTATTATTTTACCATATTTAGTAGTTCTACTATACGCAAGACTACCATAATACATAGGATCATATTCAACATCAAAAATATCCATAGCCGCTGTAACTTCTATACCATTTTTAAGCGTATCGTTTTCTACAATGAGTTGTTGTTCAATTTTGGGGTTTTCAATTGCATCAATTGCTTTCTCTTTTAATTTTAAAAAGTTATAATTATCTTTAAAATACAATAATGCTTTATTTGATAACCCTAATGCTGTAGCATAGTTTTCAGCATAAAACTCATTATTGATTGCACTAACCCAAACTTCTCTATTTTCATGATGTTTTGATAAAATTCTATTATATAAAGCACGAGCTGTATCATAATCACCATCCCAACTGTATGTTTTAGCTTTTAAATTTTGTGCATCAATATAGTCTGGATATTTAGTTAAAATTAAATCTAAAGTATCTCTTGCTACATCTCGTTTACCTTCAAAAGCTAAATTTTGAGCTATTAAAAATTTAGATTCTAGGTTTACAATTTCCGGTGGATCTAAATTTAATAACGCTTTGTGGTTTAATTTTAAAAGCTCTTTATCATCTTTAAATATCAATAATGCTTTATTAGACAATCCTATTGCAGTATTATAGTTTTCAGCAAATAATTCATTGTTAATTGCACCAACCCACACTTCTTTATTTTCTTGTTCTCTTAATAAAATTTTATTAAATTCCTCTCGAGCTATATCATAATCGCCATCCCAACTAAAAGTTTTGGCTTTTAAATTATGAGCATCAACATAACTTGGATACCTACTTATAATTACCTCTAAAGTATCTCTGGCTATTTCTCGCTTACCTGAAAATGCTAATTGTCGCGCTGTTTCAAATGAACCATCAGGGTCTTCAACTTTAGGAGGATCAATAAGGTATTGAGCTTTGTTTTTTAATTTCAATAAATCTCTGTCTTTTTTAGCAAACAACAATGCTTTATTCGCTAAACCCAAAGCTATTTCATAATTTCCTGCTGAAAATTCATTTTCAATAGCACTTATCCACACTTCTTTACTATTGTGATCTTTTGTTAAAATTTCATTGAATTCACTGCGAGCAACATCATAATCACCATCCCAACTATGTGTTTTAGCTAATAAACTTTTACCTTCAACATGATTAGGATAATCCTTTAATAGTAAAGCCAAAGTGTCTCTTGCTACCTCTCGCTTACCAGATAAAGCAAGTTCCTCCGCTATTAAAAATGACGTCTGAGGGTCTTCAACATCTCGAGGATTAATTTTAAAAGTTGCTTTATTTTTCAAAGCCAACAAGTCTTCATCATCCTTAAAATGAATTAATGCTTTATTTGACAAACCTAATGCTATTCCATAATTTCCTGCGT
The DNA here is from genome assembly GCF_018861125.1 of Cellulophaga baltica. Taxonomy (GTDB): domain Bacteria; phylum Bacteroidota; class Bacteroidia; order Flavobacteriales; family Flavobacteriaceae; genus Cellulophaga; species Cellulophaga baltica_A. Next base: position 242,205 of record NZ_JAHKQN010000015.1, on the reverse strand, counting down.
AAAATTCATTTTTTATAGCACTAATCCATACTTCTTTAGTATTACGTTCTTTTGATAAGATTTTATTAAATTGACCACGAGCTACATTATAATTACCCTCCCAACTGTAGGTTTTAGCTAATAAATTATGAACATCAATATAATCAGGGTATTCAGTAAGTATTAATACTAAAGTATCTCTCGCTATTTCATTTTCACCTGAAAAAGCAAGTTCTCGCGCCGCAAGAAATGAAGCATCAGGATTACCTTTATAGACATCAACACCTTGTGCATTTACAGCTAAGAAAAACAGACTAAATAATAGTATATGTAGGAATTGTTTTAAATACATGTTATTCTACTGAAGCTAAAAAGACTTCTATTTTAAGATTTGAGATTTTGGGATTTTCAGGATTTTCTTTAACGCGATGATACGCTCTAGCTATTTTTTCAACTAATTCTGGACTATTTATGGTGTTAATTTCAATCTCATCAAAAAGGTAGAGTACTTTCTCATTTTCATCCGACCAGTAACAAACATCTAATAGTGCCTTATAAGTATCATCGTAAGAAGTATTTAATACTAAACATTCTTCAAACACTTGAATTGCTTTTTCGTAGTTGCCATTCCAAGCATATAATCTACCTTCTAAAATTTTTGCATCAATATGATTTGGAATTTCTGATAGAATATATCTTATAAGCAATTGAGCTTTTTCATAATTTTTATCAAATGCAAATTGACGTGCTTTTTTATAAGCATTATCAAAATCATGACCATTAAACTGACTGTTTATCCAGACAATTTCCTCATTAGTAAACTGGCTTTTTTTACCATTTTTAATATCAACATTTTTTTCTATAACAAAAGTGGAAACTAAGTACTGAGTCTTATTCTCATTTATAGGCCTGCCTTCTGTAAATAAAGTAGCTATAAAAACAGTTAAAAAAACAATAGTTAACGGAAACATGTTACTTATATGATGGTAAAATTTCACAGTTAACTTATAGAAATACACAAAAAGAAAAAGTAATGCTATTAGCCCAATTACCCAGTAAAATAAAAAACCAGGTGTGTTATGAACCAAGAAAACACTATCAACAAAATTATTATTGAATATACTTGCCTCATACGGTGTATACTCTAAAATAAAATAAGACATTAATGCACTTTCTACAGACAACAAAACTAATAAGCATCCATAAATAAATTTGAATCCTTTTTTAGGTTTAAAATATTCTATCAATCTAAAAAAAGATACCAAAAGAATACCTATAAAAGAACTATAGCCCAAATGATGAACAACTGACAATACAAAACTTACATTAAAAATACTATCAATAACTCCTTTAAAGTATAGCATTGCATATTGAAAAACAGAGAGTACGACAAGACAAAACAAGAAGGCAATAATTAGCCTCGTGTACTCTCTTAAAGTAGTTTCTTTATTTTTTTCGTTAGTTAACTGCATCTATATTATTATGTTGCTTTGGCAAACCCTTTCCTTGTAATTGTACCCCAACCTGATTTTATTTTAAATAGTTTTTTATAATTACCTCGAACTGCAGCAAAAACCACTATTGGGTGAAAAATAAAGGGTTCAATTAGCGCACAACCTATTAATTTTAAAATATCAGTTGTTTTATTATATTGATTATATGAGAAAACTTCCCATAAAATGGCGTATAAACTAAACATGATTGAGTACATATAAATCACGCTTGTTATTGCTATAAAGAATGGCAAATTTATAATACCTAAATAATAGAATAGTATGATTGAAAAAAAACCAAAAAACTCTAGCAATGGCGCCAACCATTCGTAAAAAAACCAATACGGGTAACTTAACAACCCTAATCTGCCATACTTAGGATTAAAAAACATTTCTTTATGAGTGTACAAAGTTTCTAAATTACCTCTTGACCAGCGATCGCGTTGGTTTATTAATATTTTTCTACTTTCAGGAACCTCTGTCCAACATAATGGATCAGGAATATATTCAATAGTATGCGGTAATTTATTTTCTACCATATACCTGCGCATTCTAAAAATAATTTCCATGTCTTCACCCACAGTATTGGTATCATAACCCCCAACTGCCAAAGCAATTTCACGATCGAAAAAACCAAATGCTCCTGAAATAATAAGTAGACTATCAAGCCAACCAAAAGCCATTCTACCTAGCAAAAAAGATCTTGTATACTCTAATAACTGAAATTTCGCTAATAGGTTTTCTGGTAGATTAATTTGTTCTAAAGCACCACCATTAATAACACATGAGTTAGCTACCCGTATTACACCACCTACCGCTATTACTCTTTTTTCTGTTTGTTGGTAGAATGATTTTACAACATGTAATAATGCATCGGGCAACAACAAGCAATCAACATCAATACAACCAACGTATTGATTAGTTGATAAATACATACCTGTATTTAAAGCATCAGACTTGCCACCATTTTCTTTATCTATGACTGTAAGCTTGGCAAAAGAACGATGTTTAGATTTATATATACCTCGTATAGGTTTTGATTTCCAATTGGGATCAATACGTTGTTCAATCTTCTCTAAATCATAAGCGTCAATCATTTTTTGCATGGTATCATCCTTACTACCATCATTAACAACCATTACTTCATAATCAACATACTTTAACGAAAGTAAAGACCTTATATTTTCAACAATTGTCATTTCTTCATTATATGCGGGCGCAATAATTGTAATGCTTGGTGCTAATGGAGAAGCCATTACTTTTGACAAATCACCAAAGCTGTTTTTGTCTTTATAATGAAGTGAATTACGTGTAGATAAATATCCCATTAATGTAAAAAATGTAAACAGCACGACAGTAAACACAAAAAACACAATGTTTATATAATCTAATATGATATTGAAAACACCGTTATCCATTAAACTTATCTTTTGATGAATTTGGGAATTCTAAATATTTATTAAAAAAATTACGCTCATCTTTAGTCAAACCTCCATTAGCTTCAACAACATTGTTAAACCCTTCTGTCTCTTGCCTCTCTTTAGATATAAAAGGCTTTAAAGTATCCATGTGAAATTCAACTTCTAAAATATCAAAAGGTTTAGGTACTACAACTTCTTCTTTTAGAAAGCAAAACTCTAAAGATTTTAATTGAGTATTATGTATAACTTGTATTTCATTATCACGAAGAAGTACATTTACATTCTCTACAATTTTAACCTCTACATCTTCTTTTTTAGCGGTAGTTTCATTTTGCTCGTAATCAATACCATTCTCTAACAGATCTACACTTTTTTCTAACTGAAGCTTAACCTGTAAAGCTCTTTTACGCACAGCTTTATTTCCATGATCGATAAGAGTTTGTAAAAAAAGTGCTTCTTTCTTAGATCCTATTTCAACCATTTGATCAATCATGAACAATTTGGTTTCTAAATCACAAAAATTGAAAAGTGATTCAAAAACACTGCTTTTACTACCTTTTGTTTGAATAGAGTTATCATCAATAATCCCCACCTCACGTTCCGTTAATATGTGTTCAATTATTTCTTCTTCTTCCTCTGTTAGATCTACCTTTAAAGTTTCTTCTTTAATATTAACTTTAATTGAACTATTTTCTTCAGGTGTTAAAACTTCAATATTCTCTGTAGGAACTACTGTTCCCGGTAAAATTGAATTAATTGAACTTATTGCTTTGCTCTTTACTAAAAAGTTTGATTCTTTATTTTCGACTGTTTCTAAAAATGCGATATCTTCTTCAAAACCAAATTCAGCCAATGTATCTAATATTGCAATTTTAACATCAACCTTATTCTTCCAAAAAACCGCTTTTAATTGTTTTCTTGAATTTGTAAAATTGAATTTTTTTATACAGTGTATTGCTTCTTTTTTAATTTGAGCATCTTTATGTTTTACTAATGTTATGATTGATTTTTCTCCATCATTTTGATCATAATGCTTAATCAACCTTAGCGAAAATAAAACAACATATTTATTTTTTGATGTAAGCCATTTGTAAAATCTTGGAGGATCAAAATTTTCCAAATTGGTAAGCACCTCTAAAATTTTAAGCTGTTGCCATTCAGATATTTTATATTTTGTGTTATCTAAAAAATAAGAGATTCCTTCGTGTAATAAAGTAACTGTAGATATTTCAGCTTGCTCCCTTACAACTGGTCGCCTATCATTAATAAATTTACTTATAAAACCATAATATTCAGTAGCTTGCATTTGTGTAAGCTGAAACATACCTCTAGCAACTTTGACCCATTTAAAACTATGTAAGCATTCAAAAGCATATTCATCAAGATGTAAATCTCTATATAATTTAAAAAGAACCAATCTGGTTTCTCCAGACACATCAATCTTAAGGTCCAGCAAAATCTCAGTTAAAACAGCTTTATTCTTATGATTTTTTAATAATTCTCTAATCTCAATTTTTTTATTTATGTAGCTATTTTTTTCAGGTAGAGAGCCCTCTTTTTCATTATAAAATAAAAATTCACTTACAAGTGGAGTAAGCTCTTTTTTTCGCTTAGCTTTATCTACATTGTGTTTTTTAAGTTTTGATTTATAATAAAATATACACGAAAAATATACTACAGATAAACCTCCAAACAAGAAAGTCAGGTCCCAAATTAAATCTTGATGAATTAATGGGGCCTTTACTAAACTATATATATTTAGAGTCGGGAGCTTCAATTTATAGGTTGATTTATATTACTTTATTGGTTAATTCTTTTTTTAAACGTAAAATTAATTCTGCAGGACTTACAGGTTTAGATAAAAAATCATTAGCCCCTAATTTAAAAGCGTTTAAAATATTTTCTTCATTACCAGCCGATGAAAGAATGATAATAGGAATATCAAGTTTTAAGGTATTTCGAACATAGTCAGTAATTTCTAATCCTGAGAAATAAGGCATCATAATATCACTTACAATAATATCAGGTGTATTATCTTTTAGGTATTCTTTAATTTTTTTTCCATCAGTACAAATAGCTACATCAAATCCTCCTTTTTTTAATCGAAAATTTAATAGAGAAGCTAATAGTTCATCATCTTCAGCTAATAATAATTTAATTGTACTCATAAGGCTGTCTCAATTATTTGTTTTTTAAATCCGTTATAAAACTATCTATAGCTTTTTCTACTAATCCATATTCAGTTAAAAAACAATCATATAGAAAATTTAAATATTTAATATCTTGATCTTGCTTACAAATGGTATTCATTTGTTCAACTATACGATACAAACCAAAGGTTTTCATCAATTTTAAACCTGCTTTAATTTTATGAGTATTAAATCTAATTCCTTCAAAATCAGAGTTTTTTAAATTAATTTTAGTTTTTCCAATAAACTCTACTGCATTATTTTTATATAAACGCACTAACTCTTCAAGAACATCAGTTTCGCCAAAACATTCTTCTAAAACATTTGACAAATCAACATCTAATTGGTCTGTCTCATTCAATCTTGATACTATTGGTTGCGAATCCATACTATCTTTTATATTTAGGGGGTTAATTTGAGTGGTTAGCTTGTGTAATAATTTTTTTGAATCAAATGGTTTTAACATATAGTCATTTATACCACTTTCCTTACACAATTTTTTATCTTGTATTGTTAAATCTGCTGTTAAAGCGATTATAGGTATCGTATTTATTTTTGATATTTTATTCGCCCTTATCCTTTTTGAAACCTCAAACCCTGTGGTTTCTGGCATTCTTAAATCCATAAGAATAACATCAATTTTCTCATTTTCTAAAATGCCCATACCCTTTTCAATCATATCGGTTACATAACATTTACATCCCCAATTTTCTAATCTGTTTTGTATTAGTTTTTGATTTAGTATGTTATCTTCAAACACAAGAATACTCATTGTTTTAATTTGCTCTTCTTGTTTTGATAAGTCTATATCTACTTCTAACGACCTGTCTTTTTGAACGTAACTACTTACTATATAAGGTAATGTGAAATTAAAAGTTGTACCAACACCTAACTCACTATATACATTTATTTTACCTTGTAATGTTTCAATTATATGTTTAACTATACTTAAACCTAAACCTGTGCCTCCGTAATTTTTTTGGGTATCAATTTCTGCTTGTTTGTAATAATCGAATATGGTATTTAGTTTACCTTTTGGTATTCCTATGCCTGTATCTTTTACATAAAAATCTAAGGTTAGATTTTTAACATCTAAAATCTTTACAGCTATTTGTAATTCTATACTTCCTTTATTTACAAACTTTATAGCATTACCTAATAAGTTTAATAATATTTGAGAAAGTTTTGATGGGTCTCCATTTATAATTGAAGGTACATTATCAGCAATGCTAACCTTAAAATCTATTTCAGGGTTAACAATTAATGTTTTGCATAAGTATGAAACATCTGTAATAAGGTTTCTTAAATTGAAATCTACATTTTCAAAATGTGAAGTCCCTGAACTTAATTTTGAATGCTCTAGAAGTTCATTAATTAAATTCAGCAATGTATTTGAAGCTGATTGTATTGCATTTACATGAGTTTGTTGTCTCTCTGATAAATCTTCTTCTGCTAATAAATCTGTAAAACCGATAATACCATTTAAAGGGGTTCTAATTTCATGACTGACTTTTGCAATCAGCATTTCTTGAGAATTATTTAAATGTCTATTTGGTTGAAGTTTAGTGACAGTCTTATTTTTTTCAACTTCAGCATCTCTAGTCTTACTGTCTAAATTATCTTTAAAAGACATTATAGACTTTTTCAATTCAGCAGTTTCTTGTGTACTTAGTTCTTCAAAAGAAAAGCTATTTAGCTTTGACTCAACTTTTGAAAGATAAGAAAGTAGTTCGTTAGACTTCAAATTTATAGTGGTATTTGGTTATGTCACTATAAAAATGCCCTAAAGTGGTTATTTGAACAATAAAATGTTACCTATTGGAGTATTTATGTTGTAAAAACAACTATACGTGAAGTCTAATATCGTTAAAATGTGTATTTTACAGATATAAGCACAATTTTGTACTATTTCTTAAAAATTAAACACAATTTAATAATTAACTGATATACAGCTAATTGATATAACTATTATAAAACACCAATTGAAATAAAAAAATTAGCGTTTTATAATAGAATTTTATTAATACTAAATAGCAATTATAACTTTTCTTGAGACGCTAAACGATCTTTAACATACTCAATTTTAGTTTTACCATGAGCAACTGGCTTGCCGTTTTCACCTAAGTTTACCATAATAATATTATCTACAGTAACAATAGTTTCATGTGTCATTTTATTACGCACCTCACAGTTAAGAGTAAGTGATGATTTACCGAATGATACTACTTCAATACCAATTTCAACCACATCGCCTTTTACAGCACTACTCATAAAGTTAATTTCAGACATGTATTTAGTAACCACTTTTTTGCTCTCAAGCTGTATTATACTATACAATGCCGCTTCTTCATCTATCCAAGCTAATACTCTACCTCCAAAAAGAGTTTCGTTTGCATTTAAATCTCCTGGTTTAACCCATTTTCTAGTATGAAATCGCATATTTTTCTATTTTATGATACAAAATTAGTAAAGAAATTTCAGGATAAATAACAATATTCATAAATCATTTTTCGTTTTTTGAATATGAAAAATGCCTGCTTACAATTTATTGAATTTGATAATATTCGACTATTGAAATAAGTAAGATGTTTAAATATCCTCAAAAATATTGAAAAGGGAAATGTTTATAAACTCGTTAAAAACTATTGTAAGCAAATTAAAAACCAACAATTGATTTCTATATCTTTAAAAAAAATGTACTGATGAACGAACGATCGCATAGTCTTTTAAAAATAAGACCGGAAATTGGAACTGCAAAAATCACTGATAATATGAGCAGTGAAGAGTACTTTCAAAACAAAACATTACGACAAGTTTTAAATATGCAGAATACATTATTATTACATGTATTTAAAAATTACATTGCAAAGCACAAAGATAAATTCTACACGCTTTCTTTAGAAAAAAGGTTTGAATATATTGAAAATGCTATACAAAGAGATATAAAGTTCAGAAACTCATTAAAAGGTATTGTTATAGGGCTTTTTACTGTGGAAGAATACGATTTATACACTCAAAATTCATCAGCATTAAATAAACGTATGATGAAAATGGTTGTTGAAAGGTTAAAAGATCAAATTCAAGCTTTTGAAAAAGAAGAAATCGCTTTAGTCTAAAAGCGATTCTCCATTTAAATCTGTTGTTAAAATATCACTCATTAAATCAAAAAATGGCCTAACCGAAGTAAATGAAGTTATAACCTTTTTTGAGAAATTAGGAGCGACAACTTCTTTATCCGTAAATTTTTTAATAAAAATATATTGCTTCTTTTTAATCAAATCAATGTCTTTATGCTCTTTATCAAAGCCTTTTGGTGAAGTTTTTAATTCATCACCTGTAATTGTACCCCATACTTTTTTAAATGAAGGTTCATTTATAATTTCTCTAAATTCACCGGCATCAAGTTCCAATTCTTTTCTTATTCTGAGTAAATCCTCTTTATTCGGTTCCCAAAAACCAACACCAATTACACTATCATTTGGTTTAATACGCACATAATAACCTCCTCTTAATTTAGCTCCACTCCTACTAAAAGAGCCAGACAAGTGTGTTTTATATGGTGTTTTATCTTTTGAGAATCGCACATCACGATAAATACGGAACATTTTAAATTTTTCAATATCATCATTCACATTTAAGCCTTCTAAAATTTCTTCAAAAAGTGCTTTTACCTCTGCTTGGTGCGCTTTAAAGGTAGGTTTATGGGCATCAAACCACTCTCTATTATTATTTTCTTTTAAATCTTTTAAGAAATTTAATGTTTCTTGTGTTAGTAGCATATTTTTATTCCGACTTAAAAATTGATTATTGTAACGAAAGTTAACCAAATTTTATAAGCCTCTTTTAAAATAATGGTTAATTTTGATAATAACAATTTTATACTATGGACTCAAAATTGATTATTGATAAAATAAATCAACATAAAAAACAGCCTAACTTAAGATTTCGACTTAAAGAGAAGGTTCAACTATTTACAGACAAGCTGTTTTACACCCTTTTTGATATTGATACTCCAGTAGAAGAAAATCTAACTACTTTAGAAGCCTTATTTGATGAGTTAGTAGAGTTAGGTTGTTGGGAAATTGATAAGCCATGTAAAAAAGTTTGGGATAGCTATGTAGTAAAACTCCCTGAGATATTAGAAAAATTAAATTTAGATGCAGAAGCGTTTGTAAACTGCGATCCTGCATCATCTACTATTGAAGAAGTATATATGGCCTACCCTGGTTTTTATGCCATTGCCATATATAGGTTAGCACATGAATTATATGTTGAAGGTTTCCCATTAGTACCAAGACTGATGACAGAATATGCACACCGACAAACTGGTGTTGACATTAATCCTGGAGCACAAATAGGTAAATCATTTTTTATAGATCATGGTACTGGTGTAGTTATTGGTGAAGCGGCAATTATTAAAGAAAATGTACGAATTTATCAAGGTGTTACTCTTGGCGGACTTTATGTTGCTAAAAATTTACGTAAAACTAAAAGACACCCTACTATTGAGGAAAATGTTACCATTTACGCAAATGCAACAATTTTAGGTGGCAAAACAACTATTGGTGCCAACAGTGTTATTGGTGGAAATGCCTTTATTACATCGTCAGTACCACCAAATTCGACAGTATACCATACATCAGAAATAAAAATAAAAACAGCACCAGATGCAAAATAAAATAATAGATTTAATAGGGAATACTCCCTTAGTTGAATCTCGTGTTTTAAACACAAACCCAAATGTTAAATTATATTTTAAATTAGAAGGTCAAAATCCTGGCGGTAGTGTAAAAGATAGAGCTGCATTTAACATGATTAAAAGTGCTTTAGATCGTGGTGATATTACTAAAGAAAGCCAACTTATTGAAGCTACAAGTGGAAATACAGGTATTGCTTTAGCTATGATTGCTGGTATTTATGGCTTAAATATTGAACTTGTAATGCCCGAAAATGCAACTAAAGAACGTGTACAAACAATGCGTGCTTATGGCGCTAAAGTAACTTTAACACCTAAAAATGTTGGTATTGAAGGCGCAAGAGATTATGCTGAAAACAAAGTTGAAAAAGAAGGCTTTCATATGCTAAACCAATTTGGAAATAACGACAATTGGAAAGCACATTACAAAACTACAGGACCTGAAATTTGGAATGATACAGATCATAAAGTAACACATTTTGTTTCATCAATGGGTACTACAGGTACTATTATGGGAACTTCAACATATTTGAAAGAGCAAAGTTCAGGTGTACAAATTGTAGGTGTGCAACCTACGGATGATTCTAGCATACCAGGTATTAGAAAATGGCCACAAGAATACTTACCTAAAATATTTAATGCCTCAAAGGTTGATCAAGTTTTAGAGGTTAGCCAAGAAGAAGCTACTGCTATGACAATTCGTTTAGCAAAAGAAGAGGGTATTTTTGCAGGTATGAGTAGTGGTGGCGCAGCTGCCGCGGCAATCCGTTTAGCAAATACTCTTGAAAATGGAGTTATTGTAAGTATTATTTGTGATCGTGGTGATCGCTATTTATCATCAGGAATTTTTGATAATTAACATTATAACCATTTTTTTCTCTTAAAATAGATTAGCATTACAATAAACATTGTAATCATAACAGCCCAGACAATCGGATAAGCATGCTTATAATGCAACTCTGGCATATGATCAAAATTCATTCCGTAGACACCAGCAATAAATGTTAACGGAATGAATATTGACGCCATAATCGTCAATACCTTCATCACTTCATTCATTTTATTGCTAATATTACTCATATACATTTCCATTAAACTCATAGACATTTCTCTATAAATTTGAAGACTTTCATTAATTTCAACGCAATGATCTTGAATATCTTTTAGGTAAATTTTTGTATCCTTTGATATCAAATGACTTTCAGAGTCAACCAAACGCCCTATTAATTCTCGCATTGGAAAAATATGACGACGTACTCGTAAAACCTCCTTTTTTAATTCTTGAATTCTTTTAGCAACATCTGATGTAGGGTTGTCGTAAACTTCTTCTTCTAAAACTTCTATTTTTAGATTGATATTTTCAAGTACAAGAAAATAATTATCTACTACCGCATCAAGCAACGCAAAAAACAAATAATCTGCGCCACGAGTTCTTATTCTACCAGACGATGCTTTAACTCTTTCACGGACACCATCAAAAACATCATCTTTTAACTCTTGAAATACCAATACTTTTGACTCTAATAATGTAATTGCTAAATGCTCACTGACAATTTCTTGGTTTTGATCTAAATACAACATTTTAAAAACCCCAAAAATATAATTATCATACTCATCAATCTTAGAGCGTTGTTGCGGATTCACAGCATCTTCTAAGACTAATGAATTTAATCCAAAAAGTTTTCCTAAAGTATCAATATAACTTTCATCACTTATTCCAATGACATCTATCCATGAAGTTACAGATACATCTTTGGTAGCTTCAATTTGTTCAAGACTATCAGGTATAACTAAATCATAAGATTCTTGTGCGTAATTAATAATTTTCACTTGAGTCTCCGTGTTTTCACGTTGCCCCATATACGTTATCGTACCAGGAGCCTTCCCCATTTTCTTATGTAAAGTTGATGTCCTTTTAATTTTGAATTTAGTTTTTTTAATTCCCATAATTAAATGTAAAGAATATTACTTGAACTTCAATTTATTTAATAATAAACCCGAACCTGGCGCTACGTAAGGTAGTTGCGTGTCATAATCAAGTTTCAATGACTCTTCAATATCATTTACACTAAGGTTCCCCTTACCTACTTCAACCAAAACACCCATCAACATTCTAATCTGATAACGCATAAAACCCTCACCATTAACGTGCAATGCATATGTTTTTTCAGGAAAAAAACTTGCAGAGATAATCGTATTCTCTTTTATCTCACAAGATTTTATTGTTCGAACAAATTTTTTATTCTCGCTTGCTCTAACCGTATAGGCTTTAAAATTATGGGTACCCTCAAACATTTTGGCTACAACCTTCATCTTATCCAAATCTAAATCACCTAAAAAAGTTACTAAACAAGGTGCGCAAAAAGGGTGACTTTTTTCTCCATATGCAAATAGGTACACATATTCTTTCTCTTTGCTATGCTGTATTATATTAAATTTCTTTTCTGCTTTTGAAACACTCAATATTCGAATATCTGGAGGAAGGTTAATATTAAAAAAATATACAAAATCATCTAAATCTTCAATAGGTTCTCCATCTAAATACAATTCAAATGCCGCTTCAAGAGCCGAAACTTTAGCATCTGTTCTACCCGCTCCTAATATTTTGTATACTCGATCTTCAATAACATACTTCAGTGTTTTGGTTAGCATTCCTTCAATAGTTTTTTGACCTGGTTGCTTTTGCCACCCACTATATCTAAACCCTAAAAACTGAACTTTTACCAAGTAATAATTTCGCTTTTTCTGCATCTATTTTTAAATCTAATGCAAAAATACTACTTAAATAAAAAACATGTAAACCTGTATTATCTACATTTATTTAAACAGACAATTACTCATTTTCTCAACGAAATTAGTATTTCAACGAATTTATTAATTTATAAAAACAAGAGTATGTTTCTTTAAACCACCAGTTTCCCGCGAAATAAACCTAACCAAATGAAATTCATACGTAAACTCTTTAGTTTTAAAAGGCTTTTAATTACTTCTATAATACTTTTACTAGTATTAAATGTTTTTAGTTTTTACGGACTTTACACACACAAATTTTACTTACTAGAATATGATAATTACATATTTCCTATTCTATCAATAGTACACTTTGTGTACTTATATGCGCTGTGGTTTAAAACAAATGAAAATGAGCCGCCAGATTTACCCATGAGAAATACAGAGTACACTCTCTATTTTGTCTTTTTAATTTACGTGTTCAAATTTTTAGAATCGATTTATATATTATCAACATACGATGATTTTAAAAACCATTATATTCCTGATACATTTTTACCCATTGGGATTTCACTTGTTGTTCTTTATTTTTTTCTGCTACTAATTACATTAGTAGCTTTCTATTATAGAAAAGAAAAAATTGGAGGATTTAATTTTGAAGATTATAACGATATTGACTCTTGGAAATAAATGAATTTGTAAGGAAAGTATTAAACTCCGACTATTTTAAAAGTTTTTAAGTATTTGTACTGATTTATCAGATTAAAATATGGGAAAACGAATTGCTATGAAATAAAACCCCTTCAATATTGAAGGGGTTTTGTATTTAAATCAAATTCCATTTATAAAACTACCGTATAAATCTTTAAATTGATAACCTTCTTCAAATCTATGTTTATTCAGTTTTTTATACGCCACTAAACCCCATAGTAAAAGTTCTTTTAAAAAATAAGAATCTTCTTTTGAAACTTCTGGTTGATATTCTTTTAATAATTGATTTAATGCTGGAATATCATCTAAAGCTCTTTTATATTCTTCATCCGTGTATTCATCTAAAAGCTCAAAACCTTCTCCTTGAAAAAACCAATGTAATAATTCATCGTAAGGAGTATCTTCTCCTTTTTTCTCTAATTTATTAATTTTAGGAAAGTATTTTGGGAAAGTTGTTTTTACAGCATCATCAATTAAAATTGCCGCAACACCGTCTGCACCTTCTTGCTCACCTTCGTAAACTAATTCTATCTTACCCGTAATTGCTGGTATAACGCCTAAAAAATCACTTAAACGAACCATTGTTTTATCAACCCCCGTAACTAAAGCTCTACGTTCTGCAGTACTTAGCAAATTCTCAAACGCAGTAATACTTGTACGAGCACTTACACCACTTTTAGCATCAACATACTCACTATCTCTTGCTTCAAAGCTTATTTGCTCTAACAAATCTTTTGCTAGGTCTGGCACATATACTGCATCACTTTGGCGAAGGTCTAATCTAGACTCTTGCTCAGTAATTTTACGAGCCGTTTCAATATCATCAGGATAATGTGTTAAGATTTGAGAGCCTATTCTATCTTTTAATGGAGTTACAATACTCCCCCTATTCGTGTAATCTTCAGGATTTGCAGTGAATACAAATTGTAAATCTAAAGGCAATCTTAATTTAAAGCCACGAATTTGTATGTCTCCTTCTTGCAAAATATTAAATAATGATACCTGAATACGTGCTTGTAAATCTGGCAACTCATTAATTACAAAAATGCAACGGTTTGCTCTTGGTATCATTCCGAAATGAATTACGCGATCATCAGCATACGATAATTTTAAATTCGCTGCTTTAATAGGATCAACATCTCCAATTAAATCTGCAACAGTAACATCTGGCGTTGCCAATTTCTCATAAAAGCGCTCATCACGATGTAACCATGTAATTGGCGCATCATCTCCTTTTTCTTTAATTAACTCAATAGCGTAACGAGACATAGGAATTAAAGGGTCATCATTAATTTCAGAACCTGAAACTACCGGGATAAACTCATCTAATAAGTTCACCATTAAACGTGCTAAACGTGTTTTGGCCTGTCCACGTAAACCTAGTAGGTTTATATTATGACGAGATAAAATAGCACGCTCTAATTGAGGAATAACAGAATTCTCATAGCCCCAAACGCCAGCAAAAGTCTCTTTTCCTGATTTTATACCTTCGACTAAGTTATCCCTAAGTTCGTCTTTTATACTTTTACTTTTATACCCTGAAGCTTTAAGTTGGCCCAAAGTAATTATTTCTTTATAATTCAATTGCATATTTTTTCTTTTGGTTTTGTGTTTTAAAACACAAGTTGTATTCGTATTTTATTTTAACCTTTTCTTTCTATTTGTTTCATAATCTTCAAAAATCATTTCTCCAAGTCCTTGTAATCCTGTAAAAAATGCTTTTCCTTTATTTGCTTCTGTAAACTCACGTATAAATTTCATTAAATATGGGTCTTGAGCAATCATGAAAGTAGTTATAGGTACATGAAGTTTTCTTGCCTGCCTTGCCATGTTATAACATTTTTCAACAATATAATCATCTAAACCAACGCTATTTTTATAATAACTACCATCTGGCATACGCAAACAACTTGGCTTACCATCGGTAATCATAAAAATTTGTTTATTGGTATTTCTTTTTCTTCTAAGAATATCCATAGCTAATTGCAAACCAGCCACCGTATTGGTATGATACGGACCAACTTTTAAATACGGTAAATCTTTAATGGGTATTGGCCAGGCATCATTTCCGAATACCAAAATATCTAAAGTATCTTTTGGGTAACGTGTTGTAATTAACTCTGCAAGAGCCATTGCGACTTTTTTTGCAGGTGTAATTCTATCTTCACCGTAGAGTATCATACTGTGGCTAATATCAATCATTAAAACTGTACTCATTTGTGATTTATGATGCGTATCTTCAACCACTAAATCATCTTCCGTAAGCGAAAAATTACCAATACCGTTATTAATTTGAGCATTTCTTAAGCTCTCTGTCATTGAAATATGCTCTAAACCATCGCCATATCGGTATGATCTAAACTCGCCTGTATGCTCATCACCACTACCCGTTTTTCCGGTTTTATGATTGCCCGCACCACTTCGTTTCAATTTTCCAAAAATTTGATCTAGTGCTCGTTGCCTTATTAAACGTTCCATTTTTGCCGTAATAGATATATCACCATTACTTTTTTCGCCATCAGAACCGTCTCCACCACCATCTTTGAACTCTTCTCGAATATACCCCTTAGCTTTTAAGTCTTCAATAAAGTCTTCAATAGTGTAATTCTCATCTGTTAATTCGTATTCCTTATCCAATTCTCTTAACCAATCAATCGCTTCATCAAAATCACCTGAAGTATGTGTAATGAGTTCTTGAAAAATATCAAAGAGTTTTTCGAAAGGAGTTAGATTTGGCGCTTCATACGTAGCAAACCGAAATCCTTTTCTAATATTCATAGCCATCCTATAAAAATAAGGATTTTTAAAAAGCAAAACGAGCATTTAAGAAACCTTAACGCAACAAAAAGTGTAAATTTACTAGTTATGGAATTACAACAAACTATCGGTTTTTTAAAAACACCTGCACTTTGGGATTCAGAATTGTTAGAGGTTACACAATTTAACTTTCCAGAAATTGATATTTCAAATTTCATTCCAAAACAGATTCCAAATAATTTAAGATTAGGACATCAAATAGAACATATATTTCATCAATTAATCACACAACAAAATGAGTATGAAGTTTTGCTTTTTAACGAACCCATCAGGAACGAAAATAGAACACTTGGCGAGTTAGATTTTATTATAAAAAACACTAAAACAAATATTTATTATCACATTGAATTAACCTATAAATTTTACTTGATAGATTTTTCCAATACTGACCCAATTCATCAACTTATCGGGCCTAATAAAAAAGATTCATTTTATCAAAAATTAACTAAAATAAAAGAGAAACAATTTAAACTATTACATTCAATAGAAGCTTGTAAATTACTGATAAAAAATAATTTAAATAATTTATTGATAAATTCGCAAACCTGTTTTAAAGCACAATTATTCATTCCGTATTTCAACAAAGAAAAACCTATTATTCCTTTCAAAAAAGAAAGTATTTTTGGGTATTGGATTTCTTATACAAATTTTAAACATGATACTTTTTTTGCCCATAAATTTTACATTCCAACAAAGAAAGAATGGGTTGTTAAACCTCATGAAAATGTAGCGTATAAAACACAACAAAATATACACTCTGAAATAGAAGAAATGATAAACAGAAAAAGGTCTCCAATGGTGTGGTTAAAAAGTGAAAATAATGATTATTCAAAATTATTTATTGTTTGGTGGTAGCGCAATATTAAATAATCAGTAGCGTTAATTAGTAAGTAAAAACTTACAAAAACCTCCCAAATGATAAAATTATTACTACCTCTACTATTCTTATTTAGCTTCAATAGTAGTCAAGAAATTGATTGGAACTCTACTTACACTCAAGCAACTTACGCCTTAAATCATTCCAAAAAAGCACTAAAATCGAATAATTTTGATCACCAAAGACATTATTCTGAAAAAGCTTTAGAAGCTTATGATAAAATTGCTAGTTATTTAGAGTTACATAGTGATGAAGAATTAAAATTGAAAATTCAGAATACAATTAATGATTTAGAACACGCCGTAGACGCTCCTGATTGGGACAGAGGTAGATTTTACAGCAAGAGAGTTTACGAAAATACACAAGACTTTATAACCACTTTAGATTTGCGGGCAGAAAAAGAAAGCATCCGAAACAATGCCGAAGTATCTGAAGCTAAGATTATAGAATAACTTTTGGTACTTTTGATATACTTTTTCAATTGTACAAATGAATCATAAGCTTAAAATATTTAAAAGTGTAGCCTACCACTCTAGTTTCACTAAAGCAGCATCACAATTATTTATTTCACAACCTGCTATCTCAAAAGCAATACGAACTTTAGAAGACGAATACAAGACAACATTTTTCTTAAGAAAACGTAATTCTATTGAGCTTACTGCGGACGGCAAAGCTTTTTTAAGTTATGTAAACAGAATACTAGACATACAAACTGAAATGGAAAATCAGTTTTTAAATAAGAAAGAAGCCTTTCCTGATCAAATTACCTTTGGCGTAAGCACAACAGTCGCAAATTATATTATCCCCAAAATAATCGCCTTATTTAACACGCAATTTCCTAAAGTTAATCTTAATATTGAAAGTGAAAATTCAGAAGAGATTGAAAACCTGATTTTAAATCAACAACTAGATTTTGGTATTACTGAAGGTAAAAACACGAATAGAAAATTACAGTTTACTAAATTCATCAAAGACGAGATTGTTTTAGTAACCAACACGAATAACAATACATTGAAAAAAGAAACCATCAACACCAAAATTCTACAAGAAATACCTTTAGTTGAACGCGAAATGGGCTCTGGAACACGTGAAATTATTTATGATGTTTTTAAAACACAAAATATTAAAAAATTAAACACAACTATTACCCTAAACAGCACAGAAGCTATAAAAAACTACTTATACTATAGTAATAGTTACGCTTTACTTTCTATAAATGCGGTTCGAGAAGATCTTATTAATAACAAACTAAAAATAATTGACATTAAAGGCATCTCTATAGAAAGATGGTTTTATTTCGTATCGAGAACTGGTTATAAATCTAGCGTCATGGATTATTTTGAAAAATTTATTAGAACCAACCATAACTTTTAGTTATATATGATAAGTATTTAAATTGCTTAAAAGTTATATTACACAAGTATCTTTACACCATAAAATTTATGGTTATGAAAAATCTTGGTATAAAATTCATATTCTTTTTAATAATAACACTTGCTCTTTTAGGGTTAATTAATAGTCCTACAGCACTAATATTGGGTTTTGCATTTTCTTTAATTTTTCAAAATCCATTCAAATCATACACCCATAAAGCAATTCATTTATTTTTAAAAATAGCGGTAGTTGGTTTAGGTTTCGGAATGTTTATTAACGAAACTCTAAAAACCAGCAAAGAAGGCTTAGGCTTAACATTTTTATCAATAATATCCACACTAACTTTAGGGTATATAATCACAAGGCTACTTAAAATTGACTTGAAGTTAGGGCATTTAATTACCTCAGGAACTTCAATTTGCGGAGGAAGCGCAATTGCAGCAATATCTCCTGTCATAAAAGCAAAAAGCAAAACTATCAGTATTGCTCTAGCTATTGTTTTTTTATTAAACTCGATCGCTTTATTTGTATTTCCTAGTGTAGGACATTTGCTTAATTTAAACCAACATGATTTTGGCTTGTGGTGTGCGGTAGCAATTCATGACACAAGTTCTGTTGTTGGCGCTGCTATGGGGTTTGGTGATGAAGCTTTGCGTATTGCAACAACTGTTAAACTATCTAGAACCTTATGGATTATTCCTCTTTCTATAGTTTCAATGTTTCTTTTTAAAACCAGAGGTGAGAAAATTAAAATTCCTTACTTCATTGGCTTATTTATTTTGACCATTCTTATAAATAGTTATCACATAGTGCCAGAAAGCATAACAAATAATATTGTTTTATACGCAAAAAGACTTCTTGTAATCACTTTATTTTTAGTAGGCGCAACAATATCACTCAAAGACTTTAAAACAACAGGATTCAAGCCAATTTTACTTGCCTTTTGCCTTTGGGTATTTATCTCTATCTTTTCTCTTGTTTACATTATGTACCTATAATTACAAAAACATAAAGCCCCTTTGCAGAAATCTACAAAGGGGCTTTAAACTATAATTTGTTTAACTATGCCGCTAACTCTCTAGTTAACCAACCACTTTTTCCTGCAGTTGCTATAGCATAAGGTGTAATCCAGAATAAACCGAATGTATATAAAATACTATATGAATACGCCCAAAACGCTTCTTTTAAATCATATCTTTTAGCGTAAAACAACACTGGGAAAGATGACATTATTAGAATACTCAATAATGTTGAACTCAAAAATAAAACTGGTTGCGTTATTACAAAAAACAACATAAATAATAAAAAAGGATACGACATAATCATTTTAATAGATTGTGTTAAAAACAACAACCTTGACCCAAATTTATTACCCTCTTTAAAATCTGTGAATACAAATTTAGACATTGCAATGTTTTCACGAACGTTACTTCTACCCCATCTGATAAACATTTTATATAAGCCTGTATAATCTTCAGGAACATTTGTATATGCGTATGCATTTCTTTGAAACAACACACTAAAACCTTGCCTTAATATCATATTAGTTAAAGCTCTATCTTCACCAATATCAGAAGCTTTACCCATAAATTTTTGATCAATCCATTCTTCTAAACAATCAAAAACCGCAGTTGACCTGTATGCTGCTAAAGCCCCTGGCGTACATAAAACAGAATTTAAACTACTTTCCGCTGAACGCTTGAACTCAAAACTCATCACAAAACTAACGTTAAGCATTTTTGGCAATAATGCTTTTTTATTATTCAAGACTTGAATATTACCTGCAACTGCTCCACATTTTTCATCAACTACTAACGGACTTACTAAATTACGTAGTGTATCTTCATTTACAATTGAATCACTATCTACAGTAACAAAAATCTCACCAGTCCCAAGGTGAAAACCACGATATAAAGCATGACGTTTACCCATATTTTTAGGTTGTTGCATTATAGTAACTTGATCCCCTAAAATTCTTTTAGCTTCTTGCATCCAGAACCAAGTATCGTCTTTACTACCGTCATCAATTGAAAGTAATTGTAATTTTTCTTTAGGATAATCACTTTTTGCCAAACTTTTTAAAGTTGCCCAAACTTGTTTTCCTTCATTATACGCAGGTACAATTACTGTTACTGTAGGCAATTCTTCGTCACTTACTGAAGCAATAGGCTTGTATTTAAAATACAAATATAAATCGTAAAGAAACGTTATCGAACTAAATGTAAATATTACAGCGGCAAGGGTAAAAAAAGCAAATCCCCAACTTGAATTCATTCTTTCAAAATTAAATTTCGAAAAATCTTCTTGCAAAAGGTAAACCGAATAAGCAGCTCCTAACATTAACACAAAAGAACTTAATAAAACCACTAATGCTCGATAATTGATATCGCTAGTTTTTTGAGATGCTTTTGCATATTTATTATTTACTGATTTTAAATTAATCGTTCCAGATTTCATATTATAGGCTTGTTTAAATTTTAATGTCATTTTTGAATAGTATTAACAATTTGCATACCATTACCAATTACAACCTAAACACTAGCCTCAAACACTATTCACTATATTTTTTGTGTATAATTTTTACACACAAAATGTATAATTATACACTTTACACATTTATTTGCTTTGAAAAACTCTTCCAATAAAACATAAAAAAATTCGGAACACTATATTTGAATAGCATTCCGAATTTCAATAAAGTATTTTTTTGAACCTAGTTTCTTTTCACTAAAACATCTTCAACATCTTTTAATGTAAAACCTTTAGCCTGCAAAAGTATTAGATAATGAAACAATAAATCTGCACTTTCATCTAAAAACAGTTTGTCATCATTATCTTTTGCTTCAATGACAACCTCTACCGCTTCTTCTCCTACTTTCTGAGCTACTTTATTAATTCCTTTTCTGTATAAAGATGCCACATAGCTATCTTTATTCTCAGGATTTTCTCTACGATCTTTGATAATAGCTTCTAATTTTGTTAGAAAACCAAAATTACTTGAATTCTCTTCACTCCAACAAGTATCTGTACCTGTATGACACGTCGGCCCCGCAGGATTAACAGTCACCAACAATGTATCATTATCACAATCATTTTTAATAGCTACAAGGTTTAAAAAATTTCCACTTTCTTCCCCTTTTGTCCATAAACGATTTTTAGAACGACTAAAAAAAGTAACTTTTTTAGTTTTTTGTGTTTTATCAAAAGCCTCTTGGTTCATATAACCCAACATCAAAACGTTTTTTGTTGTTGCATCTTGGATAATAGCTGGTATTAATCCGTCTGAATTTTTATCAAAATCTATTTTCATACTATCTTATATTCTAACAGGAATCCCGTTATTTTTTAATTCTTCTTTTAAATCTGCTATTTCAATCTCTTTAAAATGAAATACACTTGCAGCAAGTGCCGCATCTGCCTTGCCATCAATAAATGTATCTGTAAAATGTTGCATATTTCCTGCTCCACCTGATGCTATGATTGGAATATTTAATTCCGTTGATAATTTAGCTAAAGCTTCATTTGCAAAACCATCTTTAGTACCATCATTATCCATTGATGTGAATAATATTTCACCTGCACCACGTTCTTCTACTTCTTTTGCCCAATCAAATAAACGAATTTCTGTAGGTACTTTTCCTCCAACTAAATGAACAATCCACTCTCCATCAATTTGTTTTGCATCTATAGCAACTACAATACATTGAGAGCCAAATTTTGCAGACAAATCATTAATTAACTGCGGATTTTTTACTGCTGATGAATTAATTGAGACTTTATCAGCTCCATTTTGAAGTAAAACGTCTACATCTTCAATAGAAGAGATACCACCACCAACAGTAAAGGGAATATTTACCTTTTCTGCAACATGAAACACCAACTCCGCAAGTGTTTTACGTCTTTCTTCAGTTGCTGAAATATCTAAAAAAACTAACTCATCAGCTCCTGAACTCGCATAAAGCGCCGCTAACTCTACAGGATCTCCTGCATCACGCAAATCAACAAAGTTCACCCCTTTTACAGTCCTACCGTTTTTAATATCTAAACAAGGTATAATACGTTTTGTAAGCATTGGTTTTTTATTTATTTAGAATAAACTCTTCTAATTGTTTTAAGCTAATTCTGTTCTCGTAAATTGCTTTTCCGATAATTGTACCTTCACAACCCAACTCAGCTAATTTTGGTAACTCGTCAAAAGTAGAAATACCTCCTGAAGCAATTAAATTTATTCCAGAACCATTAATTCCCTTACCCGTTTGTTCTAGTATTTTTTTATACAAATCAAAAGAAGGGCCCTGCAACATACCGTCTTTACTAATATCAGTACAAATCACAAAAACAATTCCGTTATCTTGATATCCTTTTATAAACGGAATTAACTCTTCTTTCGAATCTTCTTGCCAGCCCGATACTGCAATTTTTTCATTTAAAGCATCAGCTCCAAGTATAATCTTTTCAGCACCGTATGCCTCAATCCAACCCGAGAATGTGTCTCTATCTTTCACAGCAATACTACCACCCGTAATTTGCGAAGCACCACTATTAAAAGCTATTTTTAAATCCTCATTCGTTTTTAAACCTCCACCAAAATCAATTTTTAAACTTGTTTTTGATGCAATTTGCTCTAAAACCTTATGATTTACAATGTGTTTTGATTTTGCACCGTCTAAATCTACTAAATGTAAATATTCAATTCCGTGAGCCTCAAATTCTTTTGCAACCTCTAAAGGGTTCTCGTTATATATTTTTTTGGTATCGTAATCTCCTTTTGAAAGTCGGACACATTTACCATCTATAATATCTATTGCAGGAATTATTCGCATTATAATTTTATTTTATCAATGGACATCCAAAATTTTGAATCTCCAACTTTTTTAAATCCATGACGCTCATACAAACCATGAGCATCTTTCGTTTTTAAGGCTACTGTTTTTACTTTTTTAATTAATTCATGTGTCATCACATAATTAATTAGTTGCTTCCCATAGCCATTACCCTGAAATTCGGTAAATACAATTACATCCATCAAATAAGCAAACAAAATATGGTCTGTAACCACTCTTGTAAATGCTATTTGATTCCCGTTTTCTGCATACAAACCAAAACAGAAGGAATTAGTTATGGTTATTTCAACATCCTCAACAGACCTTCCTTCTCCCCAATAAGATTCATTACTAATGTATTGTTGAATCTTATGAACATCAAGTTTACTTTTATCTGTTGAAAATACTAAGGACATATTATTTCATTTTCAAAAAATTCAATAGAATTTTCTCTCCGATACTACTACTTTTTTCAGGATGAAATTGTGTGCCATAAAAATTATCTTTCTTTAAAGCCGCACTATACTCTACATCATATTCAGATGTAGCTATAGTTTCATCACATTTTGGAGCATAAAAACTATGCACCAAATAAATATATTCTGCTTCTGGAATATCATTGAATAAATCAGCTTTCAAATTCTTAATTTGATTCCAACCTATTTGAGGCACTTTTACTTTGTCTGTAAATTTTATAACATCAACATCAAAAATCCCTAAGCCTTTAGTAGCGCCTTCTTCAGTAGAATTACACATCAATTGCATTCCTAAACAAATTCCTAAAACTGGTTGCTTTAACTTAGGAACCAAAGTATCTAAACCACTATCACGTAATTTTTGCATAGCACTACTCGCTTCACCTACACCAGGAAAAATTACTTTGTCAGCATTTAATATTTCATTCACATCATTTGACAAAACAGCCTCAAAACCAAGTCTTTGAATTGCAAATTTTATGCTTTGAATATTACCAGCCCCGTAATTTATTATTACAATTTTCATTCTATATTTTTATAACATTCCTTTTGTAGATGGCAAAACCATTTTATCTACATCCCGTTTTACCGCCATTTTAATTGCTTTTGCAAAAGCTTTAAATATCGCTTCTATTTTATGATGCTCATTTGCACCTTCAGCTTTTACATTTAAGTTCGCTTTTGCTCCATCAGTAAATGATTTAAAGAAATGTAAAAACATTTCTGTTGGCATATCTCCTACCATTTCACGATTAAATTCAGCATCCCAAACCAGCCAATTTCTACCACCAAAATCGATAGCTACTTGCGCTAAACAATCATCCATAGGCAAGCAGAATCCATAACGCTCTATACCTAATTTTGTTCCTAAAGCTTTATGAAACACTTCACCCAAAGCTATTGCAGTATCTTCAATCGTGTGGTGCTCATCAACTTCTAAATCACCATTTACTTTAATATCCAAGTCCATTTGACCATGACGTGCCAATTGGTCTAACATATGATCAAAGAAAGCCAAACCTGTTTTGATGTCGCTTTTTCCTGTTCCATCAAGGTTTACTTTTATTTGAATATCCGTTTCGTTCGTTTTTCTACTAATTGATGAGACTCTATCTTTTAACTTTAAAAACTCATATATTTTTTCCCAATCATTAGTTTCAGTTGCAATAAAAGCATCTAATTCATCACGCTTTACCGTAATTTCACCTGTGCCTAAATTGGTTTCATCATTTATAAAAATACCTTGTGCACCAAGGTTTTTAGCTAATTCCATATCTGTTAATCGATCACCTATTACAAAAGAATTTGCTAAATCATATTCATCAGAAAAATATTCTCTTAATAAACCTGTACCTGGTTTACGCGTATTGGCATTTTCATGTGGAAAGGTACGGTCTAAAAATACCTTATCAAATACAACACCTTCATTTTCAAAAGAATTCATGATAAAGTTATGTACTGGCCAAAAAGTATCCTCAGGAAAAACATCAGTACCTAAACCATCTTGGTTGGTAATCATCACCAATTCATAATCTAGCTCTTTAGCTATTTTACCCAAAAATGTAAACGCTTTTGGATAAAAAGTCATTTTATCAAATGCATCAATTTGCTCGTCTACCGTTTCCTTAATGATCGTACCATCTCTATCTATAAAAAGTACTTTTTTCATACTATTGAATTTCTTTTAAAACTTGAATTAGTCTCTGATTTTCTTCTTTTGTACCCACTGTAAACCTAAGTGTATTTTCACATAAAGGCTGTGTTGTTCTATTACGAACTACAATACCTTTTTTTAACAACTGTTTGTATCGCTCTGTAGCATTATCAAGCTTTGCTAAAACAAAATTAGCATCTGTATCATAAACTTTTGACACAAATTTAAGTTGAAGTAATGCTTTAGATAGCAAATCTCTTTCCACTAATATATCAGCTACTTCACTTTTTACTTTATCTAAATTCAATACACGTTCTAAAGCTCTTTTTTGAGTCAGCTCATTAACGTTATATGGTGGCTTAATTTTATTTAAAACAGCAATTATTTCTTCTGACGCATAACAAACACCCAACCTAATACCTGCCATACCGTAAGCTTTAGATAATGTTTGTGTCACTATTAAATTAGAATAACTTGATAATTCAGATAACCAAGATTCTTCTTTTGAAAAATCAATATATGCCTCATCAATTACTACTACTCCATTAAATTTTTCTAACAACTCAATAATTTTATTTCTAGAAAAACTATTTGCAGTTGGGTTATTTGGCGAACATAAAAACAACAGCTTTGAATTTGAATTAGCCGCTGAAAGAATCTGTTCAACATCAGGTTCAAAATCAGAAGTTAATAAAACCTCCTTGTTTTCAATATTATTAATCCCAGACAGTACTTTATACATGCCATATGTTGGTGGTAATGTGATAATATTGTCTTGTTTAGGCTCACAAAATGTTCTAAAAATAAAATCTAAAACTTCATCACTACCATTACCAAAAAGAATGTTTGATGAGTTTAATCCTTTTTGAGAAGCTAAAACCTCTTTTAAACCACGCTGTTGTGGATCAGGATATCTATTTACACCATTTTCAAACGGATTTTCATTAGCATCTAAAAACACCATTTCAGAACCATCAGAGACATACTCGTCACGTGCTGACGAATACGGACTTAAGCCATTTACGTTTTCACGAACTAGGGCTTGTATATTCACTTTACTCATCATCAAGATTATTTAAACGTAATGTAACAGCGTTTTTATGCGCTTGCAAACCTTCAGCTTCTGCCATTAATTCAATCGCATTTCCAATTTCTTGCAAACCTTCTCGTGATATTTTCTGAAAAGTCATACTTTTCATGAAGCTATCTAAATTAACTCCACTATATTGTTTCGCGTAACCATTTGTTGGCAACGTATGGTTTGTTCCTGATGCATAATCTCCCGCACTTTCTGGTGTATAATTTCCAATAAATACAGAGCCAGCATTGGTAATTGCACGTAAATATGATTCTTCATCTGATACACAAACTATATAATGTTCTGGGCCATATTCATTAATTAATTCTTGTGCCGTTTCATCATCCTCTACAAAAATTAACTTGCTGTTATCTATCGCTTTTTGAGCAATTTCTTTACGAGGTAAATCATTAATTTGCAACACAATCTCTTTTTCAACTTCTTCAAGTAATTGTTTAGATAATGACACTAATATTACTTGACTATCAATACCATGCTCTGCTTGGCTTAATAAATCTGAAGCTACAAAAGAAGCATTGGCACTATCATCAGCAACGACCAACAACTCACTTGGCCCTGCAGGCATATCAATAGCAACTCCATACTTTGTAGCAATCTGTTTTGCAACGGTTACATATTGATTTCCTGGTCCAAAAATCTTATATACCTGAGGAATTGTTTGCGTACCAAATGTCATTCCTGCGATTGCTTGAATACCTCCTACTTTAAATATTTTTGTTACTCCACAAAGGTTAGCTGTATATAATATAGCTGGATGTATTTTTCCTTCTTTATTTGGTGGCGAACACAAAACAATTTCCGTACAACCTGCAATATTTGCAGGAACAGCCAACATTAAAATTGTAGAAAACAAAGGTGCTGTACCTCCAGGAATATACAAACCCACTTTTTCAATTGGTCTTTTTACCTGCCAACAATCTACACCTGTTACCGTTTCAACATGAACACTTTCAGTTTGTTGTGCAGCATGAAACTTTTCTATATTGTCTTTTGCTAATAAAATTGCTTCTTTTAATTCAACAGAAACAAGGCTATTTGCTTCAACAATTTCATCATCAGAAACTAAAAGATTTTCAACAGCAACAGCAACACCATCAAATTTTTCTGTATATTTTTTAATAACAGAATCTCCTTCATTCAAAACTTCACCAAAGACTTGATCAACAGTACTTTCAATATCTGCAACTGTTTTTGTAGGTCGCTTAAGAAGCGTTTTCCAATCTTTTTTTTCAGGATTATATATCTTATTCATAACAACTACTCCTCAAATTTCTTAATCATGTGATAACCTAAAGGCTCAAAACCTTTGCGTTCCCAGAATTTTTTTCCTTTTTCATTATGCTGATAACAGTTTACTTCTGCACCAATGCAATCGATACTTTTCGCATAATCAAATAACCAATTCATCATTAATTCTCCAATACCCGCACTGCGGTATGCTTCTTCTACAAAAACATTATCTGGCTCAACATGCTTACCCGCATATAGTTTATTTAACACCCAAAACCCACAACAAGCTATCAATTTACCTGCATCGTAAACTCCAATACATTGGTACGTTCCCATTTCAAGTATACTTTTTAATCTGCTTTTCAGAATTTCACCTGAAAATTTACCTTTATTTAACTGAATAACCAAAGGAATTATCAATTCCATTTCATCGTATGGAATCAACGTTATTTTAAAATTGTTCTTCATAACAAAACAATGTTATAAAACCATTTTCTCTATAGGGCAAACCAAGATTCCTTCAGCTCCTGCTTGCTTTAATTCATCAATAACTTCCCAGAAAGAATCTTTTGCAATTACGGTATGAACCGAACTCCATCCCTCCTCCGCTAAAGGCAAAACAGTTGGACTACGCATACCAGGCAACAATTCTAAAATCTTAGGCAACTTATCATTTGGTGCGTTTAACAACACATATTTAGATTGTCTTGCGCGTAAAACAGATTGTATTCTAAATCGTAATTTTTCAAGTATTTCTTTTCTCTCCTCAGAAATTTTAGATGAAACCGCTAAAACAGCTTCACTCTTCAACATCACTTCTACCTCTTTAAGGTTATTCTTAAAAAGCGTACTACCGCTTGAAACGATATCACAAATACCATCTGCCAAACCAATATTTGGTGCAATTTCCACAGAACCATTTATAATGTGAATTTCTGCTGTAACACCTTTATCTTTTAAATAATTTGTTACTGTGTTCGGGTATGATGTTGCAATACGCTTTCCTTGGAAATCTTTTACAGAAGTATACTCAACTCCTTTAGGTACAGCTAAAGAAACTTTGCATTTTGAAAAACCTAACTTTTCTGCTATTGAAATATCTTCCCCCTTTTCTATCAATACATTTTCACCAATAATAGCTATATCAACTACACCATCTCTTAAGTATTGAGGAATATCACCATTACGCAAGTAAAAAACTTCCATTGGAAAGTTGCGAGACGATGCTTTTAACTGATCTTTTCCGTTATCAATAGAAATACCACAATCTTTTAAGATTCCGATAGAATCATCATTTAAACGTCCTGATTTCTGAATAGCAATTCTAATTTTTGTCATTTCTTTTTGTTTGTTGTTTGGCAATCAAAAAAAGCTTAAAAATAAAACCCGTTTGATTGCTCAAACGGGTTTAAAATATGTTGCACTACTACAATACATTTCTACCTCGCTTGAAAGCAAGTATAAAAATGATGATGATGTGTAGTTTGATTTCTCATTATACTGTAAAAGTAAAATTATTTTTAGATTGAAAAAATAAAAAATCACTTTTTTAACAACAATTTGCCTTTTATTGTAAAACCTAACAATAAATTAATTATTTCCTAAAATCAATGGCAGTCCTGAATCACCACTACCTACTACTACTATTTTTGAGTTTGGTGATTCTGCTAATTTTAAAGTAGCATCAATACCTTTATCTTTTAAAATTTGATCATTTAATGACGCACTTAAAATACGGTTAGCATCAGCCTTACCTTGAGCTTCAATAGTTACCTTCTCTGCTTCTTTCTTAGCTGTAACAAGTCTAAACTCATATTCTAAAGATTCTTGCTCTTGTCTAAGCTTACGTTCAATTGCTTCTTTAATAGTTGGTGGTAATGTTACATCACGAACTAAAATTTCATTTAACTGAATGTATTCATCTTTTACGATTTTTTGAGTTTCATCAAAAATCTCTTGCTGAATAGCATCTCGCTTACTTGAATATAATTGTTCTGGCGTA
Source organism: Cellulophaga baltica (assembly GCF_018861125.1). Lineage (GTDB taxonomy): Bacteria > Bacteroidota > Bacteroidia > Flavobacteriales > Flavobacteriaceae > Cellulophaga > Cellulophaga baltica_A. The sequence goes on along the minus strand of NZ_JAHKQN010000015.1, from coordinate 212,634 downwards.
TAACGACCAACTACTGAACGTGCCGCAGATCTTATTGTTGGTAACAAAACTCTTTGAACATAATCTTCTCCTTTTTCTTGGTGTAGTTTTCCTAACTCTCCGCGAATAGGTTCAAACCAAGCGGAAGCCTCTAATTTTATATCAAGACCATTACTAGATAAGACATTCATTTTCTCTAACACTTCTTGCTGTCTTACTTCGTAAACAAAAACTTTATTCCATGGTGCTACAACATGAAAACCTTCTCCTAATGGCGGTTCATCTGTTACAACTCCGTTTCCGAATGTTTTATACAACACTCCTGCCTCACCAGAATTTATTGTTACTGCTGATTTTGATATAAGAATTACGACAGCTACAAAAGCGAAAACTATTGGTAATGCAATTTTTGGTAATTTGTCCATTTTATTATTTATTTTTAATGTAATGTGTGAGTTATTTATATTAATCCGTTATATTTTCTGATAAACCATTCTAAAGAAAAAGAAAGTATTATTAAAGCTAACAACAATCGGAAATCGACCAAAGAACTTACTTTACCTGTACTTTTTTGTGTGGGTAGATATTTTGAACCTAATGTTAATTCGCTAATTAGCTCTCCAATTTTTTCAGGGTAAAATACTTTACCTGCTGTATTGGTCGCTAAATTTTCCAATTTGTTATTGTTTGATGCTAAAAACTGCTGTTCCACATCAAAATCAAGAATTTTAAATTTACCTGACTTGTTAATTTTCTGACCTTCAACCGAAACTGTGAAGTTATAATCACCTGCTTCTAAATCACTTAAATCAGCTTGATAAAAATTACCTTTTAACAACATCGGAATTTCTTTTGTGTTGTTTAATTTCAAAACTAATTTTGCTTTAGAATCAAAAACAAAAGTCTCATCAAAATAAGTTGCATTCACCTTAGCATTACCAACACCCTCATAAACAGATTTATACTCAATATTTAATCTGTTTTTAGTTGTAGTTTCAGATAAAAATAATATTAGCTTTCCTATAAATTGATCAAAATTTTCAAAATTTTGATGATTTCGATAGTCTTGCAAACGCCATTTCCAGATACCTTCACCAAATAACACCGCATTCTTAACATCATCAGGTTCTGTGATTGCCAATAATGAATTAGACAAATCTACCCCTCTAATATTCATACTTAATAAAGACTCATGAATACCCGAAAAAATTGCTTCACCAGAACTATTTAACAATGGCGGATAATTATCAGCCTGAAAATTTGAAACATCGTATCGCGAAAATGAAGTATTCAAAACCCCCAAAACTTCTTGAGTAGGATAATCTGTATTTACATTAAATTTTGACTGTATTTTATTCAAAAACACCAAATCCGTATTAGTACCTACTATAGTAAATACACCTACTTTTTTATTGTTTACGAAATCATACACTGTAGTAAAAGAAGCTGTTGGCTGATAGAATACAAAAACATCAAAATCATCAAGAACATCTTGCTTTGCATTTGGTTTAATAATTACTGCAGACCGTTGTTCATTACTTTCTATCGCTTTTTTCAAAGCACCTATATCTGGATGATTTAATGTAGATACAATTGCAACTTTAGTTTTTTCATCTATTACCTCTACCGCAATTGTTTTTTTATTGTTAACTATATTCTTTTCGTTTTCTAAACTACCTACATTAATCGAAATTGTCTTTACTCCTACTTCTGTAGCACTTATAAGTGTATTTATTTTTTTTGAAGAAACAGAATTTGACAATTTTACTTGTTCTTTATATACATTTTTTCCATTAACAGCTATATTTACTGGCAGGCTTACATTTTTATTCCCTTGATAAGAAACATAGAACTCAATAGGAAACTTATTCTTTAAGAATGCATACTTATTTGCATTAACCTGACTAATCCGAACATCTTCAAATTTGGTAGTATCACCAACTATAATTGGATAAATTGGAAAATTTAATTGTTCACTGTAAAACTCATAATCCTGACCAATGGTTTGATTTCCATCTGAAAGTAATACAGCAACAGTATTTGATTTTGAATAAACTTCAGAGATAGATTTTAATGCATTTGAAATATCCGTCTTTTTATCAGAAAAACTTAACGAATCAAAACTTCGAATACTTTCTCCAAATTGATAAGTTTTAATAGCAAACTTATCCGCTAATTCATCATTACTTTTTAACTGATCTATAGCTTTTTGAATTGAAGCCTTATTTTTTGCTACAGAACTTGAATTATCAACCAAAATAGTAAGATTAACTTTTTCTACACTTAAGCTCTTACTTTTAAATTTAGGGTTAATTAGCAACAAAAAGAGTGAAAACACCCCTGTAAAACGTAAAAAAGAGAGTAAAACAGTTGTTTTATCTCTCTTCTTGTTTTTATAAAAATATTGAAACCATACTATTACCAAAGCAATAATTACTGCTAATATGATAAGTAATAGGGTTTGTATTTGCATAATTAAATTTAGTGAATATTAATTTTATTCACGATTTAGGTTAACATACCACCATCAACATTTAATACTTGACCAGTAACATATGCCGATAAATCTGATGCAAAAAACAGACAAGCGTTTGCTATATCTTCAGTACTCCCACCTCTTTTTAATGGAATACCATTTCTCCACCCTTGAACAACTTTCTCATCTAACTTTTCAGTCATTTCAGTTTCAATAAAACCAGGAGCAATTGCATTACAACGAATGTTTCTCGAGCCTAACTCTAACGCTACAGATTTTGTAAACCCAATCATACCGGCTTTTGAAGCCGCATAATTTGTTTGACCAGCGTTACCTTTTACACCAACAACACTACTCATGTTAATAATAGAACCTTTACGTTGTTTCAACATTGTACGCTGAACAGCTTTAGTCATATTAAAGACAGACTTTAAATTGATTTCAATAACAGAATCAAAATCTTCTTCAGCCATACGCATTAAAAGATTGTCTTTTGTAATACCCGCATTATTAATTAATACATCAATAGCACCACCAAAATCTTCTAATACTTTTGCAACTAAAGCTTCTGATTCACTAAAACTAGCTGCATTACTTTTATATGCCTTTGCTTTAACACCTTTAGCTTCTAATTCTTTTTCCAACGCTAAAGCTGGAGCCTCACTAGAACTATATGTAAAAGCTACATTTGCACCATTTTCTGCAAAAACTTGAGCAATTCCGGTACCAATCCCTCTACTTGCACCTGTTATAATTACGTTTTTACCTTCTAATAATTTCATAAGTTACTTTTTGCACTGTTGTTATTCAAATATAAGTTTTGTTTAATTTATTAACGAAAAAAAACCGCTTAAACTGAAATAACTTCAGAACAAGCGGAATTTAATTTCATGTATAAAAGGATTTTATTATCCCATTACCTCTTTAACTTTTTTACCTATTTCAGCAGGAGAATCTACAACGTGAATTCCACATTCTTTCATAATTACTTTCTTAGCTTGTGCAGTATCATCGCTACCACCAACAATAGCACCAGCATGACCCATTGTTCTACCTGCAGGAGCAGTTTCACCAGCAATAAAACCTACAATAGGTTTTTTACTACCGCTTTCTTTGTACCATTTAGCTGCATCAGCTTCTAATTGACCACCTATCTCACCGATCATAACAACACATTCTGTTTCTGGATCGTTGATTAATAACTCAACAGCTTCCTTAGTAGTTGTTCCAATAATTGGATCACCACCAATACCAATAGCTGTAGTTATACCTAAACCTTGACGAACTACTTGATCAGCAGCTTCATATGTTAATGTTCCTGATTTAGAAACAATACCTACATTTCCTTTTTTGAATACAAAACCTGGCATAATACCAACTTTAGCTTCACCCGGAGTAATAACACCTGGACAGTTAGGGCCAATTAAACGACAATCCATATTTTTTATATAGTTTGAAGCTTTTACCATATCAGCTACAGGAATACCCTCTGTAATTGTAATAATAACTTTAATACCTGCATTTGCAGCTTCCATAATTGCATCGGCAGCAAAAGCTGGCGGAACAAATATAATAGTAGTGTCTGCTCCTGCTTTTTCAACAGCCTCTAAAACAGTATTAAAAACTGGTTTTCCTAAGTGTTCTTGTCCACCTTTACCTGGCGTAACACCACCTACGATGTTTGTACCATATTCAATCATTTGTTCAGCATGAAAGGTACCTTCACTACCTGTAAAACCTTGAACAATTATTTTGGAATCTTTATTGACTAAAACACTCATTTTATATCTATATTAATTATTGCTGTTACAAAAATATGGCTTTGAAAACAATTTCTAAAGTATTTCTTATGCTTATTTTTGTTGAATTTTGTTTAAAATTTTAGGGATTTGTTTAATATAAGCTAATTGCTTTAATTTTTCTCTAGCCTCTTCTACAGGACTACCAAAATAGGTTTTGTGACCTTCAATAGATTTAGAAATACCTGTTTGCGCTAATACTACCGCTTTTTCACCAATAGTAATTGCACTTGTTACACCAACTTGACCCCAAAGTGTTACTTCATCTTCAATAACAACACAACCAGCAATACCTGTTTGCGAAGCTATTAAACATTTTTCACCTATTACAGTATCATGCCCAATATGAACTTGATTGTCAATTTTAGTTCCTTTTTTTACTCTGGTATCACCAGTAACACCTTTATCTAAAGTACAAAGCGCCCCTATATCAACATTGTCTTCTATTACTACACGACCACCCGATAATAACTTATCAAAACCTTCAGGTCTGTTTTTATAATAAAACGCATCGGAACCTAAAACAGTACCTGAATGAATGGTAACATTATTACCAATAATACAATTATCATAAATAGAAACATTTGCATGAATAGTGCAATTATCTCCTATTATCACGTTATTACCAACAAAGGTATTTGGCTGAATAACCGTGTTCTTTCCTATTTTAGCTGTTACAGCTATGTTCTTATTTGCTTTTTGAAAAGGCTTAAAGTAATTTGTTAATTTATTGAAATCACGAAAAGGATCATCTGATATCAACAACCCTTTACCTTCCGGACAAGCTACATTTTTGTTAATCAAAATTGTAGTTGCTTTTGATTGTAAAGCTTTATCATAATATTTTGGATGATCTACAAAAACAATATCACCAGCTTCTACTACATGAATTTCATTCATACCCAAAACCTGAAAACCTGAGTCTCCAATATATTCAGATTGAATAATACTTGCAATTTGTTCTAGCGTATGCGGAACTGGAAATTTCATTACCTTAAATTTTATAAAGAATAGCTTTATTCTTTTACACGCTCCATGTAAGAGCTAGATGAAGTATCTATTTTAATTTTATCACCTTCATTTATAAATAAAGGAACATTAATTTCTGCTCCAGTTTCCACTTTTGCAGGTTTAGTAGCATTAGTAGCTGTGTTACCCTTTACTCCTGGCTCCGTATAAGTTACTTCTAAAATAACACTAGCAGGCATATCTACAGATAGAGGCATACTATCTTCCGTATTAAAAAGGATTGTTACAACTTCACCTTCTTTTAATAAACCTGGTGCATCTAATGAGCTTTCTTCAAGAGTAATTTGATTATAATCTTGCGTGTTCATAAAATGGTAAGTTTGTCCTTCAGGATATAAATATTGATATGAACGAGTTTCAACGCGTACATCCTCAATCTTACTACCTCCTGAAAACGTATTATCTAAAACTTTTCCAGAAGTTACACTCTTTAATTTTGTACGTACAAACGCTGGGCCTTTACCTGGTTTTACATGTAAAAATTCAATAATTTTAAAAATATCGTTGTTATAACGGATGCAAAGACCTTTTCTAATATCTGATGTAGATGCCATATTTTTTTATTTTTTGTTAGTTCAAAAAAAACTAACCTTAATTTTTCTTAATTTATTGATTAGTTAGTACTAAAATACCCTTTCATAATTCCTCTTTGCGAGTCTCTAATAAACTGGAGAATTTCATCTCTTTCAGGAGTTGCCTCCATTTCAGCTTCAATAATTTGAACTGCTTGGGAGTTATTGTAGTTCTTTTGATAAAGTATTCTATAAATATTTTGCACCTCTCTAATTTTTTCTGATGGTATACCTCTTCTTCTAAGGCCCACAGAATTAATCCCTACATAAGAAAGAGGCTCACGTGCAGCTTTTACATACGGTGGAACATCTTTACGAACTAAAGAGCCTCCTGTAACAAAAGCATGTTGTCCTATTGATACAAATTGGTGTACCGCAACTAAACCTGCAAGAATTACATTGTCTCCAATAGTAACATGACCTGCTAATGTTGAATTATTAGAAAAAATACAGTTATCACCAACTAAGCAATCGTGGGCTACATGGCAATAAGCCATTATTAGGCAGTTTTTACCAATAACCGTTTTCATACGGTCTGAAGTTCCTTTGTGAATTGTTGCACACTCCCTAATTGTAGTATTGTCACCAATTACGACTGTAGTTTCTTCGCCTTGATATTTTAAATCTTGTGGAGATCCTGAAATAACCGCACCTGGAAAAATATTGCAATTTTTACCAATTCGTGCGCCTTCCATTATAGTTACATTTGAACCAATCCAAGTTCCTTCACCAATAATTACATTATTGTGAATTGTCGTAAAAGGCTCAACAACAACATTTTTAGCGATTTTAGCTCCTGGATGAATATATGCCAGTGGTTGATTCATTCTATTTCTTTTTAGCTATTTGCGCCATTAATTCTGCTTCACATACTACTTTATTATTTGCATAAGCATAAGCTTGCATGTGACATATACCTCTTCTTATTGGCGTAATAAGGCTACAGTGAAAAGTTAAAGTATCACCCGGAAGTACTTTTTGTTTAAATTTAACATTATCCATTTTCATGAAAAATGTCAAGTAATTTTCTGGATCAGGTACAGTACTTAAAACTAAGATACCGCCCGTTTGTGCCATTGCTTCAACTTGTAAAACACCTGGCATTACTGGAGCTCCTGGAAAATGACCAACAAAGAAATTTTCATTCATTGTTACATTTTTCATTCCTACGACATGCGTATCAGATAATTCTAAAATACGATCAATCAACAAAAATGGAGGTCTATGTGGCAACATATCCATAATTTGATGAATATCCATCAAAGGTGGTTGCGTTAAATCATATTGAGGAACTTTATTACGCTTCTCTAATTTTATGATTTTAGCTATTTTTTTAGCAAACTGCGTGTTCACAAAATGTCCAGGCTTATTAGCAATAACTTTACCTTTAATGCGAATACCTGCTAATGCCAAATCTCCAATAACATCAAGTAATTTATGACGTGCTGCCTCATTGGGGTGATGTAAAGTCAAATTATCTAATATTCCGTTAGGTTTAATTGATAGTTTCTCTTTATTAAAAGCTGTTTCAAGCTTTTTCATTGTCTCGTCAGAAATTTCTTTATCTACATAAACAATCGCATTATTAAGGTCCCCACCTTTTATAAGACCATTTTCTAATAACATTTCTAATTCATGTAAAAAACTAAAAGTTCTCGCTTCAGATATTTGTTCTTTAAAGTCCGACAAATGCTCTAAAGTTGCATTTTGAGTACCTAAAACTTTAGTACCAAAATCTACCATTGTTGTAACTTGGTATTCCTCTGAAGGAATAACAGTAATTTCACTTCCTGTTTCTTCATCTCTATATGAAATAACCTCTTTTACAACATATATTTCTCTATCTGCTTCTTGCTCAACATAACCTGCTTTTTCAATAGCTTCTACAAAGAATTTTGACGAACCGTCCATAATTGGAGGTTCTGGAGCATTTAATTCTATTAAAACATTATCAACTTCAAGACCAACTAATGCAGCCAAAACATGCTCAGATGTTTGAATTTTAACGCCTCTTTTTTCAAGATTTGTACCTCTTTGTGTATTTACTACATAAGTAGCATCTGCCTCAATAATTGGTTCCCCTTCTAAATCTGTACGTTTAAATGCATACCCATGATTTTCTGGTGCTGGTACAAATTTCATAGTTACATTTTCCCCTGTATGCAACCCTACTCCTGAAAGTGTGACTTCTTTCGCAATTGTTCGTTGTTTGTTATTACTCACGGCCAATTTTTTTTTCTAATTCGTTAATCCTCGTTATTATTTTCGGTAAATTTTTAAAATGTACGTATGATTTATTATAATCACCATAATTTAGAGCTGGTGAACCTTGAATAGCTTCTCCATCTTTTATATTTCTTCCGATACCTGATTGTGCTTGTATTCGAACATTATTGCCTATTGAAATATGACCAACAATACCTACTTGACCACCAATCATACAATGCTTTCCTATTTTGGTAGAACCTGCAATACCAGACTGTGCAGCAATTACAGTATGCTCACCAATTTCAACATTATGAGCAATTTGTATTTGATTATCAAGCTTGACTCCTCTTCTTATAATTGTAGAACCAAGTGTCGCTCTATCAATCGTAGTTCCTGCTCCAATATCAACATTATCTTCAAGAATAACATTTCCTGTCTGTGGAATTTTACTAAATTCACCTTCTGCATTTGGCGCAAAACCAAATCCATCAGAACCAACAATTGACCCACTGTTTATAATGCAATTATTACCAATAATACATTCTGAATAAATCTTTGCACCTGCAAAAACTACAACATTATCAGCTATTGTAACATTGTCCCCTACATATGCATTAGGGTAAATCTTTACATTATTACCAATAGTGACATTTTCACCTATATAAGCAAAAGCACCTATATAACAGTCTTTACCATACTTAGCACTTTCTGAAATAAAAGAAGGATTTTCAACACCTGTTTTATTATTTTTTGCTTCGTGGTAGTAACTCAACAACTTAGTGAAAGACTCGTAAGCATCATCAACCTTTATTAGGGTAGTCGTTATGTTTTGTTCTGGCACAAAATCTTTATTAACTATCGTGATAGACGATTTTGTGGTATATATATGCGATTTGTATTTCGGATTTGCTAAAAAAGTAAGAGAACCTTGCTCCCCTTCTTCAATTTTAGCCAATTTATTAACTGTAATCTCTGGATCACCATCAATATCTCCTTCCAAAATTCCCGCAATTTGACTAGCTGTAAATTTCATAAAAGCAAAAGTAACAAAAATAGTTAAACCTTAAGTTTTGGGTAACACATATAATATTTAGTGCTAATTTTTGACATAGTTTTAGAACTTAATTGCTCCGAAGCCTTTACTACATCAATCATTTTCCCGTTTTCTCTTAAAATATTTATATTTTGTTTACGAGGGTTATATGCCTGATTTTTAATAACTCCTGTAAAAACAAAATAACTTATTTCGTATTCAGAAAGTTTATATTCTTTCATAAAATGATTACGATAACGTTCAAATTTTTCGTCATCAATAGGATTGTTCTTAATTTTAATATGCAGTAACTCTCTGTTAATTATCATACTACATAACTTAGCTAAAACAAAATCAGAAGAATTTTGCCACTGCTTTATAGCTGATAATATATCAACATCATCAAGCTGACCAAAAATTGCTAGATGCTCTTCTGTAAAATTATTTATACTGATTTTATTCTTCATAAAAAACAGTAAAGCTTCACTACAATTTAACTCTTCTCCCCTTGCTAACAGCTCTTTAGCTCTTTTTAATACATTTACCAATAGTTCTTCTGCTACTAATCCTGTTTTATGAAAGTAGACTTGCCAATACATAAACCTACGAGCCATCAAGAACTTTTCAACTGAATAAATACCTTTTCTTTCAACAACTAATTTATCGCCAATTACATTTAGGGTACTTAATAATCGGTCAGAATTAATATTACCTTCAGCTACTCCAGTGTAGAAACTATCACGCTTTAAATAATCAAGTCTATCTATATCTAACTGACTTGAAACCAAATGATTTAAAAACTTTTTAGGGTATTCTCCCTTAAAAATTTGAATGGTAGTAGTTAAACTTCCGTTAAACTTTTTATTCAACATTTCCATATACAACATAGAAATATGCTCATGACTTACACCTTCAACAATACTATGTTCCATTGCATGAGAAAAAGGACCATGACCAATATCATGCAAAAGTATTGCGCAATACAAACCAACTTCTTCATCTTCAGTAATCTCGACATCTTTAGCTCTAAGTACTTCTACAGCATGTTGCATTAAGTGCATACACCCAATAGCATGCTGAAACCGCGTATGGTGCGCACCTGGATACACCAAATAAGACAGTCCCATTTGAGAAATACGTCTTAACCGTTGAAAACTCGAATCTTGAATTAAGTTGAATACTAAAGAATTTGGTATATTAATTAATCCGTAAATTGGATCATTAAAAATTTCAAGTTTTTTGGATTTTATCAAATTATAAATATTTAATCTTGATACTAACTTTGCCAAAGTTATGCAAATGAATTAACTGAAGCATTTTTAAAATTATATTTTTGAATAGCTTTACAGAATAATTAAGAGAATACACATTATATATGAGCAAAATAACAATACTTTGGGTTGACGATGAAATAGACTTACTCAAATCACATATATTATTTTTAGAAAGTAAAAATTACAATGTAGTTACCTGCAAAAGCGGACAAGAAGCGCTTGAAGAAATTGCTGAAACACGTTTTGATATTGTTTTTTTAGATGAAAACATGCCTGGGATCTCAGGATTAGAGACGCTTACAGAACTAAAAGCTATTGACGCCACTTTACCAGTTGTAATGATTACTAAAAGTGAGGAAGAATATATTATGGATGAAGCAATTGGCTCTAAAATAGCGGATTACTTAATAAAACCCGTTAACCCTAATCAAATATTACTATCATTAAAAAAGAGTCTTGATAATTCTCGTTTAGTTTCTGAAAAAACAACTTCAAATTACCAACAAGAGTTTCGTAAAATAGCAATGGATTTATCAATGGTAAATTCACATCAAGAATGGGCTGATTTATATAAAAAATTAATTTCATGGGAATTGCGTTTAGAAGAAATTGAAGACTCTAGTATGTTTGAAATATTAGAATCTCAAAAAGTTGAAGCAAACAATCAGTTTGGAAAGTTTATCGATAAAAACTACGAAGACTGGTTTACAGACGAAGACGCTCCCGTTCTCTCCCATACTTTATTCAAAGAATTAGTTAAGCCTGAACTTAAAGAAAAACCAACTTTATTAGTCGTTATCGATAATTTGCGATACGACCAATGGTTAGCTTTTGAAGATACAGTGAATCCTTTTTTCAAAAAGAAAAAAGAAACTAATTATTATAGTATTTTACCCACAGCAACACAATACGCTCGTAATGCCATATTTTCAGGTTTAACACCTCTTGACATGGAAAAAAAACATCCTGAATGGTGGAAAAATGATACTGATGAAGGAGGTAAAAATTTATTTGAAGCAGAATTTTTAGGAGCTCAGCTAAAAAGATTAGGTTTAGATTTAACATGGGAATATCACAAAATAAGTAGTTTAAAACAAGGCAAAACCTTATCTCAAAATTATAAATCACAGAAGAAAAATGACTTAACAGTTATTGTCTACAATTTTGTTGATATGCTCTCACATTCCAAAACTGAAATGGAAGTAATAAAAGAACTTGCCTCTAATGACAAGGCTTACAGATCACTTACACAAAGTTGGTTTAAAAATTCACCTTTACTAGAGATTATTCAACAAGCACAAGCTATGGGTCAGAAATTGATAATCACGACAGATCACGGAACTATAAATGTAAAGCAACCTTCAAAAGTTGTAGGTGATAAAGATACTAGCTTAAACTTGCGTTATAAAACTGGCCGTAGCTTAACTTATGAGAAAAAAGATGTTTACGAAGCAACAAAGCCTAGTGATGTATACTTACCTAGCATAAATATGAGTAGCTCATTTATTTTTGCTAAAAACGATCAATTTTTTGCTTACCCTAACAACTACAATCACTATGTTAGTTATTACAGAAATACCTATCAACACGGTGGTGTTTCTCTTGAAGAAATGATTATTCCATTTGTAGTTTTAGAACCTAGATAGCATCACAATGAAAAAAGAATTTACCCAAGAGCAACTTACTGATATTGCAAAAGATATAATTGCCTCCGTTTCAACAAAAAAATTATGCTTTCATGGTGAAATGGGAGCTGGAAAAACTACTTTAATAAAAGCTTTAGTTAAAGAATTAGGTTGCTCTGGCGAAGTAAGTAGCCCTACTTTTGGTATCGTTAATGAATACGAAAAAGACAATGGAGAATTACTAGGTTACCATTTTGATTTTTACAGGCTTAATAACGAAAATGAGGCTTTAGATTTTGGAATCGAAGATTATTTACATTCCGATAACTGGTTATTTATGGAGTGGCCCGAGAAGATAAACAACTTAATTCCTGAAAATACTACAAATGTTTTCTTAAAAATTATAGACCAAAATATCCGTGAAATTTCAATACTATAAATCACACAACAACCTAAACAACAAATAATTAAGATAAAATAATTTTATTGCACAAAATTACTAATTTTCGATTAAGTGCATTACTTTAAGGTTAAAAGTCGTTTTTTTTAGTGTGCTGTGTGAAATGAGGTGCTTTTTTTCCTACATTTGATGTAAATCAATTTTAACCTTTAAATTATTTATTACGATGAACACAAAAAAAACCCTCCTTGCATTCGCAGCGATAGCTACACTTGCTCTATCTTCTTGTACTTCAACTAACGCAGAAGATGATGCTACTTACAATGATTTACAAGCAATTGAAAAAAGTAGAATTACAAAAGTACCAGCTGCTGGATAATTTTCAATAAAAAATTAAAAAAGGATTTCTACATACTAGAAATCCTTTTTTTTTGTTATTAAATTAAGTATTCTACATCAGAAGTATATTATGAAATTAAAAAAAGTAGAACCAGAAAATTCTTCAAATAAAAAAAAATCAAAAAGCATATTGATTGGTAGTCTTGTAGCTTTATTAATAGCTATTACTCCTTACTTATTTTACATATATAATTACATACCAGATCAACCAACTTTCAAATTTTGGCTCTATACATATGAAAGCAAATTCAACAACAGTATTTATGTTACTATGTGGATATTAATGGGTAAGTTAATACCTTTTCTTTTATTGATTTTATGGTTTTTCACATGTAAACATTGGTGGTACCACGTAATTCTTATACCCATAGCAATGTATGCTTTTCAAATCATAAATGTACTAGCACAAGATACCAAAAACATGGATGAAGTTGAAATTTACTGGATTATCCCTATAATGCTATTTATTACTCCATTTGTGTACTTTATAAGAGTTAAACTTTTTGATAAACATGTTTTAGGTATTGATCTAGAAGCTATGGATAAAGAACTTAAAGCTCTTAAAGAACAAGACCAAAAAGTTGAAACGCCTGTAGATAAAAAGTTGTAGATTTGTATTACTATATTACTTAGTAATTTAGACGATTTACACGTATTATGAACCAGCCTACATCTCCGTTTAGCAAACAACAGTTAATTCCTCAAGAAGAAACTCTTGAAGTCCTTAGAAAAAAAGGAGAACTATTTATTGGCATTCCTAAAGAAAATCAATATCAAGAAAAAAGAATTTGCCTAACGCCTGATGCCGTAAATGCAATTACTGCAAACGGACATAGGGTTTTAATTGAATCTGGAGCTGGTGAAGGAGCAAATTTCTCCGATCTTGATTACACTAAAGCTGGAGGTGAAATAACAAGAGATACTAAAAAAGTGTTTGGATGTTCTATTCTACTAAAAGTAGAGCCACCTACCCTAAAAGAACTTGAACTAATAAACCCACAAACTACTATAATTTCTGCACTGCAGTTAAAAACACAATCTAAAAAATATTTTGAAAAATTAGCTCAAAAGCGAATTACCGCTATTGCTTTTGAATATATAATGGATGACGATGGCAAATATCCCGCTGTTCGGTCTTTAAGTGAAATAGCGGGTATTTCTTCAGTTTTAATTGCTTCTGAAATAATGGCAAATACTAATGATGGCAATGGTTTAATGTTTGGAAACATTAGCGGTGTTCCTCCCGTTGAAGTTGTTATTATTGGCGCAGGTACTGTCGGTGAATTTGCTGCGCGTTCTGCTATTGGCTTAGGTGCAAACGTAAAAGTTTTTGACAACTCTTTAACCAAACTTAGAAACATTCAGGCAAACTTAAAACAGACTGTTTACACATCAACTATACAACCCAAAAATTTACTAAAAGCCTTAAAACGTTGTGACGTTGCTATTGGAGCTACACGAGGAAAAGACAGGTCTCCTGTTGTTGTTTCTCAAACTATGGTTGAGCACATGAAAAAGGGTGCTGTAATTATTGATGTCAGTATTGATATGGGCGGTTGTTTTGAAACTAGTGAAGTAACAAATCATGACAAACCTACTCGTGAAAAATTTGGAGTTGTTCACTATGCAGTACCGAATATACCTTCGAGATACCCAAAAACAGCATCAATATCAATAAGTAATATTTTTACACCCTATTTACTTAAAATTGGTGAAGATGGTGGTGTTGAAAATGCCTTACGCTTTGACAAAGGTCTTAGAAGTGGACTTTATTTTTACAGAGGCATACTTACAAAAAAGACCATTGGCGAATGGTTTGATTTATCATATAACGATATAAATTTTCTTATTTTTTAATTTACATATATGTCATTTTTAAAACGATTAGGCTTCTTCATTTTTGGCCTTTCAATAGGTATAGTTTTCCTAACCTTTTTTTTCAAAAATAAAGCAAAAGAAACAGGTTCTGAATTTTGCTATTTACCAAACTGTAGAGTATTAAAAGATTTACGTTCTAAATCCTATTCTTATTCTGATGAAGTAACTGCAATGATGGCAAGTGGAGAAATTGATTCTCTGACCATTAAATCTTTTTTTACTGATGGTGACGTAGATTTTAATAAAAGTGATACAAAATCCAAACCATGTAAAACTTATGTAATTGAACATGAAAACACTAAAAATGAAGTTCAATTCCTTACAGTTACTAATTGTCCTAAAAAAATAGTTATTGAAAAAATAACTGAATAAAAAAACCCGAAGCCAAAACTTCGGGTTTTTACTGTTTATATTTTTCTTCTTTCTCTTTCTTTCTTTAATAAATTAAGTTCTCGACTTGTTTGCCCAGCAACTGAAGTATTTTCTTCTGCTCTTCTAATTAAATATGGCATCACATCTCTAACTGGCCCAAAAGGTAAATACTTTGCTACATTATAGCCTTTTTCTGCTAAATTAAATGATATGTGATCACTCATACCATACAGTTGTCCAAACCATATGTTAGAATTATTAGGGCTTATGCCTTTTTCTTCCATAAGTTTAATTAACTTATAACAGCTTTCTTCATTATGTGTCCCTGCAAATATGGAAACATCGCTTAAATTATCAACCATGAAAGACACAACAGTATCAAAATTTTTATCAGTAGCTTGTTTTGAGATACAAATTGGGGATTTATAACCTTTTTCTTGCGCTCTATTGTTTTCTTTTTCCATGTACGCGCCACGAACAACTTTCATTCCCACTTTAAAACTTTCCAGCTTCGCTTTTTCCAACAAGCCTTTTAAATACTCTAAACGATCCCATCGGTACAATTGCAATGTATTATAAACAACTATTTTCTCTTTATTATATTTTCGCATCATATCTTCAACAAGACTGTCTGCCGCATCTTGTATCCAACTCTCTTCACCATCAATCAATAAAGCAACATCTAAATCGTATGCTTTCTTACAAGTTTTATCAAAGCGAGCAACTACTCTAGCCCATTCTTCTTTCTCTGAATCAGTTAAACCTTTTCCTTCATTTATTTTTTGAAATAAAGCAAATCTTCCATACCCAGTAGGTTTAAAAACAGCAAACGGTATACCATCTTTTTCTTTTACAAAATCTAATACATTCAAAATAGTTTCAAGTGCATTATCAAGAGGATCTTCATCATCTTTACCTTCCACAGAGTAATCTAACACAGAACTTACTCCCTTTGTATACATTTTATCAACAACAGGCATACAATCTTTCTCATTAATACCACCGCAAAAATGATCAAAAACAGTTGCCCTAATTAAACCCTCAACAGGTAAATGGGCTTTAATTGCAAAATTTGTCATTGCAGTACCAATTCTTACCAAAGGTTCATTTGCGATCATTTTAAATAAAAAATAAGCGCGTTCAAGCTCTGCATCCTTTTTAAGTGCAAAAGCTGTTGCCGTATTCTCAAAAATAGAATTCATTTTCAGTAAATTTTATAACTAATCAAATATAAGTACAGAAAATGTATTCTTAGAACTAAAAATAGTCTTTATTTTGTAGCAAATATTTTTTATAATAATGGATTCTATTACATCAGCATCATACGCAGTACATTTTAATGAAATTGCTTTTTTAAAAGTTAATGAGCATTTAGCTAAAGCCAACTATTCAAAAGTTTTTATTTTGGTAGATGAAAATACACATACGTGTTGTTTAGCTCCGTTTATGGCTGCAATTGAAGGTGATTATGATTTTGAAATTATTGAAATTGAATCTGGAGAAGTAAATAAAAACATTGAAACTTGCACTCAAGTATGGGAAGTGCTCTCTGAGCTTGACGCAGATCGTAAAAGTGTTATGATTAATATTGGCGGCGGTGTAATTACGGACTTAGGCGGTTTTGTTGCTTCTACATTTAAAAGGGGCATTGACTTTATAAACGTACCTACTACTCTACTTTCAATGGTTGATGCGTCAGTTGGCGGTAAAACTGGTGTTGATTTAGGTCCGTTAAAAAATCAAGTTGGTGTAATTAACCAACCTGTTATGGTTTTGATTGTTCCAAACTTTTTAAATACTTTAGATGATATACAAATGCGCAGTGGGTTTGCAGAGATGCTGAAGCATGGACTTATAAAAGATGAAAAATATTGGAATGATTTAAAAAAACTAAGCGACCTAAACAATGTTGACAAATTAATACACCATTCTGTAACAATTAAAAATGAAGTTGTTCTAATAGACCCTACAGAACAAAATTTACGTAAAATATTAAATTACGGGCATACTTTGGGTCATGCGGTTGAATCATACTTTCTTGAAAGTGAATCTCATGAATTATTACTACACGGTGAAGCTATTGCTGTTGGTATGATACTCGAAGGATATTTATCTTACAAATTAACAGATTTACCTAAGTCTGCTTTAGAGGATATCAAAGAGACATTTCTAAATTGCTATCCTAAAGTGGCTTTTTCTGATTCTGATATTGAAAATATTCTAAAACTTTTAAAGTTTGATAAGAAAAATTCTCATGGGAATATAAACTTTGTATTACTTAAAAGCATTGGTGAACCAGTTATTGATGTAAAAGTTGCTAACGATTTACTAACTGAAGCTTTTTCTTACTACAAAGAATAAGGTTTTCACGTACAAAAATTTCAATTACACAACTCTATAAATTTTTCTATTGTAAAATGATATAGTTTAGATATGAATTTAAAAACCATCTGAATTATGTTACGTAAACTAGTTAATTACAAGAAGTTAAGTCACGAAGTAGCCGCATTATTAATTGAAACATACCCACATGGTTATGGCGATTCTGATATCATTTCATTTAAAAATATGCATGGCGAAACTGTTGAAGCTGTTGAACTAAAAACAAAAGAAATAATTTACTTAGTAAAAATTAGCAAAAGCCTTTCAAACTTTATTGCAAATTTTGATGATGTTATAGAAAAAGAACTTGAAGCTAAACCAAATGTAAAATCAAAGGAATTAAAACATGCAAACAAATTAGAATTAACAAATAACACCTATAACTCTGAATTAGATTAAAAATATCGTTCTTCTAAAATATTAAAATGATGTTTTAAGTGACCTGATATTACAAAACCAGCGGCCGCAACACTCATAGGTGAATTACTTGCAACACCTTTTTTTATCAAATCTTGTTCACTAAACGAACTAAATAGTGTAATTGTAGCATTTCTAACTGCTATAAATTCATTTAAAATACTCTCTTTGCTTCTACTTTCTGCATTAGAACCAATTACATACGCATCTTGATCAAAACCAGGAAAATGAGATTTATCTCCCCTGGAAAAACATAATGCTCTATACTGAAAAACCCTTTCGGTATCAATAATATGCAACAAAACCTCTGCTACTGACCATTTATTGACTTCATAAGCATAACCCCATTTATCTGTTGGTATTTTTTTTACATAATCTACAAAAACAGTTAAGTCATCATGTAATGAACTAACTAATTCAACATTATTTAGTTTAGAAATATAGGTTTCATAATATGCATTGTAATCTTCTGGTTGTAATTCTGTTGAATTCATAACTTATAATTTTGGTTGATAAACAAAAAATCCTAAACAAGTTTTGTTTAGGATTTTAAATTTTGAAAAAACTTAATGACTATAACTCATTAAAGATTGTATGCATTAAACGTTTCTTATCATTTATGCTTTCCTCTAAAGAAATCATTGTTTCTGTTCTACTAATACCATCAATATCATCTATTTTAAAAATAATGTTTTTTGCATGGTTTGTATCTTTTGCTCTAATTTTACAGAAAATATTAAATTTTCCTGTTGTAATATGCGCAACAGTTACGTTAGGTATTTGATTTAAACGCTCTAAAACAAATTTAGTTTGGTGCGTTTTCTCTAAAAATATACCTACATATGCTATAAATGCATAACCTAATTTCACATAATCTAAAGTTAAAGAAGAACCTTTAATAATACCTGCTTCTTCCATTTTCTTAACGCGAACGTGAACCGTACCTGCTGAAATTAAAAGTTTTTTTGCAATATCTGTAAAAGGTGTTCTGGTGTTATCAATTAACATATCCAGAATTTGGTGATCTATTTCGTCTAATTTTACTTTTCCCATTTGACAATATTATTTACGCAAAAGTAATTAATTAAGAAATTAAATTCAATAAAAGATGTATAATTTTAACAAAAACGTAATCTTTGAACGTAAAATAAAAAAAATATTCATTTTTAGAGAAGTGCCTCTACAAGTTTCTTGTCTGATTTTATTTTATCTAAATCACTATTATTTAAGCAGTTATATACCAAATGCCCAAAAAATCCATTGTTTTTTTCTAAAATATCAACCGTTGGATCAAATGTTAACTTACCCATAATTAGCTTTTCTTTGTACAAAATTCCCATTTTTGAATCTTTTGGTAACGATTTATCAATAATTTGGGCATTTTCAATAAGGATATCATAAAAAAGTTTTCCGTTTTCAGGAATTTCAAAGTATTCTTTTTGAGTATAGTCAGCAATATTTTGATTAGAAATTACTTTTACACCTGTTAACATTGCACAAAAAATTAATGCTCTTGTTTCTTCTCTTTCATAATCACTGGGGTAATGACCAGATTCAAACAAAATTGTTGGTTTATCTAACATCTGAAATGTATCTCCAACGCAATTTGCATTAAAACCATCATCATAACGCCCTACTTGCCCAGGTATATATTGTTGCAACTCTTTATTCATAGCTACAATTAATTGCATACTCTGACCTCTAGTAGATGATATTGAACGTTCTTCATTATAAGCTGGAGCTAAAAATGATACTGTTGCGGGTTTTGGCGTTGCACCAACATTAAATATTGTACGTTGATCATGTAAGTTAAAGCAATAATCTGGCTCAAACTCTTCATAAACACTTCTAAGTACTTTACTTTCTGGTTGTGTTCTTTTTTGAGCATCTCTATTTAAATCAACCTCATTCGCATTTATTCTTGTATAAGCTTCTGCTCCATCAGGATTTAAAATTGGTATTATTTTTATAGTACAATTAGTAGAAATTGAATTTGCTAAATCAGTCCCAGAATCAATAAAGTTTATAAAATCTAAAACAGCTTTTGTCGTAGTAGATTCATTACCGTGCATTTGAGACCACATTAATATTTTGTGTTTACCAGAACCAAATGTAACAGACTTTATAGTTTTACCTAAAACAGATTCGCCTATGGCATCAACTTTAAATTTGTTATTTAAACTATTAAGAAAAGGAAACACGTGTTCGTTTGTTACATATCTTCCTTGAACTTCTGTAACCTTAATATCTTTTTGAATATCTAAAAAACGGATCATAAGACTATATTTTCATAAAATAAAATGCAAATGTACATTCAAATGCAATTACAATTGTAACAATTGTAATTTACAAATGTTACAATTGTGTTATTTTATGTATTTTTAGTAAATTTACATAAATATGAAGTTTTATTAATTAAAGTTAAACTTTAATTAAGGTCATTTAAAAGACAAATTTTTAATTATTTCATACAAATTAATGGTCAAATATCACCTTAGTATTTAAAAGCCTTAAAATTGAAGTTTAAATTAGCTGTTTTTACAATGTTTACATTTATAAACATTAATAGTTACAAAAGTAAAGATGTTGTTTATGATTAATCCAGAAGAATTTATAAATAGAATTGAAAAAATCTTAGATTTTTATAGTTTAACCGCTACTAGCTTTGCCGATAAAATATCAGTACAACGTTCTAGTATATCACACCTACTCTCTGGAAGAAATAAACCGAGCTTAGAGTTTGTCTTAAAAGTTGAAGATGCCTTTCCTGAAATTCAACTTAATTGGCTACTTCATGGCAAAGGAAGTTTTCCTGCTTCAAAAGAAAAAAAAGTAAAACAAGAAAAAAATGTAACTTTCACTACACCTGTTAAACAAACTGAAGCCACTAAAACTCCCCAAGTCATTGAAAAGAAAATTGCTGAAAATCACAGTATTACTAAAGATATAAAAAAAGTCATCTTATTTTATACTGATGGCAGTTTTGAAGCATATGATAATTAACTAAAATTTATATTTCTTCACTTTCAAATAAACCATCACGCAGCAATTTTTATTTACTTTTGTTATCATGAGAAATCACGTTAGTTTATACCTTATTTTTTTATTAGGTTTAGCGTCATGCTACCAACCTGAAAGAAATTGTCAAGATTTTAAAACCGGTTCGTTTTCATTTGAATATGAGTTAAATGGCGAAACAAAAACTAGCACATTCGTGCGTACCAAAGAGTATAGCATTGAAAAATACGAAACGAAGATTGATACTGCTAAAGTTCGATGGATTAACGATTGTGAGTTTATTTTAACACCAAACGACAAACAAACCCCTATCCACTATAAAATACTTTCAACAACTACAGACACTTACACTTTTGAGTATGGTGTTGTTGGTAAAGCTCAAAAATCAAAAGGAACAGCTACTAAAACCAATTAGATATCTATTAACGTTCAGTTTTAATTGCAATACATATTTTACTAAAAGATAACTTTACACAAATAAAAGCGCTTAGAGCCCCTTATTTAACAAGTTCTCATATATATAATGAGCTTATTTAAAAGAATAATTATTATAAAAGCTAAGCTTATAAAAGGCTAATAACTTTTACAATCCAACCAAAAGGGCATACCATAAAAAAAAGAGCAACTAAACTAGTTGCTCTTTTTTAATATTATTTAATTAGGCCTGTGAAACACAGTGCCAGGACTTTCTTTTACATGTTTCTCAAAAAGTCGTTGCTGTTGTTTTACAGTCAATGTACTCCCATCATGACTCCAACCAGGAGGTCCAAATATATACATTAGCTTATGCGAAAGCTTTTTAGACTTTTTCATATCTATCCAAATATCTTTAAACTCATGCGTTAAAATAACAATTGGATTATTTGAATTTGGAGCATGTGTTACTCCAAATTTAACCTCTATTTTATCATCTAACTCTAACCACGTACCAAACATTCTATCAAAAATGTTTAAGAATCCACCATGGTTTTTATCTAAGTACTCTACATTTTGAGCATGATGAACTTGGTGCATTGTATGCGTATTCATGAATTTTTCAAAAATTCCCAATTTAGGCAATAGTACTGTATGCAGTTGAAATTGCCATAAGGCTTCTATTCCTAAACAAAAAACTACCATTTCAGGTGAAAAACCAATAGCAGGCATCCACATGTAAAATAAAGGTTTATACAATAATGTAAACCATCCATTACGAACCGCAGTACCTAAGTTAAAATTATCTGAAGAATGGTGGACAATATGCGCCGCCCATAAAATACGAATTTCATGATTCGCTCTGTGAAACCAGTAATACGTAAAATCATCCGCTAATTGACATAAAAGCCAAACATACCATGCATAACCAAAAGCAGTATATCCTAATATGTTCGTATGTACACCATCAACTAAAGGATTACATACTTCATATACATAGGTAAAAATAACAATTGCTGAAACCACTTTAAGTAAAGCTGCCAGAATTGCAGAACCAACACCCATAAATCCGCTTGCAAAAAGATCTTTCCAATCGTATAAATCATGATGCTCATCGTGATTTTTACTATAAGTAAGTTCTAATAAAATAAATATAATAAAACACGGTGCACCGTAAACAAGAGGGTTTGTTAAATCCATATTTTTATTTTTTTTTCAAATGTACCACTATTCACCTATAAATAACAAACGGTTTAACTTATAAACTAGTACTATTATATTACTTTTATTAATCGGTTTATAGTCAAAATTAATAATTAAGATTCAGATTTTATGAAAATAAAGTTAAATCTATTGAATCAGCCTCTCTATCCTTTCAATTGTCTCATCAGGTAAGTCTCGCAGTGTCATAATATGGGAAGTATTTGTCCTCCAAAACTCTTTAGGTTCTAAAGCATTATTAAACAAATTATTACCATGGTTTATTGAAACATTTAAATCATTTAAACTATGAATTATAAGTTTTGGCGTATTTCTAATCTCTTTAATATCTCTCACCCCAATATAAATCTGATTAAAATCTTCGGGGTGATTTTTTGCTCTATTTTTTAAAAAATCAAATGGAGCATAATCAATAGCTATTTGTTGTGCTGATTCAAATGCACCATCTAATACTAGTGCATCTACATCATTAAGATTATCTTTAGTTATTTTGATGGCAAGTTGCCCTCCTAAAGAAACTCCATAAACAATAGTTTTTAAACTATCACTTTTAATTCTAGTCAAAAAATCATCAAAAGCAACTTCAGTATCTCGCAAAACCCCTCTGTAATTTGGAGAGCCATCAGCCTTACCGTAACCTCGCCAATCAGCAGCATAGACTGAAAAACCAGCATCAATAAGTGTTTTATATAAATTAGAAAGATATATTGCATTACCTCCAGAACCATGGATAAAAAAAACATAACCCTTACATTTTTTTTTAGTTTTGAAGAAATAATTATAAGTTGTTATTGAATCATTAACCTGCAATTGATACTCCTTATAATCATACCCATCTGCCCCAATAGTATCTTTCGAAGGACTATATGCAAGTTTAGATTCATCATGATTAATCATTGCTTTTAAAACTTCATCAGTTTGATATTTATAAATAGCAAACCCGATTATTACGAACACTACCATTAAGATGGCAAAACCTGTGATTTTTAATATTCTTTTCATTTTATTTTTTTTAGTTGAAGCAAACTAAAAACAAAATAAGATGTAGCTGAAATAAAAGGTATTTAATGCGTTTAATAGTGATAAAACACCGGACTTAGGTATGAATTGATTAACCTATAGGTATTAACCGAATAACACTTTCATTGTTTTATACGAAGCCCTTGACACAGGAATTTCCTCTTTAAAAAATTTTGAAATAAGAACAGCCTTCTGAGAATTACCCTTTATTTTAAAGGAGAGATTTGAATTTACTAAATAAGATCGGTGTGTTTGAACCAAGAAAGGGGCTTGATTTAATATATTAGATAATTTTGAACGTAACATTTTTTGACTTAAAATTTCATCTTTGTAATAAACAATAACATAATTATCTTCAGATTTAACATACAATAACTGATCCTCCAAGATAACCAATTCATCTTTAAGATAATCACCCTTTATAAGCAGTGTATTTGAACTGTTTTTTGTTTTATCACCAACACTATGCTCCTTACCGATATTAGATTTTGCAGAAAATAAATATCTAACTACCGTTTTAGTAAAAACAATAAGAGGTAAAACTGGCAAGAATAGGTGATATACAAAAAGTAAAAATCTACTAATTGAAATAGGTTGCTCCTCAAATACTATATCTAAATATATATAACCTATAATAGCCCCAGAAATAGACGATATACAAATGAAAATTATTTCATCCCACACCAACCAACTTCTTCTTTTTAAGAAGAAATAATTTGAAATTAAATATGCTAAAATGTAATTTATGCATTCCGAAAAACCAAATCCTATTAATAGTATTCCGCTATATGGATTATTAAAATTATTAAGATTGAAAGGCTTTAAACTTATCAAAATAAAACTCAACAAAGCGCCCAAAATTACCCCAATTAGTATATGAAGTCTGTAATTGGGGTTATATGGAAATTTTTTATTTAAAACCATAAATTAGCAATCAAACCTAATAGCAAAGACTAAAATAAGGATGCTTGAGAACCATCTTCATCACCTTCTTGTTTACTTTCTTCTTTTTTTGCTTCTTCAGAATCATCCTTAATTTCCTCATCAGGATCAATATACTCTAAAGACTCAAGGTTATTAATGTTTTTTACCTTGTCAGATGTAAGCTGATTACCTAAAGCTTTAATTCCTTTAACCGATATAAAATCCTCAATATCAACTTCTTGATTAGGCTTCACATCCTTACCTCTAGGTTTCACAAATTCAAGCTCAACAACAGGCCTCCAATCTGTAGAAACTAATTCTAAAACTGTTTTTGGATGTTCAGAAATAAACAAATCTTCTCGATTTTCATTCTCAATCAAGAATCTTTTAATGTAATATTTCTCTTTTTCCCCATCGTAATAGATTGCTGAAATTGGCTTTTTAGGATTCCATTTTTCTAAAACAATCATATCTTGATCAAAATGCGCAGAAAGCTCTGGTGAAAATGTTTTCACATATCCTTTTTGAGTAACCACTAGCAAAAGATCTTCACCCTTAAACTCACCAAGCAACTCACCTCTACCATCAACATTTAATCTACGAACAACATCATCGAACCAAATTTTACGAGGTTTTAATGTGGAAACTCCTTTTTCTTTAAGTTCAATACGTTTAACTGGATATTTTGTAACCAAATTACCTTTTGAAGATCGTCCTTTAATAAGAATATTCGCGAAATCTATATCCCATTTCAATTTTTTTATGCTACCTGCTTGTCGAAGAAGCACAGTGACTATTTCAGCTTCACCATTTGGATTTGCAGAAAAATATAAAACATCCGAATTATTTGCTCCATTTGTTAAATCATATATTTTATCTCTAGTCACCGCTGTCACATTAAATCTTTTTATATAACTCGGCCCACCTTTACCATCTTTATATATCATGTTATAGATGGTCCGCTTGTCTTTCTTCTTAAAAACAGCAACATGGAGGATGTTTTTACCAATAAAAGTTTTAGAATCCACCTTAGTAATCATCATTTCACCTTGCTTGGTGATTACTATAATATCATCAATATCAGAACAATCTGTTACATATTCATCACGCTTTAATGATGTACCCACAAAACCCTCTTCTCTATTTACATAAAGCTTCGTGTTACGAATAACCACTTTTGTTGCCTCAATATCATCAAAAATTCTAATTTCAGATTTACGCTCACGACCTGTACCGTATTTAGATTTCAGATTTTTAAAATAATCAATAGCAAAATCAATAATATGCTCTAAATCATACTTGACCTGTGCAATTCTTTCATCAAGACTATCAATAAGCTGTTGTGCTTTATCAATATCAAATTTAGAAATACGTTTAATTCTAATTTCTGTAAGACGAACAATATCATCTTCGGTAACGGCACGTTTTAGATGTTTAATGTGAGGTTTTAAACCTTTATCAATCGCAGCAATTACACCTTCCCAGGTCTCTTCTTCTTCAATATCGCGATAAATACGATTTTCAATAAATATTCTTTCCAATGAAGCAAAATGCCATTGTTCTTCCAACTCTCTAAGTTGCACCTGTAATTCTGCCGTTAACAACTCAACGGTATAATCCGTTGAACGTTTTAACATTTCCGTCACACCAATAAACAACGGTTTATTGTCTTCAATAATACAACCTAATGGCGAAATTGAAGTTTCACAAGCCGTAAATGCATATAAAGCATCAATAGTCTTATCTGGCGACAAACCAGATGGCAAATGCACCAAAATTTCAACATCTGCAGCAGTATTATCTTCAATTTTACGAACTCTAATTTTACCTTTTTCGTTTGCTTTTAATATAGAATCTATTAAACTAGAAGTATTAGTAGAGTAAGGTATTTCACTAATAACCAGTATATTCTTATCTAATTGAGATATTTTTGCCCGAACACGAATTTTACCACCTCTTAAACCGTCATTATAATTACTAACGTCGATAATTCCTGAAGTTGGAAAATCTGGATATATGGTGAATTTTTGCCCCTTCAAATGTTTGATAGAAGCATCAATAAGTTCAATAAAATTATGAGGTAAAACTTTCGTTGACAAACCAACAGCAATACCTTCTGCACCTTGAGCGAGTAATAATGGAAATTTTACAGGAAGATTTACAGGTTCTTTTTTTCTTCCATCATAAGAAGCCTGCCATTCGGTGATTTTAGGACTAAAAACCACTTCAAGTCCAAATTTTGACAATCTGGCCTCGATATATCTTGATGCAGCAGCACTATCACCCGTTAAAATATTCCCCCAGTTACCCTGAGTATCAATCAACAAGTCTTTCTGACCAATTTGCACCATAGCATCAGCAATACTTGCATCACCATGTGGGTGATACTGCATTGTATGCCCTACTACATTTGCTACTTTGTTGTAACGACCATCATCCAGCTCTTTTAAAGCATGCATAATTCGCCTTTGAACTGGCTTAAAACCATCTTCAATTGCAGGCACTGCTCGTTCTAAAATTACATATGAAGCATAATCTAAAAACCAATCTTTATACATTCCCGTTACCTTGGTCAGGGTATCTTGAGAATTTTCTTGGTGATCATTATGTTCTTCGTTCAATTCTTCATTTTCTTCCATTCAAGAATTAATCGTATTATCTTGGTTTCTATTTAGTTATCTTCTACTAAGTCTAACTCTACTTTAAGGTTTTCTATTATAAATTTTTGTCTGTCAGGAGTATTTTTACCCATATAAAATTGCAGTAAGTTCTCTATTGACATGGTCTTATCCAACATAACAGGTTCTAAGCGAATATCACCACCAATGAAGTGCTTAAATTCATCAGGGGAAATTTCACCTAAACCTTTAAATCGTGTAATTTCTGGTTTACCCGTTAAAGCCTCCATTGCTTCTTGCTTTTCTTCTGGGCTATAACAGTAATATGTTTTCTTTTTATTTCGAACTCTAAATAATGGCGTTTGTAAAATATAAAGATGATTCTCTTTTATTAACTCAGGAAAAAACTGAAGAAAGAACGTGATTAACAACAAACGAATATGCATACCATCAACATCTGCATCAGTTGCAATTACTATATTATTATACCTTAAGTCTTCCATTGAATCTTCAATATTCAATGCCGCTTGCAACAAATTAAATTCTTCGTTTTCGTAAACTATCTTTTTACTCATTCCATAAGAATTCAAAGGCTTACCTCTTAAACTAAAAACAGCTTGAGTATTTACATCACGAGATTTTGTAATAGAACCAGATGCAGAATCACCCTCTGTTATAAAAAGTGTACTTTCTAAATATCTATCATTTTTAGTGTCTCCTAAATGCACACGGCAATCTCGAAGCTTTTTATTATGTAAACTTGCTTTCTTAGCTCTATCTTTTGCCAATTTTCGAATACCGGACAGCTCCTTACGTTCTTTTTCAGCTTGCATAATCTTACGCTGCAACTTTTCAGCAGTATCAGGATTTTTATGCAAGTAGTTATCAAGCTTTGTACCTATAAAATCATTTATATACGTACGAACGGTTGGGAATTCACCTCCCATATCTGTTGAACCTAATTTTGTTTTTGTTTGACTTTCAAAAACAGGCTCCATTACTTTTATTGCAATTGCAGATATAATTGACTTCCGAATATCAGATGCATCGTAACTTTTACCATAAAAATCACGAACTGTACGCGCTATTGCTTCGCGAAAAGCCGCTTGATGCGTACCACCTTGTGTAGTATGTTGCCCATTTACAAAAGAATGATATTCTTCACTGTATTGCGTTTTACTGTGCGTAATGGCAACTTCAATATCATCACCCTTTAAATGAATAACAGGATACAACATATCTTCTACATTGTTATTATCCTCTAAAAGATCTTTAAGTCCGTTTTCTGAATAGAATTTTTCGCCATTAAAAACTATAGTCAACCCAGGATTTAGATACACATAGTTTTTAAGCATCCGCTCTATATACTCGTTACGAAACTTATAATTCTTAAAAATAGCTTCATCAGGGATAAAAGAAACTTTGGTTCCTTTTCTCTTTGAAGAATCAATAGGTCCTTCTTCTGCAACCAAATTACCTTGGTGAAATTCTGCAGTTTTTAATTTACTTTCTCGTGAAGATTCTACTTTAAAAAAGGTCGACAAGGCATTAACAGCTTTTGTACCAACACCATTTAAACCTACCGATTTTTTAAATGCTCGCGAATCATACTTACCACCAGTATTCATTTTAGATACTACATCTACAACTTTACCAAGTGGAATACCACGACCGTAATCACGAACAGAAACTAAATTTTCTTTAATATTAATTTCTATGGTACGACCAGAACCCATTACAAATTCATCAATACAGTTATCTATAACCTCTTTTACAAGAATATAAATACCATCATCGGCTGATGAACCATCACCTAACTTACCAATATACATACCAGGACGCATACGAATATGCTCTTTCCAGTCTAATGATCGAATATTATCTTCAGTATATTGTGTATTTGTATTGTCAGCCATAAATAGGTTTGTTCGAAAGCGTTGCTAATATAACAACTGTAATCGAAAGATAAAATAGCAGATGCCGAAAGTAATCAACAATAAACATTTTTATTTTGTTTATATCCCAAAATTGAAGTCTAATTTCAAATTTTCGCATAAAAAAACCTCACTTAAAATAATCAAGTAAGGCTTAATATTTTTTTTAATGACGAAATATATTAGACGTTGAATCTAAAATGCATAACATCGCCATCTTTTACAATATACTCTTTACCTTCTACTTTCATTTTACCAGCCTCTTTTACTTTAGCTTCACTACCAAGTGCTACGTAATCACTATACGCAATAACTTCTGCTCTAATAAAACCTTTTTCAAAATCAGTGTGTATAACACCAGCCGCTTGCGGAGCAGTTGCGCCAACAGGAATTGTCCATGCACGAACTTCTTTAACTCCTGCGGTAAAATAAGTCTCTAAATTCAATAATTTATAAGCACCACGAATCAATTTTCCAGAACCTGGTTCTTCTAAACCTAAATCTTCTAAAAACATTTGTCTTTCTTCATATGTTTCTAACTCTGTAATATCAGCTTCGGTACCAACAGCTAAAAATATAACCTCAGCATTTTCTTGCGCTACAGCCTCTTTAACTTTTTCTACATAGGCATTACCACTTACCGCAGATTCCTCATCTACATTGCACACATACATTACTGGTTTATCTGTAATAAATTGTAATGGATGAACATACTCAGCATGATCTTCAGGTGAAACCTCAACAGCTCTTACCGAAGTACCTGCTTCTAAAGCTTCTTTTATCTTTAATAATACAGCTTCTTCTTTTTGAGCATCTTTATTACCTGTTTTAGCAGTTCTTTTAACTTTCTCTAATTTTTTATCTACAGTCTCTAAATCTTTCAACTGCAATTCCATATCAATAGTCTCTTTATCTCTAATAGGATCAACAGAACCATCAACATGAACAATATTATCATTATCAAAACAACGCAAAACATGTAAAATTGCATCAGTTTCACGAATATTCCCTAAAAACTGATTACCTAAACCCTCGCCCTTACTTGCCCCTTTTACCAAACCAGCAATATCAACAATTTCTACAGTTGCAGGCAAAACACGCTCTGGAACCACCAATTCTTCTAATTTTTGTAATCTTGGGTCTGGTACATTTACCACACCTATATTAGGTTCTATTGTACAAAAAGGAAAGTTTGCACTTTGAGCTTTTGCATTAGACAAACAATTAAATAATGTGGACTTACCCACATTTGGCAATCCTACGATTCCTGCTTTCATCAGTTTATTTTTTTTAACGATACAAATATAGTTTTTACTATGATAATTTATACAATATATAAAAACAAAGATATTTTTTGTGAAATCATCAATTCACCTAATTATTTTCAATATTTTTAAAAAAACTTTAGAAGATTATTAGTAAAATAACTACTTTAACGTTTCGTTAACCAAATTTATATTAATAATCGTAAAACTTTAAGTGCGGATAATGCAAACTAACAAAGAAGAAATATTATGGCGTTTATTTTTAGAAGGTAATGCTGATGCATTTTCTGCTATTTTCAAGCTATATTATTCTCCTTTACATAATTATGGGTTAAAAATTTGCAATAACACTCAAGCTACTGAAGATTGTTTACAAAATTTCTTTATTTACCTATATGAACACAGAAAAGGTATTAAAGAAGTAAAAAGTGTAAAATCGTATTTATTTATTTCATTTAGAAGATCACTATTAACCTATTTGAAAAAGGAACGCACTTATACGGATATTGAAAGCGTTAAAGCTAAATCATTAAATTTTGAATTTTCAGCTGAAGAGTTAAGAATAAATCAGGAATTTACTACCGCAAAAAAAGAAACTGTTACAAAAATACTAAACACACTATCTACTAGAGAAAGAGAAGTTATCTACTTAAAATATTATAGTAAGCTTTCAACTTCTGATATAGCCACTACAATGAGTATTACATACCAAAGCGTATCAAATACACTACAAAAAGCTTTTACTAAACTTAGAAACAACATAGAAAACAACATGTTGGCTGCCGTTTTAAAAAAATAAATGCATTTTTTTTGTTTTTTTAGGGTATAAAATAAAAACTCACCTCTCTTACTTAATATATAGGTATAAAGCCAATATTTTATATTACGCATGGAGAACAATAAACAACATCTTTTAGAAAATCTTTTAAATGATACCTCATTTCAAAATTGGGTATATAAAAAAAATAGAAATGATATTGCTTTTTGGAATAATTGGATACAAGACAACGCTGACCAAGTTGATACTATATATAATGCTAGAGATATTATATTAGGAATTAATTTTGAACACAAAACGCTAGACAAAGCTTTTATCGATAATAAATTAAATTCTGTTTTAGATAAAATTAATATTACTGCTTCACCAAAAAACAACATTAAATCTTCATACAACAAAAAAGCATTAGCATTACCTGCAATATTAGCGAGTGTTTTACTATTGTTCTTCTTGTATTATAATTTCCAAACTAATGAAATAATACACAAAACAGGTTTTGGTGAGATTATTAATTTAAAATTACCTGATGGCACAACTGTGGTCTTAAACGGTAATTCTGAATTAAAATATGAAAAAGAAAACCCTAGAGATGTTATTCTTAAAGGTGAAGCATATTTTAAAGTTAAATCTAAACCTTCTACTAAAGCAAAGTTTTGGGTAACTACAAATGATTTAAAAGTAGAAGTTTTTGGTACACAGTTTAATGTAAATACTCGCAATGAAAAAACCAATGTATTACTCGATGAAGGCTCTATAAGTTTATTGCTTGAAAATGGTGACTCTCAAAAAATGGCGCCTGGAGAAATTGTTTCATATTCAAAGAACAATGAAAACTTCATGCACGAGAAAGTCAGTAATAAAATCAAATATGCACATTGGAAAAATGGAACCTACATATTTAATAACATATCTCTTTTTGAAGTAATGAAATACATAGAAAACACCTATGGTATCACTTCTGAATTTACTGATACTAATTCTAAAAATATTTTAATAACTGGCGGAATTCCTAATGAAAATTTGAAAATATGTATTGATGCAATTGAAAAGTCCGCAGGCATCACAATACAAAAACATGAAAACAAACTCTTAATTACGAACAACTAATTACTAAAACTCACAAATATGAAAAAAAAGCAATTAATTAACACTTTAAGCTCTGTCGTCCTATTCTTAGGTATTATTGGCATTGCTCACGCAGACGTACCGAATAGCAAAGCAAATGATGTGAAAATTACATTATCTGACTTTTTAAATGATGTAAGCAAAAAACACAACGTGTTTTTTACATACAATCCCACATTATTATCAGGTTCTTCATTAGACCCTAAAGATTACAATTATGAAAAATTAGAATCTATCTTATCTAAATTAGAGAAAAGAACAAGTTTTGATTTTGAATACTTAGGTAACAAATACTACGTAGTTTATCATAAAAAAAATAACAAGGTAGAAGTTAGTAAAGTAGGTTCTGTTGGAGCTGCTGATATTAACATGATAAATACCGTATTCAACCTTCAAAACACAGTTTCTGGTACAATTACCGATCAAGATGGAATGCCTTTAGCCGGTGCTAACATTGTTGTTAAAGGTACTTCCACTGGTACAACTACTGATTTTGATGGTAACTATGTTATTGAAGCCGCTAGCGATGCAACCTTAGTATTTAGTTACATTGGTTTTGGTACTGTGGAGAAAAAAGTTAACGGAAATTCAACCCTAAACGTTCAGCTTTCTGAAGGCAATCAGTTAGATGAGTTTATTGTTGTTGGTTCTCGTACTGCTCCAAGAAGTAACGCAGATACACCATTACCTGTTGATGTTGTAGGTGCTAAAGAACTTACTTCAACTGGGCAACCAACTTTTGACAAAGCATTACAATATAAAATACCATCATTTAACACTGTACAAACTCCGGTAAATGATGCAACATCTCTTTTAGATCCTTATGAGATTAGAAACATGGGACCTTCAAGAACATTAATATTAATTAACGGTAAACGTAAAAACTTAAGCGCACTGTTATACACACAAACCTCTCCTGGTCGTGGTGAAACTGGTGCTGATATCTCTGGTATTCCAACAGATGCAATTAAACGTGTTGAAATATTACGTGATGGAGCTTCTGCTCAGTATGGTTCTGATGCGATTGCCGGTGTAATGAATATTATTTTAAAAGATAGTCCTAATGATGGCTCTGCAACTATTAGAACAGGTATCACAAGTGAAGGTGATGGCGAAATGTTTGGCGTTGCCTTAAATAACGGTACTACAATTGGTGATAATAAAGGTTTTGTTAATTATACTATTGATTTATCTAAAGTTAACCAAGCAAACAGACCTGGTACAGTTAGTGCTTTAGGTGAAGCTGCTGATTTTGGTGCTGACTTAGATTTTGTAGAGGAATTTTTAAGTAGAAACCCTGATGCAAATAACGTTAATGGTTCTCCTGAAACTGCTGCTTCTAAATTTGAAGTAAACATGGGATATAAATTAAGTGAAAACACAAACCTTTATGGTAATGCTGCTTACGTTTACAAAAAAGTAAATAGTTTTGCGAATTACAGAACTCCTTACTGGAGAACTTTAGATGATGATAATGATGGTTTTTCTTATTTAGCGGATTTTTACCCTGGAGACAACCCTACTACAGAAAATGGTTATGATGGCTATTTGCCAACATTTGAAGGTTTATTAAGCGATTACAACGCTACAATAGGGTTTAAATCTACTAAAAATGATTGGAATATTGACGCAAGTTTTACAACTGGTGGTAATACTCAAACATATACAGTAAGTAATACCCATAATGGAAATTACGTGTACTCCCCATCAACTTGGATTGATACTAACGGAGACGGTGTTGTCGACGATGGAGAAATTACAGAAGGGTCACAACTATATAGAGAAAATAGCCAACAATCATTTGATCCAGGAGGAACAAAATTCACTCATAATGTAGGTAATATTGATATTTCAAGAATATTATCAGATAAAATTAGCATAGGTTTTGGTGCTGAGTTTAGAAATGAAACATTTGAAGTTATTGAAGGTGAACTAGCTTCTTATGACGGTGGTGGTGCCGATTCGTTTGCGGGTAACAGTCCTGAAAACGCTGGCAAATTTAACCGATACAACATTGGTGGTTACTTCTCTTTAGATTATGATGTATCTGACGCTTTTTTATTAAGTGGTACTGTTAGAACTGAGAACTATTCTGATTTTGGGAATACATTTATTTACAAATTTAGCTCTCGTTTAAAATTAACAGATCAATTAACTGCAAGAGCATCTATATCTTCAGGCTTTAGAGCTCCAACATTACACCAAATTTATACGCAAAAAGCTCAATACAGTTTTGTACCAGGCCAAGGTATTCAAGTCGGTGGTTTAATTAATAATGTATCTACACAAGCTAAACTTTTAGGTATTCCTGAATTAGATGCCGAAACATCGAATAACTTTACAATTGGTTTTGGTGGTAAATTTGATAACAGCTTTAGTTTTACTTTAGATTATTATAATATTGCTGTAAAAGACAGAATTGTTTTAGGATCTGAAATCACTGGAACTGATGCAGGAGATACAGCTTTAGATCAAATTTTAACAGACAACAACTTAACTGATGTAAGTTTCTTCTCTAATGCTATTGATACTAAAACATCTGGTATTGATGTAGTTTTAAGTAAAAAAAATATAGCTATCGGCGAAGGAAGCTTAAGCTTGAACTTATCTGGTAATTATACTATTACAAACGAACGTGATGGAGATGTAAATGATATTGATTTAGTTGCAGATTCTGGTCAATCAGTTGTAAATGATACGCAAGAAGCTTTATTCTTTACTTCTAGACCAAAAACTAAATGGATTTTAGGAGCTAATTATGATATTAACAAATTCGGTTTCTCTCTAAACAATACTTATTTTGGTAAAACTACCTTTAAGCAACAAGGTTTAGATGAAAACTTAAGAACTGAGTTTACTCCAAAAGTTGTTACAGATTTAGGTGTTAACTTTAGTGCTACTGATAAGTTAACGCTATCATTAAACATCAACAATATATTTGATATTCTACCTGAATGGTCTTTCAAAGCTGAAAACGCGGATGGACAAGCTATTATTGATGATACAACTATTACATCAACTGGCTTAACTGAAATTGAAAACCAATCAAACCTAATTACTTTTAACCAACGTTATTCTCAAATGACTTACGATGGTTATCACTTTAGCCAATTAGGAACTATGATTAACTTTTCAATTAATTATAGATTTTAATTAGTTGCTTTGAAAGCTACCTAACACACTTTTAGGTAGCTTTCTTATATTTTTAATGCTATTAACTTAGAAATACGATGTTAAACAACATCAATGCAACAAAAAACCCGAACCAATAATGGTTCGGGTTTTTTTATAAAATTATTTCTATACTATCCGTTAGGGTGCATAAATTTTTGTTTAGCTAATAGCTCATCTTCCGTTTCTACGTGATCATCATCAGGCACACAACAATCTACAGGACACACAGCAGCACATTGAGGCTCTTCATGGAATCCCATACATTCTGTACATTTATCAGGAGAAATATAATACACCTCATCACTAATAGGCTCTTGAACATCATCAGCATCAACTTCTTTACCATCAGGTAAAACAACACTACCGTTTAATGACGTACCATCACTATATCTCCACTCATCGGCACCTTCATATATTGCAGTATTTGGACACTCTGGTTCACAAGCTCCACAGTTTATACATTCATCAGTTATTATAATTGCCATAATTTTCTTTTCTTTTATGCTGAATTAATTTCAGTATCAATACTTTTGCAAAGGTAAAACCTAATACAATCCTATACAAATATAATGACAGACCTTACGACAAGAAAAGAAGCTTTTGTTAAACTTGGTACTTTTTTCAAAGAATATTGTGTTTATGCTAACAATGATGGGAAAACTCCTGAAACTTCATCGGATTTATTTACGGCTTTTGATGATAAAATAGCTTTAGCAAAACATAAAAATGGATGGTTTAATCGCGAAAACATTTTGTTTAGCATCAAAAGTTGGTCTAAAGAATTAAAAAAAGGTAATTTAGAAAGTTGGTTAGCAAACTATAAATTAACTAATTTAATAGAGTCTAAAACAGTTGCTTTAATCATGGCGGGTAATATTCCTTTAGTAGGGTTTCATGATTTTCTATCAGTTTTGATAACAGGACACAAAGCTATTGTAAAACTATCTTCTAATGATAATATATTATTACCCTTTGTTGCTAAAGTATTAATTGATATTGAACCCACTTTAAAAGATGCTATCGCTTTTGAAGACAATAGATTATCTGATTTTGATTTAGTTATAGCTACCGGAAGTAACAATACTGCACGCTATTTTGAGCATTATTTTAAAAACAAACCTCATATTATAAGAAAAAACAGGAATTCTGTAGCTGTTTTAACAGGTAATGAAACGGAAGAAGAGCTTACCGCTTTAGGGGAAGATATTTTTCAATACTACGGTTTAGGCTGCCGTAGTGTTTCTAAATTATTAGTTCCACAAGATTATGATTTTGATGCTTTTTTTAAAGCCATATTCAAATTTAGCCCTATAGTAGAGCAAATTAAATATGCCAATAATTACGATTACAATAAAGCAGTATACTTAATGAGTGAATTTAAGCTGCTAGATAATGGTTTTTTAATACTAAAAGAAGACGAAAGTTACGCCTCGCCTATTGCCTCGTTATTTTACGAAAAATATGATTCGATTGATAGTGTTAAAAATAAACTCGATAATGACAAAAACAAAATTCAATGCGTGGTATCTAAAGGGGTTTTTGATTATGAAGTGAAATTTGGCAAAACTCAAAAACCAAACATCAGTGATTATGCTGATAATGTTGATACAATTAGCTTCTTGTTAACAAACTCATAGATTTTTAGCGTATTTATTATTTAATCAGCTATATTTTTAAGACCTTTGCAAGCTTAAAAATAATACTACAAAAATGAAAAAGCACAATTTTAGCGCAGGTCCATGTATTTTACCACAAGAAGTTTTACTAAAAGCTTCTGAAGCCGTACAAGATTTTAATGGCTCTGGATTATCTTTAATAGAGATGTCGCACAGAAGCAAAGAATTTGTAGAAGTTATAGAGAATGCTAGAGCTTTAGCTTTAGAAATTTTAGACCTTGAGGATAAAGGATATAAAGCCTTATTTTTAACAGGGGGCGCAAGTATGGAATTCATTAGAGTTGCATACAATCTTTTAGAAACAAAAGCAGGCTATTTAAATACAGGTACTTGGAGTAATAATGCAATTAAAGAAGCAAAATTATTCGGAGAAGTGGTTGAAGTAGCGTCATCTAAAGAGGAAGGTTTTAATCACATTCCTAAAATGTTTGGCGTACCTAATGATTTAGATTATTTACACATTACCTCTAACAATACAATTTACGGAACTCAAATGAAAACGTTCCCTAAAGTGAACATTCCGTTAGTTTGTGATATGAGTTCTGATATTTTCTCAAGACAATTAGATTTTTCTCAGTTTGATTTAATATATGCAGGAGCACAAAAAAACATGGGTCCTTCAGGTACACAATTAGTAATTATAAAAGAAGATATTTTAGGTAAAGTAACTAGAAAAATACCTTCTATACTTGATTACCAAATACAAATAGCAAAAGAGAGTATGTTTAATACTCCTGCTGTTTTTCCTGTATACACTACAATGTTAAATTTAGAATGGCTTAAAGGTTTAGGCGGAATTTCTGTAATTGAAGAACTTAATAATAAGAAAGCGCAATTATTATATTCTGAAATAGATTTAAACCCCGTGTTTAAAGGATACGCTAAAGAAGAAGACAGATCTACAATGAATGCTACCTTCACTTTAACTGATGAAAAATTAAAAGATACTTTTGATGCTATGTGGAAAGAAGCTGGTGTTAGTGGCATTAACGGTCACAGATCAATTGGTGGTTATAGAGCGTCTATGTATAACGCTATGTCTCTTGAGAGCGTAGGTGTTTTAGTAGATGTAATGAGTGAAATGGAAAGAAAAGCATAATTTCAATTTTTTATAAATGCCAAGTTCTATATTATTTAGAACTTGGCATTTTATATTTTAAATAAATATCTAGTTTTAAAATGAGAATATTAGCAAATGATGGAATTGCCCAAGAAGGTGTTGAAGCCTTAAAGGCAAATGGTTTTGAAGTACTAACTGTAAATGTTGCTCAAGAGCAACTGATAAGCTATATAAATACTCGAAATATTGAAGTTCTTTTAGTACGTAGCGCTACACAAGTTCAAAAAGATATAATTGATGAATGTCCTAATTTAAAATTAATAGGTCGTGGTGGCGTTGGTTTAGATAATATTGATGTTGCTTATGCTGAAAAGAAAGGTATTCATGTCATAAATACCCCTGAAGCTTCCTCTGCTTCTGTTGCTGAGTTAGTATTCGCACATTTATATGGTGGTGTTCGTTATTTATATGATTCGAACAGAAATATGCCATTAGATGGTGATAGTAAATTTAAAGAGCTAAAGAAAAGTTACGCTAAGGGTTCTGAATTAAAAGGAAAAACCTTAGGTATTATTGGTTTTGGTAAAATTGGACAAGCTACAGCTAAAATTGCACTAGGTGTGGGTATGAAAGTTATATATCACGATACTGAAGTTGAAAAGATGACTGTTTCTATTCCATTTTTTGACGGACAAGAAGTTTCCTTCAATTTAAGCAATACTCCGAAAGAAGAATTATTAAAAACTTCTGATTTTATTACAATTCATACGCCTAAACAAACTGCTTACGTTATTGGCAAAAGTGAATTTAATAGCATGAAAGATGGCGTTGGTATCATCAACACATCTCGTGGTGGTGCTTTAGATGAAGTTGCTTTAGTTGATGCTTTAAAACAAAGAAAAGTATCTTTTGCAGGTTTAGATGTATTTGAATCTGAACCAAAACCAGAGATTCCAATTTTAATGCACCCAGATATATCATTAACACCACATATTGGTGGAGCTACACAAGAAGCTCAAAGTAGAATTGGATTAGAATTAGCCTCTAAAATTACCAATCTTCTAAAATAAATGACTTTTTTTCAATGATTAGTAACTTTTTTGTAAATTGAACAAAATATTAAACCAAAACTATAAAAATGTCAGGAATATTAGATTTATTAAGCGGGCCTATAGGGCAACAAATTATTAGTGGTGTTGCAGGTCAAGCAAATGAACCACAAGACAAAACTGCAAGCGTATTAACTATGGCTATGCCGTTATTAATGGGTGCAATGAAAAAGAATGCCTCAACACCTGAAGGTGCTGCAGGCTTAATGGGAGCTTTAACAAGTGGAAAACACGATGGAAATATATTAAGTAATCTTGGTGGATTATTTAGTGGCGGTGTTGATGACTCTGTAATGAGTGATGGTGCCGGAATATTAGGCCATGTACTTGGCGGAAAACAAGCTCAAGTAGAAAATGCTTTAAGTCAAAAAACTGGAGTTGATGCTGGTTCTGTTGGTACAATTTTAAAAGTAGCTGCTCCTATTTTAATGGGACTTTTATCTAAACAAACACAAGATCAAAATGTAACTAGTGCAAATGGTATTGGTGACGTTCTTGGTGGTTTATTAGGTGGCGGAAGCAATGCTGGTAAACAACAATCATTAATTGAATCTTTCTTAGATTCTGATGGTGATGGCAGTATTTTAGATGACGTAGCTGGGATGGTTATGAATAGTGGAGGAACACAACAAAAAAGTGGCTTAGGTGGCTTAC
Organism: Cellulophaga baltica; assembly: GCF_018861125.1. Taxonomy (GTDB): domain Bacteria; phylum Bacteroidota; class Bacteroidia; order Flavobacteriales; family Flavobacteriaceae; genus Cellulophaga; species Cellulophaga baltica_A. Next base: position 172,801 of record NZ_JAHKQN010000015.1, on the reverse strand, counting down.
TTGGTGGTTTATTCGGAAAATAATATTATTATTCTTCATTATACAATTTATAAAGGCCGAACTTATGTTTGGCTTTTTTTGTATCTTAATAATTATGAAAAAAAGAATTTTACAGGTCATTACCGCATTAATACTAATAGCTAGTTTAGCGTACAGTTGCAATACAAGTAAAACTGCTATTAGCATAAACGATACTGAAAAAGAAGCTTTTACTAAAACTGAAGGTGATACGATTACAATTAATGATGAAGAAAGTGAGTATGAAATAATCATAATTGAACCTGGTTTTAATTTCTGGCTACAAAGTGTTGCTCACTCTCAAGGGTATTACACACAAAGCTATTTAGAAAATAGAAATGCAATTTGGGTAACCGAGTGGAATCAAAGAGTTTTACAATTTAATAGATACGACCCTAACTTATATGAAATGCGAATAAATTACAGCCAAGGAATTGACTATGGTTACGAGGTAAATTATAAACTTTACAACTATTTTATCTACTTCCAAAGAAAATACAATCAACGTTTAGGCACTTTTATACCACGCATTTAATAGTATATTTGTAAAATATAAACTATGATATGGAAAAATTAAAACAACGCTGGGGAATAGAATCAAATTTCTCCATTGTTATGATACTAATTGTTTTTGCGCTTACAGGCTCATCTTCATTAAAAATTGCAAGACCTTTTTTAGATTACATAGGTTTTACAAGAGAGATTTTTGCTGATGATTGGTATTTTTCTGTTTTATATTGGACTGTTCGAATTCTTATTATTTTCCCTATTTATCAAGTATTACTAGTCGCATTTGGCTGGTTGTTTGGGCAATTTAATTTCTTCTGGAATTTTGAAAAGAAAATGCTGAGCAGATTCGGTTTAGGTTTTTTATTCAAATAGAAATTATTATTCCGTTTTAAAATAACCTTATATATTTCTTAACACACCAATTGATAAGGGTTTCATTTCTTTGTAACATGAAAGTACATACAAAGAACTCTCTTCTTTCTTTTACTGTTTGTATTTTACTTACTGCATTAGCGATGCCGAGTATCATTAAATCTTATCACGCATTATTTGAACACCAAGAAATTGTTTGTACTCAAAAAAACAAAGTCCATGTTCATCAGGTAGAATTAAATTGTAATTTTAAACATTACGATATTAATCCTTTTACATTTCCGGAAACAATAGACTACAGCTTCACTTTTATGTATTCAAATTTTAAAATACATAAAAACTTATATATTCAAATAAGTAAATTTCAAAAATTACACTTTTCTCTTAGAGGGCCCCCTTCAATTTCTTAACAACAAATAATCATCTGTTTATAAGACCATGAAAAATAATAAATATTTATTTGAGCTATAATCTTTTATAAAGTTTAAGCCATTATTAAAAATAAAAATACAATGAAAAAGATACTTCTTTCATTACTTTTCATACTATCTATAAGTGCAATTTATTCACAAAACTCAGTCACTGGTACTGTCACAGATGCTAAAACAAATGAAGCATTAGAGCAAGTTTCAGTTTATTTCCCTCAACTAGAAAAAGGAGATGTAACCAATGAAAATGGAGTTTACAAAGTTTCTAATTTACCAACAGGAGCGTACAAAGTAGTATTATCATATATTGGATACCAAACCATATCAAAAACAATAGCTATAACTTCTGATGAAATTATTTTTGATGCTGTTTTAAATGAAAGTGCTATTGAAATGGAAGAAATAATAGTTTCTACACCTTTTCACAAATTACAAAGTGAAAACGTGATGAAGGTTGAATATGCTAGCATTACAGATTTAAAAAATAAAGGAGCGATTACTCTAGCTGACGGAATTACTAAAATTGCAGGGGTTGAAAGTGTTTCTACCGGTATTGGTATTGGTAAACCTGTAATTAGAGGTCTAAACGCTAACAGGGTTTTGGTGTATACACAAGGTATAAGATTAGAAAACCAACAGTTTGGTGATGAACATGGTTTAGGGGTAAATGATGCTGGAATATCAAGCGTAGAGGTTATAAAAGGCCCTGCTTCCTTACTTTACGGTTCTGATGCTATGGGCGGCGTTTTATATCTGAATCCTGAAAAATTTGCAATAAATAATGATACTGAAGGTGACGTTAATTTAAATTATTACACCAACACTCTAGGTATTAATGCTAACGCAGGATTTAAAACATCTGGTGAACATTTAAAATTTTTACTACGCAGTGCTGTTACATCGCATGTAGATTATAAAACTGGAGGAGATGAAAGAGTGACCAACTCTAGATTTAAAGAATTTGATATTAAAACAGGGTTGGCATATCAGTTAACAAACTTTAAAACAGAACTACGTTACAATTATAATAATTCTAATTTAGGTATTCCGGAAGAAATAGGGGAACAAACTACTGATCGTGATCCGATGGACCCACATCAAACTATTGATAATCAGATATTAAGCTTAAAAAATTCCTTATTGCTAAAAAAATCTAGTTTAGATCTTACTTTGGGGTATACTTCTAATATTAGAAAGGAATTTGAAGAAGATGAAGAAGGTGCTGCTTTGCACATGAATTTAAATACTTTTACCTATAACTTACAATATCATTTACCTAAATATGGTATTTTAGAAACTATTGTTGGTGCACAAGGCTTAAACCAAACAAATACCAATTATGGTGAAGAATTATTAATACCTGATGCGACTACAAATGATATTGGCTTCTACGGTACTTCTCATTTACATTTAAATGAGAACAATGACATTCAATTTGGGCTTCGTTATGACTACAGAGCTATTGATGGCGAACAGAATGGAGATATAGGTGATGAAGATTATATTGGTGCAGTAGATAGAGATTTCAACAGCTTTAATGCGGCTATTGGGTACAAACTTAATTTCTTAGATAATTTTGTTGCTAGAATAAATGTAGCGTCTGGTTATAGAGCTCCGAATTTAGCTGAATTAACTTCAAATGGTGTTCATGAAGGTACAAACCGTTATGAGATTGGTGACCTTACTTTAAATAATGAACAAAACATTCAAACTGATATGGCGCTAGAATATAAAAATGAACATTTTGAAATTTTTGTAAACGGATTCTACAATTCTATAAATGACTATATATACATCTCACCAACAGATGAAGAAATAGATGATAATTTAGTGTATGAATACCTTCAAGAAGATTCTAAATTATATGGTGGTGAAGCTGGTATACATATTCATCCTCATCCATTAGATTGGTTGCATTTTGAAAGTAGTTATCAAACAGTTACTGGTAAACAGAAAAACGATGATAATCTACCTTTAATTCCAGCAAAGAATATAACTAATACCTTAAGAGCTGAATTTACTAATTCTGAGACTTGGTTAAAAAATAGTCAGTTTTTTGTTACTTTAAAATCGACTTTTAGTCAAGATAAAATTGCATCTTATGAAACCGAAACAGATGGTTATAGTTTATTAAGTGCTGGTATAAGTGGCAAAATGGAGATTTTTAATACTCCTATGGACATCCGCATATCAGGTAACAACCTTTTAAATAAAAATTATGCATCACACCTTTCTCGTTTAAAGTATGATGACATATCAAATATTGGAAGAAACATTAGTTTAGGGTTGAGTGTTCCTCTTTAAAAGAATAAAGTAAAAAACAATAAAAAAGCGGAGATGAATAAAATTCATCTCCGCTTTTATTTTATATAAACTTGAAACTAAACCTCTATAGGTTGATCTTCAATTTCAGACTTTTTAAATACATAGGTATAAAACCACATGAGTGTAAATGTTGGTATAAAATCTAGGCCTGGCACTAATTCTTCAATAAAAGTTACCATACCAGCTGCTTGGCCAATTTTACCTTTGTAAAGCCTTGTCATAATCCAAGCAGATATTGGTGCCCAAATTACATCAGAAAACTCCCCTATTCCTGGTATTACAAAAGATAGCATACCAACGGCATCTAAAAGAATACCTAATAACAGGTGTTGTATTTTTTTATCTTTAATTTTTGACATATTTAAATTTAATGGTTTATTAATTTAAATCAAAATGAGTGCCAAAAATTATTTGTTCTAGTATTATGACAGACTAGAGCTTATTAATTTTAAAAACTCGTTTCTAGTTTCTTGCTTTTCAAACTGCCCTCTAAAACCTGATGTTGTTGTTACTGAGTTTTGCTTTTGCACACCGCGCATCATCATGCACATGTGTGAAGCTTCAATAACCACGGCAACACCTTTAGGCTTTAAAGTATTATTAATACACTCTAAAATATCATGTGTCAAACGTTCTTGAACTTGCAAACGTCTAGCAAAAACATCTACTACACGTGGTATTTTACTTAGGCCTACAATATGCCCATTTGGTATGTAAGCAACATGCGCTTTACCAAAAAACGGCAACATATGGTGCTCACAAAGTGAATAAAGCTCAATATCTTTTATGATGACCATATCATCATAATCTTCTTTAAACATTGCTCCTTTTAATATTTCAACAGCATCTTGCTCGTAACCTTGAGTTAAAAACATCATAGCTTTAGAGGCCCTTTCCGGTGTTTTTACTAAACCTTCTCTTGTTACATCTTCTCCTATACCATCAAGTATTGTTGAATAGTTATTTTGAACCTCTTCTTTAACTTTTATATTATACTCTTCAAAATGTTCGTATGAAGCCATATCTTAAACGCTTTACTATAAATTATACCTGCAAAAATACTCGATTATTATTAGTTTCACTAATACAGGTAGTTTAGTCTTAAGTTTTGCCATGTCTTTGCTAATGCTTACTTTCATATTTTTAATTGAAATTGCATGATTAAAGCAAATAACATCCAAAAATATTATGGTGATTTACAGGTCTTAAAAGGTGTAAATCTGCATATCAAAAAAGGTGAAATTGTATCTATAGTTGGCCCATCAGGTGCAGGAAAAACAACACTTTTACAAATTTTGGGTACTCTCGATATTCAGTCTAATAAAAAAGATAGTCAGTTATTAATAAAAGACACTGATATTACATCATTAACAGAAAAAGAATTGGCAAAATTTAGAAATGAGAATATAGGTTTCATTTTTCAGTTTCATCAATTATTACCTGAATTTACAGCCCTAGAAAACGTTTGCATTCCTGCATTTATAAAAAACGCTTCAAAATCAGAAGCAGAAAAAAGAGCTAAAGAGTTACTTGACTTTTTAGGCCTTTCACACCGTTACAATCACAAACCCAGTGAGCTTTCTGGCGGCGAACAGCAACGTGTTGCTGTTGCCCGTGCTTTAGTAAACAACCCAAGTGTTATTTATGCTGATGAACCTAGTGGGAATTTAGATTCTGAAAGTGCCGACAACCTCCATAAATTGTTTTTTAAACTTAGAGATGAGTTTGGACAAACTTTTGTTATTATCACCCACAATAATGAATTAGCATCAATGGCTGATAGAAAATTAACTATTGTTGATGGTTTAATGGTTGATGCAGAATGATCAAGCAAATTTGGGAATTTATAAAAAAGCCTCAATACATTGCTTTTCATAAAAACTTAAAACAAGAAAAGTTTACTGCTTTTACTAAAATTCTTGTACTTACCATTTTTACAAGTTTTTGTTTAGGAATACTGATGAGTATTATCATTACTGCTACAGGTGCAGAAATTGGCAATCATGGAATGGATCAGCTATTTGAGAAGTACAATGAATTTATAATTTTTCTACTAGCTGTTATTTTTGCACCTCTACTGGAAGAGTTACTTTTTAGAGCGCCTTTAGTTTTCTTTAAAAATTCACACTTTTTCAAATATGCATATTATAATTCCGCATTATTATTTGGGCTAATACACCTAACAAACTTTGAATCGTTTACTGAAAATATTTGGCTCGCTCCTATTTTGGTTGCACCACAAATAGCAGCAGGATTTATTCTTGGTTTTACAAGAGTAAAGTTAGGGCTAGGTTGGTCTATACTTTTACACGCTTGCCATAACGGAATATTAATTGTGCCTACATTATTATTAAAGCTAACAGGAAATTTACCCGATTAAAAGTTATGAAAAAAGAAGAATTAAAAACCTTTTTAGATGAGAAGGTATTGCAATACAATCATCCAACTTTTTTAGATACAGACCCCATTCAAATTCCGCATAGTTTTTCTTTAAAAGAAGATATTGAGATTAGTGGTTTTTTAACAGCAACAATTGCTTGGGGAAACAGAAAAAGCATAATCACAAATGCTAAAAAGATGATGACTTTGCTAGACGACTCACCTTATGATTTTATAATGAATTATGAAGAAGATGATTTAGCTCGATTTGATGAATTTAAGCATAGAACATTTAATGGTGAAGATTTAAAATTCTTTATAAAAAGTCTTAGAAATATTTACCTAAACCATGGTGGACTAGAAGCTGTTTTTGAGAAATATATTATTAATGATTCACTGCAACCATCTATTACTGCATTTAAAAAAGTTTTTTTTGAAATGCCACACCCTACAAGAACTACTAAACATGTTTCAGACCCATTAAAAGGTTCTGCTGCTAAACGCATTAATATGTTTTTACGTTGGATGGTTCGCGATGCATCAACAGGTGTAGATTTTGGTATCTGGAAAAAAATATCAAGTTCTGCACTGTCTTGTCCATTAGATGTGCACTCTGGTAATGTAGCACGTAAACTTGGTCTATTGACTAGAAAACAAAATGACGCTAAAGCTTTAAAAGAGTTGGATCTAAATCTTAAAAATTTAGACCCAAATGACCCTTCTAAATATGATTTTGCCTTATTTGGCTTAGGTGTTTTTGAAAAATTTTAATAAGTAGCAACACTTGCATCAGTAAGTGTTTTCATAAAAGCAACTAAAGATTCTTGCTCTTTTACTGTTAAACTTAACTCATCAAAAGGTAAGGTTTGATGTGGCACATCAAAACCTAAACCTCCACCTCCGCCCTTATTATAAAAGTCAATAACCTGTTCTAAAGTATTATAAGCTCCGTTATGCATATAAGGCGCTGTTAACGCTACATTTCTAACCGTAGGGGTTTTAAACATACCTTTATGCAAAGGCTCTTCATACATAAAATAGAAGCCCGTATCTGTATCAATTTCTTTATTATTTGATGTTTTAGCAACCCCAATAACTTCTTTTTCAGTTTCATCAAAAAATGGTGGCACAGTACCGTTTGTTAAGGGCATAAAATGACATGTTGCACACAACGCTTTTCCCATAAAAAGATTCATCCCATCTTTTTCTTCTTGAGTATAAGTGTCTATTTCTGCTCTTATATTTCTATCGAATTTAGAATTAAAACTCTGTAAAGTAGCTACGTAAGAAGATATAGCTCTAATTATTTCAATATTTTTAGTTGGTATTTTACCATATACATCTTTAAAAATTTTTACATATGAACTATCTTTTAAAATCTCAGTAGAAAAGCTATGGACCTTAGAATCAAACTCCAAAGTATTAGAAAATACAGCTGAAATTTGATCATCTAAAGTAGGTGATCTCCCATCCCAAAAAAAGGCTTTTTGGTAAATGGCATTTAGTAATGTAGGTGAATTTCTTTGTAAAGGATTACCGCTATTATCTAAATTTTGTTTTAGTCCATCTGCATATCCTTTATTAGGATCATGGCAGGTTATACAGGCCATTTTTTTACTCAATGAAAGGTTTTTATCTTTATACAACTTTTTTCCCAAAGCAATTTGATCTTTCAATTGTTTCTTATTTACAACAGGTAGAAAGTGATTTACATTAAATGTATTTGTTTCAAAAAATGTTGGTGCATCAAAATTAAAAACCTTGTTATCCGCCCCTTCCCATATTCCAGTTTCTTTACGAACTGCTACCCAGTTACGAGTTATAGGGTTAAAATAATCTCTAATGAACGTATACCTATCAAAAGTATCAAAATCAGGATTATTTCTAATATAAGCAACTGCTTTATCTATTGTATTTATAAAATCTACATCTAATTCTTTATTTTTTGTAAAAACAACTGATTGAATACTTAATTTATAAACCTCTTTTAAGCTATTTAATGAAACCGCGCTCTCATTAATGCCAAAATGGCTTACAGGTGTATCAAAACCAGAAATTCCATGACTTACAACACGTAATAACTGCTCATGAGTAGCTATAAAAAAACGTTGTTCATTTAATGGCCTCTTCACTATATATTTTTGAAGGTTTTGTAACAGACCTTTAGTAATTCTTAATTCTTCTTGATATACTTTTTCACCCTCACCCTCAAATATACTTTCTTCAATTTTTTGCAAACCATAAGGCATTAATATTTTACCTGTGTCTTCAGCTAAAATAGGTAACGCAGGACCGTTTATTCTGTGCCCAACACTTGGCTTTAAATAAGAAATATATGGTTCTGCTTTTTTAAATGAAAGCCTTAGGTTTTTAAATATTTTTTTTGAAACCGAGTCACTTGACTTATATAACATGAGAGAATCTATCTCTTCAACAGCATGGGTTACGTTTTTTAAATAATATTCATGAGCCAAACTAAAATCAACAAGGGTTTCCATTTCTTTTTCTTTAGGCTCTTGCTTACAACTAATCAAAAAACAGAAAAAGAAAATATTCAATACATATTTCAACATACAATACACTATTTTGTAATACAAAAACCCCCAAGTGAAACTTGGAGGCTTTTTTAAGTTCTTTTATCTTATCTAGGTAATCCTTTTAACAATACAATTTGCCCTCCTTGATCGTCAGGTAAACCATCTGAAACAAAATCATCACTTTCCCAATAATGAGGTTGTAAAGCCAACATAAACGTATCAGGCTCTCCAATTTTATCAGAAACATCAATTAATGCACCAAACTCACCGCTATACCCTGTACTTCCTGTTGGATCTAAATCTTGACGAATTAATAACTCTAAAACTACTTGAGAGTTGTCTCCATTTAAGTTAGTTTGGTATATATAAGCAGCATGATCTCTGTCAAAAGAATTTGGATCTTCTTGATAATAAACAAAGTTTTCTGTTACACAAATATTATCAGGACTCTGCAATAAGCTATTGTTACCATCTGCATTGTTAGTATCAGTATTTCCACTTACAATTTGAGTTAGAGAACCTGTTAAAGGTGAATCTTCGTCTAATTCTAATTTATAAACAGTTCCCCAGTCATTATAGGTGCCAGCTCCTGGTCCTCTACCTGTTACTGCAAAATACACGTTTCTACCATTTTCATCTGAACCTTTTTGATAATCAACGTCTTCAACTCTCATAAATGCAGAAGCTTGAACTGCAATACAAGCATCTTCCATTTCATCTTTAGTCAATGTCGCTCCATTTTCAATTTCAACAAACTCAACATCATAAGAAATTTTAATGTCTAAATTACTTTCATTGTAAATCTCACCAGCAATTACATCCTCTACGCCACCTGCACCGTCAGATACTTCCTTTAAACGTAATACGTAAATTTTACCATCAGTTAAATCTGCATCACCATTTTCAGAATAATATAAAGTAACTTGACCTTCAGAGTCAGAAGAATCATCATCACCACCAATTATAACTGTTTTGCCAGAATATGCATCTTTAGGCAAAGGAACCGCATTTTCCCACGAAAACTCTCCTAATGCATCTAAACCAAAATCTGCAGTTGGTGTTGGAGTTTCAATATAAGGATCAATACCTTTTACATCATAATTAATACTTTCTGATGCTGATAAGAAAAGGTCTTGAGTACCACCATGTATTGCAGCTTCCCACATTGTACCAGAACATTGGCGCGCTTCATCAGCAACATCATCAGTTAATAACCATTCTCCACCTGTTGGATTTAAATTTGCATCAAAATGAATTCTTGATACTGCGTGATCATCTTCTGCATTAACTATATAAATATAACCATCTCCATCATTTAACAAACCAGCTCCATCTTGAGCTCCCAATAATTTAAAACCATCAGCAAGTTCATCAGAAGAACTAATTAACGAATAAGCTTCCACATAATTAAATTGAGATTGTATGGCAACCAAAGGTTCTAAAGAAGATTTGTTTTCGAACATAGTAATTTCACCTGTTAAATCTTCTCCGTCTTCACCATCAGCACCGTCTTGACCATCAACACCGTCAATACCATCAGTACCGTCAACTCCATCCTCAGGATCACAACTTACAACAGTCAATCCCATAAGTGAGAGCAATAAAGCACTCATCATAATTTTTTTCATAGTTTTCATAAAGTAAAAGTTTATCGATTATTTTTTCCGTTTCAAAACTATCTAAATTGCCTACTAACTATGTTAAGCAAGTATTTAACTTATATTAAGGAGTCTTTAATAAAAAGTTAACAGGTTAGCTTAACGTTATCTAGTATCTAAACTTAAATTGTTAAAAAAATTAACATTTAATTCTGATTAACTTTTCATATTTTTAAACGAAATTTGAATTATAATGGATAAAAGAAAATTAATTCCGACTTTAAAAATTATACATATTGCTCTTGTGCTTGGGCTAGTTATTTTAGGAGCTATATCATACTTTTATGGCGTTGGTTTTGTAACTAATTTTGAAGTTACTGGTGATATATTTATTTACTTAGTACCTATTTTTGCTATACTTGGCTATTTTGGGAGTATTTATTTATTTAGAAAAACTGTAACTGCTATTAACAAAAATGATTCTTTAAATAAAAAACTGATACAATACCAAAAAGCATTAATCGTAAAATTTGCTTGTATTGAAGCGCCAGCTATTTTAGCTCTCCTTATATTTATGAGAAATGGTTACGTTTTATATTTTAATATTGCAGTTTGTTTAGTTATATATTTAGCGATACAAACACCTACTAGAGATAAACTAGTTAAAAATTTACAATTAAAGCCAAAAGAACAAAAGAAGCTGTACAAAAAAAATAAGAATGCTAAACCCCTTAGTTAGTATTATAATCCCTTTTAAAAATACTGAAAACTACCTTATTGAATGTCTTGAATCGATACGATCACAAACCTATTCAAACTTTGAAGTAATTGCAATTGATGACGGCTCTACAGATAGTAGTCGAGACCTCTTAGATATTTACACTACAAAAGATAACCGCATTAAAGTGTTTAAAAACAGTGGATCAGGTATTATTGATGCCCTACAATTAGCATACACCAAAACCTCCGGTGATTTTATTTCTAGAATGGATTCTGATGATATTATGACTCCTAATCGAATTAAAATCATGGTTAATTCGCTTTTGCAACATGGTAAAAAGCATATTGCTATTGGTCAAGTAAAATATTTTTCTAAAAATGGTGTAAATGATGGTTATTTACGATATGAAAAATGGCTAAATTCACTCACAGCAACTGGTTTAAATTATTCTGAAATATATAAAGAATGCGTAATTCCGTCACCTTGTTGGATGGCTTATAAATCTGATTTTGATGCATGTGGTGGTTTTAGACCAAACACCTACCCCGAAGATTATGATTTAGCATTCCGTTTTTACGAACATAATTACATTTGCATACCTTGCGATATTGTTTTACACCACTGGAGAGATTATAGCGTAAGAGCATCGCGTACTAGTGAGCATTATGCTGAAAATTCTTTTTTAGACTTAAAAATCAACTATTTTACAAAATTAGATTTTAAGCCTTCAGATAAATTAGTTGTTTGGGGAGCAGGAAAAAAAGGGAAATCAGTAGCTACTAAACTAATTGATAAAGAAATAGATTTTATTTGGGTTTGCGATAATGAAAAGAAAATAGGCAAACATATTTATGATGTTAAAATGCAATCGTACACAATTATTAAAAACCTTGATAATTTAAAGGTTATTATCACCGTTGCTAATGATGATGACCAAAAAGCAATAACTTCTTACTTAGAAAAACAAAACTTACAAGCTTCAAAAGATTATTATTTTTTCTGCTAAATAAAAAATATGCCAAAAATAGAGTATCGCATTTACGTTATTGAGCTTCGGAAAAAAGTTTATACTGAAAACACGAGGTTTCGTTTAGCTAATCCGCAATTTAACGGCGTACTTGAATGTTTATATGTAGGCATGACTAGCAAAACCCCAAAAGAGCGTTTTGAACAACATAAAACAGGGTATGTTAACAAAAAAGGACACAAATTATCGGCTAATATAGTTGAGAAATACGGTAGTTATTTAAGACCTAGTCTATACAATCACATTGCACCGTTAAGCACAAGAAAAGAAGCTTTAGCGATGGAAGAAAAATTAGCTTTAGAACTTCGCCGAAAAAGGTATGCGGTTTGGTACAATTAAACCAAACAACAATCTAATTTTAATTATATTTGCGAAACAAAATTTAGGAATGCAATTTAAAAATCCAGAAATACTTTGGGGCTTATTACTTCTCATCATTCCTATTCTAGTTCATTTATTTCAATTACGCAGATTTAAAAAAACACCTTTTACCAACGTGAAAATGCTACAGAAAGTAGTTGCTTCATCAAGAAAAAGTAAATCGATAAAAAAGTTGTTGTTGTTGTGTACTAGATTACTACTTTTTACAGCTATAATCATTGCTTTTGCACAACCATTTTTCGCGAATAAAACTGCCTTACTAAAAAAAGAAACCGTTATATATATTGACAATTCGTTTAGCATGCAGGCAAAAAAAGGGAATGTTTCTTTACTTGAAAAAACCATTCAAACTCTTTTAAAAGAAGCTCCAAGCAATCAAAAATTAAGCCTTTTTACCAACAATACAATCTACAGGAATAATACTTTAAAGGAAATACAAAGCAATTTATTAAAGTTACCTTTTTCAAGCAATCAATTAACTTTAAATGAGATTACTTTAAAAGCAAATACTTTGTTTAGTAATACTTATGATACACAAAAAAATCTTGTGTTGATTTCTGATTTTCAAACGACAAACAATTCAAATCATAAAACAGATAGCATTTCAAAAATTGAAAAACACTATATAAAAGTTAAGTCTAGTGAAAATATTAATATTTCAATTGACAGTTTATATGTTGATAAAAACATGGGTGATAACCTTGAATTAAAGGTTATTTTATCAAATTATGGAGGTGTTGAAAATATACCATTATCTGTTTATAACAATGAAAAACTAATTGCTAAATTAGCCACTGATTTTAATGGTGATAAAATTACATCAGTAGCTTTCACAGTACCTAACAACAAAGAAATATTAGGAAAAATAACTTTAAATGATTCTGGTTTAGATTACGATAACCAATTCTATTTCAGCATTAATAAAAAAGAAAAAATTAATGTTTTAGTAATTGGGTTAGACACAAACTATTTAAGTAGAATTTACACTGAGGATGAGTTTAATTTTGAATCAACTTCTATAAACAAATTAAATTACAGCGTATTAGCATCACAAAATTTAATTGTTTTGAACGAATTAGAACAAATACCTAGTGTGTTACAACAAGCGTTAATTACCTTTTCTCAAAATGGAGGAAGTATTGTTGTTATACCAAATAACAATGCACAAAAAAACAATTACAATGCAGTTTTATCTAATTTCGGAATTGTAATTTCGAACAAAACAACTAATAATCAAGAAATTACCACTATTAATTTTGACCACCCGTTATATACTTCAGTTTTTGACAAGAAAGTAACCAATTTTCAATACCCAAAAGCAAATCAATCATTTGAAATAAAATCTAAATTACCAAGTATACTATCCTATGCGAATGGTACTTCATTTTTAACGGGTAAAAAGGGTATTTATATGTTTACCTCTCCACTTTCTGGCAATTTTTCAAACTTCAAAAATTCTCCTTTAATTGTTCCAACTTTTTATAAAATGGGTGTTGAAAGTTTACAGCAAGAAGACTTATATAGCTCTTTAGGAACTAATGAGGTTATTGATGTTGCTATAACATTACCTAAAGATGAAATTTTAAAAATTACTAAAGAGAACATTGAGTTTATACCACAACAGCAACCATTTTTGAACAAAGTAACCTTAACTTTTAATGGTCAACCTAGTGAAGATGGTGTGTATAGTATTAAAAATAAAAACGAAACACTTAAATATATCAGTTTTAATTATCCGAGAACAGAGAGTAACTTAACGTATTACAATCTTAAACAACTTAATGCAACTTCTAAAAATAACTCTATAACAGATTTATTTGAAGCATTAGAAAAAGATAATAGCATCAACGAGCTTTGGAAATGGTTTGTTATTTTAGCACTATTATTTGCTTTAATTGAAATTGGTATTCAAAAATATTTGAAATGAACGTACTTTTAAAAGCCGTAAAAATTGTAGATGCTTCAAATACAGAATTGCATTTAAAAAAGAGAGATATTCTTATTAAAAATGGTATTATAGATGCAATAGATACAAAAATTGAAGCTCCTGAAGATACGCAAGTAATACAATTAAAAAATCTTCATGTTTCAATTGGTTGGTTTGATAGTAGTGTTAGTTTTGGCGAACCAGGCCATGAAGAACGAGAAACAATTGAAAACGGATTGTACACCGCAGGAAAAAGTGGGTTTACAGATGTTGTTTTAAACCCTAGTACAAATCCAATACCAGATTCTAATTCAAACATAGTTTTCTTAAAAAGCGCTTCGCAAAAACAAACTACCAACTTATACCCATTAGGCGCCTTAACAGTTAAATCAGAAGGAGAAGTTTTAGCAGAACTTTTTGATATGAAAAATGCTGGAGCTGTTGCCTTCAGCGATTTTAAAAACCCGATAAACAATTCTAATTTACTTAAAATTGCTCTGCAGTATGCACAAGGTTTTGATGGGTTAGTGTATTCTTTTCCTTTAGACAAACAAATTGCTGGCAAAGGTGTTGTAAACGAAGAAGAAACGGCTACTAAATTAGGCTTAAAAGGTATACCTGCGTTAGCTGAAGATTTACAAATTACAAGAGATTTACATATATTAGAATATACTGGTGGCAAACTACACATACCAACTATTTCAACAGCAAATGCCGTAAAACTAATTGCTAATGCAAAGAAAAAAGGGTTAAATGTAAGTTGTAGTGTTGCGTTACATAATCTATTTTTTACAGATTCAGTTTTAGAAGAATTTGATACTAATTACAAGGTTTTACCGCCATTACGAACAAAAAAAGATACAAATGCCTTAATAAAAGGCTTAAAAGATGGTATTATTGATTTTGTTACAACTGACCATACACCACTTGATACCGAAGAAAAAATATTAGAATTTGATAATGCTAATTACGGTACTATTGGTTTAGAAAGTGCCTTCGGAATTTTAAATCAAATTTTTAGTGTTGAAGAAACTGTTGCTTTATTAACAAAGGGTCGAAACAGATATGCAATAAACACTCCTAAATTTTCCGTAGGAGAAAAAGCTTGTTTTACGCTTTTCAATCCTGATGAAGAATACGTTTTCACTAAAGAGCACTGTATATCAACTAGTAAAAATTCGGCATATTTAAACCAAAAACATAAGGGTATCGTTTATGGTATTATCAATGAAAAAGAGGTGTTAATCTAAACTTTAATCAATCATGAATCAATCAATCAGAGAAGAAGGTAAAACTATGGCAATCATTAGCTACATAACCGTTATTGGCCTTATTATAGCATATTTTGTCAATAGAGATAAAAACAATGAGTTTATAAATTTTCATATTAAACAATCATTTAGAATTATAATTTTAGCTGTAATTATTACTGTTATTGCCAATATATTAGTGATGATAACAAGGCTTCAATTTTTATCAAATTTAAATGTAATCCCTTTTATTTTAATGGGAATTGGTGCTATAAATGCAAATCAATTGAAAGTAGAAAAAATACCTTTTATTGGTGATTTAGGTTAAGCAAATAACATCAAAATTAATATAAAAAGAGGTTTTAAATTTGAAGCCTCTTTTTTTGTGCAAAAGATTTAGTAAACCTAAATTTGAAGCATGGAAAAACAAGCAAAAAAAATAGCTATAATCTCATATATTACAATGGTTGGAGCACTAATTGCAATTAGTATGAATAATGAACCTAAATATGATTTTGCTAGATATCACGCACGACAAGCATTTGGTTTGCATTTGACATTTATCGCTTTTGCTATATTTATTAGTCAATGGGGTGGCCCATATGCTGGTTACGGTTTATACTTATTTTATATTGTTCTTTGGGGTTATGGATTTTCAGGAGCTATTACAGGTAAAAAACAAGAAATGCCTATAGTCGGACCTTTATTTCAAAAGTGGTTTACATTTATAAGCTAAATTTTTTAATTAAACATCAATTTAAACATGCAGACAAAAGAATTATCGCTATATCATATTATTAAACCATCAACCTTAAAAGATGGAAAGCCACCCGTACTTTTTATGTTTCATGGCTACGGAAGTAATGAAGAAGATTTATTTTCTTTCGCCGCTGAATTACCTGAAGAATTATGTATCATTTCAGTAAGAGCTCCTTACGAAATGCAACCATATGGTAATGCATGGTACGCTATAACTTTTGATGATATTAAAGGTAAATGGAGTGATGATGATCAAGCAATCGAATCGAGAGATAAAATTAGCGTTTTTATAACAGAAGCTTGTAATGCCTATAGCTTAGATGAAAATAATGTAACGCTTTTAGGTTTTAGCCAAGGAACTATATTAAGCTATTCTGTAGCATTGTCATATCCTGAAAAAGTACAAAAAGTAGTGGCTTTAAGTGGTTACATCAATGAAAATATTTTATTAAATGGTTACGAAGAAAATGATTTCAGCAAGCTTAAATTTTATATTTCTCATGGCTCTGTTGATCAAGTAATTCCTGTTGATTGGGCTTCAAAAGCACCTGAATTATTAAACAAACTAAACATTAATAATATCTACGAAGAATTCCCTGTTGGGCATGGAGTTGCTCCTCAGAATTTCTATTCTTTAAAAAATTGGTTGGTTACCAATAGTTAATCTATTTTGTATTACTCCTAGTATATAAAAGGTGATCTAATACTGTAAAATCAACAGATAGATCATCTTTTAACTCGTATTTTAATAAAAGGTCACCCCAATATTTTCCATCTGAAAAATCAGCAACAATCCATTTATGGTTTAAAACTTTTATTTTATTTATTTTAAAATCACCATCCATGCCTTCATAAGGTACTAAAGGATTATCACCTTTGGTTTCGTTACTTTCTAAAAGTTTATCTGCAATATAACCCGAAGTATTTTCTATGTTCAAATGTTCATAATAAGCAAAAGCATCATCATTATTGTCAAGAGAAAAATATTCCATCTCTAACATTTTCAAATTTAATTGATGTAGAGAGTCTTTTAATTGCTTGTTACTTTCAGTTAACTCTTTTTGTCTTCCTTGTAAAGATTCATAATTAGCTTCTCTTTCTTGTACCATTTTTCCACTACTTACAAATAAATACAATGCTATAAGCGCTGTGAATAAAAAAAGGTATAAATAAATCTTACTTTTCATTTGATAAACTTAAATGGTTATTGATAAATTATCGTAGGCCAAATATACGTTTTCAGGCAAGTTTTTCTCAACTTCTTCATGAAAACCTAACAAATGACTGATATGGGTTAAATATGCTTTTTCTGGTTTAACTTTTGCTATAAATGCTAAAGCTTCTTCTAAATTAAAATGAGATATATGCGGATCTAAACGTAATGCATTAACAACTAAAACTTTAGCTCCTTTAATTTTCTCAATTTCCTCATCAACAATGGTCTTAACATCTGTTAAATAAACAAAATCTTGAATTTTATATCCAAATACTTGTAACTTATTATGCATCACATTTACAGGTACAATAGTTTTATTTTCTAAGATAAAAGGTTCATTATTTTTAACCTCATGAATTTGAACAGCAGGAGCCCCTGGATACCTATCTTTTGTTTTAAAAATATATTCAAAACGTTGTTTTAAGGAGTCTACCACACGTTTATGTGCATAAATAGGAATATCACCTTGTCTAAAAAAAAACGGTCGAATATCATCTAACCCAGCAGTATGGTCAGAATGTTCATGAGTAAATAGAATTCCGTCTAATTTATCAATGGGGTTAGCAAGCATTTGTTGCCTAAAGTCTGGTCCACAATCAATTACATAATTATAGTCATCCCAAGAGATTAATACTGAAACTCTTAGTCTTTTATCTTTTTGATTTTCACTTAAACAAACAGGGTGTTTACTCCCTATTATAGGGATACCTTGTGATGTTCCTGTGCCTAAAAAAGTAATTGTCACCTTAAGTGTTATTTTAATATCAAATTTATAACATATTTATTTATTAGGTTAACCAATCTTATTAACTTTGTTACAAACTCAAAATACATGGCGTCAGTTTTAAAAAAGGAAATTGGATTTGAAAATATCCCATCTATTAAATCCAAAACCCTGCGAATTAATCTAAATCCGGATATTTACGGTACTTTTTCTGAAATTGGCGCAGGCCAAGAAACTTCTGGACATTTTTTTAGGTCTGGTGGAGCTTCAGGTACTATTGCTAAAGCAATGAGTGCTTATGATAAAGATTTTAGTGATGCTATTTATGGTATTGAAAAAGACAATAGATATGTTACACAATCTCGCTTAAAAAAAATGTTAAGCCATGAGATGAAAAACATGGAAGATAGAATTAGTCGTGAAAAACACCCAGAACGTTTGTTCTTTTCATATGCTAATACTGTTGCTACAATTGACTTTTCTAAGCGATATAAAGGTCATGGTTGGTTAGGAATTCGTTACCAATTAGACCCAAAACAAAAAGAATATGATGAGATTGTAATACATGTACGTTTTAAACAAAATGAAGCGCGTTTACAACAAGAGACACTAGGTATTTTAGGTGTTAACTTAATATATGGTGCTTTTTATCACCACGATCAACCAAGAAAAATTTTAAAAGATTTATACGATCATTTAGATAAAGATACTTTAGAGGTTGATATGATTAACTTTTCAGGACCAAGTTTTGAAAAAGTTGATAATAGATTAATGAGTTTGCAACTTATTAAAAATAACATGACCGATGCTGTTATGTTTGGCCCTGACGGTAATAACTTATTACCAGCAGCGCTACTTTACAAAAAAAATATACTTGCATTGCGTGGTAGCTTTAGACCTGTTACGCAAGTAAATATGGATATGCTTAAAAAATCTTATGATATATTTATAAGAGAACCAAGCGTTGAAGAAAAAAACACTGTTGTTATTTTTGAAATTACACTTTCAAATTTAAAAGCATCAGGTGAAATTGATGAACAAGATTTTATGGACAGAGCTGAACTTTTATGTTCTCTTGGCCATACAGTAATGATATCTAAATTTCAAGAATACTTTAAATTAGTAGAATATTTCAATAATTATACGAAATCAAAGATTGGATTAACTATGGGTGTTAACAACCTAGTTGATATTTTTGATGAGAAATATTACCGTCATTTAAGTGGTGGTATCTTAGAAGCTTTCGGAAAATTATTTTTTAAAGATTTGAAAGTTTACTTATATCCAATGAAAAACCCTGACACTGGACAGATTATGACCAGTAATAATATAAAAGTACATCCGCGTATGAAAGAATTGTATAAATTCTTCAAATACAACGGAAAGGTAATGGACATTATTGATTACGACCCTGAAATATTACATGTTTTCTCTAGAGATGTTTTAAAGAAAATTATTAGTAATGAAGAAGGTTGGGAAAAGCATTTACCAGAAGGTATTGCCGAAATGATTAAAACGAACAATCTTTTTAAGCGTAAACCAAAATCGTTAAAAGAAAAAGCTTAGCTTTTGAAATAAAAAATAACCCTTTAAACATCAATCATTTAAAGGGTTTTTTTGTATTATAATATTTGTGCAGCGTGATCTTTAGTTTTCACTTTTTCAATCACATTTATTACTTCACTTTTTTCATCAATTACAAAAGTCATTCTGTGAATACCATCATACTCACGGCCCATAAATTTTTTAGGCCCCCAAACACCAAATGCATTAATTACAGTATGATCTTCATCGGCTAGTAATGGAAAAGGAAACTCATATTTATTTCTAAAGTTAGTTTGTCTTTTTTCTGAATCAGCACTTACACCAAGTAATTCATAACCTTGTTCTTGCAATTCTTTATAGTTATCTCTTAAATTACAAGCCTCAGCGGTACAACCAGGCGTACTTGCTTTTGGGTAAAAAAATACAACAAGTTTTTTTCCTATATAGTCTGATAATTTTACTTCATTACCATCTTGATCCTTAGCTGTAAAATCAGGAACCTTATCCCCTATTTTTAAAGTTTTCATAGCTTTTTTAATTAAATTCGTTCTTTGTAAAAATACAAATAAGCAATCTAGATTGCTAAACGAATCTAATTCGATTTATAAATTGAATTATAAAATATACCAATGACTAAGGCTGAAAAAGTACAATTTACGATTGATACATTAAAAGAATTATACCCAACAATACCTGTACCACTTGATCATAAAGATCCTTACACACTTTTAATTGCGGTACTTATGTCCGCACAAAGTACTGATGTTCGCGTAAATCAAATAACGCCATTATTATTTGAAAAAGCTGATAACCCATATGATATGGTGAAAATGACGGTTGATGAAATTAGAAATATTATTCGTCCAGTAGGTTTATCACCTATGAAAGCTAAGGGTATTCATGGTTTATCTCAAATGTTGATTGATAAATACGATGGTATTGTACCTCAAGAGATGGAAAAATTAGAAGAATTTCCGGCCGTAGGCCATAAAACGGCAGGTGTAGTTGTTTCTCAAGCTTTCGGAATTCCTGCTTTTCCTGTTGATACTCATATACATAGACTTATGTTTCGTTGGGGATTTACCAATGGAAAAAATGTAGTTCAGACAGAAAAAGATGCAAAAAGATTATTCCCTAAAGAATTATGGAATGATTTACATTTACAAATTATTTGGTATGGTCGTGATTATTCTCCTGCAAGAGGCTGGAATTTAGAAAATGATATTATCACAAAAACAATTGGAAGAAAAACAGTACTCGATGAGTATTATAAAATTAAAAAGAGTCGCAAATAGCGACTCTTTTTAATTTTTTAGTTTAAATTATTCTCAAATTGAAGATTATTGTAATCAACAATATGTAATGAATTTGAATAACTCATTAGGAACTTAACAGTTTCTGGGCTAGCTTTAGCAAGCTTGCACGCATTTTGATTCTCAGTGTAAATTTTTTCCATAATAGTTGTTTGTTATGTTAAGATAACGCCACTAAAACGGAAATATTGTATGAATCGTTCTACTGCTTATTAATTCGTTAAAACGATATTATTCTTTTCAATAACCTTTCTAAGGTTAATTAAAGCATAACGCATTCTTCCTAAAGCAGTATTAATACTAACTCCTGTATTTTCTGAAATTTCTTTAAAACTCATATCTCTGTAGATACGCATTAATAAAACTTCTTTTTGATCTTCTGGCAATTCCTCAATTAAAAGGTTTAAATCAGAATCTATTTGATCTTTAATCAATTGCTTTTCAGCATTTAATTTGTCATCACCAATTACAGAAAAGATATTAAAATCATCGCTTCCTTCAAACATTGGCATTCTTTTGTTTTTTCTAAAATGGTCAATTACCAAATTGTGAGCTATTCTCATTACCCACGGTAAAAATTTACCTTCTTCACTATAAGACCCTTTTCTTAATGTTTTAATTACTTTAATAAAAGTATCTTGAAAAATGTCTTCCGTAATATCTCTATCTAAAACTTTCGAGTAAATAAAGCTCGAGATACGCTGGTTGTGTCTATTAATTAAAACCTCTAGAGCTTTTTCTTCTCCGTTGATATAATTTTTTACTAATACTGAGTCATCAATCTGTAGTTCCATACAAATTACTTTTTTTGGTTAATGTTAAAATTTATAATCCATGTGCGTGGATTATAGTCGTTTTCTGTTAAAATATGTTTAAAAAAGTAATTTTGCTTTATAGGCTATTGGTTTTTAATTACATGTCAAATATATAGAAATAAGAGGCTTATTTAAAAAAATTGTTGTGATATGCAATATTTCCGATGTTAAAACGTGTATTGTAGTTATTGAAACACTCAAATTGTATCTTTGTTCGTAATAAGATACGAGTATGAATGCAATTTTAGACGTGAACCCAAAAGAAAATATAATTATTAAGGGTGCTAAACTACATAACCTTAAAAATATTGATGTAATTATACCTAGAAATAAACTTGTTGTAATTACAGGTTTATCAGGCTCAGGTAAATCAAGTCTTGCTTTTGATACACTTTATGCTGAAGGACAACGTAGGTATGTTGAAAGTTTATCTTCTTATGCACGTCAATTCTTAGGAAAATTAGACAAACCTAAAGTTGATTATATAAAAGGTATAGCTCCTGCCATTGCAATTGAACAAAAAGTAAACTCCACCAATCCGCGCTCTACAGTAGGTACAACAACCGAGATTTATGATTATTTAAAGTTAATGTATGCTAGAATCGGTAAAACCATATCACCAATATCTAGCAAAGAAGTAAAAAAGCATACTGTAACTGATGTTATTGACTATGTAAAGACCTTCCCTGAAGGAACAAAATTACTTTTACTTGCTCCTATTACTATAAAGAAAGATAGAGATGCCCTAAAATCATTACAAATATTTTCACAACAAGGTTACGCACGTATTAAATATAAAGGTGAAGTTTTACGTATTGATGATAGTATTACTGAAATAGATAAAGAGTTTAGTTTAGTTATTGATCGTATTATTACTAAAGATGATGAAGATTTTTACAATCGATTAGCCAATGCTGTTGACACTGCCTTTTTTGAAGGTAAAGGTGAATGTATTATTGAAACCTTAAATACAAAAGAGCAAACCCCTTTTAGTAATAAGTTTGAATTAGATGGCATGAAGTTTTTAGAACCAAATGTACACTTATTCAGCTTCAATAACCCATATGGTGCCTGCCCTACTTGTGAGGGTTACGGAGATGTTGTAGGTATTGATGAAGATTTAGTTATACCAAATACAGCACTTTCAATATATGAAAATGCAATTTTTGCTTGGCGAGGTGAAAGCATGGGTGCCTACCGTGATGAATTAGTAAATAATGCTTACAAGTTTGATTTTCCCATTCATAAGCCTTGGTACCAACTTAGCGAAAAACAAAGACAGTTAGTTTGGGATGGAAATTCATATTTTACAGGATTGCATGATTTCTTCGCTAAAATTGAAGAAAAAAGTTATAAAATTCAAAATCGAGTGATGCTTTCTCGTTACCGTGGAAAAACAAAATGTACCACATGCAAAGGTAAACGACTAAGAAAAGAAACAAACTATGTGCAAATAGCCGATAAATCTATCTCTGATTTAGTGGAACAACCTATTGAAGATTTAATTGCTTTTTTTGAAGGAATCACTTTAAATGAAAACGATAGTAAAATTGCTTCTCGTTTATTAATAGAAATCAAAAGCCGTTTAGGCTTCTTATATAAGGTAGGGTTAACTTATTTAACTTTAAATAGAAAATCAAACACACTTTCTGGTGGAGAAAGTCAGCGAATTAATCTTGCAACATCATTAGGTAGTAGTTTAGTTGGCTCTATGTACATACTTGACGAACCTAGCATTGGTTTACATCCGAAAGACACTGAAAACCTTATTGAGGTTTTAAAATCACTTCGGAATTTAGGTAATACTGTTATAGTTGTTGAGCATGATGAAGATATTATGAATGCCGCCGATGAGGTTATTGACATAGGGCCTGAAGCAGGAACACTTGGTGGGCATGTAGTTGCCCATGGTACTATGGATGATATTTTAAAATCAACCTCACTTACAGCAAGCTACTTAAACGGAACATTAGAAATTAAAGTCCCTGAACAAAGAAGGTCTTTCAAAAACTATATTGAGATTATAGGTGCTCGTGAAAATAACCTTAAAAATATAGATGTTACTTTTCCTTTAAATGTTCTTACCGTTGTTACTGGTGTTTCTGGTAGTGGAAAAAGCACTTTAGTCAAAAAATTACTGTATCCTATTATATTAAAAGAAGTTGGTGGATTTGGAGAAAAATCTGGTCAGTTTACTGATGTTAAAGGAAAATATAGTGATGTTAAGCACGTAGAGTTTGTAGATCAGAACCCAATTGGCCGTTCTTCTCGTTCAAACCCTGTAACCTATATAAAGGCCTACGATGATATAAGAGCTTTATATGCTTCACAAAAATTGAGTAAACTTAGAAACTACCAAACCAAACATTTCTCTTTTAATGTTGATGGTGGTCGTTGTGAAAAATGTAAAGGAGAAGGTGAAATCACTGTAGAAATGCAGTTTATGGCTGATGTGCATTTAGAATGTGAAACCTGTAAAGGAAAACGTTTTAAAAAGGAGGTTTTAGAAGTTAAGTTTCAAGATGCCAATATTGATGATATTTTAACGATGACCATTGATGATGCTTTAGACTTTTTTGAAAAACATCAACAAACAAAAATCTACAGAAAATTAAAACCATTACAAGATGTTGGCTTAGGGTACGTAACTTTAGGGCAATCATCATCTACCCTATCTGGTGGAGAAGCACAACGTATTAAACTAGCTTCATTTCTTGTAAAGGGGACTTCAAAAGAAAAATCACTTTTTATTTTTGACGAACCTACTACAGGTCTTCATTTTCATGATATTAAAAAATTATTAAAATCATTTAATGCATTAATTGACAAAGGACATTCAATAATTGTAATTGAACATAATATTGACTTAATAAAATGTGCTGATTATATTATTGATTTAGGTTTAGAAGGTGGCTCTAAAGGTGGTGAGTTAATTGTACAAGGCATACCTGAAGTTGTTGCTAAAAACAAGAAATCACATACTGCAAAATACCTAAAAGAAAAATTAAAGTAAGTAATAATTTCACACACAATATATTTTAGAAGTTTTTAAAAAATTATAAGGTATTTAAAATCAACGCATTACAATCTAAATAAATTTTTGGCACGCTGTTTGGTATATATTAACCGAATGTAGATAGTTACATTCGTTTAACTCAAAAACCTTATATCATGAGAAAATTTATACTTATATTTTCAGCCTTTATTTTTGCTATTACAACGGCGAAAGCTGAAACTACAAATGATAAGGTTGCAAACAGCAATGCTTATTCTTACAATGACTCATTTATCTTTATCGAAAACGGCATTACTTTTTCTGTTTATCCTGATGGTGAATTTGATTTTTATATAGATGAAAGAGCTAACGTTAATGCCAATGTAAATATTGGTAATGCTAACATTACCTTTAATTCTGGCTATGATTATAATCCATATGTTCAATATGATGATTATGGCGCTGTAATTCAAGTTGAAAATGTTCCTGTTTATTACGATTATTATGGTCGTGTATCAGAAATTGGTGATGTAAATATTAATTACACAAACGGTAGAGTTTCAAGACTTGGTAACATGTATGTTTATTATAACAGCAGAGGTCAGTTTAACTACCATAGAGGATATATCAACGTATATAATAGAAATTATGTTTACCGTCCTTTTCACAGGTTTTTTGCAAGACCTTCAATTGGTTTTCGTTTAGTGAATACAAGCCCATATAGAAGATATTATTCTCCTATTAGATACACTTATTATAACCCATACAGATATAATACTCGTAGAGCTTATGCATCGGTTGGTAGTATACACAAATACAACAAGGCTAGAACTAATAGAGCTACTATTTATAGAAACGATAAAAGAGTATCAGTAAGAAACAATATAAGGAGTAATAGAACTTCGCAAAGAAATATTGCTTATAACTCAAGAAAATCTACTATTAATAATAAAGTTGGTTATTCTAGAGGGAATACATCAAGAAGTACAAGAGTTAGTTCGCCTAGAACAACAACAAATAGAAGTACGACCTACAAAAGCCCAAATAGAACAACGACGACTAGAACTGTTACAAGAAGTACAAAGCCTAGTAATAATACTACTAGAAAAAGTACAACGACTAGAAACACAACGAGATCTATAAAAAGTCCTTCAAAAACTGTAACTACTTCAAGAACAACTAGAAGTACTAGTCCGTCAAAAAAGAATAACACCACAAGTAGAAGCTCTTCTTCTAGATCAGTTAGTACTCCAAGAAGTACATCATCAAGAAGTTCAAATACAAAAAGTACTTCTACGAAAAGAAATAGTAATTCAACAAAAGTTTCAAAATCTATTAGAAGTAATAGAACAAGAAGTTAATAAGAGATTTTAGATTGGTTGTTAATCCCATAGTGAACCTGTTCCTATGGGATTATTTTTTTCTAATAAATATATCAATCATCATATTTACATCATCAGAAAGCTTAAACTTATAAATAAGAGAAAAATAAGCCAGTACAATTAATATACTTTTAATTACAATATTAATTATTGGATGAAAAGGGAAATTTACAAAGTAAAAAACAAACCCTATTAAAAGCAAAACTGCTATTATCACTAATATATCTGAAGTAAAAGGTAAAATTCCAAATCGTTTTTTTACAAATATTATTTTTATTGTATTGTAAATACTAATTGCCAAAAAAGAAGCTATTGCAGCTCCTATTAATTCGAATTGTGGTATCAATACTAAATTAAAAAGTATGGTTATAACAGCCAATAAAATACCCATTATTAATAGTGTTTTGTAATAGTCTGAATTATATAATATTGCATTATTATTCCCTAATAAAGCGTCATATACCTTTGCTAAACCAATTAAAAAAACAACCATAAATCCACCACCATATTCGCTTGGTAGTAACAAATAAAGCTGGTCTAAGTTTAATAAAATTAATATATAAATCAATCCTGAAATTATAAATAAGGTTACTGAACTTCTTTGATATAAATCTTTTAATTCCACATAATTTTTTGTTGATAACAACGATGCTGTTAATGGGTAGGTAATTTGATGCATTGCGCGTGATGGTACCGATATTACTGTGGCAATATATATGGCTACACTGTAATAAGCCACATATTCAATCTCAATAAATTGGTTAATCATCACTTTATCAACCTCTAATAAAATTACTGCTGCTGAGCCTCCTAAAATTATTAAAGAACTGTAACTAAGTATTGCTTTTGTATTTTTTGGAAAATTAAAACTCAGCTTAGGCATACGTAATTTAAATGCGTAAATTTTCATAACTAACATTCGTAAAGCATATGCTATTACTAATGCAATTAAAAAATTAGGTATCGTAATTATTTCAAAATGCAATAATATTAGAAGAATTGTGATACATACCCGTACAAATACTTCTTTCATAAAGTTACCAAAAACTGATTTCATTTGTACTTTTGCCCAAGCAAAAAATACTTCAAAATAAGCCATTGCCATACCAATAATAAAAATATACCAAACGTAACCTTTTACAATAGCATTTTCCTTTCCTAAAAAATTACCAATAACATCATAAGCAAAGTAAGAAACTAAAGCTACTGGAAGTATTAAAAATAGTGGTAAAATCAGCATTAAGGTTAAAAAACCGTCTTTAGTTTTAGCGTCATTAAAATCACTAAAATATTTAACTAAAGTATTAGGCACACCAAAAGCTAATAAAGGCATTAACACTGTCGCTACTGATAGTATTACAGATACTAACCCATAATACTCATCAGATAAAAAACGTGTGTACAAAAATAAGGTGTTAATAGCACCAACACCAAAACCTAAATAAGTAACGATGGTATTATTCAGAGACTGTTTTAATACAATTCCCATTAAAGTAGCTTAGCTAGTTTTTGTGTTAGTTCTTTTCTATGGTATTGTTGTATACCTCTAGAATTTACAGTCAATTGATTTTTCTGGTAAAGTTTAAACCAATTTAAAATTACTTGTTTTAATTCAGATTCTTCAGAATAATTGAAAAAATTACCTGTTTGCGTAGCTACCACAATATTACCAGCTTCCCAATTTTTAGGTCCTAGAGCTAAAATTGGTCGCTTAGATGCCATATATTCAAATAATTTACCTGGTATAATTCCACTTGTTTCTTCTGAATCTATTTCTGCCAATAAAAGTATTTGAGTTTTTTTTTGATAAACTAAAGCTTTTTCATGTGAAACATAGCCTAAAAGTTCAACAAAGGGTTCCAAACCTAAGTTTTTAATAGTTTCAAGCACATCATCACTAACAACTCCTATTAAGTTCAATTTTAAAGCATTTTTAAAAGCATTATTCTCATGTGCTAACTCAGAAAGTACTCTCCATAAATTCTTCGGGTTACGCCCTGTAAGCAATGACCCTATATGTGATATAGTAAAATCAGTGTCTAAAGTAAATGTTTCTGTAGATGCTATATTTGTGTCAAATCCATTTGTGATCACCTCTATTGGCTTTGCAGTTATTGCATTAAACTCCCTCTTAGTAGTCGCACTTGTTACAATAATTTTATCTGCCATATTTAAAACAGTACGTTCTAAGTTTTTATGTTTTTTTTCTGATGATGCAGTAAGCTTCAATTTCTTGTGATACCCAATTGTTGTCCAAGGATCTCTAAAGTCTGCCAACCAATTAAGCGTTAGTTTTCTTTTTAAACCTAGCCCAATTAAATGTACACTATGTGGAGGTCCTGTTGTAATTATTGTCTCAACAGCTTCCTTTTCAATAATAGTTTCTAGAAACTTTATCGAAGGTTTAATCCAGTATTTACGAGCATCAGGTATAAATACATTCCCACGAATCCAAAGCATTATTTTCTCTGCAGTAGATTGATTTTTTGTCTGAATAATTCCAGAACTAATCTGTTTCGTTTTCTTAGATGAGAATATTGAAGCTAATTTATAGGGCTCAAAAATTGGCTGTTTGTATATTTTTACTACTTCAGGTATTTCATATAAAAAAGCTTCGTCAATGATTGGATAATTTGGATTTTCAGGAATATAAACAATAGGTTCTACACCAAAATCACGTAAATATTTCACAAATTTTAACCACCGTTGTACACCAGGGCCACCTGCTGGAGGCCAGTAATAGGTAATGATTAAAACTTTTTTCATTGTTGGTTTTCCTTTTTTCTAGAACTCCAAAATGTATAACCAAAAGCACCAATGATTAATAACCCTAAAAGTATTGTACTTGAAAGCACCACTGTAGATCCTGTTTGAATCACCTTTGGTTCGAATTTAAAATCAATTGTATGCTTCCCCGCCGGAACTTTTAATCCACGTAATGCATAATCAACACAATAATGAGGTGTTAATTTACCATCTATATAAGCATTCCAACCATTTGCGTAATACATTTCTGAAAACACAGCAAAACCTTCAGTAGTACTATTGGAATTATAAATTAAATGATTCGGCTTATAACTTGTTAAATTAAATGTTGCTAGAGAATCTTTTTGAATAGAAAAATTTGTTACGTCTGAAAATTTTGAAACATCAATAACAGCAGTTGTTTTAGTATCTATTTCTTTCAATGAAGAAATAGCTTCGTCAGCAGAGTACACTCTTTGTAAATTATCAACAAACCAAGCATTGCCATTGGCATCATTATTTAATGCAGGGTATATTTTACCCTCTTGGTCTTTTTGATAAATGTATTTAACATTAAGCATGTTCAATACATTTAAATTTCCATTATAAATATGAAAATCAAAAAGATCTTGCATTTTTGCAGGCTTTGCCGCATGGTAACCTCCAATTGATTGATGGTAATATGAAGTACTCGCTCCATTTAAACCTTCAGAAGGGTTATAAACCCTAAATATACCTTCGTCTTCTGCAATTTGTTTATCTATTGCAGTTTCAGGAAATGGTGCAATCATTGCACGTTGGCGTACAAAATCATCATCATTTACATACCTTTTATCTACACCTACTAAATCAAAAAGTATTAGTAGACCAACTACCAAGGCAAACAAATTTTTATTTAATTTTTCTTTGATTAAAAACCAAATTGCAACTGCTGTTAATAGAACAAAAATTAGAGATCTTAGAGTGTCATTAATATAAACCGCCTCTCTATCTAAGCGGATAATTGTCATTAATTCTCTACCAAAATTCTGTTCTAAATAGCTATCACTAGCTCCTTCAAAAAAGAATAAACTTTTAGCTAGTAAAAGTAAAACACCAACGCCTGCACTTATAATAAAACTAATTTTTAAGGCCTTAATTTTTTTAGCTTTTTCAATTTTATCATTAAACAAAGCAGCTAAAGCTAAGACTGCTACAATTGGCACACAAAGTTCTAAAATTACTTGTATTGATGATACAGCCCTGAATTTATCATACATAGGGAAGAAATCAATCATAAAATCTGTTAGTAAACTAAAGTTTTTACCCCATGACAAAAACAATGACATAATAACGCCTCCTAAAAGCCACCATTTTATATTACTTTCAATTAAAAATAAACCTAAAAAGAAAAGCAAGAACAATACTGCTCCAATATAAGCTGGTGCTGATGTACCAGGTTGATCTCCCCAGTACAAGGGCATTCCGCTAGTAAAATCTAATGCTTTTGTTTTTGAAAGTCCTTTTTCTACTAAAAAATCAAAGGTTTTAGAACTTTCTCCTAAATCTTCATTATTTGAACCACCAAATAAGCGTGGTACAAATAAATTCAATGATTCTGTTATTCCGTAACTGTATTGCGTGATATATTCTTTACTTAAACCTCCTGTATTTTCTTTGGGTTGACCGTCTGGTGTTATTGTTAATTCACTTTTACCACGTGTACTCCAATCTGCGTACTCCTTCGTTGCCATTAAACTAGTTGCATTTGTAGCAATACCCAATAAAACTCCAGCTAAAAGAATCGCAACTGAAATAAAAAAGTGTTTAAATTCTTTCTTTTTGATGGATTCTACCAAATAAACAATTCCTAAAATTAACACCAGAAGCATAAAATAATAGGTCATTTGATAGTGGTTGGCATTTATCTCTAATGCCATTGCTAATGCAGTAAGTATAAAACCCCAAATATATTTTTTTCTAAATACTAGTAAAATACCACCCAAAAGCATTGGTAAATATGCTATTGCATGTGCTTTTGCATTATGTCCTACGCCTAAAATAATAATCAAATAGGTTGAAAAACCAAATGCTAATGCACCTATTATTGATAGCCTATAGTCAACTTTTAGACAGCTTAATAAAATATAAAACCCTAATAAATATAAAAACAAATAATCTGCTGGGCGAGGTAAAAAACGTAATGCTAAATCTAGTTTTTTTACGTAATTATAAGGGTAATGTGCTCCTAATTGAAACGTTGGCATACCACCAAATGCACTATTTGTCCAATATGGTTCATCACCTGTTTTCTTTTTAAAGTCAGTCTGCTCTTTTGCCATACCAGTGTATTGAGCAATATCAGATTGAAAAATAACTTTTCCTTGTAAAACTGGAGTAAAAAATGCTAAAGCAGTGATGATAAATAAGGCAATAGCAAAAAAATGAATTATAAAAACTTTAAAATTATTGTTCATTTGAGGCAATACTGTTTTTCTGTTATTAAAAGCTTCGTAAAAATACGTAGCTCATGATTTCGGTTGGTTGTAAAATGATAAAAAGTTAGTCTATTTCTTCAAAATCTATATACTCTCCTACTTTTTTAGAAGAATTAGATTTTTTTGATTCTTTTGTATCTATAATAACGTCACCTTCAGGTGTGGTTTGAGACTGTTGCTCAGGACCAAAACCTTCAAACTTTTCTTTAAAATATTGCTCTGCTTTTTTACCTGCGTAATTTAAAATTTTAGGCGCAAACAATTTCAGTAATATTTTAAACAAAAAATATACTAATAGTATGATTAAAATCGTTCTTAAAAAACCCATATCGTTCTAAATATTAATATCAAAAGTACAATTATAAGATGGCAAATTAAGGCCAAATATCTTAAAATAATAATAAATCCGTTATGAACACTACGGTTACGAACAATAAATTATGAAAAATCTAATCTATATTTCCTTTTTGCTATGCTCAATAATTGCATCAGCACAATACACTGATGTTATAAATTCAAACAGACCAGGAGAGTCCGTTAGCGCTTATGCAGTAGGTAAAAACGTGATTCAAGCAGAATTTGGTATTGGTTATGAGCAACAAGAGCATAGTTTATTATTAAGCGATTCCAATATATTAAGCACCGATATTGCTTTACGATACGGACTTTTATTTGAGAGTTTAGAAATATACTATGAAGGTACTTTTCAAAAAGAAGAACTTTCATATGACAATACAATTTATAACAATAGTATCACCGATTTTTCAAGAAATAGAATTGGATTAAAATATTTGGTTTACGACCCGTATAAAAATCCAGAACGCAATAAACCTAATTTAATAAGTTGGAGAGCTAATCATAAATTTCAATGGAGAAATTTAATACCAGCAGTATCAATTTACGCAGGTGCGACTTTTGTTATTGGTGATAACCCTTATTATCCTGATGCAGGAATTGTAGCTCCAAGAGTTATGATTGCTACACAAAGTAAAATATCACCAAGAGTTGTATTTATTTCAAACATTGCTTATGATCGTATTGGTACTGAAGACCCTGAATTAAGTTACATTGTTTCATTAACACATGCTTTTAGAAACCCTAAGTGGAGTGTTTTTATTGAAAATCAAGGCATTAAAGGTGATCGCTATGCTGATATTTTATATAGAACAGGTATTGCTCACTTATTTAAAAAGAATTTACAAGCCGATGTTACTTTTGGAGGTAGCTTTAAAGACACTCCTACTCGTATATTCGGTAAATTAGGAGTATCATACCGATTAGATATGCATAAAGATAAGCTTGTCCCTATTGATGAGCAAAAAGCTGGGGAAAATGGTCAAATTGGTCGTAAAGACATGAAAAAGAAGACTAAGAAGGAGAAGAAAAAAGATGGTGGTGCCGAAGATGTTGATTTAGGCCCAAGTAAAAAGCAACTTAAAAAACTCAAGAAAGCTGAGAAAAAGAAACAAAAAGAAAGTGGCACCATTGACTTTTAGTATTTAGCTTATAAAATTTAACAACACCTTATTCTATTTTAGCGGCAATCATGTTTTAAGATGTAGATTAATATTATTAATATTGATTTTTCAAAATAGAACACATGATTAAAGTAACGGAAGTAAAAACTGCTACAGATTTAAAGAAGTTTGTAAAATTCCCATTTACATTATATAAAGATTCTCCTTATTGGGTTCCTCCTATTATTAAAGATGAGCTAGAAACCTTTAATAAAGACAAAAACCCTGCATTTAAAGATGCTGAAGCATCACTATTTTTAGCTTATAAAGATGGTAAAATTGTAGGCAGAATTGCTGCTATTGTTAACTGGATTGAAATTAAGCAACAAAAAGTATCTAAAATGCGTTTTGGTTGGTTTGATTTTATCGATGATTTTGAGGTTTCAAGAACTTTAATTGAAAAAGTAAAAGAAATTGGGACACAAAAAAATCTTGAATATATGGAAGGACCTGTTGGTTTTTCTAATCTTGATAAAGTTGGTGTATTAACTGAAGGTTTTGAAGACATAGGCACGATGGTTACTTGGTACAACTACTCGTATTATGTTAATCATTATGAAAAATTAGGATTCGTCAAAGAGAAAGAATATATGGAAAATAGATTTCCATTTGCTAATGCTCAACCTAAGTTTTTTGAAAAAGTAAGCAGTTTAGTGAAACGTAGATACAAGGTTACACCTTTAAACTTCAGAAAAACAAAAGATTTAATGCCAATGGTTGATCAAATGTTTGATTTATTTAATGAATCATACGCATCATTATCTTCATTTGTACCCATTACTGAAATTCAAAAAGCTTATTTTAAAAAAAAATACATCAGTTTTATAAATCCTGAATACATAAAATTTGTTGTTGATGAAAACAATAAATTAATAGCCTTTGGTATTGTTATGCCTTCGTTCTCAAAAGCATTACAAAAAGCAAACGGTAAATTATTCCCAACTGGTCTTTTTCATTTATTAAACGCTAAGAAAAAGAGTAAAGAAGTAATCTTCTACTTAATTGGCGTACACCCTGATTGGCAAAACAAAGGTATTACAGCAGTAATGTTCAGCCAATATTACCATACGTTTACCGCTATGGGAATTGAAAGTTGTGTAAGAACACCTGAATTAGAAGAAAACACCGCTATTAAGCAGATATGGAAGAATTTTGACCCTAAAATTTATAAACGAAGAAAAACATTCCGAAAAGATTTATAAATTACAACAAAACTAAAAAATCCCAAATTCTAAATTAGAATTTGGGATTTTTTTATTGTAGACTAATGAAGTTATTCCCCCATTGCCGCAGCTACTGCTGCTGAAAGTCTTTTATAAGTACCGTTCTCTAAACGCTCACGTATTGCAGAAAAAGCATCTAAAGTTTCTTGTACATCAACTAATGTATGTGTAGCTGTAGGTATTAAACGTAATAGTATTAATCCTTTAGGAATTACCGGATAAACAACTATAGAACAGAATACACCATGATTTTCGCGTAAATCTTTAACTAGAGCCATTGCTTCAGGAATACTACCATTTAAGTAAACAGGAGTAACACAACTTGTAGTTGTACCAATATCAAAACCTCTTTCCTTAAGTCCGCCTTGTAAAGCATTTACGTTTTCCCAAAGTTTATTTTTAAGCTCTGGCATTGTACGCAACATATCTAAACGTTTTAATGCTCCTTTCACATAAACCATTGGTAATGATTTTGCGAACATTTGCGAACGTAAGTTATACTTCAAATAATCAATTATTTCTTGATCCGCAGCAACAAATGCCCCTATACTAGCCATAGACTTAGCAAAAGTTGCTAAGTAAACATCTATATCATCTTGAACACCTTGCTCCTCACCTGCACCAGCACCAGTTTTACCTAAAGTACCAAAGCCGTGAGCATCATCAACTAATAATCTAAAATTAAATTTTTTCTTAAGCGCAACTATTTCTTTCAAAATACCTTGCTCACCACGCATTCCGAAAACACCTTCCGAAATAACTAAAATACCACCACCTGTTTGATCTGCTAATTTTTTAGCACGCTCTAAGTTTTTCTCTAAGCTTTCAGTATTGTTATGTGTAAAAGTAAAACGCTTACCCATGTGTAAACGTACACCATCAATAATACATGCATGACAGTCTACATCATAAACAATAATATCATCTTTTGTTACCAATGCGTCAATTACAGACATAAAACCTTGGTATCCAAAATTTAAAAGGTAAGAAGCTTCTTTTTGTGAAAAAGCAGCTAATTCTTTTTCTAATTGTTCATGAAATTCAGTGTGTCCACTCATCATACGCGCACCCATAGGATATGCTGAACCATATTCTGCAGCCGCTTCTCCATCTACCTTTTTAATCTCAGGTAAATTTGCAAGACCTAAATAATCGTTAATACTCCATGTTAGAACTTCTTTTCCTTGGAATTTCATTCTATTAGAAATTGGTCCTTCTAACTTAGGAAATACAAAATATCCTTCCGCTTGCGATGCCCATTTTCCTAATGGTCCTTTATTCTCAATTATTCTTTCAAATAAATCTTTCATTTAAACTAAATTGATTTTCGGCAAAAGTAAAGATTTTTAGGTTGTATTCATAAAATATGAATACAAAAAAAGCAATGATGTAAAATTATCATTGCTTTAATATTAAAAAATTTTGAAACTTATTTAATAAACTGTATCTCTTGAACAGCTTCTTCTGTTTTATTATTTAAAAAACCTTGGTCAGTCATCCATTGATCACTGTAGACTTTACTCATATAACGAGAACCATGGTCAGGGAAAATCACGACTACATTGCTATATTTAGTAAATTCACCAGCTTCATTTAGTTGTTTTACTGCTTGTAAAACAGCTCCACTCGTATACCCAACAAACATACCTTCAGTTCGTGAAATTTCACGAGCCGTATGTGCACTTTCTTCATCTGTTACTTTCACAAACGAATCAATCACATCAAAATTTGTTGAAGATGGAATTAAATTTTTACCTAAACCTTCAATACGGTAAGGGTAAATCTCATTCGTATCAATTTTTCTAGTTTCATGATATTTTTTTATCACAGAACCATAAGCATCAACACCAATAACTTTTACATTAGGGTTTTGTTCTTTCAAAAACTGTGCAGTACCAGAAATTGTCCCACCTGTTCCACTACAAGCGACTAAATGCGTTATTTGCCCATTAGTTTGTTTCCAAATTTCAGGACCAGTAGTTTTATAATGTGCTTCAGTATTTAATTTATTAAAATATTGATTAATATAAATACTATCGCTAGTTTCTTCGTGAAGTCTTTTTGCTACTTGATAATATGATCTTGGATCTTCTGGTGCCACATGTGCCGGACACACATAAACTTTAGCTCCCATTGAACGTAACATATCAATTTTATCTGGTGATGATTTTGAGCTTACAGCTAAAATACAATCGTAACCTTTAATTATACTTACCATTGCAATACTAAACCCTGTATTACCTGATGTTGTTTCGATAATGGTACTTCCTTCTTTTAAAATACCTTGACGTTCTGCTTCTTCAATAATATAATTAGCAATTCTATCTTTTGAAGAGTGTCCTGGATTAAAAGCTTCTACTTTTGCGTAAAAATTACCAGTTAATGAATCTGCTACCCTATTTAATTTTACTAATGGTGTGTTACCAATAAGCTCTAAAATATTGTCGTGAGCATCAATCTTATTTTCCATATTTTGGATCTAAGTTTTAAAAACAATTATCGCGATTTTCGTTGAATTTATCGTAATAATATGTTACAAATTTATAGATTTTTTTCGATTAATTTATTTTATTTTCCAAATCAATTAGAAAAGCATATTCTTTTGCCACTTCTTTTAAGGCTTCAAAACGCCCTGAAGCCCCACCGTGCCCTGCATCCATGTTAATATCAAACAGTAGTTTATGTCCATCTTTTTTAACATCTCTTAACTTTGCTACCCACTTTGCAGGCTCCCAATATTGAACTTGTGAATCATGAAAACCAGTAATTACTAACATATTTGGGTATTTTTTAGCTTCTACATTGTCATATGGAGAATACGACTTCATATAATCGTAGTATTCCTTATTATTAGGATTTCCCCATTCATCATACTCACCCGTTGTTAACGGTATGGTATCATCTAACATTGTAGTAACAACATCAACAAAAGGAACTGAAGCTATAACACCGTTGTAAAGTTCCGGCGCCATATTAACTACTCCTCCCATTAATAAACCACCTGCAGAACCGCCAAATGCATACAAATGCTCTTCACTCGTATAATTTTTATCAATCAAGTGTTTTGAACAATCAATAAAATCAGTAAAGGTATTTCGCTTTTTTAAAAGCTTACCGTCTTCATACCAATTTCTACCTAAATACTCGCCACCCCTAACATGTGCTATTACATAAATAAAGCCACGATCTAATAAACTTAATCTTACTGTTGAAAAATAAGGATCTGTCGTATAACCATATGAACCATAGGCGTATTGCAGTAATGGACTATTACCATCTAGCTTAGTATTTTTATGATACACAACTGACATTGGAATTTTTACACCATCACGAGCTGTTGCCCAGATTCTTTCGGACTTGTAGTTTTCTTTATTAAACTTACCCCCTAAAACTTCCTGCTCCTTTTTAATCTCTTTTTCTAAGGTCGTCATATTAAAATCAATAACAGAACTTGGTGTGGTTAATGAATTGTAACCATAACGAAGTATTTCTGTATCAAAATCAGGATTTGTACTTACGTAAGCCGTATACGTCTCATTATCAAATGGTAAAAAATAACTTTTGTTATCATTCCATTTAACAATTTTAATCTTATTTAAACCATTCTCACGTTCTGATAAAACATAGTAGTTTTTAAAAATCTCAATATCTTCAAGTAAAACTTTTTCTCTATGTGGAATAAACTCTTTCCAGTATTTTGAAGCCGTTTCCTCTTCCGATGTTTTCATCAGCTTAAAATTTGTAGCCTTATCTTTATTCGTCAACACATAAAAACTACCATCATAATGTGCTATTGAGTACTCCAAACCACGTTCACGAGCTGAAAACACCTTAAATTCACTATTTGGCTCGTCGGCTTTTATAAATCTGTATTCTGATGTTAACGTACTTGAAGAACCTATAACTATATATTTCTTTGACTTTGTTTTATAAACAAAACTATTAAACGTCTCATCTTCTTCATTATATATTAATACATCATCTTCAACAGGGGTACCTAATACATGCTTATAAATTTTATCCGAACGTAAGGTTACAGGGTCTTTTTTAGTATAAAAAAATGTTTTATTGTCATTTGCCCATACTGCACCTCCAGTGGTTTTTTTAATAACATCATCAAAAATCTCTCCCGTAAATATGTTTTTCACTTTAAGTGTGTATTCTCGCCTTGAAACCGTATCAACTCCAAATACAGCCAATTGATTATTGGTACTTACTGCAATACCTCCTAAACTAAAATATTCATGCCCTTTTGCAAGTTCATTACAATCAAACAACTCTTGTGATATTGCATCAGCTTTATCTTCT
The DNA here is from genome assembly GCF_018861125.1 of Cellulophaga baltica. Lineage (GTDB taxonomy): Bacteria > Bacteroidota > Bacteroidia > Flavobacteriales > Flavobacteriaceae > Cellulophaga > Cellulophaga baltica_A. The sequence goes on along the minus strand of NZ_JAHKQN010000015.1, from coordinate 134,309 downwards.
ATTCTTGAGTATATTGGGTATTCTTTTCCTATTTCATAGCGTGTTTCATACCAATATCCGTTTTGCCTGTAAGGCACTGAAGAATCATCTTCTTTAATACGAGATTTCATTTCCTCAAAAAGTGAATCTTGAAAACCAACAGTATGTGCTGTCATTTTATCGTAATATGATTTTTCTTCATTGAGATATGCTATAACCTCATCATTATCTCTATCATTCAACCAATAATAATTATCAATTCTAGTATCTCCATGAATTTCTAATTTTTTCGGCACCTTTTTTGCTATAGGTAAATTGTTATCTGGCATATCTTTTTTTTCACTTTTACAAGAAGATGCAAAACTAAGACTTAATAGAAAAATAAAACCTTTTTTAAATGGTGAAGTCATAAAATTCATTATTTAATATTGAATTTATTAATTTTACATTATAAACATTTAATAAATATAGACAATTATGTTTGGAGATATGATGGGCATGATGGGTAAATTAAAAGAAACCCAAGAAAAAGTAGAAGCAACTAAAAAACGCCTTAACACTGTTTTAGTTGATGAAAGCTCAAGTGATAATAAATTGAAAATTACAATTACGGCTAATAGAGAGGTTAAAAATATAGAAATTGATGACGAGCTTTTGGCCGATAAGGAGCAATTAGAAGATTATTTAATTTTGGTTTTAAACAAAGCCATTAAAAGAGCTACAGACGTTAACGAACTAGAACTTGGTGCTGTGGCCAAAGAGGGCATGCCCAATATTCCAGGAATGGATTCGTTATTCAAATAATAAATAACATTAAAAAGATGAAAAAGTTAATACTATTATTACTATTTCCTGTTTTTTTGACAGCGCAATCAAACACAAATTACGATAGCGGTTATGATTGGCTTACTAGTTATGACATGGCTATGAAAAAGGCTAAAAAGAATGATAAAAATATATTAATGTTTTTTACGGGTAGTGACTGGTGTCCGCCATGTGTTGCATTAAAAAAAGATTTGTTAGATACACCTAAATTTAAGTCTTACGCAGATGAATATATATTATTATATGTAGATATACCTCGTAATAAAGATTTACTTTCTGCTACTCAATTGGCTGATAATAAAAAATTAGCTTCTAAATACAACAAAAGAGGAAGTGTTCCAATGATGAAGATTGTCAATGAAAAAGGAAATGAATTAGGTGCTATGTCAGGTTACAGTATGAATGGTGAAATACAATACCACACAAAATTCTTATCAAAGTATACTAAATAAAATTTTTAACTTAATATCAAATCCCTTTTTGACAATGTCCGAAAGGGATTTTTAGTTTAAAAAAATTGGAAGCTAATTAAAATGTACTCTTATGCTTAAATAATATAGTTAAACAAACTTAGTTTTAGCAAAAAATATATTTTAATAAACCTCTAGTATCTAGTAAGAGTTCTGTATATTTATCAGCATACCAAAGGAGGCCTTAAGAGGTTTTGAAATATTTAATGTGTTTTACGATGACTCATCTACACAATAAATAAGACGTTGCAATGAATACAAATTGCAAATAACTATTTAGAAAATAAACAAGCACCTAAAAATTAGGTGCTTGTTTATAATATAGAGGCTATTCTCTTATTTATATATTGAAAACAAAAACCCCTTTTGATTAATCAAAAGGGGTTTTTGAAATTTTATTGTTATTGATTAGTTGTTAATCAATCTAAATTCAGTTCTTCTGTTTACAGAATGCTCTCTTTCAGTACAAGTAACACCCTCTTTACATCTGTTTTTAACTTTAGTTTCACCGTAACCGTTAGCAACTAACAAACTAGAGTTAACTCCTTTAGAGATTAAGTAATCAGCAACAGCTTTTGCTCTTCTTTCAGATAAATCTTTGTTTGAGCTAGCAGTACCTCTTACATCAGTATGAGAAGCTAATTCAACTTTTACTCCTGGGTTTTGAGCTAAAACTGGCATTAATCTGTTATCAATAATACCTTTTGCTTCAGAAGTTAAAGTTGCACTTCCTAAGTTCCAGTTGATAGGTAAAGCTTGGTATTCAACCAATGAACATTCAACTTCTTTCCAAGTTGTTAAACCACCTTTTTCTTTTAAAACTTCTCTTGTAACATTTTTGGTTACAGCAGGAATAGTTTCTTCAACAGTGTATGCATCTTTGTCTAAAACAGTCTTAGTAATTTCTTTGTATTCAGCAGGAATAATAGTTTCTTGAACAGTTGCTGGAGAAATTAAAACTCTTTTTGTGTAAGAAGCATCTCTTGATCCGATTGGTGTTTTACTAATAGAAGCTGCAGAAGCTAAAACTGAAGTTGAAACAGTTGTAAATTCAGCAGGATATCCTTTATAACACCAGTATCTACAATCATCTGGGTTACCAGAAGCACAATCAGGAGCAGCAGCACCTAATTCCCATTGAGCATAAGCTGGCTTAAGCTCGATAGTTTCTGATGATGGAGAGAAAGTTGCTGGAGATATGCTAATTGTGTTCCCACCCTCTTTAGAAGTATAAGTTACAGTTTCTGTTCCCCATTTCTCAGGAATTACAGTTAATTTCTTTCCTGCAGCCTTTACCTCTACTCTTTCTGTAACAGTTTTAAATGTTGCTGGAGCAGTTTTTAAAACGCTATAAGCAGGTTTTGTTGTAATTGTAATTGTCTCATTTACATATACGTCTGGAGTTGTACAGCGTACATAACATTTTCCTGGCTCAGGGTTTGAAGGTAAATCTTGTGCACGTACAAATGGTGATGCAAGTACAACTAGTAATAGTACTAATTTTTTCATTTTTATTCAGTGTTTTATGTTTATTATACCTCAAATTTATAGATATAAATCAAAAAACTCATTTGTTAATAAAAACTTAATCCTTTTTTACGACAAAATGCATATATTATCGACAAAATACACATTTGTTCATATTGGTAATACTATTCTTACATATTTTTATTAAAAATATCTTAATTTTTCATTAATTTAGATACATGATAAAATTAAATACCAACAACCTGAATGAGTATTCATTTAAGCTTGAAAATGAAAAAGGGATAACGTTATTAAAGAGTGTTAGCTTTACTAATAAACATGAGCTTAACTCTGTTGTATCTAATTTGCAAACTTTAATAAACACCCCTTCTAAATTTGAAAGAAAAACAAATAACCAAGGTGATTTTTTATTCAATTTAAAAAACGAGCAAGGAAAAATAATTGGAACGTCAAATAATTACAATTCTGAAGCTGGAATGGAAAATGGCATTAAGAATTTAAAAAGTACTTTTAAACCCTAATCTTTCAAATTACAAATTACTTTTTTTCTCAATTACCCTTCTTTTGTTCCTTTTCTATCTTCAAATCAATTAATAACAATCCATGCCAATTGGTGAACCATCTGGTATTTTATCAACAGGTATAATTTTAAAGCTTTCAGGTTGCTCTTGAAATTGTTTAATTCTGTTTACAATTTCAAATGAAAATGCATCTTGCTTTTGTTGATACTTATTTTTTAATTCTTGAAGTTTAAAGTTAGCTATAGCATTTACTTGACCATGTACTTTTTTATTGACTGCTAAATTCATTATATAATATAAAACTCTATAATTAATTGCATATTGAACCTCCTTTGAATAATTATCGGCACCTTTCTTATTAAATGTGGCATCTACAACTTCTGTTAATAGCTCATCTAACCCTATAAATTTATCATCTAAACTTTTTTGCAACATTAAATTTGATGCTCTCTCAGGATGCAAAAGAAACTCTAGTGTTAAATCTGAAGCTGTTTCTGCTGCAGAAATAGGATCAAAAGCAATTCCGGTTTTACTTTTAAAAGATTCTCTAGTTCTAGGTTTACCAAATGCTCTTGGCGGAAATAATTCTAATTTATCTTTTGGTATTTTAATTACAGATGCATCTAAAGTTTTTAACACACTCTCTAAAGCTTCTTTTTGAACTTTACTTGCTATAGGCTTCACGACGGTTTGGTCATCACCTTTAGTTGCATAGTTGAAATCTATACCCCCTATTAATTTTGATGTTGCTTCTACTTGATACCTATGAAATAAATAAAGAGGCACAAAAACATCTTCTAAATTAGAATAGGTTTCCCCTGTTTTTATATTATCAATCGAAAAGTTTTTTATAGCAAGGGCTCTAACATCTAAAACAGCTTCTAGCTCTTCCGTTGCACTTTTACCATTATCCCATAAGTGACTCAAACCATTCGTAATTCCTTTTGGTCTTGAATCTTGATCCGTTATGTATCTTAGTTTATTATCCTGAGCATCTTTTAAAATTTTATTTAATGCAACTTTTTCATTTTTATCATTTGTAAAATCAGAATATGAATAGGCCACAGCAACTTTATCCCACTCACCTATTCCTGTAGCATAAGCATTTGAGAAATCAATTTTACCTTTTTTAATAGAAAATTGTGGGTGCGGATAATCCATCACCGATGCTCTATTGTTTGTACTTGCCGCAAAATTATGTGCAAAACCTAAAGTATGACCAATTTCGTGAGCAGACAATTGCCTAATTCTAGCTAAAGCCAATGCCAACATAGGTTCATAATTATCATCACGATTTTTAAAAGGTTGATTCATTAAAGCCTGTGCTATTAAAAAATCTTGTCTAATTCTTAAACTACCTAAACTTACATGACCTTTTATAATTTCTCCTGTTCTGGGATCTACAATACTACTCCCATAACTCCAACCTCTTGTAGATCTATGCACCCACTGAATTACATTGTATCTAGAATCTAAAGGATCAGCATCATCAGGTAACATTTTTAATTGAAAAGCATTTTTATAACCAATAGCTTCAAAAGCTTGATTCCACCATTTTCCACCTTCTAATAAGGCACTTCTTACCGGTTCTGGCGTACCATTATCTAAATAATAAATAATAGGTTCCACAGCTTCACTTACTTTGGCTTCAGGATTTTTCTTTTTTAAACGATGCCTTCTTATAAATTGCTGTAATGTTGGTTCTTGAACTGGCGTAGAATAATCATAATACGAAAAAGGATAAGAACCACTTCTCGGATCGTAAGCCCTCATCTCAAAATCACTATCTGGTAATGCTATAAATGAGTGATGCTGTGACACTGTAACCAAATTTGGATTAGGAGCTACAGATCTCAACTCTCTTCCGATTCCCTCTCCTTTAAATGTCAACATTAAATCAATCTCAATATTTTTAGGAAATGCTTTAGTACGTTCTAAGTCTACAGCACTTTTAGATTTATCAAGTGAAAATGAACCTTGTTTTCTTTTTTTCAATCTGCCAGAAACACCATGTGCGTCTTGCATTAAAAAACCTGTGATATCTATTATATAGGTCCCATTTTTTTCATCTTCAATTTTAAAACCATATAAAACTGAAGTTGCAAAGGCCTGCTCTACTGATTTTTTTTCAAGCTTATTATCTGTTAAGGCACTATATTTTAAGTTGGGTTGCACTAATAGCAATTTATTACCTGCCTTTTTAAAGTAAACTACTTGCTCATTACCCAATTGTCCTCTATCTAAACCAATATCATTACTACCTATACCGCTACTCAATGCATAGACATATAAAAACTCTGAATTTAGCTTATCAACTTCTAAATATATTTTATCAGTTTTTTGGTCATGAAAAAAATTAAAATAACCCGTAAATTTTTGATAGTTTTTACTGTTTTCTGCAAACTGAGCAGCTACTGTAAATATATTAAGATATAACACACAGCATATTAAATTAATAGTTTTCATTTTTCAAATAGTTTTGTTTTAAATTTAGATAAATTCAATAAAGAAAAGTGAGATCAATCTATTTTCTCTTTAAAAATACATAATCTTAATTTTTACTGCGAATTTTTATTTAATAGCTAAAATACTTCTTGGTTTATTATCGAATTATAACAGTTTAAATCACAAAAAATCAATAAATTAACATAAACACTTTTTGTATGACAAACATTGAAAATAAAATATTTTCCTCCTACCAAAAAGATGCTGCATTATATGATGAAATTTTTGATTCCGAAGGACAAGTAAAAGAGGTTTACCAAAAACTCTTCAGTTTATATGGCGAACACTCTATTGAAGATTATGTGAACTTAAATTCTAAGGCCAAAGCTTCATTTTTTAATCAAGGCATCACCTTTCAAGTTTATGGTGATAAAGAAACAAAGGAGAAGATTTTTCCTTTTGATCTTTTTCCTAGAATCATTGACCCAGTAGAATGGGATATTATTGAAAAAGGGTCTATTCAAAGAAGTAAAGCTTTAAATTTATTTTTATGGGACATATATCATGATAAAAATATAATTAAAGACGGTATCGTACCTATGGAACTTATAAGCTCATCTGACAACTATTTAGACCAGATGAAAGGTTTAGACCCACCTGAAGGTATTTATAATCATATATCTGGTATTGACATTATAAAACATAACGACGGTAAATATTATGTTCTTGAAGATAACATTAGGTGCCCATCAGGTGTTAGTTATGTAATTTGTAATAGAACAGCGTTAAAAAGGGCTTTATTTGGTGTTTTTAACCACTATCAAACATATAGCGTTACAAATTACGCCGAAAATCTTTTGGACTTATTAGAGACTGTAAAACCTCATGGTGTAGATATACCCAATACAGTAGTGCTTACTCCAGGTATGTATAATTCTGCTTTTTACGAACACTCATACCTGGCTAAAACCATGGGCGTTGAATTAGTGGAAGGCAGAGATTTATTTGTTGAGAACGATTTTGTATATATGAAAACAATAAAAGGTCCTGAAAAAGTAGATATTATTTACAGAAGGGTTGATGATCAATTTATAGATCCCCTTGAGTTTAATGCCGATTCTGTTTTAGGTGTTCCGGGATTATTTTCTGCATATAAAAAAGGTAATGTAACGCTTGCTAATGCTCCTGGTACTGGCGTGGCTGATGATAAAGCAATTTACACTTATATGCCCGAAATTATTAAGTACTACTTAAAAGAAGAACCTATATTAAACAACGTACATACGTACCACTGTTCTAGACCTGATGAATTAAAGTATGTACTAGATCATGTTCATGAATTGGTTATTAAACCTGTTGATGAAGCTGGTGGTTACGGAATTCTCATTGGTAATAAATTAAGTAAAAAAGAAATTGAGTTAGCAAAAGAACAATTAAAAGCTAATCCTAGAAAATATGTAGCTCAACCAATTATGTCATTATCTGTACACCCAACTTATATTGACGAAACTGAAGAATTTGAACAACGACATGTAGATTTAAGAATATTTACTGTTCTTGGAAAAGATAAAGAATTTGTACTCAAAGGAGGCTTAACACGTGTTGCGCTTCAAAAAGGAAATTTAATTGTTAATTCATCTCAAGGTGGTGGTTCTAAAGATACTTGGGTACTAAAATCTATATAATATATGCTTGCAAGAGTTGCTAATAACCTGTTTTGGATGGGTCGATATATCGAACGTTCTGAACACATAGCCAGATACTTAAATGTTAATTATTTTTCTTCATTAGATGCTCCTAATCAAAAATCACAATCTAGACAGTTTGTGTTAAAGTCTATGATGTTTATGGTTGGTGATCCTGAAAAAGATGAAGAGAATATACTAAAAGAAAATGAAATTCTTTTTAAAATAGGTCTAGATCATGAGACTCCTTATTCTATAATAAACAATATAAAATATGCTAGGGAAAATGCCAATAGTGCTAGAGATCTTATATCAACAGAGCTATACGAAGCACTAAACAAATTTTACCATTATATTGTAAATTATTCTCCTGAAAATTTTGTAAAAAGTGGATTGCATGACTTTACAACTCATGTTATGGAAACTACTGATATTATCAGAGGAAAAATTAGAGGAACACTGTTACACGATCCAGTTTATGCCATAATTATGTTAGGTATAAATGTTGAAAGAGCTACTCAAATAATACGTATTATTAATGCTAAGTATAATGATGCCTTAAATTCACAAGGAGGTTATACAGATAAATTTAGCAAAAGTTTTGAATGGACAACACTTTTAAAATGTGCTGAGTCTTACGATATGATGCGTAGATTGTACAAAAAAACACCAACTAGTGTTACTACTTTAGAATTTTTAATTTTAAATCCTAATTGCCCGAGGTCAATTATGAATTGCTTAAATGAAGTATATACTCTCATCAAAGTTTTAGACAACACTACAAAATACAATAAAAAATCTACAGCCTTTTTGGTTGGCAAGGTGCGTTCAGAGTTTCAATATAAATACATTGAAGATATTGAAGGAAACTTTCAGAAATTTATAGAAAAAATACTAGATGATTTGTCGCAAATAAGCTTAAAAATGGAAAAGGAATTTTTTAATTATTAAAAGTGAAATCATTTACAAAATATGTATTTAGAATACACCATAAATTACTGCACTAACAATACTTACGAAAGTTTGGTCAAAAGTGCTTTTTGGCAGTTCTTAATACAACCTGAAACAAATGAAACACAAGAATTAATAGCCGTTGAATTTAAAAATTCGTTAAACATACCGCACGAATTTTCTATAAATGGCTATGGTTTTAACTCAATACGTGTAACTCCCAAAAAAGCATTTAAAGAAATTCATTTTTATGCAAGCTTTACCCTTAAAAAAAAAGAAATAGCTCTTGACCTAATTGAATCAAAACTAACGATTGAGCGAGAAATGAATATTTTAAATAGTTTGTATTTTAAAGTAGATTTTGAATCTTTTTTAAAAACTACAAGTTACACTCAGTTACAAAATAATGACCGCAATTTGTATTTATTTGATTGGTCATTATCCGTTTTAAAAAATTTACAAAATTTAAATAGTTGGGTCTTTAATTATATCAAATTTAAAGCCAACACTACTACTGTAAATTCTACTTTAGATGAAGTTATTACAATTAAACATGGTGTTTGCCAAGATTTCACCCATCTATTTTGTGCAATAGCAAGGTTAAACAAAATTCCAGCTCGCTACGTTTCTGGCTATTTACACCAAGGCAACGGATATTTTGGAGATTCACAAATGCATGCTTGGGCAGAAACTTACGTACCCAGTAAAGGTTGGGTAGGTTTTGACCCTACAAATAATCTTTTTACAAATAGCAACCATATTAAAGTTTGCCACGGTAAAGATTATAAAGATTGTGCACCTTTAAAAGGTGTGGTTTTTGCTTTAGGAAAAAATAAAACTAGCCATACAGTTCAAGTTCTTAGTCAACAACAATAAAATTTTCTATCATTAACTAACTTACCATAAAAAGAAGCTTATTTTTGTTGAAAATATATTAGAATGATGATTACTACAGACCACTACAAAGGTCTTTTAGATCGCCTTGGTGCGTTAAGGAGGTATCTTTGACGTTGATGCGAAACTTATTGAAATAGAAAACGAGCAAGAAAAAACTTTAGCTCCAGACTTTTGGGATGACGCCCAGAAGGCTCAAGAACACATGAAATTTATTCAATCTAAAAAAAAGTGGGTTGATGATTATAATTCTTCTGAAACTCTTGTAAATGATTTAGAAGTATTGATTGAGTTTTTAAAAGAAGGTGAAGTTTCAGAATCAGAAGTTGAAAATCAATATAACAAAGCTTTAGATGTTATTGAAAATCTAGAGTTTAAAAACATGCTTTCTGAAGAAGGTGACGAATTACCTGCTGTACTTCAAATTACTGCTGGCGCTGGTGGTACTGAGAGCTGTGATTGGGCCGCAATGCTTATGCGTATGTATATGATGTGGAGCGAAAAAAACGGTTACAAAGTAAAAGAACTTAATTACCAAGAAGGTGATGTTGCAGGTATTAAAACTGTAACCTTAGAAATAGATGGTGAATTTTCTTTTGGTTGGCTAAAAGGCGAAAATGGCGTGCACCGTTTGGTACGTATTTCTCCTTTTGATAGTAATGCTAAACGTCATACCTCATTTGCATCTGTATACGTATACCCTTTGGTTGATGACAGTATTGAAATTGATGTAAACCCTGCTGACATAGAAATTACTACCGCTAGATCTTCTGGTGCTGGTGGGCAAAATGTGAATAAAGTAGAGACTAAAGTTCAATTAACGCACAAACCATCGGGTATTCAAATTTCTTGTTCAGACTCTCGTTCTCAACATGATAACAGAGCTACGGCATTAAAAATGTTGAAATCTCAATTATACGAAATTGAGTTGCGTAAAAAAATGGAAGCACGACAAGAAATTGAATCTTCTAAAATGAAAATTGAATGGGGATCACAAATTCGAAATTATGTTATGCACCCTTATAAACTGGTAAAAGATGTTCGTACAGCAACTGAAACGGGTAATGTTGATGCTGTTATGGATGGCGATATAAACAAATTTTTAAAAGCATATTTAATGATGATGGGGCAAAAAGAAGAAGAATAATTCTTTTTGCTTTTTTATAAAATATATACACCTATGATTAAAATATACCATAATCCAAGATGTTCAAAATCTCGACAAGGTTTAGCTATTGTAGAAGATTCTGGTAAGGAGTTTGAAGTTATAAAATACCTTGATAATGTTCCTACAGAAGAAGAGTTGAAAGCTATTTTAAAACTTTTAAATATTCCGGCAATAGATTTAGTTCGTAAAAATGAACCTATCTGGAAGGAGAAATTTAAAGGAAAAGAACTATCTGAAAACGAGGTAATAAAAGCATTAACTGAACATCCAAAATTAATTGAAAGACCTATTGTAATTAATAATTCTAAGGCTGTAATTGGCAGACCGCCTAGCGATATTAGTACTATCTTATAGCAATTATAAAAACAAAATTAATTTTGGATTAATTATTGCTTAACTATTTTAACAAAGCTTTAACCTTAGTTAATTAAACCTTTGGCTTTTTTAATCATCTTATAAACTAACTAAACTATGAAAACATACTCAAAACTTTTAATTGCGATTTTAATCATGTTCGGGACTTATACTGAACTGCAAGCTCAATACGGTTACGGGAATGGCTACGGTAACAGAGGATACGGAAGTCAAAGAAATTCTATCCCTCAAGCTACATCTCAACCTGAAGAACCAGACCCTCTTACGGCTGATCAAATTGTTGACTTAGAGATGCCAAACATCACAGAATCTTTAGGCTTAAACCCTTTTGAAGAGGCAATTGTTAGAACTTCATTAATCAAAAGTGTACAAGCACGTATTGAACTACAAATTTTAAAGCTTGAACCAGAGAAAACTAGAGAAGCAATTGAAAAAATTCAAAAAGAACAAGATGAGGAGTTAAAGACTAGTTTACCAGAAGAAAAATATGATGCTTTTAAAAAGCTTCAAAAAGATCGCTTCAAAACCAAAAAGAAGAAAAAGAAAAAAGACAAAAAGGAAGACTAAATTATGAGAAAACTGCTGCCAATTCTATTATTATTAACAACCACAACCATTTTTGCTCAAAAAGCAACTAACTCAAGCCAAATAAAAGTTTCTGGTACAGTTTTAGAAGAAGGGACTAACCTACCTTTAGAATATGCTACATTAGTTTTACAACGTGTAGACAACCTTAATAAAGTAACCGGAGGCATTACTGATCAATATGGTAAGTATGCTGTTGAAGCACAACCCGGTAAATACAATATTAGAATTGAATATATTGGGTATAAATCATACCTAGTTGCAAATCAAAACTTAACAAAATCTATCAATTTAGGAACAATAAAACTTTCTCCTGATGTATCTCAATTAGATGAAATTGAACTTGTTGGAGAGAAAACTACTGTTGAAGTTCGTTTAGATAAAAAGATATATAATATTGGTAAAGATTTAACTAATAGTGGCGCTAATATAAGTGACGCATTAAACAATGTTCCATCTGTCACTGTTGATGTTGAAGGAGCTATTAGCTTAAGAGGTAATGAAAATGTTAGAATTCTTATAAACGGTAAACCATCAGCCATGTCAGGTTTCGGTTCTACAGATGCACTAAGCCAATTACCTGCCGATGCTATTGAAAAAGTTGAGGTAATTACAAGTCCTTCTGCCCGTTATGATGCCGAAGGTACCGCTGGTATTCTTAACATCGTTCTTAAAAAAGAAAAAACACTTGGTTTTAACGGTTCTGTTAATACTACTATTGGTTACCCTAATTCTAGCCAAGTAAGTACTAATTTAAATGTTAGAACTAATAAATTTAATGTTTTTACTACGTTTGGATATACATTCCGACAACCACCAGGAAATGCTTTTTATGACAACACCTATACTTCAAGTGATTTTGATCGTGTAACGGAAGACAGAGATATTGAAAGAGAAGATAAAGCTTTTAACGCCAATTTAGGTATGGAGTATTTTATTACTGAAAAATCGTCTATTACAGGTAGTGTCTTTGGTCGTTTATCAGATGAATCTGATATTACAGAAACAGATAGTGATATGTTTAATGATGGTGTATTAGAAAAAGAAACATTCCGTATACAAGATGAAAAGGAAGATGACAAAAGCCTTCAAGTTTCATTAAACTACGTAAACAATTTTGATGATGATGGTCATAAACTTACTGGTGATTTTCAATATTCTTATGATTATGAAGACATCTTAACACGAATTAGCGAAAACAATACTTTCCCTACTACAGAGATTATAGCCCAAGAAAATATTTATGAAGACGAAACTCAAAACGAATATTTATTTCAAGTAGATTATGTTTTACCAATGGGAGATGCTCAATTTGAAGCGGGTTACCGTGGTAATTTTGAACAAAGCATATCAGACTATCAATTAGACACTATAAATATAAATACTGGTGAGTTTCAAACTAACTTAGAACTAACTAATAAGTTTACTTACGACGAAAACATCAATGCTTTATACACTCAATACGGAAATAAATTTGGAGATTTTTCATTTTTACTAGGTGCAAGACTTGAAAATACTCAATTAAAAGGTAAAGTAGAATCTGAATATGATGAAGATGCTTTAGCCGAAACTTTTGGAGATGACATTGATTTAAACTTTGACAAAAATTACCTAGGACTTTTCCCTACAGTAAACTTCATTTACGAACTAGATGATATGGAAAGTGTATCTGTAGGTTATAACAGAAGAATTAATAGACCAAGAGGTCGTTACATTAACCCTTTCCCGTCTAGAACAAGTACGACAAACGTTTTCCAAGGAAACCCAGATTTAGACCCTGCCTATGCAAATGCATTTGATGTTGGTTATTTAAAAAGATGGAAAAAAATTACATTCACATCATCTGTATATTATCAAAAAGAAACTAACTCATTTGAGCGTATACAAGAAGAAACTGGAGAACAAACTAATGATGGTATTGATATAATAAGAACCATACCAATAAACTTATCATCAAACGAGCGTATTGGTGCCGAAGCAGGTCTTTTATATAGCCCAGCAAAATGGTTGCGTTTAAACGGTAGTGTAAATATTTACCAATTTAAAACTGAAGGAGTTTTCAATGATGTTGATTACGGTACTGAAAATGTTAGTTGGTTTTCAAGATTAAGTTCTAAAGTAACTTTACCTGCAAAAGTTGAATGGCAAACTAATGCTTTTTATAGAGGGCCTAGTGAAACTTCACAAACAAAAAGTGAGGGTATGTTCTTCTTAACACTAGCTTTTAGTAAAGATGTATTTAAAGATAATGGTACACTTAGTTTTAATGTTAGAGATGTTTTCAATTCTGCTGTAAGAAGATCTTTTACTCAATCAGACACTTTTACTTCTGATTCTGAATTACAATACAGAGAAAGACAAATTACATTAGGTTTCATGTATAGATTTAACCAACCAAAAGGCAAATCTAAAGAAAGACAACAAGGTGGTGGAGACGATGATGAAGGAGATTTTTAAAATATGAAAGTCTATAAAACAAAAAAGAAGCCAATTGGCTTCTTTTTTGTTTTACTATATATTTAAAAAGATTACTCTTTTAATTTTGCTTTTTTAGCGTCACGTTTTTCTTTTAAAACCTCTAAAATAGAACCTCCTACCCAGTAAGGGATTACAAAAGTTAATAAGAAAATCATTAACCAGAATCCGATTAATAATATAGTTCCAAAAGCAAGAAAACCTAAATATTGGTCAAAGTCAAACATGATAATAAATTTTGTTATTACAAAGATACTTTGAAAAAGATGAATAGTACAAATGAAAACAAAAAAAAATCTATAAAATATTAAAAGACAACAAAAAAAAATGCATAATGCAATATCTTTGTGTAACTTAAAATATAATACTTATGAGTTTCAGAATAGAAAAAGATACCATGGGCAATGTTGAAGTCCCATCAGACAAGTACTGGGGAGCACAGACACAACGCTCTAGAAATAATTTTAAAATTGGACCTGTAGCATCAATGCCATTAGATATCGTTTATGGTTTTGCTTATTTGAAAAAAGCTGCAGCGTATACTAATGAAGAGTTAGGTGTTTTAAGTACAGAAAAAAGAGATCTAATTGCAGCAGTTTGCGATGAAATTTTAGCTGGTAAACATAACGATCAATTCCCTTTAGTAATTTGGCAAACTGGTTCAGGTACACAGAGTAATATGAACGTTAATGAAGTTATTGCAAACCGTGCTCATGAAATTGCTGGTAAAGTAATTGGTGAAGGTGAAAAAACAATTCAACCAAATGATGATGTAAACAAATCTCAATCATCAAACGATACATTCCCAACTGGGATGCATATTGCTGCTTACAAGAAAATAGTTGAAGTAACTATTCCTGGAGTAACAAAATTAAGAGATACTCTTCATAAAAAATCAGTAGAATTTAAAAATGTTGTAAAAATTGGTCGTACGCATTTAATGGATGCTACTCCCCTAACTTTAGGACAAGAGTTTTCTGGTTACGTTTCGCAATTAGATCACGGTTTAAAAGCCTTAGATAATACTTTAGCTCACTTAGCAGAACTTGCCTTGGGTGGCACTGCAGTTGGGACAGGGTTAAATACTCCAAAAGGATATGATGTTTTAGTTGCAAAATATATTGCAGAATTTACGGAATTACCTTTTGTAACTGCTGAAAATAAATTTGAAGCTTTAGCTGCGCATGATGCAATTGTTGAAAGTCACGGAGCTTTAAAGCAATTAGCTGTTTCACTAAACAAAATTGCTAATGACATTAGAATGATGGCTTCTGGTCCTCGTTCAGGAATTGGTGAAATCATTATTCCTGCAAATGAACCAGGTAGTTCTATTATGCCAGGAAAAGTTAACCCTACACAATGTGAAGCCATGACAATGGTTTGTGCTCAAGTTATGGGTAATGATGTTGCCGTTAGTGTTGGTGGCACACAAGGTCATTATGAATTAAACGTATTTAAGCCAATGATGGCTGCTAACATATTGCAATCAGCAGAGTTAATTGGTGATGCTTGCATAAGTTTTGAAGTTAATTGTGCTGCAGGTATTGAGCCAAATAATGAAGTTATAAAACAATTACTAAATAACTCATTAATGCTGGTTACTGCTTTAAACACCAAAATTGGTTATTATAAAGCTGCAGAAATAGCAAACACAGCTCATAAGAACGGTACAACATTAAAAGAAGAAGCTGTTAACCTTGGATATGTTTCTGCTGAAGATTATGACGAATGGGTAAAACCAGAAAATATGGTTGGTAGTCTTGACTAAACCGAACATAATTTAATACAAAAATAAAGGGGTAATCTAATTAAAGATTACCCCTTTTTTGCTAATGGATAGTGTTCTTATTTTAAAGTAAATTTACTAGTACCTAGTAATTTAAGTTTGTTATCATAAACATTTACCATGTAATTACCTTTTTGGAAATCACCAGAAGGCTTGTTAATATAATCACATACATCTAATGCTGCATTCTCATAATAGAAAGCTGTAGCTTTACTGTATGTTACTGAAGCTCCTGATTCAGCAGTTCTTGAGTAGCTTTCACCTAAAACATTACCTTGAGGATCTAAAACCTCAATATAAAATTCTTTATCACCTGCTTGAGCAATACTATTGTTTGTTAATGTAAAACAAACTTTAAATTTATCTGTTGCTCCTGCTCTTGAAGTAGAAACTAATTTACCGCTATTACGTTCTTTAACTGCATCAACAGCTAATTTAGAAATATTTAAAGCAGAACCTCTTTCTACTACATCAGCTAATTGTGTATTTTGCACTACTAATGAATCATTAAAAACAGTTTGTTTCTCTAATTCAACATATGTACTATCTCTTTCCATTGCTATCATAGCATTAGAACGAGTTAACGAATCAACCTTTCTAATTAAACGATCTCTGTCTCTTGTAAGTACAGTAACTTGTCTTCTATACTTTCCTAAAGCAGAAATATCTAACTTCATTGTTTTTACAGAGTCAATATATTTTGCAATATTATCTCTAGCTGTTACCAACTCTTCGTTAGTAGCGTTGCTTTCTAAAATTGCCTTATCATATTCTGATCTTAAGCTTGTTAAATCTTGTACTACCGCATCTTTTTCATTTGTTAGTTTTGCTGTATTATCTTGTTTGTCTTTGTACAAGCTTACTGTGTAAAACACTAAACCTACTAATAATAAAAGTAAAAGACCAGCAATCACTTTTAGTCCATTATTGCTTTTAGTTTCTGCCATAATTTTAAAAATTAAAATTTTATTTTAGTTATGCTCCAAAAATGAAGCTGTTTGTTTGTATCGGAAATATATACGATAAATTTCAATTTTTAGATTTTTTGACTAAAAAAAGTTCATCAATTTATTAACTTTATCGATAAAATGATAAAAATATAATGTCACTACATATTATTCCGTTTGAAAATAAATATGCCAGTAATTTTAAAGATTTAAATATTGCTTGGATAAAAAAGTATTTTCATGTTGAAAATAAGGACGTTGAGATTTTAGAAAATTACGAAGAGAGCATTATAAAAAAAGGAGGTGTAATTTTTTTAGCTAAATATAATAATATTATCGTTGGCTGTTTTTCATTTTTAAAAATTAATGATTTTACCTATGAATTAGGAAAAATGGCAGTTGATGAAAACTATCAAGGCAAAAATATTGGACAGCAATTAATACAGTTTTCTATTACATATGCTCAAAAAAGCAAATGGGATAAAATAATACTCTATTCAAGCACCAAATTAACGCATGCATTATACCTTTACAAGAAATACGGTTTTATTGAAGTTGAACTTGAAAAAGATTTACCTTATATAAGAAGTGATATTAAAATGGAACTAAAATTAAATATATAAATTATTTATTATGAAAAAGCTAATACCATTTATTGCTTTTGGCGTCTTATTAATAGGATGTAAAGAAGGCAAAAAAAAGAAAGCTGAAACAATGAAAGAAGAAGTGGTTAAAACTGCTGAAGAAATGCCGGAAGAAGAGGCTGAATTTCAAATTACACCAATTGAACATGCTTCTGCTGTGTTTCAATGGGGAGAAACTACAATTTATTTAGACCCTGTTGGTGGTGCTGAGGCTTACAAAGCTCAAAAAAAACCAGATTTAATTTTGATTACTGATATTCATGGTGATCATTTAAATGTAGAAACACTTGATAGTTTAGATACTTCTAACGCTACATTTATTGTTCCGCAAGCGGTTGCTGAAAAATTACCAGAATCTTATGCCTCTAAATTGTCTATTTTAAACAATGACGATATAAAAGTTATTCATGGTTTAACTATTACAGCTAAGCCAATGTACAATTTGCGTGAAGAAGCATTAAAATTTCATACAAAAGGCCGTGGTAATGGATATATTCTAGAAAAAGATGAACAAAGAGTTTACATCTCAGGTGATACCGAAGACATACCAGAAATGCGTGCTTTAAAAAATATTGATATCGCTTTTATTTGTATGAACTTACCTTATACAATGACTGAAGAAAATGCAGCTAGTGCTGTAATTGAATTTAAACCCAAAAAAGTATACCCATACCACTACAGAGGAAAACCTGATGTAAGTGATGTAGCTAAATTTAAAAAATTAGTAAATGAAGGTGACCCAGAAATTGAAGTTATTCAATTAGATTGGTACCCGAATGAGGAATACTAAACAAAACATACTATATAAAAAAGCTCCTAAGAAATTTCTTAGGAGCTTTTTAGTTTTAAACGGTCGATTAATTTTAGTTATCGAATCAACTTCTTATACTTAATACGTTTTGGCATTAAATCACCACCCAAACGCTTTTTCTTATTTTCTTCATAATCTGAGAATGATCCTTCAAAGAAATATACTTGAGAATCTCCTTCAAAAGCTAATATGTGTGTACAAATACGATCTAAGAACCAACGGTCGTGAGAAATAACTACTGCACAACCAGCAAAATTTTCTAAACCCTCTTCTAAAGCTCGTAAAGTATTTACATCAAGATCATTGGTTGGCTCATCTAAAAGTAATACGTTTCCTTCTTCTTTCAAAGTCATAGCTAAATGCAAACGGTTACGTTCACCACCAGAAAGCATATTTACTTTTTTATTCTGCTCACTACCCGAAAAGTTAAACCTACTTAAATAAGCTCTAGAATTTACTTGACGGCCACCCATCATTACTAGTTCTTGCTCATCACTAAAGTTTTGCCAAATTGTTTTTTCAGGATCTATATTTGAATGCGCTTGATCTACGTAAGCTATTTTCGCAGTCTCACCTACTACAAATTCTCCTTTATCAGGTGTTTCTTCACCCATTACCATTCTAAATATTGTTGTTTTACCAGCACCATTCGGGCCAATAACACCTACAATACCAGCTTGGGGTAAATTAAAATTCAAATCTTCGTACAGCAATTTATCACCAAAAGCTTTACTTACACCTTTAGCTTCAATAACATTTGTACCTAAACGTGGACCGTTAGGTATGTATATTTCTAAATTCTCATCAAGTTGTTTTTGATCTTGACTCATTAATTTATCATAATTCTTCAAACGAGCTTTTTGCTTTGTTTGACGACCCTTTGCTCCCTGACGTACCCATTCTAACTCTCGTTCTAATGTTTTTTGGCGTTTTGATGCTGTTTTACTTTCATCTGCCATACGCTTAGATTTTTGATCTAACCAGCTTGAGTAGTTTCCTTTCCAAGGAATACCTTCTCCTCTATCTAATTCTAAAATCCAACCAGCAACATTATCTAAAAAATATCTATCGTGCGTTACTGCTATTACAGTTCCTTTATAAGCTGCTAAATGATGTTCTAACCAATGTACAGATTCTGCATCTAAATGGTTGGTTGGCTCATCTAAAAGTAAAATTTCAGGTTCTTGTAATAATAAACGACATAAAGCAACACGTCTGCGTTCACCACCAGAAAGTACCCCAATTTTTTTATCAGAATCTGGTGTACGTAAAGCATCCATTGCTATTTCTAACTTCGTATCTAACTCCCAAGCATTAGAAGCGTCAATTTGATCTTGTAATTCTGCTTGGCGAGCCATAAGCTTGTCCATTTTATCAGCATCAGAATACACCTCTTCTAAACCAAACATATCGTTGATTTTGTTGTATTCATCAAGAATAGCTACCGTTTCTGCAACACCTTCTTTTACTACTTCTAAAACTGTTTTTTCTTCGTCTAATTTTGGCTCTTGTTCTAGATAACCAACATTATAACCTGGCGAGAAAACAACATCTCCTTGGAAGTTTTTATCAACTCCTGCTATAATTTTTAAAAGTGTTGATTTACCCGAACCATTCAGACCTAAAATACCAATTTTAGCGCCATAGAAGAAGCTTAAGTATATATTTTTAAGAACAGGAGTATTCGCTGTTTTAAAGGTTTTAGTAACCCCAGACATTGAGAAAATTACTTTCTTATCGTCAGACATAATTATAAAATGTTTTTAGATGAAATAAAAAAAACTAATTAATAGTGGTAATATTTAAGTTGCGTTTAAAAAATTAAACCCTTCCCTTAAGCGCATTAAAAACCCATGCTATTGCTAAGAAACCTATGCCGACTGCCGCAAAACCATATCCTGCTACTTCATTATAGCGAAAAGCCCCAAGAGCGATTAAAGATAGACCTACAAAAATCATTATAAAAGTTGCCCATGAAAGCACAGTATTTTTATTCATTCCCATAATATCATTTACATTTTGTTAGTTGGTAGCATCAAATATCGTTATTTTAAAGTAATTTTCAAGATAGAAAAAACTAAAAATTAGTTCTCAAAAGGAAATACAACCCCTGTTTTAGCTCGTACTGAGTCAATTAAACCTATTAAATCTTTACTGTTTTGATGGCTCCATAATTCACTTTCAATCTTATTTCTGCTTATACAGTTTTGAACTTCAAGTATTTCGTAATAAAAGCCCATTCCTGTTGTTGATAAATCATACTCCATAAGCTCACTATCAATTTCAACAGAAAACCCTTGAGTTTCATGCCACCGTGGTTGTATAAATATACTGCCTTTTGTACCTGAAATAGTAGCTTTCATATCTGATTTCGAGTTTAAACCACTATATAATGTGGCTTGAGCACTTTCAAAATCAAAAATCATTGATGTTTGCACTTCTATCCCTGTTTTATACATTTTAGAAAATGCCTGTATTTCATTAGGTTTACCTAATAATAAATAAGATAAAAATATGGGATAAATACCTATATCTAAAAGAGAGCCTCCGGCTAAATTTGGATTTAACAATCTGCCATCTTCTGATCTATCTAAAGCTTGGAACGCAAAATCAGCATGAATATATTTAATATCGCCAATAACATTTTGTGCAATTAGTTCTTTAATTTTAACTATTGACGGATTAAAACGTGTCCACAATGCTTCCATTAAAAACACCTTATGTTTTTGAGCTGTGGCAATCATTTTATGCACTTCAATTGAATTTACACCCAATGGTTTTTCACATAAAATATGTTTTCCATTTTTCATTGCTTCAATAGCAATATTTGCATGAAAAGAATGTGGTGTTGCTATATAAATTACATCAACTTCTTCACTTTCATAAAGTTCTTGATAACCACCATAAGCCTTTTTCGCATTATATATTGAAGCAAATTCTTTTGCCTTTTCAATACTTCTAGATGCTACAGCGGTTAAATTAGCACCTTCCACCAATTGTAAATCTTTCACAAACTTATGCGCAATATTACCCAACCCAATTACACCCCAACGAATATTTTGTTTCATTATCTTAAATTAGTTTTTCAAAGTTAACAAATATTAGTCCTTATCTTTATCTTTATACCCCCTATAAAGAAATTAAATTACCAATGGATATCAACTTCAATAAAAACGAAGATCATAATAAATTACTTCTTTCTGAATTGAAAAAAAGATTAGCAAAAGTAAAGCTAGGCGGCGGAAAAAGTAGAATAGAAAAACAACATGCTCAAGGCAAGATGACTGCCCACGAGCGTATTGACTTCTTATTAGATGATAAGGCAAATACAGTTGAAATTGGAGCATTTGTTGGTGATGGAATGTATGAAGAACATGGTGGATGTCCATCTGGCGGTGTAATTGTAAAAATTGGCTATATAAAAGGCAAACAATGTATTGTTGTTGCTAATGATGCTACTGTAAAAGCTGGTGCTTGGTTCCCGATTACCGCAAAAAAGAATTTAAGAGCACAAGAAATCGCTATAGAGAACAAAATTCCTATTATATATTTAGTAGATAGCGCTGGTGTTTACTTGCCTTTACAAGATGAAATTTTCCCAGACAAAGAACATTTTGGACGCATTTTTAGAAACAATGCAAAAATGAGTAGCATGGGTATTACTCAAATTTCTGCTGTAATGGGCAGTTGTGTTGCTGGTGGCGCATATTTACCAATTATGAGTGACGAAGCATTAATTGTAGATAAAACAGCTAGTATATTTCTAGCAGGTAGTTACTTGGTAAAAGCTGCAATTGGAGAAAGTATTGATAATGAGACATTGGGTGGTGCTACAACGCATTGCGAAATTAGTGGTGTAACGGATTATAAGTCTAAAGATGATGCTGATGCTCTTGATACTATTAAAAATATAATGAGTAAAATTGGAGATTTTGAAAAGGCTGGTTACAACCGAGTTACTCCAAAAAAACCAAAAAAAGACCCTAAAGACATTTACGGAATATTACCAAAATCAAGAACTGACCAGTATGATATGCTTGAAATTATCAAGCGTTTGGTTGATAATTCAGATTTTGAACAATATAAAGAAGGTTACGGAAAAACAATTTTAACAGGCTATGCTCGTATTGATGGTTGGGCTGTAGGTATTGTTGCAAACCACCGGAAAGTTGTTAAAACAACCAAAGGTGAAATGCAATTTGGTGGTGTAATTTATTCTGATAGTGCCGATAAAGCTACTCGTTTTATAGCAAATTGCAACCAAAAGAAAATTCCACTGGTATTTTTACAAGATGTTACTGGTTTTATGGTGGGTAGCAAAAGTGAACACGGTGGCATTATTAAAGACGGTGCTAAAATGGTAAATGCCGTTAGTAATTCTGTTGTACCAAAATTTACCATTATTATTGGCAACAGCTACGGAGCAGGGAATTACGCAATGTGTGGTAAAGCTTATGACCCAAGACTTATTGTTGCTTGGCCAAGTGCAGAACTTGCTGTAATGAGTGGTAATTCAGCCGCTAAAGTTTTACTCCAAATTGAAAAAGCTTCATTAAAAAAGAAAGGTGAAGAAATTACCCCTGAAAAAGAAGCTGAATTATATGATAAAATTAAAAACAGATATGACAATCAAGTGTCTCCATATTATGCTGCTTCTCGTTTATGGACAGATGCAATAATAGACCCTTTAGATACCCGAAAATGGATTTCAACAGGAATTGATGCTGCAAACCATGCACCTATAGAAACTCGTTTTAATTTAGGAGTTATTCAAGTTTAATTGCCTAAATGCTTTTTAACCCTTGGGATTAGCAATAATTCGGTTTGACGACCATTAACATATCTAAATCCGTTTTCACCGTAGAAACCAGCTTCTTCAAGCATAATACGAATATCCCTATTCCATTCAGGAATTGTGATGGTTGTATTTAATTCTATAGCGTAAACGGTGTTTTTATTTAGAGGATAATTCTCACCATCATCTTTCATAACACCTCCTTGAGAATCCCACATCCCAATAGTTGTGCCAGCAGAATGGCCATAATTACCCAAAGGATGCGTATAAATTGCAGGTCGCAAACCTGAATCTCTTGCTTCTTTTAAAGATTTTGATAAAATCTCATTTCCAGTTTGACCTTCAATCATATTTTTAGTTAAAAAGTCTTGAACTCTATTTCCTTCTTTTAAACCATCTATTAAAAAATTAGGGGCAGATTTTTCTTCTGGCTTTAAAACATAAGCCAATTCTTGACAATCAGTATTCAGTCTTAAATAAGTAATACCAAAATCACAATGCAACAAATCTCCTGGTAAAATAGTTAAATCATCTGGCCTTCCAGAAAAAGAATATAAATGATCAACCAACTCTTCACTACTACGTTGTACATCTACCGTTGGATGAAACCAAGTTTTCAAACCTAAATCTGTTACTTTTTGGCGTAACCACCACTCTATTTCTGTCGTTGTAGTTACACCTGGTGTAATTATTTTTTCTGAGAATGCTTCTGAAATAATATCATGTGTAATATCTACTAATTGATTGTAAATAATCATTTCACGAGGCGTACGTGTTTCTATCCACCTTACAGCCAACTGTTCCGCTGAAACAACTTTAGAATGCATTTTTTTAGGCAGATAGCTCATAAACTCATCATAATCCGTCTTATCTAAACCATCCGCTATATTATGATCTTTTGAAAAGTTAAGCCCAATTTTATTCGGGTCTCTTTCTTCAATTAACTCTATTAATCTTTTCCATTGGTCTGGTTCCTTCTCTTTATCCCAAGCAGAAACTATACTTTCACCAACATTATAACGTGCAACAGCTAATTTATCAATAGTATTATTATTCTTATTTCTATAAAATAAAAGAATTGTTCTTCTACGAGCATTTAACCAAGTTGCAGGTAACATAGTTTTAATTACAGGGTCTTCATTATACTCTCTAGAAATAACTAACCACATATCTAACCCGGCGGCATCCATAAGTTCAGGAAGTAACACATTAAAGCGTTCTTCAAGAATTTCGTCAACTACAACTGCTCTTTCATTTTCAGGAAGAATTTGTTGTCCAAAATTATAAATGCAAAACAATAAACAAAAAGAAAGAATAGGTATTCTCATAATAGGTTGGTTTTTAAACCTGAAAATACAAAATATATTTAATGCTAAGTAAAATTAAAGCTTAGCTATAGTTTTACTCCTTTGAATTTTTCCGTTATCCGTCCAAACAAAAGAGTCTAAAGTAAAAATCTCTTTAGGTATTTCAAATTTGCCAAGAGACTTCAATAGTTTTATTGATTCTAAAGTTTTAACTGCATCAATATTCCCTTCAACTAATAAAACTAATTTTTGTCCTAATTTAGCATCAGGAATTCCTGCAACAAAAAAATTCTCGTGAATTAGAGATGAAAGTTTGGACTCGATTTTTTCTGGAAAAAGTTTTATACCTCCAGAATTTATAACAGAATCAAACCTACCTAACCATTCAAACTCTTTATCAGATAATAAGTTCACCAAATCATTTGTAACTACCTTTTCATCTGAAATATTTTCTGCATCAATAACTAAACAACCTCTGCCATCTACAGAAAAACGCACATTTGGCAAAGCTCTAAAGTTTTCAATTTTGTAGGTTTTATGGTTTGCTTTTTTTATGGCTATATGTGTAATTGTCTCTGTCATCCCATAAGTCTCGTAAACCATTGTTTTTAAACCTTGAATTTGACTTATTAAATTGTCAGACATTTTAGCTCCACCAACGATTAATTTTTTAATTTGATTTATTTCGACTAATGAGTTTTCTAGTTGCAAAGGAATCATTGCTCCAAAATCGTAAGCCTTTACCACGTCTTTTAAAGGCTCTGAACTGGATGGCACATAATCTAATTGCAAACCCAAAATCATAGCTCTAACTAGCATCATTTTACCTGCAATAAAGTTACATGGTAAACATAGTAAAGCCGTATCTGTAGGTTTTAAATTGAAAAATTCACCTGTTGCAATAGCGGAATTTACCATGTATTGCTTTTCTAAAATAATTGTCTTTGGCACTCCTGTTGACCCAGAGGTGTTTACTTCTAAAACTGGAGAATCATTAGACCACGATAACAGAAAGTTACCAATTGCAATTTCAAAAGTTTCCCCCTCTTTAATTAAACTATAACCAACCTCACTCAAATCTTCTTTAGAAAATTTGAGACCGTTTAATCTAAATTCTGGGTGAATATTTTTATAAGAAACTTGCATTATTCAATTTTCAAAAATTCTTCTTCAGAAAGTACATCACCAGCTAATTTTTCTTCCCAATTAGTCCATCCATATTTTTTAGAAAAAATAAATAGTAAAATAGGGTAAATGACTAGAACAGGAATAAAAACGTCCCAACCCAAAACTGGTTCTGAAACATCAGTATAAATAGAGTTTGTTTGAAAAGCTGTCCAATCTGCTGTTACCAAAAGAGCAGTAATTAAATTATTAGAAGCATGAAATCCTAATGATAATTCTATTCCCTCGTCCATTAAAGCTAAGATTCCTAGAAAAAAACCCGTTCCTATGTAATAGACCATAATTCCATAACCCAATTTACTAACCTCAGGATTAAAAATATGCATCAAACCAAAAATTGTGGAAGTGATTAATAATGGCACAAACTTTTTCTTTGACATAAGACCAATTCCCTGCATTAGATAACCTCTAAAAAAATACTCTTCGAAACTTGTTTGCAATGGAATTAAAATCACACCAATCAATAGAAGTATTAAAAATTTATTCCATTCAAAACTTAGAATATAATTTTCAGGAGACAAGTAAACATCAACCAAAGTCATCGCAATAGAAACTACAGCCCAAACTGTAAAAGCAAAAAAAACACGCTTCCAATCTATTTTTTTTCGGGAAGTGGTCAAAGCTGTAATTGTTTGTTTATGATACAGTTTTACAACTAAAAAAATACTTACCAAACCAATTACAAAAGATAGAAGCATTAACACTAAAAACAAATTAGAACCAAAAGTAGTTGCCATTTGAGAAATTGTCAATGGAGCCTCATTACCTTGAAGGGTTTCTGAAAGTATCGCAAGTACTATTGGAATTCCACCTAATATCTGCCATCCAAAAATAATTATAATACAACCTACAATATATTTAATAATATCATATTTACTTTTGTACCCTTGTTCTATATACATAAATCTTTAATTAAATTATTTTCCCAATCTTTAGCGTTATCGTATAAAAGCTTTCCATTAGATACCGTTAATGGACTTTCAAAATTATTAGTATATAAACTACCTGTACCTAAACCTTGTGGCAGTTTACTATTTAATGTGTAAGTCCATTGCGCTATAGCATTTAAACCAACATTGCTTTCAAGCGCACTTGTAATCCACCATTTTATATTCATACTATTCGCAATTGAAATCCACTCTTCACTACCTTTAAAACCACCTACCAGACTTGGTTTTAAAATTATATATTGTGGTTGTATTGTTTGTAGTAACTCTTGCTTTTTTGTTACACCGAATACTCCAATTAACTCTTCATCTAAAGCAATTGGCAAAGGTGTTTTTTCACATAATCTCTCCATTTCAATAGCATTACCTTGTTTTATAGGTTGCTCAATAGAATGCAAATTATATTCCGATAGAATTTGAAGTTTATCTAATGCTTCATTTATTGGAAAAGCTCCATTAGCATCAACACGTAGTTCTATTTGATTTTTTGTATATTTTTTTCTAATGGAAGCTAAAAGTTTAATTTCTGTTTCAAAATTAATAGCCCCTATTTTCATTTTTATACAACTAAAACCTTCTTCTAATTTTTGTTGAATTTGCTCAAGCATGAAAGATTCATCTCCCATCCAAATTAAGCCATTTATAACTATTGGCTTCTTATCTGTTGTAAAATTTGAAGGAAATAAAATATATGGATTCTCAGCTTTTAAAGATAAAAAAGCTTGCTCTACACCAAATTGTATGCTTGGATAAGCCTTTAATGCGCTACATAACAAATCTTTACCTAAATGAATATTTTCACAAGTCCATTTAAGCTTTTCTTCATAATTAGGAATATCATCAATACTTAAACCTCTGAGAATACCGCATTCACCAATACCTTGCTTATTCTCATCTTTTAAAATAATAAACCAGGTTTCTTTTTGATTGAGAATACCACGCGAAGTACCGCTTGGTCTTTTGAAATCTAAAATGTATTTTTTGTAAAATGCTTGCATAACTTATGGTCAAATTTAACCATAATTTAAATGTTTTAAGCAAGCTAAATTATATTAAAATTGATTTTCCTATCTCAAGAAGATGTAGTTTTTTATCTTCAAACGCAAACTTTTTCTTTGCCTCTTCTTTATCTATTTTTATATAACCAAAAGTGTCATAATGATAACCCAAAACGGTATCACAATCAATAAAATCCGAAGCTATTACAGCATCATCAACACCCATTGTAAAGTTGTCACCTATTGGCAACACCGCTAAATCCAAAGTATACGAATATGGTATTAATTTCATATCCATTGTTAAAGCTGTATCACCAGCTATATAAATATTTTTTTCGTCTGCTGTTAATATAAAACCACCTGGCTCACCACCATAAGTACCATCTGCAAAAGAAGATGTATGAATAGCATTTACGTATTTTAATTTTCCAAAATCAAAATTCCAACTACCACCATGATTCATTGGGTGCGTCTTAAAACCCATTTTCTCATAATAACCCGCAATTTCATAGTTACTAACGATAGTTGCGTTAGATTGTCTCGCTATTTGCTCAACATCTAAAACATGATCTTGATGCGCATGTGTAACAAGTATATAATCTGGTTTCAATTCATCAATATTAATTAAATCTTTTGCTAACTCATTACCTGAGATAAAAGGATCAACTAATATAGTTGCTAATTTTGTTTGTATAAATAAACTTGCATGACCAAGAAAAACAATTTTCATCGCTAAATAATTATTATATGTTATTTAAAATTGAACCAAAAACGTACGCCTTCATCTTTCTTATCAATATTTAAGTTTGATTGTAATTGGTTTACTAAACGTTTCATTAATCTAATTCCCATTGAAGATTCAGAGCGTTCTTCAACATCTTCAGGCATACCAACACCCGTATCTGTATATTCAAAAAAGCCATCTACCCCCTCTTCTTTTCTTAAATGAATATTTATACTTCCAACCTGTTCATCATCAGGAAAACCGTATTTGAATGAGTTTGACACTAATTCATTTAATATCAATCCGAAAGGTATCGCTCTGTCAATATCTAACTCAACATCATCGGCATCAATATTAATATTAATTTTATGTCCACCTTTTTTGTAAACTGATTGAATACTGTTTACCAAACTTTCAATATACCCTTGCATTTCAATTACCGACAAATCATCATTTTGATATAATTTTTGATGAATTAATGCCATAGCTTTAACCCTACTCTTACCTTCTTCTAATGCTTGAATAGCTGCTTTACTTTTGGTATTCTTAGTTTGTAAACTTAAAAGACTTGATACCATTTGTAGATTATTTTTAACTCTATGGTGTATTTCTTTTAAAAGTGAATCTTTTTCTACTAATGAAGCTTCAATTATATGTTTTTGCTTTACGATTATTCGTTGCACCTTAATACTACGCAAATATGCATAAACAAGGCCTGCAAAACCTAAAAGAACAAATACTAATGAAATGTAAACAGTACTAATAGTACTGTTTATTTTTTCCATTTCAATACTTTTCAGCTCCAAATTCTGTTTAGATTCTAAATATAATGCTTTTGAATTTTCAAGTTCTGATTGCACAATAGCCTCTAACTGCTGTGAGTTTATAGTTTGTTCACTTGATGCTATTGAATCTCTTACTCTTATATTCTTTTTGTAATAAAATGAAGCTTTTTCATATGCTCCTATCTTATCATAATATGCAGCTAAAAGTCTATTTCTTTTCAAAATATAATCTGACTGTAAAAAACGAAAATCTTTATCTAATAATTCCTTCGCCTTTTTTTCTTCATTAGTCTGTAAATAACAATCAGCTAGGTAAAGAGTATTTTCTAATAATTCTGAAGAATGAACGCCCATTCTATATTCACCGATAATTTTCACGCTCTCTTTTAAAGCAGGTATGGCTTTATCAAACTCTTTTATATCAGCAAAACATTTACCTATATTTCCATATATTTTACCCTTCAGTAAGGTTGCTTTAATAATTTGATTTTCTGTTTTTACATCAATAACATCTTTTAAATAAAGATCAATAAACGATTCTGCTTTTCTGTAATGAATTAAGGCAACAGGCTGTGACTTGTCTAACCTTAAATAATTACCAATATTATTGTTATAAACTGCGTTACCGTAATAATCAGCTGGATCTAAAGACTTACTTTTTTCTTGAATATAATCATTCCTCGCTCTACCTGGTAAGCCTAAATTTGAATAGATATCGTAAAATGATATGTTATCCGTAATTCCTAATTCTTTTTTTTCTTTACGAACTTCTGATTGCTTTACATACAACTTTAATTTCTCGTAATTTTTATCTAAAAGTTCTAATAATATTTTTTTATACTTAATTTCTTTTTCAGATCCATCTTTATATAATTCATTGGCTAGTGCAACACTTTTTGAGTATTCACCTAAATCATATAAAACCTGACTTTGCATTGTTTTATAAACAAATAAACTTGATGTGTCTCTCTTATATGCAGCGTTATCTATATACTCTTCTAAAGCTTTTTTCCAATCAAAAGCTGAATTTTGACTGTACCTATTTTCTGCACTGTAAAAAAGGGCAAATCTGTCAGAAGAATTTGAGATAATTTGAAAATCTACAAAAGGGTTATCTGGCTCATCTAAGGAGTTTTGGGCAAAAATGTTTGACACCAACAAGAGAAAAAACAGAAGTAAGTATGTTTTTTTATTAAACAAATTAAATTGATTTTATATAAAAGACCTTGTAAATCAAAGAGCTTTAAGAGTTAAATTTTTATTTACTGTAAAATTAATCCAATAATATGAATTCACAACATAAAAAAAGTAAACATAACATATAGTGAGTTTTAATGTGGAATATTGCTAATATTTATACCCTAAACCATCTTACAACTTAATTGAAATTAAAAAAGGCCAAACAAATTAATTGCCTGGCCTTTATAAACGAACACTATATATGAAAATGATAAGATTTGGGATCTTTATTATTTTACACTTCAAATGTAGTGGTATGATTTGAATTTTAATTTTTATTGTTGTGTAAAAGCCAAAAATTGTGGTGAAGTTTCAAATTAGTTTTGATTTGTGTAATTCATCGATTTTTTACCATAAAAAAAGCTGATTATGAATAATCAGCCTTTTAAAATAACTTCAATGTGTAATTGATATGTTTTATGAATTCATTGCAGAGATTATGAACTCTTTAAATTCTTTTGATATTGGAATAAGATTATTGTTAATCATGATATCTTTTGAGTTGATTGCCTCAATATGGTCAACGTTTACTATATATGATTTGTGTGCTCTATAAAATTTATTAGAAGGTAATTTTTCTAAGTAATCTTTTAAAGGTGATCGTACTAAGAATTTTTTATCAGCAGTATTAACTTCTAAATAAACGTTATCCGCTTTTATAAATTGAATATCACCAAATTGAATTCTATAATATAAATGTTGTTTTTTAACGAATATAGAATCTTTTAAAACTGAATTAGACATTAGCTTGTCTTCCTCATTAACAGGCGCATCATTTTTTGTATTTCCTGAATTACCTTTTTCATTATAGTTAAAACTAGAAAGTGCAATTTCAATTGAGGTATACAAATCTTGTTGCTCAAAAGGTTTCACTAAATAACCATTTGGTTTTACTGTTTTTGCATTTTCTACAGTTGCACGATCTGAGTTTGAGGTCACAAAAATGAAAGGAATATTATAATTTGCACGTATATGCTTTCCTAAGTCTATTCCTGTTTTATCAGATGCAAGAATAATATCAATTAGAACTAGATCTACCTGCTGGGTTTTTAAAACCTCAACCGCTTGCTCATAAACAATAACATTATCAACAATCTCATAGCCGATCTCTTCTAACATTGATTGCATATCATCCGCAATAATGACATTATCTTCTACAATAAGAATTTTAATAGGCTGTTCCAAATTAACTTTATGTTTATAGTGTGATTATTAAATCAAAGCTACGAAAAAATATTATAACTTATATAAAAGGTAAGCGCAAGAAAAAAGGTACTTAACGCTAACTTCTTTAGCTCAGGATCTAACAACTTTGAATCTTTTGTTTTTTTAACTCTTAGCGCATGTAAACCTATAGGGATAAATACCAGTAAGTGCAAAAAGTTAAACCACATTGTAAATGTTAAGAGGCTAAATAATAGCATGCAAAGAAAAGAAATACCTAGTAACGTATAATGATATATCTTACCATTCTCGTAACCCATTTTTACAACTATAGTATTTTTACCTGCTTTAGTATCTGAATACACATCTCTTAAATTATTTAAATTTAAAACTCCTGCACTTAATAAACCAACCGTTATTGCGGGCAAAAAAGCTATTAATGTTATATAGTTTGTAAACAAAAACATTGAACCTAAAACAGCCAAAAGTCCAAAGAACAAGAAAACGAAAATATCGCCTAAACCTTTGTAACCATAGGCTGAATCACCCACGGTGTATTTTATAGCTGCCCATATGCTTAAAAGCGCTAAACCTAAAAATAGGATTATAAACTTTAATTTTTCTATACCAAATGCAGTATATAAAAGTACAATAGCTAAAATAATATCAATTATAACTGATATTAAAATTCCTTTTTTCAGCTCACCCTGTGTCAAAATACCACTCTGCAATGCTCTTTTAGGCCCTACTCTATCATCATTATCCGTCCCTTTTACACCGTCACCATAATCATTGGCAAAATTAGATGTTACTTGAAAACTAATTGTTGTAAGAATAGCTAATGTAAAAACTAGCCAATTTTGAAAACCGTAAAAATGTGCAAGAGCAACACCTACAATAATCCCAGAGATAGATAAGGGTAATGTACGCAATCTAGCGGCATTAACCCAAGCTTTTAATTTAATCAAACTAATACGGGTCTTCTATTTTTAAACGCTTTCCATTTTGATACGATGCTACAAATGCATCCGGAAAACCCATTTTTACTAATTGAAACCTAAAATCTCTTGCTTCTTCAATAGTTTCAAAATTACCTAGAGAATAAGTGTAGAATGAATTTGCTTTTACAAATAAAGTGTTTGTAAGTGATTCAGAAGCTAATGTCATATTATTATCAACAAATGACTTTACCTGCACTGAATATATTTTTTCTTTATCTAAAAATTCTTTTGCTAAATAAAATTCTTTAACATTACTCAGCTCTTCGTTTTTCTCTTTTAAATTATCAATTCGGTTTTTAATAACTTCTAAACTATCAATTGAGACTAATAAGTTTGTTTCAGGATTATTTTTACTTCGCATACCTGCAGAAAAAGAATATAAAGCCAAGGTACCCAAAAGAAATATTCCTGTAAAACCTGCCAGTATATTTCTCTGAAGTCTATTTCTTTTTAACTCTTTATTTTTATACTTGATTTGATCTAACAATCTTTCATTCAATATTTGAGATTTGTCAATATCTTTATGTAACTCAAATAAATCACTTTCTTCAATAAACGGCATATAGATCTCTGTTTTAAGCTGGAGGTTTCTAATCTATTTAATTATATTAATATAAAAATATATATTAATTCATAAACAATCAATATATGGTGTTATTTATTTAGCTGTAAATCATATTATTATAGACGAAGTGTTAAATAATCACGATATTAACTTAAATATATACCATCAGGTTTAATCTGTATCTTTCTGTCTTTGTATAAAGTACCTATACTTTTCTTAAATATCTTCTTACTCATTTGTAGTTTAGCACTAATTTCTTCTGGTGAAGATTTATCATGAAGATTTAGGTAACCACCCTCTTTTTGCAATCTTTGATAGACAATATTTGCCGCAGGCTCTACACTTTCATAACCAATAGCTTTTAAGCTAACATCGATTTTATTATCAGGTCTTATATTTTTTATATAGCCTTTTAAAGTATCTCCTACTGCTATTTTTTTAAACACCTGATCCGTATACACCAAACCTTTATGTTGGTTATTTATAATTACATCCCAACCTAAATCACCCTGCCTAGTTACCACCAAATCAACCTCTTCGTTAACCTCAACAGTTAACTCTTCGTTATCTAAAAATTTGTCTAATTTATTTGAACCTACTAATCTGAATGATTTTTCATCGAGGTAACAATACACAACATACCATTGTCCTTCTTGCATACGTATACGTTGCTCACGAAAAGGAACAAGCAAATGCTTCTCAAGTCCCCAATCTAAAAAAGCACCAATATTATTCACTTCTACTACTTTTAGCAGTTTGAAAGTATTTCTAATGATATGAGGAGTTAAAGTGGTTACAATAGGTCTTTCTTCAAAATCTAAATAACAAAATACATTTAGTTTATCACCTATTTCATACATTTCAGGAACATACTTATTTGGCAACAAAACATCATTACCTTCATCGTCACCTAAAAACAAACCTACGCTAGTGTCTCTTAAAATTTCTAGTGTATTATAATTTCCTAATTCTATCATATTGCAAAAATACATTTTATAAGCTTATTTCTATCAAAACTAAAGAGGAAGTAGCGTTTTATTAAAACAAAAAAACCGCTTCATAAAATGAAACGGTTTTTAAAAAATTTATATTACAATCTATTTATCGTAAACAGACTCTTTCTTGTAGTGCTTAGCTAGCATGTAATAAACAACAGCTCTGTGCTTGTTTCTGTTAGAAGAACCATACTTTTCTAAAACACTTTTGATTGCAGGCATCATATCGTCGCTTTCTGGCATTCCTAATTTTTTCATTAAGAAGTTTTTCTTTACAGTTTCTAGCTCTTTTTCATCGCTACCTGAAACCTTAGATGCATCTACATTATAAATAGCAGGTCCTAAACCTATCGCTACTTTAGTTAAAAAATCCATATCTGGAGTTTCTCCTAATTTTTCTTTAATGTCAGCCGCGTACTTTACGATTAAATCATCTCTTTTACTCATAATAGTTAGTGTTCAATTTTAAATAATTAATTAATGTTTGCCTAAGATATAAAATCAAAATAACTAAGCAAAATTTTATTATTGATAATTCTAGGCGTTTTAATTTCTAATATCTTAGGCTTTAAACTTTGTTTATAAAAATTATTCAATGCGTTTTCTAACTCAGTTTCGTTACTAACAAGCTTATGCTCAAAATTATAGGTTTCACTCAATGCTTTAATAGACACACTATGTCGGGTTTCAAAATAGGTTTCAAAATTATGAGTATCTTCTTGGCCTGGTAATATTCTAAAAATTCCACCCCCATCATTATTCATC
Organism: Cellulophaga baltica; assembly: GCF_018861125.1. GTDB lineage: Bacteria > Bacteroidota > Bacteroidia > Flavobacteriales > Flavobacteriaceae > Cellulophaga > Cellulophaga baltica_A. Next base: position 99,790 of record NZ_JAHKQN010000015.1, on the reverse strand, counting down.
ACAATAATTCTAAAATCTGATCGAATAGCTGTATTCCACAGGCCATTACTGTCATATAAAAAACTTAAATCTCCCGTGATTAATAATGTTGGTGTTTCATTGTATATTGATGCACCAACTGCTGTTGAAGTACTCCCGTCTATACCACTTGTACCTCTATTACAATATACTTCTAAACTTTCATGAATATCAAACAACTGTGCATACCTAACCGTTGAACTGTTTGCTAAATGCAATTGATAATTTTCAGGTATTGATGTTGCAACTCTCGAAAAAGCCAACATATCAGAAAAAGGAATTGTGTTTAAGTAAGCCTTTCTCCTATTTTCATAATGATTACGGACTTTATTCCAAAATAAAAAATAAGTACTCTCAACAGATTTCTCATCGTTTAAAAAGAGTTTGAAAAATTGATTAACAGGAGTTTTAAAATGATGAGATAACGAGAAGAACGTATCATATCCCTTTTTATCATCTACATGCCAGTGTTGTTTTGGCTTATAAGTACGTAAAAAGTTCTTAATTTTTTTTGATACAATTAAACCTCCAAACGTCAATAAAATGTCTGGTTGTAACTGATTAAAAAGTTTTTCTTTATTTTCTGATTTTTCTATCGGAGCAATTAGACTATCAATACTTGCAAAGAAATTATTATGGTGTAAATTTGATGTTGTCTCTGTCAATACAATTACTGAAGGGTCATTAGCTAAAACATTTAAATATTTTTGTTCTACAGCATTAGGAGTGTTCACTCCCACTAAAACTAATTTTCTTTTAGCACAATTCCATACTTCAATATAATCGCTTAATTGTTCAATTTCATTTTCCTCTATAATTGATTCAACTAACTTTAATTGTTTATCAGCAACTGCAACCGTATTATACAAAGGTTCTTCAAATGGCACGTTAATATGTACTGGAGCTTTTCTTTTTAAGGTTGTCTGAAATGCCTTGTTCAATTCTGAAGCATTAAACTGTTGCACAAACTCTTGCTGTTTCTCAATAGCAATCGTTTCATCAATTAAATCTGATTGATTTTTAATGGTTTGAGTAGCATGTGAAACATCAAGTTTTAAATTTGACGAATATCCAATATGCTTTTCTAATAGATATTCTTGGCGAATAGTTTGCCCGTCACCAATATCAACTTTATAACTAGGTCTATCTGCCGAAATAACAATTACTGGAATATCGCTATAAAAAGCTTCAGCAATTGCAGGATAATAATTTAACAATGCACTACCCGATGTACAAACTATAGCTACAGGTTTTTGTTGATTCTGAGCCATACCCAATGCAAAAAATGCAGCACAGCGTTCATCTACAATACTATGACACGTAAAAAAACTATCTTCAGTAAAACTAATTGTCAAAGGGGCATTTCTTGATCCCGGAGAAATAACAATATCTTTTACTCCGTATTTTTTACAATAATAAGCAACTGTTTGTGCTGTTGGTATTGTTGAGTATTTCATTTTACAATACTATCTATAATTTCTAATTATATTAACTTAATACAACATTAAGCATTGTATTACTTTTTACAACCGTTTCTTCCCATTCTTTTTCTGGGACAGATTCGCTTGTAATTCCACCACCTACATAAATGCATGCTTTGTCTTCTTTAAGTTGCATACACCTTAAATTCACATATAATGATGATGTATTTTTAATACTTTTATAAACCTGATTTTCTCTATTTTTTCTATTAGAGTCTCTAAAGTTTTCTTCTTTAAAGTTAAGTTCACCTAAAAAACCAGTATAATACTCTCTATCGTAGTTTTCATTTTCTAAAATAAAATCTTTAGCTACTAACTTTGGCAAACCACAAACTGCTGGCGTTGGGTGTAAAGCCTTTATAATACTATTCAAGTTTTTAGTCTGCATAATACCAGAAACCGATGTTCTTAAATGCCAAACATTACCTGCACGAACTGATACTGTTTCTGAGATTTTAAGTCGATTAACCTCTTCTTCTAAAGCATTAGCTATATACTGTGTCACTAATTCTTGTTCTTCAATTTCTTTTAAACCCCAAACTGGCTCTTTATTTTCAATGTACTTTTTAGTACCTGCTAGAGACATGGTTTTTAACTGCGTATTCTCACTACGCAACAATATTTCAGGTGTAGCACCTAACCAAAGCCCTACTTTTGGATGATACCATAAATAACAAAATGCATTTGAATAGGTATTCAATAAAGCTTCAAATAATTCAAATGATGATTTTTCTGTTGCAACTTCTAACCTTCTTGAAAGCACTACTTTTTTAAAGCTTCCTTTTTGAATCTCTTTAATTCCCTTTTCTACTAAGTCTACATGAAATTGTTTTTGAATTGTATTGATTTTTTGCTCTTTGGTTGCTTTTACACCCTCATTATCAGCATCAAAATCTGCTACTAATTTTTCATCAACTTGTATAAGAACTGTTTGTTTTTCATCATTAAAAGGAGCAAACACAAAACCTTTTTTTGTAAAATCGTTTACATAGTGTAAAATATTATTATTTTGAAATACACCAATGACAATATTTTCCTTTGGTTTCCTATAGATTACAAAGGGTTTTTCTACACTGAAATGACTTTCAGCTTTATTAATCAAATCACTATACAACATATTACTTTTTAAGTAAAGCTATCGTAGTAAGTTTACAAAGAGAAATAAGGTTGTCATTTGAATCAGTAACCTTTATTTCCCATAACTGAGTGGTTCTACCCTTATGAACTATTACTGCTCGGGCATATACAAAACCTTCACTTACGCTCTTTACATGATTTGCTGAAATTTCTAAGCCACGAACCGTAACTTCCTGTCCGTTTAAAAATATATACGATGCAGCACTACCCACACTTTCAGCAAGCGCAACTGTTGCTCCACCATGTAAAACACCATCCGGCTGAAATACTTTAGAGTTTACAGGCATTTTAGCAGTTAAAAAATTCTCACCTACATCTGTATATGTAATATCTAAAGTCTCCATTAAGGTTCCTTTACAAGTTTCATTACATATTTTTAGTATTTTTTCTCTAAAATCATCCATACCGTAAAATTAAACAATCCTATTACAACTAAAGGCATATTATAGCTTAGAAATTGAATATTCTTCTTAAATTTCGGAAGATATTACTTGATGCTTTTCTTATGAATTCTACCGAAAAAACGGTTTCTTACACAACTACAAATACTTATGAAACTTTAAACATATACACACCAAAAACAGAAAACGTTTGGTTAGTTTTTCATGGTATAGGTTTTTTAAGTCGTTATTTTCTAAAATATTTTAAAGATTTAAACTCTGAAAAGAACTACATTATTTCACCACAAGCTCCGTCTAAATACTATTTAAACAACGCCTATAAACACGTTGGTGCGAGTTGGCTAACCAAAGAAAATACTGATTTAGAAACCAAAAATATATACAACTATATTGACAGTGTATTAGCGAATGAAAATATTTCAGCAGATAGCAATTTAATTCTCTTTGGATTTTCACAAGGAGTGTCTATCGCAACACGATATTTAAAGCACAAGCAACTAAAATGTGACTCGCTTATTTTATATGCCGGATCAATTCCGAATGAGTTAACCAAAGGTGATTTTGATTTTATAACTGAAAACAAAACCAAAGTAAAAATGATAGTTGGCACTGAAGATGAATATATCACTAAAGAACGATTATCAAATGAAATAGAAAAAGCTAAAACTTTATTTAATGAAAAAGCTATTCTTATTACTTTTGAGGGTGGACATGAAGTCAAAAAAAATATTATAAATGCGTTAGTGCAATGATCAATACAACTATTCCTATCTTAGAAAATGAACATGTAAGGTTAGAAGCCTTAACTCTTGATAACTACACTCACCTAATCCCAATTGCTAAGCAAGAAAAACTTGTTCAATATTCTCCTTCTGATATTGAGACACCAGACACTTTAAAAAAATATGTCCAAACAGCTTTAAAACAACACGAAGCTAAAACCAGCATACCTTTTATCATTTTTAACAAGAAAACACAAAAATATGCAGGTTCTACACGTTTTATGAATATCAATTGGAAAAACAAAGTATTGCATATTGGTGCGACTTGGATTGGAATAGAATATCATGGAACAGGATTGAACACGCAAATGAAGCATTTGATGATAGACTACGCTTTTAATGAATTAAATTTTGAAAAAATAGAATTTAATATTGATGAGCGCAATATAAAATCTAGAAAAGCAGTTGAAAAATTAGGGTGCTCTCTAGAAGGTGTACTTCGTAAAAATGTTTATCTCTTAGATGGTTTTAAAAGAAACACTTGTTGTTATGGAATTTTAAAAGAAGAATGGGTTAATAATAAATAGTTGGAATTTATTTTTAAGACTTTACCTCTGGTTCTGTAATTCGTTGGCATTCTTCATAACCCAAATAGTCATTATCTCCATATTTTTCAGACCAAAAACCTTCTAATGTATTATCATTTATTATTTTATAAACCACAACACCTTTAAATATTTTAGTTTTATAATCTAACTCACCTATATAAGCGAAATTGATAACTAAAATATCATCTTTAAAAAAACCTTTACCCGTTTGGGTTTGCCCATCAACTACTGTCCATAAAGCATTTACACGGTGGTTTGCTGTTTTAATTAATTTTAAAACACCAGTGTAGCCAGTCTGTTCTTTATCTTGGTTAAAACCAATAATTCGGTATGTTCCTTCTAGGTTACTCAAAAATGTAATATTGATATCTTTTTATACTATACTTGTAATTTACTTAGGCTCCTCAGCTTTCACCTCTTCTACAATAGGCGTATAATATTTAATCTTACGAGTTATATAGGTATTATCAGGAGTAATTATCTGTTTTATCCAATTGCCTTTTTCTCCATTATCGTATTGATAAATATATTCCTTTACTGATATATTACTACCTTCTTTCATTTGCTTTTTTATCAACATACCTAAATCGTTATAAAAAAAGTTAATTTTTAGTGTTGATTTAAAAGTCTTGGCTACTATATCGTAATTAAATTGTTGCTCAGATATAAGCCTATCTTTATTGTCATGTATTTTTTCAACAGCTTTAAAAGGTTTCCCTTCAAAATATTCTTTTTCTAATGCTATAAAGTGCATTCCACTAGCTTTTGTTTTTCGTTGTGATATTCTAAGAGATTTCTGAATTTCATCATTTAAAATATAACTAGTTGTGTATTCACCATCAACATCTTTATAACTAACAGTCGTATTTTCAATACCATTATTGTTGTTTCGTTTTATAGCTTCTAAAACACCATCTTCATTATAAAAATACTCGTATTGATCTAAAAACTCTTTTGAATAAGAAACAATTTTTTCTGTTACTTTTCTCCTATTACCTGTAGTATCTACTACATAAATATTAGCGATAGAAGTCTGCCTATCAAAAACTCCATCTCGGTAATTTTCAACTCTCTTCTCACTGATCTCTCCGTTTGAAAACTTGTAATACGTAATGTCATAATCACTTTCACTAAAACGAGTAATATGTTTAGTTAACAAACCTTCTTTGTTAAAATTAAATTCTTCTTTACCATAGGTTGTAGTCACCATGCAAGATTTTACTGGGCCTGTCAAATCAAAATCTGAAAGTGTAAATATTTTGGCGCTTTGAGCCTGTAAAGTAATGGTAAAACATAACAATACTGGCACTACTAAAACACGTAACCTATTGAAAAAGTAATTTTTAACCATGTAACAAATTTAATAGTTATTCTAGCAAATAAAAATAAAACCGAAAGCAAATAAAAAAGGCATCCTTTTTAGGATGCCTTTTTCTACCATATTAAGATAAGTTATGCAACTTATTTTACTTCTTCAAAATCAACGTCTTCAACGTTATCTCCTTCAGTTGCTGTATCAGCACCTGCTGCTGCATCAGGACCAGGAGCTGCTCCACCTTGTGCTTCAGCTTGTGCTTTGTACATTTCTTCAGAAGCACCTTTCCAAGCTTCATTAATCTTATCTAAAGCTGGAGCAATAACTGCTAAATCTTTAGTTTCATAAGCTTTTTTCAATTCTTCTAAAGCTTCTTCAACTGGCTTTTTATTGTTTTCAGAAATTTTATCTCCGAATTCAGACAATTGTTTTTCTGTTTGGAAGATCATTCCATCAGCTTCATTCAATTTATCAGCAGTTTCTTTTGCTTTTTTATCTGACTCTGCGTTAGCTTCAGCCTCAGCTTTCATTTTCTTGATTTCTTCTTCAGTTAAACCAGAAGAAGCTTCAATTCTAATATCTTGAGACTTACCTGTTGCTTTATCTGTTGCAGAAACCTTGATAATACCGTTAGCATCAATATCAAAAGTTACTTCAATTTGAGGAACTCCTCTTTGTGCTGGTGGAATACCATCTAAATGGAAACGTCCGATATTTTTGTTATCTGCAGCCATTGGTCTTTCCCCTTGTAAAACATGTATTTCTACTGATGGCTGATTATCTGCAGCTGTAGAGAATACTTGTGATTTTTTAGTTGGGATAGTCGTGTTTGCTTCAATTAACTTAGTCATTACACCACCCATAGTTTCAATACCTAAAGATAATGGAGTAACGTCTAATAATAATACATCTTTAACATCACCAGTCAATACACCACCTTGAATTGCTGCACCTACCGCTACAACTTCATCAGGATTAACACCTTTTGATGGTTTTTTACCGAAGAATTTTTCAACAGCTTCAACAACCGCAGGGATTCTTGTAGAACCACCCACTAAGATAATTTCATCAATATCACTCTTAGATAAACCTGCATTTTTTAATGCTGTTGCACAAGGGTCTATTGTTCTTTTTACTAAATCATCAATTAATTGGTTGAATTTAGCTAAAGTTAATGTACGTACTAAGTGCTTAGGTCCGCTAGCAGTTGCTGTTACATACGGCAAGTTAATTTCTGTTGAAGCAGAAGAAGATAATTCAATCTTCGCTTTTTCAGCAGCTTCACGTAAACGTTGTAATGCCATAGCATCTTCACGTAAATCCATATTCTCATCAGCCTTGAACTCTTCAGCTAACCAATCGATAATTTTTTGATCTACATCATCACCACCTAAGTGAGTATCACCATCTGTAGCTAGTACTTCAAAAACACCGTCTCCTAATTCTAGGATAGAAACATCATGCGTACCTCCACCAAAATCAAAAACAACTATTTTTTGATCTGTATCTTTCTTATCCATACCATAAGCCAAAGATGCAGCTGTTGGTTCGTTAATGATACGCTCAACTGTTAAACCAGCGATTTCACCAGCCTCTTTAGTTGCTTGTCTTTGTGCATCGTTAAAATATGCAGGAACAGTAATTACCGCTCTAGATACATCTTGACCTAAATAATCTTCTGCTGTTTTCTTCATTTTCTGAAGAATCATTGCAGATAATTCTTGTGGAGAATATAAACGACCATCAATATCTACTCTTGGTGTATCGTTATCTCCTTTTACTACGTTATATGGTACTCTTTGTGCTTCTGTGCTAGATTCTGAAAACTTGTTACCCATAAAACGTTTGATAGAATATATCGTTTTATTTGGGTTAGTAACAGCTTGTCTTTTTGCTGGATCACCAACTTTAATCTCTCCACCTTCTACGAAAGCGATAACAGATGGTGTTGTTCTTTTTCCTTCTGCATTAGGGATCACTACAGCTTCGTTACCTTCCATTACAGAAACGCAAGAGTTTGTAGTTCCTAAATCAATTCCTATAATTTTACTCATTTTATATTTGTTTAATTATTAGTCTATTTGTTTTCTACACCTTCAATTAGACAAACAATATGCCAAGAGAAAAAAACTGACAGGATGTCATTTATAGACCGCAACATATCAATTCACAAATATTTTATTGCCATTGCTGGCACAAAACCAATATAAAAATAGCAACCACCAACACATTTATGACAGATGACAACTTACTTACTTTTTAAAATAAGTAGTTCCTTCCACTGTGTGGTATATCTCGGACTTCGTTCTTCCTTAATAAGTTCCCACTCTTTTATACGTGTACCTACTAAGGCTGATGACACTTTTGACTTTCCATATTTTATATTTAAACTATCTACCACTTTAGTCAATTTGCTTTTTGATGCTGATGGCGCTTCAAATAAATTGGCTTGCACATAGTCCTCAGGAATGATACCTAATAAGTTTACTCCTACCTTTTTATATACATAACCAGACCTATATATAAGATGCAATGCTTTTTTTGCTTCTTTAATTAACAAAAAAGTATCGTTTGTAGGTGTATTTAACTGAACCGTTATACTATTAGAGTACTGCTTATCTCTGTTGCTGTGATAATTTGTTGTGATTGAAACATTAATTGCACTTGCGCAAGATTGTTGCGCTCGCAAAACTTCAGTAACCTCACCCACATAATACGAGCAAGCTTCTTCAATTATATCTAAGTTTTTTAATTTTTTACCAAAAGATTTTGCCGTGCCAATGGCTTTTTTCTTTTTTACATTCACAACAAACTCCATCGCAGGTTCTCCACGGAGTTCTCGCCAAGTACGCTCACCTACTACAGTCATTTCTTTGCGCACCCAAGCCAATGGCACTTTTGTAAAATCATAAGCACTAGCTGCTCCTATCTTTAATATACGTTCACTATGTTTTCTACCAACACCCCAAACATCTTTAATAGCACACCATTTCAAGGCTTCTATTCTTTGTTTTTCGGTATTAATAATGCACACATGATTATTTGTTTCTACTTTTTTAGCTATTCTATTTGCTAGTTTAGATAATACTTTTGTTTTTGCAACCCCTACACCTACTGGCAAACCTGTATGTTTAAAAATGGTGTCTTTAATTAAGTGTGAGTACGCTTCTAAAGATTCTTCAGGAATAGTACTTAAATCTAAAAAAGATTCATCTATACTATAAATTTCCACCCGAGGAGAAAAGGTTTTTAATATGTTAATCACCCTTTTAGACATTTCACCATACAATGTATAATTTGACGAGAAGAAAACTACATTATGCTCTAAAAGTTGCTTTTTAATTTTAAAAACAGGCTCAAACATAGGAATATGAGTTAATGCCTTTGCCTCTTTATTTGCTGCAATAATACAACCGTCATTATTACTCAATACCACGACAGGCCTTCCTGCCAAATCAGGGCGAAAAACTAACTCACACGAAGCATAAAAGCTATTACAATCTATTAACGCTATCATTTACAGGCATGAATTATATATTTAATAACTCCCCATAAGGCAAATTCGTTTTGGTGTTCTTTTGATGCTACTCTAATAACTTTGAATTCACCATCAGTTACAACCATAGCCAAATCATTCTCTTTTACTGCAAGAGAACGATCTATAATTAAAACATCGTTTTCTAAAATATTAAATTCTGATAGTGCATCACCCTCAATACGCACATAAAATGTAGCATCACTATTACCAATAAGTTCTTGGTCTAAGCTAATACTGGGTTCTAAATAATGTGTAGCAGGACTAGGAAAACCCACTTGCTTTGACACTTCAAAAGCGTGTTTTTTCTCTACCCTCTTTAATTTACCATGTGAGAATATATCCATATTACAAAAGTATGGATATATTCCTATTTAATGGAATTATTACAAGTTAAATATTTTAAGACTTATTAACAGCTAAATTTAATTAGAGGCATTACCTTAATTCCGCTCCTAATTTTGTTTCAAACTTATTTTGAAACTTACTCATTATTTTTTCAATTTGCTTATCTGTAAGCGTAGCTTTTTCTGACTTTAAAGTAAAACTAACTGCATAAGATTTTTTACCTGCTGGCAACTTATCACCAGTATACACATCAAACAAACTAACTTCTTTTAACAATGCTTTTTCTGTTTCAAAAGCGATATCATGTATTTCTTTAAAACTTACTTTATCATCAAGTAATAAGGCAAAATCTCTTTTTACTTCTGGAAATTTAGAAATTTCAGTATACTTTATTGTATTGTCTGCAATTAGCTCTAAAATAGCATCCCATTTAAAATCAGCATACAACACCTCTGTTTTAATATCGAATTTTTTAAGAATTGAACTCTTAACAACTCCGAAATCAACTAAATCTATTTTTTTAGATTTGAATGTTAAACCTTCCGCAAACTCTTCACTTTTTGAAGCTACAGTATTAAAATTAGAAATACCTAAACGCTGTAAAATACTTTCTACACTTGATTTTAAAGTAAAAAAACTAACTTTTTCCGATGAAGCAATCCAATTATCATCATTTTTATTGCCTGTCACAAACAAAGCTAAATGCTTATGTTCTATCTGCTTTTCATTATATACATGGTAACTTTTCCCAAATTCAAAAAGTTTTAAATTCTGTTTTTTTCTATTGATGTTATATAGAGCAGCTTCTAATCCTGAAAATAATAATGACCTTCTCATAATAGACAAGTCATTACTTAGCGGATTTATAATTTTCACGGTTTGCTCCTCTTTAAAGCGCTCTACAACCTCATTATTTGCTGGCGTAGATAAACTATTGGTCATTATTTCATTAAAACCCTTAGCTGCTAAAAAGTCACCTACAACTGCTTGTACTTTATAATCTTCAAAAGGAGATGTTGTAGCTACAGATGCATTTAACTTTTCTTTAAAAGCAATGTTGTTGTACCCATAAACTCTTAAAAGTTCTTCAATAACATCAACTTCTCTACGAACATCAACTCTATAAAAAGGAATTGTAAGTCCTAAACCTGTTTCAGTAACATTATTCAATTTAATATCTAAAGATGCTAATATAGATTTGATAGTATCTTTAGGAATCTCTTGACCTATTAACTTGTTAATCTTCTTAAAAGTTAAGAATACTTGGTAATCATCTTCTTTATGCGGATAGAAATCCATAATATCAGAAGTAATATCACCACCAGCTATTTGCTGAATTAGTATTGCTGCTCTTTTTAAACTAAACTCCACATTATTAATATCGATACCACGTTCAAAACGGAAAGAAGCATCTGTATTAAACCCGTGCCTTTTTGATGTTTTACGAACCGAAATAGGATCAAAATAAGCACTTTCTAAAAATATTGCCGTTGTACTATCTGTTACACCAGAATTTAACCCACCGTAAACACCTGCAATACACAATGGTTTTTCTGAATCACAAATCATTAAATCATCTTCATGCAATTCAATTTCTGTATCATCAAGTGTTCTAAACTTTGTACCTGGCGGTAAAGTTTTAACAATAACTTTGTGATCTTTTATTTTATTTGCATCAAAAGCATGTAAAGGTTGCCCAAGCTCATGCAGTACATAATTTGTAGCATCAACAATATTATTTATAGGATTTAAACCTATCGCTTTTAATCTATTCTTTAACCAAGTTGGTGATTCTTCTACAGTTAAATTGCTAATAGTAACACCACAATACCTAGGCGCTAATTTATTATCAACAACATCAACATCTATTTTTAATGATCTATTTGCTACATTAAAGTTACTTAATGACGGTGTAATTAATTCTAATTGAATTTCTTTTTGTTTAAGACCAGCTTTTAAGTCTCTTGCTACACCTAAATGACTCATTGCATCAGCCCTGTTAGGCGTTAAACCTATTTCAAAGACGATATCATTCTCTATATCAAAAATTGTTGACGCTTCGGTTCCTGGTTCTAAATCTTCTGACAATACCATTATCCCGTCATGCCCTTTACCAAGCCCTAATTCATCTTCAGCACATATCATCCCGTGGCTTTCTTCCCCACGAATTTTACCTTTTTTGATTTTCCAAGCTTCCCCTTCTTCAGTATACAAAACTGTACCTATTGTTGCTACCGGAACTTTTTGACCTGCAGCTACATTTGGAGCACCACATACGATTTGTACAGGAGCTCCTGCACCTATATCAACGGTAGTAACTTTTAACTTATCAGCATTTGAATGCTTTTCGCAAGTTAAAACATGACCTACAACAATTCCTTTTAATCCTCCTTTTACAGATTCAAATGATTCTATACCTTCAACTTCTAAACCAAGATCTGTTAATAAATCTGCAGTTTGTTCAGCTTCCCAGCCAATTTGTAAAAATTGTTTTAACCAGTTGTATGAGATTTTCATTAAAGTGTGTTTACAACCCTTTTATGGGTTTCGTATTAATTTTATCAATAAAACATTACCGCTTATTTACAAGCCTGTAATAACCGACAAATATAAAACAATGCGCTAAGACATTCAACAGGTATTTTGTTGATTTAAATTTATTTTTTCACTAACAGAAAGCATTAGAAACAAAAAAATGCTTTTATTTCTAAAAGCATTTTATAAAATTTTAAATCGTCTATTTTTAAATAATGGTTGATTTTCCTAAACCAATATTTTCATAATTCATATTTAAGCTTTCATCTGTATCAACAATATTACTCGCTATAAAATCACCAACATCATTAGTTCCGTATTTACTTTTCGGGTTAATATCTGGTGTTACTATATTACTTTTTAACGATTTATTTACTGCTGACACTACTGCTCTTGACTCTTCTTCTAAACCAAAATGCTGTAGTAACATTGCCGCTGAAAGTATTGTTGCTATAGGGTTAGCAATATCTTTACCTTGTGCCTGAGGATACGAACCATGAATAGGCTCAAACATAGCAATACCATCACCTATTGACGCTGACGGCAACAAACCTATTGACCCACCAATAACACTTGCTTCGTCAGATATAATATCTCCAAATAAATTAGGCGCTAAAATAACATCAAACCTACTTGGTTTTAATATCATTTGCATAATTGAATTGTGCAAATAAATACACTCTAATTCAACATCAGGATAACTTTCGCTAATACGTTTTACTACTCTACGCCAAAGTCTTGAAGTTTCCAAAACATTAGACTTATCGACTAAAGTTACTTTTTTACGTCTTTTTTTAGCCGCTTTAAATGCTAAATGCGCAACTCTTGTAATTTGAGATTCAGAATATGTAGCAATATCACTAGCCTCAGAACCGTCTTCCACTAAAGTATGTTCTCCATTATAAACACCACCAGTTAATTCTCTATAAATAACAAAATCTGTACCTCTAAGAACAGATTCTTTTAAAGGTGACTTATCTAATAGTGTTGGGAACACTGCAACGGGTCTAATATTTGCAAAAACGCCTAACTCTTTTCGTAACTGAAACAAAGCATCTTCGGGTCTTATTTTAGCATCAGGATTATCATCAAATTCCGGTAAACCTATTGCTCCAAATATTACAGCATCAGAATTATTGCACAATTCTATTGTCTCTTTTGGTAATGCTACACCGCTTTGATAAATAGCTGTAGCGCCAATTAATTCTGTTGTATAAGTAAATTGATGAGCAAAAGTTTCTTCAACTGCCTGCAAACATTTTACAGCTTGCGCAACAACTTCAGGTCCAATTCCATCACCAGGTAATAGAGCAATCTTTATATTCATTATGCAATGTTTTCTTTTTCAACACTGCTAAGTTCTATAATTTTATGGATATCTTCATCTAAAATCTCTTTTTTTAAATCTGCAAACTTCAAAAACTCTTGATATACAGCATCTAATTGCACTTTTGTAAGTTCATAACCTACAATTTTAGCTCTATATGCTAAAGCTGCCCTACCACTACGAGCAGTTAAAACTATTGAAGATTCATCTACACCAACATCAGCCGGATCAATAATTTCGTAAGTTTCTCTGTTTTTAATCACACCATCTTGGTGAATACCTGAACTGTGTGCAAATGCATTTGCACCAACAATTGCTTTATTAGGCTGTACAATCATTCCCATTTTTTGAGAGACCATACGACTTGTATCGTTTAATAATGTGCTATTAATATTTGTATCAAGCCCTAAAGTTGGGTGTTGTCTTAAAATCATGACAACTTCTTCTAAAGCAGTATTACCTGCACGCTCACCAATACCGTTAATAGTACATTCTATTTGGCGCGCACCATTTGTTACACCTGCAATAGAGTTTGCTGTTGCCAAACCTAAATCATTATGACAGTGACAAGATAAAATTGCTTTATCTATACCTGTTACGTTTTCACGTAAATATTTAATTTTTGCTCCGTATTCTTCTGGCAAACAATACCCTGTTGTATCAGGTATATTAAGCACTGTTGCACCAGCTTTTATAACAGCTTCACAAACTCTTGCTAAAAACTCATTATCAGTCCTACCTGCATCTTCTGCGTAAAACTCAACATCTTCAACAAAAGATTTCGCATAAGAAACAGCCTCAACAGCTCTTTCTATAATAGCATCTTTATTAGAATTGAATTTAAACTTTATATGTGATTCTGAAGTACCAATTCCCGTATGAATTCTTGGCCTTTTGGCATATTTTAATGCCTCTGCTGCAACTTCAATATCTTTTTTAACAGCCCTGGTTAAACCACAAACTGTTACATTCTTAATTAATTTTGCTATTTCTTCTACAGATTTAAAATCTCCAGGACTAGAAATAGGAAAACCCGCTTCTATAACATCAACTCCTAAAAGTTCTAAACGTTCAGCGATAACTAATTTTTGCGTTGTGTCTAATTTACAGCCTGGTACCTGTTCTCCGTCTCTAAGTGTCGTATCAAAAATTTGTACTTTATCTTTGCTCATTATATTTGCGTAGTTTTACTAGTCATTACGAATATATACTTAACTCTATTAACTAAGTTTAGGTGTAAAAAAACATTTACAACGTTAAGTTAGTTTTAAGGGTGTTCAATTGATTGATAAACAAATAGTTAAACAATATTTTTTACGATGACAAATGCTCATAAAGATTCATTATTTGTTCTTATAAAATCACTATCAAAGTCTGAAAAACGTCAGTTCAAACTTTATGTTGGTCGCTTAGGGGTAAATTCTGATGCTAAATTTTTAGCCCTTTTTAATTTATTAGATAAAGTTAAGGATTATGATGAGAAAATAATACTCGCAACAGGAATTGTTAAAAAAGCGCAACTTTCAAATTTAAAAGCGCACTTATACAAACAAATTTTAGTTAGTTTACGATTAAACCCCGTAAACCAAAATATACGTGTGCAAATTCGTGAACAGTTAGATTTTGCTACCATTTTATACCAAAAAGGTTTGTACAAACAGAGCCTTAAAATACTAGATAAAGCTAAAACTACAGCAATTGAAAATGAAGAAAAAAACATTGCTTACGAAATTGTTGAATTAGAAAAACTAATTGAAACACAATATATTACGCGAAGCATACCTGATAGAGCTGACGAGTTAGCCATACAAGCAAAAGAGCTTTCTGCTCAGAATGTTATGACTAGTAAACTATCAAATTTATCACTACAATTATACGGCCAAATGCTAAAATTAGGCCATGTACGAAGTGATGAAGATTACCAGTTTATTACAAAATATTTTGAGAGACATGTTCCTAAATATAGAATTGAAGATCTTGGTTTTCGTGAAAAATTATGGCTATATAAATCGTATTTATGGTACAGTTTTTTAACACAAGATTTTTTATCGAGCTATAAATACGCCAGCAAATGGTCTGATTTATTTTATGAGCATAGAGAAATGATCTATTTAAACCCTGTTTTTTATTTAAAGGGAAATAATTATTTATTAGAATCGCTATTTTTAGTAAGATATAGCTCTCAATTTAAAGAAGTCTTAGAAAAGTTAGAGCAAACGGTGAGCGATAAAAGTTTCCCGAGTAACGATAATGTTGCATCACTTGCTTTTTTATATATTAATAGCAACAAATTAAACCTTCATTTCTTAAACGGCACTTTTGAAAAAGGGACCTATTTAGTGAAAATTATTGAATACGGAATAACAAAACATAAAGACCGTATTGATGAACATCATATTATGTTATGCTATTATAAAATTGCATGTCTGTATTTTGGGATGGGCGATAATAAAACCTGCATCTTATATCTAAAAAAAATTATTAACAATAAGAACCTTAAAATGCGTGAAGATCTAATGTGTTTTGCCCGAGTTTTGAGCTTGGTAGCACATTACGAAGCTGGTATGGATTACCATTTAGAAATTCAACTAAAAAGTACCTACAAGTTTTTATTAAAAATGAACGATTTGCATGCAGTTCAAAAAGAAATGATCAAATTTTTACGTGGTTTAGGTGATATTTACCCTAATGAGCTTAAAAATGAATTTCAAAAATTATACAATGAACTTAAAAAGTATGAAGATCATCCGTATGAAAAAAGAGCTTTTTTATATTTAGATATTCTATCATGGCTAGAGAGTCACTTACAAAACAAACCAGTTGCTCAAATCATACAAGAAAAAGCAAAATTATTGACTAGATAATACCTCCTTTTTGAAAAATAACACCCATTTAAAACACCTTTTAGAGTTAAACATTGCCATGCTTTTCATTAGCACCTCTGGTGCTTTAGGCAGGTATGTAGAATTACCAGTTCCTGTAATTATTGGCACCAGATCATTATTGGCTTTACTATTTTTATTACTTTATTGTAAATGGAAAGGAATTGCTTTAAAAGTAGATAAAAAACATTTATTTCCTGTTCTTATTAGTGGCGTTTTAATTGGTGCCCATTGGATTACCTATTTCTATGCATTAAAATTATCAAATGTAGCTATCGGTATGATTTCTATTTTCACTTACCCTATTATAACTGCATTTTTGGAACCCATTTTATTAAAAACAAAATTTCAAAAAATTCACTTATTACTAGCTTTATTGGTATTACTAGGTATCTATTTTTTAGTTCCGAGTTTTAGTTTTGAGAACAATTATACTATTGCTGTTATTTTTGGAGTATCATCAGCTGTAGTATATTCACTTCGGAATATTTTATTGAAAACAAAGGTTGCTTCTTATAATGGCTCTATGCTAATGTGCTACCAATTAGCTGTTGTAACTATTGCTTTGCTTCCATTTTTATTTACAGTAGAAACCGCAAGTCTTATTAGTCAATGGAAAGGACTTATAGCTTTAGCTCTTTTAACTACTGCTATAGGGCACACATTGTTTTTAAATAGTTTTAAAAACTTCTCAATTACCACAGTAAGCATTTTAAGCAGCGTACAACCCGTATTTGGTATTATCATCGCTTTCCTTCTCTTAAATGAGATACCTAATAAAAACACGGTTATTGGTGGAGTTTTAATATTAAGTTCTGTAGTTATAGAAAGTATTAGATCATCTAAACAAGAGAGCAATAACACGAAATAAAAATTTAAAATTAGTTTTCACTTATAATATTCCCCTATTCACTTAAAAGTGATTATTTTAAGATTAATTTAACTTAAATTTGCTCTAACAAACCCAAATCACTAATAATTAAACACGAGTTTATGTTAAAAAAAATGTTTTTAATTCCAATGTTATGCTTGAGTTTTTTTACTTCATGCAGTTCTAATGATTCTGAAAATACAGATGATGAAAGTACTACTGAATCTGACGATTTAACTGATTACATAATTGATTCTTCCTTATTGAATTCAGACTCTTTAATTTCTTTTGAAATTGTATCTGCAGAATTAGAAAATGGAACTACAGCAGATTGCTATCAAATAGTTTTTTCAAGCAATCCTGATAATATTGAAAAAGGACCTTTTTGCCCAGAGACAGATGAAGATACCGCAGGAATGAGCTTTTATGACGGCGAAACTAATCCTGGCCTTAGAGTATGGGAAAAAGCGCTATTAGATGATATTGAAAATGATGGTTATGACATTGTTGATGATGACGGAACTGTACATATTGATGACTTTAGTGGCTCAACAAGCAGTGATCCTGATACATATTCTTACTGTCTAGATGGTTTGGATGATGATAGTATTGAAATCACCTATCTAATACCTGTTACTCCAATTGTTGCTGATGAAGTTAATGAAATTGGAGAAATAGAACTAGTTGGTCTTTCAGTTGACGGAATTCCTATTAATGGTGATCCTCCTTCTGCAATTAATGGTCCTGAAATGTTTAGTACAGGAAATACAGGTACAATTACTGTAGTGAACATACCATCATTAGACCCATGTGGTGGTCATAATGATCCTGCGGGTTATTACCACTGGCATATGATTCCTGAAGTTGTAAATCAAGTATTAAATGCAAATGATATTGATCAAATTGAATGTACAAATGTGACACAAACAACTGATAAAGTACTTTCTGGCTTTGCTAAAGATGGATACCCTATCTATGCGTATGCTGTAGAACCAGATGATTTAGATGATTGTGGTGGCACAACAGCAGTAACTGATGAATACCCAGATGGAATTTATCATTATATTGCAAGTACAACAGTAGCACCTAACACACCTCCTTGTTTAGTTGGGGTAGCTGCTAGAAACTCTTACGTTGCAAATTAAAATTCATGAATAAAAAGATACTATTAGGACTGATTATTTTAATCAGTCCTATTTTTCTGTTAGCACACAACCCTTTATCTGCAGTTTACCGCTTAGACCCTCAAAATGATGGTGGTATTTTAAAAATTTACCTAACACAAGCGGGCGTAAATAAAGCATTAAAAGATATTCACGGAGTTGATTATATTAAAACGCTAAGCGAAAAAGAGTTTAAAGAATTAATTGTAAATTATATTAAAGAAAATATCAGTATTACAATTAATGATGATAAAATCAGACTAGAAAAAGGTGGTATTAGATACGGTGATCACGAAACTGATTTAACGTTTATTACATCAACATTACCTGAAATAATTAAAAACATCGATTTAAAAATAACTTCTTTTAAAGACAACGAATACCACCAAACCGTATTCTATTTGAGAAAAAAAGATGGTTCGAGTGAAAAATTTATTTTAAATAGTGACAATAATTTTGAAGCAATAGTTGATTACGAAGAAAACAATAGCAACCCTTATTTATTGATAGGCCTTGTAGTTGCAACTACGATAATCGCATTGGCATTTTTAGCTATAAAATTCAAAAAGAAAAAACAATTACATTAATTTTAAGTACGTTAAAAAAAAGGGTTGACTTAAATGTCAACCCTTTTTTGTTTTTCTATAATTTTCAACTCTAATATTTTTAACAATATTAAAAATGTAAAAATAGTTAACGAAATGTAACACATTGGCACCCCTTCATTTGTTTTTGGACATTCTACATTTCCTAATAATTGAAATACAGAACCATACACTGCAATACTGCAAGCTAAACCTGTAAGCACAAAATAAACTATGTTACCTCTTCTTAATAAATGATAAATAAAAGGTACTACTAAACAAATAATAATTATAAAACATGCTGGTATGTTAAATATTTTAGGACATATAGCTCCTTTAGAAAATTCTTTTATTACCAATGCTCCCGTACCATATATTCCAAATAGAAATATTAAATAAAGTAAAAATCTGAATATTTTAGTCTTCATTTTTAATTTCTAGCGTTTCTATTTTCTCCTTAGCTACAGCTCTTCTTGTATTTAAAATCACATCATCTAATATCTGTATGGTTCCATCAGCATAGATAATCTTTACAGAATCAACTTCATCTTTACCTAAACCAATATGCACCGTTGCACTTTGATCAGAAACTAAACCCTCTCCTATTATATAATCTTCTGTAATAGTTTTACCCGATGTAGTTACCACTTCAACTTTAGCTCCTATATTTTCTGAATTTTCCGCAAAAACTAATTGAATATAATTATTATCACCCCCATTATTAATATAAGCCTTTGCAGGCCCAGCAATGTTCACCCAAATTAAATCTTGATAACCATCTTGGTTGAAATCAGAAACCAAAGGTGTTATTCCAAAATTTTTATTAACAACTCCGCTTCTACCTTCCGTTGCCACATATTCATGATTCTTATTTTGAGTCAAAAACCTTCCTGGAAGCTTAAATACTTTATGAGGAGGAAATTCAACATAATTCTCCGCTACAATTAATTCTTGTAATCCATCATTATTCATATCTGCCATAACTGCTCCCCATGAAAATTCAAAATCAGATACTTTTACTTCTTTTGCTACATCTTCAAAATCAAAGTTCCCTTTGTTTTTAAAAAAAATCCAATCTGAATTAAATAAGGTTTTGTTTTCTATGTTTCCACTTGCCATAAAATGCGGTACTGTAGATCCTGTATTTGAGAACATAAAGTCCACTTTTCCATCATTATTATAATCTCCAACAGCAATACCCATTGGATAACCGAATTTATTAGTTGTCGGATTTGGCTTCATTTCAAAAGAACCGTCTGTTTTGTTTTTATAAGTTCTAACTTCACCTGTGTCGTGAGCTACAATTAAATCTAACCAGCCATCATTATCCATATCTACAAATATTCCCATAAAGGTATTATGGTTGTATATTAAACCTGATTCATCAGTCTTATCTGTAAATGTATTGTCTCCATTATTAATTAGTAGCTGACTAATTGGACCATACCCTTCTGTAAAATTATTTTGACCCTCCATTTGATTTTTTCTAATGTAATTAGAAACAAAAATATCTATGTCACCATCTCTGTCAATATCACCTAAAGCAAAACCAAGCGGAGTTGCATTTGATGCTAACGGATAATCTATTTTTTGTGCAACAAAAACCCCATCAGTATTATAATAAATTGTTATACCATCCTCACGGGATAATATTAAATCTGAAAAACCATTATTATCAAAATCTGCAGAAGCGGCAGCTAATGTTGTTAAATTGTTTTTTTGAGGAATGTTTACATTTTTTGAAATTGACACGAAAGTTTTTTCATTGTAAGCAAACAATTCATCTTGCTGATCAAAACCACCTCCGAAAAATACTTCATCAACACCATCATTATTAACATCTATTAAAGCTGATGCTATTACAGGTAAAGATTTCTCACTATTATTCTGTTGTTCAAAATTTAAAACCACCTCTTTAAATACAGGTATTTCATTTTCAACAAGCTCATTTTCATTATCATAAGGATTGTTACGATTTGTTCCGAATTTAATTGACACAAATAGTATCAATGCAAGTACAATTGTAAAAAGAGCGAATAAAATATATTTTAAAAACTTCATAATGGATTATTTATAATTTTTATTGAATTGGTATAACGATAAACTGAATAGAATAAAATGCACAACATTCATTGCAATAGGAGCTATATATTTACCTACACCAGGTGTTATAAAATAAACAGCAAACACTAGAATTAATAACAAAATAGGATTAGCTAAAACCATCAACTTATCATAATATGTTTTAAATTTTAAAATTGAAATGATAAAAAAAACAGATAAAAGAAAAATCACGATTCTTAAAACTTGAACAAGGGACTCACTAAAAAGGGTATAATTATCTAAAATTTGTGTGTAAATTCCAGTATCTATTTCTTCTTGAAGATGAACTATTGTTCCTAAAAAAGCTCTAGAAGTAATCCAAAAACCACCTACTGTAAAAGCAATAATACCTAATGCAAAAACTGCAAATGCCCATTTATTCTCTTTGCCTTTCAACATTTTATAAATATGGTAGTAACCAACAAAATAAAAAGGAGTGCCAACAACCGTTAGAAAATGCCCCCAAGTAAGATTTCTTTCAGGCACAAAATAGAAAAAATTATAATTCTCTGAATTACCTACCAATTTGTCACTATAGTGTAGTAGAAATTCACCTAACCCAACCGTAATACTTGCGAATAAACCCAGTAGTCCGGTAATTAAAATTAAATGGTTTTTTTTCATTTTTTAGTGAGGTTGTTCTAATAGAAATAGTCCTATTAAAAACTAATTATTTAATACACTAGTCGTTTTTTTATATTGTCATTACAAAAAAACTTTGACTAATTATTAAATGTTGACATAATTATAAAAAAATTACGGACCGTAGATAGCACATATATTACTTGAGCTAAGCACATGTTAACCAAGTAAATAAATGGAAACTTTATAGTATTTCCTTCTTTATTTATGCAATATTAGAATTTAAATATGCTGTTATATTTTATAAGAATCAAGAACAAGCGTTCCAAATAGCCTCATTTGGTGGTGGAGCCAAAATTATTATTTCTTCTTTTTTTACAGGGTGGATAAACGATAATTTTCGGGCATGTAAATGAATACTCCCATCCTTATTACTTCTATCTGCTCCGTATTTTAAATCACCTTTTATAGTACAACCAATTGCTGCTAATTGTGCGCGTATTTGATGGTGTCTACCTGTATGCAAATCAACCTCTAAGAGATAATAATTATCTAATTTTTTAATCAATTTGTAGCTTAAAATTGCTTTTTTACTATCAGGAACTTCTTTTTTATTTGCATAAGATTTATTTTGCTTAGTATTTCTTTTTAAATAATGCGTAAGCGTATCTTGCTGTTTTGATGGTTGATTTTTAACTACTGCCCAATATGTTTTTTTAGCATCTTTCTCTGCAAATAATTTATTTAACCTTGGTAATGCCTTTGAAGTTTTTGCAAAAACTATAATCCCCGATGTTGGCCTATCTAACCTATGTGCCACACCTAAATACACATTGCCAGGTTTATTGTATTTTATTTTTATGTAATTCTTTACAACCTCACTTAACGGTATATCTCCAGTTTTATCTCCCTGAACAATATCACCCGGACGTTTATTTACAGCTATCAAATGATTGTCCTCATGCAAAACCTGAAGATTCTTAGCTGTTGAAATTACTTTTTTTTCCATTAAAAGTCTAATTTTTTATATCTAATACTCAAAATGAAAATCAATATAATTCCTAAAGAAACAGACACATCAGCCATATTAAAGACTCCCGTTTTAAAAAAGCCTATTTTTAAGATAAAGAAATCCGTTACTTTACCATGTGCTATCCGGTCAATCAAATTACCTATTCCACCTCCTATTACAAAAGCAAAAGCGATCATAAGCCATTTGTTTAAATGTGCTTTTCGCAACACATTTATTAACAGACCTATTAAAACTAAAACAGGTAAAACTTGTAGTAAAATAATTTTTAGAACTGGCGAAAAACTTTGTCCAAAACCAAGCATAGCACCTGTATTCTCAACATTCGTTAAAATAAAATTATCTTTTATCAATTGAATATAAGCGTTTGGTTCTACACTATTACGAACCATATTTTTACTTAACTGGTCACAGCCAATATTAAAAAAAACAAGAACAAGTATGGCTATTTTTTTCAAAAAGAATTATTTAATTAATATTGCTCCTCATCGTTAGGAAAGTCTTTACTTTTTACATCATTTACATAATCAGAAATTGCATTACCCATTTCCTCATATAAGTTCATGTATCTGCGTAAAAATCTCGGGTTAAATTCTTGTGTTAAACCAACTAAATCATGAACTACTAATACTTGACCATCAACACCATTACCTGCTCCAATACCAATTACCGGTATCGTTACACTTTCTGCAACTCTTTTCGCTAAAGTTGCGGGTATTTTTTCTAAAACAATAGCAAAACATCCCGTTTGCTCAAGCATTAATGCATCTTCAATCAACTTTTCAGCTTCTTCTTCTTCTTTTGCTCTTACAGTATAAGTACCAAATTTGTAAATAGATTGTGGTGTTAAACCCAAATGCCCCATTACAGGTATCCCTGCATTTAAAATACGCTCAATAGAGTCTTTTATCTCTAATCCTCCTTCAACTTTCACCGCATGACCACCGCTTTCTTTCATAATACGAATAGCTGAGCGCAACGCCTCTTTAGAATCACTTTGGTAGCTACCAAAAGGTATATCAACAACAACTAAAGCTCTGTTAACCGCTCTGATTACCGATGATGCGTGATATATCATTTGATCTAACGTAATAGGCAACGTTGTTTCATGTCCGGCCATTACATTACTTGCAGAATCACCCACTAAAATTACATCAACATTAGCTGCATCTACAATTTTAGCCATAGAATAATCATAGGCAGTAAGCATAGATATTTTTTCACCACCCTTTTTCATCTCAATTAGAGATTTTACAGTGACTCTCTTGTATTCTTTTTTTGCTACAGACATTTGTTTGTTTATTTGGTGGGTTAAAAGTAAGAAAATTGTTTAGTTATTTTGGTATGAAATAAAAGTAAACAACACTAGACTTTTCTTTATTTTAACTGAACAGGAATCCACACTTCTTCCTCTGAATTTGGATCATCAGTACTGTATTTAGCACCTAAAACCTCAAAATGCTCTCTATCATCTATTTTGTATTCAGAATTTGGTAACCATTCATTAAATATATATTGAAATGTTTTTTGAAAATCAGACGCCAGACCTTTGTGAATAAATACTGCATATAATCCACCAACAAGAGTATACTTCTCTAAATTATCTGGCACATTGTCAAAATCTGCAACTTCAATTGTCGCCCACTTTGTAAAATTCATCTGAGGGTTAAAATTAACAGGATATTTTTGTATCGAATACAAATCTGTTCCTACCGTATTTTTAATTAGCTTTTTTAAAGGCATAAAACTCTTCCACAATTCATGAGTCTTATTTTCTACAAAACTCATTTCAATACTTTTACCTACTAGCTTTTTAGACAAAAGTATTTCAATCTCAGGTTCCATTTACTTCGTATTTATTGCATTATTAATACCATCCCACAATTTAATTCGCTGTATTAAAGCTTGTTTTGCAACTTCAAGGGTTTCATTCCATTTTTGATCATCACTACCACATAACTCTGATATCATTTGCAATGAAAGTGGACCATGCTCATCCCCATCAAGTTCAATATGTCTTTCTAAATAATACTTTAGCTTGTTATATTGTTTGTTTTCTGCATCTGCACTTTTAAGAATTTCAAAAAACATATCAGGTATTAAATCTTCACGCCCAAATGTAAACGCAGAAGCTATTACATGTGCTTGTTGTGTATCAATAGCTTCAAAAGAAAAGTTCACAAAATCAGTTATTGAGTTTGAAACATTTATAGCTTCAAAAGCACATGTAACACTTTTACCTTCCTCTATAACTTGAATAAATTGATCAATTTTTTGTGTACTAGCACCAACTTGTTTCATAGCCTCTAAATACATTTCAAAATGACTTCTAGGTTCTCCTAATTCATTTATATCACTCTCTTCACCATGAACAATCTCGTTAATAAAACGTGCAAGTGTAGCATTTTTTTTAGGAATCCAAGGTGTTGTAGTATTAGTAAGCTGTATTTGTATTGCCTTTAAAAGAGACATAAAATCCCAAACCGCATAAACATGATATTCCATAAATGTTTTTATGTCATCAATATTTTTAAGGTTTTTATAAAGTTTGTGCTCTTTTAATTGTGTTCTTAAACCAGATAATTCATTTTCAATATGCTCTAGTTTTTCCATTTTTAAATTTTTGATGCGAAATAACAAGAAAATGAACAAAAATTACTAATATTATTATCTTTTTTTCGTTTTAAAATAGCATCAAATTAAGGTTGTAATCCTTTTTAGCAATCAGTGAAAGAAACATCTACTGCTAAACCACCTTTAGATGTTTCTTTATATTTTGAGTTCATATCCTTAGCGGTTTCCCACATAGTATTCACCACTTTATCTAAAGGAACTTTAGCTTCTTCGGGATTAGAATTTAAGGCCAATTCAGCCGCATTGATAGCTTTGATAGCTCCCATTGAATTTCGTTCAATACAAGGTATTTGCACCAATCCATTTATAGGATCACATGTTAAACCTAAATGATGTTCCATTGCTATTTCTGCCGCCATTAAAACCTGCTCAGGCGTACCCCCTAATACTTCGGTTAGTGCACCTGCGGCCATTGCTGAAGAAACTCCAATTTCTGCTTGACAGCCACCCATTGCAGCAGAAATAGTAGCTCCTTTTTTAAAAATACTACCAATTTCACCTGCTACCAGCAAGAATTTTTTAATTTGAGTAAAATCTGCTTCATGATTTTCAATAACCATATAGTACATTAAAACCGCGGGGATCACCCCTGCACTACCATTGGTTGGTGCAGTAACCACACGACCTAAAGAGGCATTAACTTCATTAACAGCCAAAGCAAAACAACTTACCCATTGTAAAATTTGTCTAAATTTTACAGTAGTATTTCTTATCGAAAACAACCATTCTTTTGAAGATTCATAAGGATTATTTTCTTTTAGTTTTTGATGTATTTCAAAGGCACGCCTACGAACATTTAAACCTCCTGGCAAAAAACCTTCGGTATGGCAACCTGTATACATACAATCTAACATTGTATCCCAAATTCGGTTTAACTCTGTGTCAATTTCTTTATCTGTTCGTAAAGAGCGTTCATTTTCTAAAACAATTTCTGAAATTGATTTATCTTGATCCTTACAATAGTTTAAAAGCTGTACACCATTTGCAATAGGAAACGGGAAGCTATTGAAAATTTCTATATTTTTTTTTGCTCTTTTTTGCTCTTTTTTAACAACAAAACCTCCCCCAATAGAATAATAAGTAGTTTTCAATTTTTGGCCATCAAATAAAATTGCCTCAAAAGTCATCCCATTTGCATGAAATGGAAGAAACTCTTTTTTAAATATTATGTTTTTTTCAGGATTAAAGGAAATAGTAAATTTGCCGTCTAATTCAATAAATTTTTCTTCATTTATTCTATTTATAATAGTGTGAATATTCTCTATAGGAATATATTCAGGATCTTGGCCAGAAAGGCCAAGCATTAAGGCGTAATCTGTAGCATGCCCTTTACCTGTTAGAGATAAAGAACCATAGATGTAAACATTAACTTCAATAACATCAACAAAAGCAACTTTTTTTTGCAATTCCACCAACCACTTTTCTGCTGCTCTCCAAGGCCCTAAAGTGTGTGAACTTGACGGACCAATACCAATCTTTAACATGTCAAAAGTGCTAATTGCTTCCATACAAACTACTTACTGTTGTAAATAAAACATTTGTTAATCAAATATAAGTTTAATGTAACAAATTTTTGGTTGCAATATAACGCTTACTAGAATTTATATGCAATTATTTATGAGCATATGTCCTAAAAAAAGTTGAAATATTATGCTTTTATTGGTGAGTGTACGTTATCAATTTCATGAATAACGCCATTACACTGGTTAGCATCAGCCTTTGTAATTGTAGATTGATTTCCGTTTTTATCTGTTAAAACAATATCTAAGCCATTCATAGTAGCAGTTAACTTATCACCTGTAATTGTCGTAAAAGTTGCAACACCTTTACCTCTACAAAGTGCTTTTAATATTTTTGAAGCTGTAATATTCCCCGGAACAATATGATAACCAATTACAGTTTGTAGTTCTTTCTTATTTTTAAGACGAATAAGTTCTGTTACCCTCTTTTTTGTCGATTGATCAAAATTTACATCGCTTGGCGCAAAAACAGTATAAGGACCTTCATTATCTAAGGTCGTTTCTAAATCTGATAACTTTACTGCTGCTAAAAGTAAATCGTGATTACCTGATGCTTCTGCATTACTAATGATAGATTTTTGAGGATCCATCTTCGTAGATTGAGCTTGTGCGTTTGTTGTAGAAAAAAGGAGTGTAATGAATGCTAGGGGAACTAAAAAAAACTTCATAGGGGATTTTGAAATATTTATCATTGTAAAATTTGGGCAAATACATATAATCGATGAAATACACATATTTAACGCCAAGATACACTTATTATTTCTTTAGTAACGTAAATTAAGCTCAAAATTATAAGAAATTAACATTTTAATAATGTTGATTTTCACGTAGGTAAGAATAGACTTACCTACTAATACATAGACATAAAAAAAGAGTGCGAATTGCACTCTTTATAAATTCTATTTTAAGGTGTATTAAATACTACACGGTATACATTTTTTCTCTTTGTTCTTTTATTGATTTATCAGACATATAATCATCAAAAGTCAAATACCTATCAATTGCACCATTTGGCGTTAACTCTATAATTCTATTTGCTACAGTTTGCGCAAACTCATGATCATGCGTTGTAAAAAGCATTGTACCCTTAAAGTTTTTAAGTGAATTATTAAACGCTGTAATACTCTCTAAGTCTAAATGGTTTGTAGGCTCATCAAGCATTAAAACATTAGCTCTAAGCATCATCATTCTACTTAACATACAACGTACTTTCTCTCCTCCTGATAATACCGAACACTTTTTTAGAGCTTCATCACCACTAAATAGCATTTTTCCTAAAAAACCACGAACATAAACCTCTTCTCGCTCCTCTTCAGTTTTTGCCCATTGCCTTAACCAATCAACCAAGTTATCATCACTTTCAAAAAAGGCGTGATTATCTGCTGGCAAATACGATTGATTTGTTGTGATTCCCCATTGAAACTCACCTGTATCTGCCTCTCTATTTCCATTTACAATTTCGTAAAAAGCAGTTGTTGCTCTTGAATCTTTTGAAAAAACAGCTACTTTATCTCCTTTTGCAAGGTTTATATTTAAATCTTTAAATAGTAAATCGCCATCTTCAGAAGTTGCAGATAGTTTTTCAACATTTAATATTTGATCACCCGCTTCACGTTCTCTTTCAAAAATAATTGCAGGATATCTTCTACTAGAAGGTTTTATATCTTCAATCTTTAATTTTGATAACATTTTTTTACGAGACGTTGCTTGCTTACTTTTCGCAACGTTTGCACTAAAACGCATGATAAATTCTTGAAGCTCTTTCGCTTTCTCTTCTGATTTTTTGTTTTGTTGTGCTCTTTGCCTCGCCGCTAATTGACTACTCTCATACCAGAACGTATAGTTACCAGAAAATAAGTTTAGTTTTCCAAAATCAATATCTGCAATATGCGTACAAACAGAATCTAAAAAGTGACGGTCATGCGATACTACAATCACAGTATTATCATAGTTTGCTAAAAAATGCTCTAACCAACTAATTGTATCATAATCCAAATCATTGGTAGGCTCATCCATAATAAGCACATCTGGATTACCAAATAAAGCTTGTGCTAATAACACTCTTACTTTTAATTTAGAATCTAAATCACCCATAATGGTATAATGAAGCTCTTCAGCTATACCTAAATTAGACAATAATGCAGCCGCATCACTATCAGCATTCCAACCATTCATTTCTTCAAACTGAACCTGAAGCTCTCCTATTCTATCTGCATTTTTATCATCATAATCAGCATAAAGCTCATCCATCTCCTTTTTGATAGTCGCTAAAGGTTTATTACCTAATACCACAGTTTCAAGAACATTTATTTCGTCATAAGCGTTGTGGTTTTGCTCAAGAATAGACATTCTTTTTCCTGGCTCTAAACTCACATGCCCTGAAGTTGGGTCAATTTGCCCAGCCATGATTCTTAAGAATGTAGATTTTCCAGCCCCATTAGCACCAATAACTCCATAACAGTTCCCTTGTGTAAATGAAATATTTACATCATCAAAAAGAACTCTTTTTCCAAATTGTACCGATAGATTGGATACAGATAACATAGACAGTATTTTTTAAATTTGCGCAAAAATAAACAAAATTTACCCCTAAAACTAACAATAAACACACTGATATACATACAGTATTTCAACCATTTATATATATTTTAACTCCGCATTAACACCTTGAATCTGACCTGTTTATTAAATTCGCCACAATAGATGTTATTTCTTATATGTATAAATATTCTTTCTGTCTTGTAATTTTGTGTCTTATAGGATGTAATTCTTCTGATAATAAAACTACTATTTTTGCCGGTGAAATTGTAAATCCTACTAGTGAAACTGTTATTCTATACAAAGATGATATTGTTGTAGATTCTGCGCAGTTGGACATGCATAATAGGTTTTCAATCACACTAAATAATATAGACGAAGGCTTATATAATTTTAGACACGCACCTCAATACCAGTACATTTACTTATCTAAAGGTGATAGTTTAATGGTTCGATTAAACACCATGTCTTTTGATGAATCTTTAGTGTTTTCTGGTCACGGTGAAGAAATAAATAACTTTTTAATTGAGGTATTCCTAAATAATGAGGAAGAAGAACCACTGATAGAATCTTACTACAAATTAGACCCATTAGCTTTTTCACAAAAAATCGATTCTCTCAGAAAAAGGAAAACTAATTTACTATCTGAATTAAAAGTTGATGTTGAAATTTCAGAAAAAGCAACAGCTTTTGCCAATGCAAGTATTAACTATAGTAGTTATATAAATAAAGAAAAATACCCTTTTGTTCATAATAAGCGGAAAAAAGAAGGGACTATTACTGAAATTCCTGAAGAGTTTTACACTTTTAGAAAAGGTTTAGACTTTGATAATAAGGAACTAACTTATTTTACTCCTTATTATGATTACATGAAACGTCATTTTGACAATCTAGCTTATAATGATTGCGCCACCGCTTGTGTAAACGAAGGTGACAGGTACATAAAAGATCATCTTCATTTTAATCTTCATAAGCTCAAGTTAATTGATAGTTTAGTAAATGGTAAAAAATTAAGAGATAATTTATTTAGAAATGTTGCCATGAGTTACTTTTTAAAGGTGCATGACAATAATGATAACAATAAAGTGTTTTTAGAAAGTTTTCATGAATTATCTAGCAACAATAAACACATAGCTGAAATACATGATTTATATGAAGGTGTGATTAAAATGCAGCCTTCACATACAATTCCTGAAATTGATGTAATTGATAGTCTAGGTAATAAAGTTTCTTTAAAAGACATTTCAAACACTAAAAAAGATATTGTATTCTACTTTTGGACAGGTAAAAATTCAAGACATTTTAAAAATATTCATAGAAGAGTTGCTAAATTAAAAATGTTAAAACCAAATACTACTTTTATTGGCATTAGCCTTAGCACATTAGAATATGATTGGAAAAAAATACTTAAAGCAAGTGATATTTCATTAGAAAATCAATATCAAGCTGATGATATCAAATTACTTAGAAATACGCTTATAATTGACGGTTTAAACAAGGCTATTGTTGTTAATGATGGGTTAATTGTAGATGCTTATAAAAATATATATCGTATTAATTAAGCTTTATAAATACTTAATTTAAATAACAGACATAAAAAAACCGTTGAACAATATGTTCAACGGTTTTTTTATATTATAAAACTTTACAGTTTTAATTTCCTTTTTTGTAATCTTCTAAAAACTTAGCAAGACCACTATCAGTTAATGGGTGTTTTAACAAACCTTCAATTGAAGCTAAACCACCAGTCATTACATCTGCACCAAGCTTAGCACAATCAATAACGTGCATTGTATGCCTTACAGATGCTGCTAATATTTGTGTGTCAAATGCGTAGTTATCATAAATATGACGGATTTCAGCAATAAGGTTTAAGCCATCAGTAGAAATATCATCTAAACGACCAATAAATGGAGATACATATGTTGCACCTGCTTTAGCTGCTAAAAGAGCTTGGCCTGGTGAGAATACTAAAGTTACATTAGTTCTAATACCTTTATCACTAAAATACTTACATGCTTTCACTCCATCTTTAATCATTGGTAATTTTACCACAATCTGCTCATGAAGAGCTGCTAATTCTTCACCCTCTTTAACCATTTCGTCAAAGTCAGTAGAAATTACTTCTGCAGAAACGTCTCCATCAACAATATTACAGATATCTACATAGTGCTTTAATATATTTTCTTTTCCAGTAATGCCTTCTTTAGCCATTAATGAAGGGTTTGTGGTTACACCATCTAAAACACCTAATTCTTGGGCTTCTTTAATCTGTGCTAAATTAGCAGTATCTATAAAAAATTTCATGTTCGACTTATTATAATTATTAATAAAAATTACGTTCTATACAAAGCTACAATTTATAATGGTTTAATAGTAATTTCTCATACACTTTATCTGGAAGAATATTTTTTAGTTTTAAAGAGAATTTCTGCATAAAATCGCCCACTTTGTAATGTACTTTTGGTTTCCCCGTATTTATAATTTTAAATACTTCATGCGCTACTTGTATAGGGTCTCCACCACTATCAACACCATCATTAATAGCTTTTAAAGTTGCTCCGTAAGGCTTTTCATATGCTGAATTTTCAAAAACAGGAGTATGATACCTTCCTGAAGCTATATTTGTAGCAAAATCACCAGGCGCCAAATTCGTCATTTGCACCCCAAAATCTTTCACTTCCATACGCATTGCCTCAGTAACTAATTCTAAAGCTCCTTTGGTTGCCGAATATATACCACGGTAAGGTAAACCCATATACCCTGCTATTGAAGTAATATTTATAATTAATCCTGAATTTTGTTTTCGCATTTGTGGTAAAACAGCTTTTGCCATCCGTATTGGTCCGTAGAAATTAGTATCAAATGCTTTTTCTATTTCCGAATTCGGAGTTTCCTCTATTGGCCCTGTGATTCCTACACCAGCGTTATTAATTAAAATATCAATCTTACCTTCTAATTCAATTAGTTTTGCAACAGCTCTTGAAATAGTCTCTTCAACTTTAACATCTAATTCTAATAAATTAAACTCTTTAAAATCGGGATATTTCGCAGTACTTCTCGTAGTTCCGTAAACTTTAAATCCTTTTGTCTTTAAAAAAACACCAATAGATTTACCTATACCTGAAGATCCTCCAGTAATTAAAACAACCTTATCATTCATACCACAAAAATATAAGTACAAATAAACAAATAATTAAAGCTAGAAAAAAGAGGAATTGAATATGCTTTGAAGAAATTAAAGCTAAAAAAAGGCAAGCTACCTACGTCGCACCGCTACAACCATATACCCTTGCTGCGTTCCCACCCTGGGGGATTCTACAGGAGCTGGTCGCGTAGGACTTGCCGGCTGCAAATATACAATGTTTTATTTTTTTTACAATCATTTTACATTCTTAATTTAAATAAATAACTTGCTTAACCTTAAAGATTATGCTATCTGTTTGATTTCCAAAATTTTGAAGATTAAATTACAACATAAATATTCATAAAATAATAAATAATATTAATAATGAGACTTTTTACTATTATCACTTTAGCTTTTGTAGGCCTATTTTTTAATGCTTGCGGAACAAATAATAAAGTTGCTTCTGAACTTTTTGAAATAAAATTAGAAGGTAACAAAACCCAATTTCAGCAAAATGAAAATGTAACTGTTTCCATAACCAATAAAAAGAATATTGAAATTGAAGCTGTGTCTTATGCTATTGACGATAAAGAAATAAGTCTATCAGACAACAAAATTAATTTAGATATGCCTGTTTTAGGAAGCAAAACTCTTAAAGCAAATATTACTTATGATGGTAAAACAGAAGCTATTACTAAAGAAATAAAAATACTATCAAGCAAAAGTCCTGAAGTTTATTCTTATGAAATTATTAATGAGTATCCGCACGACCAACAAGCATTTACGCAAGGTTTAGAGTTTTACAAAGATACTTTGTATGAAAGTACCGGTAGAAAAGGACAATCAACTTTAAGAAAAATTGATTTTAGAACAGGGAAAATTATAAAACAAATAGATTTAGAGGACACTTATTTTGGAGAGGGTATTACTATTTTAAATGACAAAGTTTATATGCTAACTTGGCAAAGTGGAATTGGCTTTATTTATGATGTTCATACTTTTGATAAATTAGACAGCTTTAAATATGGCTCTAGTAAAGAAGGTTGGGGATTTACTAACGACGGAAAAGAACTTTATAAGAGTGATGGTAGTGAAAAAATTTGGTTATTGAACCCTGAAACTTTAGCTGAAGAAGGTCATATTGAAACAGTAACTAATAAATCTATTTTCAACAAAGCAAATGAGCTAGAGTACGTAGATGGTAAAATTTACGCTAACGTTTGGCAGAAAGAAAGTATGATGATTATTCACGCTAAAAGTGGTGCTATTGAAGGTGTTATCAATTTTGGTGGATTAAAAAACAAGGTTACCAAGCATGCTGGTTTAGATGTATTAAACGGTGTAGCTTACAACCCAACAAGAGCTACTTTTTTTGTAACCGGTAAAAACTGGGATAAACTTTTTGAGGTTAAAATCATAAAAAAATAATGTACAAGCCTTACTTTAAAAAAATACAAGTAGAACAAGACGCCATTGATGATCTTAACCACGTAAATAATGTTATTTATGTACAATGGATTCAAGATATTGCTAAAGAACATTGGCAGGAAAAAGCTTCAAAAGAATTATTAGAAAATTGTATTTGGGTTGTAAAAAGTCATTTTATTGAATACAAAAAAGCAGCCGTTTTAAATGACGTAATTGCTTTAAAAACTTTTATAAAATTATCAAAAGGTGCGCTATCAATCCGTATGGTTGAAATGCATGACGAAACTACTGGTGAGCTAATTTTAACTTCAAAAACCGAATGGGTTTTATTAGATTCTAAAAGCCTAAGACCTATTCGTGTATCAGAAGAAATAAAAGATGTTTTTAGGTAAAACTATATAATTATGAATCAAAGAATAAAATCATACACTCTTACATTAAGCATATTGTGTTTGGTTATTTTTTGGAGTTCATGTCGTAAAGATTTTGATTACGAAGCTAGTAATGGCAATTTATCTTTTTCAAAGGACACTGTTTTTTTAGATACTGTTTTTGCAAATATTAGTAGTAGTACCTATAGCTTAAAAGTTTACAACACTACTGATAATGATATTAGCATACCCACCATAAGCTTACAAAATGGTTTTAATAGTCAGTACCGAATAAATGTAGACGGGCAAGCGGGTGAAACGTTTATCAACACTCCCGTTTTTGCAAACGACAGTCTTTATATTTTTATCGAAACAACTGCTACCATTTCTGAGAATTCATTAAATGAGTTTTTATATACTGATGCAATTATTTTTGATACTGGGGAGAATGAACAGAGCGTATCATTAGTGACACTAATACAAGATGCAATCTTCTTATACCCAAACAAAGATGCTACAGGAATTTCTGAAACAATAACTCTAGAAAGTTCTGATGGTGAGGATACCGTTGTAAATGGTTTTGAATTGGATGATAAAGAACTAAATTTTACCAACGAAAAACCTTATGTGATTTACGGGTATGCCACTATACCTAAAAACAAAATTTTAAATATTGATGCTGGTGCAAGAGTTTATTTTCACGATAACTCCGGACTATATGCACAAGCAAACAGTTCATTACAAATTAACGGTACTATTAGTAATGATAATGACCTACTTGAAAATGAGGTTATTTTTGAAGGTGACCGCTTGGAACCCGAATACAGTACTATTCCAGGACAATGGGGAACAATATGGCTACATAAGAATAGTATTAACAATCAAATTAATAATTTAACTGTTAAAAATGCGACTATTGGTTTATATATCGAAGGTGAATTATCAAATACCGATAACAACCTTACACTTCACAATACTCAAATATACAATAGTAGCAACACTAATTTATTCTGTAAAAGCTCTAATATAACTGCCACAAATGTAGTTATTGGTAATGCTGGTGGTACATCATTACATATTACTAATGGCGGAAATTACAGGTTTAGACATTGTACCATCGCTAATTATTGGACCTCTTCGTTTAGATCTGGCACAGCACTTCAAATTAATAATAATATTTTATTAGAAAACGCAAATTTCACCAACTGTATAATTGATGGAAATAGCAATAATGAGCTTAGTCTTTTAGATAACGAAAATAGTGACTCATTCAATTACAGCTTTAGTTTCTGCATGATAAAAACTACAAGTAATACTGATAACGAATCAAATTTCAACACTATTTATGTAAATGAAAATGCCTCATATATTAACACTAGTCTAAATAACTTTAAAATAAGCGAGACATCTTTTGCTATTGATAAAGCGGACAAAGAAACTGCCTCAACTGTTCCTGTTGATATTCTAGGTTTTAATAGAACTACAAACCCTGACCTTGGAGCATACCAACATTATATTGAATAAACTCATCTACAACTGATTAAAAAATAAAAACCTTAGTTATTCTGTGGTTTTTATTTAGTCTTTTCTTAATTACAAATGGTATTTTGGCATAAAATAGATGCCATGGAGTATGAATACACAATTGTAAATGCCGATACTAAATCTAGCTACCAATTAAGAACTCAATTATCTAATTTTAAAGAATTTAAATGTACAGGCGTTACTAGTAATTGCACTGAAGGCTTAAATACTATTTTAAAACAAATGCCCGATATCATTTTTGTCTTTTTAAACAAAAAAGCAAAAGATACTTTCAATATGGTGCAAGAATTATACCAATACATTAAACATATGCCTGTAATTATTGGCATTTCAAAGAACAAATCTCACGCTTATGATGCTATTAAAAACAGCTTTTTTGATTATTGGTTATTACCATTGAATGAATTTGATATTAGAAAAACCACGCTCAAATTAAACAAACTAAATAATAAAGAACAACTATCAAATACAACGCTCTGCTTAAAATCATATAAAGATTATAGATATTTAAATACAAATGACATTCTTTATTTAAAAGCAGACAACAACACTACTGATGTTATAATGAAGGATAATACCATAATAAGCGCCTTTAAAACTTTAAAAGCCTTTGAAAGTAGGTTGCCTATAAATTTTATTAGAATACATCAAAGTTATATTTTAAACACTGATTATATTTTTAGAATCAATTACGGAAAATCAATCTGCTCTTTAAAAATTTCAGGAACACAAATACCTTTTTCAAAATCATACAAATCTAATATTGATGAATTAAAGAGGTTATTAACCAAAACGACAATTAAAGCTTTTAATTAAGTATATTCTTACAAAAATCGACGAAATACTCATAGATGCTCTATAAATACTAAGCAAAAATTTACGATAGATATATCGCAACTACCGCGTACTACTTTTGAATCACCAAATTAATTGAACCAATTTAATTAATAAAAAATAAGTGAATCATGAGAAAAATAGCAACAGTATTAGCGGTAGTAGTAATGAATTTAGGTTTATTTTCTTGTACTTCAGAAAGCGCAACGCAAGATGATAGCGTATACGAATTACAAACTTTAGAAAATGCTTCGTGTAATGATTGTCATACTGAAACACCACCTAGAGACCCAAAAGGATAAATCTTTAGTTTTTAAATATTACAAGAGCCTTAAATTTAGAATATTTAAGGCTTTTTTATATCTTGCTACTTTCAATATTTTAGATGCAAGCATTAAAAAAAACAATCTCCTTTTTAATTTTTTTATGGCTTTCGTATGCTTGCTTTTCTTGCAAAAACGAAACTAAAACCACTGAGAAAATTACACCCAAAGTATCGCAAGACTCCTTAGACATATTAATAAATAAAAGCTTTAATTCAAAAATTGATAGTACGGAGCAAAAACTATTATTCAAACAGATTTTACTTCAAGTGAATCAACTAAAAATTGATACTGTAAAACTAAAGCACCTTTCAAATTTATCTTACAAATCAATTTACAGTACTGATTCGCTATTTTTTAGACAAGTAAATCATGATGCTATCAAATTAGCTGAAATTCAAAAGGATTCAAGTATTTTAGGAGATGCTTATTGGGATTTAGGGCTTTTTTTGGAAAACACTAAACAAATTGACAGTACTTTTTTTTATTATAACAAATCTTTAAACATTTTCTCAAATCTTGAATTTGAAGATAGAGTAGCTAGTTTATATTTGAGCCTAAGCCTAACGCAAAGAAGAGTATCAGATTATAGCGGCGCGGAATTAAGCGTTATTAAGGCTATGGAAATATTTAAAAAAGATAATGACAGCACTAGATTGTCTCGTGCCTACAATAGCTTAGGGTCCATTACACATTCATTAGGTGACCACGAAAAAGCAGTTGAATATTTTGTTAAAGCAAAGTCGTACTTAAAAACATCTAGTGACAATGACCTTAGTCGTATTATTATTGAAAACAATATAGGTGTTACACATTTGTACGCAAAAGAATACAAAAAGGCCAACAACAGCTTTAGCAAAGTTTTAAAATTTGAAAATCTTCGCACTGTCAGGCCCCAATTGTACAGCAAGGTAAATGTTAATCTTTCAAATGCAAAAATAGCTTTAAATACAAAAGAAGATTTAACTCCAATTTACTTAGAAGCTATAGCCATTACAAAAGACCTGAAAAACACTTACAGTGAAGCCACAACTAGCGGTCATTACGCCAAATGGTTAGCATACAAAAAAGACACACTACAATCAAAAGCAATCGCTTTAAAGGGTTTAAAACTATCTAGAGAATCTGAAAATTATGAGAGCTTACTCAGAATCTTAGACTTTTTAACAACAGTTGATAAAGACAACGCCACAGCTTACGCTCAAGAATATTTTAAAATAAACAAAAAAGTAATTGAAGATGAGCGGAAATTAAGAGATAAGTTCGCACGTACACGCTTTCAAACTGATGAATTTATTGAACG
The DNA here is from genome assembly GCF_018861125.1 of Cellulophaga baltica. Lineage (GTDB taxonomy): Bacteria > Bacteroidota > Bacteroidia > Flavobacteriales > Flavobacteriaceae > Cellulophaga > Cellulophaga baltica_A. The sequence goes on along the minus strand of NZ_JAHKQN010000015.1, from coordinate 61,525 downwards.
TAATGAACTTTTAGCTCAAAAAAACGATTTATTATTTAGAGAAAAAAGACTCTGGATAACTATGAGCATTGGTGGTTTAATAACTATTATAGCGGTAATTATCATATTTATTCAACGCAACAAAAACAAAGAGTTACAATTTAAGCAACAACAACAGGAAGCCAATCAAGAAATTTTCAATTTACTTTTAAAACAACAAAGTAAATTAAATGAAGGTAAAAAAATTGAACAAGAACGGATTTCTCAAGAATTGCATGATGGTTTTTTAAATAAAATTTTAGGCATTCGTTTAGTACTATTAGGTTTGAATAAAAAAACAGACCCTGAATCCGTAAAACAACGCGGAGAAATTATTACGGAACTAGCTGATTTATCTGAAGATATTAGGAGCTTATCGCATGAATTGAATTATGCTGCATATCAAAAAATGCAAAATTTTATTTCTTCAATTGATGCTTTAGTGAAAACCTTTGAAATGGGTACTGAAAATATCGATTTTAAATTTAAATACAATTCAGATTTAGATTGGGATGGTTTAAAAGGGGAAATAAAAATTAACTTGTATAGAATAGTACAAGAAAGTATTCAAAACTGCATTAAACACGCTAAAGCCGATACTATTTTTATTAATTTTGATTTAAGGCACAATAAAATTATCGTAAGTATTGAAGATAATGGCATTGGATTTGATACCAAAAAGAATAGAAAAGGAATTGGATTTCGAAATATCAAATCAAGATTAAAAAAGTTAGATGGAAGTTTTATAGTTGAAAGCACTGCAAGCAAAGGAACTACGCTAACAATAAAAATTCCATATATCAATGAAGCTGAAAAAACAGCTTAGATTAAAAAAAGTAGATGAAGAGCTTAAAAATACTTGCTGTTGATGATCATAAAATGACAATGTTGGGGTATAAATATATTCTTGAAGATTTCGATTTTAAAGATTTTAAGGTTAAGATGGATATGGAAGATTCATTTGATTCCGGAAAACTAAAAATCGAAGAAGAAGTAAAAAAAGACAGCCCTTATGACATTATTTTATTAGACATTCAACTCTCACCAATTAAAGAAGGATATTCACGTACAGGTGAAGATTTAGGAATAATCTCGAGGAAAATATCCCCAAATTCTAAAATTGTTTTTCTATCTTCTTTTAGTGATAATTACCGTATAAATAGCATTATGCAAACCGTAAACCCCGAAGGTTATATGGTAAAGACCGAAATTAATGAAGATGCTTTAACCGATATGGTCAATACGGTTTTAACAGCTCCCCCATTCTACACAAAAAAAGCATTAATTGCTATAAGAAATCGAATGTCTACCAACATTCATTTAGATGATAACGACAAAAAGTTATTGTACTATCTATCAATTGGTACAAAGACAAAAGATATGGTCGAATTTGTCTCACTATCACTTTCTGGTATTGAAAACAGAAAAAGACAACTAAAAGAGATTTTTGGTGTTGATAAAGAAAATGACTACAAATTAATTACAGCTGCTAAAGAAAAAGGCTTTATATAATCTTTTTTACTACTCAAAACACAGCATAAAAAACTGTTAATCAAATAATTAAAAACAATTAAACAAAAACCTTAAAATTTCTGTGGTTTTTGTTTAGTCTAAGGTGTGGTTTAAAAACTAAGTTTGTTTAAATCCCCTTAAATAATTAATTATGTCGGCTAACAAAAAAAATCACAAAAAAGATTTTGGTAGAGCACCTTTTCAAGGCAATGACATTTTTGGTTTAGAAGCTTTCAAATTAAAAATTGAGAAAGATTTCTATTGTAATGTTGCTGTTTTAAATAATGATGAAGATTCTGAAAATTTAATCATTGAAACTAAATTTAATTTTGATATTGCTTTTGGACTCTCACTTCTTGCAGACCAAAAAATCGGAAAGCTAAATTTAAGTTCTCAAAAAGAAAATTATTTATTTTTTGAAGCTTTTGAAAAAGTCAGAAATACTAATTCTAAATCTATAGATATTGATGAATTGAATCTTGTATTTACTGATTGCACTATAATTATTAATAAAATATTTGAAAATAGCATTGCAATACAACTTCAAGAGCTAATTGTAAAACTTAATGAGAATATTCTGTTTTTCACTAGAGGTTTCAATAAAATGCCTTTAGAAATCCATGTTCCTGTTTTTGAAGAGAAAATATTTCAAGAAGACTGTAATTTACTTTCATTAGGACTTAATAAAGAGAATATTGGCGAATACTATACTTTTTGGGCACTTTACTTTGAAGATCAAATAGAAGCTGATATCTATGATTTTAAAAACAAGCAAATAATAAATGGTGAATTAACGATGATAAACCATTAACTATTCTCTATAACAAAAACACTCTAAGAGTCGATCACTAAACCATTAAATACCATTAACAACATAAAAAGCCATTATATTTAAATAATGGCTTTTTTATGAATTTTAGTTAGTTTTTTTACTTCTTAACAAGCATAAAACAATTCTCTACCGTTCATTAATGCATTTACTTTCACTTTAACAGCTTCTAAAACTTCCTCGTTTTCGTAGTTTGATAATACTTCATCAACATACTCAACAATAGTTTCCATATCGCCTTCTTTAAGACCTCTAGTTGTTATTGCTGCAGTACCAAAACGTATACCTGAAGTCACAAAAGGAGACTTATCATCAAAAGGAACCATGTTTTTATTTGCAGTAATATCAGCCTTAACTAAGGCCTTTTCAGCATCTTTACCTGTAATATCTTTATTTCTTAAATCAATCAACATCATGTGATTATCAGTACCACCAGAAATTATTTGGTATCCTTTTTTCACAAAACCTTTAGCCATTGCATCTGCATTCTTTTTAACTTGTAAAATGTAAGTCAGATACTCATCAGTCAATGCTTCACCAAAAGCAATAGCTTTAGCCGCAATAATATGCTCTAATGGTCCTCCTTGGTTCCCTGGAAAAACAGCTAAATCTAATAACGCAGACATTTTACGTAATGTTCCGTTTTTTAATTTAATCCCAAATGGGTTATCAAAATCTTCACCCATTAATATTAATCCACCTCTTGGGCCTCTTAATGTTTTATGTGTTGTAGTCGTTACTATATGGCAATGAGGAATCGGATCATTTAAAATTCCTTTTGCAATTAACCCTGATGGGTGAGAAATATCAGCTAATAACAATGCACCTACACTATCAGCAATTTCTCTAAACTTTTTAAAGTCAATATCTCTAGAGTAAGCCGATGCCCCAGCTACAATCATTTTTGGCTTTTCCTTAGTAGCTATTTCTTGAATTTTATCATAATCCAAAATTCCAGTTTCTTTATCTACTCCGTAAAATACAGGATTGTATAATCTACCTGAAAAGTTAACAGGAGAACCGTGTGTTAAGTGACCACCGTGAGATAAATCAAAACCTAAAATAGTATCACCAACCTGTAAACATGCATGGTAAACTGATGCATTTGCTTGCGAACCAGAGTGTGGCTGCACATTTGCGTATGCCGCTCCAAACAACTCTTTTGCACGATCAATTGCAATTTGCTCAACAACATCAACCACTTCGCAACCGCCATAATAACGCTTGCCTGGGTATCCTTCAGCATATTTATTTGTCAATACAGATCCTGCTGCTTCCATTACTTGAGCACTTACAAAGTTCTCAGAAGCAATAAGTTCTATACCATTAATTTGGCGCTGTTTTTCTTCAGCTATAAGTTCAAAAATTTGATTGTCGCGTTGCATAATTATAATAACTGTTAAATTCAGTGCAAAAATACACATTGCGAATCTTAATTCATACTAAATAACATATTTGATACAGAACTTATTAAACAGCAATTAACAATTATGTTATGTCAATAAAAAACCCATTAGATACAGTTTGTATCTAATGGGTTTTTTGAAAATTTTAATAAGGCGTAGTTTTAAATAAAACTTTTTAAATCTACTTCAGTAATTCCACCATGCGAAGCATTTGCTACAGCTTCTCCGCCTTTAATCACTAATAATTGTGGTGATTGATGTATAACTTGAAATTTAACGCCTGTTTCATTTGATACTTCTCTATAAGAAAGTAAATCTAAATAATACAAATCCGCTTCTTCAGTACTAAGGTTATATGAACTTTTTAAAGTATTCTTCACCATTCTACTAATACCACATGTTGTAGAATCTTTAAATATCAGCTGTAATTTATCATTAGATTTTGAAGCAATCTCATCTAACTGATCTACACTGGTTAAAGGTATCCAAGGCAACCCCTTTACTTCTTTCTTATCTGTGTTATTATTATTCCCAAATAGATTATTAAACAATCCCATATTTTGTAACTTTATATATTAAGTCGAAGTCAATAAAAAAACTTACATACTGACTAAATGTCTTGAAAAAACTAGCTTTGAGCGACATTTTGACACCTAAAACGTATTGGTAAGGTTATTGACTTTAACACATCAAAAGTAAAACAATAATAAAAAACATACGATATATGAACCTTAATAATTTCACAACAAAATCGCAAGAAGCCGTGCAACTCGCACAGCAACTTGCACACGAAATGCAACATCAACAAATTGAAAATGAACACATTTTTAAAGCTATCAGTCAGGTAGATGAAAATGTATTGCCGTTTATTCTTAAAAAGTTGAGTGTAAATAATTCTATTTTATCACAAGTAATTGATAAAGAATTAGAGAGTTTGCCTAAAGTTTCTGGTGGCGATATTATGTTCTCACGTGAAGCTGGAAAAACTTTGAATGAAGCTACTGCAATTGCAAAGAAAATGGAAGATGAATACATCTCTATTGAGCATTTGTTACTAGCTATTTTCAAATCGAAAAGTAAAATATCAAAAATTTTAAAAGATCAAGGTGTTACCGAAAAGAATTTTATAAGTGCGATTGAAGAGCTTCGTAAAGGTGGAAAAGTTACCTCTCAAGGTGCTGAAGACACGTATAATTCTTTAAATAAATATGCGAAAAATTTAAATGAATTAGCCGACAATGGTAAGCTAGATCCAGTAATCGGACGTGATGAAGAAATTAGACGTGTATTACAAATATTATCACGTAGAACCAAAAATAATCCAATGCTTGTGGGTGAACCTGGAGTAGGTAAAACTGCTATTGCCGAAGGTTTAGCTCACCGTATTGTACAAGGTGATGTTCCTGAAAATTTAAAAGATAAAGTAATTTATTCTTTAGATATGGGTGCATTAATAGCTGGTGCAAAATACAAAGGGGAATTTGAAGAGCGATTGAAAGCTGTTATAAAAGAAGTGACATCGTCTGACGGAAACATTGTACTATTTATTGATGAAATTCACACACTTGTTGGTGCTGGTGGCGGTGATGGTGCAATGGATGCTGCTAATATTTTAAAACCTGCTTTAGCAAGAGGAGAACTGCGTGCTATAGGTGCCACAACTTTAGATGAGTATCAAAAATACTTTGAAAAAGACAAAGCACTTGAACGTAGATTCCAGAAAATTGTGGTTGATGAGCCAGATACCGAAAGTGCTATTTCAATTTTAAGAGGTATTAAAGAAAAATACGAAGCACACCATAAGGTTCGTATTAAGGACGAGGCCGTAATATCAGCAGTAGAATTATCGCAACGCTACATTACCAATCGTTTTTTACCCGACAAGGCTATTGATTTAATGGATGAGGCTGCATCAAAATTACGTATGGAAATCAACTCTAAACCTGAGGAATTAGATGTACTCGATCGTAAAATTATGCAACTTGAAATTGAAGTTGAGGCGATTAAACGTGAGAATGATAAAACAAAATTAAAAGCTTTAAATCTTGATCTTGCTAATTTAAAAGAAGAGCGCAACGAAATATTTGCAAAATGGCAGAGTGAGAAAAATGTGGTTGATGATATTCAGAAAACCAAACAAGACATTGAAGATTTTAAAATAGAAGCTGAACGTGCTGAGCGTAATGGTGACTACGGTAAAGTAGCAGAATTACGTTACGGAAAAATTAAAGAATCACAAGAAAGATTGGAAAGCCTGCAACATGTTTTAGAAGAACAGCAAGAAGGTGAAACCATGATTAAAGAGGAAGTCACTAGCGAAGATATTGCACAGGTTGTCGCAAAATGGACGGGTATTCCGGTTACTAAAATGCTACAGAGTGAACGTGAAAAACTATTGCAACTTGAAAATGTTTTACACAAACGCGTAGTTGGTCAAGAAGAAGCTATAAATGCAGTTTCTGATGCTATTAGACGTAGTAGAGCTGGTTTACAAGATGAGAAAAGGCCAATTGGTTCATTCTTATTTTTAGGTACAACCGGTGTTGGTAAAACTGAGCTTGCTAAAACATTGGCTAGTTATTTATTTGACGATGAAAATGCAATGACTCGTATTGACATGAGCGAATACCAAGAACGCCATTCAGTAAGTAGATTAGTTGGTGCACCTCCAGGATACGTTGGTTATGATGAAGGCGGACAATTAACTGAAGCGGTACGTAGGAGACCATATTCTGTTATTTTGTTAGATGAGATTGAAAAAGCACACCCTGATACTTTTAATATTTTATTACAAGTGTTAGATGAAGGTAGACTTACAGATAATAAAGGTCGTGTTGCTGATTTTAAAAATACGATTATAATAATGACAAGTAATATGGGTAGCCATATTATACAAGAGAAGTTTGAAGCAAACAATGATATTTATAGCGCAACTGAAGCGGCTCGGGTTGAAGTACTTGGTTTACTACGTAAGACAATACGCCCTGAGTTTTTAAATAGAATTGACGATGTAATTATGTTTACACCACTAAGCAAACAAGATATTGTAAAAATTGTAGGCATACAATTAAACTTGCTTAAAAAAGTATTAGCAAAACAAAACATAACTATTGACGCGACTGAAGAAACTATTCAGTATTTAGCTGAGAAAGGATACGATCCGCAGTATGGAGCTCGACCAATTAAGAGAGTTATTCAAAAAGAAGTTTTGAACACACTTTCTAAAGAAATACTGAGTGGAAAAATTAGTACTGATAGTGTAGTTTTAATTGATTCGTTTGATAACGAATTAGTTTTCAGAAATCAAACAGAATTGGCATAATTATTTAAATAATATTTAAAAACTGAAACATCCTTTTAATTAATTTTTAAAAGGATGTTTTTTTTGCAACATACCATACCATACAGTATATATTTTCATATCTTTAGTACAAATCAGTGTTGTATATGACTACAAAAGCAGAAAGAACCAAAGCATTTATTGTAGAAACAGTTGCTCCTATTTTCAACAAATTAGGCTACGTAGGCACAAGCATGAGCGATCTCACTGAAGCTACTGGACTTACAAAAGGTGCATTATATGGCAATTTTGAAAATAAAGAAGCACTAGCTCTTACCGCTTTTGAATATAACAGTACTTTATTACTTGCTGAAATTGACGAACAGTTAGCTGTTGAAGGCAAAGCATTAGATAAGCTATTTTCATTAACTGCATTTTACAAACAGTATGATGTTTTTACTAGTAGAATGGGCGGTTGTCCAATATTAAATATTGGTGTTGATGCAAAAAACAATAATAAATTACTGAGTGCTGCAGCCAAAGAAACTGCAAAAACCATAGAAGGTAAAATAGCTTTAGTTTTAGAAAATGGTTACAACAAACAGGAAATTCGCTTGCCTGTAACCCCTCTGCAATTTGCTAAGCAACTTTACACAATGATACAAGGTGCCGTAGCTATGGCAACCATTACCAATGATCGTAAATATTTATTAAATACAACTTCTTACCTCAATCATTTAATTACTCAGGAGATTAAAAAGTGATTCAATTAAAAAAGGTCAATTTCCTACTTCTATTTTAATTTTAATAATAAGTAACATTTTCACTTATAGTCATATTCCAAAAGACTAAACATTGATGACATAACGACTTTAGATATGGAAGAATAACTCTATATGTAACTCAAATTACTACAACCTTTTAAAAAATTATTGTTGATTTAAAGTGTAATTTTTATTCATATAAAGTCACTTACAAAAAAAGTCTAACACGTATTATGTTAGACTTTTTTTATGGTATAAAATAGACTAATATCTTAGCCTAAATATTCAGTAACTTGGTTGTAAACTTTTTCACCTGTAAACCCGAATTTATCATCAAGTACAGTTGCAGGAGCAGAATACCCAAAATGCTCTAAACCAAATACTTTTCCACCAGGACCCGCTAAACCTTCTAAATTAACAGGTAACCCAGCAGTTAAACCAAATACAGGTTTTCCTTTAGCAATTACGCTATCTTGGTATGCTTGTGATTGCGCTCTAAAAATTCCTTCAGAAATTATAGAAGCAATGTTTACTTTTAATCCTTTTCTTTCTTCTAATAAAGCCGCCGCATCAATTAAAGTTGAAACTTCTGACCCGTTTGCTATTAATACAACATCTGGGTTTTCAACTTCTTTTACCAAGTACCCACCTTTTTCAGATGCTAATGCATCACTATATCTTGAAGATCCTGTAGCAGGTAAATCTTTAATCCCTTGTCTAGATAAGATAAGACCAGAAGGAACTTTATCGTTCTCTAATAACATTTTCCAACCAACAACAGTCTCAGCAGAATCTGCAGGGCGTAACGCTCTAAAACTTGCTTCACCACTATGATTTTTTAACTTCTCTAACAATCTAATTTGTGCTTCTTGCTCAATTGGCTGGTGTGTTGGCCCATCTTCACCTACTCTAAAGGCATCATGCGTCCAAACAAACTTCACTGGCAATTCTTGAATAGCACTCAAACGAATTGCTGGTTTCATATAATCAGAGAATACAAAGAATGTTGCTACTACCGGAATAACACCACCATGTAACGCCATACCATTTGCCATAGTTGCCATTGTTAATTCTGCTACACCTGATTGTAAGAATGAACCAGAGAAATCTCCTTTTTGCAATGAATGTGTTTTATTTAAGAAACCATCTGTTTTATCACTATTTGATAAATCGGCAGAAGAAACAATCATATTTTCAACTTTACCTGCTAAATATCCTAAAACATTTGCTGATGCTGCTCTTGTGGCTAAACCTTCTTTATTAACTATAGATTCAAAGTCTAAATCTGGTAACTTACCTGCAAAGAAACCATCTAATTTTGTTGCTAAATCTTCATTTGCTTCTCTCCAAGCTAAAATTTCTTGTTTTTTAGTTTGAGCTGCTTTTATTTTTTCTGCAATTAAATCTTTATATGCTTTTGCAACCTCAGCATATATTGCAAACTCATCTTCAGGGTTAGCTCCTAAATTGATTAATGTTTTTGTAAAATCAGCACCTGTGTTACCAATTGGTTTACCATGTAACTCTGTATGCCCTTCGTACATACTACCATCAGCAGTAACACAACCTTTACCCATAATAGTTTTACCTATTATCAATGTTGGCTTTTCAGTTTCAGCATTCGCATCAGTCAATGCTTTTCTAATTTCATCATGATTATGACCGTCAATAGTCACAACATTCCACCCCCATGCTTCATATTTCATTGCTGTATCTTCAGAAGTAACCTCATCCGTTTTAGTTGATAATTGTACATCGTTAGAATCAAAAAACATGATAAAGTTACTCAATCCTAAATGTCCAGCTAAACGCCCAGCACCTTGTGAAATTTCTTCTTGAACACCACCATCAGAAATAAAACCATATACTTTGTGATTCATCCAATCACCAAAACGTGCTTGTAAAAACTTAGCAGCAACTGCAGCTCCAACACCCATAGTATGCCCTTGCCCTAATGGCCCTGATGTATTTTCAATTCCTCTATTTACATCAACTTCTGGGTGACCAGGTGTTACAGAACCCCATTGTCTAAAATTTTGTAAATCTTCTTTTGTAAAATTATCTAGTAAGTAGTATTGCGAATACATTAATGGCGATAAGTGCCCAGCATCCATAAAAAAACGATCACGGTGTGGCCATGTCATATCAGACGGGTCATAGTTAAAAAACTCTGAGTATAAAATATGCATATAATCTGCCCCACCCATTGGTCCACCTGGGTGACCTGAGTTTGCTTTTTCTACCATAGAGATAGCCAATGCTCTAATATTATCTGCCGCTAACTGATCTATTTTTTTATTCATCTTAAAATTAATTTATACTATTAAAAAAGTAGTTGTACTACTACTGTAAAATTCTTTATTTTTATATGATGCAAGATAATCACCTTTACAACTAACTGCAACCTATTTTTAACCTTTAGTCTTAATCTTTATTAAACTATACGAAAATAGAATATAAAGTTAAAAAAATGTAGTGAATATAACCTGTGAAGTGATTTCTAATACGAATGTTAACTGTATAATAATATATCTTTAGATATTGAGTTATATATAATACAAAAACAATAACAACATAATACGCTAGTTTTATATTATGAAAGCTATTAAACTTTTAATTTTATCACTTTTATTTATCGGCTTTACCAATTGTAAAGACGACGCTCCAATTGAAAAAGAAGCTACTGAACCCGTTGTGTCCACTTTCTATTTTATACGCCATGGTGAAAAAGACCGTAGCAACCCTGATAATTTAGACCCAGAATTAAACCAAGATGGTTTAGGCCGCGCTATTCGCTGGGAACGTATTTTTAGTGAAGTTGATCTTGATGATATTTATAGTACTGATTATGATAGAACTTTGATGACGGTAGCACCAATATCAGTTAATAGAGAAATGGTTGTTCAAACCTACAGCCCATCAACAATAAATATTGATGAGTTTAAAGAAAGATATTTAGGTAAGAACGTACTTGTTGTTGGCCACAGCAACACTACACCAGATTTTGCTAATAAAATATTAGGCGAAGATAAATACCCCGCAATGGACGACTATGATAATAGCAGCCTTTACATTGTTCGTATTATTGATGGTGTTGCAACAAGCATGCAATTAAAAATGGATTAATTACTAGGTGTTACTTTTATATTTTCTAATACAATTTTAGATAATAATTCAAGTTCACCATTTTCATACAAAGCAGCTACTTCATTTATAGTAGTTGCTTTGCTTTTTGGCTTATAATTATTATAGTCTACAAACCTAATTCCGTTTACTATTCGCTCTTTATACGCTTCTCTAAAACGAACACCCCCGCCATTTACTTTATAATCGTAAGCAAAATAATCTGGTTTAAAAGTCTTCTTATTAATCCAGTAATAATAATTATCCTCAAAATCATCTCCACCACCATTTTGATCAAAAGTTACATGTATTAAATAATAGACTTTCCCTTTTATTTTTTCTTCTTTTAAAAGTTTTTTATGCACAGCTTTAGCATTCAATTGATATGGTAATTGCACAAAATACAATACCGAATTAATTGCATTGTTATGCACATTTGCCAAAGAATCTGATACTGCAACCGGAATACCATTTACAATACGCTCAAAACTAGAACCCTTTTTAATGTCTACATAGCTAATAGAATCACTTTCAAAAGCACGTTTCATTATTGCTCCATTATTTTCAGACACGTAATCACTATCTCTAAACTTAAAAGCAATAGTACTTGTTTTATATAGATCACCACCTGCGACAACAATAGCCTTATCAACTATATTTTGTGCGCTTAAACTTTTTTTTGCTTCTTGTTTACACGAAACAAACAGCAGGACTACTATTATAAAACCTAATTTTCTCATGAATTAATTTTTATACTTTATCGTAAATATGCAACATTCATTACAAAAATACTAGAGTATTAATACCGTCTTAAGATTCTTTATTATATAATTCTTATTTTTGTTTTGTGATACAGAAGAAAATAAATATTAAAAATAAAAGAGCCAGATTCGATTATGAATTATTGGACACCTATACTGCCGGATTAGTACTTTCTGGTACTGAAATAAAATCTATACGATTAGGAAAAGCATCTATCTCTGAAAGTTTTTGCGAATTTAATGAGCGCGGTGAACTTTTTATCATCAACATGCAGGTTGATGAGTATTCACATGGGTCACACTACAACCATTTACCAAAAGCGCAACGTAAATTACTTTTAAACCGTAAAGAGCTTAACAAACTTGAAAAAGAGGTTAAAAACAGCGGATTAACTATTGTACCACTAAACCTATTTTTAAATGATAGAGGTTTAGCCAAAATTAATATTGCTTTAGCGAAAGGTAAAAAACTTTATGATAAACGTGAAACAATTAAAGATCGTGATAATAAGAAAAACCTGGACCGCATTAAAAAGAGCTTTAATAATTAATTTTTATCCTCTAATAAGGGTACAAAACGAAAAGAACCTAATTCTTCTTTCACAAACTCTCTTTCTGACTTTCGAACGAAAAGAGTCATAATTTGATCTTCATCACCAACAGGTATTACTAGCTTACCTCCTATTTTTAACTGTGCCAATAAAGGGTTTGGTACATATGGTGCACCTGCAGTAACAATAATACCATCAAAAGGAGCTTCCGTAGGTAAACCTTTATAGCCATCGCCAAAAATATATTTTTTAGGTCTGTATCCCATTTTTGAGAAAAACAACTTCGTTTTTTTAAACAACTCTAATTGGCGTTCAATGGTGTAAACTCTTGCTTTTAATTGCAATAAAACTGCAGTTTGGTAGCCACTACCCGTGCCTATTTCTAAAATTTTGTCATCGGGTTTTATAGCCAATAATTCACTTTGAAAAGCAACGGTATAAGGTTGTGATATCGTTTGTTCTGCGCCAATTGGAAATGCTTTATCTTGATACGCATGATCTTCAAAACTACTATCTAAAAACAAATGCCTTGGTATTGCTTTTATTGCTTCTAATACTTTACGATCTGCAATGCCTTTATTTGCTAGCGTTTCTGCAAGCTTATTGCGCATTCCTTTATGTTTAAACGTATCTTTCAATGGGTTTGGTTTTGAGGTGCTAATTTAAAAAAATAAGATTTAGTACGCTATAAAAACATTGGTTTCACATCAAAAAACTTATAAAGTATCCTTATTTTTGAATAAACATTATTTTTATGCTCAACGTTGGAGTTTTAGGTGCAGGTCACCTTGGTAAAATACATTTAAGATTACTAAATCAATCTGAAAAATATAATTTAATAGGCTTTTACGATCCTGATGAAATTAACGGTAAAAAAGTAGCCGATGAGTTTGGTTACTCCTATTACAACAATATTAATAAGTTAATTGAAGCTGTTGATGTTGTTGATATTGTTACACCTACCCTTTCTCATTTTGAATGTGCTAAAAAAGCAATTGAAAACGGAAAACATATATTTATTGAAAAGCCAATAACTAATACATTAGAAGAGGCCGAAGAACTACTTCACTTAGAAAAGAAACACAATATTAAAGGTCAAGTTGGTCATGTCGAACGTTTTAATCCTGCATTTGCATCGGTTAAAGAAAACATAAACAATCCTATGTTTATTGAAACACACCGTTTAGCAGAGTTTAACCCTCGAGGTACTGATGTGCCTGTGGTTTTAGATTTAATGATTCATGATATTGATGCTATTTTAAGTGTTGTAAATTCTAATGTGAAAAATATAAATGCTAGTGGCGTTTCTGTAATAAGTAATTCTCCTGATATTGCCAATGCCAGAATTGAATTTGAAAACGGCTGTGTTGCTAACCTTACCGCAAGTAGAATTTCACTTAAAAACATGCGTAAATCGCGCTTTTTTCAAAAAGATGCATATATCTCGGTAGATTTTCTTGAGAAAAAAGTAGAAGTAGTAAAAATGAAAGATGCTCCAGAAAATCCTGGGGACTTTGATATGATTTTACAAAATGCCGAAGGCGAAAAAAAACAAATTTATTTTGAAAATCCTACGATAGAAAATAACAATGCTATTCTAGATGAGTTAGAAACTTTTGCCGACGCTATTAACAAAAACACAACACCAATTGTTAGTTTAGAACAAGGTACAAATGCTTTGCGTGTTGCTTTACAGATTATCGCATCGTTTTAAAAACTAGTTATGAAATATATTTCGGTTATTGGCGCAGGTACAATGGGCAATGGTATTGCGCATGTATTTGCCCAAAATGGTTATCTTGTTAATTTGATTGATATTAGTTCCACTTCATTAGAAAAAGGAATGGCAACTATTAGCAAGAACCTAGACCGAATGATTGCCAAAAAGAAAATAACTAATGCAGATAAAACAAATACTTTAGCCAATATAACAACATACACTACAATTACCGAAGGCGTAAAAAATGCCGATTTAGTTATTGAAGCCGCTACAGAAAATAGCGCCCTAAAACTTAAAATATTTAAAGAGCTAGATGAAGTTTGCCAAGCAAGCACAATTTTAGCTACTAACACCTCATCTATTTCAATTACCCAAATTGCATCGGTTACTGAAAGGCAAAACAAAGTAATTGGTATGCACTTTATGAATCCTGTGCCTATAATGAGTTTGGTTGAAATTATTAGAGGCTATAATACTTCTGATACTGTTACCGAGCAGATTATGGAATTGTCTAAAAAACTTGGCAAAACGCCAACTGAGGTAAACGACTACCCTGGTTTTGTTGCTAACCGTATTTTAATGCCAATGATTAATGAGGCTATTGAAACTTTGTACAATGGCGTGGCCGGTGTGAAGGAGATTGATACGGTTATGAAATTAGGAATGGCACACCCAATGGGACCTTTACAATTAGCCGATTTTATTGGACTTGATGTTTGCCTATCGATACTAAATGTAATGCATGACGGATTCAAAAACCTAAAATATGCGCCTTGCCCGCTACTGGTTAATATGGTAATGGCTAAAAAATTAGGCGTAAAGTCTGGTGAAGGTTTTTATGATTATTCTGAGTCTCGTAAAGCAGAAAAAGTTGCTCAACGATTTTTGAAATAAAGTAATTCTACATTTATTTTTTACTATAAAAATTACCTAAGTAATTGGCTAAGTATATAGTAGTAAAAAAACTACCGTTATAATAAGCCTGCATAAAATATTTACCCACAAATATTAGTTATAATTTTAGCTTGTTTGAAAGTGCAAGTATGGTGCTTGCGCTAGCGGGAAATTTTTAAAGAATATAATTAGTTTTTGCTAAATGAAGATTAAAGAAAAAATAGAAGAATTATTTGTTAATATATTAGCTCTAATTTTTATAGGTATCTTTTATTATTTTTATGATACCTGGACCCCGAGTGATAAATTTCCTTCTGGGTGGAGAGCCGGGTTATTTGAAACAATATTAAAATTTCTTCATGAAAATAAACTAGGTGTTTTTATAGGTAAGGGCACTCTAATTACCTTATTTGTTTACTATTTATATAAAATATTCATCATATTTAAAACAAAAAAGAAGTGAAAAAATAACTTTTCAGCCAGCTTAAGTGTCATGCATTGAATTACAAACGTAAGAACATGAATAGAGAAATTTTGATTTCAAGTTTTAATATGAAATTGTTGAAATAATTTTAGCTTGTTTGATTACACAAGCAATATGCTTGCCTAGCGGTAGATAAAATTAGAATCTACTAATCAATAAATAATGGAGATGGAATATTGTTAGAAACAAAAAAGTATATTAAATGGTAACAGAAGAATTAATAATCAATAAATATAAAAAAGCTTTACCTAAAGGATTTGAATTAGTATCAATTATTAATACTGAATTAAAAGGTTTAAAAAGATTAAACTATTCTTTAAAAAATGACAATGCTATATATAATATTAATTGTTGTTCTTTAAATAGCCACCCATTGGGAAATATTCTACCTCTCATAAGAATGACTGTAAGTTTTAAATTAGTTGAAAAACTAATTCACCTAAAGATTGATGAATCAGACTATACTACAAGTTTTACGCTATTAGACAGTTTATTTCCATTAGTATATGATAAAAAATTTATTTTAGATAAACCTATTATTTTCAAAACAGAAGCAGATATAGATAAGGGAATTGCTTATGTAAAAAGTTACATAAAAAAATTTGCTGAAGATTATTTTGCATATTGGAATGATATTCGTGCATTTTTACCTTTTTTGGAAAGTGAAAATGTGAGGTTTTTAAATGATTTATTAGTTGGTAAAGGAGAGAATAGAAAACTAATTATTTGGAAATTGTGCAACCACCCAAAGTATGATTTGTTTTTACAAGAAACCATTAAATCTTATGAAGATTACTTAAAAGAAAATCCTAAAGATAAATCTGAAGTAAAGGCATACAAAGAATTTAAAAGTTTAGCAAAAAGGCTAGAAAAAACAAAACCACTATATGATTGGGATGCTTCTTATTTAACACCTAAACCTTTTAAAGGTGTTATGCCTATTATACCATAAATAGTGCATGTTAGCGCGCGTGTCACGCTCGTGCCGTAACTTGTAAGCAGAGCACCATAAACTAGATAAAAGTAAAAATGAGCAAAAAACACAAATTAAAAAACTACTCAATAAAATCTGTCTACGTGTTTGAAACACATCACTAAACAAAATTTAAAACCAATAAACTACCCCTCTTTTTATTAATTAACTATTTTCTTTTTTAACTTTCCAACAATTAAAAAAAAGCAATACATGTCCATCGCAGACAATTTACAACATATAAAAGCAACATTACCACAACACGTAACTTTAGTTGCCGTTTCTAAAACAAAACCTAATGCTGATTTAGTGGAAGCCTACGAAGCTGGTCAGCGAATTTTTGGTGAAAATAAAATACAAGAAATGTCACAAAAATGGGAAGACTTACCTAAAGACATTGAATGGCATATGATTGGGCATGTCCAGACAAACAAGGTAAAATACATGGCTCCTTTTGTGCATTTAGTACATGGCGTAGATAGTTTTAAATTAT
This sequence comes from Cellulophaga baltica, assembly GCF_018861125.1. Classification (GTDB taxonomy): domain Bacteria; phylum Bacteroidota; class Bacteroidia; order Flavobacteriales; family Flavobacteriaceae; genus Cellulophaga; species Cellulophaga baltica_A. The sequence continues at coordinate 44,717 of NZ_JAHKQN010000015.1, read as the reverse complement.
TGAAAGAAATAAACAAACAAGCTAAAAAAAACGACAGAGTAATTAAATGTTTGCTTCAAATTCATATTGCTGAAGAAACTACAAAATTTGGGCTAGACAGTGATGAACTGTTTACTATTATTGCCTCTGATGATTTTAATGCATTAGAAAACATACAAGTAATTGGTCTTATGGGCATGGCTACGTTTACGGATAACAAAGAACAAGTTCGTAAGGAGTTCCGCTGTCTTAAAACTATTTTTGATGAACTACAGCGTAAAATTGAAGGTATAACAACACTTTCTATGGGTATGAGCGGCGATTATAAATTAGCAATTGAAGAAGGTAGTACTATGGTACGTATTGGCAGTAGTATTTTTGGTTCTCGATAAAAGAAAAAGAAGATTTATATTTTTTATCTTTGGAAGATAGTATTGACAACAAGTCAATTACAATTATTCGTTAGATATAAAAACGAATACAACAGAATCTAAAAATTTACATGTACGCAGTATTAGATATTGAAACAACTGGAGGAAAGTTTAACGAAGAAGGCATTACAGAGATTGCCATTCATAAATTTGACGGCCATGAAGTTGTAGACTCTTTCATAAGCCTTGTTAATCCTGAAAAAGATATTCAGCCTTTTGTAGTAAACTTAACAGGTATTACCAATAAAATGCTAGTTACTGCACCTAAGTTTTATGAAGTTGCAAAACGTATTATTGAAATTACAGAAGATACCGTTTTAATTGCCCACAATGCACAGTTTGATTATCGTATTTTACGAACCGAGTTCAGACGTTTAGGCTACAATTTTGAACGCAAAACATTATGTACAGTTGAACTTTCGCAAAAATTGCTTCCTGAAGCTGAGTCGTATAGCCTAGGAAAATTAGTGCGTTCACTTGGCATTCCGGTCAGTGACCGACATAGAGCTAATGGTGATGCTTTAGCGACTATAAAACTATTTAAACTTTTACTTTCTAAGGATGTTGACAAAACAATAATCAAAACTGTAATTAAAGCTGAAACCTTAGGAGAATTATCACCTAGGCAGTTAGATATTGTTGAAACATTACCTTCTGAGACCGGAGTATTTTACATGCATAATAAGGATGCTGAAATCATCCTTTTAGGGAAAAGTAGTAATATAAAAAAAAGAGTCAATCAATATTTTACCAATAACGGTAATAGAGCTCGAAAAATTCAGAAAGAAACTAGAAGTGTTACTTTTGAAAAAACGGGTAATGATTTAATTGCGCTATTAAAAGAAAATGAAGAACTAGTTCGTAATAAACCAAAATACAATGGCTATTACAAAAGAAAACTATTCTCTTTTGGTGTTTATGCTTCACCCAATGAATTTGGTTATCTGCAATTAAGAGCTGAGAAATTGAACAATAGCATACATCAAAGAGTGGCTACATTTAATAGTTTAGTTGCAGCGGAGAATTTTTTACATGCTATTAGAGATCAATTTGAGCTGTGTAATAAAATAAACGGACTTTCACACGCAAAAACAAATTGCTCTAAATACGATGATAGTGAGTGCCAAGGTGCCTGTATACAAAAAGAAGATGTAAATACTTACAACCAAAGAGTGCAACAGGTTATTGATAAATATAGCTTAGTAGATAAAAATATTGCAATTGTAGACAAAGGCCGCCTATTAGGTGAAAAAAGTGTTATTCTCATCAAGAATGGTATATTTATGGGACTTGGTTTCTGCGATTTAAATTATCAGATTAATAACCTAGATATTTTAGAAACCATTATTACTCCTATGAATGGTAATGCAAACACGAATCATATTATAGAATCATACTTAAGAAAAAGAAAAGTTCAAAAAATATTAGAACTTAACGCATAACTTTTGGAAAAAGAAAACTCAAATAACAACTGGAAAAATAAAGTTCATGAAATAATTTATGAAGCAGATACTCCTATGGGTAAATGGTTTGATATTATTTTAATCATACTCATTTTTGTCAGTGTTATTATTATAATGCTAGAAAGCGTTAAAAGTATAGATGCTGTACATCATGACTTATTGTTTACCTTAGAATGGATTATTACTATTTTCTTTACCATTGAATACATTGCTAGAATAATATCAATAAAAAAACCATTAAAATACGTGTTTAGTTTTTATGGTATTGTAGATTTATTATCTACAATACCACTATATATCTCCTATATTTTTGTTGGTTCTCAAGTACTTTTAGCGATTAGAGCGTTTAGACTATTACGTGTTTTTAGAATCTTGAAATTAGTACAATTTTTAGGGGAAGCTTCGCAATTAAAAAACGCATTAAAAGCTAGTAGAGCTAAAATAACCGTATTTCTTTTTGCCGTACTCATTATATCAGTAATCTTAGGAACTTTAATGTATATAATTGAAGGTGATGAAGCTGGTTTTACAAGCATTCCAACCAGTATTTATTGGACCATAGTAACGCTAACTACTGTTGGCTACGGTGATATTGCACCCATTACACCACAGGGGCAATTAATTGCTACTATAGTTATGTTGGTAGGTTATGGTGTTATTGCTGTACCAACAGGTATTGTCACTGTAGAATTTGGAAAACAAAAAAGCGGTAATTCGCAAACCAGCGCGCAAGAAGGTTCTTATGTGCACGTAAACACACAAGCTTGCCCAACTTGTTCTTCAGAAGGGCATAGAGATGATGCCACACATTGTTATAACTGCGGAAGTATTTTAAATAATGAATAAAACACTTATATCTGTCGTAGGCCCAACAGCTATTGGTAAAACTAAACTTGCCATAGAACTAGCGAAATATTTTAAAACTGAAATTATTTCTGCCGATTCAAGACAGTTTTTCAAAGAAATGAAAATTGGCACTGCTGTTCCTTCCGATGACGAATTAGCGCAAGCACCACACCATTTTATTCAACATATTAGCATAACTGATAGTTACTCTGTTGGCGATTTTGAAAGAGATGCTATTGCTCTTTTAAATCAACTTTTTAAAACTAATGATATTGTTATTCTTGTGGGTGGTAGCGGTTTGTATGTTGATGCTATTACTAAAGGTTTAGATCATTTCCCATCAATTGCTCCTGAAGTTAGAAAAAAACTGAATGTTCGGTTAGAAAATGAAGGTCTAGAGAGTTTACAGCAAAAACTTAAAGAATTGGATCCTGTTTATTACGATAAGGTAGATATTCAAAATCCGCATAGGTTAATTCGTGCTTTAGAAATTTGTATTGGCTCAGGAAAACCGTATTCTTCATTCTTAAATAAAGATAAAGGCAACAGACCATTTAAAAACATTACCGTTGGAATTGAAGCTGATCGTGAAATTATTTACGACAGAATCAACCAACGTGTTGATATTATGATTGAAGAAGGCCTTATAAAAGAAGCTAAAGGTTTACTTAAGAACAGAAAATTAAACGCATTACAAACTGTTGGTTATAGAGAATTATTTAATTATTTTGATAGTGAATGGACTTTAGATTTTTCTATTTCTGAAATTAAAAAAAACACGAGACGTTTTGCTAAAAGACAACTCACTTGGTTTCGAAAAAATGATACTACTATATGGGTAAATTTTAATGAAGCCCTACCTTCTATTATCAATAAAATAACAAACAAATTAGATGAAAACTAAAGGTGCTATATTTTACGTAATGGGTGTTTCTGGTACAGGAAAAAGTACTATTGGAAAAATGCTTTCCGAAAAATTAAGTCTACCTTTTTTTGATGGTGATGATTACCATCCGCAAGGTAATATTGATAAAATGGCTAACGGTCATGCTCTAAACGATGATGATCGTTATGAGTGGTTACTAAAACTAAATAAAATTGCACTAGAGAATATTGAAAAAGGCGCTGTAATTGTTTGCTCTGCCTTAAAAGAGAGCTACAGAGACTTACTAGCTCAAAAATTAAACAACTTCTATATTATTTCATTAGAAGGTGATTTTGAGTTAATATTAAATAGGATTAATGCACGTGAAAATCACTTTATGCCGGCATCATTATTAAAATCACAATTTGATACTTTTGAAAAGCCCAAAGATTCTAAACAAGTAATTAGTGTAGATGTTGCACTTACACCTGAAGAAATCTTATCAGAAATACTGAAAGAGTTAAAATAAAAAAATCCATTTGATTGCTCAAATGGATTTTTCATATTCACATAACATTTGTAAGCTAAGTAAATAATTATACTTCTTCATCAGTTTTTACAACCAATCTAAAGCCTTCTCCGTGAATATTTAAAATTTCAACAGAGTCGTCAACTTTTAAATACTTTCTAAGTTTAGCAATATAAACATCCATACTACGAGAAGTAAAGTAATTATCATCCCTCCATATTTTTGTTAATGCTAATTCTCTTGGCATTAAATCATTTTCATGTAATGCTAAAAGACGTAATAATTCGTTCTCCTTTGGTGATAATTTAATAGCTTCTTCATCTTTAAACTTTAAAAATCTAAGTTTAGAGTTTAAATTAAAATCTCCAATTTTAAATTCAAATTTACGGCTATCAGCTAATGTACTTGAAGCTTTACGTTGCAGTATCGCTTTAATTTTCATTAACAACACTTCAGAGTCAAAAGGTTTGTTCAGGTAATCATCAGCACCTGCTTTGTATCCTTTTAAAACATCTTCTTTCATGGTTTTAGCTGTTAAAAACACGATTGGAACATTCTCGTTCTTCTCACGAATTTCTTTAGCTAATGTAAAACCATCTTTATAAGGCATCATAACATCCAAAATACAGATATCATAATTGTCTTTTTTGAACTTTTCAAAGCCTTCCATTCCATTTTTTGCCAACACAACATCAAAATCGTTCATAGACAAATAATCTTTAAGTACTATCCCAAAATTCGGATCGTCCTCTACTAAAAGTATTTTTTTATTTACTGTCTCCATAATCTTTATTTAAATTAAAGGCATTTTTATATAGAAAGTACTACCCTTATCTTTCTCACTTTCTACATAAACTTCACCTTGGTGATCATCAATTATTTTCTTCACATAAGCTAAGCCCAAACCGTGACCTTTAACGTTATGTAGATTTCCGGTATGCTCGCGGTAAAACTTTTCAAATACTTTTTTAAGTACTGCTTTACTCATTCCTAAACCTTGATCTTTTATTTTTATTATTATATTGTTATTCGCTAACTCTGTATACACATCAATTTTAGGCGCATCTGGTGAATATTTAATTGCATTATCTAAAATATTTACTATAACGTTCGTAAAGTGCATATCACTTGCTAAAACTTCGCTTCTACTTGCATCTAAATGTAAATTGATATAACCACCCCTATCATCAACTATTAACTCTACGTGAGCCATAGCGTCATGTATTATGTCGTGTACATCTACCCTATCCTTACTAATATCTAATTGATTTTTTTCTAATTTAGATATTCGCAACACATTTTCTACTTGCGCATGCATTCTTTTATTCTCATCTTTAATCATTGTTAGGTAACGACTTACCTTCTCCTTATCTGCTATAATTTTAGGATTTCTAATAGCCTCCACTGCTAAATTGATAGTCGCAATAGGAGTTTTAAACTCATGCGTCATGTTATTGATAAAGTCAGATTTAATTTCTGAAATCTGTTTTTGACGTATCAATTGATAAATTGCACTCGTATATGCTATAACAATTACTAGTGTAAATATTAATGACAAAATTGCCATTGGTAATATACTCTGATACAAAAACTCTTTCTTCTCAGGAAAAGTCACTAACAATGTATAATTACTTTCACCTTCTGAATCTTTAAAAATTGGGTACCTAAACAACGTACTTTTAGCAAATTTAAATTTGCGTGACTTTACTTTTGTTGGCAAACCTCTACTATAAATACCATATTCATATTCAGTATCTATATTTCTATTTTTAAGTTCTTGATTTAAACGTAATTCTATTTCTTGTTTTGTTACTCTTTTATGTATAGGCTGTGTTTTTGCTTTTTCTCTAAAAACATCTTCATAAGCTAATTTATCAATAGCAGTTAAACCTCCTATTTTTTCTAGTTTTTGAACTGGTGTTATATTACTTACACCTCCATCAAGAGCAAACTCTTCTTTAAAAATAGTTTTGCTACGAATACTCGTGTAATTTTTTAAAACTGTAGAATCTATATTCAATTCACTATCAAAGAACGTAGAAGGTATGTTGTAACTCTCTTCTAAAATACCATGAGAATAATATGTTATTTCATTAGAATTTAAATCTCTTTCTATAAAAAATAAATTCTTCAATAAATCTGGAGTTTTCGCTTTACCTCCAATACTATCAATTCGCGCAAGTTCATCTGTATAATCTACAAGCTCCCTTTTTTCTATTTTTTCTGTTACTTTATCTAAGATACTCGTAACTGTATTGGCAAATTGCTCCTCCTTATCTTCTATGGTTTGTTTAATCCAATACAATTGAACAAAGATTATTCCTATTAAAGAAATACTCATTAAACTAACCAGAAGAATAAATAACCTTCTATTCATCGGGGTAAAATTAAAAATTTAACAGTTAGGACTATGCCCGTTTAACCTAATCTTAACAAAAATGTTAAAATTAGTCTATTAAGAATGCTTTTTTAAGAAGTTGTTTGTGAATCTCTTTTACTTTTTCACTAGTTTCCTTTAAATCTAAGTTAACTATAACATAATCTGAAAGCTTAGTAGTTTCACTATCAGACATTTGGTTATTAATACGTTCTCTAACCTTCTCTTCGGTCATTTCATCACGTGAAATGACCCTTTCTATTCTAGTAAATTCAGGTGCTGTAACAAGTACAATTGCATCATAATTATCTTGAGACATATTTTCAAAAATTACAGCTGTTTCCTGTAATACATATGGGGTATTTTGTTTTAAAACCCAAGCTAAAAAATGTTCTCTAACAGCCGGATGTACAATTGCATTTAATTTTGCTAATAATTCTGGGTTTGCAAATACTTTTGAAGCAATATATTTTCGGTTTAATTTCTTTTTAATGTAAGCTTCTTTACCCAACAGTGCTTGAATCTCTTTACGTAATGGTTTTGAATTCACCATTAAATATTTTGCCTCTCTATCTGAATTATACACAGGAACATTTAAAGCTGCAAACATTTTTGCAACGGTAGATTTTCCACTTCCTATACCACCAGTCAAACCTACTATCATTCCTTTCTTTTTAAAACATAGGTTACTTCTTCTTCCATTAGCCTAGATACGAAAAGTGATTCTGGTGCTGTTTTTAACACTACAGGAATTGTTGTTTTACCTGCTTCTTCATTGCGTGAATTATAATCTGCAACAAGTTCAAATTCTGAAAGACTTAATACTTTTAAATCGTCTATCTTAGCTTTGCAAAGAACATCTACAGTTGTTGGAAAAATTTTAATCTCGTAATCATTTGGTAAGTTTAGCACCCGTACCGGAACAGTCATTACTTTTTCTGAAAAGCGTACTACCTTTGCGTGTACATTTACAATCTTATTTGAGTAACTGATATTTTTAAAGTCTTCAAGAAAAACTAAATTTAAGTCTTCTGAAAAATCCGCCGTAACACCCTTTAACTCTCTTTCTTCTGTTGCAACGCTTTTTATTTTAGAGAGTTCTTTTTTTGGCCCTCTTACAATAATACTATCAGGTGCTATTTCAACAACAGAATCTAGCATAAAATTCTGACCTAAACCCACCTTTAGCTTTGATTTTACCGGTATTACTTTGCTATCTAAAACATACAGCTCTAAGCTAATAGGCTCAGCGTCATACATGCTAAGCAACTCCATTGATTGTGGTAACTGGTTTTCTATTTGTTGCTGGTATATATTTTTAGTGACAAGATATTGTCCGTCATTTTCTTCAATTTTAGACACATCAATAAGAATTGCTTTATTATTAAAACTAAAACCTAGAAATGCAAAACCACTAGCACTTAACTTAACTTCAATATTTTGTTTTGATGCTCCAACAAATAAAAGAGAATCAGGTACATTTTTATATTCTAAATCAAAAACAGCCCTACCAGTATAGCTTTCTGATAATTTACTAACAAACCAAGCCAAACTAGAGCATAGGAAAAAAACCAAAAATATTTTAACTTTCCTCTTTTGTAATGCGTTTTTGACTTTATTAATTAGCATGTATTAATTTTTAAAAAATAATTTAGGCAATAATTCTTCTGCTTTTTTATTGCTTGATCTTAATAATAATGTAGATTTTACAAATCCATAGCCATAGCCTACAAATTGAATGCAAACTGCTGCTAGAGAAAGTAATGCTATTGCTAAATTTTTATTTTTTATTAGTGAATCTACAAATAGTAAACAAAAATACAAGCCATATAAATATAAAGGAAATATTAAGCCGACAGTTGCCATTATAAGAGAAAAAACTAACCCTAAACAAAATATAGTCGGAAACCAATATGTAAGCTTTTTAGTTTCTGGATGCCACTTATTTAAAATTGGCCTAACCATACCAAATTTATTTACTTGAATGTAGAATTTACTCCAATCTATTCTTCTTTTATGATACACAAAAGCTTCAGGAATTAAACGTGTTGTAAAACCTTTATTCCATATTCTAATAGTTAAATCAGGGTCTTCACCTGGATGAATATTACCATAACCACCAGTGGCTTCAAAAGCTACTTTTGAAATCCCCATATTAAAACTACGTGGTTGAAACCTACCAACTGATGTTTTACCTCCTCTAATACCACCTGTGGTAAAAAAAGAAGTCATCGCATAGTTAATCGCTTTTTGAACGACAGTAAAACTCTCATGTGCTGCATCTGGCCCACCATAACAATCTACATACTTGTTTTTTAAAGATTTTTCCGCTTCAACTAAGTATTGTGGTGGCAAAATACAATCGGAGTCAAGCACAATAAAATAATTACCTCTGGCTCTTTTCATTCCGTAGTTTCTAGAATCTCCAGGGCCACTATTTGGTTTTTTTAAGTACGAAATTTGTAATTTATTTTTATACGCCTCAATAATATCTTCTGAACTTATAGTAGATCCATCTTCTACAATAACTATCTCATAAGGGCTTGTATATGTTTGCTCTAACAAACTGTCTAACAACTCCTTAATTTCATTAGGTCTGTTATAAACAGGTACAATAAAAGAAAAGCTTAAATTCATTTTAGCATTGCTATAAACATAAAAGCCATTCGACTATTCGAATGGCTTTTGATTAATATATGTAACTATTATTTTGTGAAGTAGTCAATAACTTCTTGACTTACACCTGTGTTAGAAAAACCTCCATCATGGAATAAGTTCTGCATTGTAACTTTTTTAGTTAGATCAGAAAATAATGTAATCGTATAATCTGCACAGTCTTGAGCAGTTGCATTACCCAATGGAGACATTTTTTCTGCATAGCTAATAAAACCATCAAAACCTTTTACACCTTGACCAGCTGTTGTTGGCGTTGGAGATTGAGAGATAGTATTCACACGAACGTTTTTCTCTTTTCCAAAAAAGTATCCAAAACTACGTGCTACAGACTCTAAATACGCTTTATTATCTGCCATATCATTGTAATCAGGAAATGTACGTTGCGCTGCCATATACGTTAAAGCAACAACACTGCCCCACTCATTCATAGCATCAGCTTTGTACAATGACTGCATTACTTTATGAAAAGATAATGCAGAAACATCCCAACCTTTTGCTGTGAAGTCATACTTCTCATCAGTATATTTTCTACCTTTTCTAACATTTACTGACATTCCTATTGAATGCAATACAAAATCTAATTTACCCCCAAGAATTTCAGTCGCTTTTTCTACTAAATTAGCCAAGTCTTCTTCGTTAGTAGCATCAGCAGGAATAATTTGAGAACCAGTTTTAGCTGCTAAAGCATCTATTTGCCCCATTCTCATAGCTATTGGTGCATTTGTTAAAACAAAAGTACCACCTTCTTCATGAACCTTTTCTGCAGTTTTCCATGCAATTGAATTTTCATCTAATGCTCCAAAAATTATTCCTCTTTTTCCTTTTAATAGGTTGTATGACATTTTTTATTTTTTAGTATTCTTTTTTATAAATTCAAATATATTAAAATTTGAATTGTTAGTTTATTTGCTTGATAACTTTTAGCTAATTTATTCGCTTTTTTAAATCGTTAACCTAACAATTCTTTAGCATGTGCTAAGGCCGAATCCGTAATATTTTTACCGCCTAACATTTCTGCTAATTCTGTAATACGCGCTTCCATTTCGAGTTTCTTCATTCTAGTATGCGTCACATTACCTTCCTCTTGTTTATATACTTTAAAATGATTAACCCCTTTTGAAGCCACTTGTGGTAAATGAGTAATTGAAAATACCTGCATTGTTTTACTCATGGCTTGCATTATATCACCCATTTTATTTGATATTTCACCAGATACACCTGTATCAATTTCATCAAACATCATTGTTGGCAATTGTTCGTATTTAGCTAAAATAGATTTTATTGTTAGCATTATTCTTGAAAGCTCCCCACCTGAAGCAACTTTTTTTAAATCACCATAATTTGAACCTTTATTTGCTGCAAATAGAAAAATCAACTCATCTTTACCCTTTGCATTAAAAGTAGCTGATGATTGTATTTCAATTTTAAAAGTTGCACTTGGCATACCCAATTGCGTTAAAGTCTCCGTTAGTTGTTTTTGTAATGAAGGAATCACCTTTACTCTTTTTCCACTAATTATTTTTGCTAATTTATTCAGCTTAGTTTCTTGGCTAGCTAATTCTTTTTCTTTTTTAAGTATTGAAGCATCTACATTTTCAGCAGCACTTACTTTTTCTGTCAATTCTTCCTTTAATGCAACTAACTCTGTAATTGTTGATGTTCCATGTTTTTTGAAAAGATTATACAGCAATTGAAGTTTTGTATTTACTTCTTCTAATAAATGCGGATTTGCTTCCGTATTATCTTGAAGTATTTCTAACTCACCTGAAATATCATCTATTTCAATAAAAACAGATATTATACGTTCATTTAAGCTTGCAAATTGACTACCATAACTAGCTAACTTACTTGACGCAAGTTTTAACTCTGTCATTAAATTAACTACACCAACTTGTTCATCATTCAACAACTGATGTCCTTTACCTAATTGCTCTACTATTATCTCTACATTATTTAATTGCTCGTATTGTTCCTCTAATTCTTCAACAACACCTTCTTTTAATGTAGCTGTTTCTAGTTCTTTTAATAAATGACTGTTATAATCAAGCTCTTTAGTTGCGTTTTGCTGAAACTCTAATAAAATTTTGAGCTCTTTTTGTATTTTGTTATACACACGCAATTCTGACCCAAAATCCACCAAGAGATTTTCATTACCTGCTAACGCATCAATTACTTTTAATTGAAAATCATTATCAGCTAGTTGTAATGTTTGGTGTTGCGAATGTATATCTATTAATTTATCGCCCAAAGCGGATAATACACCAAGAATTACTGGGGAATCATTAACAAAAGCCCTAGACTTTCCGCTTGGCAGAATCTCTCTTCTAATAATAGTTTTCTCTTCATAATCAAGATCATTTTCTTCAAAAAAATCTTTTAATCCGTATTTTTCAATTTGAAAAGTGGCTTCAATAATACATTTCTTGGTCTCATCTCTAAGCGAGCTTAAATCGGCTCTTTTACCTAAAATTAAACCAAGACCACCTAACAAAATAGATTTACCAGCACCAGTTTCTCCAGTAATGATTGTAAAACCGTTGTCAAATGAAACATTTAGTTCATCTATTAATGCGTAATTCTGTATCGAAAGTGTATTCAGCAACTCTAAAGATATTTAGATTGCAAAGATAAATTATATTCTTAAATAAGAAATTTAATATTCAATCTCTTTCCAGGTACTAGAATATAAAGGAGCTATTCTATTTAAAGTCTCTTTTAATTGAACAACATCAACTTTTGGTCCATCTGAAAAAACATTTTTGATTTCTTCAGATTTAGCGTCAAAAAAAGTTTGAATTAAAAAAGCATTTGGTCTTCTCTTAATCAATGTTTCAATAAGTCGCATTGTACCTGAGATTACCTGTTTACCAGTACTATTATTATCTGCAAGTACATCTAAACCTTTTCTATGGTAGTTATACATTGCAACTCTATATTCTTTGAAAGTATTTGACTGCAAATTATCAATTAACTCAAAACGTGTACGTTCACTCGTATCTTGGTTCCAACCAGAAGAACTGCTACCACCTTGTGCTTGTGTAACCACAGTTTGCGCTTGCTTATAAAAATCTGTACCACCGTTTAATTCAAACGTATCTGCATCAATGCCTAACATCACGTATACATAATAAGCAACAACACTCACTAAGTTACTTTGATACACATTGGGGTTAAATAATAAAGGCTGAAACTCGGTATATTCAAAATTAAACTCATTATCCTTGTAATTAAAAACAGGACTATCGTATGACGTATTAAATACCGGTCGTGAAGATTGCAATTGAATGGTTGCTGTAAAACTATTATTTTGATAAGCCGTTACCGTTATGAACATTCTTGCATTAAGTTTTTCAACTTCTTTATATGTTCTATTGGTCCATTTAGTTTTATTTACTAAATCGGTCAATGAGGTCTCTAAAGTTTTAAATATTTGCTGATTTGTTTGATTAACTTGATCAGTATTTATGGTAATAACAGCATTTACTTCTTGAGCACCAACAAATAGTGGAAACGCTATAATAAGTAGTAATAAGAAACATTTACGCATGTATTCTTTTTATTATTTCATTCATAATATCCAAGGCAACCTCTGTCTTGGTTTTTAATTCAAACGTTTTTATTGATGAATTCTTATCTATAAATGAAATTTTATTGGTTTTCTTTCCAAAACCTGCTCCTGTATCGTTTAGAGAGTTTAACACAATAGCATCTAAATTCTTCTTTTTCAGCTTACCTTTTGCGTTTTCAACTTCATTCTCAGTCTCTAAAGCAAAGCCAATTATGAACTGGTCTTTTTTCTGCTCACCCATTGACAATAAAATATCTTTATTTTTTATTAAGTCGATAGTAAAATCAGGCGTATTTTTTTTAATTTTTTGTTCAGCAACAGTCTTAGGTCTATAATCAGCAACCGCTGCTGCTGCAATTGCAATGGTCACTCCGTCGTAATAATTATGAACCTCTTCATACATTTCCGAAGCAGTAACTACTCGTATTAAAGTAATCAAATCATGATCAACCGTCAAATTAGAAGGCCCTGATATTAAAATTACTTCAGCTCCTAAATTTGCAGCTACCTTAGCTAGTTCAAACCCCATTAAGCCTGATGAATGATTACCTATAAAACGGACAGGATCAATTGGCTCATAGGTTGGCCCAGCAGTAATTAATACTTTTTCCCCTTTTAACGGCAAACCTAACTCTAAATACTCTTTAATAAAGGTTACCATATCTTCTGGTTCAGCCATACGACCTTCACCATGCAAACCACTAGCTAATTCCCCCGAAGTGGCAGGAATCATAATATTGCCAAATGACTGTAATTTTCCTAAAACCTCCAATGTAGAAGGATGTTTATACATGTCTAAATCCATCGCAGGAGCAAAAAACACAGGACATTTTGCCGATAAATAAGAAGCTAGCAACAAGTTATCACAGTTACCATTTGCCATTTTAGACATGGTATTTGCTGTTGCAGGTGCAATAAGCATAAAATCTGCCCATAACCCTAATTCTACATGGTTATTCCATGAAATAGAATTATCTTCTTCATTGACGAATGAAGAATGTACTGGGTTTTTAGAAAGTGTAGCTAAAGTAAGCGGAGAAACAAAAGAGCTGGCACTATCTGTTAAAATAACTTTAACATTAGCACCAGCTTTAATAAGTAAGCGAACTAAAAATGTTGTTTTATAAGCAGCAATACCCCCGGTAATACCTAATAAGATATTCTTTCCGCTCAACATTTATTATAGATCTTTCGCTGTATTTCTATGGTATATTTTATCTGCCAACCACTCATCAACTGCTAATGCATGTGGTTTTGGTAGTTTTTCGTAAAATTTAGAAACCTCAATTTGTTCTTTATTTTCAAAAACTTCTTCTAAACTATCGCTATAAGTAGCAAACTCTTCTAATTTCTCTAATAACTCTTTTTTGATTTCAGAGTTAATCTGAACGGCTCTTTTTGAAGCAATAGAGATAGCTTCATATATGTTTCCTGTTGGTGCATCAAACTGATTTTTGTTTATTGTCACTGTAGAAACAGGTGCTTTTGAATTTTTTAAATCGTTCATATTCATAATGAAATTTGTTTATTTGGAATAATTTTGTAATTCTTTATCAACTTTCTCCATCAAAACATTTGCTTCTTTTTCAAATTGTGTTTGTGGAAAACTCTTCTTTAACGCGTTGTAAGCTGTCTTAGCATCGTTCAAACGTTCTTTCTTTCTTTGTTCAGTACTATTCATAGCTAAATTTGTTAACGCTTTAACCTTGTAAAATAGTGCCTCTTCTTTATAAATTGATCCAGGAAAGTCTAAAACAAAGTTATCTAACGCTGACGCTGCAGATATAGAATAATCTAAAGTATAAAATTCACCAAGCTTTGTAAACTGTTTTGCTATCTCTAAAGCTTTACGCTCTTTTTTCTGAGATAGCTTTTCTGCCATCACATTTGCTTCTGCCATGTATTCAGATTCAGGGTACCCATTAATAAACGTTTGTAGTTTTACTAAAGCTTTATCTGTATCTGTTTGATCTAGCGAATAATTTGGTGAAAGCTCATAATAACTTTTAGCACCTAAAAAAGCAGCTTCTTGTGCTTTATCACTCTTAGGGTATGATTTTATAAAACGCTCAAATTGATATCCTGCTGTGTTATAATCTTCAATCTGATAATAAGAATCAGACAAGAAAAACATTACACGCTCACCTTGTGGTTTACCAATATACTTTGGTGCAATTTGCTGTAATAATCTATTTGATCTTTTATAATCTCCTTCATCATAAAAGGCTTCAGCCATATCATATTTAGCTTTAACATCTTCACTTTTAAGTACTTTTTGGTACTCTGAACATGAGCTAAAAGTTACTGCTAAAACAATAAGACTAAAAAAAGGTCGCATTTTTCTAAACATTCTGCAAAATTAGGGATTCTATTTGGATTTAAAAAACATTTTTACAAAGCTAAAATAACTAGTTCGTATGCTTTTACAAATGTTTTTAGCTAACTTTTAACGTTAAATTACAAAAGAATATTTAATAAACTAAGCAGAAACTTTAGATAATGAATTTACGAATTGGCTTATTTTAGACTTCAAATTTGGAGTTGCCTCTACTAAAGGCAAACGAACGTAAGCTTTTGATAGTTCTAAAGTTTCGAAAATACATTTGATACCTGATGGGTTTCCTTCTTCAAAAATAAGATTAATACCTTCCTCTAACCTATGTTGAATTTCATAAGCTTCACCTACTTCATTTTTCATTCCTAAGTTGATTAATTTAGAAAATTCTCCTGGTAAACCTTGACCAATAACTGATATTACACCAGCGCCACCAGCTAAAACTGTAGGAAGTGCCGTAATATCATCACCAGAAATCACTAAAAAGTCTGATGGTTTTCCTTTAAGTATCTCACCAATTTGGTTCATATCACCACAAGCTTCTTTTATCGCTACAATATTTTCAAAATCGTGGGCTAAACGTAAAGTGGTAGCTGCAGCAATATTACTTCCTGTTCTACCAGGTACATTGTATATAATGATTGGTTTTGGCGATGCATTAGAAATTGCTTTAAAATGCTGATAAATACCTTCTTGCGTAGGCTTGTTATAATAAGGAGAAACAGAGAGTATCGCTACAAATTCTGATAAATCTATAGTATTTAAATCAGCAACAACTTGCATTGTATTGTTTCCTCCTACTCCTAAAACAAGGGGTAATCTACCTGCATTGGTTTTTACAATTGTTTGTATTACCAATTCTTTCTCATCTGCGGTAAGTGTTGCAGTTTCTGCTGTAGTTCCTAAAACTACTAAATAATCAACTCCACCACTTATACTATGCTCAACGACACGTTGCAAACCAGCTACATCAACCGAAAAATCTTCATTAAAAGGAGTTATTAGAGCTACTCCTGTGCCGCGTAAATTATCCATCTTCATTCTTTATTCTATCTCCCTAAGTATTTTAAGGTATTTTTTTAATTCTTTTTTAAACACTGAAAAATCAGCAATTGGAGTATTTATAATTAAATCATTTAATTTATTATCAATTTCTCCAAAACCAACTCTTAATCTTGCTTTAGTTTTTAAGGTCATTAACTTTAATAGAAGTTGCTCATCATCATAATAATTAATCAACAAATCATAATCTCTACTAAAAAACTCTAAAGCATACCCATTTTCAATTGCTCCTTTCCAACCTAAATCATTATCTGAAAAAACAGGAGTAGCATATGGCGAATTTTTATCATATAATTTCTTATACCCGATAATCTTAACCGAATTTGGTCGAAGTGAAAATTCCGAAACAAATTCGTAAAATAAATTCGTATCACTAAACTTGTCTAAATCTACAATACAGCCAATACTTCCAATACCTTTACTAGTTCTTGAACCTTTTAAAGGGTTTTCTAGTAATTGTTTTATGGCTTTTTCTCCAGATTTAAATTTTAATTTTTGCTGTAAAGGTTTTAAAAACATTTATTTTTACATTTATACAAATGTAGAAATATTCATCGCAATTATTACACGAAGATAAAGACTAAAATGATTTTAAAAATTAAACAATTTGTTATAATTATAACATTATTACTTTTCAGCTCTTGCAAACAAGAAAAACAAACCTTAACAGAAATTACAGGAAAAGAAATACCAATCTCTGATACCATACCCAAAGTTGATAGCATTTCTAATTTTATTACACCTTACCGTAAGCGCATTAACGAAGTACTTGACAGCACACTTGCATTTGCACCAACTGACATTAATAAGGCTGGAAAGTTTAATACTAATGCCGGTAATTTAATGGCAGATGCCGTTTTAGAGCTTATCGCACCAGTATTTAAATCACGAACAAACAACAACTTAGATATTGCTTTATTAAATCACGGTGGCATTCGCAGTGTTATATCCAAAGGAAATGTTTCTGCTCGTACTGCCTATGAAATTATGCCTTTTGACAATAGCGTTATTGTGGTTGGCATGAAAGGAAAAGCCATTAGAGAAATGGTTAATTACTTAATAGCATCAAAAAAGCCTCAACCTTTTGCCGGCTTGCAAATTATTGTTGACAAAAATGATAGTGTACAAGAAGTAAATATTCAGGGCAAACCTTTTGATGAAAACAAGACTTATTACATAGCAACATCAGACTACCTTTTAAAAGGTGGCGACCATATGGACTTCTTTAAAAATAATATTTCAACCACGGACACTAATTATTTGATTAGAAATGTCATGATTGATTATTTTACAAAAAAGGATACTATAGCACCTGTAATTGATGATAGATTTATAAAACTTGAAGATTAGATTATGAATAGAAGAAAGTTTATATCAAACACAACAGCAACTTCTGCTTTTGTAGGTTTAGGTGGTTTATCGCTAAACTCCTGTACACTTAAAAGTGATAAAAAAATCACTATTCTACATACTAATGACGTTCATAGCCATATAGATACATTTCCTGAGAGTCATTCAAAATTCCCAAACTTAGGTGGTGTCGCCCGAAGAGCATCTCTAGTTGACAGTATCAGAAAAGAAAACCCAAACACCTTATTGTTTGATGCTGGTGATATTTTTCAAGGCACACCTTACTTTAATTTTTATGGAGGTGAATTAGAGTTCAAACTAATGAGCATGCTTAATTATGATGCCGCCACAATTGGTAATCATGATTTTGACAACGGGATTGAAGGCCTGGTTTCACAATTGCCGTATGCTAATTTTGAGTTTATTAGCTCTAATTATGATTTTTCAAACACTATAATGGATGGCCACACAAAACCTTATCAAACATATAACGTTGATGGATTAAAAATTGGCGTTTACGGTGTAGGAATTGAGTTAGACGGCCTGGTTACAAAACAGCTTTATAAAGAAACTAAGTATTTAGACCCTATTGAAATGGCACAAGACACTGAACGCATACTTAAAGAAGATGAAAAATGTGACCTTATTATCTGCCTTTCACATTTAGGTTATAAATATGATTCAAAGAAAATTGATGATTTAAAATTAGCAAAGCAAACTATGTTTACTAATTTAATTATTGGTGGTCACACACATACTTTTCTTGACAAACCTACTGTAGTTGAAAATAAAAACCAGACAAATATTTTAGTGAATCAAGTTGGCTGTTTTGGCGTTAATTTAGGTAGAATTGATTTTCATTTTGATTCCGAAAAAAATGTTGCTGCTAACGGAATTAGTATTACTATTTAAAAAATAATGCATTCAATAAAAAGAACCACATATAAAAACGAAGATTTTGTTGCACTCGTTAAAGCATTAGACGCTAATTTGAGTGAAACCGATGGCGATGAACACGACTTTTACCATCAATTTAATGGCATTGAAGGCTTAAACCATGTAATTGTTTATTATGAAAATGAGATAGCTATTGGTTGCGGAGTTATAAAACCCTTTGATAGGAAAACGGTTGAAGTAAAACGCATGTATGTAAAACCTGAACACCAAGGCAAAGGTATTGGCTCTAAAATATTACAAGAATTAGAAAAATGGGGTTCTAGCTTAAAATACACCACTGCAATTCTTGAGACGGGCATTCGTCAACCAGATGCAATTGCTCTTTACAAAAAGAATAAATATTCAATTACAGACAATTACGGGCAGTATATTGGCGTAAAAAACAGTATTTGCTTTAAAAAAAGCATATAAAAAGCAAATAATTAATCCTTGCCTATTGTTAGTTTAAATAATTGACTCATATTTGTACTATATTTTATTAATAATTAATTTTTTAACATGAGTAAAGGAACAGTAAAATTCTTCAATGACACTAAAGGTTTTGGTTTTATCACTGAAGAAGGTGTGGATAAAGATCATTTTGTTCACATTTCTGGATTAATCGACGAAATTCGCGAAGGTGATGTAGTTGAATTTGATTTAGAAGAAGGTAGAAAAGGTTTAAATGCGGTAAACGTAAAAGTACTTTAATATATAATACTTTCAATGGCTAAAAAGTCCCGTTCATTATTTGAACGGGACTTTTTTATTGTTCTAACTTTTTACTTCTAATTAATTAGTTTTCAGGTTACTGAATTATTCCGCAACTTTTTTTACCAACTTACCAACGGTTAAACCCTGAACCACAATAGAGAATACAACAACTATATAAGTTATTACTAAAAACAAATCTCTATTCATCTCTTCCGAGAGACCTAAAGCTAAGGCAATTGAAATACCACCTCGCAAACCTCCCCAAGTCATAATTAAATTAGTTTTAGGTACAAAGTCTAGTTTTTTCTCAAAAATCTTTATAGGTAATATCAATGATATGTAACGGCATAGTAATATTACTGGTATTGAAATTAGACCGGCTAAAATATAATCTACATTAAAGGTTAAGACTAACATCTCCATCCCTATTAATACAAATAATAATGTGTTTAATAGAATATCAATTAATTCCCAGAACTTATCAACGTAGGTTTCTGTTATTTCAGACATAGCAGTATCACGCAACGTATCATTACCAACAAATAAACCTGCTGTTACCATTGCTAAAGGTGCTGATAAGTGTAACTTTTGAGCGACTACAGTACCTACCATTACAGTTGCCAATGTTATGATTACTTCAATATCATAATCATCAATAGACCTCATTAATCTATAAGTCCCCCATCCTAAGAATAAACCTAACAAAATACCACCTATAACTTCAACACCAAATAACTCAACAACATCTAGAGCCGTCATACTTTCAGTAGAAGGACTTGCAAATTCATATATTGTTAAAAAGACTACTACACCTACTCCATCATTAAAAAGTGATTCACCTACAATTTTAGTCTCTAACTTTTTAGGCACTCCTGCTTTCTTTAATATACCAAGAACAGCAATTGGATCAGTTGGTGAAATCAATGCTCCAAATAGTATACAATAGACATAATCAACATCAAAACTGAAAATTTTCAATAGGTAGAAAACAACTGTTCCTACTAGAAATGTAGAAACCAATACACCTAATGTAGAAAAAAGTAAAATAGGACCTCGCTGAATTTTTAATTGCTCAAAATTAGTATGTAGTGCACCTGCAAAAAGCAAAAAACTCAACATAACATCAAGCAAAACTGCTTTAAAGTCTATTTGAGTTATAATATATTTTTCTGCATTTAAAAGTGTATCATCAAAATAACTTAGCCCGAATATAGCTAACGTAAAAACGATGGTGATTAACATCAAACCAATTGTATTCGGTAATTTTAAAAAGCGAACATTAATATAGCCAAACATGGCTGATAGAAATACTAAAATAGCAGTAATTACAAAGTAATCCATAGTTATAGTTTGTTTTATTGGTTTTTCAAAAATGCAACAAAACAATAAGGATTAATAATAAAAAGAATAAAAATTTACTCTCAGAAACTATCTATTTAGCCTTCCCGTTACATTACCCTCTAAAATAGCCATAACCTCTCTTACATTAGCGAAGTTGACATCACCTTCATAAGTATGTTTTAAAGCACATGCCGCACTTGCAAATTCCATTGCTTTATAATCATCAAATTTCTCTTGCAAACCATAAATTAAACCACCGGCAAAAGCATCACCAGTGCCTATTCTATCAACAACATGTGTAATATCTAAATCTTGTGTTTCTCTAAAATCATTTCCATTCCACATTCTAGCCCTAATTTTATGCCAGGAAGAATTTACAGAAGTTCTAATTTTATCAAATACTTTTTCAATTGATGGAAAACGTTCTATTAACTGCTTGCTAGCCTCAACAAAATCTTCATTAGAATACCCAAAACTAGTATCTAAAACTTCATTAATCTCATTAATACCACCAATAAATATGGTTGAGTATTCTAGTAATTCCGTTAAAACAGGTTTTGCTTCTTTTCCATATTTCCAAAGTCCACTTCTGTAAGTCGGATCAGCGGTGACTGATATTCCTTTTTTTCGTGCTAAAATTAAGCCTTCACGCAAAGTTTCAAAACCACCTTCACAAAGTGCTGGCGTTATTCCTGTCCAATGGAAAAGAGTTGAATCTTTCAAAGATTCTTCCCAGTCAACCATCGAAGCTTTTATTTCAGAAAAAGAAGAGTGAGATCTATTATATGATATTGAACTTGGGCGCATAACTGCTCCAACTTCAAGAAAATATACTCCTAAAGGCCTGTTTGAACGTACAACTGAAGATGTATCGACTGCAAATTTATTTAAATATGATATTGCCGTGTCACCAATAAAATCATCAGAAATACATGTAATATGCTTTACTTTTCCTCCAAAATTGGCAACAGAAATTCCAACGTTTATCTCTGTTCCTCCAAAATAAAACTCTAAAGTATTCGCTTGAATAAATTTTTTATTCCCTCTTGGTGATAATCGCATTAATACTTCTCCGAAAGTGACAACTTGACTCATATTTAGTGTTTTATGTACTGTAAATTTAAGAAGATAAACACTTTATTTACAGAAAGTATATTAAATTAACAATTAGATTATATTATGACTATTCAGCACACAATTATTTAAGTTTTAACAAAAAAAACCGCAATATATTTTTATGAATTTATCATTGCTAAAAACTCATCTTCTGTAATAATAGCAACACCTAAATTCTCTGCTTTAGCTCGTTTACTTGGCCCCATTTTATCACCTGCTACCAAAAAAGTAGTTTTTGATGAAACTGAAGACCCTACTTTAGCTCCATTATCTTCTATTAATTTTTTAAGTTCATTTCTACTTACTTTTTCAAACACACCTGAAACCACAAAAGTCTGGCCTTTCAATTCTTCTGTTTGATTTTCTAACTTTTCAGCAGAAAGTTCAAATTGCACACCATAGCTTTTTAACCGTTCAATAATTTTTTGATTAACTTCATTCTGAAAAAATTCAACAACACTATTAGCAATCCGCTCTCCTATCTCATCAACTTTTACAAGTTCTTCAACAGTCGCAATTTTTAAAGCATCAATATTTTTATACGCTTTAGCCAACTTTTTAGCTACTGTTTCACCCACAAACCGGATACCCAATGCAAAAAGCACACGTTCAAAAGGGATTTGGATAGATGCTTTTACGCCATTTACCAAATTCTCAGCAGACTTTTCAGCCATACGCTCCAATGGCATTACTTGCTCTTTAGTTAAAATGTACAAATCAGCATAATTTTTAATTAACTGTTCTTTATACAAAAGCTCTACAGTTTCACCGCCCAAACCTTCAATATCCATTGCTTTACGAGAGATATAATGCTGAACTCTACCCGTAATTTGAGGCGGACAACCATAAAAATTTGGACAATAATGTTTTGCGTCACCTTCAGTACGCTCTAATGACGCGTCACATTCTGGGCAATGGTCTATATATTTTGTAGGCTCTGAATCATCTGGTCGTTTTGTGAAATCTACACCAACAATTTTAGGAATAATTTCACCTCCTTTTTCTACAAAAACAGTATCACCTTCACGAATATCAAACTTAGCAATTTGATCTGCATTGTGTAATGATGCTCTTTTCACTGTTGTTCCTGCCAATAAAACAGGCTTTAAATTTGCAACAGGAGTAATTGCTCCTGTACGCCCTACTTGATATGTAATCTCATTTAAATACGTAGAAACTTGTTCTGCTTTAAACTTATACGCCATTGCCCAACGTGGCGATTTTGAGGTATATCCTAATTCTTCTTGATGCTGTAAATTATTTACTTTAATAACTACACCATCAGTTTCATAAGGTAGTTCGTGTCTATGAATATCCCAATGCTCTACAAAGTTCATAACTTCATCAGTAGACTTGCATAATTTAGCAACAGTTGGGACTTTAAACCCCCACGCTCTTGCTTTTTCTAGCATTTGAAATTGAGATTCCACCCCTGTATTTTCTCCAACAATTCCATATAACAAGCATTCTAAAGGTCGTTGTGCAACTAGCGAACTATCTTGTAATTTTAAACTTCCTGAAGCCGTATTACGTGGGTTCATATATGGCTCTTCGCCATTTTCAACACGTTCTGCATTCATTTTTGCAAAACCTTCAAAAGGTAAAACAATCTCTCCCCTAATATCAAACTTTGCAGGGTAATCACCTTTTAGTTGCAATGGAATTGATTTAATAGTTTTTATATTATTTGTCACATCATCACCTTGAAAACCATCTCCACGAGTCAATGCACGCACTAATTGTCCGTTTTCGTAGGTAATACTTATTGACGCCCCATCGTATTTAAGTTCACAAGTAAATTCAACAGGAACATCACCTAAATTACGTTGAATACGCTTTTCCCAATCTTCTAAATCTTCTTTTGAATAGCTATTATCCAATGAATACATACGGCTATCATGAGCTACCGTTTCAAAGTTTTTAGTAACCATACCACCCACACGCAAACTTGGTGAAGTGGCATCATAAAACTCAGGATATTTTGCTTCAAGATCTTGCAATTCTTTTAATTGCATATCAAAATCATAATCGGATATCGTTGGAGTATCTAAAACATAATAATTGTAATTATGCTCACGAAGAGCAGTTCTTAAAGCTTCTATTTTTTCTTTACTATCCATTTTTTAAAGATGGGTTATTTTAATTTTTTATTCCTTTCAGCATTCGATCATTACCAAACATATCTTGTCGTAACTCAATAGCTGAAAAATTATCTTTTTCTAATAAATTAGAGGTCTCTTTGCCTAAATACTGGTTTATTTCAAAATACAATTTACCATTTTTAGTTAAATTCTGAGAAGCAAATTCTGTTATCTTTTTATAAAACACAAGTGGATTATCATCGGAAACAAACAACGCTAATTCTGGTTCGTGTTCTAAAACATTCTCACTCATTGCTAGCTTCTCTAGTTCACGCACATATGGTGGGTTTGAAACAATTATATCAAATTTTTGCCCTAGAGATTCAATCTCTAAAATACTATCATGAATAAATGCAATTGAAACCTTATTTGATTTAGCATTTTGCTTTGCAACAGCTATTGCAGCACTAGAAACATCTATGGTAAATACTTCAGCGTTTGGCAAATGCTTTGCTAGCGAAATAGGAATGCAACCACTACCAGTACCAACATCTAATATTTTTAATTTAGAATTATGATTTTTAATATCATCTAAAATCCAACGCACTAATTCTTCTGTTTCTGGTCTCGGAATTAATACATTTTCATTAACAATAAACTCCAAATCCATAAATTCGGTAGTTCCTATAATATACTGAATCGGAATGTCGAGTTTCAGTTTGCTTAACGCTTCAAACAAAGGCGATTCTTCAGTTTTTTTAACTACTAAATTTGGCTCCATAACCAAAACAAAACGTTGCAAACCTAAATGATGTTCTATTAACAAATAAAAGAAGCTATTTACTTCTTCTTTTTGGTAAATAACATCAAGCTCTTTATGAAATATGTTTTTTATTTCTTGTAAAAGCATATTTAATCTACTTTAAATCTTTTAACATCCAAACTGTACATGCATGATGACCAGTACCACCTAAAGGAGCATCTAAATACTCGAAACCATTTTTCTTATACAGTTTTTGCGCCGCTTCCATATATGGTAAGGTTTCTAAATACATTTTATCAAAACCACAATCTTTAGCTTTTACAATACACTTATTAATCATTTTAGACCCTATGCCCTTACCTCTAACCTCCTCTAAAAAATACATTTTTTGAAGCTCACAAACATTACCTTCGTAATTGTCTAATTTAGCCAAACCACAACAGCCTATGATTCGCTCATTTTCTTCAACAACAAAATAGGCAGCATTTGGCACATTATAATTCTCAAACATTTGATCTAAAGATTTATCTTCATAAGCAGAACCTACCTTAGGCACACCTAAATCAACCAATACTTTTCGCACAACTTTTGCGACACTAGCATTATCTTTTTGCTTAATCTCTCGAATTATAATACTTCCCATGTATTCCTTAAGTCAAATCTATTTATTATCCTATTTTTGTGCCGTGAAGATACATGAATTTTACATTTTACGTTGCATAGAAATTGCTCAAAGTGGTTTAGGAGATACCGCTCCCAACCCAATGGTTGGTGCTGTTATTGTTCTTGAAAACAAAATTATTGGAGAAGGGTACACAAGTGAATACGGTGGCCCACATGCGGAAGTAAATGCCATTAATTCTGTAGCAGACAAAAGTTTACTTGTTAATGCTACAATTTATGTAACACTTGAACCATGTTCACATTACGGAAAAACACCACCTTGTGCCGATTTAATTATAAAACATAAAATTAAAAATGTGGTTATCGGGCTTTTAGATCCTCATGAAAAAGTTGCTGGACAAGGTATTAAAAGATTAAAAGATGCTGGTTGTAATGTAACTGTTGGCGTTTTAGAAAAAGAATGCAGAACTCACCACAAACGTTTTTTAACATTTCAAGAGAAAAATAGACCATATATTATTTTAAAATGGGCTGCAACAGCAAATGGTTTCATTGCACCTGATAAATCGTTGAGAGCTAGAGAGAAACAACCATTCTGGATTACAAATTCATATTCAAAGCAACTTGTTCACCAATGGAGAGCTGAAGAACAAGCAATTTTAGTAGGCACAAATACTGTTTTAGAAGACAACCCCAAATTAGATGTTCGAAACTGGACTGGAAAAAACCCAACAAGGATTATTTTGGATAGAACTTTAAAAATCGATACGAGTCATCATGTACGTGATAAAAGTATTAAAACAATAATTTTTACTGAAATACCTGATATTTTAAAACATGATAATGGTAATGATTACATTCTAATAGATTTTAGCAAAAACATAGCTTCTCAAATTTGCGAAGCTCTTCATAAACAAAACATACAAAGTGTAATTATTGAAGGTGGCTTGCAAACACTACAAACTTTTATTGATGAAAATTTGTGGGATGAAGCTCGTGTTTTTACAGGAGTTTCAACTTTCAAAAAAGGCACAAAAGCACCTCTGATAACTGGTGAACTTAAAGAAACCAAAAACATAGATACAGACATTTTAAAAATATACTATAATGATTAAGAATATTATTTTTGATTTTGGAGATATTTTCATCAATTTAGATAAACCTGCTGTATTTACTGCACTTGCTAAAGTTGGTTACACTAAAATTACACCAGAATTAGATGAAATTTTTAAAACTTATGAAATGGGTTTGATGACATCAAATGATTTTATCGTAAAATTGAATCAAATTTTTCCTGATGCGAGTCCTGAAGAAATTAAAGAAGCCTGGAATAGTATACTTTTAGATCTTCCTGAAGAAAGACTTGAATTTATAGAGCAATTAGCCAAAGAAAAAGAATACCGTCTTTTCTTGTTAAGTAACACCAACGAAATTCACATTGATTTTGCTACCACTTCTATTGGCTCTGATAGGTTTGAAAGATTTAAAGCTTGTTTTGAAAAGTTTTATTTATCACATGAAATCAACCTAAGAAAGCCTAATACTAATATTTATGAATTTGTTTTAGCTGAAAACAATCTAAAACCTGAAGAAACCTTTTTTGTTGACGACACTAAAGAAAACACAGATTCTTCAACCGAATTAGGCATAAAAAGCTGGAATTTATTGGTTGGCGAAGAAGATATTACTCAGATGAAATCTAAATTATAAATGCTTTATTTAATATTATGCATCTTATTTTCTAGTTCTCTTTTTGTAATATTTAAACTATTCAACAACTACAAAATACAAACGCTATATGCTATAATTACCAACTATTTTGTAGCAAGTATTTTTTCATTATTTTTCTATAAAGAAACTATAATTTTAACCGATTTACCAAATAAACTGTGGTTTACGCCTACTGTTTGTTTAGGTTTTTTGTTTATTACTGTTTTTTACGTTACCGCACTAACATCTCAAAAAATTGGAGTATCGGTAGCATCTGTGGCTTCAAAAATGTCATTAGTAATCCCGGTTATAGTAGGTGTAAGTATTTACAATGAGAACTTAAGTTTATTAAAAATAATTGGAATACTATTAGCTTTGAGTGCTGTATATTTTTCATCACTAAAAGATAAAAAATCGCCAGCAATAAATAATTCATTTTTATTGCCACTATTATTGTTTTTAGGTTCTGGGAGTATTGATGCAAGTTTAAAGTATTTACAAAAAAACCATGTCCCTGAAAATGAATTTCCACTTTTTTGTAGTGTAGTTTTTTTATCTGCAGGTGTTTTAGGGTTACTATTCATTCTAATAAGATCTTACAAAATACCTTTAAAGAAAAATTACAAAAATTTAGTTGGCGGTATCATACTAGGCGTTTTCAATTACATTACTTTATATTTTCTACTGAAAGCATTACAAAATAGTTTTTTAGATAGCTCTTCAATTTTTACAATTAACAATGTAGCTGTAGTTTTATTCACAACATTATTAGGCATTCTTTTATTCAAAGAAAAGTTGATTATAAAAAACTGGATAGGTATCGGATTAGCAGTAATTAGTATCATATTAGTAGCTTTGTTTTAATGGAAAAACCATCAGATACCTATAAAACACTCTCAAAACCATCTGAAGAAATTCTTTTTAAAGAAAAAAAGAGTAAATTTTTCGGATATGCATTTCCCATACAATCAGAAGAAGAAGTAAAACCAATTATAGAACAATTAAGAAAAAAGCACCACACTGCCGGACATGTATGCTATGCATGGCAATTAGGCACAGAACAATTAAACTATAGAGCTAATGATGATGGCGAACCAAATAATTCTGCCGGATTGCCTATTTATGGTCAAATACAATCATTTGAAGTCACCAATATATTAGTTGCTGTAGCCCGAATATTTGGCGGTACAAAACTTGGTGTCGGTGGCTTAATAAGTGCTTATAAAACAGGCGCACAATTAGCTTTAGAAAACTCAAACATTATTGAAAAAATTATTCAAGTACAATTTGAAGTGTTTTTTGAGTATGCAGATATGGATAAAATTATGCGCATTATAAAACAAGAGCAGTTATCTATTGTTTCTCAAAAAATGGAATTAGATTGCACAATTGTAATTTCTGTTCGCAAAAATGATAAAGAAAAAATATTCAATATCTTTTCAGAAATTCACACAATAAAAATTAAAAAACTCTAAAAGATTAATCTTTAATTAATACTTCCAAAACTTCTGGCGGACATTTTATAGGGCGGTTTTTTCTTACATCAACAAAAGCCAAAACAGTATTGGCAGTTGCCAAAACATCTCCTTTTTCATTGTATATCACATAGTCAAACTCAATCTTAACGGTAGGTGTTTTTTTTAATATTGTTTCCACTGTAATCATGTCATCATACAAAGCAGATTTCTTAAACTTCACACTTAAAGAAATAACGGGTAATATCGTACCATTTTCCTCAAGTTTTTTGTAAGAAATTCCTTTGTTTCGAAGCCACTCTATCCTTCCCATCTCTAGGTATTGCGCGTAGTTGCCGTGATATACGACTCCCATTTGATCTGTTTCACCGTAACGAACCCTAAAAGAAATTTTGTTAAAATTCATGATTTATATGTGTAAAAATTATATATTTAAAAGCTTTACTTTTTTTTAAAAGTCATATGGTAAAAAAAAACTGAAAATTCAATACCAACGGATTTTTTTTTTAGTTTTTTTGTTCACATATTTGCCAAGCGTAAGAAACGAAATTCTTTTCTAGCAAAAGAACGCAAGATTAAAAAATTATTACTAACCACCCCTATTAAGATTTATCAAATAATGAGTGTTACTGCTAATTCCGTATGGAAAAACTGTTTGGACTTTATCAAAGATAACATCCAACCGCAGGCATTCAAAACGTGGTTTGAGCCTATTAAGCCTATCAAGCTATCTGAGAACGCTTTAAGTATTCAAGTTCCGAGTAAATTTTTCTACGAGTGGCTTGAAGAACATTATGTAAAACTTTTAAAAGTATCATTAACCAAAGAGCTTGGCGAAAGTGCTAAATTAGTTTACATTATAAAAATGGAAAACACATACGGTAACAAAGAACCGTTTACCGAAAAAATTCCTAGTGCTAACAGAAGTACTGTTCCTGCTCAAGAACTAGATGTTGCCATAAAATCTAAAAACCCACAATTAAAAAACCCGTTTGTAATTCCTGGAATTAGAAACATAAAAATAGAATCTCAATTAAACCCTAACTATAATTTTGAAAACTTTTTAGAAGGAGATTCTAATAGATTAGCTCGTTCTGCTGGTATGGCAGTTGCCAATAAGCCAGGTGGAACATCATTTAACCCGTTACTTGTTTTTGGTGGTGTTGGTTTAGGAAAAACACACTTAGCACATGCTATTGGTGTTGAAATAAAAGATAAATACCCAGAAAGAACTGTTTTATATATTTCTGCAGAGAAATTTACACAACAGTATATTGAGTCTGTAAAAAAGAATACGAGAAATGATTTTATACATTTCTACCAATTAATTGATGTATTAATTATTGATGATGTTCAATTTTTATCAGGTAAATCAGGTACACAAGATGTATTCTTTCACATATTTAACCATTTACACCAAAATGGAAAACAGGTCATCTTAACATCAGATAAAGCTCCTGTTGACATGCAAGATATTGAACAACGTTTATTATCTAGGTTTAAATGGGGATTGTCAGCTGAATTACAAAGTCCTGATTACGAGACAAGAATATCGATCTTAAAAAATAAGCTATATCGTGATGGTGTTGAAATGCCTGAAGATATTATTGATTATGTTGCTAAACACATTAAAACGAATGTGAGAGAGCTTGAAGGAGCTATTATATCATTAATAGCTCAATCATCATTCAATAAAAAAGAAGTTACCTTAGACCTTGCTCAACAAGTTGTTGAAAAATTTGTTAAGAATACAAAACGTGAGGTATCTATAGACTACATACAAAAAGTAGTTTCTGATTACTTTGAAATGGATGTTGCAACATTACAGTCAAAAACTAGAAAACGCCATATTGTACAAGCCAGACAACTAGCAATGTTTTTTGCCAAGAAGTTTACAAAAGCATCTTTAGCAAGTATTGGCTCTCAAATAGGAAAAAGAGATCACGCAACAGTATTGCATGCTTGTAAAACTGTAGACAATCTTGCTGAAACTGATAAGCAGTTTCGCAAATATATCGATGACCTTACGAAGAAATTTTCTTAAATTGACATTATGAAAACTAACATATTAATGGTATGCCTAGGAAATATATGCAGGTCACCATTAGCTGAAGGTATTCTCAAAAATAAAGTTAATAGTAATTCTGTTTATATTGATTCTGCAGGAACTGGAGGTTACCATATAGGAAACTCGCCAGACCCAAGATCTATAGCTGTTGCTAAAAAATACGATATAGATATTTCAGAACAAAAATGCAGACAATTTAAAATTGAGGATTTTGATAAATTCGACACTATTTACGTAATGGATTTAAATAATTATAATAACATTACTAAATTAACAAGAGACCAAAACCAAAAAGAAAAAGTAAAATTACTTTTATCTGAAACAGATTTAGAAACCAAAGAAGTTCCTGATCCTTATCACGATGACAATGGTTTTGAACATGTATATCAATTAATTGACAATGCTTGCTCTACTATTGCCGATAAGTTAGGAGAATAAAACCAAAAATTCCTAATATGGAAAATACTAAAACCGGAAGTTTATACTTAATACCAACTACTTTAGGTGACAATGAACCATTAGAGGTTTTACCAATTTCTATAAAGGGAGCTATTGAAAACATCAACTATTTTATAGTTGAAAATGAAAAAACAGCCCGTAGATTTATAAAAAAAATAAGCTCTAAAAAATCACAATCTGATTTAAACTTAGAAGCTTTAAATAAATTTACTGAGCCAGAAATAATACCTACTTTTCTACAACCTTGTTTAGATGGTCATGATGTTGGCGTAATCTCAGAAGCTGGTTGCCCTGGTATTGCCGATCCTGGTGCTGACGTTGTACGTATCGCGCACGAAAAAAACATTAAAGTTATTCCTTTAGTTGGCCCTTCTTCTATTCTACTTGCATTAATGGCTAGTGGTTTTAATGGTCAAAATTTTGCATTCAATGGTTATTTACCTATTGAAGCTAGCGAAAGAAAAAGTAAGATTAAAAGACTAGAAAAACTCTCTAAAGATTATGAACAGTCGCAGTTATTTATTGAGACACCTTATAGAAACGATAAATTGTTTGCTGAGCTTTGCAAAACATTAAACCCTTATACAAAGGTTTGTGTTGCGTGTGATATCACATTACCAACAGAGTATATTGTAACTAAAACTATAAAAGATTGGTCTACCGAAAAATTGGAACTACATAAAAGACCTGCAATTTTTATAATTCAAGCATAAAAAAAGCCTTATTGCTAACACAATAAGGCTTTACCTTTTTATTTAAGTTGAACCGCTAAATTCTAGCATTTCTAACTGGAGAAATGATTGATATATCATAACCAGAAAACAACTTAATATAATAATTTATGGTTGAACCATAATCATCAGCAACATCAAAAGCACCATTTGAACGTAAATATTTTTTTACGTTTCCAGGACCCGCTAAATGAGCTGCCGCTATAATTCCAGACTCCGTTACTTGAGCGTTTCTTATTTTTAAACCAGAGAATCTTTTAATATCTCTTCTTAAAATCCATTTATTACGAGCTATGTTCGCCATAAATACTCTCTCTTGGAGCATTGGATTTGATAAAAAATAATCTGGGTTATACACCCCAACTAACTCAAGAGTCCCAACTCCAAACTGATATTTCCCCAAATACCCTAAAGAGTTTATTACTCCGTATTTACCCTGCGACTCTTTAAAAGCAACAGCTTCTCTAAATCCTATATATGAACTTCCTATATAAGGAGGCAACAAAATAGTTTTCATTTTCGTTATAGCGATTTCGTTTTTGGGAAACGAAACCAAAGTAGGTTCTTTTACTTTTAGCGAGCTTGGCACCCTATTATTTGTAGGCGTTTTTAACCCAAAACTTGCTAAAATTAAGATCATGATAAGGGGACAACTTACGTTTATCCACTTCCTCATAAATTAAATTTCTTAAGACTTACTGGTCTAAAAAATCGACCTGCTTAAATTCGCGGGGCAAATATACCACCATTTCAAGGATACAAACGCTAGAAAAATCTTAAAATGTGCCTTATTTTAGATAAAATACCGTTAAAATCGGCTTAAACGCCTATCTTTTAATCTTTTGACTATTAATCCATCGGATGTACTGCTCCTTATTTCGGTTGTGTTGCGAAAGTGTTTTTGCAAATTTATGGTATCCAAAATTCTCAACATTTGCTACAAAATAATAGTAATCATGCTTCTCTGAATTTAAAACCGCATCTACAGCAGAAATATCGGGCATAGCAATTGGACCCGGAGGCAAACCAGCATATTTATAGGTGTTATAAGGAGAATCTAATTCTAAATCTCTATATAAAACTCTTTTAATTATTTGATTAAAATCACCTGTATGTAGTTTTATCGCGTAGATAACCGTAGGGTCAGCCTGTAATAAAATGTTTTTTCTCAATCTATTTAAATAAACACCAGCTACTCTTGGTCGTTCATCGACTTTAGCAGTTTCTTTATGTACAACAGAAGCTAAGGTAACAACCTCTACCGGTGTTAAATTAAGCCTTTTAGCTTTTACCAAACGCTCTTCATTCCAGAAACGATGGTATTCTTTAAGCATTTTACTTCTAAATGCTGTCGCTGATGTATTCCAATAAAAATTATAACTATTAGGTATGTACATCGCCAATTTAGTCTGTTCGGTAAATCCGTTTTCTTTTAAAAAATCAGAATCATTGAAAGCACTTATTAATGATAAACTATCTGCCTCTATTTGAGTAGCAACTCTACCCGCTAAATCAGCTAATGTCTCTTGATTATTAAAAGCTAACTTAACTTCAAGCCCCCTAAGTCTTAAAACATTAACCAATTCATGATTATTCATTCCTTTTTTAATAACATACTTACCTCCTCTTACATTTGACGCATAACCTTTTCGTTTAGCCGCAGCTTCAAATGTTTCAACATCATCTAACAAAGGCTCTAAAAGCACTTTAACATCTTCTATATTAGAGTCTGAAGGTATATACACAAAAGCTTCTTCATTATTAAACGATGTATTTGGTGTAAAAAAAGCATCATAAACTTTATATGCAAATATGCCGCATATTACTAAACCAATAGCCACAACAGCTAAAACAATCTTTTTAAGCATTAATTAAATATTTTTTGATAAAGAATCTCATTTTTAAATTTTCCATCGGAAGCAATCCAATCTTTTTTTATTCCCACTTGCTCAAAACCTAACTTTTCAAACAAATGAATACTAGCCTTATTATCTTCTAGAATATTACAATATAGCTGATGCATTTCTAAAGTTACTCTTGAGTACCCGCAAAGCAATTCTAAAGCTTCTGCTCCAAAACCTAGGTTTCTACTTTGTTGTGATGCTATAATAATGCCTATACCCGCTCTACGGTTTTTAGGATCAAAATCAAACAAATCAATTAAACCAACCACAGTATCATCAATGGCACATATACATAAACGCAATTGCTTTACGTCATAAATATCTCTATGCGCATTATCTAAATACAACTGTAGGACTTGTTTTGAATAAGGGGTTGTAGTTCCACTAATTTCCCAAACATCAGTGTTGTTTTCTATTTTATACAGAAAGTTTAAATCACTAAGCTCTAAAGCCCTTAAATAAATATGTTCGCCTTTGAGACTAAACATCTATTTCACCTTTAAAAACAAATTTAGCAGGGCCAATTAGGTGCACATTTGTATATTTTTCATCAACCACATCAAATTTAACCTTTAGATGACCACCAGGTGCACTAATTTTAATTTCATTATCAGCAGTTTTTCCTGTTTTATGCATAGCAATAGCAACTGCTGTAACACCCGTACCACATGACAAAGTTTCATCTTCTACTCCTCTTTCGTAGGTTCTAACCTTAAAAACTTTATCAGCCGTAGGCTCCACAAAATTTATGTTACTCCCCTTTTCACCATAAATACCATACCTAAGTTTAGCACCTTCAGTTTTTACTGCATAATCATCAATATTCGCTACTAATTGCACATGATGAGGAGAACCTGTATCTAAAAAAGTAGCATTAGGTTTAATTTTAACTTCATCAACATCTGTCATTTGAAGACTAACAACATCATCACTAATAGTTGCATAATGTAAACCATCAACAGCATTAAAAGTAGCTTTATCTTCTACGACGTTTAAATGTGCCGCAAAAGCAACCAAACAGCGCCCACCATTACCACACATCGTGCTTTGGTTACCATCCGAATTATAATAAACCATTTTAAAATCCATTCCTGGCTCATCTTCTAATAGTATCAAACCGTCAGCACCTATGCCAAATTTACGGTCACATAAAAAAGCTACCAGTTTGGTATTATCTTTGTTAAATATACCTTGACGATTATCAATCATTACAAAATCGTTACCAGTACCTTGAAATTTATAAAAAGTAAGTTTCATTTCTTATCGTTATACAACAAAGGTAGTATTTTATTAAGGGAAAATTAGCAGTTAAAAAGACGTTAAACACAAAAATGGTTGCTTCAAAACTGTTAATTTTACAATGTTAAAGTTAAAAATGTAAACAGATTATGAAAAAATTTGCGAATTTATTATTGGTTTCTGTGTTTGCCGGGGCAATTACATTAGGAGCTTACAAAATGTTTTTTGAACAAAAATCATACGTATTTACTGAAAATTCTGATATTCCTTTTGCTCCTGTAAGTTATACACCTACTTCTGCTAAAGGAGCAGGCATAAATGAAGTGGATTTTACTTCTGCAGCAGAAACTACTGTGAATGCTGTAGTCCACGTAAAAAACCTTAGTATTAATACAGGTCCTAAAAATATAATGGAATTTTTTTATGGTTATGAGACCGATACAAAACCTAAAGTAAGAGGCGCGGGTTCTGGCGTTATTATTTCTCCTGATGGATATATAGTTACCAATAACCATGTTATTGATGGTGCAACAAAACTGCAGGTTACATTAAATAATAATTTAACTTACGATGCTTCACTAATAGGTACAGATCCAAATACTGATATTGCACTTATAAAAATTGATGCAGAAAATAATTTACCATATTTAGCATTTGGTGATTCTGACAATGCTAAAATTGGTGAATGGGTATTAGCCGTTGGTAATCCTTTTAATTTAACTTCAACAGTTACAGCGGGTATTGTTAGTGCGAAAGCAAGATCTTTAGGAAGAATTGACCAGTCATTTATACAAACAGATGCTGCTGTAAACCCAGGAAATAGTGGTGGCGCTTTAGTAAACACTAATGGTGACTTAATTGGTATTAATACTGCAATCACCTCACAAACTGGTTCTTATGTTGGGTATTCTTTTGCGGTACCAAGTAATATTGCTAAAAAAGTAATAGACGATATTTTAGAATATGGTAATGTTCAAAAAGGAATACTAGGTATTAAAGCAGTTCGTTTAGATACGCCTTACGCTATTGAAAAAGGTATTAATAATATTGATGGAGTTTACGTTGATGATGTTACTGAAGACTCTGGTGCTTTTGATGCAGGAATAGCTTCTGGAGATGTAATTAAAAAACTAGACGAAATAGACGTACACAAATACCCAGATTTAACGGGCTACTTATCTACAAAAAGACCAGGTGACACTTTGAACGTAAATGTTTTGAGAAATGATGAAGCTTTAGATTTTACCGTAATCTTAAAAGAAAGACAGACAATTGTACTTCCTATTATGGATTTAGAAGTTAAAAACTTAAATGATAAAGACCGTAAGGAATTTAAAACAAAAAAAGGAGTAAAAATAATTGGTGTTTCTGAAAGATACCAAGGTTATGGTTTAGATGGTAAAATTCTACTTTCAGTAGGTGATGAAGAAATTAATGATATAAAAGACGCAAAAGTATTATTTGGCCGTATATCTAAATATCATAGCACAAGTATTACAATGTTGAATAAAAAAGGAGAAAAAGAACGTATAATTCTCCAATAAAACAACAACATATAAATTAATAAAGTGCTCCTAATTAGGAGCACTTTACATATAAAATAAAATTATGCCTACGTTACAAAACAAAATATCAGTTATAAGAAGTTATAGGAATTTAGTATTTTTTTTTCCTATATGATATTTATAAAGTAGTTTTGCAAACCTCTAATTTTTTTTGAATTCAACCTTTAATAAATTTTTAAGAACTTAATACTATATGAAAAAAATAAAGTTATTACTCATTGCTTTTGCCCTATTGTCTGTTAACCTACAATTTGCACAAGAAACTGAAGACGATACAGACATAGATGCTACATTAGAATCTGGCCCAATTATAGGGCAGTTTGAATATTTAGCTAAAAAATCTGGTAACTACAGAGCAAAAGGAGTACACTACGAAGTTGTAAAAGTTACAAGCCTTAATAAATTAAAGCAAAACGTTGCAGATACTCTTGATTTAATCAACAAAAAAACTGTTGAACTTAAAAATACTATTGTTGAAAATGAGAAGAATATCAATACTCTTAATGAAAAGTTAAACACAACATCTAATAATTTGGTTTCAGTAACTGAAGAAAAAGATAGTATGTCTTTCTTTGGTATTTTAGTTGCAAAAGCAACATACAACGTAATTCTATGGACAGTAATTGGTGTTTTATTATTAATGCTATTATTCTTTATCTATAAATTTAGAAATAGTAATATTTTGACTCAAGAAGCTAAAACAAATCTATCTGAATTAGAGGTTGAATATGAAAACCACAGAAGAAAAGCTTTAGAGAGAGAACAAAAAATTAGCAGACAATATCAAGACGAAATAAATAGAAATAAAAAGGCTAAATAATTTTAGCCTTTTTCAACACCTAAATCAAACATGCGGATTGATATTATTACCGTACTTCCTGAACTTTTAAAAAGTCCGTTTGAAGCAAGTATACTTAAAAGAGCAATTGAAAAAGATATTGTTGAAGTACACATGCACAACTTACGTGATTATACAAAAATGAGTTACAATCAAATTGATGATTATCAATTTGGTGGTGGTGCTGGTATGGTAATGATGATTGAACCTATTGACAAATGTATCTCTTCATTAAAAGCAGACCGTGATTATGATGAAGTTATTTACATGAGTCCTGATGGCGAAACATTAAATCAAAAAATTGCCAACGGAATGTCTCTTTTAAATAATATTATTATTTTGTGCGGGCATTATAAAGGTGTTGACCAAAGAGTTCGTGATGCCTACATTACACGTGAAATCTCTATCGGAGATTATGTTTTATCGGGTGGTGAATTAGGTGCTGCTGTACTTTGTGACACAATTATTAGGTTAATTCCTGGAGTTTTAAACAATGAAACTTCAGCTTTAACGGATACTTTTCAAGATAATTTACTTGCTCCGCCTGTTTACACTAGGCCTTCTGAATATAAAGGAATGAAAGTTCCTGATATTCTATTAAGTGGTAATTTTCCTAAAATTGAAAAATGGCGTGAAGATAAAGCTCAAGAACGCACTGAAAAGCTTAGACCAGATTTACTTAAATAGAGCATTAAAATCACCCTAAACTTCTTTTATCTAAATAAAAAAGATATCTATTCTAATTCTCAATTATTTAACGTCAATAAATAATTGAAAAAATATTAATATTTTATTGCTTTTTATTTTATATTAACTACTTTTGCAATCCATTAAATTAACCTCTGACGATAATCGTGAATGTTGATTTATAACAAACTGTAAATCATAAAGATGGAATCATTATTAAAATTTGTTGAAGACGAATTTGTAACTAAAAAAGAATTTCCAAAGTTTTCAGCAGGTGATACAATCACTGTTTATTACGAAATTAAGGAAGGTGAAAAAACACGTACTCAGTTTTTTAGAGGTGTTGTTATTCAAAGAAGAGGTTCTGGATCATCAGAAACTTTCACTATTAGAAAAATGTCTGGTACAATTGGTGTAGAGCGTATCTTCCCTATTAACATGCCTGCATTACAAAAAGTAGAAGTTAACAAAAGAGGTAAAGTTAGAAGATCTCGTATCTTTTACTTTAGAGGTCTTACTGGTAAAAAAGCAAGAATTAAAGAAATTCGTTCTTAAGTTCAAAACTTATACATATGAAAACCCGCTATACGCGGGTTTTTTTATACCCTATATTTAAGCATGACTTAAAAAATATTTGGAGCTAATTAAATAATTTTATATATTTAAAGTATAAATAGACGCAAAAGCAATCAATGGTTGCCGTTTTGCAAAATATGCAAAACATTAAATTTGCAAGCTATTTCTAAAAAAGCCATATCAATGCTAAAAGCAATTGATATGGCTTTTATCGTTACAACAAATCACAACAATCTTAACAAATTTTATCACAATATATTTGTTATTAGTTCATTAAAAAAAAACTATAAAATCGTATATTTGTTATGGTTAATACACATAAAAAAATCAAAAAATAATGCCTAAAATAATTTACACAAAGACGGATGAAGCTCCTGCTTTAGCAACTCAGTCATTTTTACCAATAGTTAAAGCATTTACAAAAACCTGTGGCATAGATATTGAAACCAAGGACATATCGCTTGCAGGAAGAATTATAGCTACGTTTCCAGACTTTTTAAATGAAGATCAACGTATTGCTGATGATTTATTAGAATTAGGTGAATTAGCCAAGAACCCTGAAGCAAACATTATCAAATTACCAAATATTAGTGCTTCAATACCTCAATTAAAAGAAGCTATCGCTGAATTACAAAGTAAAGGTTATGCTTTACCTAATTACCCAGACGAACCAAAAGACGACAAAGAAAAAGAGATTAAGTCACGTTACGATAAAATTAAAGGTAGTGCTGTAAATCCTGTTCTTAGAGAAGGTAACTCTGACCGTAGAGCTCCAAGAGCTGTAAAAAATTATGCAAAGAAAAACCCTCACTCAATGGGAGCTTGGAGTTCAGACTCTAAAACTCATGTAGCTACTATGGGTGAAAATGATTTTAAATCAAATGAAAAATCACTAACACTTTCTGACGCAACAAGTGTAAATATAGAATTCACTTCTAAAGATGGTGCTAAAACTGTATTAAAAGAAAACCTTAGCTTACTTAGTGGTGAGATTATAGATGCTACTGTTTTAAGAAAAGATGCTTTATTAGCTTTCTTAAAAGAACAAGTTAAAGATGCTAAAGATAAAGGTGTGTTATTTTCTGTTCACATGAAAGCAACAATGATGAAGGTTTCTGACCCTATTATTTTCGGTCATGTTGTGGAAGCATATTTCTCTGATGTTTTTGAAAAGTATTCGCAAACGTTTGATGAATTAGGTGTAAGCCCTAATAACGGACTTGAAAGTTTATTAAATAAACTAAAAGAATTACCTGAGGCTAAGCATAAAGAGATTTTAAAAGCAATTGAAGAAGCTATTGCTAATGGTCCAGATTTAGCTATGGTTAATTCTGACAAAGGAATAACTAACTTACACGTACCTAGTGATATAATTATTGATGCTTCTATGCCAGCAATGATTAGAAATTCAGGTAAAATGTGGAATTCAGAAGGTAATGCTCAAGACACAAAAGCTGTAATACCTGATAGTAGCTATGCAGGTATTTACCAAGCAACTATTGATTTTTGTAAAAAACATGGCGCTTTTGACCCTACTACAATGGGTACTGTACCTAATGTAGGTCTTATGGCTCAAAAGGCTGAAGAATATGGTTCTCACGATAAAACTTTTGAAATGACATCTGCTGGTGTTGTTAATGTAATTGATATTAAAAGTGGTGAAGCATTAATTTCTCATGATGTTGAAGAAGGTGATATCTGGAGAATGTGTCAGGTTAAAGATGCTCCTATTCAAGACTGGGTAAAACTTGCTGTTTCAAGAGCTAAAGCAACTAACGATACTACTATTTTTTGGTTAGACGAAAACAGAGCTCACGATGCTGAATTAATTAAGAAAGTAAATGCTTATTTACCTAGTTATGACACTGAAGGTTTAGATATTAGAATTCTTTCTCCTGAAAAAGCTACTGAGGTTACTTTAGAGCGTATTACAAAAGGTGAAGATACTATTTCTGTTTCTGGTAATGTTTTACGTGATTACCTAACCGATTTATTTCCAATTTTAGAAGTTGGTACTAGTGCAAAAATGCTTTCTATTGTTCCTTTAATGAACGGTGGTGGATTATTTGAAACTGGTGCTGGTGGTTCTGCTCCTAAACATGTTGAACAATTTATTGAAGAAGGCCACTTAAGATGGGATTCATTAGGTGAATTTTTAGCTTTAGGGGTTTCTCTTGAACATTTTGGTGAAAAATATGGAAATAAAGAAGCTAAAATTTTGGCTGATGCACTTGATGCAGCAACTGAAAAATTCTTAGACAATGACAAATCTCCATCAAGAAAAGTTGGTGAATTAGATAACAGAGGTAGTCATTTCTATTTAACTTTATTCTGGGCTGAACAACTTGCTTTACAAGATGATAGTGCTGAATTAAAAGCTATTTTCTCTCCAATTTACACTAAATTGTCTGAATCTGAAGCTAAAATTGTTACGGAATTAAATGATGCTCAAGGTCAAAAAGTTGAAATTGAAGGTTATTACAAAGGAAATGATACTCTTATCGCAAAAGCAATGCGTCCAAGTGAATCATTCAATTCAATATTAGCTAGTATTTAAAATATTAGATATTTAAATTTTACAAACGCAGTCTTTATTCTAGTATAAAGACTGCGTTTTTTATTAACACATTAAAAGTTAAATAAATCTGAAATTCTAGTATTTTTACAAAAAAGAATACTAATGAAATTGCTTCTGAATTTTCTCATCTTATTTTTTTGTGCTACCCCAATTTTTATATTAGCACAAGAAAAATACACTATTAACGGTGTAATTAGTGAAAGCTCAAGTAATGAAACGTTAATAGGAGTTTCAATTGCCGTACCAGAGTTAGCAACTGGTGTTACTACAAATGAGTATGGGTTTTATTCTATAACACTACCAAAAGGCGACTACAATATTATAATTAGTTATATAGGCTTTAAAAGTGTTAGTAATAAAGTAAATTTAATAAGTAACAAAACACTTAATATTCAATTAAATGAAGAGGCTGAACAACTCACAGAAATTGTTTTAGTTGAAGATGTTGAAAAAACAAACATCAGAACACCACAAATGAGTGTCAACAATTTATCAGCAGGTACTATAAAAAAAATTCCAGTTGTTTTAGGCGAAGCCGATGTTCTTAAAGCTATACTATTATTACCTGGTGTTAGCAATGCTGGCGAAGGTTCTTCAGGGTTTAATGTTCGTGGTGGTGCCGCTGATCAAAATTTAATTCTACTAGACGAAGCTACTATTTTTAACTCTTCACACTTATTTGGTTTTTTCTCAGTATTTAATCCTGATGCTATTAAGGATATTAAACTATACAAAGGTGGTATTCCATCAAAATACGGTGGTAGACTTTCTTCAGTATTAGAAATTTTTCAAAAAGAAGGTAATAGTAAAGAATTTAAAGCTAAAGGAGGTATTGGTTTAGTAGCCAGTAGATTATTATTAGAAGGACCAATTAAAAAAAACAAATCTGCCTTTTTAGTTGGAGGAAGATCATCATATGCACATTTATTTCTTCCTTTATTTGACAATGACAATAAAGCTTATTTCTACGATTTAAATGCCAAATTAAATTTTAAACTAAACGATAATAATAATATTTACTTTTCCGGATATTTCGGAAGAGACGTTTTTAATATAAGTGATAGTTTCGTTAATACATATGGTAACTCTGTCGGGAATTTTAGATGGAATCATTTGTTTTCTGATAAATTATTCTCCAATCTTTCTCTTATATATTCAGATTACTATTACGGTTTAGAATTAGATTTTGTTGGTTTTGAATGGAATTCAGGAATTCAAAATTTTAATATTAAATATGATCTTAAGCATTACGTAAACAATAATTTACAAATCAATTATGGTTTAAATAACATGTATTATCAATTTAACCCAGGCAAGATTAGTCCCAATAGTGATGATTCTGGTATAATTGAAGAACAGTTAATTAAAAAATATGCGAATGAATTTGCTACATATATTGATATTGAACATGATCTCACCAACAAATTAAGCCTTCAATATGGCTTAAGACTAAGTAATTTTATTAGACTTGGTCAAAGTGAAATAAATGTTTACGAAAATGACAATCCTGTCCTATTTAATACTTCAACTTTAACATATGAAGAAGCCGAACCCATTTCGGTAAGCAATCCTAGTAGAAATACACAATTAGCAAATTTTACCAATTTTGAACCAAGATTTTCAATGTCTTATAGTTTTGATAACGACAACTCGATAAAAGCTAGCTATACAAGACTTTCTCAATACTTGCATTTACTTTCTAATACAAGCTCACC
Organism: Cellulophaga baltica; assembly: GCF_018861125.1. Taxonomy (GTDB): domain Bacteria; phylum Bacteroidota; class Bacteroidia; order Flavobacteriales; family Flavobacteriaceae; genus Cellulophaga; species Cellulophaga baltica_A. The sequence continues at coordinate 2,116 of NZ_JAHKQN010000015.1, read as the reverse complement.
TACTCCCCTAGATGTCTGGACTCCAAGCGGATCTTTTATAAAGCCACAACTTTTAGATCATTATGCTTTGGGTTATTTTAAAAGTTTTAAATATGGAAAATACACACTGGAAACTGAGTCATTTTATAAAAGCATTCAAAACAGAATAGATTATATAGATGGTGCCAATCTAATAGCTAATAATGCCATAGAACAAGTAATTTTAAACGGACAAGCGAGGGCATATGGTTTAGAACTTCTTTTTAAAAAAAATAACGGCAAATTCCAAGGTTGGTTGGCGTATACATTATCAAAATCTGAACAAATAACACCTGGAAGAAACAATACAGAAACAGGAATAAATTTCGGTCAATGGTATAATACACCATATGACAAAACTCATGATATTTCATTGTACGCTAATTATGATTTAAATGAAAAGTGGAGTATAAACGGAAATTTCATTTTCCAAACCGGTCAACCAACCAATTATCCTATTGGTCAATTTGAATTTCAAGGTTTAACAGTACCTTATTATAGCTTAAGAAATTCAGAAAGATTACCAAGTTATAATAGACTAGATATCTCTGCTACATTAAAACCTGAAAAAAATAAAAATAGAAAGTTACAGAGTGAATGGGTATTCAGCATATATAACATATACAATAGAAAAAATGCGGCTTCTATAACATTTGAAAGAAACGTTGAAACTGGTAATAATGAAGCTCTAAAAACATCTATTTTTGGAATACTACCATCTGTAACCTATAATTTTAAATTTTAATTATCATGAAAAAGTCATTATTGATAATTCCCATTATATTAAGTTTAATAAGTTGTCAAGAAGTTATTGATGTCGATTTAACTAATGATGTAGAAAGACTGGTAGTTGATGCATTGATACGCGTAAATGAAAATCAAACATCAACTAATGTTATAATTAAGACTAGCTTATCAAGTTCTTACTTTGACTCTAATATACCTATAACTGTTGAGAGTTTGATATTAAACAATAATGAAACAGACACAAATATTATATTATCAGAACAAGAAACTGGAACCTATTCAAACACACTTGAAACAGATTTTTTAACACAAGGAGAGTTGACACTAACAATTGTATATAATAATGAAGTATATAGCGCAACTACTAATTACGTACAAACAGTACCTTTTAATAGTATAGAACAAGGTAATTCAACACTTTTAGAAGAAGATGAAACAGAAGTTGTAATATCATACACAGATAAGCCTGATGAAATAAATTATTATTTATTTGATTTTGATTTTAATGAATACCTTGTTTCAGAAGATGAGTTTTATCAAGGAGAAACATTTGAGTTTTCTTATTTTTATGATTCAGAATTGTCCGTTGGAGAATCTGCAACAATAAGTATACTTGGTGTAGATAGTCAATTTTACAATTATATATCTCAATTGATATCACTAACAGGAGGTAATCAAGGACCATTCCAAGCGCCAACCAGCACCACGAGAGGCAACATTGTAAATAGAACCACAGATAATTTAGAAGAAGATTATCCTCTTGGTTATTTTGCTATTTGTCAAATATATTCACAAACAGTAACAATTGAATAAACGTATTTAAAATGCATACCAACAAAGAACTATTAGCAAAAGGAATAAAAAGATTAGGATTAACAGTTCTGCTAATGTTTTTAGCCCCTTTTACAATTTACGAAGCATTTAAAAACGAAACCCATCCTTGGTACCTTCCTGTATTGATTATAGGTTTATTGCTAGCTATCACAGCAATTGTAATGGCTTTCTACAGCATAAAGACAATTATGGATAGTTTATTTAACAAAAAATAATACCCATATCTCCAAGCGGAACGATATAGCTATATCAGCCTTTAGTTTATCTAGCTTCGGTATTGTACTTTTTGATTTGAGTCACGTTAATAAGTCGTTGCTTTTACATGAATCGCAACCTGTAGATGGTATCATTGGTGCAGATGTGCTTAAAAAAGGTAAAGCTATTATTAACTACAACTCACAAACCCTCTATCTAAAACCTAAAAAAAAGAAAAGCAAGTAGATTTTAATAATATCATCTACTTCGTTAAAATAACCTATCACCATTCTAATTGAGCTATTATAGATTCTATAGAACA
>NZ_JAHKQN010000026.1:52911-126170 GCF_018861125.1 Cellulophaga baltica | reverse complement strand
TTTTTAAACCATAAACCAAGTAACTAAAAAACAAAGGCTTACAGTTGTAATAATTTTCAAATAAAATACAATGAAATTTGAAGGGTTATAAATTTACTCGATTATCATGAAACACACAAACTATTCCTTTGGCTTGTTTTGCTTTTTCCACTTATTATTTAGTGTAGAATAATCGTAATTAAGAGCAGATTTCTGTTTTTCTAACTTAAAACTAGCAAAAGCACGTTGCAATATATCCTCTATTAAGTAATCTTCATGAACAGTATCCGGGTGAAATTCTTCTTTAATACTTATCTTAAACATTTTTGCAGTAGTATTATACCAAAAAGCTCTCCAACCATTACGAAGTTCTTTCACCAAATCAAAAGCCGTTATACCTGTCTGCCTATGAATCAACTTAATTAAAATTTGACCTTCAGTACGAGTCAGCTTTTTTAACTCTTCAGAAAATTCCCCCTCAATATATTTATGTATTTCACGAGTATACTTTCTTTGTTTCGACTTTTTGGTAATTTTAGTTAAGCTATCATTCAACTCAACTAATCTTTCTGATGCCAATTTAGCATACGGATACACCTTTAATGTTTTTCTTCTTAATATATAGTAACGAACTTTCTCTTTATAACTAGAAAACTTCAATCTACTAAATACATAAACTTCATCTAAATCAATGGATTGTTGCACTACAGAGTCCCCTTCTATAATAATAGCTTTTTCTGCAATTGAATCCGCTTGAAATTCTTCCACTTGGCTATACCCCTTTGAGTATATTATCAGAAAGAGGATAAGTATGTAATTTAACTTCATTCAATATTTTTATTTATACACTACAAAAGACCTTACTTTATAAAAGCAAAGCTTTACATAAACACAAAATTCTTACCAAAATTAATATAATCAGATATGACTATTAAATAAAAGTGAATATTATTAACTTCGTTACAAATTATACACAAATGAGTACAAAGAAGATTCTTAATAAAAAATCATTAGACTTTTTAGAAAAATACCTGAACAACCCTGCTCCTACTGGCTATGAGTGGGAAGGTCAAAAAATATGGATGGATTACTTAAAACCATATGTTGATACTTTTATGACTGATACTTATGGTACTGCTGTTGGTGTTATAAACCCCGATGCCAAGTTTAAAGTTGTAATTGAAGGTCATTCTGATGAAATATCATGGTATGTAAATTACATCACTGATGATGGTTTAATATATGTGATTAGAAATGGTGGTAGTGATCATCAAATAGCTCCATCAAAATGGGTAGATATACATACTGACAAAGGAATTGTTAAAGGAATTTTTGGTTGGCCAGCAATCCACACAAGAAATGGCGCTAAAGAACAGGCTCCTAAATTAGATAACATATTTATTGATGTAGGAGCAAAAGACAAAAAAGAAGTTGAGGCACTAGGTGTGCATGTAGGTTGCGTGATTACATACCCTGATACTTTTCAAGTTTTAAATGGAAACAAATTTGTTTGCAGAGCTATTGACAATCGTGCTGGTGGCTTTATGATTGCCGAAGTAGCACGTCTTTTACATGAGAATAAAGACAAATTACCTTTTGGCTTATATATTACCAATGCTGTACAAGAAGAAGTTGGACTTAGAGGTGCAGAAATGATCACTCAAACTATTAAACCCAACATAGCAATAGTTACCGATGTTTGTCATGACACTACCACTCCAATGATTGAGAAAAAGACTCAAGGACACACTGAAATTGGTGCTGGACCAGTAATTTCTTATGCTCCCGCTGTTCAAAATAAATTAAGAGAACGTATAATTAAAACTGCTGAAGCTAAAGAAATTCCTTTTCAGAGAATGGCATCTTCTAGATATACTGGCACAGATACAGATGCTTTTGCGTATAGTAATGGTGGTGTTGCTTCTGCATTAATTTCTTTGCCATTGCGCTATATGCACACTACTGTTGAGACTGTTCATCAAGATGATGTTGAGAATGTAATAAAACTAATTTATGAAACGCTCTTAACTATCAAAGAAGGAGAAACCTTTAGTTATTTTGAATAAACACTTTAACTATTGAATTATGGATGAACTTATCGATATTTATAATGCTGATAGAATTACCACTGGAAAGACGGTTTTAAAATCGATTGCCCATAAAAATGGTTGGTTTCACCAAACAGTTCATATATGGTTTTATACTTCTGATAGAAAAATACTAGTACAACAAAGGGGAAAGCACAAAAGTGTTTTCCCCTTATTATGGGATGTATCTGTTGCTGGACATATTGGTGCTGGTGAAAAAATTGAAGATGCAGCCATCAGAGAAATTGAAGAAGAGATAGGACTACAAGTTAATTTTAATGATTTAAAGAAAATAGGCATTTTTAAATCTGAACACAAACACAGTGAAACATTAATTGACCGTGAATTTCATCATACCTTTATAGTCAAACTTCAGACACAGTTAAAACAACTTATAAAACAAGAAAGCGAAGTTGAGGCATTAGCACTCACTCCGCTTCTAAAATTTTCTGAAGAAACATGGGGGTTAGCAAATCCTAAAAAATATGTTCCTCACTCTACCGATTATTACAAAACTGTAATAAAAGCCATAAAAAAAGAATTATAACTCTTTTACAAACTCTTCTACTTTATCACAACTATACGTTTGTTGCGAACCTTTTTCTATATTTTTTACAGTAAACGTATTGTTTTTGAATTCTTCTTCCCCTATAATAACTATAAAGGGAACATTTTTATTTTTAGCAAACTTAAATTGTTTATTCTCTTGCTTCTGATTTTTAGCACTATCAGGATACAAGTCTGCTTTAATTCGATTTTTACGAAGTATAGTGATTAACTTTAAAGACTCAAAAGCTTCTTTCTCACCTAAATTCATAAAAAGCACTTTTAACGACTGGTCTATTGCTTCAGGAAAAAGATCGAGTTCTTCTAAAACCAAATAAATTCTATCTAAACCAAACGATATACCTACACCACTAACATCTTTAAGTCCAAAAATACCTGTAAGATCATCATAACGACCACCGCCACCAATAGACCCCATCTTTACCCCTTCAGGAGCGGCAACTTCAAAAATAGCACCTGTATAATAATTTAAACCACGAGCCAAAGTAACATCTATAGCTAGCTTTGCAGTTTGTAAACCTAAAGCTGAAATAGTTTCTATTATAAAACGAAGCTCCTCCACTCCTTTTGCTCCTTGCTCAGAAGCCGTTAAAAGTGTTTGCAAAGCATCTAGCTGTTCTGAATTTGTACCTGTTAAATTGAATAAAGGAGAAGCTTTTTCAATTGAAGCTTCTGAAATACCTTTTTCTAGCATTTCTTTTTTAACACCTTCTTCACCAATTTTATCTAATTTATCAAGTGCAACTGTAAAATCTATTAAATTATCTTTTGCCCCTATAACTTCAGCAATACCTGCTAAAATTTTTCTGTTATTCATTTTTATGGTTACACCATTCAATTTTAAATCAGAAAAAACAGCATCGTATAATTGAACAAATTCCACTTCTTGTAGAAGCGAGTCAGAACCTACCACGTCAGCATCACATTGAAAAAATTCTCTAAAACGACCTTTTTGTGGCCTATCTGCTCTCCATACGGGTTGAATCTGAAATCTTTTGAAAGGAAAGTCTATTTCATTTTGATGCATTACCACATAACGTGCAAATGGCACAGTAAGATCATAGCGAAGAGCTTTTTCTGAGATTTTTGACGTAATCTTACTTGAATCCTTTGAATTATATAATACATCATCAACTTTTCTTAAATAATCTCCAGAATTTAAAATCTTAAAAATCAATCGATCTCCTTCTTCACCATATTTACCCATTAAGGTATCTGAATTTTCAAAAGAAGGTGTTTCTATTGGTTGAAATCCAAAAATTTGAAAATTCTTTTTTATGATATCGAATATATAATTACGTTTTACAACTTCTGACGGAGTAAAATCTCTTGTACCTTTTGCTATAGATGGTTTTTTTGCCATTTAGTATTTTATGTGCTATAAATTAGCTTATATCTAATATTTTAATTCTTTATTACAACAAATATCGGTTTAACTAATAACTTTTTCAAACCATTGATATAATTCCCCTTTTGTAATTACCGCTCCTTTTTGAATAAGCTCAAATTTATCTACATTTTTTTCTTCTTTATAGGCTTTAGATGCCGTTAGATATTCCACAAAATCTGACTGCCAGTTTTTACGAAACCAACTAAAACCTGTATCTGTTGTCAAGTCAATTTCTGGATTCATTACTTTAACTGAAATTAATTTCATTTCCTTATCTGTCAAATGAAACAAGTGCATTTGTTGAGCTGAAATATTTTCAACATATTCCACTTTACTTAAAACTCCTTCCCAAACTAAATCAGAAAAAACATCTATTTCTTCTTCAGCAACTTCTGGCTTATCTTTTTTTATAGATTCCCATTCATCACCGGTAATAGATTGTGTTGCCAAAAAATTAATAAATTCTTGATGTAACTCTTCTAGTTGTTGTTTTGTAAGTCTTGTATATTTCATGTACTGAATTATTTCTTTTTTAATTTCAATATTTAAGTGAAATTAAAATCTTTGCAAAAATAAAAAGGCTGTACAAATTGTACAGCCTTTTTTAAGTTTAATATTACTTTATTTTCTTAGAAAATATAACGTAAACCAAATTGCATTTGCCATCTAGACAGTAAACTTGTATCAAAACCGTAAGTTTCTGTTAAAGTTGGATCAAACGTATATGTTGGTGTATTAGTATCATCAACACTAACACCCACAGGATTTAAGTTATTAGGCACTTGAATCACACCCCAATCAGAGTTAATTAAGTTTCCAACATTTAAAATATCTACACTAAATTGAATTTTATTAGTATCATTTATTTTATAATCTTGTAATAATTTAAGATCCCAGCTACCTCTCCAAGGTGCTAAAGCTCCATAACGCTCCATATACTCTCCTCGATTATCACTTAAATAGTCATCTTGTTGAATATATGCTTCAAAAGCATCAGCTTGGCCAGCTTCTGCAAATTGCATTTGTTGTACTTCTGTTGCTGTTGGAATGTATAAAAGATCATTATTTTGAAACGAACTATCTCCATTTATATTCCCTGCATAAGTATAGTTATAACGTGCTCCTTGCGCATATTCAAAAAATGTAGATATAGTTGTATTCCACTTTCCTTCTCCATATTCAAAGTTTTTAGATAACACCCCTATAAAACGGTGTGTATCTCCGTATTTAGAATACGATAAAACATCATCATTTGCATTACCAGATACTGGATTAAAATCAAAAGCGTCACCTGTAATTTCTGCTTCTATAGAATTTACATCTTTAGCATTTAAATAACTATATGCGGCCATTGCATATAAACCATTAGTAAATGTTTTTTGTGCTTTTAAAGAAGCATTCCAAATTCTACCTTTATCAGAATTTGTAAACACATAAGCACTTGTAGAACCACCGAAAGCATTTAACGCATAATCTTCAGCCTCATAGACTGGTCTATTATCTCCAGGAGCATTTAATGTTCCAGAAGGTTCACTAAGTCCCCAGTTTTGTACATGAGCTCCATTTATATCTTTAGTATAAGAAACGTCTGCTGTTAAAATAATATCATTATCAAAACGATGATCAACACCTAAATTAGTTCTCCATACTTGTGGCCATTTAAAATCAGGGTCAACTGCTTCGTAAAAAAAGAAATCAACTGCTTGAACTTGATTACCCAACCAAACAAAAGGTAATTTACCAGTAAACACACCCGTTCCACCACGCAATTGTGTAGTTTTATCTCCTTTAATATCCCAGTTAAAACCAACTCTAGGAGAAATTAACCATTCATTAGTTGGTAACTGTTCTGAATCTATCAAAGTCTCTTCTCCGGTATTAGGGTTGTAATAAACATTATCTGGCTGATAATTATCAATTTTTCTCTGAATGTTTTCAGCTATCTTATCTTGAGTATCAAAATATAATGGCTTATCAAAACGGATACCATAGGTTAATTTAAAATTATCTGTAGCTGTCCACTCATCTTGCACATAAAATGATAGTTGACCTACATTTGTTTCAGCCAATTGCCAACCTTCACCATCTGGAACTTGATTATTAGCCGCAAATTGAGCTTCTGCACCTTGTATAAGTCCATCTATCAAACCATCAGGACCCGCAAAACTTAAAAAATCTTCCACAGAAGTAAAGTTTCTATCATCGTCAAAATTGAAAGGAGTTCCATTTACGTCAAATCCAAAAGTACCTCCATAGTTTCCTAAGTTAAAGGAGTTTTTAAATTCAAATTTCTCAAAAGCAGCTCCAATTGTATACGTATGATTTCCTTTAAAAATATTTAAGTTATTGGTAAATTGAAATACTTTCTGATCTAAACGATTATGAATCGAAAAAGGTTCATGTCCAGCAACTATATAGTTTGAACCTGCTCCATCTTCAATAATTATACTTGGCGCTGGAGTAGAAAAAGGATCTCTAAAGTCATCAAAATGTGTATAGCCAAATTGAAATTTATTAGTAACTGAATTAGATAAGGTTGAGTTTAATTCCAATTGAACAGAGTTTAAATTATTATTTATCTCATAACCAGAATTTTCAAATTGTAGGGTTGCAAAACTTGGCCCTCTACTTCCCAATGCTGTTGGATGCGCCGGTTTTTCCGCAGATGACCTTAAAAAATTGTAAATTAACGCTAAACGGTTTTTGTCATTAATATTCCAATCTAATTTAAATAAACCTTTTGTAGACTCTGAAGCATAGGTGAAACCTTCATATCTACCTGTATCATAACCCAAATCGGCCAATGCAGATTGTACAGCTATCAAATCACTTTCTAAAACTCGTGATTCATTAATAGCGCCTGTCCCTGTATTAGGAACCCAACCATTAGAGCCTAAATCTTCTCTTTCATCTTTTTCAAAATTTGCAAAAAAGAATAATTTATTCTTTATAATTGGACCACCAATACTTATTCCGTATTGATTTTGAGATAATTTAGGTTTAGAAACATCTTCACCTTTAATTTTTCCTCCTGTTAAATCTTCATTTCTATAAAAACCATAAACAGTACCATGAAGCTCGTTTGTACCACTTTTAGTAACAGCATTTACAGTTGCTCCAGTAAAACCAGATTGGGTGACATCATAAGGCGCAGTACTTACTTGAATTTGATCAATAGCATCTAATGAAATTGGTTGCGCACCTGTTTGCCCACCTGGTGTTGGTGAATCTAAACCAAAAGGATTATTAAAAACTGCACCGTCTAATGAGAAATTATTATATTGATCATTACGGCCACCAAATGAATTTCCACTTGCTGTAGGCTCCAATCTAGTAAAATCTTCTGCTGATCTTGATATGGTAGGCAAACGTGTTAATTCTCTAGAACCAACACTTGTTTCTGCACCTGTACGGTCACTACCAAAAGTACCGCTTTGATCAGAAACAACTATAACTTCTTCTAACGCTTGACTATCTGGTACCATCGTAGCCGTAATGCTAAATGTATTACCTAAGCTTAAAAAAATATCAGATTTAACTTGAGTTTTGTAACCTACGTAAGATATTGTAAGCTCGTAAGGGCCTCCAACCCTAAGGTTTAATAAATTGAAACGACCATCTTCATTTGTGATTGCTCCATACTTAGTACCCGTTGGTGTGTGTATCGCAACAACATTAGCCCCAAAAAGAGGTTCATTTAAATCATCTCCAATCAAACCCTTAATGTTTGATGTGGTGACTTGTGCAGATGCACTGAAAGCAAATACTAGTAACAGATATGTTACATAAAAATTTTTAATCATAATTGAGTGAGTTTTGAGTTTACTCAAATTTAAAACAAAAAAAAAGAAGTTATGCGCGCATAACTTCTTTTTTTATAACAAATAGTTAACAAGTCGTTAACTATTCTTTAACTTTTTGTCTTATTTATCTCCAACAACTTCGAATGGGAAATCAACAATTACATCTCTATGTAATCTAATTTGAGCATTGTAAGGTCCAGTTCTTTTAACAGCACCACCTTGAATAGCGATAAATTTTTTCTCAATTTCTTGCCCTTCTTTAGCTAATGCTTCAGCTAAATCAATATTTGATACAGATCCAAATAATTTGTCTCCAGCACCAGACTTAGCAGAGATTTTGATCTCAAGTTGTTTTAAAGCTTCTGCAGTTTTATTTGCTGCTTCAACTATTTTCTTCTCTTTGTGCGCTCTTTGCTTTAAGTTTTCTGCTAATACTTTTTTAGCAGAAGAAGTAGCCATTACCGCTTTTCCGTTTGGAATTAAAAAGTTTCTACCGTAACCATTTTTTACTGTTACAACATCATCTTTAAATCCTAAGTTCTGTACGTCTTCCTTTAGTATAAGTTCCATCGTCCGTTTCTTTTTATTTTAATAAATCACCAACATATGGCATTAACGCTAAATGACGAGCTCTTTTTACAGCAACTGCCACTTTTCTTTGGTACTTTAAAGAAGTTCCAGTAAGTCTTCTAGGAAGTAATTTACCTTGTTCATTAACCAATTTGATTAAAAAATCTGGATCTTTGTAATCAACATACTTGATACCAGACTTTTTAAAACGACAATATTTCTTTTGAGAATTTGTCTCGATATTTAATGGAGTAAGATATCTGATCTCTCCATCTTTTTTACCTTTTGCTTGTTGTTCTATAGATGACATATTCCTTAAGCTTTAGTTTTTAACTTTGTTCTTCTTCTTTCTGCCCATGAAATTGCATGCTTGTCTAACTTTACAGTTAAAAAACGCATAACACGTTCATCTCTTCTGAATTCTAATTCATAAGGAGTAATTGTTTCTCCTGAAGCTTGGAATTCAAACAAATGGTAAAAACCACTTTTTTTGTGTTGTATTGGGTAAGCCAATTTTTTTAGGCCCCAATTTTCTTTAGATACCATTTTGGCACCTTTACTGATTAAGAAATCTTCGAATTTCTTAACTGTTTCCTCTATCTGAGTATCAGATAGAACGGGATTCAAAATGAAAACAGTTTCGTATTGATTCATATTAATATATTTTTAGGAGCGCAAAAGTAATAATTTTTTATTGTTTATACAAGATATCTTAAAAAACTTCGTTACTCTATTGAATGTTTTAAACAATCACGAACTAAACCCAAATTGAACCAAACCCTAATCAATGCAAAATACTAATTACACAACAAAAAGCGGCCTGTTCACATCTTTAGTTGCAGTTCATCGACTTTTTTCAGTACTTTGCCTTAGATTTAACCCCACAAATCAAACCTTTTATGAAATTAAGAAGTATAATCGTAGATGATTCTTCAATGCAAAGGATGGCTGTAGCTAAATTAGTTAATAATCACCCTAACTTAGCATTAGTTGCTGAGTATAGCAATGCTATTGAAGCAAAAAATGGAATTAAGAACAACGAGATTGATTTAATCTTTCTTGATGTTGAAATGCCTATTATTAATGGTTTTGACCTACTAGAATCATTAGACATTAGACCGCAAGTGATACTTATTACAGGTAAGCCTGATTATGCGCTCAAAGCGTTTGATTATGATGTAACCGATTATTTGCATAAACCTATTACCATGTCTAGGTTCGATTCATCTGTTAAAAGAGCTGTATCTAAATTTGAACAGATGCACAGAGTTAACGAAGATGAAGAGCACATTTTTGTAAAAAGTAATCTTAAAAAAAGAAAGGTTATTTTAAATGACATTAAATGGATTGAAGCTCTTGGAGACTACATTAAATTAGTTACTGATGAAGCAAATATTGTTATCCTCTCAACAATGAAGTCTTTTGAAGAACAATTACCAAGTGAAAAATTTCTTAGAATTCATAAATCCTACATTATAAATTTAGAGAAAGTTGAAAAGTTCAATAGTAAAAACGTTGAAGTTAGCGGAAGATCTATACCTTTAAGTAGAAACAAAAAAACAGAACTAGCAGAAGCGCTAAATAATGTTTAATTAAATGTAATCTACATTATAAATTACTCGTACGCTTGCGTACTGCGAAATAGCATTAAAAGATTTTTCAATTGTTTTAATGCTATTTTTAGTTTTAGCTAAAGATTGCCCGTTTGGTATTTTAATTAAAACATGTTTTAAATATTGGTTTCTAATACGTGCTACTGGCGGAAATTCTGGTCCCAACACATGAACACCAAATGAATTTCGTAAGCCTTTAGTAAACCACTCCGCCGCTTCATTAATTTTATTATAATCTTTATGTTTAAAGGTGATTTTCAAAATTCGGTTTACTGGCGGGTATTTATGCTGTTGCCTTTCATACAACTGCTCTTTGTACATACCTTCAAAATCGCCTGTGGATACTTGCTTTAAAATTTGATGATAGGGATTATAACTCTGTATTAAAACTTTTCCTCTTTTTTTTGTTCGGCCTGCCCTACCTGCTACTTGAGTCAACAATTGAAAACTACGCTCGTGAGCTCTAAAATCAGGAAAGTTTAATAATGTATCTGCATTCATTATACCCACCAAGCTTACATTTCTAAAATCCAAACCTTTAGTTAGCATTTGTGTACCTACTAAAATATCTAATTCTTGTTGTTCAAAAGCTGTAATTATTTTTTCATAACCGTATTTACCCCGTGTAGTATCTAAATCCATACGACCAATTTTGGCTTCAGGGTATAGTTTCTGCAATTCTTGCTCCACTTGTTCTGTACCAAAACCTTTAGTATCTAAAGTAGGGCTTCCACAAGCATCACAAGCTAAAGGCAAAGCAATATGATAACCACAGTAATGACAACGCAACTGTTTTTTATATTGATGATAAGTTAAACTAACATCACAATTAGGACATTGAGGAGAGTTTCCACAAGTTGTACACTCTACAATTGGCGCAAAACCTCTTCTATTTTGAAATAAGATAACTTGCTCACCGTTTTCTAAGGTTTCTGAAATTTCGTTAAACAAACGCTCAGAAAAATGCCCTTTCATCCTCTTTTTTTTGCTTTGTTCCTTTATATCAACTAACTCGATATCGGGCATTAATACATCTCCAAATCGACGAAAAATACTTGCATAACCATATTTACCAACTTGAACATTATAAAAACTTTCAACGCTCGGTGTTGCAGAACCTAATAAAATATTTGCATTATGAAAACTTGCTAAAACAATTGCAGCATCACGAGCATGATACCTTGGAGCAGGATCGTATTGCTTAAAAGAACTCTCATGTTCTTCATCAACAATAATTAAACCTAATTCTTTAAAAGGCATAAAGAGTGCCGAACGAGCACCAATAACAATTTGAGCTTTGGGTTTATTCGCTAGCACATTATTCCAGACTTCAACACGTTCTTGCACACTATATTTTGAATGATAAACTGCAACTTTTTCTCCAAAATATTCTTGCAATCTTGAAATTAGCTGTGTTGTTAACGCTATTTCTGGCAACAAATACAATGCTTGCTTACCAGTTTTTAAACAATCTTCAATCAACTTCACATAAACTTCTGTTTTACCTGAAGATGTAACCCCTTGTAATAACGTTGGTTTATTTTGAATAAAATTTTCTTTAATAGCTACTAAAGCCTGTTTTTGATATTTATTCAAATCTTTTAAATCTGAATTCTCATCAGAATTAGAATAAACAACCCTATCTGTTTGAATAAAATATTCTTCTAAAATTTTTTTATCGATTAAAGCTTTAATAATAGCACTTGAGCTTCTACTTGCCGTTTCTAATTCTGAAACTTTGATTGGTTTTTCACTTGTTGCTTGTAATTGAAAAAGCGACAATACTACTTGACTTTGCTTTTTAGCTCTGGTTAATGATTTTAAAAGTTCTTCAAGCTTGTCTTCTGATAAATATTCATTCCCTAAACGAACGTAACGTACCATTTTAGGCTTGTACTGCTCATAAACCTCTTCTTTTAAAACTATAATATTTTTATCTAGAAGCCTATTTAAAACAGGTAGTATTGTTTTTTTATCAAGAATAGCACTTATTTCATGAACGCGCAGTATAGATTGATGCTGTAGTGCTTCATAAACTAAAAATTCATCATCTAAAAGCTCACTTTCTTCTACCTCAAATTTTGTGTTTCTCAGAATTAGCGTTTCACTTTCCAACAAAAAAGCACTTGGCACTGCTGTTCTAAAAACTTCGCCAATACTACACATGTAATAATTGGAAATCCAAGACCAATGTTTTATTTGTGTTGCTGTAACTAAAGGTGTCTCATCTAATATTTGATGAATTTCTTTAGCTTCATAAACTGTTGGTGGTGTTTGATGGACTTCATGCACTAATGCACTATAAATTTTAGACTTCCCAAAAGGAACTGCAACCCGCATACCTGGTTCTAAAAATTTAGCCTCAGCATCAGAAATGCTATAAATGAATAGCTTTTCTAAAGGAATAGGTAGAATTACATTAATAAAATAAGACATTACACTATGTTCTAATCTTTTACCCTTTGCCAAGTTTGCGTTCGGTAAATAAATGCTAAATACCCTCTAACCTTAAGTTCGTCAGGATTATCAGGGTTTAACCATATTTTACAACGAAAAGTCATTGCCTGCTCAGGATCAAATAAATATTTCCCTTTCCATTCCCCATCACCATTATCTACAGCCCCTTTAATAATTGTCATTCCAATTACAGGCTTATCTTTTAAATCACCCTCGCATTTTTCACATTTGGCATTTTCTTTTCCTTCTTCTAAAATAGAAACTACATCACCATAGAGCTCACCATTCTTTTTATAAATTTTGATAATCCCTTTTGGTTTACCTGTACGATCATCAATTGTTTTCCATTCATCAAAAACTTCTTGTGCATTACCAGTACTTGCTATTAATAAAGCTAAACCTGCAATTATATTTTTAAAGTAGTTCTTCATTTTTTTTATTTATATTATTTCTTAAAGCATTTAATGTTGCATTCAACTCAAAACCTAATAACAGAATATTTGAATTTAACCAAATAAACACCATCAAGATCAGCAATCCTCCTAAGGTACCATATAACTCATTATAACGTGCAAACTTTTCAACATAAACACCAAATAAATAAGAAGTAAACAAAAATAACAATGTTGTCATTAAAGCTCCTGCGGAAAAAAACTTGGCCTGCTTACCTTCTGCTGTACCAAAGTAATATAAAATTGCTGTTGTAAAATACGACAATAAAATGAAGAAAATAACTTTGGCTATCTGAGCACCCAACAAATCTGCATCATCAATATTAGCATTGTAGGTTTTTGCCGCGAAATCACTTGCATACTCAACAATATGTATTTCTGAATAAATAAAGAATATTGCTGATATTATTAGCATTGTAGATAATATTATACCTACCATTAGCGCATAAGCATATTGCCTAAAAAAATTCCGAGTCAAATTCACATGATATGAATTTTCAAAACCTGCAAAAATAGCATTAACACCATTTGCTACTAAAAATATAGAAAGTACAAACGTTGATGATAATAACCCCCCTCGCTTCTGATCTTTTATTTGTATAAATATTTCTTCAAAATAATCACCAGTAGCAGTAGGTAAAAAGGACTCTAAAAAAACCAAAAACTCTTTTTCAAAACTTTCTCCTGGTTCCATTGGAACATAAGGAATTATAAAAGGTAAAAGCGTTACTAAAAATATCATTAAAGGAAATAATGCCATAAAAAGACTAAATGCAATTGCTCCCGCCCTGCTCGACATTGCACCTTTTAAAATACCCGAAAGATACATCTCTATTAAAGCGTATAATGAAAGACCTTCAAAAGCAGACAGCTTTACTTTTTTAAGCAAACGCGCCACCCAATTTACTATTGGAATTTTATCTATTTTTTCCTCAATAGCTTTTGACATTTAGACTGCTTTTAGGCTTAAATCCATATTATAAACAGAATGCGTTAACGCACCTGATGAAATATAATTTACTCCACATTCCGCATAATCACGAATTGTTTTTTCATTTATACCACCTGATGATTCCGTTAAACTATCTATACCTATTAATTTTACAGCAGTTCTAGTATCTTCAAAACTAAAGTTATCGAGCAAAATTCTATAAACACCCTTAGCTTCTAAAATTTGTTGCACTTCATTTAAATCACGAGCTTCAACAATAATTTTTAAATCTCTATTCGTTTCTTTTAAATATTGTTTTGTTTTTTCAATTGCTTTATCAATTCCACCAGCAAAATCAATGTGATTATCTTTCAACATAATCATGTCATACAAGGCAAACCTATGATTTTCTCCACCTCCTATTTTTACCGCCCACTTTTCTAGCGCACGAATACCTGGTGTTGTTTTTCTAGTGTCTAAGATTTTAGTTTCTGTACCTTCTAAAAGGTTTACAAAAAAATTAGTTTTAGTAGCAATTGCACTCATACGTTGCATAGCGTTTAAAACCAAACGTTCTGCTTTTAGTATACTTTGTGAACTCCCTTCTACATAAAAAGCAATATCACCTTGTTTAATCTTATCTCCATCTTTTAAAATCGACTCTATTTTCAAATTTTTATCCACATAGCTAAAAACTTGTTTTGCAAAAGCTATACCGGCAATTAACCCCTCGTCTTTTACCAAAAGTTTTGCTTTACCAGTTGCCGTTTTAGGAATACAAGCTAATGAACTATGATCTCCATCACCAACATCTTCACGAATGGCATTTTCAATTATTAACGCTATCTCTTTATTAAATTGTTCTTCTGAAATCATCAATATATTTTTCTTAATTGCTAATTTACTAAATATATAAGTCGAAAGACAAATGTCAAACTTTAAAATTCTACTATTTTACAAAACCCAATCAATCTAAATTTTCACAAGGTCATATTTACTATTACTACTTTTGATATTATGAATTTTGAGTAATTTTGTAATATGACGATTAAGCTACTTGCCATAGGAAAAACAGATAGTAAAGAATTGCAACAATTAACATCTGAATACCAAAATAGACTAAAACATTATGTAAGGTTTGAACTTGATATTATTCCTGATATTAAAAACACTAAAAACCTTTCTGAAACTCAGCAGAAAGAAATAGAAGGTGAAGCTATTTTAAAAAAACTAAACTCAACAGATGTTTTAATTCTTTTAGATGAAAATGGAAAACATTACAACTCTGTTGATTTTTCTAAATTTTTACAAAAGAAAATGAATGCAGGCTTAAAGCAACTTGTTATTGTAATTGGAGGTCCTTACGGATTTAGTGATGCCATTTACCAAAAGGCACAAGGTAAAATTAGCTTGTCTAAAATGACATTTTCTCACCAAATGATTAGATTATTTATTGTTGAGCAGATTTATAGAGCTTTTACAATTTTAAAGAATGAGCCTTATCACCACCAATAAAGATTTATTCCTTTTCTAAAGATTTTAGCATATTTTCTGAAACAACAGACAAATCATTAAGCTCGTCAACTACACAATCAACAATATCTTTTTGGTTTTCAATCTTTTTCTCAATTTTTAATACGTGTTGTAAATCTTTTATATTTTTCATGTGCGAATTAAATGCATGAGATTGATGCCATGATATTTCTTTCAATTGGTTGTTTTGATTAGTGATTTTTTTAATCACGGGATTTACTATAAAAAATATTTCAAAAAGAATTATAATAAGCGAAAAAACAGCCAACTCTAATTCAACAATCATTATGGTTTTAATCTCTTCCTCCGATTGCCTTTGAAATAAATAAACAATATTATCCATTATTTCTAAAAAGCTATCCGTATTTGTTGCCAACTCCTTAGTATCTATACTTTCAAAATTATCAAAATCACTTAAATTGGTGTAAATATGATCCAAATAAGGTTTAAGATCATTAAATCTTGTTTGTATTTCCTCATTATCTAAAGGATAAACTCCTAATCCTTCATCCCCTTTTTGCAGTATCGTATTTGTTCTATTTAATTTATTTAATGCAATACGCATTTCAGAATAGTCACAATTTTGAAATTTGCATTCATAAAAATCTTTTAACACCAATTGACTCAACATTCTTTGCCTACCAGACATATTTATAACATAAGCTGCTTGTTCTTGCTTTTTTAAAGAATATTGAATTATTGACTGTATTAAAATAGTCAAAACAATTATAGTAAGCACCAATAAATAGTACCTATAAAATTTTTTAGTAGTATTTGAAAACTTAAATTTCATTTAATATATACAAGATATTTCCTACAATGTTAACGTTTAAATTATAATATATTATATGAACTACAGTGTTTTCAAACATAATTTATATAAAGTCTTGCTTTTAAAATACAAAAAAGCCACTATGTAAATTTACACAATGGCTTTTAAATAATAACACTTAAAAATTATTTAGTAAAGAACTCTAAATTTGATTGTATTTTCTATCTTTTTTAGTTCTTTTATAACATCTTTATCGTATTCTTTATTTACATCAGATATTACATAGCCAACTTCATTATCCGTAGATAAATATTGCCCTGTAATATTTAACTCATAACGAGCTAAAACTTCATTAACTTTAGCCATAACACCTGGTACATTCTTATGAATATGCAAGAACCTATGTGACTTATTTTGTTTTGGTAGACGAATATTTGGGAAGTTAACTGCATCAACAGTATTACCTGAATTTATATAATCCATAATTTTATTAGGCACAAACTCAGCTATATTTGCTTGAGCCTCTTCCGTACTCCCCCCAACATGTGGTGTTAGAATTACATTGTCAATGCCTTTCAACTCAGTTTCAAACTCACCATTACTTCTTGGTTCTTCAGGAAAAACATCAATTGCTGCACCTCCTAATTTACCACTTTTTAATGCATTAGCTAATGCAGGAATATCAACCACAAAACCACGAGCTAAATTAATGAAGAAAGCTCCTTTTTTCATTTGATTGATTTCACGCTCACCAATAAAATTAAGGTTGGCTTTATTATCATCAATATGTAATGTGACCACGTCAGATATATTCAAAAGATCTTCAAGACTATTACATTTAACTGCATTACCCAAAGCTAATTGATCATTAACATCGTAGTAATACACACGCATACCAATTGCCTCTGCTAGTACTGACAATTGTTTACCAATATTACCATAACCAACAATACCTAGGTTTTTACCACGAACTTCTCTTGAGTTTGCCGCTGTTTTTTGCCATTGTCCTTGGTGAATTTCTGTACTACGTGTAAACACACTACGCATTAACATTATAATTTCTCCAATAGCTAATTCTACTACTGAGCGTGTGTTTGAATATGGAGCGTTAAACACAACAACACCATTTTCCTTACACGTATCCAAATCTATTTGAGTTGTACCAATACAAAAAGCACCAACTACCATTAATTTATCGGCAGCTGCTAAAACAGCTTTAGTTACTTGCGTTTTAGAACGGATACCAAGTACGTGTACACCTTTTATTTTTTCAATTAAATCTTCTTCGGTTAAACTATGCTTTACTGTTTCAACTGAGAAACCTGCTTCTGTTAATGTTTTAAAAGCATCAGCATGTACATTTTCTAATAACAACATCTTTATCCTATTTTTAGGATAAGAGATTTTTCTAGGTAAATCGTTCACAAATAAAAATTCATCAAGGTTAGGTGTAATATAGTCTGCATTTTTTGCAGCCTTTTCACGGTGTACATTTTCGGTATAAGCAAAAAACTTATCGGCAATACCTGCTTCTCTCATCACGTAATCGCTATACCCATCGCCAATAACTTGAACCTCACCGTCAAGGTTCATGTTTTTAAGACAATCTATTTTTCCATTATGCTTTGAAAGGTAGTTTTCCTCATCAAAACCAATTATCTTTCCATCTTCATCAAACTTAAACGTGTTAGCATACACTCTCTCAGAAGGGATATTATATTCTTTCACAATCGGATCAATAAACTCTTTAAATCCACAGGAAATCACATAAATATCATCAGCATAGTCTTTAAAAAACTCTTTATTTGCCTCAATAGATTTAGAAATTTTGGTGCGTAATTGCTCTACCAATTCAACTAAATCATCTTTATGGGCATTCAATAGTTTTATACGCCTTTCTAAAGATTCTGTAAAAGAAATATCACCATCAATACCTAAGTTGGTAATTGCTTGAATTTCTTTAATAATTTCTTCTTTATCTGATTTACCTTCTAATGTTAGTTCGGCTAAAACATCTAAAGCTTCTACTCGGGTTAAAGTACTATCGAAATCGAATACATACTTTCTTCCTGTTGCTATCATTTTTTTGACTAATTAAGCGTCAAAAATAAAAATTTATTTACTCTAATAATACCTTTTCAATTTAAATCTGATTCCGAATTAATAATTGTAACATTTTGGTGTAGAATTGTTCGTTTGAATGGTCTTATATTGACAATCTGATAATTTAAAAATTCATAATTAAAAATTCAAATAAATCACACCTGTTAAAATTGCAATTCCAAAACTAAGAAGTGTTCCTATTAATATATATTCAGTTAATTCTCTACTATTACTTTCTTTTAAATCATTAAATCTAAAAACTGATTTTGCAGCAATTAAAAAACCTATTACTTCCCACCTACCCAATAAGATAAATGCCAATACAAAAAAACGTTCAATAATACCAATATACATACCTGCATTTGGTAACGATTCATGATCATCTTCTATATATTTTGACATACCCTCTAACAACTTACCGATTATAACTGCGGTTGGAAAACTCACAAATACAAATGCTGTTACTAGCTTTATATCAATACTTTCTACTAATGCCCAAGTATGCTCTATAACACCACCATAATAAGCACACACATATAAAACCAACACATGCAATAATTGATCTATAAAAAATGGAATACTTTTATTTTTAAATTTATGATTTACATATAGTTTTAGAGTATCTATCGCATAATGACTCATCAAAACTACCAATCCTATTTTCCAATAACTTAAATTCCACAACAAAAGCATCGCTAGCAAAAAATGCAACAAAACGTGATAATAAAGATATTTAGACTTCACTTTCTTATCTTCTTTACCAACAACCCATTTGGTAGGTTGCAACATAAAATCACCTATAAGATGTGCCAAAAAAAGTTTTATAAATAGTATCATTTTAAATGTTTGGTTAATGTTGTTTTGTAAAAATTTAAAACTTGATGCACCAAGTCTAACCTTGCTCTTTTTTGACGCTGACTAATAGCCGATTGTTGCACTCCTAATTTATCAGCAATTTCTTGTTGTTGCATATCGGGATTATCTAATGAATTGGCTATAATTTCAGCAGAAACAGGACTCCAATCATCCATAAAATCTAAAGCTAGTTTAAATATTAAATTTAAAGTCTCATTTACCTCATTGTTTGATGTTGCAATTGCCAAACTTAACTTTTGTTCTTTTAATTTTTCAAACACGCGACCTGAAAATTGATACGCTTCTCCGTTTGATTCACTCACTGTTTTAGCCTCATATGTTTCTTCACCAAGGCCAATTCCCATTCTCACATCTAAACCCTTAGTTTCCTTTATTTTTGCTTTTAACCCTACTGCACACTCTAAAGCTATATCTGCTTCTATTTTCAATTGAAACTCATCACCTCTATACACTTCCCAATCTTTTGGGGTTTCTCCAAAATTTGAAAGGTATTCTTTTAAAGTGTTCATCCACGCACTCACTTCATGGTGCTCTGAATTTATAATATCTCCAGTAATTACTGCCTTCATATTTATAAGCTAAAACGCTAATATATTAAAATATAAGTTAAATAGCTAATATGTGTAAATATTAGCCAAAAGACTAATATTTAAAACCACCTACGCACACTTTTCTTATAAAACTTATATTCTTTTCCAAAAAGTTTTTCTAAAGCAGTTTCTTCAGGTGTTATTTGAAATTTGTTCATATAGGATACAAAACCTGCCACCAACAAAATATTAAATGCATTACTCAAATACAGACTCCATGCTAAAAGAAATAACAAAATGCCTAAATACATTGGATTGCGAGAGTATTTATACAAACCAGATATCACTAAAGTTGATGCTCCATTTAGCTTTTTAGGGTTAATTGTTGTTTTCTTAGCATAGAATTGAACTAGTGACACAAAGCCAATAACGCTACCCAAACCTAAAAGTAAATACATTAAATACTTTTGACCTGTGAAAACAAAATTTCCGAAAGGCAATACGTAGGCTAAAACATACATTAAGAGCACTGTAATTAGTGTCACAAAAAAAGGCGGAATTTTTAAATGCATTTGATAAATATATAAAAGATTAAAATACTATTTTTGAATTTATTTATACCATAAATTATGGAACTTGTTTTTGCTACACACAACCAGAATAAAGTTAAGGAAGTACAACTACTAATTCCTGCAAATATTAAAATACTTTCTTTAACTGATATTGGTTGCCATGAAGAAATTCCTGAAACAGCAACTACACTTGAAGGCAACGCAAAAATAAAAGCTGACTTTGTAACTAAAAATTATGGTTATAACTGTTTTGCCGATGATACTGGTTTATTAGTAGATAGTTTAAATGGTGCACCAGGCGTTTTTTCTGCTAGATATGCAGGTGAACAAAAAAACTCAAATGACAATATTGATAAATTATTAAAAGAGTTAGAAAATAAGAAGAATAGAAATGCTGCTTTTACAACTTGTATTGCACTTAATATAAATAGTAATCAAATTATTTTCAACGGTACTGCCACCGGTGAAATCACAAAAGACAGACAAGGCATTGAAGGGTTTGGCTACGACCCTATATTTAAACCCACAGGATATTCTAAAACTTTTGCAGAATTACCTATTGAAGTAAAAAACAAAATAAGCCATCGAGGTAAGGCTATACAACAGCTAATTAGCTACCTTACAAAATAATAAAGACCAATTTAACACATTATACAACTTCACATATAAAATAAAACCCTATATACAAGGCTAATACATAAATTAATAGTACCTTTGCAGCTTTAAATAACGCCGCTGGTATAGCATGTGTTGCGCTGAGTTTGATAGGTTATAGAAAATAATCGCTCTATGCAACAGACATATTTGCGATTAAGAATAACATATTTATGACAAAATTTGAAGCGCTGGGACTACAAAAGTCCTTACTAGACGCTATTACAGACATGGGGTTTGAAACTCCATCAGACGTACAAGAAAAAGCAATCCCAATTTTATTAGGTGAAGACACAGATTTAGTTGCTCTTGCACAAACAGGAACAGGTAAAACTGCCGCTTTTGGTTTCCCATTAATTCAGAAAATTGACCCTAATAGTAGAACTACACAAGGGTTAATATTATCACCTACACGTGAGCTTTGTTTGCAAATTACCAAAGAAATGCAAGCATACTCTAAATATGAAAGAAATGTTAACGTTGTTGCTATTTATGGTGGAGCAAGTATTACTGATCAAGCAAGACAAATAAAACGTGGAGCTCAAATAGTTGTAGCAACTCCTGGCCGTATGAAAGATATGATGAGCCGTGGTTTAGTTGATATTACAAAAATTGACTACTGTGTATTAGATGAGGCTGATGAAATGTTAAACATGGGATTCTTTGAAGATATCAAAGAAATCTTATCAGACACTCCTAAAGATAAAAATACATGGTTGTTCTCTGCAACTATGCCTAGAGAAGTAGCTACTATTGCTAAAAAATTCATGAATTCTCCTCAAGAAATTACTGTAGGAACAAAGAATTCTGGTGCATCAACAGTACAACATGAGTACTATGTAGTTGGTGGTAGAGATAGATACCCTGCTTTAAAAAGATTAGCAGATACAAATCCTGATATCTTTTCAGTAATTTTCTGTAGAACAAAAAGAGATACGCAAAAAGTTGCCGAAAACTTAATTGAAGACGGTTACAACGCAGGTGCATTACACGGTGATTTAAGTCAAAACCAAAGAGATTTGGTAATGAACGCTTTCCGTAAAAAGCAAATTCAAATGTTAGTTGCTACTGATGTTGCTGCCCGTGGTATTGATGTTGATGATGTAACTCACGTAATTAACTACCAATTACCTGACGAAATTGAAACATATACGCACCGTAGTGGTCGTACTGGTAGAGCCGGTAAAACAGGAACTTCAATGGTTATTGTTACCAGAAGTGAGCTTAGAAAAATTAAAGCGATTGAAAATAAAATCAATCAAAAGTTTCTTTCAAAGAAAGTTCCAACAGGAATGGAAATTTGTGAGATACAATTACACCATTTAGCTAATAAGATAAAAGAAACTGAAGTTAATCCTGAAGTTGAATCTTATCTTCCTGCTATTAATGAAATTTTTGAAGGCGTTGAGCGTGAAGAATTAATTAAGAAAATGGTTTCAGTTGAGTTTACTCGTTTCTTTGATTATTATAACAAAACACGAGATATAAACTCAGGTGCTGATCGTGGTGATAGAGCAGACAGAAGTAACACAAAACCAGGAGAAATTCCAACAAGTGGTTCAGTTCGTTACTTTATCAATGTAGGTGAAAAAGATGATCACGACTGGATGTCTTTAAAAGATTTCTTAAGAGATACACTAGAGCTTGGTCAAGATGATATATTTAAAGTAGATGTAAAAGAAAGTTTCTCTTTCTTTAATACTGATGCAGCTATTACACCTAAAATTTTAGCAACTTTTAAAGATTTTAAAGTTGATGGTCGTTTTGTAAACGTTGAGATTTCTAGCAACCCAGGTGGTGGCGGAGGTCGTAGAAATCGTAGTGGCGGAAGACGCGATGGCGGTGGCGGAAGACGTCGTGAAAGATCATCTTCATCAAAAGGTGGTTACGGTGGTGACGGCGGAAGAAGAAGATCTGGTTCTAACTCTGGTTCAAGAGGTGGCAACAGAGATTCTAACTCAAGTGGTAGTAAGAGCAAACGTAGAGGTGGCTTTTTTTAAAAGATACTTTTAGTTAATTTCATATTAAAAAATACGCTTCGGCGTATTTTTTTATTTTGTTTACTATTTTTAGAGTCTTATATTACATAAATGAAAAAATATTTACTACACTGTTTATTTTTACTACTGACCACAATAAGCTTTGCTCAAGACAATGATGAAATTGAAGACGAAGGGCAATTGATTAATGCTTTAGTAGTAAATGCACAAGATGCATCAGCATTGGAAAGTGTACATATTATAAATTTAAATAAAGTAAAAGGTACTATTACTAACGAAAAAGGTGAGTTTAGTATCATGGCTTCTGTAAATGATACTTTATACTTTAGTTACCTAGGTTTTAAATCTCAGAAAGTCCGTGTTAGTAGTGATATGATGAAATTTAAAGACACAAAAATTACATTAACAGAACTTGCTTACGCTTTAGAGGAAGTTATTGTTACACCATATGAACTTACAGGTTATTTAGAAATAGACGTTAAAAACCTACCTATAAATGATTCTTACCAATACAGCATCTCAGGTTTAAATACAGGATATGAAGCTCGCAAGAAGAGTCCTAGTGCTGTTACCAAAGTATTAGGAGCCATTTTAAACCCTGCAGATTTACTACGGAATCTATTCGGAAAAAAACCGAATCAGATGAAAAAATTAAGAAAGGTTAAAGAAGATGATGCTATTAAAGATTTATTAGCTTCTAAATTTGACAGAGAAACTTTAATTGAGCTTTTACACATTGAAAAGGTTGATATTGAAGATATTTTAACCAATTGCAACTACTCAAAATCATTTATACTTACAGCGAACGACTTACAAATTTTAGATGCTATTAGTGGCTGTTATGAAGACTTTAAAGTTCTAAACAGAAAAAAATAAGGCTTTTTTTA
Source organism: Cellulophaga baltica (assembly GCF_018861125.1). Lineage (GTDB taxonomy): Bacteria > Bacteroidota > Bacteroidia > Flavobacteriales > Flavobacteriaceae > Cellulophaga > Cellulophaga baltica_A. Next base: position 102,394 of record NZ_JAHKQN010000026.1, on the reverse strand, counting down.
AGTTTTAAAACTTAGAATTAAAATTATAAAGTCTTTAAAATGAATAGAAGAAAATTTGTTAAAAAACTATCATTAAGTTTATTAGGCTTATTCACTTTTATTTATATTGATAGTTATTGGTTTGAAAAATATATTATCGACTGGACTAAATTTGATCTTTCTAATAAAGGGGAAAATACGATTAAAATTGTTCAGCTTACAGATCTTCATTTAAGAGAGATAAAGTATTTTCATAAAACTATTGCCGCTAAAATAGCAAAAGAAGAACCGGACATAATTGCATTTACCGGTGACAGCATTACTAGCTACAAAAGACTCCATCTACTAGAAGGTTTTTTAAAACTATTAAATCCTGATATTTTTAAAGTTGTCATTTTAGGAAATAAAGAATATGACGGTAAAGTTCCTCTTGAAGATTATAGAAATCTATTTAAAAAATATAACGGCACTGTATTAGTTAATGAAAATCATGTTTATACTAAAAATACCCGACGAATTAATCTTATTGGTATTGATGATTTTTTAACGGGAAACGCTAACTTTAATAAAGCAATCCTAAATGTCGATAAGTCATTGGATACTGTCGTATTAAATCACTGCCCTGAGTATTCTGATGAAATAGCTATTATTAACGAAAAAGAAAACCTACCTATCAAAATGATTTTGTCTGGGCATACGCACGGTGGCCAAGTTACCTTTTTTGGTTTAGAAATATACAAACCAAGCGGAAGCGGTCGGTTTTTAAAAGGTTGGTACAAACTAAAAAACACTAAAATGTATGTTTCAAAAGGTATAGGAACAACAATACTACCGATTCGATTTTGTGCAAGAGCTGAAGCTTCTATTTTTAATATTTAATTATTCTGAGCCTCTTCCTCTTCATAATAACGCGCAACAATTTCTTTTCCACTTTTTATGGAGTTTTTTGCCCATTGTAATCGAGTAGCAAGCTTCTCACCTGCAGATAACTCCCAGTTATTAGTTTCTCTTTTTAATTTTGTAGTTAAGCTTTGTAATAATATTGCTGTAGAAACAGATATATTTAAGCTTTCTGTAAAGCCTACCATTGGTATTTTTAAATAACTATCGGCTTTTGCTAAAACCTCATCACTTAAACCTGTTTTTTCTGTACCAAAAAACAACGCTGTTTTTCCATCAAATTCAAAATCATCCAACAAACATGAGTCATTATGCGGTGTGGTTGCAATTATTTTATATCCTTTATTTTTCAAGGTATCAATACAACTAGCTGTACTATCATATTTATGCACATTCACCCATTTTTGTGAGCCCATAGCTATTTCATCATCTAACTCATTACTATTTCTCAACTCTATTATATGCGCTTCTTGCACTCCAAAAACATCACAAGTTCTAATTACAGCACTTGCATTATGCATTTGATACACATCTTCAACTGCAACCGTAATTTGGTTTGTTCTATTTTCTAACACTTTAGCAAAACGCTCTTTACGTTCTTCAGTTAAAAAATCTTCTAAATAATTTAAAAGTTTCAAATCAATCATAATTCGAAGATAATAAAAAATCAAAATTGTATATTTTTACAACAACATCAATTTCAATTATGAAAAAAATAGTTGTTTTAACAGGAGCAGGAATAAGTGCCGAAAGTGGCATTAAAACTTTTAGAGATGCCGACGGACTTTGGGAAGGCCATGATGTAATGGAGGTTGCTTCACCACAAGGTTTTACTAATAACCCAGAACTTGTTTTAGATTTTTACAATCAACGCAGAAAACAACTTTTACAGGTCTTACCTAACAAAGCACATTTAGCTTTAGCTAAACTAGATACGTATTTTGATACCACGATTATCACCCAAAATGTTGATGATTTACATGAAAGAGCCAACAGCAAAAATATTATGCATTTACATGGGGAATTATTAAAAGCTAAAAGCACTAAAGGTGACATTGACAAATCTATCACAGATTGTGAAAATGACATTTTTATGGGTGATTTATGCCCTAACGGACACCAATTACGCCCTCATATTGTTTGGTTTGGAGAAGAGGTTCCTATGCTCGAAAAAGCTATTGAAATTACAGAAAAGGCTGATATCCTAATTATAATCGGAACTTCAATGCAAGTATACCCTGCTGCAAGTTTGGTGAACTTTGTAAAACCCAATACTCCAATCTATTTTATAGACCCTAAACCAAGTGTTAGCAAAAATAGTTTCAACAACTTAACTATTATTTCTAAAACTGCAGTAAATGGTGTACCAGGTATTATTGATGATCTTATAAAAACTTATAAAAATTGATTAAAGAGGAATTATATCAATCTTTAAGCCATGTAAACCATTCGAGAGAGAAAAGAACTCAAATGGCAAATTTAGCTTTAGCTAATCCTGAAATAATTACACCCTTACTGGAAATAGCATTTTCTATTGATGACCCTATCTCTTCTAGAGCTTGTTGGGTACTAGAATTTACAGCAAAAGTACATTTGCCCTATATTTTTCCTTATTTAGATACTTTTACTTCAAAAATAGGAACTGTTTATTTACAACCATCTGTACGACCAATGGCTAAAATTTGTGAATACTTAATCAAATCCTATTTTTCAAAAGGTAAAAACAGCACTCAATTAGCTTTAACCGAAGTTCATTTAGAGCGTATAACTGCTACGTGTTTTGATTGGCTCATTGGCGAACACAAAGTAGCGCCACAGGCTTACTCCATGACCTGTCTGCTATTATTAGGTAGTAAATTTGATTGGATATTACCCGAATTAAAAATGATATTAGAAAAAAATTATGCAAAAGGTAGTGCTGCTTACAAAGCTAGAGCTCGATTAACTCTAGCTAAAATTAAGTAACATTTTAATCTTTATTATAAAACGTAATATTTTGATTTTTTAGCAACTACGGAATACTTATCTTTACTCGCTTAAAAAATCAAACAATCCTTATCACATGTCATTAACAAATTTGAATGCGATTTCACCGATAGATGGTCGTTACAGGAATAAAGTAGAAAAATTAGGCGATTATTTTTCTGAAGAAGCATTGATTAAATATCGTGTACTTGTAGAAATTGAGTACTTTATCGCATTATGCGAAATTCCATTACCTCAACTTTCAAGCTTTGACCATTCAAATTTTGAAGCTTTACGAAAAATCTACACTGATTTTTCAGCAACCGATGCGACTGCAATTAAAGAGATTGAGAAAACTACAAATCACGATGTAAAAGCTGTTGAATACTTTATAAAAGATAAGTTTGATGGTTTGCAATTACAAGCATTTAAAGAGTTTATTCATTTCGGGTTAACCTCTCAAGACATAAATAATACCGCCATTCCTCTTTCTATAAAAGATGCAATGAATGATGTTTACGTACCTCAATACCAAGATATTTTAACTGCAATTGAAAGTTTAGCGTCTGAATGGGATGCTATTCCTATGTTAGCTAGAACTCACGGTCAACCTGCGTCTCCTACTAGACTAGGAAAAGAAATTACAGTTTTTGCAGTTCGTTTAAAAGAACAATTCAATTTGTTGAATAATATACCAAGTGCCGCAAAATTTGGTGGTGCAACTGGAAACTATAATGCACACAAAGTTGCTTACCCATCAATTGATTGGCAAGCATTCGGAAAGAAATTTGTACAAGAGAAATTAGGTTTATACCATTCATTCCCAACAACTCAAATTGAGCACTATGATCATATGGCAGCTTTATTTGATGGTTTAAAAAGAATTAACACTATAATCTTAGACTTAGACCGAGATTTCTGGACCTATGTTTCTATGGATTATTTTAAACAAAAAATTAAGGCTGGCGAAGTTGGTTCTTCAGCAATGCCACACAAAGTAAACCCTATAGATTTTGAAAACTCTGAGGGTAATTTAGGTATAGCTAATGCTATATTTGAGCATTTAGCTGCAAAGTTACCTGTATCAAGGTTACAACGTGATTTAACAGATAGTACTGTACTAAGAAATGTTGGTGTACCTTTTGCTCACACTTTAATCGCTTTTCAATCTACCATAAAAGGTTTAGGTAAATTATTATTGAACAAAGAGAAGTTTGAACAAGACCTTGAAAATAACTGGGCGGTAGTTGCTGAGGCTATTCAAACAGTTTTAAGGCGTGAGGCTTATCCTAACCCATATGAAGCTTTAAAAGGCCTAACAAGAACTAATGAGAAAATAAATCAGCAATCTATTGCAAACTTTATTGATACTCTAAAGGTTTCTGACAGCATTAAAACAGAATTAAAACAGATTACACCAAGTAATTATACTGGAATTTAATTACTAGTTTTTATAAAATGAAAAAGACCGCAAATTGCGGTCTTTTTTTATGCTTAATAATTAATAAATTATTATTTATTAATCTGAACTTCATGTGGGTAAGGAATTTCGATTTTAGCAGCATCTAATGCTAATTTAGAACCTTCAATAGTTGCAAAATATACATCCCAATAATCTTCTGGCTTACAGAATGGACGTACTGCTAAGTTTACAGAACTATCAGCTAACTCTTCTACGTTTACTGATGGAGCTGGATCTTTTAAAACTTTTGGGTTAGCAACTAACATTGCTAAAAGCACTTCTTTAGCTTTCTTAATATCTTCACCATATCCAATACCAACTGTTGTATCAACTCTCATTTGCCCTTCAGCAGTATAGTTAATAATATTACCGTTTGCCATTGCTCCGTTTGGTACAATCGCTAATTTATTCTGTGGTGTAATTAATTTTGTAGTGAAAATTTCAATTTCTTTTACACTTCCTAAAACACCTTGTGCTTCAACTAAATCTCCAATTTTGTAAGGCTTGAAAATCATAATTAAAACGCCTCCTGCAAAATTTGATAATGATCCTTGCAATGCTAGACCTATAGCTAAACCTGCGGCTGCAATAACTGCTGCAAAACTTGTAGTTTCAACACCTAGTTTAGAAATTACTATAATAATTAAGAATATTTTTAGCGCCCAAGTTAAAAGGTTCATGATAAAACGCTTTAACGACTCATCATAACTTCCTTTGTCTAATACTTTATGAAGCGCACCTACTACTTTTTTAATTAACCATGACCCTACAATGTAAATGATAACTGCCATCAATATTTTTGGCCCAAAATCCATAACAAGGTCTATACCTTTATCCATCCATAATTTTGCAGTATCGCCACTGGCTTCAAGGTTATCGGTAATAACCTTTGTACTTTCTGTAATAACTTCTGTTGTTTCTTGCATAATTTCTAATAGTGTTTATTTAATATTATTAGTTAATAGTTGCCGAAAAATAAGAAATTGCTTTGATTTTTTAGGCCTAAATGAATAACTATTTACTTTTTAATAATAAAAAAGCCCATTCCGTAATGAAATGGGCTTTTTTATTAGTGCTTTTATACTTATTGAAACATTTTTGCTAAACTTTCTATTTTTTTACCATCTACATTTGATTTCTCTAATGTATTTATGAATTCAATTAAGTTTTCGGGCTTCATATTATTACCCAATACACGTACTATAACAAACCCTTTATCACTTGAGTCGCCGTATATAACAATCTCATCAATAGCTTCATCGTCCCCTAAAAATTTTATAGTCGCTTTACCAAATTTCGTATTCATCTTCATTAATTCTTGATACTCCTCACCTTTTAGTATCGCCTTTACTTTTTCTTTTTCTATGGTGAAATCTGCTGTATTTTCTACTGACTTTTTAAAAGCTAAAACATTTAGTTTTTTTAAAGATGATAATGCCTCTTCTTGCTTAGCAGATAAATCATCACTATTAATGTTTAACAAACTTGCTGGCAAATCAAAAGATATAAAATTAGGGTTCTCAGTATTTGCAACGAAATACTCTTGTAATGTTTCTTTTGATGAGCAACTAGACAACAATAAAACTCCTGCTATTACAAAACTTAAAATATATTTTTTCATACTATTATGTATTTTATAAATTCTTGAAACAAGCATTCTGTCCTTGCTTTCAGTTTATACTTATTTATTTACTTCTACTTGCTTTATTTAATTCTTTAGGCAAGTTCATTTTATTGGTCAGTGCTCCTATTTTATCTAGTGCAATATCACCTGTTAGTGATAATAAAACTGTTTCAACTTTTCTACCCTTTATTTCAACATCAGAATTACTAATACCTGAAACAAACATTAATAATTCTTTTACATGATTGCTGTCTTTACCTTCTTTAATATAGAATTTGACATTTACATCTTCGTCATTCACACGCATCAATTCCTCTAATTTTGAAGATTTTAAATACTTTTTTACACTCCCATACATTTCAGCAGATGCTAATTTATCTTCCGTAATAAATACTTTTAAACTTTTTAATTCTTTAGCGATATCTAAAAAGTCTTGTGTTTCTTTATCAGCATCTCCAAGTTGCAGTGAACTAACAAGATTTATCATACTCTTATTTACAATTACTGATGATACATTCTCCATATCTTCAAATTTGTCAAATAAAGATTGAGAATACCCTAAGAATGGCAATACTGTAAAGACTAAAATTAATGTGATTTTTTTCATGATTGTTCGTTTTTTGATTGATTAATTGATGTTTTTAATTATTTCTTTTTCCCGCTTCATTAAGCTCTTTTGGTAAATTCATTTTACTAGTTAATGATCCTATTTTATTTAAATCGATGTCTCCTGTTAAAGAAAGTAATACAGTTTCAACGCCTCTACCACCAGCACTTACATTTTTAATGCTTGTAATAAACATTAGCAACTCACTTACGTGATCTTCATCTCTACCACTTTTTATATAAAACTTTACATTAGCATCTTTATCTTTTACACGCATTAACTCTTCTAATGATGCTGATTTTAAATATTTATCCACTGATTTTGTCATATCAGCACCAATAGTTTTATCTTCTGTAGTAAACACTTTTAAGCTACTTACATTCTTAGCAATATCCATAAAATCCTTAGCGTCAGGGTCATCAACCTCTACATCAATTTTACTTAGAAGATTGAACATACTTTTACTAACAATTACCGAAGTAACCTTATCTGAATCTTCATATTTATCAAAGAAAGATTGTGAAAATCCTAATAAGGGAACAATACTGATTAAAATTATTATAAGTGATTTTTTCATGATTTCTGTTTGTTATTTATTGTAAATTTTTTGTTTGGTTTCTTCAAATTCTTTTAAATAAGCAACTTTTTCAGTTCCCTTATTAAAGTTTACAGCAAGTAAACTCAAAGCTTTTTTTGTTTGCTCATAGGCATATTCGGCTTGTGCTTGCTCTGCTTTTTTCTGTTCTATGTAATTATTACCAAAATAAATACCTAAAAGCACTACTGCAACAGCGGCAACACTCATCCATTTTCGATTCTTTTTAGATTCGCTCGTATTTAAAGGTATCTGTTTGATAAACTGTTCTTGCTTCGCATTTGCAAAATGAGCAAATAACGATTTATATTTTTCTAAATGCGGTACTACATTTTCATTTGAAAAATAAGCCTGCAAAATTTTTTCTTCAGCCACCGTAGTTGTAGCTTCAAAATACTTTTCTAGTAATTTTTCTATACTATTTAATTCCATAACTATGTTTTTGTACTAGTTTTTCTCTAACTGTTTTCCTTGCTCTAGATAATGCTACACGTATTGCTGTGGGTTGCATGTCAAGTATCTCTGCAATTTCATCATATTCATATTCTTCAACATCTCTCAATTGTAAAACTAATTTTTGTTGCTCTGGTAATTCTTCCATTATTTTCTGAACCCAATTTACGCTATCACTTGCTTCAACTTGCTTTTGTAAAGACGTATTATCATCGGTATAATTACTATGAACTAATTTTAAATTTCCTGCTTGTTTTGATTTTAAACGGTCTAAACAAAAGTTCTTAGTCATTGTCATCGCAAAAGCCTCTACATTTTTATAGTTGCTCATCGCATTATTTTTAGTCCATAATTTTAGTAATATTTCTTGTGTTGCATCCTCAGCTTCTTCACTAGAGACTAACAAACGTTTTGCTAACCTATAGAGTTTGTCTTTAAAAGGCATTACAACATTTAAAAATTCTACTTGTTTCATTATTGGTTGGGTTGTTGTTAAACCAGTATCATGTGGTTTATACAAAGAAGACGATACATTTTAGTTTTTGTTACAAGAAAAATTTATTTTGTTCAAATATGTAAGTAAAACTACTTATAAGCCACTCATTATAAATGAGCTCTAATTTAAATTAACAATATTTTAATTTGATAATTTTACGTAAATTGTTTGAAAAAATTCACTTTATGAAAAAACACTTATTATATTTATTAGTATTATTCCTTTTTTTGGCCAGTTGTAATAACGATGATGATTTAACGGAAGAAGAAAATGAAGAAGTTACGGTTACATTAGATAGTGAGGTTAATGAATTTATTTGGAAAGGATTAAACCATTGGTATTTATGGCAAGAAGAACAAACCGTTCTTAATGATGACTATTTTGCTAGTACTGACGATTTTTACACATATTTAAATAGCTATAACACCTCCGAAGGTTTGTTTGATGATTTAATTTACCAACCAGGCGTAGTTGATGATTTTTCATGGTATATTGAAGATATAAGTGAACAAGAAGATAGCTTTAATGGTATTTCAACCTCCTATGGTATTGGTTTTCCAGGAAGCTTAATTCGAGTAAGTGAAGATAATGAGTATGTAGTTATATATGTTGCTTATGTTGATGAAGGTTCTCCTGCTGATTTAGCTGGTATTGAAAGAGGTGATATCATTTCAAGAGTTGACGGTGAAACAATGACTTTAACTAATTATGCTATAATTAATAAAATATTTACAGAAGAAAATCTTTCTTTAGGCTTTGCTGATATAGTGGATGGAGAATTGACTCCAATAGAAGGTGAGGTAGAATTAACTGCAACTACATTTACTTCTAATCCAATCAATTATTTTGATGTGCTAGATGTAAGTAATACAAAAATTGGTTATTTAGTTTACAATAGTTTTACAAGTACTTTTAACGGCGAATTAGAAGATGTCTTTACTTATTTTAATGAACAAAGCATTACTGAACTTGTTTTAGATTTAAGGTACAATGGTGGTGGATCTGTTTTGACTTCTGATATTTTAGCAAGTATGATTGATGGTGGCGCAACTGCAAATTCTGATGCTTTTGCTAGTCTTGAATATAACAGTAAAAGAAGTGATCAAAACTTTACATATCCTTTTTTAGATGAAAACTATATTTATAGTAAAGATGGAGATTTTGAAGGTACTGAAGTGTTAACTAGATTAAATACGTTAAGTAGATTATATGTTTTAACAGGTAGTGGCACAGCTTCTGCTAGTGAAATGATTATTAATGGATTGAGACCTTATATGGAGGTTATTATTGTTGGCGAAACTACTGTAGGAAAAAATGAAGGTTCTATCACTGTAGTAGATGCGCCCGATGGTGATGATTCTGTTAAGTATACCGAAAGTGGCTCTAATTTAAATACCAGCCATACTATTGGGATGCAACCAATAGTTTTTCAAATCTATAATAGTCTTGGTCAAAGCGATTATACGTTAGGTTTCGACCCTGACATTTATGTTGATGAATATTCATACACTTCAGATATAAAAGCATTTGGAGATACTGATGAAGCCTTATTAAATGCTGCTTTAAATGATATGTTGGGTACTAGTACTGGAAAAGCTAGTCTTAGTAAAAACTCTAATTTTTCACGTACTGATAAAAGCATGAAACAACCTAAATTTTCTGCTGAAATGTACTTAAGAGACACTGAAAATTTAAAATTTAAATAAGTATTATTACATAAATAAAAAAAGGGTCAGAAATAATGCTTTTTATTTATGTAATAATTACAAAGTTAGATTAAGTCCTAACCTAAAGTTACGACCACGTGTTGTATAACCAATTACCTCGGTATACTCTTCATTAAATAAATTTTCAGCATTTAAAAACACTTTTAATTTATTTGAAAATAATTGATGACTAAAATATAAATTAACTAGTGAAAATGAAGATAGTTCCTCATTTAAAAACGTATTAAAATTAGTATCATAGCGTTCTCCTGTAAATGCATAGCTTAACGTTGCATTTGTATTATCTGAAATTTGATATGCTAAATTGGCATTTACTTTATGCTTAGGAATACGAATAGCAGTATCACCTGTACGTTCCGTAAAAGTATAATTACTACTTAAATTAAAAGATTTACAAAAAGACCAATCAAGTTCAACCTCTACTCCTTCTGCTTTAATATATCCATCAACATTCTCATAACCTAACGTACCATAAATTATAGTTTGGTTTTCATCTCTATTAAAATAAAGTGCACTTAATCTTAATTTATCATTGGAATATTCCAAACCTCCTTCAATAGTTTCACTCTCTTCAGGCTCTAAATCAGGATTTGCCCCAAAAAAACCATATAATTGAGAAAGTGACGGTGTAATATAAGACGTAGCATATGAGCCTAGAACTTTCACATAACCATTATCTAAACTATAGCTATATGATGGATTTACATTGTAAACTAAGTGAGAACCATATTCTGAATTATTATTAAAACGAGCTCCTACGTTTAAATTTAAGCCGAAAGGAGATACATATACTACATTTGCATAAGGGTCTGTAATTGTAATATTTTCAGTAGCTGCAAATTCAGATTCATCTTGAATATAATTTAATCCTAAAATGGTAAAAAATTGATCATTAAACACATATTTATTGAAAATATCTGCCGTATAATTATTACCTGTATAAGTAGAAGGAAAAGAACTTACACTCTCTGATTCATAATTTGTATAAGCCGCATTTAATTGAATAGATCCATTATCACTATACTTATATTCTGATACTAAACCAACTCTTTCTTGATCACTGTTATATAAATAATCTGCATCGTAATATCCAAACGATTCATCATATGAACTTCTATATTTGGTCTGATTAGCATAAACTTTTAAATTAAACTTTTCAGAAAACTCATATCCTAATTTTACATCCGTACTATAATTAGAAAAAAAGTCTTTTTCATTTTCTTCTGTTATTAAAGATGAAAGTCCATCAGAATACCTGTTTGAGAAACCCACCGAATAATTAAATTTACTTACAGTACCACTAACTAAAGCACTATTTGTAAATTCTGAAATATTATAGTTTTGATCACTGGCGGTTTGCTGTGTACCTAAGCTACTTTGAAAATTACCTGAAATATTTTTTTCAGACACCTTTTTAGTTGTAATATTTATAACTGCCGTTGCCGCATTTGTACCATAGAGTGTACTTGCCGCTCCTTTAATAATTTCAATTGATGCTACATTAGCTGTTGAAAGTAATCTTAAATCGTATTCAGATGACGTCGATGAAGGATCAGAAACACGAACACCATCAATAGTAACTAAAACTTGCTTACCACGTCCGCCTCTAACATATAAACCAAAAACTTCTCCATCTCTACTTCTACTTCCATTAATTTCAATGCCACTTTTGGTATTGATAATTTCCGCAATCGTCTTTCCTTGGTTGCGCTCCATTTCCGCTTCAGTAATTTTTATTACTGTCTTACCAGAATTTTCCCTTTTCAATTCAAAACGGGAATCACTTACAACTACTTCGTCTAATTTTTGGACTGTTGTTTCTTTTTGTTGTTCTTGTGCAATCAAACCTGTACTGGCTAAAGCTAAAGCACAAAAATTTAAAATTTTTTTGTTCATTTCGATTCATCGAATAAACGGGAGAATAGTATGTCTGTACCCATACGTAAACTTCTATCCCGAAAGTTTTACATTAGTTTTTTGAATCTGGCAGGTCTCCTGACTTACGTACTATCATTCACCTTCCCAAGTAAAAACTCAGTGGTATTTTGAAGAAATGATAGCCACCAATTAAGGCTAAGCTTACAGTTGCGGGAACAGCTCTAGAATTTCACTAGATTCCCTTTTAATCAACATATAAATAAAAGAATGTTGAACCAAAATTCGGCGCGAAGATATTGTTTTATGCTTCTAAAAAAAATATAAAAATGTTACTTTTTTTTATTCAGTTTAATTAACAACCATATAATACCAACAACAAAATGAAGTAGAATTATACCCGCAATTATATAAATTATGGTGTTTGAATTACTTCTCATTTTAAAATTTTAATTAAAAATAGTACGTTAAACAGTTTTAAAATATGACATTTGTTACGTTATTACCTATAAAAACACCCAAAATTAATCTTATGAGGTTTTTCACTACTATAATTATCTTCATACTACTTTTCTCTTGTAAAGAAACAAAAAAAGAACCTATAGAAAATTCACCTTTTAACTCTACTACTCCTAAAATTTCTGGTGAAACAATTAAATATGCTAAGGGCTTTAAAATTGAAAAACAAACCTCTGGTGTTACTATTATTACAATTACTTCTCCGTGGCCCAATGCTGAAAAAAGTTTCAAGTATGCATTAATCCCATTAGAAAAAGCCCCTTATATTACATTAAATAAAGATGAATATGATGCTATTGTAACAACTCCTGTAAATAAAATAATTGCAACATCAACTACACATATACCTGTTTTAGAATCTTTTGGAGTAGAAGAATCATTAATCGGCTTTCCTAGTACTGAATATATTTCCTCGAAAAACACGCGCAAGCTTATAACGAATGGGCAAGTAAAAGAAATTGGAAAAAATGAGAGTATCAATACTGAAATGGTATTGGAATTACAACCTGATTTAGTAATTGGTTTTAGTATCAACAATCAAAATAAAACCTATAACACTATACAACGAGCAAACATACCCGTGGTATATAATGGTGATTGGACTGAAGAAACTCCACTTGGCAAAGCTGAGTGGATTAAGTTTATTGCACCGTTTTACGGATTAGAAAAAAAAGGAGATTCTATTTTTAATGCCATTGAAAAAAATTACATTGATGCTAAATCAATTGCAAAAAAGGCCACTATAAAACCTACCGTATTGAGTGGTGCTATGTATAAAGATGTTTGGTATGCTCCAGGAGGCAACAGTTGGGCTTCACAATTTATAAAAGACGCTAATGCTACTTATATTTATAACGACACTAATGAAACTGGCAGTTTATCATTAAGTTGGGAAACCGTGCTTGAAAAAGGGCAACATGCTAATTTTTGGATTTCCCCTGATCAATTTACCACATATAGCGATATGGAAACTTCTAGTCCACATTACTCACAATTTGATTCATTTAAAAATAAAAACGTTTATTCATTTGCAAGTACAATTGGTGAAACTGGCGGCTTATTATTTTATGAATTAGGGCCTACAAAGCCCGATTTAATTTTGAAAGATTTAATTCATATTTTTCACCCTGAATTGCTACCTAATTACAAACCTTTCTTTTTTAAGCCTTTAAAATAAGTGAACCAACCAAAAACATATAAATTCTATTTTTTAGCTCTAGTGATTCTATTAGTAGTGCTATTCTTTGTGAATATTAGTTTAGGGTCAGTTTTCATTCCTATAAAAGAAACCTTTGCTACACTTTTTGGTAACAGCTCAAATACATCATGGCACTATATCATTTGGAATTACAGAATACCCAAGGCATTTACTGCAATATTTGTTGGTAGTGGTTTGTCCTTAAGTGGTTTATTAATGCAAACCTTATTTAGAAACCCATTAGCGGGACCATTTGTTCTAGGGATTAGCTCTGGTTCTAGTTTGGGTGCTGCACTGCTTATTATGGGTGCAGGTTTACTTACAAGTATATTTTCTTTTGATATATATAATAATGTAACGCTAATTATAGCTTCAAGTTTAGGAAGTTTCTTGGTTTTATTTGCTGTATTATCAGTCGCTATAAAAATAAAAGACACCATGTCTCTTTTAATTATAGGTCTTATGTTTGGTAGTATTACGGGCGCCGTTGTTAGTGTTTTATCGTATTTTACTACAGCTGAAAAATTACAACAATATACGTATTGGTCTTTTGGTAGTTTAGGAGATTTGTCATGGTCACAATTAGCATTACTAACGGGTATTTTAAGTATCGGAATTCTGTTAAGCATCATATCAATCAAACCATTGAATGCTTTTTTATTGGGTGAAAATTATGCACAGAGCTTAGGTATTCAAATAAAAAAATCAAGATATATTATTATTATAGCAACTGGTTTACTAGCAGGATCTATAACAGCATTTGCTGGGCCAATTGCATTTATAGGTTTAGCCACACCTCATTTAACACGACAAATTTTTAACACTACAGATCATAAAACATTAGTCCCTGCTGTATTAATTTTCGGAGCAGTAATTATGCTTATTTGTGATACTATAGCACAGTTTCCAGGCTCAGAAAGTGTATTACCTATAAATGCAATAACAAGTATTATAGGTGCTCCCGTAGTTATTTGGTTGCTAATTAAGAAACAAAAAATGGTATTTTAGATTATTGAAATTTGATACATGTCTATTAAGGTAGAAAACATAAATATTGGATATAAAAGCAAAAAACAAGATACTGTTATTGCTAAAAACATCTCTTTTTCTTTAAAAAAAGGTGAAATCACTGCTATTGTTGGTATAAATGGTATTGGTAAGTCTACTTTATTACGAACAATTGCTAATGTTCAACCTCCATTGAAAGGTAGTATCACAATTGATGATAATCAAATTACAAAATACAGTGCGCTAGACTTAGCATCAAAAATTAGTTTAGTATTAACTGAAAGCATAGCTAGTAAAAACCTAACTGTTATTGAACTTATTGCTCTGGGTAGGCAACCATACACAAATTGGCTGGGTACTTTAACTAATATTGACAAGAAAAAAATTAAAGAAGCTATTGAACTTGTCGAAATATCCGATTTACAACACAAACGTTGTTTTGAATTAAGTGACGGTCAACTACAACGTGTAATGATTGCTAGAGCTTTAGCACAAGATACACCAATCATTCTTTTAGATGAACCAACTTCGCATTTAGATCTATACCACAAAGTACAAATACTTAAGTTACTAAAAAATATTGCTCACAAGACCAATAAAACTATCTTATACACAACACACGAAATAGCAATTGCTATTCAGTTATGCGACAAAATATGTATTTTAAATACAGAAGAAAGTTTTTTTGACACACCTTGTAATCTCATCAAACAAAATCATTTTGAAAAACTTTTTCCTACGGATACAATTAAATTTGATTCTGGTACTGGAAGCTTTAAAATTGCATAAAATGTTGATACAATCTACTAGCTATTCTAGTTCTATTTTTCACAATCTAGTATCTTTACTTTATAAGATTTAAATTTTAAAATGAACGAATATAGCTTCTATTTACTTATTGGAATTATTTGTATTGCCATAGGTTGTTTTTTAGGCAATTACATTCAAAAATTAAAAACCACCTCATCACAAAGCGCTTTATTAGAGCGTGAAGAGCAATTACAGAAAAATATTAATTTTTTAGAAGAGAAACTTTTAAAATCAGAAGAAACTACTGCTGAAATTAGAACTCTGGCTGAATTAGATAAAAGTGAACTTAGAAGTGAAAAAGAACAACTTAGCAACCAAATAATACGCTACCAAGCAGATTTAGAAAACCTACAACTTAAAAACAAAGAACAAAAAGAAGAAGTTGAAAAACTTCAAGAAAAATTTACTAAAGAATTTGAAAATTTAGCAAATAAAATTCTTGATGAAAAGAGCACTAAATTTACAGAACAAAACAAAGAAAACATAAAAAATATACTTTCTCCATTGCAAGAAAAAATTCTGCTTTTTGAGAAAAAAGTAGACGATAGTCAAAAAGAAAGTGTAGGTATGCATGCCGCTTTAAAGGAGCAATTAGCTAACTTACAATTACAAAATTTAAAAATTACGCAAGAAGCTGAAAATTTAACTAAAGCCTTAAAAGGAGATAGTAAAATGCAAGGTAATTGGGGAGAATTAGTTTTAGAACGTGTGCTTGAAAAATCAGGACTTGAAAAAGACCGTGAATATAGTGTACAACAAAGTTTTACTAGAGAAGATGGCTCAAGAGTATTACCCGATGTAATTATAAATTTACCTGATGGTAAAAAAATGATTGTTGACTCAAAAGTATCATTAACAGATTATGAACGCTATGTGAATGCTGAAGATAGCGTTTTAAAAGAGAAATTTTTAAAAGATCACATCAATTCACTACGTAGGCATGTTGATCAACTTTCTGCAAAAAAGTATGAAGACTTGTACACTATGGAAAGTCCTGATTTTGTTTTGCTTTTTGTACCTATAGAACCTGCCTTTGCTGTTGCTATAAATAATGATAGTACATTATACAACAAAGCCTTTGAACAGAATATTATTATTGTAACACCCTCTACTCTATTAGCCACATTACGTACTATTGATAGTATGTGGACTAATGAAAAACAACAACGCAATGCCATTGAAATTGCCCGACAAGCAGGTGCTTTATATGATAAATTTGAAGGTTTTGTTAGTGATCTTACCAAAGTGGGCAAAAAAATGGACGAAGCCAAAAATGAATACCGTGGCGCTATGAATAAACTAGTTGATGGTCGTGGTAATATAATAACCAGTATTGAAAAACTAAAAAAAATGGGCGCAAAAGCAAAAAAAGCAATTCCTGATCAGTTATTAAAACGCGCAAATACGGATGATGAAGATTTTGAAGAACCAAAATTAAGCATATAAAAATAGTATATTTACCCAAATAATAGGACTAACCAAACAACAATACTTAAATGAAAAAAATTATCGGGTTAATAATTGTAGCCATTTTTGCTATTCTCGGCATCTACTACGCATTTGTATACTTTGCTACTTATAGTGAAGGTGTACGTTCTGGAGAACTAATCAAATTTAGCAGTAAAGGTTATATTGCCAAAACCTGGGAAGGTGAAATTAGCCAAGGAATTTCAGGAGCTCAAATATTTTCATTCTCTGTTTTAGATAAAGACAAAGAAGTAATTGAAAAACTACAAGAATACCAAGGTCAATATGTAAAATTACATTACATAGAACGTTACTCTACATTCTTTTGGCTAGGAGACTCCAAATACTTTGTTACTGAAGTTAAAAAAGAAAAATCACCACATTTAAGAAATTAATTATGGAAAAATATAAAAGTTCAAAAGAATCTAAAGTATCTATTACAGAACTAATGCTACCTGCCCATTCTAATTTTGGTGGTAAAGTTCACGGTGGCTACATTTTAAATTTAATGGATCAAATCGCATTTGCTTGTTCTTCAAAACATTCTAGAAGCTACTGTGTAACAGCATCTGTAAATAAAGTAGATTTTTTAAACCCTATTGAAGTTGGTGAATTAGTTACACTAAAAGCTTCAATTAACTATACGGGCAGAACATCAATGGTTGTGGGTGTACGTGTAGAGTCTGAAAATATTACTACAGGTAAGAAAAAGCATTGTAACTCTTCTTACTTTACAATGGTTGCAAAGGATTTAGAAGGCAAAAGTATTCCTGTGCCAGGTTTAATAGTAGATTCTATAGAAGATGTACGAAGATTTTCAAGAAGTATTCAGCGTAAGTCTGAAGCTTCTTCAAGAACAAGCCGTTTTGATTCTTCAAATTTTAAAGTTGAAGAATACATTGCACATTTAGAAAATGAAAATGTAAAATTAAATTTAAAATAATTTAAACATAAGCTTTAAAACTAGCTACATAATAAGAGATGAATGAAGTTATTTTATCAAAAGCTACAAAAAGTGATTTATTAAAAGTTCAAGATATTGCAAGAAAATGTTTTAAAGAAACATTCTCTAGTATGAACAGTGAGAAAAATATGAAAGACTATATAGAATATAGCTTTTCTACTAAAAAAATTAAAAAAGAATTATCCAACCCAAAATCTGAGTTTTATTTAGCTAAATACAAAGAAGAGATTATCGGATATTTAAAATTGAATTTTGAAGAGGCTCAGACTGAAATAAAAGATAAGAATAGCGTAGAAATAGAAAGAATTTACGTTTTAAGTAAATTTCATGGAAAAAAAGTCGGTCAATTATTATATAATAAAGCATTAGCAATTGCGAAACATAAAATGGCCTCTTATATTTGGCTTGGAGTGTGGGAAGAAAACCAAAGAGCTATACGTTTTTATCAAAAAAATGATTTTATTGTTTTTGATACTCATAATTTTAAATTAGGTGACGAAGTTCAAACAGATTTTATGATGAAACTTGAGCTCAATTTAATTGTTTGAAATAGATTATAAAACTAAAAAACCCCTTTAAATAAAGGGATTTTTTTTATACTTAGTGTTTTTGATTAGCTAATCAATTTTGCCGCATCAACATCTAAAAACCAAATTAAATTATTTGTTGTCGGTTTCACTAAAGTTGCTGGGTAATCTTTATAATTATCAACTTCTTTAATAATCTCTTTTACTTTAGGTGCTTTTCCTGCTCCTGTCACTAAAAATGCTACGGTAACTGCATTATTAATTATTTTACCTGTTAAAGACACTCTTTTTTGTCCAGAATCAGGATGTATTGCCACCTCACAATTTTCGGAAGAATCCCATAATTCAATTTCATGTGGAAAAACAGATGCCGTATGCCCGTCATCACCCATTCCTAAGATCACCAAATCAAATTGTGGAATATCGTGTGCTTTCGCTAAATTTTTATCTAATAAAGCTCGATAACGCACTGCTTCTTCTTTAGGATCATTTTCTCCTAAAATTCTATGAATATTCGCTTCAGGAATTTCAATCTTAGAAAGCAAATGTTCAACTGTCATTTTATAATTACTATCGTCATCAGTTGGAGCAACACAACGTTCATCTCCCCAATAAAAATGAATATTAGACCAGTCAATATCTTTAGCAAAATTTGAAGCTAAGTAATCAAAAACGATTTTTGGAGTACTTCCGCCCGAAAGTGCTACATTAAAAACAGCATCACCTTTAGCGATATCTTTAAAAAATTCTGAAAATTTTTCAGCTACTATTTGCTTTGTATTATATATTCTTACTTGCATTGTTTTGTTTTAGTTAATTACACAGTATCCAGAATCATCAACCAAATTCTCACCTGGATTACGCCATGTGTATTCATCATCAATTAAATCATCAGAATTTCTTGGTCCCCAAGTACCAGCAGGGTAACCATAGGTATTTACATTCTCATCCCGTTCCCAATAATTTAAAATAGGATCAACAAATGACCAAGCTGCTTCAACCTCATCGGCTCTTGCATAAAGTGTAGCATCGCCTTGCATAGCATCTAACAATAAACGCTCGTAAGCTTCCATTATATTGGCGTTAGGCAAACTAGAGTAGTAAAAATCTAAATTGGCACGTTCTACTTGAAAACCTTGCCCCGGAACTTTTACTCCGAATTTGATTAACACACCTTCATCTGGCTGAATACGGATGATTAACTTATTGTCTTTATTATTAATATCTTGCTCTTTAAATACCTGGTGATGTGGGGTTTTGAAATGTATTACCACCTCAGTCACTTTTGTTGGCATACGCTTAGCGGTACGTACATAGAAAGGGATGTCTTTCCAACGCCAGTTATCAACAAAAAACTTAACCGCAGCGTAAGTTTCAGTTTTAGATTCTGGATCAACACCTTCTTCTTCTCTATACCCTTTAACAGCTTTACCGTCAATTTTAGAGGAAACATATTGCCCTTTAATGGTATTATTAAAAAGAGTTTCATCATCGGTCATTATTCTAAGAGATTTTAAAGCTTTCACTTTTTCGTTTCTAATCTCTTCGGCATTTGAATTTATTGGTGGCTCCATTACAATTAATGAGACAATTTGCAATAAATGACTCTGAAACATATCACGCAACGCACCAGATTTATCATAATAGCCACCACGTTTTTCAACGCCTACAGTTTCTGCGTTAGTAATTTCAATATGATGAATGTAATTACGATTCCATAGTGGTTCAAAAATAGAATTAGCAAAACGAGTTACTAATAAGTTTTGTACGGTTTCTTTTCCTAAGTAATGATCTATTCGATATATCTGTGTTTCTTTAAAGTATTTCTGTAAACCTGTATTTAAGTTTTTGGCAGTTTCTAAACTATAACCAAAAGGTTTTTCGACAACGATACGTTTCCAACCCTCATCTTCATTCGTTAACCCTTGATCAGATAGGTTTTTAGCTATGGCTTCATACAAACTAGGTGGTGTAGAAAGGTAAAAAATATAGTTATTATCAGTACTAAACTTAGTATTTAAGTCCGATATTCTTTTGCTTAAACGATCATAATCAGTATCGTAATCATCACCTAAATCTTCATAAAAAAGTTTATCTGAAAATGAATTAATAAAATCAGCATCTTGCCCTTTTAATTCACTTTTTAAGTGTGCACTTTCTTGTACTACTTTTTTCCTAAACTCTCCGTCAGTAATGTTACTTCTACTAGCTCCTAAAACCACAAAGTTTTCAGGCAAGTGTTTCCCTTTATATAAATTATATATTGCAGGTATTAATTTTCTTGCTGTTAAATCTCCCGATGCTCCAAAGATTACAATCATTTGGTTCGAAGTCTTATTCATAATGCCTCTTTCTTTTTAGTAATTTGTTGTATTCCCAATTATTTGTGAAACATTGGTTAGTTTATCCCCTTATACCTTCAAAATTCGATAAAATAATTTAATTTTGAGATTATCTACGACTAAATTAAGGTTAAAATAAATCAATATTACATTTAGGCGTACAGTTAACACAATATTTACACCTAATGTTAGGTAAAATAAAAAAGATTCTATGAAGCATAAAAATTACGATTTCGGACTTGTTGGACTTGGCGTTATGGGACGCAATTTCATATTAAATGTCAAAGACAATAATTTTAAAGCCTTTGGTTACGATCTTGATCAAAAACAAGTTGACGCTCTTAAAGAAGAAGGTGGCGATTTAGATAAAGTTGATGCATCTACAGATATTAAAACATTTGTTGAAGCTTTAGCTAAACCACGTAAAGTAATGCTTTTAGTACCTGCTGGTAAAATTGTAGATGCTGTTATAGAAAGTTTACTTCCTTTATTAGATAAGGATGATATTATTATTGATGGTGGAAATTCATTTTTTACTGATACAGACCGTAGAGAAGCATACTTACAAGAAAAAGGAATTCACTTCTTTGGCTCAGGTGTTTCTGGTGGTGCTAAAGGTGCTCGTAAAGGGCCAAGTATTATGCCTGGTGGAAATAAAGAAGCCTATAGCCATATAAAACCTATTTTTGAAGCTGTTTCTGCTAAATTTAATGGAGAACCATGTGTTGCTCACTTAGGACCAAAATCTGCCGGAAACTATGTGAAAATGGTTCATAATGGTATAGAATATGGTTTAATGCAGTTAACTTCTGAAATATATGACCTATTAAGAAAATCTTGCAACTTAACTAATGAAGAGTTACACACTGTTTTTGATACTTGGAACAAAGGTAGATTACAATCTTTTCTAGTTGAAATTACTGCTGAAATATTCGCTCAGAAAGATGACAAAGGTGATGGCTTTTTAGTAGATAAAATATTAGATAAAGCTAAACAAAAAGGAACTGGTAAATGGACCTCACAAAATGCGATGGATTTAGGTATTCCTGTACCTTCAATTGATATTGCTGTTAGCATGCGTGAAATATCTGCTTTAAAAGATGAACGTGTTGCTGCTGATAAATTGTATGACAGACCAACACCTGAAGCAATTGATAAAGATGAATTAATTGAAAAGGCAGAACAAGCTTTATATTTTGCTTTTATAAACACATACGCACAAGGTTTAAGCCAATTGGCTGATGCATCTAAAGAGTATAACTACGATTTAGATATGTCGATTATTGCTAAAATATGGAGAGCTGGTTGTATTATTAGAGCCGGTTTATTAGAAGATATTTCTAATGCTTACGTAGCTGATAAAGATTTAGCTAATTTATTATTAGCACCTTCATTTGTACCACAAGTACAAAAAGCTGTACCTGCTGCAAGAGATTTAGTTACTTATGCTGCTAAAAACGGTATTCCTGTTCCAGGATTATCAAACTCATTAACTTATTTTGATGCGTATACATCAAGTAATTTACCGTTAAACTTAATACAAGGGCAACGTGATCATTTTGGTTCACATACTTATGAGCGTACTGATATGGATGGTATTTTCCATACAGAATGGGGTGCTTAATATGTTCCAAATAATTTTATAAAAAAAGTCTGTAACTTTATTGCTACAGACTTTTTTAATTTTAGAAAATTGGTAACTTTATTTTGATAATTCTGGTTGTGCTTTTTTCCAACCTGCTAAAAGTTCTTTTGATAGTTTATATACAATGGTTTTGTATTTCTTTTTAGTAGCAAGATTAATAGTTTCATATTCATCATTAACTGAGTCGTACAGTTCTGAAGATTTGAACTCGCCTCTAGTACCTGTTTTAGGATCCCAACCATACCATTCAATATAGTGATATTCATCTGTATTTATAGAGTATCCCATATAACGTTTGCCATCTGCAGAAACCTTTGGCCTTCTATGAAATTGGCTGAATGCTGCATTTTTCCATTTTAAATCTGGGTTTTTAATTAAAGGAACAAAACTAGTACCTTGCATGTAATCCGGCACTTTAATTCCTGCTATTTCGCATAATGAAGGAAACATATCAACCAGTTCTGTAATAGCATAGGTTTTACCACCTCTATTCTCTTGATTTGGGTAACGAACAATCATAGGTACTTTTAAATCTATATTATAATTTGTCATTTTGCCCCAACTATTATGTTCTCCTAATTTCCAGCCATGGTCTCCCCAAACTATAATGATTGTATTTTCGTAAATACCAATATCTTTCATGTGCTGAATTAAATCTCCTAATAAAGCATCAATATAACTAACACTTGCATAATACCCGTGTTTTAAAGTTTTGATGGTGTCTTTACTAATTTTATTAGGCGCCGTAGGATGATTAATATGACTAAACCCATCATAATGCCTCAATTCATACATAGAATTCATTGCATATAAAGGAGCTCCTTCTGGCATATTGGGGTTTTCAGCTACTGGTATTTTCTCTCTATCGTATAAATCCCAATATTTTTTAGGTGCTGCAAATGGTAAATGAGGCCTGAAATACCCTAAACCCATAAAAAATGGCTCTTTACTTTTTGAAAGCCTTGTAAGTACTTGTTTTGCCATTTTAGTTTGTGCTCCATCATAATACATAGTATCATGTACATCTGCTGCTTCCCAAGCCGGACCTGTATTCCAACCATCGGCATACCTAACGGGTCTTAATTTTAATAATGAATCTCTTTTTATTGCTTGTGATTTATTTACCTCTTTACTTATATAAAATGTCTCTCCATCTCTACCTAACCATTCTTTTTTTAAATAACGAGAAGGTCTTAAATCTGGTTCATCCCATGATATAGAATCTGGCATGTAATTATGAAACATTTTTCCAAGATTTACTGTATGATAGCCATGCTTTGAAAAATACTGAGGCATGGTTACTACATTTGGATTTATTTCTCTAAACTTGTCTCCTAAATGCCAAACTCGTGTACTATCTGGTCTCACACCAGTCATTAAACTTGCTCTTGAAGGTGCGCAAACAGCTACTTGTGCATATGTTTGCATAAAAGTTGTTCCTTCTGAAGCAAGTTGATCAATATTCGGTGTTACCGCATTTTCATCTCCATATACTCCCAATGTTGGACGAAGATCATCAACAGAAACAAAAAGAATATTAGGTTTATTTTCTTGTTGTTGCGCATAACAAGTTAAAACTGAAAAAACAGCTATAAACATCCCTTTCATCCATTTTCCACTCATCATTTATCTCTCTTTAAAATTTATAATTCTTAAAAATAATACAATTAGTCTAAACTCAGAATTATTATAAAAAAAGCACCCATTTATACGTAATAAATGGGTGCTTAATAATTCTACATATTAAATTTTACTTGCTTAAATACATTTTTCTACGTGCATATAAGTTGTAAAAATCATCATCTTTTAAGCTATCAATAAATAAAATACTTTCTCCTGTACTCTTCATTTCAGGACCTAAGTTTTTATTTACATTATGGAACTTTTCAAAAGAGAATACTGGTTGTTTTATTGCAAAACCTTCTAATTGAGGGTTAAAATTAAAATCTTTCACTTTTTTCTCACCTAACATTACTTTAGTTGCATAATTTACATATGGCTCTTTATATGCTTTAGCAATAAATGGTACTGTACGCGATGCTCTTGGGTTTGCTTCAATAATATAAACGATATCATCTTTAATAGCGAATTGAATATTTATTAAACCAACTGTATTTAAAGCTAAAGCAATCTTTTTAGTATGGTCTTTTATTTGTTGTAAGACAAATTCACCTAAGTTAAAAGGTGGCAATGTTGCATTTGAATCTCCTGAATGAATACCACAAGGTTCTATATGCTCCATTATACCTATAATGTATACATCTTCTCCATCACAAATAGCATCAGCTTCCGCCTCTATCGCACCATCTAAATAGTGATCTAAAAGTAATTTGTTGCCTGGTATTTGTCTTAAAAGATCAACAACGTGAGATTCTAACTCTTGCTTATTAATTACAATTTTCATTCCTTGACCTCCTAATACATAAGATGGTCTAATTAATAATGGAAAATCTAACTGATCAGAAAGTGCTAAAGCTTCATCTGCTGTTTCAGCAATACCAAACTTAGGGAAAGGAATATCATTCTTTTCTAACATTTCAGAAAAGTTACCTCTATCCTCAGCTAAATCTAATGCAGCAAAGCTAGTTCCGATAATTTTAATTCCGTTTTTCTCTAATTTCTCAGCCAATTTCAGTGCTGTTTGTCCTCCTAATTGAACGATAACACCTTCTGGTTTCTCATGAAGAATGATATCATAAATATGTTCCCAGAAAACTGGTTCAAAATACAATTTGTCAGCAGTATCAAAATCTGTAGAAACCGTTTCAGGGTTACAGTTAATCATGATAGTTTCGTAACCACATTCTGCCGCAGCTAAAACACCATGAACACAACAGTAATCAAACTCAATGCCTTGACCAATACGGTTAGGCCCTGAACCTAAAACAACAATTTTCTTTTTATCAGTAACAATACTATCATTTGCTACAAAACGTTCTCCTGATGCTGTTTCAATTTCTGCTTCAAAAGTAGAATAGTAGTAAGGTGTCATCGCCTTAAATTCTGCAGCACAAGTATCAACTAACTTGTATACTCTATTAATTTTAAGTGCCGTTCTCTTTTTATGAACTTCACTCTCATAACAATCTAACATATGTGCTATCTGACGATCTGCAAATCCTTTTTGCTTCGCTTCTAACAGTAAATCTTTTGGTAAAGATTCTATAGTATATGTTTCAATTTCTTTTTCTAGTCTATTTAATTCTTCGTATTGTTTTAAGAACCACATGTCAATTTTAGTAATCTCATGTATCGTACTTAAAGGAATACCTAATTGTATTGCATCATAAATAACAAACACACGATCCCAACTTGGAATAGTCAGCTTACTAATAATTTTATCATAATCTTTTAAACCTTTACCATCAGCACCTAAACCATTTCTTTTAATTTCTAATGATTGTGTTGCTTTGTGCAATGCTTCTTGAAAAGAACGGCCAATACCCATTACCTCTCCAACAGATTTCATTTGTAACCCTAATGTGCGGTCTGACCCTTCAAACTTATCAAAATTCCAACGTGGTATTTTTACAATTACATAATCTAATGTTGGCTCAAATAAAGCCGATGTAGATTTTGTAATTTGATTATCAAGTTCATCTAAATTATAACCTATTGCTAATTTTGTGGCTATTTTTGCAATAGGGTAACCTGTTGCTTTTGAGGCTAATGCAGAAGAACGAGATACTCTTGGGTTAATTTCAATAGCAATAATCTCTTCGTTTTCATCAGGACTAACAGCAAACTGAACATTACATCCGCCTGCGAAATCACCAATACTACGCATCATGTGAATTGCCATGTCACGCATTTTCTGATAAGTTCTATCAGACAATGTCATAGCTGGTGCAACAGTAATAGAGTCTCCAGTATGAATACCCATTGGATCCATATTTTCTATCGCACAAATAATAACAACATTGTCATTTTTATCACGCAATAACTCTAATTCGTATTCTTTCCAACCCATTAGAGCCTTATCAATCATCACCTCATGAATAGGAGAAATCTCTAATCCTCGACTTAATAATTCGTCAAAATCTTCTGGTTTGTATACAATTGAAGCTCCTGCTCCTCCTAAAGTATAAGAGGCTCTGATTACTAACGGAAAACCAAATTCTTGTGCTATTTCTTTTCCTTTTAAGAAAGATGTAGCTGTTGCTTGTGGAGCCATGCCAACTCCAATTTTTAGCATTAACTCACGAAACTGCTCACGATCTTCCGTTATATTAATAGCGTCAATATCAACACCTATAAGCTCAACATTAAAATCTTTCCAAATACCTTTTTCGTCAGCTTCAATACAAAGGTTTAATGCAGTTTGCCCACCCATCGTTGGTAAAACAGCATCAATATTTGGATGTTTTTTTAATATCTCTATTATCGATTTTGTTGTTAATGGTTTTAAATAAACATGATCGGCCATGCTAGGATCCGTCATAATGGTTGCAGGGTTACTATTAATTAAAATAGTTTCTATTCCATCTTCACGTAAAGAACGTAATGATTGTGAACCTGCATAATCAAATTCACAAGCTTGACCAATAACTATAGGTCCTGAACCTATTAATAAAACACATTTTAAATTTTCATTCTTTGGCATTGTAATCGTATTATATATAGTGGGAAATTATTGTTTATTTTAAAAAATGACAAAAAAAAAGGTGTTACTTAAAAAAAAGTAACACCTAATCTATTGAAAATAACTTCAATCATTATTTCTTATGTCTTGTTTCAGAAGATACAGTTAACTTTTTTCTGCCTTTAGCTCTTCTACGAGCAAGAACTTTCCTTCCATTTACAGACGCCATGCGTTCTCTAAAACCATGTTTGTTCTTTCTCTTTCTTTTTGATGGTTGAAATGTTCTTTTGCTCATCTTATAATATCTTTAATATGCTTTAAACCTGTTCTAACTTTTTTTTGCCCATAGCTCAGGCAAAACTGGGCGCAAATATACAAAGAGTTTTTGCAATGACAAATCTAATTTAAAAAATATTTTAGTTTGTTTTTATTACTTTTGCGAAATCAAAATTACGAACAACTAATTTTAGTTATAATAACCTTATACAAATTAACAAAAAACATGTTTAATAAAATTTTTAAATTAATCATTGCAGGATTAATTATTGCTTATGCTATTTACCAATTTATTGAAGGAAACATTGGAAATGGTATATTTTTAATACTATTTTCATCAATATTCATCTTCTTATACTTTAGAAACGAAATTATTTTATTAGCATTTTTAAGAATGCGTAAGCAAGATTTAGCTGGAACAGAAAAATGGTTAACTAAAATTAAAAACCCTGAAGCAGCATTAACGGTAAAGCAACAAGGGTATTATAATTATTTACACGGAATTATTTTTTCTCAAACAAACCTTACTACTGCCGAAAAATACTTTAAAAAGGCATTAAAACTAGGTTTAACAATGGATTATGATATTGCTATGGCAAAGCTTAGTTTAGCTGGAATATCTATGCAAAAGCGAAGAAAAAGAGAAGCTACGATGTTGCTTAACGAAGCTAAAAAATTAGATAAGCAAAACATGCTTGCTGATCAGATTAAAATGATGAAACAACAATTGAAAAAAATATAAGTTCACAAGTATTCAAACATAAAAAAAGCTTTAGCAATTGCTAAAGCTTTTTTTATACAAATTAACTTCTTTATTTAGAAGCCATATAATATCCTTTATTCGGAATTTCAATAATATACTTTTTACGAGAATTATTATTTAAATGCGGCTCTCTTAACCATGGATTATGACGTTTTAATATCTTGTAATTAATTTCATATTCTTTTGCAAAAACAGCGAAATCAGTAACAGGAACATCAACCTCTACATTAAATGTTGGTACTTGTTTATATAAATTTTCTTTAGAAATTTCAAAACCATATTTCTCTGGGTGCGATAAAATCTCTTTGATAGCCAAAATTCTGAATACATAACGACCAGTTTCTTGCCCTAAAAGCAAATCATAATATTCATTTACATCTTGCGCTTTTAAATACTTCTGAATTCCGTAAGGTCCTGCATTGTATGAAGCAGCTGCAAGTGTCCAAGAACCAAATCTTTCTTTTGAACTCAATAAATACTTACAAGCAACCTCTGTAGATTTTTCAACATGGTAACGCTCGTCAACATTACTATTTACTTCAAGACCATATTCTCTACCTGTAGTTTTCATAATTTGCCAAAAGCCAGTTGCACCTGCTGGCGAAACTAAATTCTGCAAACCACTCTCTGCAACAGCTAAATATTTAAAATCATCAGGAATTCCGTTTTTAGCTAAAATAGGTTCTATGATTGGAAAATATTTATTGGCTCTTTTCATTAAAAGCAATGCATTAGATTGCCAGTAGGTATTTACTAAAAATTCACGATCCACACGCTCCATCACCTCAGGATCTTCAAATGGAACTTTTTCACCTGCAAAGTTTAAATCATCAGGAATTTCAACTGACGATATCTTATATCCAGAAGCTTCTTTTGCTTTAGCCACTTCCTTTGCTACATCAGCAGGAACAGCATTTGAACTTTGCACAGCAAAAATTAGTGTACTCATTACAAAAAGCACCCCTAAAAACATTAAAACATTCTTTATAAACTTCATAGATTTTTATTTTTTCATTTATACTCAAAGGTATTAAATAGAACTATCGTTTTCTAAAATAATTTTAGGAAGATGTTCATTAAACCAACGGAATCTATGTATAATCATTGTATGAGTTCCGTTTTTTACCGTAATACAATTACTTATATTACGAATAGGAAAAACTGGGTCTTTATCGCCATGAATATGTACCAAATTAGAAATTGTTCCGCGTTGCTTCCAATTTACAACCCTATCTACAGACCAATCTATATAACCTTTATCTCTTACTGATAAGTATTTTTCATATAAATCTAACCGTTTTGTGACTGCTTCTCCAAAAGCATATTTAGCAAGTAATTCAATATTATTAACCATTCCTGTAGGCAACAATTTATGCACCTTAGTAACCCTTGCAAAATGCATTTTTGCTGGTAATTCTTTTTCTGATTTGACACTTGAAATTATAATTACTTTTCTGGTTTTTATAATTCGAGACATTTCTTGAACTAACAAACCACCAAGGGAAACACCAATAAGAACTGGATTTTCATGCCTAATATGCTTACACATTAACTTAGCATACTCTTCTAAACTAATATTTTTTTCAGGAATTGACCATTCCAGAAAATTGACATCAAAAATTTCAGGTAACAAAACAAGGTTATCAAATATATTTGATGATGTTGCCATACCCGGCATTAAATAAACAGGGATTTTAGAATGCTCCATAAACAATCAAACTATCAGATTTTTAGGTTATTAGCCATAAATTGACTAATTTTATAATCTTTCAAATTTACTTTATAATACAATCACATTAAAATGATTACTTAAAAAACCACTATAATCTTGAGAACATTATAGATTGGTTGCACACACTATTGAAAATAAAATCACAACAAATATGAATGAAGTAGAAATTAAGGACAATGCTTTTCAGCGTCAATTTGAAACTACTGTCGATGGCAATTTAGCTAAAATGGAGTATTCCTTACAAGAAAGAAAAATTTTCTTAACTAAATTAATCATTCCTGAAACAATTACAAGAGAAGGCTTTAAAGAAGAATTTATTGAAGCTACACTCTCAATTATTCAAGAAAGAAATCTTAGAGTAGTACCTACAAGTCCTCAAGTAGCAGGGTTTTTACGAAAAAACAGCAGAAAGTATAAAGAAATGCTTCCTGTAGGAATTCGCATCTAACAAAATTAAAAACCTCTCAATTGAGAGGTTTTTTTATGCTTCTATTTTTTCTGAGATAAAATTTAAACGAACCAAACCATCTTCATCAATTTCAGTAAGTTCTACCTTTTTTAATTGATTTACTAGTTCCGGATTCCATGGCGCTTTTACTTTTACATAATTCTCTGTAAATCCTTGAATATATCCTTCTTTATTTTCACTTTCAAAAAGTACGGTTCTTTTACTTCCTAGTTGACTTTCATAGAAAGCTCTTCGCTTTTTAACTGATAAGCCTCTTAGCATTTTACTACGCTTACTACGCACATTTTGAGGTACCGCATTTTTCATACTTGCCGCAACAGTATTATCACGTTCAGAATATGTAAATACATGCAAATAAGATATATCTAATTCATTTAAAAAATGATATGTTTTTAAAAATAGCTCATCTGTCTCACCAGGAAAACCAACAATTACATCAACACCAATACAAGCATGAGGCATTACTTGCTTTATTTTAGCCACCCTATCTACATACAAACCGCTTAAATAGCGACGTCGCATTAGTTTTAAAATCTCATCACTCCCACTCTGTAATGGAATATGAAAATGAGGCACAAATGAATTGCTATTTGCCACAAAATCAATAGTCTTATTCTTTAGTAAATTTGGCTCTATAGATGAAATACGAAGTCTGTGAATACCCTCAATAGTATCTAGTGCTTCTACCAAATCAAAAAAAGTATGTTCGTGTTTTTTATTCCCAAACTCACCTTTACCGTAATCACCAATATTTACACCCGTAAGTACAATCTCTTTAATATCTTGAGACGCAATTTCAGCTGCATTTTTTAATACATTTTGCAACGTATCACTACGAGAAATACCTCGTGCTAAGGGAATTGTACAGTATGTGCACTTGTAATCACAACCATCTTGTACTTTTAAAAAAGCACGAGTTCTATCACCAATAGCATAACTACCCACATAAAAATCAGCATCAACAATTTCACAAGAATGTACTTCACCGAAATCATTCTTAGATAAATCGTTTATATAATCTGTAATCTTAAATTTCTCTGTTGCCCCTAAAACCAAATCAACCCCATGTACAGATGCTAATTCTTCTGGCTTTAATTGCGCATAACAACCTATTGCCGCAACAAAGGCATCCGGGTTAACTTTTTGCGCTTGTTTTACAATATTTTTAAATCTCTTATCTGCATTTTCAGTTACTGAACAGGTATTTATTACATACATATCTGCTTGTTCCGTAAAATCTACACGATCAAAACCTTCTTCTTGAAAACTTCTTGCTATAGTAGAAGTTTCTGAAAAATTAAGCTTACAACCTAACGTATAAAATGCGACTCTCTTCTTCATTTTAGTAATTCCTCCATTTTTTTGTTTCCTCAAATACATGAGTCATAATTGCTTCTTCCACCTCATCAAATTCAATGTCCCTACGAGACATTACAATTCGCATTGTTTCAAACGCCTTATTTGGCAAGTAGCTTTTAAAACCAGATGCACCACCCCAACTATAACTTGGCACAAAATTACGAGGCAAACCGCTACCAAAAATATTAGCACTCACCCCTATAACCGTACCTGTATTAAACATGGTATTAATTCCACATTTACTATGATCACCCATCATTAAACCACAAAACTGCAAGCCTGTTTTTGCAAAACCTTCCGTTTCGTAACTCCACAAACGAACAGCATCATAATTATTTTTGAGGTTTGAATTGTTAGTATCTGCTCCTATATTACACCACTCACCTAGCACTGCATTACCTAAATAACCCTCATGACCTTTATTTGAATATCCAAATAAAACCGAATTATTCACTTCACCTCCGATTTTACTATACGGGCCCACAGTAGTTGCACCGTATATTTTTGCTCCCATTTTTACAACAGAATTATTACAAAGCGCAAAACCACCTCTAATCATAGCACCTTCCATAATTTCAGAATCTGCACCAATATAAATAGGCCCTTTTGTAGCATTTAACATACAAAACTCAACCTTGGCACCTTCTTCAATAAAAATATTACTTGGGTTGATAACCTGGTTTGTTTTTGAAATAGGCTCGCTTACTCTATCTTCTGTAATAAAATTAAAGTCTTCTTGTAATGCTTCTGCATTTTTAGAGAAAATATCCCACGTATTTTCTATTCTAAGTACAGTATCGGTATATTCAATAGCTTCATAAGCACTTAAATCTACCTCTT
This sequence comes from Cellulophaga baltica, assembly GCF_018861125.1. Taxonomy (GTDB): domain Bacteria; phylum Bacteroidota; class Bacteroidia; order Flavobacteriales; family Flavobacteriaceae; genus Cellulophaga; species Cellulophaga baltica_A. The sequence goes on along the minus strand of NZ_JAHKQN010000026.1, from coordinate 70,210 downwards.
CTTGATTTTCTTTTGTAAAAAAAGCGATTACATCATCACCAAAAAAAATTGCTTGATTCTCTTTTAAATCACCAATCATTTCAACTAAAACTTCGTTTGGCAAAAAAGAAGCATTAATTAAAATATTTTCTTCCATTTCAACCATCGGATACTTATCAGATAAATAATCTTCAGTAATGGTAGTAGTGGTTGTTCGTAAATAATTTTCCCATTTTTCTCTAATGGTAAAAATTCCTATACGAATATCAGCCACAGGCTTCGTAAAAGTAAATGGTAACAGCGCATTGCGAACAGTACCATCAAAAAGTATATAGTTCATTGTGGTTAATATTTTAGTGCAAAAATAAAAAAAGTCACGCTCCGAATAACTTCAGAACGTGACTTTATTGCTAAAAATAGCAAATATTTATTTTTTATCGAACTTCTTGTATTTGTTCTTAAATTTATCAATACGACCAGCCGTATCAACTAATTTAGCTTTACCTGTGTAAAAAGGGTGAGAAGTTCTAGAAATTTCTAACTTAATCAAAGGATATTCAACACCTTCAACTTCTAACGTTTCCTTTGTATTGGCAGTAGACTTAGTAATAAAAACATCTTCATTAGACATGTCTTTAAATGCAACTAATCTATAATTCTGTGGGTGTATATCTTTTTTCATCTGTAAAAAAATTTGTAACTTCTATTTTTAGAGGTGCAAATTTAAGTTTTTTTCTGATACTAACAATTAATATTTGCAAAAAATAAAACAAAAAATGCATTTTGCCCCAAACATACTGTATAATAAAGGTTATTTTTGTAATCTAAACTTCAAAATTAAAGATAAATTGACCGATAATTCATCAAATTCAATTAAAAAATTTGTTCTTCCGATAGCTTTACTCTTTAGTTTAGGTAGAATAATTCTTGATATAATTTCAAAATTAGCTCAAGTAGGCGCTAAAATGTACTACGCTACTTTTTTAATAGCTTTTGTATTAGAAGTACTTGCCATTATTTACCTTATTGCTGGCTATAAAAAAAGACAAGGTAATTTAATAAACCTTAGAGAAGCACTGGTAGTTGGTGTTATGTTTATGGTTATTGTTGGATCTTTATTCGCAATTGAGTCATATATATATGATACATTTATTGATGGTGAGTTTCAAAAAAACGTTGCCATTGAATGGGCTAACTTATATGGCAAAGGTGAAGATGTAGAAAAAATGATGAATGATGGTAGTGGCACACAAAAAACAAATGCCATATTTAGCATATTTACAAGCATTATTAAATTTTCAGTAATCGGAATTTTAATATCTTTTATTGTCGGTAGTATTTTGAGAAACAAAAAATAAAGCTACCTTTTTTATGTAACAAATATTTAAATAAGAATACTAATTTGTTGCAACCAAAAATTCTTAAAAAATGAAAACTAAAGAACCTAAGGCATTAAATTTCGGAATTGTTTACGGAGCAACGGCATCAATCATCGGCTTTATTTTTACTCTCATGCTTTTGTATGCAAATATGCTATATGAGCAATCTATTGGTAAAACATTAGTCGGTATTTTTATATTAGTCGGCATTGTAGCACTGGCTATCTATAACTTCAGAAAACAGAACAATGGTTTTCTTACAATAAAACAAGGTATAGTTGTTGGTATTTTTGTTTCACTATTTGCAGGTATCTTAACTATACTATTAACATATGTATTAACAACATTTATAGTTCCTGATTTTTGGGAAACTTCTACAGCATACAATAAAATTGCAATGCAAACCAAGTATCCACAAATGACAGCCGAACAAATAAATGATACTGTAGCTATGCAAAGTAAAATGTATTGGATTACTTACCCAATAATATTACTTTTCAACCTATTTCTTGGATTCATTACTGCTTTAATCACAGCTCTTATCTTAAAAAGAACAGAAGAAATTAATTAATCCGTACTTTTGTTACTATTATCAGTTATAGTACATGAATTTATCAATTGTAATACCCCTTCTTAACGAAGAAGAATCATTAAACGAGCTTCATAATTGGATAGTTTCTGTAATGGAAGCTAATAAATACAGCTATGAAATCCTATTTATAGATGATGGTAGTACCGACGATTCATGGTTGAAAATATCAGAACTATCTTCAGTAAACCCCAATGTAAAAGGTCTTCGGTTTTTGAAAAATTTTGGAAAATCACAAGCTTTACATGCTGGTTTTAAAGCTGCTAATGGCGATGTAATCATCACTATGGATGCTGACCTTCAAGATAATCCCGAAGAAATTCCTGAACTATTTGACCTTATACAAACTGAAGGTCTAGATCTAGTTTCAGGTTGGAAGAAAAAAAGATACGACTCTATCATTAGCAAAAACATGCCTTCTAAGCTTTTTAATTGGGCGGCACGTAAGACTTCAGGAGTAAAACTTCATGATTTTAATTGCGGACTAAAAGCGTACAACAAAAAAGTAGTAAAAAACATAGAGGTTTCTGGTGAAATGCACCGTTACATTCCTGTTTTAGCTAAAAATGCTGGTTTTTCTAATATTGGAGAGAAAGTTGTTAAGCACCAAGCTAGAAAATTTGGTAGCACAAAATTTGGCATGGAACGCTTTATTAATGGCTTTTTAGATTTAATTACCATTTGGTTCGTATCTAAATTTGGAAAACGACCAATGCATTTATTTGGAGCTCTAGGTGTTGTAATGTTTATCGTAGGTTTTAGCTTTGCGATATACCTTGGCATAGACAAACTTTTGATAAACGAAACTGGTAGATTAATTACAGATAGACCTCAATTTTTTATAGCTTTGACTTCAATGATTATGGGTTCGCAATTATTTTTAGCTGGTTTTCTAGGCGAAATAATGGTACGCTCACGAAAAAATGAAACACAATATAAAATTATTGAAGAAGTAAATAATACAATAATAAAAGAACAATATACTATATAATTTAACCCTAACTTTTTTAAAGTCGAATTTATGGAAAACATATTAAACACTGCTAAAACCTGGTTAACTGATTTTTTTGACGCTGATGTTAGAAAAGAAGTACAAGATTTAATAGACAACAACACTGAAGAACTAAAAGACCGTTTTTACAAAAACATGGAATTTGGTACTGGTGGTATGCGTGGTGTTATGGGTGCGGGTACTAATAGAATTAATAAGTATACATTAGGAAAAAGTACACAGGGGCTTAGTAACTTTTTAAAAGAAACGTATAAAAATGAAGAAATAAAAGTTGTTATTGCTTATGATTGTCGTCATAATAGTGATACCCTTGCCAAAACTGTAGCAGAAGTATTTTCCGCTAACGGAATTAAAGTATTTTTATTCTCAGAATTAAGAACTACACCTGAATTATCTTTTGCTGTAAGACATTTAAATTGCCACGCAGGTATTGTTTTAACAGCTTCTCATAACCCACCAGAATATAATGGGTATAAAGTTTATTGGGCCGATGGCGGACAAATAGTGCCACCACAAGATGGTAAAATTGTCGCAGAAATTAATTCTCTTGCTTTTGAAGATATTAAATTTGATGCTGACGAAAGCTTAATTGAGTTGATTGACAAAGAAGTTGACGAAGCTTTTATATCTGAATCTGTAGAAAAAGGTAGTTTTAACGCTAAAGGTAAAGATGATTTTAAAATTGTATTTACATCATTACACGGTACTTCAATAACTGCAATTCCTGAAGTTTTAAAACGTGCTGGTTATAAAAATGTAACTGTAATAGAAGAGCAAGCAAAACCTGATGGAGCTTTCCCAACCGTTGTTTCTCCAAACCCTGAAGAACCAGAAGCACTTTCTATAGCTATTAAAAAGGCTGAAGAAATTGGTGCTGACATGGTTGTTGGTACGGATCCTGATAGTGACCGTTTAGGTATTGCTGTACGTAACCTTGATGGTGAAATGGAAATTTTGAACGGAAACCAAACTATGGTTTTAATGACTAAATTTCTTTTAGATCAACAAAAAGAAGCTGGTTTTAAAGGTAATGAGTTTATTGCTACAACTATAGTTTCAACCCCAATGATGGAAGCTATGGCTAAAAGTTTTGGTGTAGATTTCAAAACTGCTCTTACTGGTTTCAAATGGATTGGTAAAATGATAAAAGACTTCCCAGAACAAAAATTTATTGGTGGTGGCGAAGAGAGTTTTGGTTTTATGGTTGGTGATTTCGTAAGAGATAAAGATGCTGTAACCTCTACCCTCTTAGCCTGTGAAATTGCAAGTAATGCAAAAGCTAACGGAAGCTCTTTTTATAAAGATTTAATTGAAGCGTATACTGCTTACGGTTTTTATAAAGAAAAATTAGTTTCTATTACTAAAAAAGGAATGTCTGGTGCTGAAGAGATTAAGCAAATGCTTATCGACTTTAAAGAAAATCCGGTAGCGTCTGTTGCAGGGTCAAAAGTGCAGTGGATTGAAGATTATAATACTTCAATTGCCAAAAATGTGATAACTGGCGAAGAAAAAACTATTGATTTACCAAAATCTAATGTATTAATTTACGAAACTGAAGATGGCACTCGTGTTGCTGCAAGACCTAGTGGAACTGAACCAAAAGTGAAGTTTTACATCAGTACAAACACAACATTAGATGACGCTGCTAATTTTAAAAATGTAGATGCTACTTTAAATACTAAAATTGAAGGTATTTTAAGTGAACTGAAATTGAGTTAATGAATTATTTTAAGAAGATTCTTCGCTTTGCGAAACCTTATAAAATGTTTGCGGTTTTAAATATAATCGCAAACATTTTTTATGCTTTGTTTGCTACACTATCAATGGTATCATTGTTTCCAATGTTATCTGTTATTTTTAAACAAACAGAGCCAATATATACACAACCTATCTGGAAAGGTGTATTTAATGCTAAAGAATATATATTTGATTACTTAAGTTATTTTGTAACTCAAAAATCGGGTCAAGGCGAGAATGATGCTTTGATTTTTATGGTGGCACTTGTTATTTCAATGTTTTTTCTTAAAAACTTGTTTAATTATTTAGCCATGTACTTTATTACTTTCTTAAGAAACGGTGTTTTAAAGGATATTCGAAATGAATTGTACGCAAAAACTGTAGAGTTGCCTTTATCTTATTATTCTGAAAAAAGAAAAGGAGATACAATTGCCCGTATTACTTCTGATGTTTTAGAAATACAACATTCTTTTCTATCTATATTAGAGTTAATAATTAGAGAACCGCTAACAATTTTGTTTACCATCATTGCAATGCTTTCTATAAGTGTCAAGCTTACTATTTTTGTATTTATTTTTTTACCAATATCAGGATTTTTAATTTCATTATTAGGAAAATCTCTAAAGAAAAAATCAGATAAAGTACAAAAAGAGCAAGGAACTTTTTTATCGATTTTAGAAGAAACTCTTGGTGGGTTACGTGTTATTAAAGCTTTTAATGCTGAAGAAAAGTTTTCAAATACATTTCAACATTCCACTAAACGCTTTTATGACTTTTCTAATACGTTATTAAATCGTCAAAACTTAGCTTCACCTACTAGTGAATTTTTTGGCATTGCTGCAATTGGAGTCATCCTATGGTTTGGAGGCCAAATGGTTTTAATTGAAAAAACTTTAAAACCTGAGCTTTTTATCGCATATATGGGGTTAGCATACAACATACTAACACCTGCTAAAGCTATTAGCAAAGCATCGTATGGCGTTAAGAAAGGTAATGCAGCTGCAGAACGTGTGTTAGAAGTTTTAGAAACTGAAAGTCCTATTATAGAAAAAGAAAATGCACTTTCTAAAAATACTTTTGAGAATAATATTACACTTGAAAAAATCTCGTTTAAATATGAAGATGATTATGTTTTAAAAGATTTTACGTTAAATGTTCCAAAAGGAGCTACCGTAGCTTTAGTTGGGCAGTCTGGTAGCGGAAAAAGTACTATTGCAAACCTTGTTACTCGTTTTTATGATGTAAATGAAGGCAGTATCACCATTGACGGTACTAATATTAAAGATATGACAAAAAAATCTCTTAGAGGTTTATTGGGTCTAGTTACACAAGATTCCATTTTATTTAACGATTCTGTAACCAATAATATTCGATTAGGAAAAAAAGATGCTTCCGAAGAGGAAATTATTGAAGCTGCTAAAATTGCAAATGCCCATAATTTTATCTCTGAATTACCAAATGGTTACAACACTAATATTGGTGATAGTGGTAACAAGTTAAGTGGCGGACAAAAGCAACGTTTATCAATTGCGAGAGCGGTTTTAAAAAACCCTCCAATAATGATTCTTGATGAAGCAACTTCTGCATTAGATACTGAAAGTGAACGTTTAGTACAAGATGCGTTAGAAAAAATGATGCGCAACAGAACTTCAATTGTAATTGCACATCGTTTATCCACCATTCAAAATGCAAATACCATTGTTGTTTTACAAAAAGGAGAAATTGTAGAGCAAGGTTCTCATAATGAACTTATCGCATCCAATGGCGCTTATAAAAAGCTTGTTGACATGCAGTCATTGGCATAAAACTTCATAATAAATTTAAAAGCTACGATGTTTTTTATAAAATTCGTCGTAGCGATTAAACCTTTTTCTATTTTTAAAGTCTTATTAGAACATTAAGACGTATTAATTTGATATCAGAAGAACTCTTAGTTGAACAGTTGCAGTCCTCAAGCACCCAAGCTCGTGCTTTTGAAATGCTAATTAACGCCTACAAAGAAAAATTGTATTGGCACATTCGTCGCATCGTTTTAAACCATGATGATACTGATGACGTTTTACAAAATACTTTTATTAAGGTTTTTAAAAATATTAAAAACTTTAAAGGTGATAGTAAATTATATTCTTGGATGTACCGTATTGCTACTAATGAAGCTCTAACTTTTTTAAAAACAAAAAGTAGAAAGCTTGGTATTAGCGATGCTGAAACACAAGAAAAAATGATTTCTAGTTTAGAATCAGATGTTTATTTTGAAGGTGATAAAATTGAGCTTGCATTACAAAAAGCTATTGCAACGTTACCAGAAAAACAAAAACTGGTTTTTAATATGAAGTATTATCAAGAATTAAAATATGATGAAATATCAGATATTCTTGAAACTTCAGTTGGTGCATTAAAAGCATCATACCATTTAGCTGTAAAAAAAGTAGAATCGTTTTTAAAAGAGAATTAAACCTTTTAACAAATTGATAGTCAAAATATTGGAAATCAAAAGAAAATGAAAAATAAACCTAATAGTTTTAAAACACCAGATGACTATTTCGATAGTTTAACGGATAAATTGATGTCGCAAATATCAATAGAAGAAACTACAGCCGATACCAAAGGTTTTAAAGTTCCTGAAGGTTATTTTGATACATTAAACGATAGTATTCAGCAAAAACTAAAAGAAGAAGAGCCTAAGGTTATACAACTCAAATCATATAAAAAGTATTACTACAGCGTTGCTTCAATTGCGGCTGTTCTTATTCTTTTTATCGCAATAACATTTTATAACACTAATACAAATAATAGTAACAACGCAGTAAGCTTTGATGATTTAGCAAGTACTGATATTGAAAACTATTTAGAAAATACTGATCTAGAGTTAAGCAGTTATGAAATTGCTGAGCTTGTACCAATTGATGAATTAGAGATTAACGATTTAATAAGTCAATTAGATAATGAAAATATTAATACTTATTTAGATGAATCTATGGATTCCTTTGATGAACTTAATTTATATACCAATGATTACTAATAAAAAAATAGTACTTGTAGTTGCTTTGTTTTTTGCAACAATTACATTCTACGGACAACATGATGTTGATAGAGACAAAATAAAAGCTTTAAAAATAGCTTACATTACTGAACACCTTGATTTCAGCTCTAAAGAAGCTCAAGAGTTCTGGCCTGTTTATAACGATTTTGAAGAGAAAAAAAACAAACTACGTAAACTGGGGCATTCTGAAGTGTATTCTCAAATAAAAAATTCTGATAACCTTTCGGATAGTGATGCTACTAAATTACTTGAAAAGTATACGAAGTACCAAGCTGAAAAGAATGATTTAGAGGAGTCTTACACAAAAAAAATGAAGACTATTATCTCTGCTAAAAAAACATTGCTTTTACTTCGTACTGAAGACGATTTTAAACGCCAACTTATAAAACAATACAGAGACAAAAATAAAAAATAGTATTAAAAACTAAATTTTAGCTCCGTTATAAAGCAATTTATAACGGATTTTTTTTGCCTTATTTTTAATTGAAAAAATATAACATACTCGTTTTAAGCACTTCCTAAAACAGCAATTAGTATTCTTAAAAAATTCACAATTTATTTTTGAAAAATAAATTATTTTTAATCAATCTAAATAAATATAAAGTAATACTTTTGTCCCCGTTTTCAAAATTTTAATACAAAAAAGACAACATTAAAATTTACTATTTGAAACAGTTTTTATAAGAAAGCCTAAAACGAGAATGCATTATGAAATTACAAAAAATGAAGTTTTTAAACTTTGCAAAACTGGTCTGTTTTATTTTATTGCTGACACAAGTTCATGTAATAAAAGCACAAAATTCAGTTAAAAAAAATGAAATTATTGGTACTGTAACTAACGAAGACGGAATACCATTAGCTAATATCTCTATTATGCTAAAAAATACCTCGTACGGTACCTCAACTAATAGAAAAGGAGAGTTTAGTTTATATGTGCCTGTTGGTTCTTATACATTAGTAACCTCATCATTAACACACAAAAAAGCAGAACAGAACATAACTTTAGAAGCTGATAACGCGCTAACAATAGAGCTAAAACTTATTGAAAGTTCAGAAGTATTAAATGAAGTTATTGTTGAAGGTAGTGTCAATAAAGAGCATATTATTTTAGAATCTAAAACAGCAACAAAATCAAACATCAGCTTAATGAATACTCCTGCTCCTATTGTTGTGGTTAGTGGAGCTTTATTAGAGCAACAAGCTAATAGTACAATTCAAGAGAGTATTAGAAACATAAGTGGTGTTACACAAGCCGGTAATAACTATGGTATTGGTGATAATTTAATTATTAGAGGTTTGAGTGCTAACTACGCTTACGATGGTATGTATGGTGGTGGTAGTTTAGGAAACACATTTAACCCTGTTCGTTCACAAACAAATATTGAAAAAATTGAAGTTTTAAAGGGCCCTTCTGCTGGTTTATACGGCATGGGTGCCGCTGGCGGTGTAATTAATTTAATTGAGAAGAAGCCTTTAGATTTTGAACAATATGTAATTGAAACAAGAATTGGCCAATGGGATCACTACAGAGCGATGGTAGATTTAACAGGTCCGTTATCTGATAAAATAAGCTACCGTTTTGTAAGTGCAAGTGAACGTGAAAATGGCTACAGAGATGTATCTACTGAAAGATATGAAACGTACGGAGCTTTAAGTTACAAAACAGACAAACATCAATTTACTTTATCAAGTGCTTATATTGAAGATGCTATTCAAATTGATGCAACTGGTAATCCGGTACGATTAATAACAACTGATTTATTAGGTGACCCTAATGATGGTGGTTATGATTGGGAAAATTTAGTGAATGACACCGCTGTAGATAGTAATGGCGACTTTATTGGTGAGCAATTAACTGATGAACAGAGACAAGAATTAGCAAATTCATTATTAAATACTGATGGTTACGAGCCTTTTGATATTGGTGGCGCTACATTAGTTTCTCCTTTGGCTACGCCAAACCAAGGTGCTGAGTTTAGAATAAAACTTCGTCATGATTGGCAACCATCAGAAACATTTACAATTACAAATCAGTTTTTATACAGAAAATATAACTCTGATTATGTTAGACAAACTGGTGCTTTAAACTATTCATACTATCAAAATAGTGGTATTATACACGATGGTGCTCGTTCTCCATTAATTATTGATGATGTAATATACCCTTACGCTGCAAGAAGACAAGAATATAGAATTGTTGATGCTCAAGAAAAAATGTTCCAATATTTTGGTGACTTTCAGAAAACTTGGGGAGCTGACAATGCAGTTCGCGGTGAACACTTATTAAGTATCAATTACGAAAACAGAAATATTGATTACAGTCAACACTCCACTTGGGATGCTGATGATAGTAGAGCTACTACTCCTGTACCATATATTTTAGATATTAGAAATCCTAATTGGGGAACTGGTGATATTTGGGACTATGATCCAATATTAAGATCTCAATACGAAAAAACGGTACAAGGTTACGGAGTTGGTTTTCAAGAAGTTGTTTACTATAATAAATTCACAGCACGTATTGGCGGTGCATATTTAGGCACAAAACAAAGTTACCAGAATTTATATGACGACGGTCAATTGATTGATTTTGATGATTCTGGTTTTGCATATAACTTAGGTTTAAATTACAGAGCAATGGATCAGTTATCTGTCTACGGAAATTACTCTGTTGGTAGAACAGTTTACAGCGTTACCTCTTCTTTAGATGGAGACGATAGACCAGATTCTGAATCGGAATCTATTGATTTTGGCTTACGTTACAAAAGCACTGATAATAATTTATTAGCTTCTCTTGTATTTTTCCAAACTGCAACAACAAACTTACAATATACAAATGATGATTATGATGATGACCCAGACTCTAGTAGTTATAATGTAGATGTTGTTCAATATTTCTACGATCAAGAAAATAGAACAAAGGGTATTGAATTAGATGTAAACTATTCACTAACTAATTTCTTGTCATTTAATGCGAATGCAACTTTTCAAGATCCAAAAACTTTAGAAGGTGAAGAGGTTACTACAGAACAAACGAAAGGTGTGCCAAAAACTTACGCACGTTTCTGGAGTCAGTACAAGCACTTATTAGGTAAAGCTAAAAACCCTTTAAGCTTTAACTTTGGTGTTAGTTATGAAAGCGAAAGAACTATTGATGGTTACAGCTTAACTGGTGCTCATGTAGATAGTTACGTGCTTTTTGATACTGCATTAGGTTATGGAATTGGAAAAAACTGGGATTTAAGATTGAATATTGACAACCTTTTCAATACAAGGTATTATGTAAAAGCAATGTTTGCTGGTGCATTACCTGGTGAAACAAGAAACTATCAGCTTACCGCTAGATATACTTTTTAAGTTCACAAAACATTTAAACAAAAAGCCGCTTTAGTAATTAAAGTGGCTTTTTTTTATCTAATTTTTTATCTAAAAGTCAGTTTTGAAACCCCTCCTTTACCAGCAGCGTACGCTACTGAATCATTTTTGAATCGTAAGGTATAAAAACCTTCATCAGATAATTGTTTCCAAGTTGTTCCCATATCTGTGCTATAACTAATACCTGTAAAACCTACAGCTACCAAACCTAAACCTCTATCGTTTGGTACAAATTGCACACAACTTTTATAACCCGGTTCACTTTGGTCTGCAACTAATTGCCATGTTTTACCTGCATCAGTAGTAATTGCTTTATTAGCTTTTGTAGCATCAGGTTGAGTGAAATCACCACCAATAGCAAAACCTAAATTTTCATCATAAAAATCAATAGAATAAATACCTTGTGTAGCTTTTTTACTTATAAAATTAGTCATAATCGCTTCCCAAGATTTTCCCTTATCACTTGAATAAAGAATAGTTCCGTTAGTCGTAGCAACCCAGGTTTTATCACCAACTATTTTTATATTAGTGTTACTTGCTGCAAATGCTCCTTCCCCATCAATTGCTTCTGGCAAGCTACTACAATCTTGTTTGTTCCATGTATTCCCGCCATCTCTAGTAATCAAAATTGACATACAACCGTTCATACTATCGCCGATAGCTATTCCTTCTGTATCATTATAAAAAGTCATCGCATCATAGAAAACCTCATCACCTTCTTCTTTGTAAACCAATTCAAATTTTCCATTATCACCTGTTTTATATAATAATGCTGGACTACCTGCTGAAAGCACAAAAACATCTTCAGTAGTATGCGCAATAGTTCTAAACTCAGGAAAAATAGAGTCGTATTTTTGGTTTGTTGCATATACTTTATTGGTATTCAAATCAATATTACCAATAAAACCATCATTTGCTGCAAATGATAAATTAGTACCTATCAATTCAATAGCTCTTACACTTAGACTATCTTCATAAATAGTTTCAATTTCAACAGTTGAAAATGGGATTTTTTCTTCTTTTGTTTCACAAGAAAAAAGCAATAATAAAAAGCTAAAAACAAATAAATACTTCATAACGATAAATTTCAATCAAAAATATAAGGAATAAGTTCTAATACAATACCTTTGCACCCTTATATTTTAGAATTATGAAACTACATAGAAATTTGGTGTTTGCAGTTGTTGATGCCTTGAATCTAATATTTAATGAAGAAGAATACGCGGACAAAGTAGTTCAAAAAGTATTAAAGTTCGATAAACGTTGGGGTGCAAGAGACAGAGGTTTTATTGCAGAAACAACTTATGAAATTGTACGTTATAAAAGATTATATACTGAAATTGCTGAAGTAAAAGCTCCTTTTAGCAGACCAAATTTATTTAGATTATTTGCTGTTTGGGCTGTTTTAAGAGGAATTGAATTACCAGATTGGAAACAAATTGAACCTGTACCAACTCGTAAGATTAAAGGTAGATTTGATGAACTTTCTAAGATTAGAAAATTTAAAGAAGCAATACCTGATTGGATTGATGAAATTGGAGTAAAATCATTAGGAGAAAAGCGTTGGACAAAAGAGATTAATGCTTTAAACCAACAAGCTGATGTAATTTTAAGGGTAAATACTTTAAAAACTACAAAAGATGCTCTGCGTAAAAATTTATTAGAAAATGGTATTGATTGTGAACCTATAAAAGGATATACAGATGCTTTAAAGTTAGCTGAACGTGGTAATGTTTTTAGAACAGATGCTTTTCAAAAAGGGCATTTTGAAGTTCAAGATGCATCATCACAATTAGTAGCTGAGTTTTTAGATATTAAACCAGGTCAACGTATTGTTGATACTTGTGCAGGTGCCGGTGGTAAAACATTACACATTGCTGCTTTAATGGAAAACAAAGGGCAATTAATTGCCATGGATATTTACGAAAACAAATTAAAAGAACTTAAACGTAGAGCTAAGCGTAATGGAGCTTTTAATATTGAGCCAAGAGTTATTGATTCTACTAAAGTGATCAAAAAATTAGCCGGTAAAGCTGATCGTATTTTAATTGATGCGCCTTGTACAGGTTTAGGTGTTTTACGGAGAAACCCTGATGCCAAGTGGAAATTACAACCTGAGTTTTTAGAAAAAATAAAAACAACACAGCAAGAAATTCTTCGTAGTTATAGTAGAATGTTAAAACCAAATGGAAAAATGGTATATGCCACTTGTTCTATTTTACCACAAGAAAATAACGACCAAGTAAAATCATTTTTAGCTTCTGAAGAGGGTAAAGACTTCAGGTTAATTAAAGAAAATAAGGTTTCTGCAGCTGAAAGTGGTTATGATGGTTTTTACATGGCATTGCTAGAGAAAGTAGCTCCTGCCAAAAAAGAAGCTTAAAATAAAAAGTAATCAACAATTTGAATTAAAACTGTTAACTATTCTAAGAAAAAGATAGGCGAAAAAGATGTAAATTTGTTCTTTCTAAAAACGAACAATTTATACCGCTCATGATTCACTTTTTCGGGGATATAACCAGTAAGGTTTTTGCAGTTCAAACTAAAAATGAACTTTCAGAAGATAACATTTCAAAATTATCATGGTTGTTTGGCAACCAATCTAAAATAAATACGGCGTCTCTTGACGCCTTTTTTGTTGGCCCTAGAGCCGCAATGATTACGCCTTGGAGTACCAATGCTACCGAAATTACTCAGAATATGGGTATTGAAGGTATTATTAGAATCGAAGAGTTTATCACTTCAACAGAAACAGCAAAAGATTTTGATCCAATGCTATTTCAAAAATACAATGGCTTAGATCAAGATATATTTACTATTGAAATTACTCCTGAAGCTATTCTTGAGATTGACGATATAGCTACCTACAATCAAAAAGAAGGCTTAGCTTTAAGCGATGAAGAGGTTGCGTACTTAGATAATCTATCTAAAAAATTAGGGCGTAAATTAACCGATTCTGAAGTATTTGGTTTCAGCCAAGTAAATTCAGAACACTGTCGTCATAAAATATTCAATGGTACTTTTGTAATTGATGGTGAAGAAAAACCTTCTTCTCTTTTTAAATTAATAAAAAAGACCTCACAAGAAAACCCAAACGGGATTGTATCTGCATATAAAGATAATGTAGCTTTTGTTGAGGGGCCAAAAGTGATTCAATTTGCACCAAGAAGTGCTGATAAGCCTGATTTTTATGTAGAGCAAGATTTTGATTCTGTTATTTCATTAAAAGCAGAAACACATAATTTCCCTACAACAGTAGAGCCTTTTAATGGTGCTGCAACAGGTGCAGGTGGTGAAATTAGAGATCGTTTGGCTGGTGGTAAAGGTTCTTTACCCTTAGCAGGAACAGCGGTTTACATGACTTCGTATTCTAGATTAGAAAAAGATAGAAAATGGGAGAACGGTATGCCGGAACGTAAATGGTTATACCAAACTCCTATGGATATTTTAATCAAAGCCTCAAATGGAGCTTCTGATTTTGGAAATAAATTTGGTCAACCTTTAATTACAGGTTCTGTTTTAACTTTTGAACATTCTGAAAATGACCGTCGATTAGCATACGATAAAGTAATTATGCAAGCTGGTGGAATTGGTTATGGTAAAGCTGACCAAGCTATAAAAGCAAAACCAGAAACTGGAGATAAAATAGTTATACTTGGTGGAGACAATTACCGTATTGGTATGGGTGGAGCAGCTGTTTCAAGTGCTGATACTGGTGAATTTAGTTCTTCTATTGAATTAAACGCGATTCAACGTTCTAACCCTGAAATGCAAAAACGTGCCGCTAATGCTGTCCGTGGTATGGTAGAAAGCGACAAAAATACTATCGTTTCTATTCATGATCATGGTGCTGGTGGACACTTAAATTGCTTATCGGAATTGGTTGAAGAAACTGGTGGAAAAATAGATTTAGACAAACTTCCTGTTGGTGACCCTACATTATCTGCAAAAGAAATTATCGGCAACGAATCTCAAGAGCGTATGGGGCTTGTAATTGGTAAAGAAGATGTTGATTTACTTTCTCGTATTGCAGACCGTGAACGTTCGCCAATGTATGAAGTTGGTGATGTTACAGGTGACGACCGTTTTACCTTTGAGTCTAAAACCAACGGCGACAAACCAATGGATTTAGCACTTGAAGATATGTTTGGTAGTTCACCAAAAACAATAATGACAGATAAAACTGTTGATAGAAATTATACCGAATTAGAATATTCATTAGAGTTTTTTCATGATTATTTAGATGGCGTTTTACAGTTAGAGGCTGTTGCATCTAAAGATTGGTTAACAAATAAAGTAGACCGTTGTGTTGGTGGTAAAGTTGCGAAACAACAATGTGCAGGGCCTTTACAATTACCATTAAATAATTGTGGTGTAATGGCTTTAGATTTCAAAGGAAAAGAAGGCATTGCAACTTCTATTGGACACTCTCCTATTTCTGGATTAATTGACCCAAAAGCAGGTAGTAAAAATAGCATTACTGAAGCTCTAACCAACATTATCTGGGCACCCTTAAAAGATGGCTTAGCTTCTATTTCATTATCTGCAAACTGGATGTGGCCTTGTAAAAACGAAGGTGAAGATGCTCGTTTGTATGAAGCTGTTGAAGCAATTTCAGATTTTTCAATTGCATTGGGCGTGAATGTGCCAACTGGTAAAGATTCACTGTCAATGAAGCAAAAATATAAAGATGGTGATGTTATATCACCTGGCACAGTTATTATTTCTGCCGCAGGTAATTGTAACGATATTACTAAAGTAGTTGAACCTGTTTTACAAAAAGATGCCGGTTCTATCTATTATATTAATCTTTCACAAGATAGTTACAAATTAGGTGGTTCATCATTCGCTCAAATATTAAACAAAGTTGGTCATGAAGCTCCAACTGTAAATAATCCTGAGAATCTAAAAATTACGTTCAATACAATTCAAAATTTAATTAAGAATGATGAAATTGTTGCCGGGCACGATGTTGCTTCTGGCGGTTTAATTACAACATTACTAGAGCTGTGTTTTGCTGATGTTGATTTAGGTGCAAACTTAAACTTAACTAGTTTAGGTGAAGAAGACACTATTAAAATATTGTTCTCAGAAAATGCAGGTATTGTTTTTCAAGCAAAACATGATGCTTCAATTGAAAAAGTTTTAAGTGATGCTAAAATAGATTTCCATAAAATTGGTACAGTTGCTAATGAAAGTACATTATCAATTAAAAACGGAAGTATGGAAATGGGGCTAAACGTAAACACATTACGTGATACTTGGTTTAAAACTTCTTACTTATTAGATGCCAAACAAACAGCAAAAAATTTAGCTAAAGACCGTTTTGATAATTACAAAAATCAGCCATTAAATTATATTTTCCCTGTAAATTATGAAGGTAAGTTACCTGCTAATTCATTCACGAGACCTAAAGCTGCTATTTTAAGAGAAAAAGGAAGTAATTCTGAGCGTGAAATGGCAAATGCTATGTATTTAGCTGGTTTTGATGTAAAAGATGTTCACATGACAGATTTAATTTCTGGTCGTGAAACCTTAGAAGATATTCAGTTTATTGGTGCCGTAGGTGGTTTTTCTAATTCTGATGTTTTAGGAAGTGCGAAAGGTTGGGCTGGTGCTTTTAAATACAATGAAAAAGCGAATATTGCTTTAAAAAATTTCTTTGCAAGACCTGATACACTATCTGTTGGTATTTGTAATGGTTGCCAATTGTTTATGGAGTTGAGTTTAATTAATCCAGAACATCATACTCATGGCAAAATGTTACATAATGAATCATTGAAGCATGAAAGTAACTTTACATCAGTAGAAATTCAAAAAAATAACTCTATAATGCTTTCTTCTTTAGAAGGATTAAAACTAGGAGTTTGGATTTCTCACGGTGAAGGAAAATTCAATTTACCACTCTCTGAAAATGACTATAATATCGTTGCTAAATACGGCTACGAAGGTTACCCTGCAAACCCTAACGGAAGTGATTTTAATACCGCTATGCTTTGTGATAAAACTGGAAGACACTTAGTAACTATGCCACATATTGAAAGATCTACTTTCCCATGGAACTGGGCACACTACCCTTCTTATAGAAAAGATGAAGTTACGCCTTGGTTACAAGCTTTTATAAACGCTAAAGAATGGATTTTAAATAAATAGTCTAGATTACCATATTATAAAAAAGCAAACAG
>NZ_JAHKQN010000026.1:0-52903 GCF_018861125.1 Cellulophaga baltica | reverse complement strand
CTGTTTGCTTTTTTATAATTAAGTTCAATTACTCAAAAAAGGTAAAGGCCATAAGTATCTCCCCAAATGACCTTCCCTAATCTAACAATTAATAAATCAATCTACTTCACTATAATTTTTCCACTCCATGTTTGATTACTACTTGCTAATTTGTAAAAATAAATTCCTGAATTAAGACTCTGTCTCTGAATTGTGATTTCAT
Source organism: Cellulophaga baltica (assembly GCF_018861125.1). Taxonomy (GTDB): domain Bacteria; phylum Bacteroidota; class Bacteroidia; order Flavobacteriales; family Flavobacteriaceae; genus Cellulophaga; species Cellulophaga baltica_A. Next base: position 52,701 of record NZ_JAHKQN010000026.1, on the reverse strand, counting down.
TATCACCTTCAACACATTCACCTGTAATTCTATGAGCACCTTGTACAGTGCCGTTTAAACTAAATATATCAAAAGTATAACTACTTGCTTCTGTCGCTGTAAAATACAATACAGTTTCAGTAGTTAAAGGGTTTGGAGATACCAAAGCTTTTGTTTTTACTTTCTCTTCAACAATTATTTCTTCATCAACTATTGCTTCTTCTCTATTATTAAAATCAATATCTGCAATTGTCATTTCTTTTTCTTCTTCAGCTCCATTTGTAGCATGCATGTTAAATAGAACTACTTTCAAACTTGTAAAGTCAGTGGCAACTGAACTATCGTCTACAAAATCAGAAGCTTTTAAGGTATATTCTTCTTCTGTTTCAGTTAATGTTACTGTAGTTGAATAGAAAGAACCATCACCTTTAAGTAACTTAACTTCTAAATCACCTGTACCTTCTGCTTTGAAGCTTAAGTTTTCGTAAGCTGATAAATCAACTGCTTGAAAACGTGGCGTCATTGCTCTGTAAGCTCCAACATAGTCTGAAGTTGTTGCTTTTATATGAACATTACGCTCAACTCTATAACCGCTATACTCATAGTTATCATCATTTTGTAATACTTCATATGTTTCTACTGTCGTATTACCAGCCGCATCATCTAATCCCCAAGGTGCATCAGCAACAAATAAATCATCTGGAGTATCTCCTCTTTCATTCTGTATTCTGAATCCAAAATCAAATATTGCTCCCGTATCAACAGACAATGATTCTATTTTGCCTTCTAAACCAGTGGTTAAGCTAAGTTGATTTGTTCCACTTGTTTCTGTAGACTTCATTCCACCTTCCATAGAAACTGAAGTACTATAATTATTGTTAACAATATTCAAGTTTATTTTTCCACTTTCGTAACTAGCACTACGCACAAATACTGGTGGCGGTGTTGATGAAATATAGTTAGATATTGCAGCGTTTGCTTCTAATAAATTTAAAATTTCTTCACCAAGACTTAATAAATCGTCAATAGAATTAGACCAGATTTGAAAGTTGTAATATCCTGTATTTGTTTGGTAAGCATCAATATTCCAGTGTGATTCTACAACAAACTCATCACCATCATTTACACGGGCAGAAAATGTTAATGCAAATTCTTTGCTTCCGTCTGCCTGTTTTATAATCGATTTTATAAAATCTTTTTCTCTAATTTGGATAGTTGAAACTGATAATAATTCTGCCCCTAAAAAACGGTCACAAATAAATTTACTGTGCTCATAAACATTATCATCGGTTTTAATCACCATTAATGCACTAATAGTTTCTGTATCATCTAAATAATCTACAGAATAAATATCTGATGCATTTGTTAATGCTAATAAATCTGCAGGAGAAGATTCTATTGTTGATGTTTCACCTATAATACCTAAAGGGACTAAAGTACTTAAAGGAACATTTTTACTTGTATAAGCACCTTTACGCATATAAGTAGAACCTTTCTTAACTGCTTTTGCTGTTAATTTATCAAACTTATAGTTAGTACTAGCTCTATTAAAATTACGCTTATTTATTAATGATGATAAACGATCATTACTCTCTAAACCACCATCATTACCACCTGAAGTTTCAGTAATTACTGGGCATAATGCGATACCTGAACAAGCAGGATCATCACAATCAATTAATCCGTCACCATCATCATCAACACCGTTAATACAATCTTCCTGTGGTACTGGAGCAGTCGGACAACGGGCACCGTCGTTACTTGCACTTGATGGTCCGAAAGCAAAAATGTTTGATACGATACCACTTATATCAATAGTTTGAACACTATTTATTTTATAAACAGAACCCGTTTGGTTTGCTGATACGTAAAAGTTACCATCAACGTCAAAATAAACTGCACCGTATGTATAATTTAATCCCGCTAAAATCGGTACTATTCCTAAACTCTCTACAACACCTGTTTCAGCCGTAATACGATATAAAATATTAGTCGTCTTTTCAACTGTATATAATTTACCATCTACAGCATTAAAAGCCCAATCATGTATATTTATACTTTTCGTAAGTGTTTTTGTTCCAGTATATTCTAAATGAGAATTAGATTCCGGATTTAAATCTACTGAGTAGTACTTAGTACCACCTGATCTAAAATAATAAATACCATCTGTATTAATATCACCAACATACTTATTACCGCCATCTGGTAAATCTGGAATATTATAAATATCTGGTGTAAAATCTTTACCTATTCTAACAATTGATCTTGATGGAGTTGATAAATAACCCCATATATAACCATCTGCTGAATTATACGCCGCAGCATTGATACTACCTGGAGTGACATCCTCAGCAACTAAATATGAACCACCTGACGCCAAATCCAATGCATAAATATCATTGTATTGAAATAAATAGGCATTATAGTCACACTCAAAAGGTTCAGACTGCGCTTGAATAGCAGTTAGATTTAAAATAAAAGTTGTAGTCAAAAAGGATTTAAATAATGCTGATTGCATTTTTTTAAAGGTGTACTGTTTTTTCATCGATTTGGGAATTGATAATTAATTACAAAACAAATTTAAGTTAAAATAACAAGGTTTTTCTTACAATATAGTTCAATAACAATTATAACTCGTTAGTTTGCAGTTTATTGTCGATGAATGAAAAAAAGCAAAAAAACTATTTTTACAACATAAAATAAAATTCTCAAAAAACAGTTAATATTTTTATCAATATAATTATTTAATTCAGTTTTTTTGTTAATTTGCATAATAATACATAATTACATATGCCGAATATTACACGTCTTTTTGATTTCCCTTATTATCAATTAGAAAAATACAATCTAAAGAAGTCATTTGCTACAAAATATAATGACACTTGGGTAGAAACTTCTACTCAAGAATATATAGACCACGCTAATGCTATTAGTAGAGCTTTGTTACGTTTGGGTGTAAAACCAAATGATAAAATTGCAATTATCTCTACGAACAATAGAACAGAATGGAATATTATGGATATTGGTGTGCTACAGTTAGGCGCACAAAACGTTCCTATTTACCCAAATATATCTGAAGAAGATTATGCATATGTATTAAATCATTCTGAGTCAATCTACTGTTTTGTATCTGACGAAGAAGTTTTAGAAAAAGTTAGAGCTATACAAAGCCAGGTGCCAACTTTAAAAGAAGTATATTGTTTTGATAAAATTGAGGATTGTAAAAATTGGTCTGAACTTTTAACTCTTGGTGAAGACACTTCAAACCAAGATGAAGTTGAAAAAACAAAAAGCAATGTAAAGACTGATGATTTAGCAACCTTAATATATACATCTGGTACAACTGGGAGACCAAAAGGTGTAATGTTATCTCATAAAAACTTAGTTAGTAATGCTTTAGAGAGTTTTCACAGAATACCTATTGAACTTGGAAACTCGGTTGCCTTAAGTTTTTTACCAGTATGCCATGTTTACGAACGCATGCTTATATATTTATATCAATATTGTGGCGCAAGTGTGTATTACGCTCCTATAGATAAAATTAGTGAATACGCTCAAGAAGTTTCACCTGATGTAATGACGGCTGTACCTCGTTTACTTGAAAAAGTGTATGATAAAATTATTGCTAAAGGAATTGAATTAACAGGCATAAAAAAGAAATTATTTTTTTGGGCTCTTGATGTTGGTTTAGGATATGAACCATATGGTCAAAATGGTTGGTGGTATGAACAAAAATTAGCATTAGCTCGAAAACTTATATTTAGCAAGTGGAAAGATGCTTTAGGTGGCAAACTTTCTGTTATGGCTTCTGGTAGTGCCGCATTACAGCCAAGATTAGCTAGAGTTTTTAACGCTGCAGGGTTTGGCGTAATGGAAGGTTATGGCCTTACTGAAACTTCTCCTGTAATTTCTGTGAATGATATGCGTAATCACGGCTTCAAAATTGGCACTGTAGGTAAATTATTAGCAAATACCGAAGTTAAAATTGCTGAAGACGGAGAAATTTTAGTCAAAGGTCCACAGGTGATGTTAGGCTATTATAAAGATGAAGCAAAAACAACCGAAGTTATAAAAGATGGTTATTTCCATACGGGTGATATTGGTGAGATTGACAGTGAAGGTTTCTTAAAAATAACTGACCGTAAAAAAGAGATGTTCAAAACTTCTGGCGGAAAATATGTAGCTCCTCAATTATTAGAAAATAGATTTAAACAATCTCGTTTTATTGAACAAATAATGGTAATTGGTGAAGGTGAAAAAATGCCTGCTGCATTTATACAACCAGATTTTGATTTTTTAAAAAACTGGGCAAAACGTAAAAATATCGATAATATAACTAATGAAGAACTCATTAAAAATGAACAAGTAATTAATCGATTTCAAGAAGAGGTTGATTTAGCTAATGAAAGTTTTGCAAAATGGGAAAAGGTGAAACAATTTAGATTAACTGCTGATATTTGGAGTACGGAAAACGGACACCTTACTCCTACTATGAAATTAAAACGAAAAATTGTTAAAGAAAAATATATTGAGCTTTATAATGATATTTATAAGCAACAGTAATACTTATTAAAAAAGTTTACAAAAGCATTAAATATTACTTTTCTATATAATTGAACTCTAATTATTATGAAATTTAAAATATTTAATGCTTTTTTTACATTATTTTATTATGCATGCATAATAAAATTTATTATATTTGAGTTCATATACATATTAGTATGAAGGAACTTACAATAGATTATGCGTTGAGAGCAACATGGCAAGCGGTTGCCAGAATGTATAATGAAGAGGCAAAAAACTTTGAAACAACCATGGCTATTGGGTTTACACTTTTAAGTATAGATCCTAAAACAGGTACACCTTCAACTGCTCTTGGTCCAAAAATGGGTATGGAAGCCACTAGCCTATCAAGAATACTTAAAAGTATAGAAGAGAAAGGTTTAATTATTAGAAAACCAAACCCTAAAGATGGTCGTGGCGTGCTAATATATTTAACACAATACGGTCTCGAAAAAAGAAACGATTCTAAAAAAGTGGTTTTTCGTTTTAATGATGTAATTAAACAGCATGTAAGTGAAGAACATTTAAATGGCTTTTTTGAAGTAATGGATACCATTAATAAACTCGTAACAGACAAAAAAATATATACAAAAGATTAAAAACTAATTAATAGTGATGAAATCGATGAATAAGCACATAAAAAAAGTAGCAGTTATCGGCTCAGGGATAATGGGAAGTGGCATCGCATGTCATTTTGCTAATATTGGAGTTGAAGTTTTATTATTAGACATTGTTCCTAGAGAACTTAATGATAAAGAAAAAGCCAAAGGCTTGACACTTAACGATAAAATTGTTCGAAATAGATTGGTTAATGATTCACTTATGGCTTCATTAAAATCTAAACCCTCACCTATATACCATCAAGAATTTGCTGATCGCATTACGACTGGTAACTTAGAGGATGATATTGCTAAAGTAGCAAAAGTAGATTGGATTATTGAGGTTGTTGTTGAACGTTTAAACATCAAAAAAATGGTGTTTGAAAATCTTGAAAAGCATAGAACTCCTGGTACTTTAATCACTTCAAACACTTCTGGTATCCCTATCCATTTTATGAGTGAAGGCCGTAGTGAAGATTTCCAGAAGCATTTCTGTGGAACACACTTTTTTAACCCTGCACGTTACTTAAAATTATTTGAGATAATTCCGGGTCCTAAAACTTCACCTGAAGTATTAGAGTTTTTAAATAGCTACGGAGAACAATTCTTGGGTAAAACATCTGTTGTTGCTAAAGATACTCCTGCATTTATAGGTAATAGAATTGGTATTTTCAGCATCCAAAGTCTTTTTCATATGGTAAAAGAGTTAGGAATGACTGTTGAAGAGGTTGATAAGTTAACTGGTCCTGTAATTGGCCGACCAAAATCTGCAACTTTTAGAACAGTTGATGTGGTTGGCTTAGATACTTTAGTACACGTTGCAAACGGTATTGAACAAAACTGCAAAGAAGATGAAAAATTAGAGTTGTTTAAGCTACCTGCATTCATCAATACAATGATGGAAAACAAATGGTTGGGTAGTAAAACTGGACAAGGATTTTATAAAAAAACAAAAGATGCTAAAGGCAAAACTGAAATTTTGACTTTAGATTTAGATACGATGGATTATCGTTCTAAAAAAAGCGCAAAATTTGCTACACTAGAATTAACCAAAACGATTGATAAGGTTGTTGATCGTTTTAAAGTTTTAGTAAATGGTAAAGACAAAGCAGGAGAATTTTATAGAAAGAGTTTTGCTGCACTATTCGCTTATGTTTCACACCGTATTCCTGAAATAACGGATGATCTTTATAAAATTGATGATGCCATGAAAGCTGGTTTTGGTTGGGAACAAGGTCCTTTTCAAATCTGGGATGCTATAGGTGTAGAAAAAGGTTTAGAAATAATGAAAGCTGAAGGAGAAACACCTGCAGCATGGGTAAATGAAATGATTGCTAGTGGTACAAAATCATTTTATGCTGTAAAAGATGGCGCTACATATTTTTATGATATTCCTAAAAAAGCAATAGAAAAAATACCTGGACAAGATTCATTCATCATTTTAGATAACATTAGAAAGTCAAAAGAAGTTTTCAAAAACAGCGGTGTTGTTGTTGAAGATTTAGGTGATGGAATCTTAAATGTAGAATTCCAATCTAAAATGAACACTATCGGCGGTGATGTTTTAGCTGGATTAAACAAAGCTATTGATTTAGCTGAAAAAGATTTTCAAGGTTTAGTCGTTGGTAATCAAGCTCCAAATTTCTCAGTAGGTGCAAATATTGGTATGATATTTATGATGGCTGTTGAGCAAGAATACGATGAGCTTAATATGGCTATTAAAATGTTTCAAGATACCATGATGCGTATGCGTTATTCTGCAATACCAACAGTATCTGCTCCGCATGGTATGACTTTAGGTGGTGGTTGTGAACTTTCATTACATGCCGATAAAGTAGTTGCCGCAGCAGAAACATATATTGGTCTAGTAGAATTTGGTGTTGGTGTTATTCCTGGCGGTGGGGGCTCTAAAGAGTTTGCATTAAGAGCTCAAGATTTATTCCATAAAAATGATGTGGAGTTAAATGTGCTTCAAGAATACTTCTTAACAATTGGTATGGCCAAAGTATCAACATCAGCTTATGAAGCTTATGATTTAGGCATTTTACAAAAAGGAAAAGATATTGTCGTTGTAAATAAAGATAGGCAAATTGCAACTGCTAAAGCACATGCAAAATTAATGGCCGAAGCAGGTTACACACAACCTGTAAAACGTAAAGACATTAAAGTTTTAGGTAAACAAGCTTTAGGTATGTTTTTAGTAGGTACTGATGCTATGGAAGATAGTAATTACATTAGCGAACATGATAAGAAAATTGCAAATAAATTAGCTTATGTGATGGCTGGTGGTGATTTATCTGAGCCAACCAAAGTATCAGAACAATACTTATTAGATTTAGAACGTGAAGCCTTTTTATCACTTTGTACTGAGCGTAAAACCTTAGAAAGAATTCAACACATGTTAAAAACAGGGAAGCCTTTAAGAAACTAAAAAAATGAAAACAGCATATATAGTAAAAGCATATAGAACAGCAGTTGGAAAAGCACCAAAAGGGGTTTTCCGATTCAAAAGAACTGATGAGTTAGCCGCTGAAACCATTCAGCACATGATGAAAGAGCTTCCTCAATTTGATAAAAAAAGAATTGATGATGTTATTGTAGGTAATGCAATGCCAGAAGGTTCTCAAGGTTTAAACATGGCACGTTTAATTTCATTAATGGGCTTAGATGTTGTTGATGTACCTGGTGTAACTGTAAATCGTTTTTGTTCTTCAGGAATAGAAACTATTGGTATTGCCACTGCTAAAATACAAGCCGGTATGGCCGATTGTATTATTGCTGGTGGAGCCGAAAGTATGAGCTCAGTTCCTATGACAGGTAACAAACCTGAATTAAATTATGATTTAGTAAAATCTGGTCATGAAGATTATTACTGGGGAATGGGTAATACAGCTGAAGCAGTGGCAAAGCAATTTAAAGTATCTCGTGAAGACCAAGATGAGTTTGCTTACAATTCTCACATGAAAGCCTTAAAAGCGCAAGCGGAAGACCGTTTTCAAGATCAAATTGTTCCTATTGATGTTGAACAAGTATATGTAGATGAAAACGGTAAAAAAGCATCTAAAAAGTATACTGTAAATAAAGATGAAGGGCCTAGAAAAGGTACTAATAAAGAAGCTTTAGCAAAATTAAGAGCCGTTTTTGCCGCTGGTGGAAGTGTAACTGCCGGTAACTCCTCACAAATGAGTGACGGCGCTGCCTTTGTAATGGTTATGAGTGAAGATATGGTTAAGGAATTAAACATAGAACCAATCGCTCGTTTAGTAAATTATGCTGCTGCTGGTGTTGAGCCACGTATAATGGGTATTGGCCCAGTAAAAGCTATTCCTAAAGCATTAAAACAAGCTGGTTTAAAACAAGAAGATATTGAATTAATTGAATTAAATGAAGCTTTTGCTTCGCAATCATTGGCCGTAATGCGTGAATTGAATTTTAATCAAGACATCGTAAACGTTAATGGAGGCGCTATAGCACTTGGTCATCCATTGGGTTGTACCGGAGCAAAACTTTCTGTTCAATTATTTGATGAGATGCGTAAGAGAGACATGCAAGGTAAATATGGTATGGTTACCATGTGCGTTGGTACAGGACAGGGTGCCGCTGGAATTTTTGAGTTTTTAAAGTAAAACTCATTTCAAAATTTAAAACTAAGTATAACTAAAAAACATAGCCTCAGTAGAATTCTCCTCTTTAGGAGAGTTAAAGAGGATAATTATTATGGAAACATCAGAAACTAAAGAATTACTAAGAGGAGGACAGTTCCTTGTTAAAGAAACAAACTGTGAAGATGTATTTACACTTGAAGATTTATCTGAAGAGCAGAAAATGATGCGTGAAAGTACCAAAGAATTTGTTGATCGCGAACTTTGGGCACATTGGGAACGTTTTGAGAAAAAAGATTACGCTTATACTGAAGAAACTATGCGTAAAGCTGGTGAACTTGGTTTATTAAGTGTAGCGGTACCAGAATCATACGGTGGTATGGGAATGGGATTTGTTTCCACAATGCTAGTTTGTGATTATATTTCTGGAGCCACAGGTTCTTTTAGTACTGCTTTTGGTGCGCATACAGGTATTGGTACAATGCCAATTACACTTTATGGTACTGAGGAACAAAAACAAAAATACGTTCCTAAATTAGCTTCTGGTGAATGGTTTGGAGCTTATTGTTTAACAGAACCAGGTGCTGGTTCAGATGCTAATTCTGGTAAAACTAAAGCTGTTTTATCTGATGACGGGAAACATTACACTATTTCTGGTCAAAAAATGTGGATTTCAAATGCAGGTTTCTGTAGTGTTTTTATAGTTTTTGCTCGTATTGAAGATGACAAAAACATTACAGGTTTTATTGTAGAAAATGACCCAAGCAACGGAATTACATTAGGTGACGAAGAAAAGAAATTAGGTATCCACTCCTCTTCTACTCGACAAGTATTTTTTAATGAAACTAAAGTACCTGTAGAAAATATGCTTTCTACTCGTGGCAACGGATTTAAAATTGCAATGAATGCTTTAAACGTTGGACGTATTAAATTAGCTGCTGCTTGTTTAGATGCACAACGTAGGGTTATTGGTGAAGCTACAAACTATGCTAATGAGCGCATTCAATTTAAAACACCAATTATGAATTTTGGTGCTATAAAAGCTAAAATTGCTGATATGGCTACCAATGTTTATGCTGATGAATCTGCTGCATATAGAGCTGCTAAAAATATTGAAGATAGAATTGCTCTACGTGAAGCTGCAGGAAATACACACCAAGAAGCTGAACTTAAAGGTGTTGAAGAGTATGCAATAGAATGTTCTATACTTAAGGTTGCAGTTTCTGAAGATTGCCAACAAACAACTGATGAAGGTATTCAAATATTTGGTGGTATGGGCTTTAGCGCTGATACTCCAATGGAATCTGCTTGGAGAGATTCAAGAATTGCACGTATTTACGAAGGTACAAATGAGATTAACCGTATGTTAGCCGTTGGCATGCTTGTTAAAAAAGCAATGAAAGGGCATGTTGATCTTTTAGGTCCTGCAACTGCTGTAGGTGAAGAATTAATGGGGATACCATCTTTTGAAACACCTGATTTTTCTGAGTTATTTGCTGAAGAAAAAGATTTAGTTAAAAAGTTGAAAAAAGTCTTTTTAATGGTTGCAGGTTCTGCAGTTCAAAAATACGGACCTGAATTAGAAAAGCATCAACAATTAATGATGGCCGCTTCTGATATTTTAATTGAAATATATATGGCAGAGTCAACTATTTTGAGAACTGAGAAAAATGCTAAACGTTCTGGTGAAGCAACACAAGAAACTCAAATAGCAATGGCTAAATTGTATTTATATAATGCTACTGAAACCGTTATTAGAAAAGGTAAAGAAGCTATTATTTCTTTTGCTGAAGGAGATGAACAAAGAATGATGTTAATGGGGCTTAAACGCTTTACAAAATATACAAACAACCCTAATGTAGTAGCTTTACGCACACAAATTGCTGATAAAGTAGCTGCTGATAACGGGTACACCTTTGACTAATTCTAATTAAAATTAATATTTTAATTCAAGAATGAAAAACCGCTCCAATTGGAGCGGTTTTTTTATAAATACTATATTTAAAATTCTTTTTAAGCTCGCATCGAAGTTAAAACATCTTCATCTGCATCTTTTTTAGAAAAGTTAATAGCACATTCAATTAATGCTAAATGTGAATATGCTTGCGGAAAGTTTCCTAAGAGACGTTTGGTTTTAAAGTCGATATCTTCACTAAACAACCCTAAATGATTACTATAACTTAATAATTGTTCAAATTGCTTTAAAGCTTTTTCCTCTTCACCAATTTTAAATAAACTATTGATAAACCAGAACGTACAGATTGTGAATGAAGACGATGGCTCTCCAAAATCATCTACATTTTTATAACGATACATTAAACCATCATTACATAAATCTCTTTCAACCGCTAAAACTGTGCTTACAAATTTTGGATCTTTAGCATCAATAAAACCATAAGATTCCATTAATAAAACTGAAGCATCCATATGTGGTGAACCATAAGATTGTGTAAATGCTTGCTTATCTTCGTTCCAAGCATTATCCATAATATCTTTTCTAATTTCTTCTTCTAAAGGCTTCCAAAGGTCTATTTTATGTTGTTTATTCAACATTTCAGCAACTTTTATAGCTCTATCAATTGCAGTCCAACATAATACCTTAGAAAAAGTAAAGTGTTTGTCTTCCGAACGGAATTCCCAGATACCCTTATCTGCTTCTTTCCAGTGCTTTTCAACAATCCAAACAATACCCTTTGTAATTCCCCAAAGTTCCTCACCGTTTTCCATGTCAATGCTAAACTTAGCAATTAGCTCATAAATAACATCCATTAGAATACCATAAATATCATTCTGAACTTGTTCATAAGCTGCATTACCCACTCTAACTGGTTTTGAACCCTTATAACCACTTAAATGCTCAAGTGTTTCTTCGGTAAGTTTTTTCTCTTTATTAATGCCATACATGATTTGTAATTTCTCATCCTTATCAGGTATCAAATCAATAATGAATTGCAAGTAGCGTTTTGCTACATTTTTATGGCCAAGTTCAGAAACAACTTTAATAACCATTGATGCATCACGTATCCAACAGAAACGGTAATCCCAGTTTCTAACCTCTCCAATAGTTTCTGGTAATGATGTGGTTGCGGCTGCTAAAACTGCACCAGTTTTATCATAACTTAAGAGCTTTAAAGTTAAAACACTTCGCTTAATTTGAGTGTCAAATTTTCTATAAGTTGGAGTTTTCTGTGACCAGTTTAACCAATAAATTTTGGTTCTTTCTAAGTTAAGTAATGCTTTTTCAACAGTAGGTATTAAAATTTTTTCATTATAACCTAAAAGAAAAAACCCATCTTCCAAGAGCGTAATTTCATCTCCATTAACTATGCTTTCTTTAGCAAAAGAACTGTATAAGAAAACAGTATCAAATTTCACCTCGTGGGTCAAACTAGCTATAAAATCTTTTTTTATGAAAGATTCTGTTTTCCCTTGTGCAAACTCAAGTTTAGGGTCATAATTAATTTTGAATTTTGGTTCTCCAGACACATACCTTATATAACGTATTATTTCTGGTGGTGTATAGTACGTATGCTCTTCTTTCTTGTAATAACGAGGCATAAAATCATGTACTTCAAAACAATCTTCACCTGAAGTAAACTTAGTAATTAATATTGCTGTATCGTTATCATATTCCTGTTCAATCGTATAAGAATCATCAACAATAAAACCGAAGCTACCTCCAATTTCATCATCTAATAATTTTGCAAAAACTGAAGACGAATCAAACTCTGGTAAACAACACCAGTCAATTGAGCCATTCTTAGAAATTAATGCTGCACTTCTACAATTTCCTATTATTCCGTAATCTAAATTATCCATATCAATAAAATGCTAACTCAAAAAGATTAAATTATTGTTTTTGCTTTTCTTTTTCACGAAATTTAGAAAAAATAAATCTAAAAAACTCCAAAAGGAACCACATTATGGGCAAAACTATCATAATCTCAAATAGATTACCAGTTCAGTTACAAATTGATAACGGTAGCATAAAAGCAATACCAAGCGTTGGTGGCTTAGCTACAGGAATGAAATCAGTTCATTCAGGCGGTGATAGTTTATGGATTGGCTGGAGTGGACTTACAGATGAAGAAATACCTGAAGAACTTGCTGATGATATAGACGAAGCCTTAGCAAAACATGGCTCATCAAAAGTAAAATTAACTTCAGAAGAGGTTGATGGTTTTTATTACGGGTTTAGCAACAGAACAATTTGGCCTCTATTTCATTATTTTTTACAATACTCAGAATTTGAATTAGATAGCTGGGATACCTACAAAAAAGTAAATCAGAAATTTGCTGATGCTATTATTAAAAATGCTAACGAAGATGATGTAATTTGGATTCATGATTACCAATTGATGTTAGTACCACAAATGGTACGAGAAGCAATGCCAGAAGTATCAATAGGCTTCTTTTTACATATACCTTTCCCTTCCTTTGAAATATTTAGAACATTGCCTTGGCGTAAAGAAGTGTTAAGCGGCCTTTTAGGTGCTGATTTAATAGGTTTCCACACGTACGATTATGAGCGTCATTTTTTAAGCTCAGTAAGGCGTTTACTTGGTTTAGAAGTTAGTTTTAATGATATTTATTTAGAAGATAGAATTATTAAAGTTGATTCTTTCCCGATGGGAATTGATTATAAAAAGTTTAGTGATGCTGCTAAAGAGCATTTACAAAGAGAACCAAAAGATCAATCTGAATTACAACAACGATTAAACAAGCATAAAATAGCAAATCCAAAAGCTAAATTTTTACTTTCTATTGATAGACTAGATTATTCAAAAGGAATAGCAAAACGTTTGAATGCTTTTGAATATTTCTTAAATAAATACCCGCATTATAAAGAAAAGGTTCGTTTAATAATATTAGCCGTTCCTTCACGTAGTAATGTACCTCAATACCAACTTTTAAAGAAAGAAGTTGATGAGTTAGTAGGTCGTATTAATGGTGAATTTTCAACCGTGAGCTGGACACCTATTTGGTACTTTTACAGATCAATGCCTTTTGATAATTTAATTGACTTATACACCTCATCTGATATTGCTTGGTTAACACCAATACGCGACGGTATGAATTTAGTAGCTAAAGAATATATTGCTACTAGAACCGATAAAAGCGGGGTTTTAATATTAAGCGAAATGGCTGGTTCTGCTAATGAAATGAACGAATCGCTGCTTATTAATCCTAATAACTTTGAGCAAATTGCTGACACTATTGATGAAGCTATAAAAATGCCTGTAGAAGAGCAACAAGAACGTAATGGTGTTTTACAAAAACGATTAGAGCGCTATAACGTAGAAAGATGGGCGAACGATTTTATGACGTCATTATTAGAACAAAAAGAAGCTAATAACACTGAAGTTTCACGAAAATTATCTAAAAAACTATTAAGTGAAGTTGAAGAAAAATATAAAAAATCTAAGAAAAGACTATTATTTATTGATTATGACGGGACTTTAGCAGGCTTCCATAACGATCCGCAAAAAGCGAGTCCGGATGAAGAACTTTACGAATTGCTAGACAAAATATCTTCACAAGAAAATACAGATATGTATTTAATAAGTGGTAGAGATAAAGAAACGTTTACAAAATGGTTCTTACCTAAAAAATATAACATGATTGTTGAGCATGGGGTATGGATTTCTAAAAATGGAGAACCGTTTTCAATGCTAGAAAATGTTAAGAAAGACTGGATGGAAAAAATTCATCCTGTTTTAGAATCTTTTGTTGATAGAACTCCAGGTAGTTTTATTGAAGAGAAAAATTACTCTCTAGCTTGGCATTACAGAAAAACAGATCCTGATTTTGGCCAAAAAAGAGCAACGGAGTTAAACACCGTACTTACTAGTTTAATTGCTAATGATGATTTGAGTGTATTAAACGGAAATAAAGTAATGGAAATTAAGAGTAGTAACGTAAACAAAGGTAGAGCCGCAATGCGTGTATATACTGAAGCTGATTACGATTTTGCTTTTGCAATTGGTGATGATTGGACTGATGAATTTATGTTTCAAGAATTACCAGAAACTGCAGTAACTGTAAAAGTTGGTTTGCAAAAAACAGCTGCTAAATATTATGTAGATGGCACAAAAGATGTACGCTTGTTATTGAAAAGGTTTCTTGATTAACTAATAATCAAGTTTATAAGATAAAAAAGGGAAGAGCTTGTTATTAAGTTCTTCCCTTTTTTATCTTTTTAATTTTAAATAGCTCTTTAGCTACTTTGAAAGGTAATACTAGTTAACTTTTTTTTAAGACATTAACTATAATAGTTACCGTAATTTAGGAAACAAAAACTAAACTATGAGAATACTATTACTTTGTTGCTTATTTATGCTGACTAGCATTTGTATAGCGCAACAATCAGATGCAAAAATTTATGATATTATTGATGCGATTTCATCTGAACGTATAAAAAAAGATGTCACTACATTAGTTAATTTCGGGACTAGAAACACATTTAGCGATACTATTTCAAAAACTAGAGGAATTGGTGCTGCACGCCGTTGGATAAAATCTGAATTTGAAACTATCTCAAAAGATTGCAAAGATTGCTTAGATGTTTTTTATCAGAAAGATTTTGTGACTACTGATATGGGTTCTCGCATACCTAAAGATGCTTGGGTGGTAAATGTTGTTGCCATACAAAAAGGTACAAAATACCCGAATAATTATATTATTATGAGTGGTGATATTGATTCTCGTGCCAGTGACACGATGGATTTTACTACTGATGCGCCTGGGGCAAATGATAATGCTACTGGTATGGCTGGTACTATTGAAGCTGCTAGAGTACTTTCAAAACATTCTTTTGAAAATAGCATTATTTATGTAGGCTTATCTGGTGAAGAGCAAGGCCTTTTTGGTGGTGCTGGTTTGGCCAAATACGCACAAGAAAAAAAATGGAATATTATTGGTATTTTAAATAATGATATGATTGGTAACATTACGGGGGTTGATGGCGTTACGAGCAATCGTGATTTCAGAATATTTTCTGAACCTGTACCGGCTAATGAAACAGAAAAGCAACGTAAAGCACGCCGTTTTTATGGTGGTGAAGTTGATGGTATTTCGCGACAGCTAGCCCGTTACATTCATAAAAACGTAAAAAAATACATGCCGGAAATGAACCCGATGATGATTTATCGTTTAGATCGTTTTGGTCGTGGAGGTCACCACAGGCCTTTTAATGATTTAGGCTTTGCAGGAATCAGAATTATGGAAGCGCACGAAAATTATACCCAACAACACCAAGATGTAAGAACTGAAAATGGTATTAATTACGGTGATGTTTTAGAACACGTGAATTTTGAATACACTAAAAAACTTACAGCTGTAAATGCTATTAATTTAGCATCATTAGCTTGGGCTCCTCCTGCTCCTACAGAAGTTAAAATTGGAGGAATTGTTAAACCTGCTGCTAAATTTAAATGGAGTAAAGTACCAAACGCTATTGGCTATAAAATTTATTGGAGAGATACTACATCACCAACTTGGGATAATAGTAGATTTGTGGGTGACGTTACCGAATTTGTTCTTGATGGTATTGTTATTGACAACTTCTTCTTTGGAGTTTCTGCTGTTGGAGAAGATGGTTTTGAAAGTCCTGTAGTATTTCCTAACGCTATAATGCGCTAATTAATTTTTTTTTATAATGATCAGAATAGCTATTACTACAATTACATTACTAGTAACTTTTGGCTTAAATGCACAAGCGTTACTAACCAAAAAACAAACTTTTACCGAACAAGATTCTTTAAGAGGAAGCATTACGCCTGAGCGTGCTTGGTGGGATTTAAATTATTACGATTTAAACCTTGAAGTAAAACCTGAAGAGAAATTTATTTCGGGGAGCAATACCATACGTTATGAAGTATTAGAAGAAAACCAAGTGTTGCAGGTAGATTTGCAACCGCCACTAAAAATTGAAAAAGTAACGCAAGATGGGCAAGAATTAGAATTTGATTCTAACATAAACGCACATTTTATCAAATTGGTTAAACATCAGAAAAAGGGTGATTTTAACCAAGTTACTGTGTATTATTCGGGAAAACCAAAAGAAGCGGTTAAAGCACCTTGGGATGGTGGTTTCTCATGGAAAAAAGATGACAATGGCAATGATTTTGTCGCAACTTCTTGCCAAGGTTTGGGTGCCAGCGTTTGGTGGCCTAATAAAGATCATATGTATGACGAGGTAGATAGTATGGCCATACGGGTAACAGTACCTAAAGGTTTAATGGATGTTTCTAACGGAAGACTTACCTCGGTTAAAGAAAATGAAACTACCACTACGTACAATTGGTTTATTGACAATCCAATAAATAATTATGGTGTCAACGTGAATATTGCTGATTATGTTCACTTTGGTGAAAAGTACGCCGGTGAAAAAGGGGAACTTGATATGGATTATTATGTTTTAAGAGACAACTTAGCTGTCGCTAAAGAACATTTTAAAGATGCTACAAAAATGATGAAAGCTTTTGAGCATTGGTTTGGCCCTTATCCGTTTTATGAAGATGGTTATAAGTTGGTAGAAACTCCGTATTTAGGTATGGAACACCAAAGTTCTGTTACTTACGGAAATCAATATAAAAAAGGATATTTAGGTAGAGATTTATCAGGTTCTGGTTGGGGATTAAAGTTTGATTATATCATTATTCATGAATCTGGTCACGAGTGGTTTGCCAACAATATTACCTATAAAGATATTGCCGATATGTGGATTCATGAGAGTTTCACAACCTATTCTGAAAATCTATTTATTGATTATTACTACGGAAAAGAAGCTAGTGCTGATTATGTAATCGGACTGCGTAAAAACATTCATAACGATCGTCCTATTATTGGTGAATACGATGTTAATTATGGCGGTAGTAAAGACATGTACTCTAAAGGTGCAAATATTTTACACACGCTACGTCAAGTAATTAATGATGATGAAAAATGGAGAAATATCTTAAGAGGTTTAAATAAAGATTTTTACCACCAAACCGTTACTACAGCACAAATTGAAAACTACTTGAGTGAGAAATCAGGAATGGATCTAGCGCCATTTTTTGAAGAGTATTTAAGAACGGCAGACATTCCTGTTTTAGAATACAAAATTTCGAAAAAAGGTATTAGCTACAAATATGCTAACGTAGTGGCAAATTTTGCAATGCCTGTTAAAGTTTTGGTTGGTGATAAAGAAATTTGGTTAACGCCAACAACAGAATGGCAGACAGAAAAGATAAAAACAAAAGGAAAAACGTTTAAAGTAGATCGTAACTTTTATATTGAAAATAAAGCGGTAAACTAAAAAAGTACAAACCAAAAAAAATCATTTCAAGAGCAGTTTTTACATGCTTTTGAAATGATTTTTTTATTTAAGCGAATTGCTAGTAAATACTACAAGGCTTCTTTTCTTCTAATATTAATGCGCATAGTACCTTCAATTGGTTTTTCAGAAACCAAAATTAGGTAACCACCGCCACCTGCACCAGCAAGTTTCCAAGCAAGGGCCTTATCTTTAAACTTCTCAATTTCAGCATTAATTCTGTCGTTAACCATTTCAGGAAACATTTTAGTTTGCGCTTCAAATGATTTTGAAAATCCTGCAGCAAACTTTTCTAAATCGCGCTCTTTAATTGCTTCCCAAACCTCATCGGCCGCTTCGGTTAATGGCTTTACATTTTCAGTATTTATATAGGTTTCACCTAACAAATCTAAACCGGGTTCTCTTGGCCATAACATGGCCATACAAAGGTGACTCTCTAACCATTTAAGGGTTTCTTCTTTATGGATAGACTCAAATTTTAAAGGCCAATACGCATTGTCATAATAATGCCTAACCAAACCTGGCATACAAATACCAATAGCATCTTGTGCCCCAGAAATTAAGGTAGAACCTGGTGTGTTTTCAAATTTAAAAAGTATCTCGGCTAATTTTTCTGGCTTTTCTAAAGGCAAATAATACGGCCATATTTTTTTAGCTGCATTTCGTGTAGAGGTAGACATACCACAACGCTCATTATACTCAATCACCGGTTCTAATGACAAGGTAATTGCCCAACCTGGGTGGTATTTTGATACATAAGGCTGATCAATCCACGTACCGGCTAAATCAATTCTGTACGGTAACGTACAATTACCTGCAGAGCGTATTGCTGTTGTAGAACGCTCAGGAAGTCCTGCATCTGGTATGCGGCTTAATACTTTTAGCTCAATACCTAAAGCATCACAAAGTTCTTTTTTTGAAGGTGAATACCCATCTTCATTTACAACAAAAAAGTCTGGCTTTATTTGTTTAAGATCATCTTCAAAATCTAAAATACCCGATCCTGAATTTACAAAAGCCTGTTTTACATACTTAATTGCATTAATCATGTAAATACGTTCTTGCTCTGAATTTATTGTTTTTCTTCCTTTAAGCTCATCAACCGTGGCATCAGAACCAATACCCACATACAAATCGCCATAACTTGATGCTTCTTTAAAAAATGCAATATGCCCACTGTGCAACATATCATAACAACCAGATACAAATACTTTTTTACTCATTTTACTTTGTTTATCTACTTAGTTAGCGCTAAGTTATTTTTATGCAATATCTAGTATTTACGGCAGTATCACAAAAAAAGACGTGTAAAGCAAGTACATTAAAACTCAATTTTGAATTTTAGTTTCATTCTTAAAAGAGAAGCTACACTACTGCATTAGACAAATACGTAAATAACAGCATTTTAACGGACAAACAATACATTTTGTAGAAATGTGACTACAATAGCTATAATTCTTACAAAATACGTAAGCAATTTAAAGTTTTACACTTATTTTCGGAAACACAAAAAGTAAGTACTTCCCCTCCCCTGTTTACTTTTATAATTTAATGTGGATTGTAGATTATGATGACTATATATCTACATTGTACGTCAGCTAAAAAATAACGAATGACATTTTACAAAACATCACATCAAGTCAATTTTGGTAAGAGGATAATACCTCTTAAGATGATTGAGCATATGTCATTTGATGACTGGGAAGATTTTATCGAAGAGTGGGTTGACATAAAAAAGACTGAATATATAGAGGCTGAAAGATTCGGAGGTGCTGGAGATAAAGGAAGAGATGTTGTAGGCTATGTAACTGATAAAAACAAACCAAACTATACTTGGGATTGTTTTCAATGCAAACATTATGAAAATGCATTAATGCCTGCTCAAGTATATAAAGAATTTATTAAAATATTATACTATACTTTTAAATTAGAATACCCAATACCTAGAAAATATTATTTTGTTGCACCAAAAGGTTGTGGAACTTCACTTTCAAAATTACTTCAAAATCCAACCGAACTAAAAAATGCAATAGTAAATAATTGGGATAAACATTGTGAAATTGACACGACTGTAGGTGGAATAAAATTAGAAGGAGAATTTTTAAAATGGGTAAATAATTTTGACTTTTCAATTTTCTCAAAAATTCATACTAAGAATATTTTAAAAGAACATATTTCGCATCCAAATCACTTAATAAGGTTTGGTGGTGGACTACCTGAGCGTGAAAAATTAGACACCGATACTATACCAAGTTCAATCCAAAGTTCGGAAACCACATACGTTGATCAACTTTTATCTGCATACGGTTCTGAAAGCAAAGAAGATTACAAAAATGTAATAGATTTAGATTCAAAAGAACTTTATAAAAACCATTTTACAAGAGCTAGAATAAGTTTTCATCACGCAGAACAGTTAAGGAATTTCACTAGAG
This sequence comes from Cellulophaga baltica, assembly GCF_018861125.1. Classification (GTDB taxonomy): domain Bacteria; phylum Bacteroidota; class Bacteroidia; order Flavobacteriales; family Flavobacteriaceae; genus Cellulophaga; species Cellulophaga baltica_A. Next base: position 32,207 of record NZ_JAHKQN010000026.1, on the reverse strand, counting down.
ATAACCTACCTATTGACACCTTTGAAGATTTTCAAAATGAAATATTAGAAGGGATTATTGATATTTTGGAAGAAATCCATTCGAATAATTTTATAAAAGTAAAAGAAGTAGAAAGAGAAGCAGGAAAAGCAATAATATCTTCAAACCCACTAAAGGAGGTTAGTCTTATTTATGATAAAAAAGGAATTTGTCATCAATTGGTTAATGATAATAAAATCAAATGGACATAATGGAAACTAAAAAAAATATAAATCCATTTAATAATAGTGTTGAAGCTGGTCTTCGAATCTTAATTATATTAAATGAAGCATTCCCTAAATCTTTTGATTTACAAAACCTTGTTTATCTAGATTACCTAACTATACATTCAGCAGACATTGACAAAACAATGCAAAGTCTACATCCCGCAGTACCTTATCGATCAGGTGAAATAATGGTTAGAAGTTCTATCATTGATAAAGGATTAAATCTTTTTATCACAAAGAATTTAATAGAAAAGCAATATAATTTTAATGGTATAGAATATAAAGCAACTGAAAACGCAATGCCATTTCTTGAATCACTTGAAGAACTATACTCAATCAAACTTCAAGAAAAAGCAAATTGGGCTATTAATAAATACTCAAAACACACCAAACAAGAATTAAAAAACATTATGACTCCAAAATTATCAGAGATAGACAACGAGTTTAATATTGAAATTTTACAATAATGAAAACGGGATTCATAATAAAAGAATTAAGACTGATTGGTAAATCAGTTGAAAATGCAAATGTCGTTTTTAAAAGAGGCGTTAATATCATTACGGGACCTTCAAACGTAGGTAAATCATATATTTTCCAATGTTTCAATTATATGTTTGGTGGTTCAAAACCGCCAAAACCTATTAAAGAATCAAGAAATTATGATTTTATCTATTTAGAATTAATTGATTCAACAAACACCACATATACTTTATTAAGCGATTTAAAAGGTGGCAATTTTAAACTTTATAATTTATCTATAGATAAAATTAAAGAAACTGATGAATTCGAAATCCTTGACAGAAAACATAGTCCCTATAATGAACAAACTGTTTCCGCTTTTTTACTTAAACTAAATAATCTTACAGGTAAAAAAATTAGAACAAACCAAAAGGGAAAAACTAGACCAATTTCATATCGTGATATTGTAAAATTCTCAATGGTTAATGAATCTAAAATCACTACTGAGGAATCATTAATAGTTAGTCATTATACAAAAGCTACCGAAGAATTAAATGTTTTAAAATTAATTGTAACAGGAAATGATGATAGTAATATAATTGAATCCCTTTCTCAAAACCAAATAGCAAATAGGAAAGGAAAATTAGAAATATTAAAAGAGTTTATAAATGACAACACTAAGGATTTAAAGACTTTTAAAGTTGAACCATCATTGATGCTGAATGAGACTAATTCTTTAATTGAAAAATTAACAGAAAACCATTCTAATCTTCAGAATAAATTCAATGAAATAGAAAGTGAAAGAGTAAAAACTTTAGACATTCTTCATAAAAGACAATCACGTAAAAGAGTAATCGAAGAATTATATAAAAGAACAGACTTATTAAAATCTCATTACTATTCAGATGTATCACGCTTAAAATCGACTATTGAAACAAGCATTTTATTAAATGAAGAAAATCATTCTGAAAATGGTAATTGCCCACTTTGTAATGGCGAAATAGAAGGAAAATGTTCAATAGAAGACATTAATAAAATAATAGATTCTTGCAGTAAAGAAATACAAAAAATAGAATCATTGATTCAAGAATTACTTGAATCAGAAAAAATGTTAAAAGAAGAATTTAAGGATATCTCTATAGAAGTTTCAGATTTAGAGAAAAATATAAATAAATACACTCTAGAAATTGATAAAGGAGTTGGCTTGGAAATGAGTTTGATAATTGAACAAATCAACCAACAAAATGAAAAGAAAAGTATAGTTCTTGGTGCTTTATATAAATCTGAGCAACTTGAAAAATTTAAAGCTGAAAAAGAAAAACTAGAAAGCTCTATACCTAAATCTAGTTCTAAAGAAACATTTGAGCATATATCAACTGCATCATTAACACCACTTTCAAAAGTGATAAAATCTGTTCTTAAAGGTTATAATTATCCAAATCTAACTGATGTCAGTTATAGTGAAGAGCAAAATGATTTTGTAATTTCAGGTGAAGACAGAAATCTATCTGGGAAAGGGGTTAGAGCAATTATTTATTCCGCTTTCATTGTAGCATTACAAGAACTAATATTAAAAAAAGAATATTCAATAGGTGTACCAATAATAGATTCTCCATTAGTCTCTTATAAGAAGCCAAAAAATATTGGAGCAGAAAGGATTAGTGATGATTTAGCAATGGACTTCTATAGATATATCTGTAATCAGAGTGATTTAGAACAAATAATTGTTATTGAAAATGAAGTACCACCAACAGATATAAAAGAAAGCATAAATCATATAAAATACACAAGAGAAAATGGCTTCATACCTACGAAATAAAAAGATTTATTACTAACAAAGATGTATAATACTAAAAAGTATTAATTCTTTACGAAAATATTATAGACATATAAATATTTCTTTTATCTATATTCTTAAAAACTAGTTTTCTAAAATACTGCTCATGAAATCTTCTATTAAAACCTTCTGGAACACCTATATTTTAAAGAAGGATACGAGCAGTAGCACTGTAAAAATTTCTGATTTAAAAACTTACAAAACGGTAAACAGGCGCAATACATTTGGAGGTATTGAGCCCACACAATTTGAATTTAAATACAACCCAAATGTTGAAAAATTTAATTTAAGACTACTGTGTAAAGTCATTGATTTTCTTTTCTATTACTGGGTAACACTTATAGCTGAAAAATACTTAGGCTTAAGTACAAGCTCAATTCTAGTTTCGTTTGTATTGCTATTTGCGCTAAACCCTATTTTAGAGAGCCTAACTGGCAGAACTCTTGGAAAATTGCTTATTGGTTTTCAAGTAATTGATGACAGTTGTAAAGCGCCTTCTCTTTTAAGAGCCTACTTAAAAAATCTGCTACAACTGTTTAATATTTTGTTCTATGTGCTCTCTGAATCTATCATCTGGTTTGATACTTTTTATTTTCATAATAAACTCACAGCAACCTATACGATATGGAATAAAGACAAAAAGAAAATTTTAGCCATGCTAGAAAAGGTAAAAGTTGAAAAAAGAGAAGAATAGTTTCCGTAATTTTAAAAGGTAAATAATTACGACTATGGCTGAAAATTTAAAACAGTATTGGAGTACACGCTACCAAGAAGCGCAAACAGGTTGGGATATTGGCTACCCTTCTACCCCAATTAAAACTTATATTAACCAATTAGAAGATAAAAATAGTCACATTCTTATTCCTGGAGCTGGCAATGCGTATGAAGCCGAATATTTATACCAACAAGGCTTTAGCAATGTTCATATTCTTGATATTTCTGAAATTCCGCTAAAAGAATTCAAGAAAAGAAATCCTGATTTCCCAGAAGAGAACCTCCATAATGCCGATTTTTTTGAATTTAAAGGCGAGTTTGACCTTATCATTGAACAAACTTTTTTCTGCTCTTTTGTACCAACACCCGAAAACCGATCTACATATGCCAAACAAATGGCGTCCTTATTAAAAGAGGGCGGTAAATTGGTGGGGCTTTGGTTTAATTTCCCGTTAACTGGTGAAATGAAAAAAAGACCTTTTGGTGGTGACAAAAAAGAATACAGAAGCTATTTATCGCCTTATTTTAACCTAAAATCTTTTGAGCCTTGTTACAATTCTATTCCTCCTAGAGCTGGTAAAGAATTGTTCGGAATTTTTACAAAACGCTAAAAAATAAAATAAAGGAGCATTTTCCCCTTAACATGCTTTTAAGATTTATATTTTTTGGTTTTGGTATCTTTAAAGCGACTAATTATACCAAAACTGAATTCAATGAAAAAACTACTCCTCGTAATGACACTATTTGTGTCGTTAATTTCGTCTGCACAAGATTTTACTATGGATCTTATTCAAGATCTAAAACCACGAAACATTGGCCCTGGAGGCATGAGTGGTCGTGTTACAGCTATTGATGCTGTACATGAAAACCCAGAAATTATGTATGTAGGTACAGCTTCTGGTGGCCTTTGGAAATCTACTTCTGGAGGTATTAAATGGGAACCTATTTTTGATAAAGAAGTGACTGCATCAGTAGGTTCTGTTGCCATACAACAAAGTAACCCATCTGTTATTTGGGTTGGTACTGGTGAAGGTAACCCTAGGAATAGTTTAAATGGCGGTTACGGTATTTACAAATCGTTAGACGGTGGTAAAAGCTGGAAAGCTATGGGTTTAGAGAAAACAAGACACATACACCGTATTGTTATTGACCCTACAAACCCTGATATTGTTTATGCAGGTGCTATTGGTTCGCCTTGGGGTGAGCACCCAGAACGTGGTGTTTTTAAAACTACCGATGGTGGCGTAACCTGGAAAAAAATACTATTTACCAATAACAAATCTGGTATTGCCGATTTAGTTATGGACCCTACAAACCCAAACAAATTAATTGCTGCAATGTGGGAACACAAAAGAGATCCTTGGTTTTTTAAATCTGGTGGTGAAGGTAGTGGTTTATACATGACACATGATGGTGGTAAAAACTGGAAGAAACTTAGCGAAGAAGATGGTTTGCCTGCTGGTGAACTTGGCCGTATGGGTGTTGCTATTGCTCCAGGAAAACCAAATGTGGTATATGCGTTAATTGAAGCAAAAAAGAATGCTCTTTACAAATCTGAAGATGGTGGCTTTAAATGGAAAAAAATAAATGATAAAGACGATATTGGTAACAGACCTTTTTACTACTCTGAAATATATGTAGATCCACAGAATGAAAATCGCTTATATTCAGTTTTCACCTATATAAATGTATCTGAAGATGGTGGTAAAAGCTTTACACAGTTAATGCCTGCTTACCGTGCAGATAACGGAGTGCACCCGGATCACCATGCGTGGTGGATTCACCCAAAAAATGGGCAATTTATGATGGATGGTAATGATGGCGGTATGAACATTACTAAAGATGGTGGAAAATCATGGCGTTTTGTAGGTAATATTCCTGTAGCACAGTTTTACCATATTAATACCGATAACGAATACCCGTATAATGTGTACGGAGGAATGCAAGATAATGGCTCGTGGAGAGGTCCTGCATACGTTTGGAAAGCACAAGGAATTCGTAATAGCTACTGGCAAGAAATTGCTTTTGGCGATGGTTTTGATGTTGTACCTGATAAAGATGATTCTCGTTTTGGTTATGCTATGAGCCAACAAGGTAATGTATCAAGATACGATCATATTACAGGTAACAATTATATAGTACGCCCTACCCCACCAGATGCAGCTACTAAATTACGTTTCAATTGGAACTCTGGTATAGGTCAAGATCCGTTTGATACTAGTACCGTTTATTTTGGGAGTCAGTTTGTTCACAAAAGCACAAATAAAGGCTTAACATGGGAAGTTATTTCTCCTGATTTAACGACTAACGATCCTGAAAAACAAAAACAAAGCGAAAGTGGTGGTTTAACCATGGATGCTACTGGAGCAGAAAACCATTGTACTATTTTAGTGATTGAACCATCACCAATAGAAAAAGACATGTTGTGGGTTGCTTCTGATGATGGTCGTGTACACATTACACAAAATGGTGGTACCAGTTGGACAGAGGTTACTAAAAATATTAAAGGTTTACCTGCAGGAAGTTGGATTCCGCAAATTAAAGCCTCGAACAAAAACAAAGGAGAAGCTTTATTAATTGCTAATGACTACAGAAGGTTTAACTACACCCCTTATGCATATAGAACCAAAAACTACGGTAAAACATGGGAACGCATTGTTGATGGTAACGATGTAAAAAGCTATACTTTATCTATTATAGAAGATATTGAAAACCCTAATCTACTATTTTTAGGTACTGATGATGGACTATATGTTTCATTAAATGCAGGTGAAAAATGGCAAAAATGGACAGAAGGCTTCCCTACTGTTTCAACAAAAGATTTAGCAATACAACCAAGAGAACACGATTTGGTAATTGGTACTTTTGGTAGAGCTGCTTGGGTTTTAGATGATATTCGCCCATTAAGAGCTTTAGCTGCTGACTATACACTTTTACAACAAGACGCTAAACTTTTTACACCACCAACGGCATACCAAGCTGCATACCAACAACCAACAGGCAGCCGATTTGGTGCTGATGCTATGTTTAACGGTGAGAATAAAAAACCTGGAGCCATGATTACTTATTACCTTAAAGAAGGTAAAAAGAAAAGTGAAAAAAAACCAGCTTCAAAAGAGGATGAAAAAACAGATGACACTGATACTGGAAAGAAAGAAAAACTAACTGGTGTTCAGAAAAAAGATTCTATCCAATTTGATATTTATGACGGGACTCGTTTAATCAGAACTTTAAAATATAAAACGCCTGAAAAAGCAGGTTTCCATAGAATTTATTGGAATATGGATGAAAAAGGAGCTGACAGACCTTCACGAAAAATAAGCAAACGAAAAGGTGAACCAGGTGGTACTGATGTTAAACCAGGCACCTATACCATAAAAATGAGTTTTGGTACTATTTTAGATGAAGCGAAAATTGAAGTGAAATCTGACCCTAGAATTGAAACTTCTTTAAACTCTATTAATGAAGTGTATGCAAATTCAAAAACTTTAGAAAGCTATACACAAACTGCTGCAGATGCTGTTAAGCAGTTAGTTGAAAGTAAAAATATTGCTTCTAAATACCAGAAAGACTTAAAAGAGCTTGATAAAGAAAAGTATAAAAGTGAAATTAAAGCATCAAAAGAAATTACTAAAAAAATTGATGAAATAATGGCACTTTATTTAGGCAAAGAAGACAAAAGACAAGGGATTACTAGAAACCCAGAAATAACAGTTATGCTTCGTTTAAGAAATGCCAGTTCATATGTACGTTCAAGAAAAACAGGCATCACGCAAACTGAAAAAGACTTAATAAACTTTGCTAAAGATGAATTAAATAGTGCTTTAGAAAAAACAAACAGCTTTTTCTCTAAAGATTGGCAAGATTATAAGACTACTATAAATAAAGCTGATAGCAGTCCTTTTAAAGAAATTAAAACAATTTCAATTAATTAAATAAAGCTTTTTGAATGCTACTGAAATATTAGACAATTTCAGTAGTATTTAATTTTATGCAACATACTATGAGAAAATTTTTTACTATTATTTCAATTATTTCAATTTTAACATCTGTTCAGGCACAAGACAATGGCGAAGATGATTTAGGTGCTTGGTACATGTATTTTGGAACAAATAAAATTTCAAACAAATTAAGTATTCATACCGAAGCGCAATTTAGATATTACGAAACTGCTAGTAATTTTAATCAATTATTACTTAGAACAGGGCTTAATTATAACATTAACCCTGAAGCTATTGTAACAGCAGGTTACGGATATATTTCTACCGATGGTACTTTTGAAGAATTTGTAGGTGAAGAAAATAGTACAGAGCATAGAATTTTTGAACAATTAATTTTAAAAAATAAAGTAGGTCAATTTTATTTTGAGCACCGTTACAGGTTAGAGCAACGTTTTATTGAAGCATATGATTTTAATGAAACACAACACAGAGCGCGTTACAGGTTACAACTTACGTTACCACTTACTGATATTTTCTTTTTAAATTTTTATGACGAAATATTTGTTAACCTACAAGGTGAAACTTTTGGGCAAAATAGGTTATACGCTGCATTAGGCGTAAATGTTACCGAAAACTTAAGCGTACAAGCCGGGTATTTAAAAAATCATTTCACAAATGCCAACTATGACCGTTTGCAATTCGGAATTACATATAACCCTGATTTAAGAAAGAAAAAATAAGCGTAAAAGAATCATAGTTGAATTAGATTGTACCTCAAATAAATTGTAATTTTATAGTAACAATTAACAATAATAAAAATGAAAAAGACATTATTAATTTTATCGTTGGCGGTAGCTACATTATCGTACAGTTGTAAAGAAGAAAAAAAAGAGAAAAAGGCTGAAGAACCTGCTAAAATGGAGCATAAAAGTATGTATTCATTAGTAAGTGATTCTACCAAAGTTAGTTTCGTTGCTTACAAAACAACTGAAAAATTACCAGTTGGTGGTGAATTTAAATCTATTAAAATTACAGAATTAAGTGAAGGAGAAACACCTTTAGAGGTTTTAAATGGCAGTAAATTTAGCATTCCTGTAAGTAGCTTATTTACGAACGATGCAACAGGTACAAGAGATCCAAAAATTACAGAATTCTTTTTTGGAGCGATGAAAGATACAGAGTTGATCTCAGGTACTTTTAAAGTTGATGGTGAAAATGCTTCAATTGATGTTACTTTAAACGGTGAAACAGCTAATATTCCATTAGATGTAACTTCAAATTCTGAAAATATTTATACATTTTCTGGGGTTATGGACTTAAAAAAATGGAATGCATCTGATGCTGTAGCTTCATTAAATAAAGTTTGTGAAGCATTACACACAGGCCCTGACGGCGTTAGTAAAACTTGGGATGAAGTTGCTATAAAGGCAGATGTACTTTTCGCTAAAAATTAAGTAGTTTATTGATAGCGTTAATATTCCATTTTTATACGTTAATCATTACCGGTTTTTACTTTTAATTTAGTGCAGTTACAATTTTGTGCTAAAAATTAAAACCTAAAAAGATGAAAAAAACGATATTAACGCTATCAATTGCTTTTATAAGTCTAACATATAGTTGCAAAGAGCAAAAAAAGAAAAAACCTGAAGGAGCTCCTAAAATGGAAACTTCAGTAGAGAACGACACTGAAATGGATAATGAAATGGCTGAAAAAACTACAACCATTGCATTAGAACCAAAAAGTGATAGTAACGTAAAAGGTGAAATCACGTTTACACAAAAAGATAATGAAGTAAAAATGCTTGCTCATTTATCTGGCCTAAAAGAAGGTAAACACGCAATTCATATTCATGAAACTGCAGACTGCTCTTCTGAAGACGGAAAATCTGCGGGTGGACACTGGAATCCAACCGATGAACCACACGGTAAATGGGGCGCTGAAGAAGGATATCACAAAGGAGATATAGGAAACTTTACTGCTGATGCTGATGGTAATGCAGAAATTGAATTTAGCACTGATGAATGGTGTTTGGATTGTGATGATGACACAATGAACATTGTTGACAAAGGTGTTATTGTTCATGAAGGCGTAGATGACTTTACATCACAACCAAGTGGTGATGCTGGTACACGAGTGAGTTGTGCAGGAATTATCCAATAAACTACAAAATAATTACAGTTACCTAAAAAGCTACAGCAATGTAGCTTTTTTATATTATCTTTCATTCGTAAACACAATACATGGAATTAGAAGTATTAGTAGAAAATTTCCGAAATAAGGATAGTAAAGCTTTTGAGAAGCTTTACGAAATGTATTCGGATAATATATGTGGCGTTATAAACAGCATCGTAAAAAATTCTGATATTGCCCAAGAAATATGCCAAGATGTTTTTGTCAAAGCATGGAAAAACTCAGAAAGTTATAATGCTTCAAAAGGTAGGTTTTTTACCTGGATGTTGAATATTGCTAGAAACGCTGCAATCGATGAAGTGCGCTCTAAGTCCCACAAAAACAGCAAACAAAACCTTTCTTCAGATTTTTTCGTAAATATCCTTGAAGACAAAAATGACCTTAATAATCAAGTAGATACAATTGGAATAAAAAATCTTTTAACGAATTTAAAAGACAAATGTGTTCAAATTATACAGCTGCTTTATTTTCAAGGGTACACTCAAAAAGAGGCAGCTGAAGAACTAGCTATTCCCGTTGGAACAGTAAAAACTAGAAACAGAAGTTGTATTTCTCAAATTAGAGGTAATTTATCGATATAAAATGGATATAGAAAAATACATAACATCAGGAATTTTAGAGCTGTACGTCGCAGGCACTCTTTCTGAGCAAGAAAACCTAGAGGTTGTTGCTCTTGCCGCCGAACACCCTGAAATAAAGAAAGAAATTGAAGAGATTGAAGCTTCTATTTTAGCACTTTCAAAAGTTGCTAGTCCTAAACGATCTAGCGTTAAAGGTTTTAACGATGTACTAAATAGAATACAAGATAACACTAAAGTAATACCACTTAATGAGAAAAAATCTAATTGGTCTTCTTACTTAGGTTGGGCTGCTGCCATTGTTTTAGCTGTTGGTTTTGCTTGGATGTACAATCAAAATACAACATTACAATCTGAAATTAATGTAGCTTCACAAAACAATGAACTTCTTGAAAAACAAATCGAAGACGCTAAGACTTCGTTAGACAAATCACAAGAATTGCTAACAACCATTAGAGATAAAGATATTCAAGTAGTTGCTTTAGGTGGACAGGCTGTTTCTCCAACATCCTATGCTAAAGCATATTGGAATAAAAGAGAACAAAAAGTTTTTATTGATGCGCAAGGTTTACCGGAACCACCAGACGGAATGGTTTACCAAGTATGGTCATTAAAACTAGATCCACTTACTCCAACAAGTATGGGACTTCTAGAAGATTTTATAACGGATGATAATAAAGTTTTTGCTCTAGCTAACCCTAATGCATCAGAAGCATTTGGTATAACATTAGAGCCTGCAGGCGGTAGTGAATCGCCAAATTTAGAACAATTATATACTTTAGGAGCTGTAAGCTCTTAAGCTAAAAATAATTTTTCAATACCGTTTAATTCATTTAATCTACATAACTTTAAAAAAGTTGTTTTAGATTGTGAGTTAAACGGTTTTTTATTTATAGATTTTTCAAGTTCATGCTTAAAATATTATCCTTCAAAAAAATCATATTAGGCATATTTGTCTTCTTAGCTGTAGGATCAGGTTTTTTGCTTCCTTCTCTTAAATTTTCTTTTGATTTTAGTCAGTTTTTCCCCACTGGAGATGATGATTTATATTTTTATGAACAGTTTATTAAAGATTTTTCTACAGACGATAATTTTTTATTAGTTGGCATTGAAAACAACTCCACTGTTTTTGAAAAAGATTTTCTATTACGATGCAAAGCTTTTACTGAAGATGCTAAAACGCTACCTTTTGTTACTGGTGTAAATGCTATAACCAATCTTTCTTATCCACTAAAAACATCATTTGGCTATACCAAATTACCAGTACTTCATATAAATGACAGTACTCGTTATGAAGCTGATTGGAAAAAAATACAAGAAGACAATTTATTTATAAAATCATTTGTAGCCAAAGATGCTAAATCGTTAGCTATATTTTTAGAAACTGAAGACAATCTTGATTACAAACAATCCATACATTTATTAGATAGCACACGAAGCCTTCTTAAAAAACACCAATTAGATAAAACACATTTAATGGGAAGAACTTCGTTTTACGAAGCTATGGTTGATATGCAAAAACGAGAATTACTTGTTACCTCCGCCATTTCAATAGTTTTAGTTTTAATAGTCTTATTTATAATTTACAAAAGAACGGCTATTGTATTCATAACACTGTCTTCTATTTTTATAGCCTTATTAATTTTCTTAGGGACTTTAGCTGTATTAGGTAAAGAACTAAGTGCTTTAGCCGCCTTCTACCCTATTTTGATGCTAATTGTAGGTACATCAGATGTGATACATATTTTTGATAATTTTTTAGAAAAACTAAAAACAGGAATTGAGAAAAAAATAGCTATTGTACAATCATTAAAAGAAGTTGGCCTATCTACTTTACTAACATCAATTACTACAGCCATAGGTTTTTTATCATTATTGTTTTCTAAACTTGTTGGTATACGTGATTTTGGAGTTAACTCTGCCATTGGTGTTTTAATAGCATATATCACAGTTGTATTTTTTACTAGTGCTTTAGTTTTAACCTTTAGTAATAAGAGGCTATTACCTAAAAAAAACGAATCATTATTTTGGCAAAAAAACTTAATTAAAATTAACTCATTCACTAAAACAAAACCAAAACAAATTATAATGGTTAGTATTTTAGTTACAATACTATGTTTTTACGGCTTATCATTAGTAAATACGAATTACACCTTTAAAACCACCTTACCTAATAAAAGTAAAATAGCCGATGATTTTCAATTCTTTCAAAAAAATTATTCTGGCTTTAGAACTATTGAAATTGCCGCACTAGCTAAAGATGGTTATCTAGTGACAGATTATGAGATTGCTAAAGAGATTGAAAAAGTAAATCAACAACTACAAGCTACGGACAATATTGATAACATACGATCAGTAAATGCAATTTTTAAAACTTTTCATAAAGCTAACAATGTAAATAAGCGTGAATTTTATTCGCTACCCAAAACGGAAAGAGAATTTAATAGCTATAAAAAAGATGCTAATAGATATGCAAAACAACAATTAAGTAAATTGATTGATAGCACAAAAACTAAAGCTCGTATAATTGCCAATGTACTTGATATTGGCACCGATAGCCTTGTAAAAACCTATGCTGTTATAGATAATTATGTAGCAAGGAATATAGATACAACTAAAGTAAATTTTAGAGTTACAGGGAAAGGAATGCTAATGGATAAAAATGCGGCATACATACAAGGTAGTTTGTTACAAGGTTTATTTATGGGCTTGTTACTTGTAGGTATTATAATGGCTTTTTTGTTTAAAAGCTACAAACTCGTGTTTTTATCATTAATACCAAATATGCTACCCTTATTATTTGCTGGCGCTTTGTTAGGCTTTTTAAAAATACCCTTAGACGCTCCAACATCAATTGTATTTGCTATAGTTTTTGGTATTGCCGTAGATGATACCATTCATTTTTTAGGAAAATATAAAATAGCAACTACTAAGGGTTTAACAAAAGAAGAAGCTTTAAAAACCACTTTTTTAGAAACTGGTAGGGCATTAATTATCACCACGCTGCTTTTATTTTTTGGTTTTATGGTGCTATTATTTTCAATTCATACCCCGAGTTTAATAATAGGTCTGCTAATAAGCGCTACACTTTTAACAGCCTTATTATTTGATCTTTTACTCTTACCTGTATTAATTAGAAAGTTTATGTGATTCAACAATCAATCTTTTTGTTTGTCTTCACTTTCTATATTGATTTCTTTATTCAATTGTTTTTGAGCTCTAACAATTATAATTACAGCAAATAAGATATAACAAAAAGAGAAGCCTAATAAGTAATATTCCATTTTCAGTGGGTGTTTGGTTTTAGTTTAGTTCTCGTAAAATGACTCTAGAGTCATTTATGTGATTACCATACTTACGGAACTGACTATCAAGAGGTTTTACCCATTCAACGTATTTTACCTTCATTTAAACGAAAAAAAGCACTGTAGTTTACCATCTACAGTGCTTCAACCTAAAAAACAAAAAAAACAACCACTTGTTTTTAATTGTTAACCTTAAAAATTATATGTGATACTTCCTTTAATAAAAAATGGAGTACCTGGTGTAAAATGTATTTCTTCAACTGACTCATCTTCATCTTGTAATCTTGATTCTGTTGCGAATTGGGTTTCATTCCATTCTGTATCAAACAAGTTTTCAATAGCCATACCTAAAGTTAGATTCTTAGTAATGTTATAATTCGCATTTAAATCAGTAACAAAATACCCTTCAGCAACTATAGAGTTATCTTCATTCGCTGGTCTGTCATCAATAAATCTGTACTTTACACCACCTGAAAAACGCTTTAAATTAAGTACACTTACCCCCCCTGTCATTGTAAAATCTGGCGCTAGGGGAATATAATCTTGACCATCAGCTTCTTCTACGCTACGTGCTTTCGTATATGTAGCATCAGTATTAAAAAATAACCAATCGTTAATTTGATAACGCACTCCTAAATCAAGCCCTAAACGTCTTGTTTGTCCGCTTGGTTCTACAATACCTGCATCACCTACATAAACAAACTCTTGTTCTAAATACAAGAACCAAGCCGTTGCATTTACGAATAATTTAGAAGTTGGTTTTATAATAGTTCCTAAATCAACACCATAAGCTGCAGGTAAAATGTCTTTATCATTTTCTTCAATTACTACACGAGAATCATTAGAATGAAATCCGATTCCTGATTTTAAAAAGAATTGTAGGTCTTGACTGCTTGAGTATAACACATTAAATTTTGGAGAAACAAACACTTTAGTTTCTGCTGTATTTGTATAGGTATCTTGTAATTTATCTTCGTATTGAAATTTGAAATAGTCTAAACGAACCCCTGGTATTATTGTCCATTTGCCTTTCTTATAATCAAAACTACTATATAAGTATGAGTTTGTTTCATCAATATCACCCAACTGAATATTTTCTAAAGTCTCATAGCGGTTCACGGTATGTGATAATTCAACATCATCAATATTATCAAACCTAAAACCTGCTCCTACTTTTAAAACACCTTCTGAATCTGTAAAAGCAATTTTTTTATTTAATTCAGAATTTAAACCAAATATATTTCGCTCTTCTTTTTGTCTTATTTGATCTCCGTTTACAGGATCGTCAAGAAAAAATGTGAAATTAGAATACAATTCAAATTTATAATTTGAATAATATGCGTTAGTTTTTACAAACGTATTATCATCAATAACCTTTAGTAAACTAGCATTTAAATTTGAACGTGATGTTGTACCACCCTCAGTATCATCAATAGAACCAAAACGTGTAATTAGTCCACTATCTACCGCTCTTTGTGGCACTTGACCTGAAGCATCCCAAGTACTTGTAAAATGTGATGCCGTTAATGATAATTTACTAGCATCTTTTAAAAGTGTGGTATACTTACCAAATATATTTACACGTGAAAAGTTTTGTGGCGAATCAAAAGCACCATCAAACTGAGTTAACTCAGTTGCTATGTATGCATTATCATTATCTGAGTCTACTAAATTGAACATCCCTAAGGTTTTAATCCAATTAAAATCTCCGTATTCAAAACGCACTAAACTGTTATCAATATTATCTTTTGTATTAAAATCTACATAAGCTGCTGTAGAAAAATTACCTTTATTAGCATAATAAGGTCCTTTCCCAAAATCTATATTATCAAGTGTTTCTGGTATAACAAAATGAAGATCTGCATACCCTTGACCGTGTGCATGTGACACCATGTTTACGGGCATACCATCAACCGAAACAGCAATATCAGTACCATGATCAATATCAAAACCACGTAAAAACATTTGTTCTGCTTTACCACCACCTGCATGCTGCCCAATAATTAAACCAGGTACTTGGCGCAGTAACTCTTGTGAAGATTTTACTGGTGTTGTTTTTAAATCTATTTCAGAAATTACGTTTAAACCATTTAATTCTGGTCTAATTACCACCTCATCTAATTTAAACTGTTCTTCTTCTAAAGTTATCGTTACTCTTTTAGAAAAATCATTTTCACTTATTATGTAACTTAATTTACCAAAACCTAATGCTCCAATTTTTAAAGTATCACCTACATGGTTACCTTCAATTTTAAAGAAACCCAACTCATTACTATGTGTATGTTTTTCTGTGGAAATATTATAAATGTATGCTCCCTCAACAGAAACATTTTTTTCATTTATAAGCTTACCTTTAATATCTTGGCTCCTTATATTTTGAGCGAATAGAATTACAAAAAGAAGTGTACTCAGTCTTGCCATTGTTTGTATGTTTTTTATTTTCAAAACTAAGATTTTTTATAATGATTCAATATTAATTAACATATTTGGACCTAATTCATACACTGCTCCTGAAAGCTCGTTCTTCAATTCTTTAACCTTATTGTTATTACCCGCTACTTTATAAATTTCTGCACTTCGTAGAAGTATTGCAGGCTCAAAAGTTTTGCCTTCAATATGGTTTTCTACTATTGCTAAAGCTTTTTTATTATCGCCTAATTTTAAATGTGTATAAGCCAAAAGACTATAAGACTCAGGAGTTGGTCTGTTTTGAACTTCTCGTTTGGATAGTGCTAATGCTTTTTCAAAATCCTTAACACTAGTAGTATATAAATCTACATTGTAAGCATTATACATGTCACCATAAGCTTTATTTTTTACACGAATTAAATATTCATCTAAATTTAAAAGTTCTTGTTTTCTATTATTTTGATATGATGCTATTTCAGATTTTAACAAGTAATAATCTGGTGCATCATAATTTTTAGTGATTGAATCTAGAATTCTTAAAGCTTCTTCAGGGTTTTTCTCATAAGAAAAAACAATCCAAGCAATACCTTTTTTAGCATATGAGTTTTGAGGATCAATTGCTAAAGTCTTTAAATAATGCTCATAAGAATCTTTGATTCTGCCTGCATGACCATAATAATCTGCTAAATTGGTATATGACCAAACTTTTAAATGACTTGCTGTAGACCTATCTGCCAATTGCTTTGCTTGCTCCATATAATTAATGGTTGTTGGCAATTCACCTTTATAATCATTCCATTTTGCAGCGCGTATTAAATACCCAAAACTAGATGGATCAGTAATTTTATTTAAATATTCTTTGGCAATGTTATAGTTTCCTAATTCCATATGAACATCAAATAACAAACTGTGAGTTTCTGTAATGCCAGATCCTATCTCTTGTGCTTCTTCTGCAAGAAATAAAGCTTCTTTAAATCTATGCTGCGAAATGTAATTGCGTGCAAGTTCCCGCCTAAAACCAGCTCTTCCTGTAGCTGCAATTTCTACGGCTTTTTGTAATGACTTTTCAGCTTTTTTTAAATACTCAATGTCACCTGTAGCTTTAAAATAAGCATCATATTGACTAGCAACTATACCAAAACTTGATAATTGTGTACTATCTTCTTTAATTTTATTGTTCCAGAGTTCAAAGTATTTTGAAGTGGTATCTGGTTTTTTTGACACTAAATACTGTTCATAATCTGCAGTGTTCGTGATCCTATTTTTTTCTTCTGTATTACATGAAAACAAAAGCAATAGCGGTAATAATATGAATAATGATTTCATTTGTGGTATATTTTTAATTGTTTTTAGGCTGTATTTTAAAATATGGGAGAGCTAGTAATTACTCTCCCATAATTTTTTCATAGCAATTTAATTTCTATTCCGGACTTGATAAGTACGGGAAAGAACTTGAGATACTTGCTGTTAAAGCAACACCGTCAGAGGTAAGTCTTGGTAAATCAGACACACCATCACCGTCAGTATCTTGACCACTAAAACGATCACCTTCTTCACCACCAAATAATAAGATTAATGATACATCAATTACATCATCTTGTAATGTTCTACCTGTTAAGCCAACTTCGTCTCCGTCTGGAACCAATATTCTACCATCACCATCATTATCAGTACCTGGGTTAAAATAAGTTGTTGGTAAATTAGGAGCAATATCTAAAACATCAGCTGCCAAATAACCAGTAATTGTAGCCGCATCAAAACCTAAAATGTTAGTTTCATAATTTACATCTGCAGGGTCTGCACCTAATAAATTTGCATAAACGTCATGATATGCTTCTAATCTATCTTCAAATGAAGTAGCAAAAGTTGCCCCCATATCTGCTGGTAAAGTTGTGTTTTGACTGTCTTTTGTAGCATCATCAGCACTTAAAACAGTATTTATACCAGGTCGACCCATGTGATCTACTTGTGCATAAGTTCCCGTAAATTCAACTTCAGTATCAGACATCATATCAGTATCTTCAGTAAAGTCATCATCATTATTACAAGAGGCAAAAAAAGTGATTGCTAAAAAATAGCTAAACGCGTATATTAAATTTGATAGTTTCATAGTTCTATATATTTTATATTGAGAGAGTTATTATTGTTTTTTGTTTGTAGTTACCCAAGCCTTATAAACTTCAAGGCCTAATGCATTTGTAGCCGTTGGCGTACCTAACATTGTATTTGGTATTTCAATTGCAATTGCCATTGTATTACTACCGTCAAAAGTGTCAACAGCTTCATCAACATCTTTAAAACCTTCAGGAGCAGTACCACCAATTACTTGGTTGAATTGATTAAAATCAAAATAGAAAGCATCTTGTCTTGGTCCCGCAAATAGCTTAACACCATCAGCAGTAGTTTCAACGATTGCATCACTATCAGATATTTCAACACTGCCTAAAGGAGAATCTGTTAATACTTCACTAGTTAAACCAGTTTGTGAAGGAGCAACAGGACCAAAGAAATACATCATTCCATCTCTTGGAATTGCCTGTATAACAGTATCTTCTACTAAATCGCCATCAAGGTCAATATTAATTTCTAAAAGCACATCTTCATCAAAAGAACCATATGCTAATGATGGGTCTACATTAGATTGTAAATCAACTATTAAAACAGTATTGTCAGAACCTTCTGATGGTTCAAAAGCATAAAAGTCAGCAATATCAGCGGTGGTACCAGCAGTAGAAGGAGCATCAATATGATCGGCTGCTACTAAAACAATGCCTGTAATTGCCATAAAAGCAAGTCCTAAATAAATTTTTGTTTTTTTCATGTTATTGAGTTTTTAGATTATTAATTCAGCAACACTTACGAGATAATTGAAAGAGGGTTTGGTTTTAAATGTTAAAGTAATGTTAACACATGCTTAATGGTTTACATTTCAAAAGTTTATAAATTTAATTTCTATGTATTTTTAATATAAATTAGCACTTTATAAAAAGTAATATAATGAACCCTTCTTCATCTGGCTGGATTGATAAGTTTGGACACCTTGCTAAAGATTATCATGGCCTTTATGATAACTTTAATGAACTGTACCAGCACTTAAAAAGCACAGGGTTTATTTATGGGATAAATATTAATATTCCTGAATTTATACATCCAGAACATCCATTAACGGAAGATGAAAAAGCAAAAATTAACCTTATTACTGCGCTATATTTTACCTATAGACAAAAAGAAAAAAGCGCAGATTTCAATACTTTTCTTGACTATATTTTTAAGTTTTACACCAAATTAGGAGTCGGAAAAATATCATTTTTAAACAAAATTTTATCAGGAAACAAGACCTCATCTCAGCTAGAAAAGCTGATAGATTCAAGAATATATATTGATGATAATTTAATTAGCAAAACCTTTAATAGTGTAATTACAAACACACTTTTATTTATAGATGTGCTCACATTTAAGCATTATATTGAAGACAATAATGACATAAAAGAGCATGCCAAAAACTTAGAATATATTGCAATTAACATAACATATCACGCATTAAATTCGAAAGAAAAAAACGTAAAAGATAGAAAATTAGCACAACTTTTTTCATCATCATTGACATTTGTTGACAACTCCATTGAGCAATTTGATGGCACTTATAGAGACCTTTTTATTGGCAATTTTGACCTGTTTGAAAACTACTATTTTTTTGATATTGCATGCCTAAGTGTATGGGAAGATCAGTCATTAGAATACCAAGAATCCACCTTCTTATTTGACCTCGGAAAAGACCTCGGACTGAGCTATAAATCCATCTCAAATTCCATTGATGATATTGCATTATTTTTTGATACAAATGCTGCTAAAATTCCTCATCTAAAAGACAGTAATTTGGCTCTTCAATTTTATGCAAGCATGGCTAAAATTGTAAATAAATTAATTTTGAGAAACAGTAAAAGACTGCAAAAAGAACTATCTGAAAGTAAAGAATTAGTGAGTCTTTTATCTAAATCTACCGTTAAAGATTTAACACCTGAAGAGAAGAAAAAAGTGCAAAATCAATTGCTAGATATTTTTAAAAGTATACCTTCACTAGCTATTTTTATATTGCCAGGCGGTGCTGTATTATTGCCTATTTTTATAAAATTAATTCCTAAATTGCTACCTTCTGCTTTTGATGACAATCGTGTAGAATAAAACAAATTACTTTATACAAAAACGCACTATAGAGAAATCTTATAGTGCATTTTAAAAATTTACATTAAATTATTAATCAGATATTTATAATATTTTATTGCAACCATAACTTAAAGTCTTTTACACGCTCTCTACTCACTATAATATCTTGCTCATTAAACTTTAATAATTTAATTTGAAGTCTAGAATTGGTGTATGAAACTATATCTTTTATAAAATTAACATTCACATAAAATTTACGACTTACTCTAAAAAATATTTTAGGATCTAAGTCGTCTTCTAAATTTTCAAGGGTAGTTTCAAGTAAGTAATTTCTACCATCAGAAGTTGCAACATAGGTGCCTTTATTTTCGCTATAAAAACATTCTACCTCATCAGCATTTATAATTTTTATGTGTTGCCCTACTCTAGCTGTAAATCGTTTTTTAAACTCTCTATCAACCGGATTAATTAAGAGCTTTTTTACATCGTTAAAATCTAACGCTATTTTAGTTTTTTGATGGTTTAAATTTTGGTATTTTTTCACTGCTGTTTCCAACTCTTCATCATCGATTGGTTTTAACAAATAATCAATACTATTTAGCTTAAAAGCCTGAAGTGCGTACTCATCATACGCAGTGGTAAATATGATAGCACTTTTTACATCAATAACATCAAAAATTTCGAAAGACAAACCATCTGAAAGTTGAATGTCTAAAAATATTAAATCAGGATGTTCATTTGTTTCAAACCAATGAATTGCTTCTTCAACCGAATGCAACATTACAGACACCTCAACATTTAATTCTTCAAGTAATCTATTCAGCCTTCTTGCCGCTGGTTTTTCATCTTCAATAATTATCGTTTTCATAAAATGGTTGGTTGTAATTTTTAATCTTTGTTTAAATATTTATTCATTTGTCGTGCTTCCCAATTTGCATATAAATGAGGGATGTTTCCAAAAATATAAATTGCATGCAACCCTAAAAATAAACCCCATAAAATTGGCATGCCGTAAATATTCCAATTTACATATTTTACAATTTCAGAATTGCCAAGTATATCTCCATGGAAAAAAGTGAAAATTATTTTTTTTCCTAAAATCAATACAGCTGCATTTACGATTACATAAAACACAAGATGATCATAAAATTGCTTTAATTTCTCTAAACGTTTTTCCGCTTGTGCATATTTAACTTCTCTAATATTTTCCATTTGTTCTCTGGTTAAATTTTACAAAATCGTCTTTATCTTCTTTCATGTATTTTTCTATCTGGCGATCTTCCCAGTTTTTATTAAATAGAAAATTTATCCCAAATACTTTTTTTGCATGAAAAAACAATCCTATCCCCCAAAAGAACCATGTAGAAAAGTTTGAAAAATCAAAAATTATATCAAAAAATGAATTGCCTCTATTTAAGCCCGCTACTAGCTTAATTAAAAATATTGTGATATTCACTGCCAAATAAACTATAAAATGCACGTAAAAGCCTTTTAATTCACTTACACGCTGCTTTGCTCTTTCTTCTTTACTTTTAATTTTAGTTTCCATTTTAAAAATCTTTTATATTTTACTCCCAACGGTTTTTAATTTCATCTTCCTGCATGTACTTTTTTATTTTTCGCTCTTCCCAATTAGCTCCAAACATAGCATTGTAACCAAACAGTTTTATAGCTTTAAAAATTACACCTACTGATATACCAAACACAACCCATAAAAACCAAGGGTGTCGCCATTCATTTACATAATAATTAATTGCCGCTACGATTGTTATAGTCACTACATTTGAAACAAGTGACATGTAAAAACTCTTCACTGTATCAACACGTTCTTTTGCTTTAAAATATTTGTTTTGTCTATCTGTTGTTTCCATTTGGTTGGTTTTTTATTTGTTTATTCAAATTTCTATCAATTGAAGCTACTTTCTAAATATTGATTTCTGAATTGTATAATTTAACGACTGAATTGTATGTTAAAAATTTTCATCTTCTAAATATTCTTTCATTTTTCGTTCTTCCCAATTTTTACCAAATAAGGGGTTGTAACCAAAAGCTTTCATTCCGTGAGCCGCTAAACCGAAACCCCAACCGATTACAGGAAAAAATACCCAAAGAAAATTAGAGGTCTTAGAATTTTGGACAATTAAAAACGGTATAACAATACAATAGGCTATTAAATGCTTATAAAAACTTTTAATCTTTTCTACTTTTTCTTTTGCTTTTTCATAGCTCTTACTTTCTACGTAATCATTTTGCGCTGTATCAAATGATATTTTTTTAGTAAGTATCGGCAAGGCTACCACAAACTCTTTTTCCTTTTTTTCAATACTTACCGTTTTGTCAGAAAGTATCGCATAACGTTCTTGAATGTTTTTTAAACCTACACCACTACTCTTTTTAACTACTTGCTTTTCTTGTAAATTATTGGTCACCATTAGCAACCCGTTCTCTTCAAAAACCTTAATGCGCAAAGGTTTTGCGGTTGTAACTATATTATGTTTTACTGCGTTTTCTAATAACAGTTGTAATGACAAGGGAATTATTTTAGCATCTGGAATACTACTTTTCTCAGGTATTTCAAAAACTATACTATCTTCAAAACGCATTTTTAAAAGACGTACATAAGTTTTTGCAAAACTTAACTCTTCGTCTACCAAAACTAGATCTTTATTTTTTTGCTCTAAAACATAGCGATACACTTTTGATAGTGAAGTTGTAAATTTTTGTGCTTGGTACGGGTCTTCTTCTATTAAACTTGTTAATACATTTAAACTATTGAATAAAAAATGTGGATCTAACTGGTTTTTTAAGGCATCAAACTTGGCTGATGCTGTACCAGCAATTATTTTTTGCTCTTTTACTTTTATATTTTGAGAAATCTTATAAAAGTAAATAGCATGTGAAAGTACTGAAAAGAAAATGGTGATAATTAATGAAATTCCATAAAAAATAGGCTTTTCTCCATTTATGAATGTATTGAAGTCTTCTCCGTTAAAATACATTTCAACAGTTAACCGAATTAAAAATACTGTAAACATTGTGAGTACAACACTACCCAAAGCACCTATTAGCAATCTAAATTTTCCGTAGTTTTTCCAAACCACTTTGTTATCTAAATAATTAAAGAAAGAATAATTAACCAATGTTAGTAATATTGAATACAAAAAATAATAACTGATTTTATAACTCAAAATAGTCTGCGCACTAATTGTATTACCTGCCAAAAACTGAAAACCAATATCAATAAAAGCAACAGCAACCCCTATTAAAAAACCTATTCCTATTATTTTACCTAAATACTTCATACTTTACTTTATTAGCTACCCCAATTTACAATACAATTATTCTACACTAACAAAAATTGCATTAATACTTAATACATAAAAGGATAAACTACTCAACTGTTAATTTTAATTACTAAGCTGTATTTTACGAATAACAATTTATTAAAATAATTTTTAAAGTTTAACCACCTAATTAACAATTACTAACCGTTGACCAATTGTAAAAATGAAAGAAATATCTTATTTATTTATATTATTTGTAGTAATTTTACTACTATTAGAATAATTAACATTACTTTAATACAATACCCCCCAAGTTATATTGTATTTAATTAAAATTTTATATGAGTAAGAGGTTGGTGGTTATTTCCGTAATCGTATTTTTAATATTGAGTGTTGCCATTTGGTGCGTTTACATTCATAGGCTTGAGTCTTTCAAGCAAAATGTTTATAAAATAGAAGCTGCACAATCATATAACGATTTAGAAAGTGCCGATATTTTATTAAATAATTTATATGTAAATAGCAGAAAAACAGTGATGTTTTTATACTATTTAACTGAGCATGTTTTTAATGAAAACAACTCCGTATCAAAAACTAAAGAAAATTTCTTTTATTTTTTAAAAAGCGACCCTAACTATTTTCAAGCTAGAATTATTGACAATAATGGCTTAGAAATTATAAAAACTGAAAACGTTAACAATAACATTTCTGTTTACACAGACGATAAACTTCAGAACAAAAAAAATCGGTATTACTTTCAAGAAACTATAAATCTAAAAAAAGGGCAATTTTATGTTTCTGATTTAGACTTAAATGTAGAAAACGAACAAATAGAAAAACCTTACAGACCTACAATTCGTTTTTTTACTCCTTTTTTTGACAAGAAAAATACCCCAATAGGCGTTTTGGGCGTAAACTTAAATGCATCTTCTTGGATTAAAAAATTATCACATAGAAATACTACCATATTAAACTCTAAAGATGAGGTGTTTTTTAGTACAGATAAAAACGAAGAATTATATACTTTATCTAAAAAAGATTTAGATACTAAAGATGAGCATGGTTTCCCTATGTATTTATCAAAAACTATTTCATTAGAAGGTAACAATAGATGGACAATTTATTCAACCCTAGATGCAATAAAAATAAAAAAGAAAATAAGTGACTATAAAAATAATACCATAGTAATATCTTTATCTTTAAATATCGGAATCTTGTTTTTCCTGTATATTATTTCAAATTTATATTATAAAAACAAACGCATATCACTACTAAACACATCTGTAAGTGCAAGGCTTGAAGAACGAGATACGTTGCTAAAAGAAATACACCATAGGGTTAAAAACAACTTACAAGTAGTAACTAGCTTACTAAACCTACAATCTAGATACATTATTGACCCTGATGTTAAAAGTATGCTTCGCTATAGCCAATATCGCATACAATCAATGGCCTTATTACACGAAACATTATACAAGAGTGAAGATTTAAGTAAAATTAATTACGCTAATTATTTAAGCCAACTCGTAAACGGTTTAATTGTTTCTATGAAAGGTAGTAATAATAAAATAGGCTTAGAATTGGATATTGATGACGTGTTTTTTAATATAGACACATCAATACCGCTAGGTTTAGTTATTAATGAAATTATTACAAACTCATTAAAATACGCATTCCCAAATGATGAAGGAATAATCTCTATAGAATTAAAAAAATTGAATAATGAAAATTACCTTTTGAAAATTGGTGACAACGGTAAAGGCATACCTGAGAGTATCTCTTTTAGAACTACCAATACACTAGGCTTAAAACTAGTACACAAACTGGTGTTACAATTACAAGGTAATATTGAAAAAGATAGTACCAAGACTGGTACTAACTATATAATAATGTTTGAAGAAATTCAAGAACTCTCTTAACTATGGAATATAACATACTAGTCGTTGAAGACAATTTTATAATTCAAATGTTTATTGAAGAAATTTTAATAGGCATTGGCAACACAAAGGTTAGAACTGCAGGTAGCGGTAAAGAAGCACTAAAACGCCTGGAGGAAGAAAAACCAGACCTAATTTTTATGGATATTGGAATTGGTAAAGGTTTAGATGGAATACAAGTGACAGAGATTGTAAACGAAAAATATCGCGTTCCAGTAGTTTACTTAACTGGTAATTCTGATATATCAACCTTAGAAAGGGCCAAAAACACCAACCCAATACATGTTATTTTTAAACCTATTGATGAAGGCAAATTGCTAAATGAATTTAAAGTAATTACGCAAAAAATGGTAGATTACTACAATCAATTTGAATCTAGAAAAACATTATAATGGTACCGCATAAGTCTGCTTAATAGTACCAATTACAAACGTACTATGTGCACTACCTATATTTTTAACTGACCCAAGACTATTAATCACAAAGTCTTGATAATCTTTCATGTTTTTAACCAACACTTTCAACCTAAAATCATAATCGCCAGATATATTGTAACATTCCGTTACTTCTACAAGTGACAAAATATCTTTTACAAACCTGTTTCCTATTTCTTTAGTGTGTTGTTTTAGAGTAATATCACAAAAAACGATTAGCTCACGCCCTAGTTTTTCTGCATCAAGTATGGCTACATATTTTTGCACATAACCTTCTTTTTCCAATTTACGCAGCCGTTCATAAACTGGCGTTTGTGATAAGTTTACCAGTGCCGCTAACTCTTTAGTTGTATAATTTGAGTTCTCTTGTAAATGATTTAACAACTGTAAATCGGTAACATCTAAATTTTCCATAGATAAATTTTCTCTGTAAGTGTTTTTTCAATTACTAACTAAAACTTAATTCTTCAAAAATAATACTATATAGTAAAATACCCTTATTTATGTAAAAGTAAAAGACACATTAACTATTCAATATAAGTTAGAAAAGAAAATACATCTTTTAAAAACAATATCTTAAATAAGAGCTAACAAAATGTGGTAACCGATACATAAGTGTGGCGTTAAAAAAAAGCATAGCTGCATAATTCATTTACCATTTAGTCTTCTAAAAACGTCTTTTTGTAACTAAAAGGCGATTTATTTCTGTTTCGCAAATAATACGCCATGCATACCAAATAATTAGTGGTGTTCATTTAAAACAATTAATTTTGCACTATGGTTAGAACATTTCAACTCCGAGTATCATTAAAAGAAGAAGCAATACCAGGCATTTTACAAAAAAAAGCCGCTAAACACGTTGGTGCGCAAGAGAGCGACATTGTGGTAAAAGTATTGCGTAAATCTATTGATGCCCGCAAACCACGCATTTACATTAATTATAAGCTAGAAGTTTATATTAACGAAAAACCATCAGAAACTCCTGATTATTCGTTTACTTATAAAGATGTTTCAAAAGCCAAAGAAGTCCATATTATTGGTTTTGGTCCTGCAGGAATGTGGGCCGCTTTGCGTTGTTTAGAGTTAGGTTTTAAACCCATTGTTTTAGAACGTGGTAAGAATGTAAGAGACAGGCGAAAAGATTTAAAAGCCATAAATCAAGATCATATTGTTGGTGAAGATTCTAACTACTGTTTTGGAGAAGGTGGTGCAGGTACCTATTCTGATGGTAAATTGTATACGCGTAGCATTAAACGCGGTGATGTTCGCCGTATTTTTGAAAGTTTAGTACATCATGGTGCAACCAATCAAATATTAATTGATGCCCACCCACATATTGGAACTAACAAACTACCAAAAATTGTTCAGAATATTAGAGAAACAATTATAGCGCATGGTGGTGAAATTCATTTTGACACTCGCGTAGTTGATTTTACCATTACTAATAACAAAATAAAAGCCATACAATTACATAATGGCAACGAAATGGCTACCAACAGAGTAATATTAGCTACTGGTCATTCGGCTAGAGATATTTATTATCTGTTACACAAAAAAGAAATCGCACTTCAAGCAAAATCATTTGCAATGGGCGTTCGTGTCGAGCATCCGCAACAAATTATTGATAGTATTCAGTACCATTGTAAAAATGAGCGAAATGAACTTTTACCTGCCGCATCATACAGTTTAGTAGAGCAAGTAAAAAATCGTGGCGTATATTCATTTTGTATGTGCCCTGGTGGTTTTATTGTTCCTGCCGCTACTGCACCTGGTGAGGTAGTTGTAAACGGTATGTCGCCTTCAAAACGTAATAACCTATTTGCAAATTCAGGTATTGTCGTTGAGATTAATGCTGATGAAGATTTAAGAAAATACGAGCAACACGGCGTTTTAAAAGGATTAGAATTTCAAAAAGACTTTGAACGGTTAGCATTTACTGCTGGTGGGCGTTCACAAACTGCACCTGCACAACGATTGACGGATTTTGTAGAAGGAAAGCTATCTAATGACCTAAACCCAACATCATACCAACCAGGTCTAAAATCGGTACCCATGCACTCACTTTTACCTAAATTAATAGGTAGCAGATTGCGCGGTGGTTTTAAAGCCTTTGGCGAAAAAATGAAAGGGTATTACACTGAAGAAGCTAATATTGTTGGTGTAGAATCTAGAACATCATCACCCGTAAACATCCCAAGAAAAGATAACTTACAACATCCAGAAATTGAAGGTTTATTTCCTTGTGGTGAAGGCGGTGGTTATGCTGGTGGTATTGTTTCTGCTGCCATGGACGGTGAACGTTGCGCCGAAGCTGCTGTAGAAGGTTTGTAAATTACTTAACCTATTTTGAGGCTTATTTAATGCTAATATAATAATATGGCAGTACATTTTAATTTGAAAAATGTAGCATTCCATTATTAATTTAATATTTTAAAGCATTAAACACTACCAATGAAAGAAGTAAAACTTGTTTCGTTTACACATAAAAACGAAAAACAAATAGCCATTCACTTTAAATATGATGATGATTTAAGGGTTCATTTAAAAAAATTAGATGGTGTAAAATGGAGTAACACAAAAAAGGTTTTTTACATAAAGCACTCTTCAAACGAAATTAAAAAAGTATACAATCATTTAAGAAAAGTTAATTGCTTTGTTGATTATAGTGATATTAAAAAAGAAACATCTGAAAAAAATACAACCACTAAACTTCTAAAACTTCCTCAACTTAGCGAAATTCAAAAAAATGATTTACAAAAGTTTAAAAAATGGTTACAACAAAAAAGGCTAAGTGAAAATACCGTAAACACCTATGTTGAAGTAACTGCTTTTTTTATACGATATTCTTCTCTTAAAAACACAACCGATTATTCAAAGCGATTAATAGAGTCATTCAATTATGATTTTATCGTGAAGCCAAACAAATCAGTCTCATACCAAAATCAATGCATTAACGGAATAAAAAAATATTTAAATTATAAAGGAATAGAAGTTGAAAAACTGGCATTAACACGACCACAAAAAGAGAAAAAATTACCCGTAGTTTTAAGTATTGATGAAGTGAAACAAATTTTTGATAATATCCATAACCTGAAGCACAAAACATTATTAAGCTTAATATATTCTGCCGGATTAAGAATTGGAGAAGCCACCAATTTAAAATTGAAAGATATTGATAGCAAAAGAATGTTAATTCACATTCAAGGAGCTAAAGGAAAAAAAGATAGATACACATTATTATCAGAAATGTTTTTAGAGTTACTAAGAGTTTATTACAAACAATACAAACCAACTAATTATTTATTTGAAGGACAATATGGTGGCCAATACAGTAGCTCTAGTGCACAAAAAGTATTAAAAAATGTAGTAGATAAAGTAGGTATACGAAAAAAAATCACACTACATTCTTTGAGACATAGTTTTGCTACTCATTTATTAGAAAACGGTACAGATATTAGATATATTCAAGAGCTTTTAGGGCACAGCAGCCCTAAAACAACAATGATCTATACCCATGTAAGTGAGACTAGTATAAGAAAAATAAAAAATCCATTTGATAACTTATAAAACATACCTAAATTGCATTTAGTAGGAATTTCCATCTTTTTTTCAACGGAAGCTAAAACAAGTAAAAAACCAAAAACTTCCGCATAGCCCTCCAAAAAGGCAAGATAAAAGGATAAAACTTCCGCATATAAACAAGTTGCCACACATTTAAAAAAACTACGATACAATGAAATTAGATAAAAAAGAAAGACTGAAATTTTCATATATGCTTAAGATTCTTGAAAAACTTTATCCGGAAGAACAAGATTATTATGCAACTCATAGAAAAGCGATTGAAGAAGGTTATGAATTACATTATGAATGGTTAACTGAACATTTATACGAAGGACTAACAGAAGCTGAATGCAGAGAAGTTTTAGATATTTTAGATATGTATCGTGGAATTATATTCAGTTTTAATGCCATAAAAGAACCAAAGAAAATTACAGCTGATAATGTTGCTTTCCCTGGGTTTGACGGGAATAATGAAACGCTACAAATGACTTATGCTCAATACTTTATTCAAGATTTAGGAAGATATAAAGAAATTGAAGAGTCAAATGGAGGCTACTTTAATAGTCACTCACATACTTTAGGCAGATATCGAGCAATGTTACAAAAATGGAATTCCTTGGAGCAAGATGTGAAATACAAGATGAGTGAAGAAACGCTATTGGATTTAGTAAAAACAATAGGGTAATTATGATTTGGACTATAATAAGTGTTATTGGTTCTATTGCATCAATCTTTGGTGCTATTTATGCAATAAAATCAGAGAAAAAAGCTCGTGCATCTGCTGAACTAGCAGAAGACGCAAAAAATCAAGTTTTATCGAAAAAAAGAACTACAGATTTGGTTGAAATTTTACACGATTCTAAAAGAATACAAAAAGTTTTTGTCAAATATTCAACAGCACAAACTCAATCTATTCTCAAAGGTTCTGATTTCAATGAAGATGCTAGACTTTTAAGAGATTTTATTTCTAAAATAAATGAAAATAGAACACTAATAAAAGAAAACTCAGAAGTTGACTCGGATAGATATTACAATGATATTAGCAAACTCTTAGATAGTTATTGTGCAGACAATACAATTAAAAATAAACAAGAACAAGGGAAGTTAATTATTATAAAATTAGATGATATGATTTATAAACTCAGAAAATCTATTGATAGTAGGAATGAAAAAACCGATTAAAAACGTGTGGCAACACCGTATATAATTTATTGCTAGTTATAGCCTACTTACGAAAATCCTCGCGGATCTTATATTAGGTTTGTATTTACTAAATTAGTTGCTTAAAACACGCAACAAACCATATACAACAACGTTGTACACCATTAGAATAAACCAATGAAAATTATTTTTTGCGATAGTGTAATTGACAATAAAATAGTAGAGCCTGACTATCAATCAGAATTCAATTCTGCTAAAGAAAATGGATTTGAAACTAATATTTTTAGTTTTGAAGAATTAATTGATGGAAATATAAATAATGCGTTAAAATTTATCAAAAACAGTGAATCTATAGATTATGGAATTTATCGTGGTTGGATGATGACTCCAAAAGTTTACGAGAAATTCTACAATGGACTTTTAAAGAAAAACATTAAGTTAATCAATAATCCAACTGAATATGAACATTGCCATTATCTACCAAATTCTTATAATAAAATTGATGGAGAAACACCAAAATCAAATTGGACCAAAGATTTATCTATAGCTAATCTAATTGAACTAACCAATGAATTTGGAGATAAGCCGATAATTGTGAAAGATTTTGTGAAATCTGAAAAGCACAATTGGAATGACGCTTGTTTTATTCCAAATGCAACTGATAAAATTAAAGTAGAAAAAATAGTTGACAGATTTTTGGAATTACGAGGCGATTATCTGAATGAGGGAATTGTTTTTCGTGAGTTCGAAGAATTGGAATTTCTAACTGACCACTCAAAAAGTGGAATGCCATTAACAAAAGAATTTAGAATTGTATTCTTGAATAAAGAAGTAGTTAAAATCTATAATTATTGGGACGAAGGAAATTATGATTCTGAAAAACCAAACATTGATTTCTTCAAAAATATTGCAAAAGAAATTGAAAGTAACTTCTTCACTATGGACGTAGCAAAGAAGAAAAATGGAGATTGGATAATAATGGAATTAGGAGATGGACAAGTTGCTGGACTTCCTGATAATGCGAATAGAAGTGAATATTATGAACAAATGAAAACGGTGTACAACAATGGTAACCGTTGCACAACTCAATAATTTATAAAATAATGACCTTTATAACCGTCTTATAATGCGGTTTCATTTTTTAAATCGGTAAGTAATTGTGTATTTTCAATGTACTTATAAGAGATCTTTTAAAGTCATACCACCTCTTTTTTAGAAGAATATGTAAAGCAGACATTCCTGCTCCACTTTTTGTTCGTTTTTGAGTGAATTTTAGATATTTCTTCAAATTATAAGCAATGGCGGCTAAGTGCATAACCTTATTGGCTTGTTTTAACCCTATTGTATTTATTTTTCGCAATCCCATAAACTGAGTTAAAGTACCAAATACGGGTTCAACTGTACTTTGCCGTTTGCCTTTCATGTAGCTGCCCTGTGGACTGTGGACCCTAGCATTATTACGTTCGTATTCTGCTCTATAATAAGTAACACTAAACTTCTTTTCTTGGGCACTTCTCCCTAGACAGCTATTGCGCATTGGGCAAGCAACACAAACATGTTTTCGAGCCCTATATTCTTTCTTCTTTGTTCCTGTTCTATAATCATTAAATACTTTGGTAAAAGGGATAATCTTTCCTTGTGGACACTGATAATAATCTTCTTCCCTGTTATATATAAAACCATCAGGTCCGCCTTTATAGGTCCCATGTGGTGGAATAAAACTCCTAAGTCCTTTTTGCTCTAAATAAGCATAGTTCTCGCCACTACTGTAGCCAGTGTCTGCTACACAATTCTCCCAAAACAGACCCTGTTGCCATAAACGCCTGTGTAAGCGTTCTACTATATCTGGTAATTGTTGGTTGTCTTTACCATCGGCATGATAGGCTTGAATATCGGTAATCACATGACTAGCCGTGTCGACACTTAACTGACTCAAGTAATTTAGCTTCCGAGCCTTGCCGGGCTTTACACTAATCCGAGCGTCTGG
>NZ_JAHKQN010000013.1:536598-779478 GCF_018861125.1 Cellulophaga baltica | reverse complement strand
AATAAGAAGTATTGCCTACGGTTGCTGTACTTGGTGTTGGAGCTGTTGAGCTTCCTGTTCCTCCCGTGGCTAAAGTATACCATAATAAATTTGTACCACTCGCTGTTAAGGCACTTGCCGTATCATTTTGACAATAAACTACAGGACTTGTTACACTTGGTGCAGTAGGTAATGAATTTATGGTAACTATTATTTCTGAACGTGGTCCTTCACAACCATTGGCATTCGTCTGACTTACATAATAAGAAGTATCACCTACCGTAGCTGTACTTGGCATTGGAGCTGTTGAGCTTCCAGTACCACCAGTTGCTGTTGTATACCATAATAAATTGGTGCCACCAGCTGTTAAAGCGCTTGCTGTATCATTTTGACAGTATTCAACATCTGAAACTGTTGGTGCACTTGGTAATGCATAAACTGTAACTACTAACTCTGAACGTGGACTCTCACAACCATTACCATTAGTTTGTGTTACATAATACGATGTTGTTCCTGAACTTGTCGTATCTGGTGTAGGTGCTGTTGCACTTCCTGTTCCTCCTGTTGCTACTGTGTACCATAATAAATTTGTGCCACCAGCTGTTAAGGAACTTGCTGTATCATCTTGACAATATTCAACATCTGAAACTGTTGGTGCACTTGGTTGTGGGTTTACTGTTACTACTATTTCTGAACGTGGTCCTTCACAACCATTGGCATTCGTCTGACTTACATAATAAGAAGTATTGCCTACGGTTGCTGTACTTGGCGTTGGAGCTGTTGAGCTTCCAGTACCACCTGTCGCTACTGTGTACCAAAGTAAATTTGTACCACTCGCTGTTAAGGCACTTGCTGTATCATTTTGACAATAAACTACAGGACTTGTTACACTTGGTGCAGTAGGTAATGAATTTGTGGTAACTATTATTTCTGAACGTGGTCCTTCACAACCATTGGCATTCGTCTGACTTACATAATAAGAAGTATCACCTACCGTAGCTGTACTTGGCGTTGGAGCTGTTGAGCTTCCAGTACCACCAGTTGCTGTTGTATACCATAATAAATTGGTGCCACCAGCTGTTAAAGCGCTTGCTATATCATTTTGACAGTATTCAACATCTGAAACTGTTGGTGCACTTGGTAATGCATAAACTGTAACTACTAACTCTGAACGTGGACTCTCACAACCATTACTATTAGTCTGACTTACATAATACGATGTTGTTCCTGAACTTGTCGTATCTGGTGTAGGTGCTGTTGTACTTCCTGTTCCTCCTGTTGCTATTGTGTACCATAATAAATTTGCGCCTCCAGCTGTTAAGGAACTTGCTGTATCATCTTGACAATATTCAACATCTGAAACTGTTGGTGCACTTGGTTGTGGGTTTACTGTAAGTGTTTTTTCTTCAGAAACTGCATCAAAACAACTTGCTATTGAACTAGAAGCTACTAATCTATAATTGGTATTATCAATTGACGTACTAGGCATTGTAACTGTAAGCGAGCTAGTTGAAGTATTGCTATAAGGGCTTGTATCACTTAAATCTACCCAATTAGCTCCGTCATAAATTTGCCATTGATAAGAATTTGCATTTGAAACAGTTGCTGTAAATACCGCAGTTTCATATTCACAAATTTCAATATCATTAGGTTGAACCGTAACCACCGGAGGGTCAGTAACTATAATTCTCAATCTAGTTCTTGTACTTTCACAATTTGTGGTAGTTTCAGTTTCAGTTACCCAATAATCAGTAGTACCTGATGTTGTTGTATCTGGAATAGTAGTTCCTGCTATTGTATTACCTCCTGTCGCTGCATCATACCACGTCAAATTAGCGCCCGTTTCAACAGAATTATCTAATTGTTCTGCACTTTCACCAACACAATAGTTAACTGTATTAGAATATAAAATTGGAGCTGTTGGTAGTGCATGAACGATAACCTCAACTTCTGTTCTTGGACTTACGCAACCAGTAAAAGAACTTACTTGCTCTACATAATAAAACGTACTTCCTGAACTAGTTGTATTTGGTGTTGGATCTGATGTATACATAGTGCCTCCTGTAGAAGCATCAAACCATTGCAAAGTATTGCCCGAATCTCCGGTAGCCACTAAAGGAACTGAAGTGTCACCAACACAATATTCTATTGGAGAATTTGAAGTTGGAGCCGATGGCAATGGATATTGTATTAAATCTATTGATATAAAAGTATCACTTGAACATCCGTTCGCATTTTCAGAATACACAGAATAATTTCTATATAACTCTGTACTAGACGGCGCCGTATAAGTTGTAGTATTTGAAGCTACAAGATTTCCAGAAGAATCGTACCAATTGGCTGTTTCCCCTGCTGTTTCATCAACGACAACTTCCATTTCTGGGATTGAATCACCTTCACAATATGTATATTCAGAAGCTCCAGTTGGAGCATTTAGATCATTAACTACAGTAATATTAAAAGAATCAAAAGTTAAATTATTATATGAATCGATTAATGTATATTTAATGGTAGTTGTACCAATTTCAAAATCATCACCACTAACTTTACCATTACCATCTGTTCTAATTGCTGATAGTTCTGATAAATCACAATCTGGATTACTTAAATTTGTAACAATTGTTCCTGGTAATAAAAGATCATCCAAATAAGCTACCTGACTAGTATTATTAAAAATACTTGAAGAATAATTAATTTCAATTTTATAATTACCTGTTAGTGTAAAAGGAATATTTTCTTGCTGAACATCAGTGTCTGAATATATTTCACTAAAAAAGTCTGCTTGTACCAAATTATCATCACCGTCATAAATATCTACATGAATTTCAGCATTATTACCAATTGTATTTATAGAATGTGAAAATGATATTTCACCTTCACCATTAAAATATAAAACTGGTGTTACTAAAGAACTAGTAAAAAAATCTGCAATTGATAACGAAGTAGCTTCATAATTATTGGTTCCGTTTATTTCTCCAGAAGTACTTATAGAAGATCTTGTAAGTTCATAACATTGATTTACTGATGACTCAAAATCCTGAAGAACAGGAGCATAACCTTCACCTGCTGGACAGTTATCAGAAACTTCAGGTTCATCCCATGAATATGAAGCCGTACAAGTATTCGGATCTGCTGTTAATGTAACATCAGCAGGAAAAGTACTAAAAACAGGATCTTCATTATCTTCTACTTCAACATTAAATGTACATATTCCTATTTCACCGGCAGCATTTTCTGCTCGGTAAACGATTGCGGTAGTACCAGGTAAAATATTATCACCAGGTTGATAATTGCTTGTTACTGAAACAGCATCTGAAGAAGCCGTTGGCTCGTTCCACGTAACAGTTCCTCCACATGTACCAGCAGTGTAAGTTACTTGCACATTTAACGAACTTGCATCACATCCTGTAAAAGTTGGTGGAGCAAATTCCAAAATTGAATTTTCATCGGTAAAAACATTATTTTTTTCTCCTGAAAAATCAGTAAATTTTATAAATGAAAAATGTATAAATGAGACAACTACAATTAATATATACCGATATAGTATGTTTACCCTTCTATTCATATATTGTATATTTTTCAACCTTATTTATTATTTACAATAAATTGAAAAAGCAAACTGCTACAAATTTTATTGTATGGTTATAACGCCAAAAATAAAATGCATGATATACAATAATTTTTCTTTTGTTGTGAAAGAGTTAAATATGTAGTTTAAATGTTAAAAAAATGTTGTTTCCTACAAATAAAAAAAGCAATAAATCTATATTTTATAGATGCTAATCGATAAAATACACAAATATATTATCGAAATAAAAAGTTAAAAAAAGAAAAAACCCACGAAATTTCGTGGGTTTTTAATAGTAATTAAATATTATATTTATTATTTCTTTTCTTCTATTTTATCAGATTCTTCCTCTTCTTTTGTGGCATCTTTAAATTCTTTTATACCACTACCTAAACCACGCATTAATTCAGGAATTTTTTTGCCACCAAAAAGTAATAATACAAGTACTACAACTATTGCAATTTGCCATGGACCTACCATTCCTAAAAATATGTTTGAAGCTGTCATAATTTATTTTTTATAAAAAACAAATTTACTAAAAAAGTATGATATGCATTGTTAATATTTTATTTAAAATATAAGCAAATAAACATAACATAATTTGGGTTTTGTACATTTATAAGTGTTTATTAGCAAAATTTAGAACAGTTTAGAACAAAATAGAATTCAAACCTTATATTTGTCTGGTATGGCTAAAAAAGGAAAAAAAAGGAAAGAAATAAAACGAAAACTTTTACATAAGTATCGTTTGGTCATCCTAAATGAAAATACTTTTGAAGAAAAAATTTCTTTTAAACTTAGTCGTTTAAATGT
This sequence comes from Cellulophaga baltica, assembly GCF_018861125.1. Classification (GTDB taxonomy): domain Bacteria; phylum Bacteroidota; class Bacteroidia; order Flavobacteriales; family Flavobacteriaceae; genus Cellulophaga; species Cellulophaga baltica_A. The sequence continues at coordinate 775,118 of NZ_JAHKQN010000013.1, read as the reverse complement.
TTTTGTAACTGGTTCTTTATTTATAATTGTTTTAATCGCATTTACAACATTGCTAATAGCGTTTTCCCCTTTAAAAGAATATATTCCTGGATATTCATCAACCAAATTGAAAAAACAAGCTACTGAGCTTACTTATAAAACAGATTCGTTAGTAACAGTACTGAATTATACCAATAAGTATTTAGATAATATTCGCATGGTTTTAAATGGTGACATATCTAACACAAAAATAAATAGAGACTCTTTGTTTGAACAGTTTAAGCTTGATCCTTCAAGTATAGATTTAACTCCTATAAGAGAAGATTCTATTTTAAGGGCACAGGTTGAGCATGAAGATAAATATAATTTATTTGAAAAGAATTCAGCCAATGTGAACCTTCTTTTATTCCCACCCATTAATGGTAATATTACTGAGGAATTTAACCAAAAAAATAAGCACTTTGCTATAGATATTGTTGCTGTAAAAGAAACCCCTATTAAAGCTGTTGCTAATGGAACTGTAATTTTTGCCGAATGGACTTCAGATACTGGATATGTAATTATTTTAGAACATACTGATGGATTATTATCCGTTTACAAGCATTGTGGATCTCTAAATAAAAATCAAGGAGATTTAGCAAAAGCAGGAGAAGTAATTGCAAGTGTAGGAAATACAGGAGAACTTACAACAGGACCTCATTTACATTTTGAACTTTGGAATAATGGTAGCCCTGTAGACCCACAAGATTATATCGATTTCAAATAATAGTAACTATGTCAATAAAATCGTTAGCTGCTAAGATTTTTGCTAAGCGCATCGCAAAAAAAACAAAGAAATGGGTTGAAAATCCTATAGCAACTCAAGACAAGGTTTTTCTTTCATTAATCGAGAAAGCAAAAAATACTGAATTTGGTATTGATCATAACTTTAATACAATTAAAACACATTCAGATTTTGCTAAGAACGTTCCGGTAAGAGATTATGAAGATTTAAAAAATTACGTAGAAAAAGTGGTTGCTGGTGAGCCAAATATTTTGTGGCCAAACAAACCTGTATATTTTGCTAAAACTTCAGGTACAACTTCAGGTGCAAAATATATACCAATTACAGATGAATCTATTAAATATCAAGTAGAAGCTTCTAGAAATTCGATTTTAAATTATATTGAAGAAACTGGTAATGCAAATTTTGTTACTGGTAAAATGATCTTTTTACAAGGGAGTCCTATTCTTCATGAAAAAAACGGGATAAAACTAGGCCGGCTTTCTGGTATTTCAGCGCATTATGTTCCCAATTATCTCCAAAAAAACAGATTACCAAGCTGGGAAACTAATTGTATTGAAGATTGGGACACAAAAGTGAATAAAGTTGTTGAAGAAACTATTAATGAAGATATGACTATTATAGCTGGCATACCTTCATGGGTACAGATGTATTTTGAAAAATTAAATACCGCCAGTAATAAAAAAATTGGTGACCTATTTAAAAACTTCAATCTTTTTATTTATGGAGGCGTAAACTATGAACCCTATAGAGCTAAATTTGAAAATTTAATAGGTAGAAAAGTTGATAGTATTGAGCTTTTCCCAGCAAGTGAAGGCTTTTTTGCATACCAGAATTCACAAAAAGAAAAAGGTATGCTTTTACTTTTAAATTCAGGTATTTTTTACGAATTTATAAAGTCTGATGAATTTTTTAATGACAACCCAAAACGAATTACAATTAAAGACGTAGAGGTTGGCATAAACTATGTAATGATTATATCAACTAATGCAGGTTTATGGGCTTACAACATTGGAGATACCATTCAGTTTATTTCCTTAAAACCTTTTAAAATAATTGTTTCCGGAAGAATTAAACATTTTATTTCTGCTTTTGGTGAGCATGTAATTGGTAAAGAAGTCGAAGTGGCAATGCAAAAAGCTATTGAAAGCTCGACTGCCAGAGTAAACGAATTTACAGTTGCGCCACAAATTACTCCTAACGAAGATGAGTTACCATATCATGAATGGTTTATAGAATTTGAAAAAGAACCTGAAAACATATTAGATTTCATATCAATTTTAGATCAAACTTTACAAGAACAAAATAGTTACTATTTTGATTTAATAGATGGTAAAATATTACAAACACTTAAAATTACTATTATAAAAGAAAACGGATTTAATGACTATATGAAATCTATTGGCAAACTTGGTGGACAAAACAAAGTACAACGTTTATCAAATGACAGAAAAGTTGCAAATGGTTTACAGGCTTTTATAAAATAACTAAAGATGTTATCTTTATAAGGTTTTAAATAACCGTAAAAAATATTGTAGCTTTACATAGAAATTAATACATGAATAAAACAATTATAACTACAAGAGCGCAGGAATCTACAAACGCAATTGAACGTTTGTACATTACCATGCGACACTTATTTAATCGAGGATTTTATAAGCCAATGGGTGTTTCAGGTGAAACACTAAGAAATGCATTACTACAATTAAGACCCGAAATATATGGTACTATTGCCGAAGAGAAATCTGAGTTAAACGGATTAATTTATGTGCTTGAACGTTTACCAGAAGGTATCGAGCAATGTACTTATATTAATTTAACTTCAGATGAAGGATACGGAAAATCACATTTTAAAGCAATTGTTCCTCCAAAAAGACGCAGAAACTGCTACAGAATAGATGATGAGCAAATGAATATTGAGATCACTAGAGGTAGATCTGATATTTATGACATTCTTACACATTTAACCTTTCTATTTATTGAATCTTTTAAAATTGCAGATCGCGTTTTAATTGAAGAAACAGGAAAAACAATACGAGATTGGGATAAGCTAAAAAGTACTTTAGAAAAAGACAAACTTACACAAGCGGAAAGAGAAATTGCTATAATTCATACAGCAAATATTTTAGGCCGTTCTTTTGAAGAAATATCTGAAGTATACCATAATTTCGCTTCAAAAAAGAACCCTGATCGCTTTTTACATATTATCTACTGGCTAGGCAAATTAGCTATTGAAGAAGAATTAGATGGAAACAAAAGAGCCATCACATTCACTCCATTACTAAGGGAGCGTCTAGGGCACCACATACATGGTGAGCGATGGGCAAATTCTATTAAGGAAATACTTCATACTGCAAATTTATTAGAGCGACCTATACACATTATAAGTGCAAATATGCACAGTGTTATGAACTCTTTATATGCAAGAAAAGCACTCTCTAAAGAATTTCCTAAGACTGACAATTTAGATATTTTTGAAAACTTAAGTTCATCTGAAAATTCAGATTTAAGAAAGAAAGTAATTTCTTTTGCTACCAAAAACGGAATGATTAGTATAGATGATGCTTCGGGCACCAATATTGATGTTCAAATTTTTGATACAGCAAAATTAACAGATAGCACTTGTAGTTTTAAGTTTTCAGAAGAAAAAGAAAGTCAGAAAAAACCCATTATATTTGTAATGGATTATGCGTTTGGCGAACAGGCATATGAAACTATTGACGAATTACTGCGACCTTTTAAAACAAAAGATGGTAAAGAAATATTTTTAGATATTGAATCTATTTCAATAATGGGAAAAGCAGGTATTTTAGAAGGTGGCAAAGGTGATTTAATGATTCCTTCCGCTCATATTTTTGAAGGTACTGCGGATAATTACCCATTTAAAAATGAACTTTGTGCTGAAGATTTTGAAGGAAATGGCTTAAAAGTATTAGAAGGCACAATGGTTAGTGTATTAGGAACATCATTACAAAACAAAGATGTTCTAAAGTTTTTCCAAGCATCAACATGGAATGTAATTGGTTTAGAAATGGAAGGTGTTCACTACCAAAAAGCAATACAATCTGCATCTAAAATACGTAAAAGTATTAAGGAAGATGTGAAAGTTAGGTATGCATATTATGCCTCAGACAACCCTTTAGAGACAGGTAGTACATTAGCTTCTGGTGGTTTGGGAACTACAGGAGTAAAACCAACATATTTAATTACAGATAAAATTTTAGAACAAATATTTAATTCTTAATAAATATAATGAACAATCAACCTCAGTCACCTCAATCTTCATCAGAAGAAATAGATCTAGGGCAACTATTTCAATTAATTGGAAATGCTTTTAAAAAGTTATTTAATTTTATTTCTAATATATTTAAAGGTGTTTTCGATTTACTAATCACACTTTTGTTTTTTATTCAAAAACAATTTATAAAACTAACTATTGTCGGCATTATAGGTTTAGCTATAGGTATTTATTTAGATATGAATAAGGAGCCTAAATACATATCTTCAATGGTAATTGAACCTAATTTTAATAGTGTACAACAATTGTATAATAATGTCAGCTTTTATAATGAATTAGCTGAAGCAGAAGACTCAACTGCGTTGGCTGAAGCATTAGATATTTCTAGCAAAGAAGCTATAACTATTAAAAAATTTGAAGTAGAATCATATTCCGATGATAATCAAAAAGTATTGTTATTTGATAAGTTTGTTCGCAGTTTAGATACTACTACTCAAAGGGCTATTGATATTGAATCTTATTTAAAAAACTTTAACTCACTTGACGCTAGGTTTCATACTGTTTCAGTTACTGCAACAAGTAACAGTATAGCTAAAAAAATTCAAAACCCAATAATTAACTCTATTGACAGAAATGAATATTTCAATCTTCAAAAACAAACAAGTGATAAAAATATTGAATTTCAAGAAGTAATATATAACAAACAACTTTCTGAAATAGATTCTCTACAAAAACTATATAAAACGGTACTTATAAAGCAAGCTGATAAACCAATGCAGGGTACTAATATTAATTTAGGAGGCGAGGGTAAGTCTGAAAATAAAGAATTGGCTATAATAAACGAAAGAGATTTACTAAAACAAAGTCTTGTCGAACTTAATGAAGAACGCGCAAATAAATCAAGCATATTGAATGTAATTTCTGCTTTTCCTAGAAAAGGAGTTGAAATTAAAGGCTTATTCAAAAGTTATAAATTCCTTATCCCTTTATTCTTAATTGGAATGACACTTTTAATTCTTTCACTACAATCATTAAACAATTACCTAAAGACTCATATAAAAAAATAAGTATGAAAATTCTAATTACAGGAGGAGCAGGTTTTATTGGATCTCATGTAGTTCGCAGAATGGTTAAAAGATATCCAAATTATCACATTTACAACTTAGATGCTTTAACATATGCAGGTAATCTTGAAAACATAAAAGATATTGAAAGTTTCAAAAATTACACTTTTATTAAGGGAGACATTACTAATGCTGAATTTTTAAATTCATTATTTCTTAAATATAAATTTAGCAGCGTAATACACTTAGCTGCAGAATCTCACGTTGATAGGTCAATTATAGATCCGCTTGCTTTTGTTAAAACAAATGTAATAGGTACAGTAAATTTATTGAATGCCTCAAAAGAGTTATGGAAAGACGATTTTACAAATAAATTGTTTTATCACGTTAGCACAGACGAAGTTTATGGATCATTAGAAAATTGTGGTTTATTCACAGAAAATACATCTTATAAACCTAACTCACCTTACGCGGCTTCAAAAGCAAGCTCTGATCATTTTGTAAGAGCTTATGGTGAGACATATAATTTACCTTTTATAATATCTAATTGTTCAAATAATTATGGCCCAAATCATTTTCCTGAAAAATTAATCCCTCTTTTTATAAATAACATAATTAATAAGAAATCTTTACCAGTTTATGGAGATGGTAACTATACAAGAGATTGGCTCTATGTTGAAGATCATGCCAAAGCAATTGACTTAGCATTTCATAAAGGTAAAACAGGAGAAACTTATAATATTGGTGGATTTAACGAATGGAAAAATATTGACTTGGTAAAATTGCTTTGTAAACAAATGGATACTATATTAAACCGTCCAGGTGGTGAAAGTAAAAAACTGATAACCTTTGTGAAAGATAGACCAGGCCATGATTTACGTTACGCAATTGATGCAACAAAGATAAATGAAGAGCTAGACTGGAAGCCATCAGTAACTTTTGAAGAAGGATTATTAAAAACTATTAATTGGTATTTAGAAAATCAAGAATGGTTGAAAAATGTTACATCTGGCAGCTATGTAGAATACTATTCTAAAATGTATAATCAAAAAGCATAAATCTGTTTAAAAATGAAAGGAATTATTTTAGCAGGTGGATCAGGAACACGTTTACACCCATTAACTTTATCCGTAAGTAAGCAATTAATGCCTATTTATGATAAACCAATGATATACTACCCGCTATCAACACTAATTTATGCTGGAATTAATAAAATTTTAATTATATCAACCCCTAAAGATCTACCCTTATTTAAAGATTTACTAGGTAATGGAAAAAAATATGGTTGCAGATTTGAATATGCAGTACAAGAAGCACCAAATGGACTTGCTGAAGCTTTTTTAATTGGAGAAAAATTTATTGGAAACGATAAAGTTGCTCTTATTTTAGGAGATAATATTTTTTATGGTTCTGGTTTAGCTGAACTTCTTCAATCAAATAATAACCCGGATGGAGGAATTATTTATGCTTATCGAGTAAATGACCCAGAACGTTATGGGGTTGTAGAGTTCAACGAAGAAGGCAAGGCTATTAGCATAGAAGAAAAACCCCTGCAACCAAAATCTAATTATGCAGTACCTGGCATATATTTCTATGACAATGAAGTCGTAGATATTGCAAAAAATATAACACCAAGCAATCGTGGAGAACTTGAAATTACAGATATTAATAAAGCCTATTTAGAAAAAAGCAAATTGAATGTTAGTATTTTAGACAGAGGCACAGCATGGCTAGACACAGGAACATTTCAATCATTAATGCAAGCATCACAATTTGTAGAAGTTATTGAAGAACGTCAAGGGTTAAAAATTGGCTCTATAGAAGGAGCTGCATACGAAATGGGACTAATAACTAAAGAGCAACTTATTGCATTAGCTAAACCTTTGATGAAAAGTGGATACGGCAAAAACCTATTAGGTATATTAAAAAAAAAATAATGACAGCAAAAGAAACCTTTTTAAAAGGTTGTTTTGTATTAAAACCTCAAATTTTAGAAGATAATCGAGGTTGTTTTTTTGAAAGTTTTAATCACAGGACTTTTAAAGAATTAATAAAAGACAATGTAGACTTTGTACAAGACAATCAATCACATTCAAATAAAGGTGTTATAAGAGCACTTCATTACCAAAAGGGTGTTCATTCCCAGGCAAAATTAGTACGGGTTTTAAAGGGCGCTGTTTTAGATGTAATTGTTGACCTAAGAAAAGACTCTAACACTTTTGGAAAACATTTCTCCATTGAACTTTCTGCAGAAAATAAAAGACAATTGTTTATCCCAAGAGGATTTGCTCATGGATTTTCAGTTTTAAGCGAAACAGCAGAATTTTTTTACAAATGTGATAATTATTATAATAAACTATCTGAATCAGGCATAATTTATAATGACCCAACTTTAAATATAGATTGGAAAATTGAAGAAGAAAATATTATCATTTCTAAAAAAGATAAAAAACTACCTAAATTTAAAGATCTAATTATATGAAGAAAGTTTTGGTAACTGGAGCTTCCGGACAATTAGGACTAACAATACAGGATATTCATAAAAAATATGAAAATTTAAAATTTGTATTTAAAGACTCTAATAAATTAGACATTACAAATCTAAATGCTATTCAAAAAATATTTACAAATGGTAATTTTGATTATTGTATAAATTGTGCCGCCTATACAAATGTTGAACAATCTGAAAAAACTCCTGAAATTGCTTTTAAAATTAATGCTAAAGGAGTTGAAAATCTAGCTTTAGCTTGCAAAAATGAAAATGTAGTTTTAATACACATATCAACAGATTATGTATTTGATGGCGAAAAACTAGAACCATATACAATTAATGATATTCCAAACCCAATTAATGAATATGGAAAATCAAAGTTAGAAGGAGAAAAATATATTCAGAAAATATTAAATGATTATTATATAATTCGAACATCATGGTTATACAGTAAAATACATGGCCATAATTTTTACAAAACCATATTAAAAAAAGCAAAAACAGGAGAACAAATAAAAGTAACTGATGAACAAACTGGTTGCCCTACAGATTCTGTAAATTTAGCTACATTTATCATAAATCAAATTGAATCTAAAAATAAACTATTTGGTATTTATCATTATTCAGATGACAAACAAATGACTTGGTTTGACTTTGCTAAAACAATAATAAATTCTTATAATCTGAACGCGTCACAATTACTTGTTTTAGATAGGAATTATCGTACTTTTGCTAAGAGACCTGTTTTTTCTATTTTAAAAAATTAAAAAAACTCTAAACTTTAATAGATGAATAAGTTAACCTTAATAGGAAGGCAAAAAGAATTATTTACTTCAGATATTGATGAAAATTCAGAAAAGCTCTATAAAATTGTAAGCTCTTCGAAGTTTTTAGTGATTGGAGGTGCAGGATCAATAGGTCAAGCAGTAGTTAAAGAAATTTTCAAAAGAAACCCATTAAAACTTCACGTAGTTGATATAAGTGAAAATAACCTAGTTGAAGTTGTAAGAGACCTAAGAAGTTCTTATGGCTATATCGATGGTGACTTTCAAACTTTCGCCTTAGATATTGGGTCTATTGAGTATGATGCATTTATTGAAAAAGATGGAAAATATGATTATGTTTTAAATTTATCAGCCTTAAAACATGTAAGAAGCGAAAAAGACCCTTACACATTAATGCGTATGATTAATGTAAATATTTTTAATACTGAAAAAACATTACAACAATCTATCGATAAAGGTGTTAAAAAATATTTTTGTGTTTCTACCGACAAAGCTGCAAATCCAGTTAATATGATGGGAGCATCAAAACGCATCATGGAAATGTTTTTGATGAGAAAAAGTGAACATATAAAAATTTCTACAGCACGTTTTGCTAATGTCGCTTTTTCAGATGGATCATTGCTACATGGATTCGATCAAAGAATTAAGAAAAGACAACCAATTGTTGCGCCAAATGACATAAAAAGGTATTTTGTAATTCCTAAAGAGTCTGGTGAACTTTGTTTAATGTCTTGTATTTTTGGAGAAAACAGAGATATATTTTTCCCTAAGTTAAGTGAGCAATTAGATTTAATCTCTTTTGCTGACATTGCAATTAAATACCTTAAAGAATTAGGCTATGACTCTCATTTGTGTAAAAACGAAGAAGAAGCAAGAGAACTTATAAAAACACTCCCGCAACAAGGAAAATGGCCTTGTTTATTTTCTTCTAGTGACACAACAGGTGAAAAAGATTATGAAGAATTTTTTACCGAAAAAGAGACCCTAGATATGGAGAGGTTTAATAACCTTGGGATAATTAAAAATGAATTAAAATTTGATAACGAGAAATTGAATTATTTCACTGAAAACATTCAAATTTTAAAAGAAAAAAAATGTTGGAATAAAGAAGAAATTGTTTCACTTTTTTTTAAATTGATTCCAGATTTTGGACATAAAGAAACTGGTAAATATTTAGATAGTAAAATGTAAAATATATGTTGCAAGAGTTTATATCATTTACAAAAAAAACCTTCAATACTGAAGAATTTATTCCGCTACATGCTCCAATTTTTCTTGGAAATGAAAAAGAGTATTTAAATGAATGCATAGACTCTACTTTTGTATCTAGTGTAGGTAAATTTGTTGACCAATTTGAAGCAGATTTAGCAAAATTTATAGGCGTAAAACATGCCATTGCAACATCTAATGGTACTGCCGCACTACATATAGGGCTTTTAATGGCTGGTGTTCAAGAGGGTGACGAAGTAATTACCCAACCATTAACTTTCATTGCTACTTGTAATGCTATAAGTTACATTAAAGCTCAACCAGTATTTGTAGATGTAGATAAAAAAACACTAGGTTTATCAGCAGAAAAATTGAAACACTTTTTAGATAAAAACGCAGTAGTAGTAAATGAAGAGTGTATTAATAAAATAACAAAAAGAAAAATAAAGGCTGTAGTACCAATGCATACTTTTGGTTTTGCCGCAGATATTACTGAAATTATAGACATCTGTAACCAATATAGCATTAATGTTGTTGAAGATGCTGCAGAATCTTTAGGCAGTTATTACAAAGGAAAACATACAGGAACACATGGTTTAGTTGGTGCATTTAGTTTTAATGGTAATAAAACCATAACTACTGGTGGTGGTGGTATGCTAGTAACTAATGATGATTCTATTGCTTTAAAAGCAAAACACATAACCACCACTGCAAAAATACCTCATCCATGGGATTATGAACATGATATGGTAGGGTTTAACTATAGATTACCAAATATTAATGCCGCGTTAGGTTGTGCACAACTAGAAAAACTACCTTATATTTTAGAACGAAAAAAAATATTATCTAATAAATATGATACTTTTTTCAAAAACAAAACTATACAATATTTAAAAGGGCCTAAAGACTCTAATTCTAACTATTGGCTTAATGCGATAATTTTAGAAAACTTAAAAGAAAGAAATAATTTTCTTAAAGTAACAAATGAAAATGGAGTTATGACTAGGCCTATTTGGAAATTAATGACCAAACTAACTATGTTTAAAAATTCACAAATTGGAAACCTTGATAATGCAGAATGGCTTGAAGAGAGAGTTGTAAATATTCCTAGTAGTGTAATAATATGAAATCACTTTATATTGTAGGTGCAGGCGGTGCCGCAAAAGAAATTTTTTTGTTGATTAAAGAAATTAATCAATTAAACCCTATTTATAAATTTAAAGGCTTTATTGATGTTTCTACCCAAGATTTTCTAAAAATAGGAGATGCAAAATATCCCATTATAAATGAAATAGAATTTTTAAACCGTAATAATAACGAAATAGCTATTATTTTTGGATTAGCTGATATAAATAAACTAAAAAAAATTGTTAGATTATATAAGCAAAATGACAATTTTGAGTTTCCTAATTTAATACATCCAAGCGTACAACTTGATAATAGTATTAACATGGGCATAGGAAATGTAATTACTACACAATGTGTTTTTACAGTTGATACATGTATAGGTTCATTTAATTATATTAACAGAGGAACACATATTGGCCACGATTGTAAAATAGGTTCATATAACGTAATAAACCCTTGTGCAGTTATTTCTGGCGGTGTAGAAATAGGTGATAAAAATTTAATTGGTACTAGAGCAACAATTCTACAATATTTAAAAATTGGATCAAAAAATACAATAGGCGCAAGTGCATTATTAACTAAAAACCTAGAAAATAATTTTTGTATGATAGGTGTTCCAGCAAAACAAATGGTAAAATGAATAAAACACTAATTATTGCTGAAGCAGGTGTAAACCACAATGGTGATATTAATTTAGCGAAAAAACTAATAGATGTAGCTTCTAATGCTGGAGTTGATTATGTGAAATTTCAAACTTTTAACTCAAAAAAATTAGTAAGCAAAAATGCTGAAAAAGCTAAATATCAAAAAGAAAATACAAAAACAAATTCTAGTTCTCAATTAGAAATGCTTCAAAAATTAGAACTAACTAAAGAAATGCATTTAGAACTAATTAGGCATTGCAAAGAACAAAATATTAAGTTTTTATCTACTGGTTTTGATTTAGATAGTTTAGATTTTTTAGATAAGTTAAATATTGATTTATTTAAAATACCTTCAGGAGAAATAACTAACCTACCCTACTTAAGAAAAATAGGTTCCTTTGGAAAACCAATTATTATTTCAACTGGTATGGCTGATTTAAAAGAAATTGAAGATGCAATTAATGTTATTTTAAATGCAGGAGCATTAAAATCTTCAATTACTGTATTACACTGTAATACAGAATATCCTACTCCAATGCAAGACGTTAATTTAAACGCCATGCATACTATAAAACAATCATTTGATGTGCCAATAGGCTACTCAGATCATACCTTAGGTATAGAAATACCTATTGCCGCTGTTGCCCTTGGCGCAACAGTAATAGAAAAACACTTTACACTTGACAAAAACATGGAAGGGCCTGACCATAAAGCCTCATTAGAACCACATGAGTTAAAAGATATGGTAACTTCAATACGAAATATTGAGAAAGCTATGGGGCATGGTATAAAAGAACCTAGCAATAGTGAAATAAAAAACAAGCCTATTGCAAGAAAAAGTATCATTGCTAAAACAACTATAAAAAAAGGTGAAATTTTTAGTGAAAAAAATATCACAATAAAAAGACCCGGAACAGGTATTTCTCCAATGCTATGGGATAAAGTAATTGGGCAAAAATCAAGTAAAGATTATTTAGAAGATGATATAATATGAAAATAGGTGTTTTAACAAGTTCAAGGGCTGATTATGGTATATATTTACCTCTTTTAAAAAAAATAAAAAAAGATTCTTTTTTTTCACTTGAAATAATAGCTTTTGGCACCCATTTATCAAAATTTCATGGCTATACAATCAATAACATTATTGAAGATGATTATGCTAAACATCATAAAATAAGCTCATTAATTACAAATGATAATGAGCAAGATATTTCAACTTCTTATGCGCTTACTGCATTAAAGTTTGCTGATTTTTGGAGTCAAAATAAATTTGATTTAATTATTTGTTTAGGTGATAGGTTTGAAATGAATGCTGCAGTACAATCAGGAATTCCATTTGGATTAAAATTCGCACACATACATGGCGGAGAAACTACATTAGGTGCTATTGATAATATTTACAGGCATCAAATAACCTTAGCTTCAATAATTCATTTTACAGCAACAAAAGAAAACGCAAATAAAGTAGCAAAACTAATTGGTGATAATAAAAATATCTATACAGTTGGAGCATTAAGTTTAGATGAAATAAATGATTATACCCCTATTGAGAAAAATTTATTTTACAAAAAATTTAATCTTAAAAATAAACCATATGTTTTAGTAACATTTCATCCCGAAACAATATCAGTTTCAAAAAATAAAGAGTACGCAAAAGAAATGAGAAAAAGTTTAGTAATTATAGCTAAAAAAATAAATATTGTCATTACAATGCCAAATGCTGATACAGTAGGGAGTGTTTTTAGGGAAGAAATTTATGAATTAAAAAAAAATAAACCAGAAGAAGTAACGTTAATTGAAAATTTTGGGAAAATCAATTATTTTTCAGCAATGTGGTATGCCAGCTTTTTAATTGGAAATACTTCTAGCGGAATAATAGAAGCTGCTTCTTTTAACAAATTTGTGCTTAATGTTGGAGATAGACAAAAAGGAAGAACACAAAGTGATAATGTTATTGATGTTGCCTTTAATAAAAAACAAATTATTTCAAAAACTAATTCTATTTTAGAAAAAGGGAAATATCAAGGTTCAAATGAATATTTTAAAGGAAACGCCTCCTTGAACATTTTAAATAAAATTAAAGAATTTTATGAGAAATTATAAAGAACACTTATTAAGTGCTGATAAAACAATAAAACAAGCACTTCAAATATTAAATGAATTGGCTAGCGATGCTATTTTATTTATTGTAAATATTGATAATAAGCTTATCGGCTCTTTAACTGATGGAGATGTCAGAAGAGGTCTTTTAAGAGATGTTTCAATACAAGATAATGTAAAAGAAATAATTCAAGAAAACCCTCGATTTATAAAAAAAGGCGAAGATAATATTCAAAAAATTATTGAATATAGAGAAGGTAATTTCAAAATTCTTCCTGTTTTAGATAAAGACGATAGGGTTGTTAATGTTATTAATTTTAGAAAACTCCGATCATATTTACCTATTGATGCTGTTATAATGGCAGGAGGAAAAGGAACTAGGTTAAGACCTTTAACTGAAAAAACACCAAAACCTTTACTAAGAGTTGGTGATAAACCAATAATTGAACACAATTTAGATAGGTTAGCTTTATATGGCATTGATGATTTTTGGTTATCTGTAAAATATTTAGGGGAACAAATAGAAGATTATTTTGGAAATGGAAATGTGAAAAATATTTCTATAGATTATGTTTGGGAAGACGAGCCTTTAGGAACTATTGGTGCTGTTTCAAAAATTAAAAATTTTAATCATGACTATGTTTTAATAACTAATTCAGATATACTAACCAACTTAGATTATGAGAACTTCTTTTTAGATTTTATTAGTCAAGATGCTGATTTAGCTGTTGTAACTATACCGTATCAAGTCAACATTCCATATGCAGTTTTAGAAACTAATAAAGGTTTTGTGAAAAGTCTTAAGGAAAAGCCTACTTATACCTATTACTCAAACGGAGGTATTTATTTAATAAAACGTTCAGTATTAAAATTACTTCCAGAAAGTAAATTTTACAATGCTACTGATTTGATGGAAGAATTAATCGCAAAAGAATACAAGGTTTTATCATATCCATTAGCAGGCTATTGGTTAGATGTTGGTAAGCATGAAGATTTTGACAAGGCGCAAAAAGATATTAAAAAAATTAAATTTTAAAATGAAAGCATTAGTTGTAATACCTGCACGCGGAGGCTCAAAAGGTGTCCCAGGTAAGAACATTAAAAAACTTAATGGCAAACAATTAATAAACTATACAATTGAAGCAGCTAGGCACCTGTTTGAAGATAAAAATATTATTGTTTCAACTGATGATAATAAAATAAAAACAGCAGTAGAACAATCTGGCCTAAAAGTTCCTTTTTTAAGACCAGCTTATTTAGCCACTGATGAGGCAAATAGTTACGATGTAATAATGCATACCTTAAAATATTACCTTGAAAAAGGCAGTAAACCTGAAGTAATTATTTTACTTCAACCAACATCTCCATTTAGAACTCAAAAACACATTACAGATGCTTTAAAATTATATAATAGCTCTTTAGACATGGTAGTTTCTGTAAAAGAATCTTCATCAAACCCATATTACAACTTATTTGAAGAAGAAGAAACAGGTTACTTATTAAAATCTAAAAAAGGTAAATTTACTAGAAGGCAAGATTGTCCAAAGGTTTGGGAATATAATGGAGCTATATATATTATTAATGTATCCACTTTTTTAAAAGGTGATTTTTCAACTTTTAAAAAAATAAAAAAATATGAAATGGATGAACTTTCATCGATAGATATTGACACCAAATTAGATTGGAAAATTGCAGAATATGTTATTAAAGAATAATACTATAAAAAATACATCAACATTAATTCTTTTAATAGCATTTAATCTTATTTTTTGCCAAAAAAAGAACAACAAAATTTCAATAACTTCTATTTCAAAGCAAGGTTCATCTAGAGCCACTGCTTACATTGATTCAAATAAAATAATAGAAACTAAAGATAAAATTTTTGTTACTTATCTTATACATAATACTAACAAAGAATATATCGCTTTAAAAGAATACGATAAAAATACCAAAAAATGGTCAACAGAAATTGTTTTAGATTCAGTATCCGATAACCATGGCGGAGGGTCTATTGTAATAGATTCTAAAGGGTATCTTCATATAGCTTATGGTCCACATGTTGGGCCATTTAACTATAGAAAATCTAAGTATCCAAATAATTGTAAAATATGGGAAGAAAAAATCTTAATTGGAAGTAATATGACATACCCATCTTTAGCAATTAATAAAAATGACGACTTATATTTATTAGGCAGAAATACAGTTTCTAGAGGCGCGTGGTCATTAATGCTATTTTCTAAAAATGTGAATGAATTAAAATGGACTAAAGGCAAAATATTATTAAAATCAAACTTTGAAAAATTACCTTCATTTGGTAAATTAAAAGATAATCCAAAAAATTTAACCGTAAAAAATGGTTATACAAGGTGGAATAAATCAATAATTATAGGTGATGATGATATTATACATATTTCATTTAAAAATTATGAATTTCATCCAAGAAATAAAAAATATAAATTTACTGACAACAGAAATGGAGGATCTTATTTTGTTGGTTATATGTATTCAAAGGATAATGGGAAAAGCTGGTTAAATAATGGAAAAAAATTAAGCCTTCCTAGTTATTCAGCAGATATTGAACTTGTATCAGGAAATTCAAATCCAGAGTTTTCAATGGCAAATTACGGTATAAGTAACATAGCTTTCAATAATGGAAAGCCTTACTTTGTTTACTCTAAAGAATTAAACAGATCGTCAAAGTTATTTCTTACTTTTAAGAAAAAAGGTAAATGGTTTCATAAAGAAATTAAATTAGATAAAAATAGTACTGATTACCTTTATAGCCCTTCTGCAATTTCTTTTTTCAAAAAAAAATTATACATTGTTGCTACAGCAATGCCAAAAGATCTTTACTTAAAAAATGAATTATGGGGAAAAAAACAGCAACACACGAGTTTAAAAATATTAAAATTAGATTCATCTTATGATCTTTTAGAAACCTATTCAACTAAAGATCTTAATATAAAAAGCCCTTCTTGGCTACCTAACATAAGTAGGTATGACAATAATGGTCCAAAATTATTATTTACTCAAGGCCTAAGTAATTCAAAAAACACAGAAGTCTATTTTATGAAAATAAAAAAATAATGTCCTATAGCCAAATTGAAAAAGATTTTGATGTTTCAAAAATTAAGCACAAAAACACCTGTATCTGGCCAATAATTAAAAGTTATTTAATTACACTAGAACCTTCAAAAAATGAGATCTTAAAAAAAACATCCTCACAAGTAATTTGGACTTTACTTAAAGGTGTGGTTCCTGATATTTTTTCAATATATAAAGTTTACAAATCTGATAATTGGGTTTTTACAAATTCAGAAAGAAGGTATGCAATAAATAACATTCATTTTGATAGAATTACTTCTGGATTATTAAAATACACTACGAACTATGTTCTTTTTGAAAATCCAATACCTAAAGGAAAAACTAAATTTAAAAAATTACAAAAAGGGGAATTTATAATAGGAATGTCTTTCATTTTTTTTATTCAATTTATTCTTTTAAAACTTATAAAAAAGCCAAATATTAAAGGATTAAAGAAACTGGAAAAATACTTAAAAAAAGATTTAGAAAGTATTAAAAATATTTATCACAGATACCATGTGGGGTTTTTGTTTTATAATTTTATATTTAAATTTAAAAAACCAAAAGCAGTATTTGTAGTTTGTTATTATTCAAATTTTGGGTTGCTAAAAGCTTGTAAAAAAAATAAAATACCAGTTATTGAACTTCAACATGGCTTAGTTACAAAAGAACACCGTGCTTATAATTTTTCTTCATATTATGGAGATGAGTATATTCCTGATTATTTTTTAAGCTATGGGCCCTATTTTACCAATATTATAAAATCAACTAATTTTGTAAGTGAAGAGAATATACTTGATTACGGCTATTCTTTCATATTTGAAGTAAATAAAAATTTAGAAAAAAGTATTGAGTTTACTGAAATTTCTAAAAAATTTGAGAAAGTTATTTGTATAACTGGCCAACTAGAAAATACTGATACTGAATTGTTATCATTAATAAATTCTGTTGCTGAAAAATTTAGCAAAATCTGTTTTATCTACAAACCAAGAAATACAAATAATAATGTTAACTTTTTAAAAAGAAATAATATTTTAAAATGGGAAAAAATAAATACTTATGAACTTATAAAATTTAGTGATTACCATATGACGGTATATTCAACTTGCGCTTTAGAGAGTTTAGCTCTTGGCACCCCAAATATATCTGTTGATATTGATGGCCTTTATTCAACCCACTTAAAGGGTATTATTGGTGCAAATAAATACAACCATGTTGTTACTGATAAAAAATCATTAGAAAGTCTCTTAGACCACATTAAAAGTTCTAAAAATAACTCAAAAAAGGTCGCTGAATCATCAAATTATATATTTTCACCTATGATATCAAGAGATTCTTTCTATAATTTTTTTAATAAAATAGTAGAATAAAAATCTTACCATTAATAATAAACTCATGAATTTATTATAACCTAATGCATTGTTATAAAAGTTAAAATTATACATAAACAAATCAAATTTATTTGCTGAAATTGAATTGTCATGTTTACGATAATTTGTTAACTCTAATGGTAAACAATATGCATATTTAGACTTTTTTACAATGTTAATAAAAAGACTCCAGTCTTGCCTTTTTCGCATATTAACCATGTAAATTTTACCTAATTTTTCTGCATCATATATAACTGTTGAGGTTAAGATATAATTATTTCTTAATAAGTCATTTTTAGAAACTTTATTCTTACAACTAATTAATGTGTTTTTAGTTTTTGAAAATTGAATATAATTAGTGTATGTAAAACTATAATTGTTTTTAAGCATAAACTCTAATTGCAACTTTAACTTATCCTCATTCCAATAATCATCATTATCAAGAAAAGCAATAAAAACTCCTTTTGCAGCCTTAATAGCCGAGTTTCTTGTTATTGCTGCGCCTTGATTGGTCTCAAGTATAATTGGAGGTAAAATTCTTGAATCATTATAACTATTTATAACCTCTACGCTTTTATCTTTAGAATTATCATCACAAATTATTAACTCCCAATTAGTATATGATTGGTTAAGTATTGAATCTATACATTCTTTAAGATAGTCAGCACCATTATAATTTGGAACTACTATAGATACTAATGGATTATTCATCATTTGTAAGGGTAATATTGTTGTTAATTATTTTAGTTTGTGCAAAGATGGCTAAGAAAATTACAAATAAAAATACACCGCGTTGACGGTATAAAATGCACTCCATTAATAATAATATTGAAAAACATATCCAGAAAAAACATATGTATAATAAGTTTTCTTTAAAGCAGTTTCTTATTATTAAAATTAATAAACTAATTAATACCAAAACACCTATATAACCCCAATCTATAAAATTATTTATATATTGATTATGTGCATTATATGTACTCGTTTTAAAAGGGAATTTAGTAGTAAATTTTAAATCATAAGTGTCTTTTATCTTTTTATCTGCTAAACCTGTGCCATCTATACCCCCACTACTATCAAAACAAGCTTCTAGCCCAATAATATATACCTTTAACCTATTATTCACAGAATAATTTCTTTCTAAAATTAAATCTCTTTTTTGGTACCATTCAAACACTTGAGAATACCTATTAAAAAGAAGAGTATCTTTGAATAAATAAGCTGATGAAAATAAAAGGGAAATAGTTAAAATAAAACCAAAAAAATATTTAATATATTTTTTATTTTTTAATGAAATTACTAAAAGAAATAAAAAGCCTCCAAGAATTATTGATATTATAATTGCTCTAGACCCCATCATAAAAAGGTGAAGTAACAAATAAAAACCAAGTAATATTCTAATTTTTATAGTAGTTATTTTAAACTGATATAAGAGTATTCCTGATAAAAACGAATAGAGACTAAGGTAAATATGTTCAAAATTTCCTCCATCAGTATATCGTGTATATAAAAAACGGTAATATTCTCTGCCTGCTTGAGAAACAAACAAAGATTGGTTTTTTATAATATCTATTATTGCATACGTATCAAGTAATATTAAAAAAATAAAATTTACCGTTATAAAAATCTTTATAAGATTATAAATATGATTTTTATAAAAAAGAAAGTAGTAAAATATTAAAGGAAAAAACAAAAAAGGTAATAGCCGAATTAAATAATTAGGTTTAGAATTTATATCAAAAAACAAGCCTAATAATGCCAATAAAAAATATAAGATCATTAAAACACTTATATACTTTTCTTTTAAAAAATCACTAAATTTATTTAACTTTTTAAAACATAAAAATATAGCAAATATAATAAGTGCTATAAATGATATTGAACTTATATTCTCTTTTGCAAATAAGCTTATAAAAAATATAACGCCTAAATAATATCCAATTTTTCTAAATAATTTTGTTTTCAATATTCTTTAATTTTAAATAAGGAATAAATAGTATTGCGGCAAAATTAAACATAACTAAAATCATCCTTAATACACTCGTATATGAAATTTCTGCCATACCAAGCAAATAGAAAAATATAAAAATGTTCCACCAGAGGTAAAGTCTTCTACTATCCATATTATCTGTCCCTTTGATAAAAAAGAAAGTAAAAATCAAAAAAGTCACATAAATAAACATGGTAATAAAATAACCATACCTTACATGTAAATCACCAAGAAAAATTGTTGGTGCTGCTCCTTTTTCATTTACACTAGGATATATAAATTGAAACGTTTCTCTTTTTATAACTTGATAATCATAAATGTTTCCTTCGTACAAACCTTTTCTGTCTAGAGAAATTCTTGTTATAAAAGCAGAACCTTGGGTAACAAAAAACCTACGAGGTGGTGACTCTAAAAGGTAAAAAAAAGTTTCTTTATTAAATTCTCGACCCTTACTTAGGGTATAAATAGTTAGCAAACCAACTAAAGAAACTAAACCAATTAATAAATATTTAAAATTAAAACGAATACCCGAAAAAAATAAAGCGAAAATTACAAAAAATGAGACTAAGCCTTTATGACCCCCTGAGGTAAGTATAAATATTACTAATAAAAGCATTAAAATTTTTGAAATATTACTTTTCAAAAACTTAATAAAAAAGAAATAACCCGATGGTACAAATACCATAAAAAAAGATGAAAATGTATAAAACAATTTTACTTTACCTGATTGATCAAGCCTATCTGGCAAATGTCCTGTTAATACAAATTTGGTTAAAGGTAACTCATTAAAATAGAAAAGTAAATACCCTAATACTAGCGTATACCATAGTACAAAATATAAAAAAATAACTGTAACATTTCTATCTCTATAATTTTGAAAAAAACGATTAAAAAAACTTTTATTCAATCGTTTTAAAAAATAAAAATAAACTAGGGTGCAGAAAAAAACAGAAATTCCATAAATTTCAAACAGTACTAAATCTTGATCATCAAAGCTATGTGCGTATGTTGTAAAACCAAGCTCATAATAGATTGGCGGACCTATAAAAATTAGACTAACAAAAAAGAAATGAATAATAAAAGTACTAGTATACAATCCTTTTCTAATTATATAGAATAAATTAAAAATAAAAATTAATAAAAGTAGATATATCATACTTTCTAATTAAAAAAAAGATTTTTTATTTATTAAATCATCGTAATGATCACTGTTTCTTTTCGAAAATACTTTTGCAGGATGCCCCCCCGCAATAGCTAAAGCTTCAATATCAGAAACAACAACGCTTCCGGCTTGAATAATTGCCCCTTCTCCTATTTTTACACCTCCTAATAACGTTACATCCATACCTAACCAAACATTATCTTCAATAATAACATTTTTAGAAATAATAGTTTCATCATATGGTAATTTTTTACCATTATAATCATGTATATCTGTAATAATTTTACAACCTTTTCCTGAATGAAAATTATCTCCGATTAAGACATTACCTTTCCCATAAACATGTAATCCATTAAAATGAAGGTTTTTTCCTGTTTTTGTTTTATTGGTCAAATAAGTAAAGCCATTAGCCTTAATTTGTGCCTTAAAATCATTATTACTTAATTTTGCAATAAATGTAAATATGAATGTCCTTATTTTTCTAAATAACGTTATTATTAATTTTTTCATTTTTATTATTAATTAACAATTTTTCAAGTAATAAATAAAGAACTAAGTATGATACTAGGGTTGCAAATGCTGCCCCTAGAAGGCCATATTCATTTATCAAAAAATAATTCAAAATAAGATTAATTACCGCTGTAATGAATGATAATTTAGCGATTGAAATAGTCTTTTCATAATAGAACAAATAAGCAACTTTAAATCTATAAAGACCATTAAAAAAATAACCCAAAATTAAAACTCCATATATTTTATTATCTACGATATAATCATATCCAACATAATATTTATATATCAAAGGTATAATTAAAAATAAAACACATGAAAAAGCAAATAACACAATAATATACTTCTTATATAAATTGGGTATTTTATTTAAAAACTCTTCTTTTTTAGAAGTCATATTCTTCATAAAATATGGGGTCCATGCCATATTAAATGAATTTATAAGCAGGCTCAAAAGCATACACAATTGGTAAACAACAGAATACTTACCTAATTGTGAAACATCCAATATATCAGCAATAAAATATCTATCTGCGTAATTAAGGATACTAGCAAACAAAGTATGAAATATTAAAGGAGTAGAGTAAATAAAAATTTTCTTTAAAACTTCTTTATTAATTTCAAAACTAATTTTACTTTGATTAATCAAAAGATAAAGCACATAAAAAAAAGTAATTGATGTTGAGCAAATTATTGCTAATACACGCAACATATAATCATCTATATAATATAAAAAAATAACCGTTAATGATATTTCTAATAAAGATTTTAAAATTCTAACTATAGCAAATTGTTTAATTTTTTCTTCATTTCGTTTCAACATTAAAAACCCTTCAATAACTATGTTTAATGACACATAGATTATTATCAATAAAATTAAAATTTTTAAGTTTTCTGGAATTAAAAAAATTTTAGTTAAAAATAATACTACTGCACTTGCGATTATAAAAAAAAAACCTAAAAGAAAAACAGATGAAAAAAGTGAAGAAAGGTATTTTTTTTTGTCAGAAAAAACATAGTATAATTTACTAATTGATTGAACAAAGCAAAGTCCTATTAATGGTGTTATGAAAATTGCAGATGTTGAAAACAAATCCAATATACCAATATCCTCTGGTGTTAAGTTTAAAGTTAGAATTGGAAGAACAATAAATGGTGTTATTGAATTAAATAAATTTATTAATGTATATCCACTAAAATTTAGTATTAGAGATTTATTTTTAAAATTCATTTAAAATAATTAATTTATCCATTTAGTTATTAGAACAAAAATAATACTATTATATAAAGATTAAGAAAGTTTTGCTATTTTTAAATCAAAGAAAGAAGAACTCTTGTTATGTAATAAACTTTAAAAATATATATTTGTTTTAAATATTAATTATAACTTTTGAATGTTTAATAAGCAAAATAATTTTATAAGTTTTTTAACTCCAATCATTTATTTAGTAGATATATTAATTATAAACTTTTTCGCAAAATTAGTTATAACTAATTTTCAAAAACCATTTTTGTTTAATATTTACATAACAATATGTTGGATTCTAATTTCTATAATTACTAAATTTTATTCAATTTATAGATTTTCTAAAATAACTTATATTTTAAAAAATTTCATAAAACAGTTTAGTCTATTTTTTTTAATTCTTTTTGCATTTTTAGGTTTTTTTAAGCAATTAAATATTAGTAGATTATTTTTTCTAAAATATTATCTAATTGTTACGATAATAATTTTCTTACTTAAGTTTGGAAAATATATTTTATTATTAAAATTTAGAAAAATTTTTAAAGATTATAAATCTAAAGTAGTTGTTATTGGTAAGAATAAAAAAACAAGTCAACTAATAAATGTTTTTAATATAAGACCTGAATACGGGTATAATTTTGTTAAAGGGTTTGACACTAAAGAGAAAGGGTTTAATCTTAAAAATGTTTATAATTACATATTAAACAATAATGTCAATGAAATATATTGTTCTGTTTCTGAATTAAAAAATTCTGAATTAAATGAAATAATAAATTTTGCAGATAATAATATTAAATTATTAAAATTTATTCCAGATAATAAGAACATTTTTTCTAAAAAATTGAAATTTGAATACTATGATTATATCCCTGTATTATCCTTAAGAGATATTCCTCTACACAGCTCTCTAAATTCAGTTTTAAAAAGATTTTTTGATATCATTTTTTCAATATTTGTCATAATTGGCTTATTATCATGGTTAACCCCTATAATTGCTTTAATTATTAGACTTGAATCAAAAGGCCCTATTTTTTTTAGACAATTAAGAAATGGAATTGATAATAAAGAGTTTTATTGCTATAAATTTAGATCAATGGGCTTAGATAATGGCGGAGATAGGTTTCAAACAGTAAAAAATGATATGCGTGTTACAAAAGTTGGTAAATTTATAAGGCGAACCAGCATAGACGAATTACCTCAATTTTATAATGTGCTATTTGGAAATATGTCTGTTGTTGGCCCAAGGCCACATATGCTAAAACTATCTTTAGAATATGAAGCCATCGTAGATAAATATATGTTACGTCAATTTGTAAAACCTGGTATTACAGGATTAGCTCAAGTCAGAGGATATCGTGGAGAAATAGAAGAAGATTCTGATATAATAAATAGAGTCAAATTTGATATTTTCTACGTTGAAAATTGGTCACTAATATTAGATTTAAAAATTATTTTACAAACAATTATTAAAGCAATTAATGGTGATGAAAATGCTATTTAAAATACATAATTCATTAAGATAAATGAAAAAAGTACTTATAACCGGTGCAGCAGGTTTTTTGGGTTCACATTTATGTGATCGTTTTATTAAAGAAGGATTTTATGTCATTGCAATGGATAACCTTATAACTGGAGACCTTAAAAACATTTCTCACCTATTCCCTCTTGAACAATTTGAGTTTCATCATCATGATGTAAGTACATTTGTACATTTAGAAGGTAACGTTGACTATATTCTTCATTTTGCTTCACCTGCAAGTCCAATCGATTATTTAAAAATACCTATTGAAACTTTAAAAGTTAGTTCATTAGGGACTTTAAATCTTTTGGGGTTAGCTATGCAAAAAAAATCAAGAATACTCGTTGCTTCTACTTCGGAAATTTATGGTGACCCACTTGTTCACCCACAAAATGAAGATTACTATGGTAATGTAAGTTCTATAGGGCCACGTGGTGTTTATGATGAAGCAAAACGCTTTATGGAATCTTTAACCATGGCTTATCACCGTTATCATGGTTTGGATACGCGCATTGTTCGTATTTTTAATACATATGGATCTAGAATGCGATTAAATGATGGTCGTGTAGTTCCCGCTTTTATGGGACAAGCTTTACGTGGTGAAGATTTAACAGTATTTGGTGATGGATCACAAACAAGATCTTTCTGCTATATTGATGATCAAGTAGAAGGTATTTACCGTTTATTAATGAGCGACTATACTGATCCGATTAATATCGGAAATCCACATGAAACCACAATACTTGAATTTGCTCAAGAGATTATAAAACTTACAGGCACAGATCAAAAGATAATTCACAAACCTTTACCTCAGGATGACCCTCTACAGCGCCAACCGGATATTAGTAGAGCTAAAGAAATATTGAGCTGGGAACCAAAAACAAACCGTGCTGAAGGTTTAAAAATTGTTTATGATTATTTTAAATCGTTATCTCCTGAGGAGCTTCAAAAAAAAGAACATCGTGATTTCTCTAATAAATCATAGCTAATTCAAATCCAATAGATATTTTTGCACAAACCTTCAATTATGAACATTCTTATTCTTGGAGCGGGTGGTAGAGAACACACACTTGCTTGGAAATTAAAACAAAGCACAAAACTTACACAACTATTTGTTGCACCTGGTAATGCTGGAACAGCATCTATAGCAGTAAATTTAAATATTGGTGTCAATGATTTTGACTCAATTAAAAATGCTGTTGTTGATCATAATATAGATATGGTTGTTGTTGGACCTGAAGATCCGTTAGTAAATGGCGTTCATGATTTCTTTTTAAATGATGAAACTTTAAAAAATATTCCTGTAATAGGTCCGCAAAAAGCCGCAGCTACTTTAGAAGGTAGTAAAGATTTTGCGAAAGAATTTATGATGCGTCATAACATTCCTACTGCTGCATATCAAAGTTTTACTTCTGATACATTAGAAGATGGTTATAAATTTCTAGAAACATTAAAAGCACCTTACGTTTTAAAAGCTGATGGTTTAGCTGCTGGTAAAGGAGTT
Organism: Cellulophaga baltica; assembly: GCF_018861125.1. Classification (GTDB taxonomy): domain Bacteria; phylum Bacteroidota; class Bacteroidia; order Flavobacteriales; family Flavobacteriaceae; genus Cellulophaga; species Cellulophaga baltica_A. Next base: position 749,311 of record NZ_JAHKQN010000013.1, on the reverse strand, counting down.
TTAATATTAAATAATTTACAGGAAGCTAAAGACGAACTAAAAACAATGCTTGTTGATGCTAAGTTTGGTAGTGCAAGTACGACTGTTGTTATTGAAGAGTTTTTAGACGGTATAGAATTAAGTGTTTTTGTTTTAACTGATGGTGAAAATTATAAAGTTTTACCAACTGCTAAAGACTATAAACGTATCGGTGAAGGTGATACTGGTTTAAACACTGGTGGTATGGGCGCAATTTCTCCAGTTCCTTTTGCGAATAAGGAGTTTATGGATAAAATACACACAAGAGTTGTAAAACCTACTGTAGAAGGTCTTAAAAAAGACGATTTGCCATATAAAGGATTTATATTTATAGGATTAATTAAAGTAGACAACGACCCAAAAGTAATTGAATATAATGTCAGGTTAGGTGATCCTGAAACTGAGGTTGTTATTCCTAGAATAAAAAATGATTTAGTTGAGGTTTTTGAAGCAGTCGCGAATCAAACTTTAAATACGATCGACTTAGAACTAGATGAACGTACAGCAACAACTGTTATGGCAGTTTCTGGCGGTTATCCTGAAGCTTATGAAAAAGGTATTGAAATATCAGGATTTGAAAATGTAAATGATGCTACAGTTTTTCATGCAGGTACAACTTTAAAAAATGACACAGTAGTAACTGCTGGCGGTAGGGTTTTGGCTGTTACAGCTTTCGGAAATGATTTTAAAGAAGCACTAGAAAAATCATATGAGAGTATGGAAAAGATACATTTTGATAAAATGTATTACAGAAAAGATCTTGGTTTTGATCTATAAGAATTAATAAAAAAGCCCTTTTTAATAAAGGGCTTTTTTTATTTTCCTAAATAAGAATGAGCAGTAACATCTTTTCTTTCTTCTCCACCTTCGTTATATTTTTTCAATTCTAACATCCAGTAAGTAAAGGCTACAGCACCAACTATCATGAATATCCAGTTTAACGTATTTGCTGCCCACCAGCTATGCATAAAACGCAACGCATCAAGAGGGATAAATAATACGTTTACAAATAAATCTTCAATTGCTTTAAAAAATGATTCCATCTTAATTATATTTACCACACAAAAATATAAAAACCCAAGATGATATCAAGCATTTTTGGCAAAACAAAACCAATTAATTTCATTATTATACTTACTTTCTTGTTTGTATTCTATTGGGTTACGGTTTATTTTATCTTCTCAACACCTTTTATTACTGAACATTTACTGGGTTATTTGCCTGCAGTTAGTGCGTTATTAATTAATGTACTTTTAATCGATTTTATTATAAAACGCAATAAAATAACAGGTAGTAACTCTTTTACTATTTTATATTTTGCATTACTAATAATCGTTTTTCCTGAAATTTTGATGGATCAAAATAGTATATACTGTACTTTTTTTATCCTTTTAGCGGTTAGACGACTATTAAGTATTAAATCATTAAAAGATGTTAAGCGTAAGATTTTTGATGCCACTTTATGGATATTAATTTCCAGTTTATTTTACGACTTAGCACTACTCTATCTCGTATTAATCTACGTTACAATTTATATTTATGACCCTAAGAATATTCGCAATTGGTTGGTGCCAATAATAGCAATAATAACATTTAGTATTTTACTATTAATGATTACCACATTAATAGGTCAAAAAGACTTTATTTTAAATCACTATCAATTTTCTGTGAAAATTACATGGGAATATATTTTAGAATGGAAAAGTAGTCTTAAAGTAATCTTATACATTCCTACAGCACTAACCTTAATTATATTTACATTTATAAAACTTGCTTCATCTGGCCAAGGGCGAATCAATACAATGCGACTTGTAACAGTTTTCTTTTTTGTAGGATTAATAATTACTATAATTAAATCAACACATGAAATTGCACCAATATTAATTACATTCTTTGCTACTTCAGTTTTTATGACTAATTATATTGAAAACATTAAAAAACCAAAAATCAAAGAAGTGATTTTAATTTCTTCTATAATTGTTCCTTTAATAGTTTTATTGGTAAGATATACTTAAAATTTCTAACTAGATTCTTCACCAAAAATTGAATTAAAAAAAAGTATCTTTGTTATAAATTTTGAGTTTATGTTTAGTGAATTTGCATTTGCAATTTTTGAAAAAAGTATAGAAAAATATCATATTGAAGATGATGTATATCAATCTTTTGAAAACCCATACACAAAGGATGAAATCTCACATTTGCTATACAGAAAAAATTGGATAGATACTGTACAATGGCATTATGAAGATATTATTCGTGACCCTAACATAAACCCTGATGATGCATTAATTTTGAAACGAAAAATTGATGCTAGCAACCAAGATAGAACTGACTTAGTTGAATATATTGATAGTTATTTTTTAAATAAATACCAATCGGTTAAAATTAAGGATAACGCTACAATAAATACAGAAAGTCCTGCTTGGGCTATCGACCGTTTGTCTATACTTGCGCTAAAAGTATATCATATGAAAGAAGAAGCTACAAGAACTGATGCTTCTGAAGAACATATTAAAAAATGCCAATCTAAATTAGCAATCCTTTTAGAACAGAAAAAAGATTTATCTACAGCAATTGATCAGTTAATAGCAGATATTGAAAATGGTAGTAAATACATGAAAGTCTATAAACAGATGAAAATGTATAATGATGATGAGTTAAACCCTATACTCCGTGGTAAAAAATAATTTTACCAATGATTCAAACATCAAAAAAACATATACTAGTTATTAGGTTATCTGCAATGGGTGATGTTGCAATGACAGTGCCTGTTCTAAAAGCATTAACACAACAGTATCCTGATATTAAAATTACTATGCTTACCAGAGGTTTCTTCAAGCCTATGTTTTCTCAATTGCCGAACGTAACTATTTATGAACCTGATTTAAATGGAAAACATAAAGGAGTTTTAGGACTTTTAAAATTGTACAAAGAATTAAAGAATTTAAAAATTGATGCAGTTGCTGACCTACATAATGTTTTAAGGAGTAACATACTAAAATTTTACTTTAAGAAAAGTAAAATTCCTTTTTATCAAATTGATAAAGGAAGGAATGAGAAGAAAGCTTTAACGGCAAGTAAACAAAAAAAAATAATTCAACTTAAAACCACACACAAAAGATATTCTGACGTATTTGAAAAACTTGGTTTTAAAATAGACTTAAATGAAATACCTAAAAACTCAAAAATTTCCATTGCGCCTGAAACTCAAAAACAGTTAGGGGTTGACACAAAAAAATGGATAGGTATTGCTCCTTTTGCTGCTTTTAAAGGCAAAATGTATCCATTTGAACTTATGGAACATGTGGTTAATGAATTAAATAATACTGGTAAGTATAAAATAATTCTATTTGGTGGTGGTGACAATGAAAAATTACAGCTAGACACTTGGCAAAATAAGTACAGTAATTGCATTAATATGACCAAGAGGGTTTCTTTTTCAGAAGAACTTGCCATTATCTCGCAATTAGATTTGATGCTTGCAATGGATAGCGGAAATGCTCACATTGCTGCTATTTATCAAATACCAACCGTTACATTGTGGGGGGTAACTCATCCATTTGCAGGATTTTATCCTTTTAATCAGAATCCAACAAATGCGTTATTAGCTGACAGAGAAAAATTCCCATTAATACCAACCTCAATTTATGGAAACAAATACCCGAAAGGCTATGAGAAAGCAATGGAAACAATTACTCCAGATGTAATTTTAAATAAAATAGAACAGGTGTTATATAATTAAGCTGTTTGTTTATTAGCCATAGCTCTAAGGTAAAAACGTATTTGTTGCATATATCTATATCTAAGTGCTGTTGCACTACCTTCAACCATTAAAGTTCTTATTCCTAAGAACGAAGAAATAATATAACTAGCAACACCTTCACAGTCTATATGACGGTCTACATAACCATTGAACTTTCCTCTTTGTAAAGTAGACACTAAATTAACCTCCCAAATTTTCAAAGTATCGTTTAAATACTTCATAATTTCAGGGTTACTTCCATTAAATTCCGTAATAAAGTTTTGTAATACAAATCCATAATCATATTCGTTATGTTCTGCAGTTTGCAAAGCATCTTCTAAACAATTAGTAATAAGGTCTATTGGATTATCGTGCCCTTCAATTGGCTCAATAAGCATACTATATACTTTTTTCACCACTAGGCTTTGAAGTATACTAATGAAAAATTCTTCCTTTGATTTGAAGTGATAATAGAAAGCTCCTTTAGATAAGTTTAATTCTTTTAAAATATCATCAACACTAGTACTATAATATCCATTTTTATAAAACATTTCAAGTCCAGTAACTTGCATTTTGTGCATGGTAGCAATACGTTTTGTGCTTTTTTGCATAAGATTGGGGTTTTGGGGTAAACAGACCCATAGGTCTTTAACAAAGTTAATTAAGATCATAGTTACAACTTAAGAATCAGGTTAAACCATAACTAAAACTCGTTGAACCTCATAAAAATGGTATAATAAAGCTGATTCTTAAAAAAACCAAACCCATTAGTCTGTTTTATCGTAATTACAACGATACTAATTATAAAAAAGTTGACTATTTTTAGAACTAATATTATTATTTTTAAAATGTAAGTTAAGGTTAAAACTTTTTTCCCGACAAAAATCAATAATGATACCAAATAACAACAAAACAGTTTTATTCGTTTTCTCACTTTCTGCATCTATTGAAGCAGAGAGAAAACCAATATTTGGGTCTAATAAAAAAAAAGCATCAAAAAAGTTTTTTAATCTACTTAACCAAAAAACTTTAAATGTTGCAAAAGAAAGTGGTGTTGATGTTGTTCTTTTAGATGAAACTAAACAAAAAGGTTCTACTTTTAGTGAGCGTTATTTTAATGCTTATAAGACTTTATTTGATAAAGGGTATGAAAAGGTTATTTCAATAGGAAATGACACTCCTAACTTAACATCGCTTCACATAAAAAAAGCCATATGGTTATTATCAAATCAAGATATAGTTTTTGGCCCTTCAAAAGATGGTGGTGTTTACCTTTTAGGGTTTAATAAATCTACTTTTGATGAAAAAGCGTTTAAAAATTTCTCTTGGCTAACGAGTAATTTATCAAGAGAAATAAGAACTTTTGCTTTAAAAAGCTCAAACTCACTTTCAATTTTAGAAACCTTATCAGATATTGATTCTAAAAACAATGCATTAGAGTTTGCATATTCAAATAGTAATTCAACTTTAGCTTCTTACATATTAGATAATTTCAATGTAGAGGAAGAATTAATTGACACTGCAATTGTCAATGTTGCATCATATGGTTCACTCAATACTTTTTCCTTAAGAGGCCCTCCAACCTTATAATATTTCCGTAGTAGCATATAAGATTAATCTAATTTTAAAGGAATTAGGCCCATCTTATATAATAATTCATCCAACTTATTACTCAATATTATGAAAATAGCATTAATAGCTGTATTTCAGTTATTTGCCATATCCCTATTTGCTCAAACAAATACATTTAGGGCAATTGTGGTCGATACCGAAAACCAACCAATACCATTTGTTACCATTAACGAAGTAACTACAAATAATTATACTGTTACAGCTGAAGATGGTTCATTTACTTTATCAACAAATAATAAAAATTTTAAAATCAATATTTCATCAATCGGATATCAAAGTCAGAATATAAATATAATTGATAATATTTTTCCTAAGATAATAACCCTCGAAACAGACACCGAACAACTTAGTGAAATTGTGGTAACTGCTTTAGGTATTGAAAGAGAGAAACAGTCATTAGTTTCTGCTGTAACAACTGTTGCTCCAGAAAAACTTACCGAAGTTACATTAACCAACGTAGTAAATAGCTTAGCTGGTCAAGTTGCTGGGGTACAAATAACAAACGGTTCTTCAGGTGTAGGTTCTTCCTCTAGAATTGTTATTCGTGGTGAAAACTCATTAAGTAGTAGCAACCAACCTTTATTTGTAGTTGATGGTGTACCTATAAGTAATGAACAAATTACCAGTAACCTTGTCAACGATGGCGCATTGCAAGAAGTTGATTTTGGTAATGGCGGATCAGAAATAAGCCCTGACGATATTACTTCAATTTCTATTTTAAAAGGTGCCGGTTCTGCAGCTTTATATGGTGCAAGAGCAGCAAATGGCGTTGTTGTAATTACCACCAAAAAAGGAAAAAACAAAAAGGGTTTTGGGGTTACAACAAGTAGCTCTTTAACAGTTGAAACATTATTAACACTACCTGAATATCAAAATGTTTATGGCGGTGGTTCTAACGGTCAATATTCTTTTCAAAACGGAGCTGGAGCTGGTATTAATGATGGTGGTTTAAGTAGTTATGGTCCAAGATTAGATGAAGGACTTCTAATCAATCAATTTGATAGTCCGTCTACTGATGCAAACGGAAATGTTGTTCGTGCTGGAGATGTAATTGCTAGAACTTTAGCTGATGGAAGCCTTTCTCCTATTACAGCAACGCCATGGGTATCAAACCCAAATAACGTACGTAACTTTTTTGAAACCGGAATTACCAAACAGAATAATATTGCCATAAACTCATCGGGTGAAAATGGTAATAGTCGTATCTCATATAGCAACCTAAGAAATGAAGGTATAGTGCCTAATACAGATTTAGATCGTGACGGAATTTCATTAAATATTCACCAAATTTTAAGTGACAATGTAAATGTAAACGCTTTTGTAAATTATATTAATACACGAAGTAATAACCGGCCAAATTTAGGTTATGGTTACGAAAATCCACTTTATGGTTTTAACTGGACTGGTAGGCAAGCAAATATTGATTCATTTAAAGATTATTGGCAAGCCGGACAAACAAATATTCAGCACTTTGATATTAATTATAATTGGCTAACAAACCCTTATTTAACAGTTTATGAGAACACCAATAGTTTTAATAAAAACAGATTTTTAGGAAATGCATCTGCAATTTATAATGTAACCGATAAACTCGATGTTACAATTCGTGCGGGTATTGACACCTATAATGATAAAAGAGAATTTAGGCGTGCAGTAAGCACAAATGCAAACCCTGATGGGTCCTATAGAGAAGATAATGTTTATTTTAGAGAGTTAAATACTGATGTATTAATTTCTTATAATGACGCTATAAACGATGATTGGAACTACACAATTTCAGCTGGGGGAAATCGCTTTGATCAAGATATTGAGTATAGTTATTCAGAAGCTTCTCAATTAGCGATACCCGATATTTACACCTTAGCAAATTCTAAATCCGCTATTGTTTCAGAAAGTAATACGTTTACAAAACGAATCAATAGTATTTATGGAACTGGAAATTTATCATACAAAAATGCTCTTTATTTTGATTTTACCTATCGTAATGATTGGAGTAGTACATTGCCTGAAGATAGTAATTCATTTGGTTACTACTCAGCAGGTTTTAGTTATGTAGCTACTAATGTTTTTAAACTACCAGAAGCAATCTCTTATTTAAATTTTAGATTTAGTGCTGCAAGTGTTGGTAATGATACCGATCCGTATCAAACAAGTCAGAATTTGTTATTAAACCAAAATTATGGTTCTGATTTTAGAGTAACTAATGAAACAGTTTTAAAAAATTCAGAATTAAAACCTGAACGTTTAAATGCACTTGAAGCAGGTTTTGAAGCTTGGTTCTTAAATGGAAGATTACAATTAGATGTTGCCGGGTATCAAAACACAAGTGTTGATCAAATTATATCAAGACCAATATCACAAGCTAGTGGTTTTGCTAACTTTAATGAGAATGGTGGCAAAGTAAGGACTCGTGGACTTGAAATTTTGTTGAGTTCAACAATCATTAAAAAGAATGATTTCCAATGGCAGAGTTCAGCAAATTTTTCAACATCTAGAAGTATCGTAACAGAGCTCCCAAGTGCTGTTGATCAATTTGTAACCGGAACAGCGAGTATCTTTTCTGGTGGAGGCGGATCAAACACAGTTTTTTATATTGCTAGAGAGAATGGTCGTGTTGGAGATATGTACGGAACCGGATTTATTGAGTTTGATGATCAAGTTGTACATGATGCTAATGGTTTTCCTGTACAAGACCCTAATTTACGTTTATTAGGAAATTATAATGCAGATTTTCAAATTGGTTTTAATAATAAATTCTCATTTAAAAATTTAGACTTTACCTTTTTATTTGATTGGAGACAAGGCGGAACAATTGTTTCAAGAACCAAAGCGCTAGGGAGTACTTCTGGTGTTTTAAAAGAAACTCTATTTGGTAGAGAAACTGGTATTATAGGTGAAGGTGTTGTAAATATCGGAACAAGTGAAAGTCCGGAATATGTTTCAAATACAACTGCAGTATCAGCACAGGACTATAACAATGCCTTTTTTGATCGTGGTAATGAAGCAAGTGCATTATATAGCGCATCTTATATTAAACTACGGCAGGTAAGCATCTATTATAATTTTTCAGAACAACTCGTAAATTCAATTGGCTTTAACAAAATAAAACTTGGTTTAGTCGGCAGTAACTTATTACTATTTACTGAGAATCCACATTTTGACCCTGAACTAAATGCTTTACAAGAGCAAAGTATCACTTACGGAGTAGAAGATTTCTCTTATCCTTCAACAAGAAGTATTGGTTTCAGTTTAAAAACAGAATTTTAAAATCATGAAAAATTATATAAAAATATATTTATCAATTATCATAGCAAGCACAGTATTTACTGCATGTTCTGAAAATTTTGATGAAATTAACGAAAACAATAACAACCCTGAATCGGTTAGTCCACAGTTTCTATTAACCAACGTCATTTCAGTTTCGTCAGATTTAAATGCTTACGAACAAGGTTTTAGGCAATCAAATTACTTAGCACAATTTTCCGCAAGTATAGAATTTGAGCGTATAGATCGATATGAAATGGGTTCAAATAGTGAATACTGGAATTCAATCTTTCAGCTACAATCTGATATTCTTTCGATAAAAGCATCAACAACAACAAATGAAGCTTATAATGCGGTTGGTAATATTATGCAGAGTTATTTATTCTCACAACTTACAGATTTATGGGGTGATGTTCCGTATACAGAAGCGTTGGGAGCTTTAGATGGTAATTTTTTACCTAAATATGATACACAAGAAAGTATTTATACAGATACTGAAACAGGAATTATTGCTGTTCTAGAAAATGCTGTAACAGTTTTAGAAAATACTAATACAACTATTAAAGGTGATGTTTTATTTAGTGGTGATTTAACAAAATGGGTGAAGTTTGCCAACTCACTTCAAGTACGTTACTTGATAAGAATTAGTAAACGATTGACAGATTTTAGTGCTTTACAAACACTAGCAGACTCTGGTAATTTAATGCAATCAAATGAAGATAATGCGGTGCTACCCTATTTGAGTTCTACACCAAACCAATTTCCCTTATTTACGGCATCATCTGGCACGTATAATGAACATAGAATGACGGCAACTGTAGATTCCATTTTAAAATCTTGGGATGATCCGCGTATGATGACACTATATAATCCAACAGGATCAACAACAAATAGTGACACACCAGAATATCATGGTTTAATAAATGGACAATCAACAAATACAATTTCAAGCAGTGGTGTCGATTTAAATAACATTTCTTTATTCGGGAGTATTTTCAGAGATGTAGCTGATGGTGTTGATGCACAGTTTATGCAATATTCAGAGGTTCAATTTGCATTAGCTGAAGCTGTAACCAAAGGATATATTTCAGGTGATGCTAATACATATTATCAAAATGCAATTACAGCAAGTTTTGAATACTACAATACTGAAATTCCTGCCGAATATTTTACTAAACCGGAGATTGTTCTTGATGGCAGTGAAGATGATATTACAAAAATATTGACTCAAAAATGGCTAAGCTTAATTTCCGTAGGCCATGAAGCTTGGTTTAACGTTCGTAGAACTGGTATTCCTTATTTAAAACCTGGCCCTGATAATTTAAATGAAGATAGGTATCCGGTTCGTTACTTGTATCCTGAATCTGAACAAGCATCAAATAACGCAAACTACCAAGAAGCATCGGATAGAATTGGTGGTGATGATATTAATAGTAAAGGTTGGTGGGAAAAAGATTAAATTATGATAAAAAAAATTAAACTTTTCGGTATATTATCAGTAACTACAATGCTCCTAGCATGTAATTCTAAACATAAAAAAACTGTTATTTCTTCAGAAGAAATGAAAACAGATATCGTTACAACTGAGCCAAAGTTGAATGAAGGTAAAAAAGTGTGGATTGATGCAGATTTAGCCGTTGGAATGAAAAACATTGGTCGCCCTGGGTTTTCTGATGTTGATGATGGTTATGCTGTCTTACAACTTTTAAATGCTCCTAATATTGAAATAATTGGCATAAGTACTGTTTTTGGTAATACAAGTGTAGACAATGCTTTTACTATCGGAAATTATATTAACAAACAATTTATTAAAAGGAATATTCAAGTTTTTAAAGGGTCAAGTCAACCTATTGATATTTTTAACGTAAGTACTAATGATGCTGTTGAAGCATTAGCAAAAGCGTTAAAAAAAGATAAAATGGTAATTTTAGCTATAGGTCCTGCGACCAATATCGGGTTATTACTTTTAAAGTATCCTGAATTAAAATCACAAATACTAGAAGTAGTATTAGTTGCCGGCCGTAGAACGCCAAACGACGAGTTTAATATTGGAACAAAAGGTGTAATAGCAAGAGATTTAAATTTTGATTTAGACAATAATGCTTTTCAAATTTTATTAGATCATGAAATACCTGTTGTTTTATGTCCTTTTGAGGTATCTAGTAAGGTATGGATAGAGCAAAAAGATCTGGAAAAATTGAAAACAGTTGATAAAGCTACTGAATGGTTAGCAACAGCTTCTCAACCTTGGTTAGAACAATGGAGAGCACAAGGAGCAACAGGTTTTAATCCGTTTGATGCTTTAGCAAGTCATTATATAATTTCACCAGAAGATATTATTTCTGAACCATTATTAGCACGTTTAGAATTACATATTGATGATACTGTAAAAGAAAATGAAAAGGAAGTTTATAAACAATATTTACTATGTGACGTTGATAAAGGTACACCAGTAAAATATTGTTTTGATGTAGTACCAGATTACCATCAAAAACTAATTGATAGCTATAAAAAGAATTAAAGTGATAAAATTAAATAACAACATTGCTGCTCTTACAACATATTTACAAGCACAGAAATGGCTTAATAATAATGAAAGCATCAAATCGGTTGAAAAACCAGGAGAAGGCAACATGAACTTTACATTAAGGGTCATTACCAATCAAAGATCTTTTATTTTAAAGCAAAGTCGTGATTATGTAGAGAAATATCCTCAGGTAGCAGCACCAACAGAACGTGCTTTGCGAGAAGCTGAATTTTATGAGTTAATACAAACTGTACCTCAGCTTAAAGAAATGATGCCTAATCTTATGAATTTAGATAAGCAGAATAATGTAATGCTAATGGAAGATTTAGGTTCAGGAAAAGACTATTCTAATCTATATGAAGAGGGTAAATATATTCTTGAAGAAGATTTATACACTGTTATTGATTTTATATCAAAATTACACACAAGTATTACAACAGAAACAACGGATAAAAAAATCACTAATAGAAAGATGCGTGAGCTTAATCATGAGCATATTTTTATTTATCCGTATCTAGACGATAATGGTATAAATCTCGATGATATTTTGCCTGGTTTACAAAAACATGCTACGCTTTTAAAACAAGATGAGAAATTAAAAAGCAATGTGCTTGAACTTGGTAAACTTTATCTTGAAGATGGAAATATATTATTACACGGTGATTATTTCCCAAATAGCTGGCTAAAAACAAAATCTGAAGTAAAAATTATTGATCCAGAATTTTGCTTTTTCGGTTTTGCAGAGTTTGAAATTGGTGTAACAATTGCCCACTTAAAAATGGCAAAACAATCAGATGAAATAGTAAAAAAAGCATTAAAACTTTATAAAGATAAATGTTCATTAGATGATCAATTAGCAGAAAAATTTACGGCTATAGAAATCATTAGAAGAATAATTGGTTTAGCACAATTACCACTTGAAATTGGCTTAGAAAAACGAGTAGAATTGCTAAATGAAGCACATAAAACATTAATAAAATAATTTTTTATACTTCATAAGTAAAGACAACAAAATGATTTAAACAAATTTCCTTTAAACACAATGCTTACCCGATAAAAAACATAATTTTTAATATTTAGTAAAAAGAAAAATTCAACACAAACCAATCGGTTTAAAAAATATGTGCCAATAAACTTTAATTTATAGTAAATTTGATTCGCAATCAACCTTAAAAAACCTACTACTATGAATACATCGCTTTCAAATTCTAAAAATATAGGCCTTGTACTTTCTGGTGGTGGTGTTCGTGGAATGGCTCACATAGGTTTGATAAAAGCAATGCGTGAATTTGAGATTGAAGCCAACATTGTTTCTGGCAGTAGTGTGGGGGCTATTGTAGCCGCACTTTATGCAAATGATGTACCTGCTAAAGATATGTTGAATTTTTTTAAAACTACCCCAATATTTCATTACCACTTTTTCACAGTAATAAAAGCTGGTTTTATTGATACTGATAAGTTTTTTACCATCTTTAAAAATTACTTTCCTTTAGATACTTTTGAGTCTTTAAAGAGAGAATTACATATAGTAGCTACAAATCTTCAAGACGGGGAAGAAGAGTTTTTTAATTCTGGTGAATTAGTTAGACCTTTATTAGCATCAGCAGCTTTACCTCCAGTTTTTAGTCCTGTTGAAATAAATAATCTTTTGTATGCTGATGGTGGTATTATGAATAATTTTCCAATAGAGCCCATGAAAAGCAAAGCTGATTATATTATTGGTAGTAATGTATCAATCATTAATCACATTGATAAAAAAGATCTTAAAAACTCTATAAAACTAGCCACAAGAGTTACCAATTTAATGATTTATGCTTCTTCAAGAAAAAAAATGAACTTATGCGATTTACTTTTTGAACACAGTGCTGTAGACCGTATTGGAGTTTTAGATAAAAAAGGAATTGAAAAAGCCTTTGTTGTTGGTTATGACAATGCTTGCCGTGTTTTTGAAAAAATCAAAATATAAAAAAAGCTGTACCAAATAAATAGTACAGCCCTTGTTATTTTACAATAATGAATCAATTTTAAACATCATCAAAATCTACTTTTATTGTAGCTGTCGTTGGGTGCGCTTGGCAAGTTAAAATTAACCCTTCTTCTATTTCTCCATCAGTTAAAATCTGATTTTTAATCATTTCAGCTTTACCTTCAGTTACTCTGGCAATACAGCTACTACATACACCTCCTTGGCATGAGTAAGGTGCATCAATGTTTTCTTTTAGAACAGCATCTAAAATCAACATCTTTTTATCCATTGCAAAAGTGAAATTTTCATCATCTACTACAACAGCAACTTGAGTTTTACCATCCAAATCTTCTGCCATTGTATCAACAGTGTTTGAAGTAGTAAACAACTCAAAATGTATTTTATCTTTGGTAATACCTGCTTCTTGTAACTTTTCAGAAACTAAATCAATCATTTCTTCTGGTCCACATAAATAGAACGCATCAAAAGCAATATCTTTCCTTTTATTTTTAACTATATAAGTTACAGTAGAACCATCTATTCTTCCAAATAAAGAACCTTCTTCATTTACTCTACTAAACACATGCTGTACAAAAATTCTATCGCCATACTGTTTTTGCAATGCTTCAATTTCTTTTAAAAACATTGTTTCATCAGCACTTTGGTTACCGTAAACTAAGGTAAACGTACTATTTAAATGACTTTTCAAAACTGTTTCAGCAATACTCATTACAGGTGTAATACCACTACCTGCTACAAAAGCACCAACATGTTTTTCTGTGTTTGATGGTTCAAAAACAAAACGGCCTTCTGGTGGCATTAATTCTAAAACATCACCAACTCTTATTTTGCTATTAGCATAAACTGAAAAAGTACCATCAGTAACTTTTTTTACACCAACTGTAATTTTACCTGAACCAGGAACTGTAGAAATTGAATATGCTCTACGCAAAGTTACACCATCAATTTCCTTATTAATCGTTATATATTGTCCTGCACTAAAAGCAAAAACATCTTTTAAAGTATCTGGAATTGCAAATGAAATTGCAACTGCATTAGAAGTTAATTGCTGTACTGCATTAACTTTTAGAGAATGAAAATCGCTCATCTAATAATTTTTAAGCAAAATTACGGAAAGGACCAGTGATTTAAAACTGATTAGGAATAAAATGTAATACATAAACTTCTTATGCATAAGATTTTTAGGTATATTTGATTTAGTAGAAGTAAAAAATTATGAGCAATTCAAAGTTATATAAGGGCAGTTTAAACACCATCATTTTAAAACTATTAGATGAGCAAGGAAAAATGTATGGGTATGAAATTACGCAAAAAGTAAAATTGCTTACAAAGGGAGAATTAAAAATAACTGAAGGCGCGCTCTACCCTGCTTTACACAAATTAGAAGCTGAAGGACTTTTAGATGTTGAAGTTGCTAAAGTAGATAATAGGCTTCGCAAATATTATAAACTTACGGAGCAAGGAGAAAAGGAGACAGTAAATCGTTTAGCTGAACTTGAAGAGTTTATACGAAGTATGCAAAATTTAGTAAACCCAGATTGGAGCATAAATTAAAAAAACTAAGAATGAAGCTAGATAAAGATCAAATTATATTTATCGATACTTATTTGAAAAATTCAGATATCAGTTTTATTGATATTCGAATGGAAATGCTAGACCATATAGCTTCTGAAGTTGAAAATAAAATGAAAAATGAAAACTTATCTTTTTATGAAGCTTTTAAAAGTTATATGGTAGTCAACAAGAAAAAGCATTTAATTCTATACAAAAAGATAGTAAGAAATACAGATAAAAAATTAGTACTACAAATTCTAAAAATATTAGGTAAACCATTAACTATTTTAATTTTAATTTTAATTTTATGTTTTATCATATTGAAATTAGCCTCATTTTATTTTGATATTTCTTTAGTTTTAAAGTTTTTTCCATTTATATGCTTGGTTGGGTTGGGTTCTTATTATTACATCACAACTTTATTATTAGGAAAAAATAAGCGTTTTTCTGGAATAGAAAGAATAAGTTTTGTGCTCATAGCTTTTATGCAAATACACCAGTTTTTTTATAATCCATTTTATAAAAATATAATAGAGACAACTAATTTGAATTTAAACATTATGGCTTTTTCATTTAGCATTACTATGATGATTATAATAATTCAAATTATAAAAAAATACAAGCTTGAATATACAGATCTGTATAAAAATATGACAGCATGAAACTAACCAATAATCAAATTAAACAATTATATACATTCACTAGAGATCACTTTGTTTATCATTTTGATTTACAAACTGAGCTTGTAGATCATTTAGCAAATGGAATTGAGAGAACATTAGAAAAAAAACCTGCCCTATCATTTGAAAGTGCGCTTCAAATAGAGTTTAAAAAATTTGGCGTTTTTGGTTTTCAAGATGTTGTTGAAAAAAGAAAGAAAGCTCTAAATAAAAAATACTGGAAAATAATATTTACGTATTATAAAAAGTATTTTTCTTTGCCTAAAATAATATTGACAGCTTTTCTAACTTTTTTTCTTTTCACTTTACTAAATAATATTTCACTAAACGTTCGGCATTATTGCCTCATTGGGTTATTTATATGCTTTTTAATTCCAATATATATTCAGTTAATAAAGTTAAATCGATATTTAAAGAAGAGAGAGCGTAAATGGTTATTCGAAGAAATATTACTGACTCAAATGGGTTTAGCTAATTTATTTCTAATACCTATTCATATTTTAAACATCAAATTAAACCTTAATAATACATACATTTTAGGTGTAACAAGTTTTTTCGTAGTAGTTACCTTATTACTTTTTCATGTGATGGTATTTAAAATTCCTAAAAAAGCTGAAAAACTACTTGAAGAAACTTATCCTGAATACAAAATGATGAACACTTAGTAACGTTTCACTTACTTCTAATACTAACATTAAAAATAACACAACACAATTATGAAAAAACTAATTTTTGCAATCGTTTTATTTACAGCCATTACTTTACAAGCACAAGAAACGACAACTATACAAGTAAAAGCAATTAGCCTTATTAAGGCCTCTGGTGCAACTAGCGCTTTTGATGATGCAATCGCACAAATAGGTGCAGCAGTTCCAGCTGACAAAAAAGATGCTTACACTGCAGAGGCAAATGGTACATTAGATGAAATTTATGTTCAATTAGCAGATTTATATGCTGAAGAATTTACAGAAAGTGAAATTGATGAGTTGAATAAATTTTACCAAACAGATTTAGGAAAAAAATTAAGTGTGAAACAAAATTTAATTACTCAAAAAGCAATGATGATTGGTCAAACTTGGGGTATGAAAGTCGGTGGAATAGCACAAAAATATATGCAGTAAATAAAACTAAATAATGCCAAAATGCTCAAACACTTTATAAGTCTTCAATGGAAATCATTTTTTAGAGCAGCATCCTTAAAAAGTAATTTAGCTATAAAGATATTAACCATTTTTATGGCTTTATACCTTATTACAATTTTTATTGGTGCCGGAATTAGTATTTATTTTATAATTGAAAAAGCTGAAATTGGGAACCCTTTTGATATTATAAACAAGTACGTGGTTTATTATATTGTTGGCGACCTCTTTTTTAGGTACATGTTACAAAAAATGCCTGTAACCAATATTAAACCCTTACTATATTTACCATTTAAGAAAAATCAAGTTGTACATTTCTCGTTGGGTAAAACCATACTATCATTTTTTAATTGGACTCATGCTTTCTTTTTTATTCCTTTTTCAATAATACTAATAACAAAAGACTATAGTGTTCTTGGAGTTATTTCATGGCATTTAGCTATGATTGCAATTATTTATTCGAACAACTTCATAAATATTCTTGCTAATAATAAAGACAATATTTTCTATACTACAATAGTACTTTTTGCAATTTTAGGGCTTTGTCAATATTTTCAAGTATTTGATATTACATTATATACCACAATAGTCTTTGATTCCTTTTACAGTATACCTTGGTCAGCACTAATTATGATTAGCATTGCAATAAGTTTATATTATGCAACATTTCATTTTTTTAAAAGAAACATGTATTTAGATGCTGGTTTAAAAACGAAACAAGATATTGCAAAATCTGAGGACTTAAGTTGGTTAAATCGATTTGGGAATTTAGGAACGTTTTTAAAAAATGATATTAAACTCATTAAAAGGAATAAGCGCTCTAAAATGTCTGTAATTATGAGCATTGCTTTTATATTTTATGGTTTTCTATTTTTTTCAAAATCAATAAGTGTTTACGAAGGTCCTGTATGGAAAATTTTTGCAGGTATTTTTATTAGTGGAGGTTTCTTATTTAGCTTTGGACAATTTGTACCAAGTTGGGATAGTTCATATTACCCTCTACTGATGAGTCAGAATATAAAATATAAAGAATACCTAGACTCAAAATGGTATTTAATAGTAATTGCAACTCTTGTAAGTACAATTATAGCTAGTTTCTATTTGTATTTTGGTATTGACGCTTATTTAGCTATTATAGTTGGTGGTATTTACAATATTGGTGTAAATTCTTATTTAGTTTTATTGGGTGGTGCATTTATCAAAACACCTATTGATTTAACGTCTTCTAAAAAAGCTTTCGGAGATAAACAATCATTCAATTTAAAAACAATGATACTTACACTACCAAAACTTGTGTTGCCATTAATAATTTATGCATTAGGTCATTATTTAATTAATCCAACAGCTGGATACCTATTTGTAGCTTTTTCTGGTATAATCGGTTTTGCTTTTAAAAACTATATGTTTAAAAAAATTGAACAAGTTTATAAAAAAGAGAAATATAAAACCATAGCTGCATACAAACAGGCCAACTAAAAACTAACAGTCACTTTATTTAAATACCCGAAAAATGATAACTGCTAAAAACATAACAAAGAGCTACGGCAAAACAACCGTTTTAAATATAGAGAATCTTGAAATACCAAAGGGTCAAAGTTTTGGGCTAGTAGGGAATAACGGTGCCGGAAAAACTACATTTTTCAGTTTACTTCTTGATTTGATTGAACCTACAACAGGTCAGGTTCACAATAACGGAGTTCAAGTTGACACTAGTGAAGATTGGAAACCTTTTACCGCAGCGTTTATTGATGAAACATTTTTAATTGGTTATTTAACAGCGGAAGAATACTTCTATTTTATTGGAGAATTAAGAGGCCAAAACAAAGCAGATGTAAATGCGTTACTCTCTAATTTTACTGATTTTTTTCATGGTGAAATTTTAGGTCAGAGTAAATACTTAAGAGACTTATCAAAAGGAAATCAGAAAAAAGCAGGAATCGTTGCCTCATTTATTGGTAATCCTGAAGTAATTATATTAGATGAACCTTTTGCAAATCTCGACCCTACAACACAAATTAGATTAAAGGAAATTATAAAAGATTTGGCAGCAAACCAAAATGTAACTGTATTAGTTTCTAGTCACGATTTAATACACGTAACTGAAGTTTGTGAACGTATTGTGGTTTTGAACAAAGGTGAAATAGTAAAAGATATTGAAACCTCCACTGAAACATTAAAAGAATTAGAAGTCTTTTTTGCTGGATAATTCGTTTCAAGATTGATTTCAAAAAAATTAATTTTAGTGTAATTTAAAAAAGCTCCTAAAATTCGCAAACCAACTAGGTAGTTGGTTCGCAAATTCTATTTTTAAGTATAACTAACCTATTATATCGACTTAGCATATAATAATATCGGTTATAAGTATTATTTACCACCGAGAATAGTACTCAAACTTTAAAACAGACCGTATGGTTTGTAAAAAATCAGTAATTATATCTATTAGATTCGCTTTAATAAAAAAATAATGCGCATTTTGTCGATGAACTACATAATAATCAAACTGTTTTTAAGTTTAGGTTAGTAGATAAATACAGAAAATTGAAGCTTCAGTATAAACTTATTACAACTGCATTATTTGTAGGAATGGCATTTAATGCTTGTTCTACAAAAAAAGATGCCTTAATAAATCGCAATTGGCACGCACTTAATACAAAATTTAATGTTTTGTATAATGGAAATATTGCTTTTGAAGAAGGTAGAGAAGAACTTAATGCGAGTTACCAAGATAATTATTGGGAAGTTTTACCTATTGAACGCTTAACGATTCGTGAAGAAGTAATTTTAGAATCTGAAAGTAAAAATGCTAAATTTGAAATTGCCGAAGAAAAAGCGGCAAAGGCCATACAAAAGCACAGTATGGATATTGATAATGAAGAGCGTAATCCACAAACAGATGAGGCTTTTTTACTATTAGGTAAAACACGTTACTTTGGGCAACGTTTTTTACCTGCACTTGAAGCTTTCAACTATATTTTAAGAAAATACCCGTCAAGTGATAAATTAAATGAAGCTAGAATTTGGCGTGAAAAAGTTAATATAAGACTTGAAAATGAAGAGCTTGCTATAAAAAACTACAAAAGTCTATTAAAATATGACGAGTTAAGCGATCAAGAATATGCTGATACCAGAGCAATGATGGGGCAAGCATATATTAATTTAAAAGTTATTGATACAGCTATTCAACAATTAAAAATAGCCGCTGCTTACACTAAAAAAAATCCCGAAAAAGGACGATATTACTATATCATTGGTCAATTATACAATCAACTTGGTATTAAAGACACTGCTAATATTGCTTTCAATAAAGTAATTGAATTGAATAGAAGGTCTCCACGTGAGTATATGATTAATGCTCACCTACAAAAAATTAATAACACTCCAATTACTGCTGAAAACAAATTAGAGTTATTAGAGTATTTGACAGAATTAGAAGAAAACAGAGAAAACAGACCTTACTTAGATATTATTTTTAGACAAATTGCCAACTATCATTTAGAAAATGAATCTGATAGTTTGGCCATTGCTTACTTTAACAAATCACTTAGAGCAACCAATAATAAAAAACAATTGAATGCTTTAAACTATGAGAATTTAGGTGAATTCAATTTTGAAGAAAAAATATACAAAACAGCAGGTGCTTACTATGACAGTACATTGACAAACTTACCAGAAAACACAAAAAAATATCGTGCTATAAAAAAGAAGTTTGACAATCTTGAAGATGTTATATACAATGAAGATATTGTACAATACGCTGATAGTGTTATTACCCTGTACAAGTTACCTAAAGAAAAACAATTTGAATATTTCGGAGATTACATAGCAAAGCTCAAAGAAAAAGATGCACTTGCTGCCGAAAAAGAAATTGAAAGACAAAATAGAGGAATCAATGCTTTTGCTCAAACTAAAGCAGGAAAACAAAATAAGGGTAAGTTCTATTTTTACAATATTACTAGTCTTGGTTATGGTAGAACTGATTTTAGAACTCGTTGGGGTGATCGTACCTTAGAAGACAATTGGAGATGGGCTAATAAGGTCAAAAACAATCTTAATGATGATGGTGCAATTGTAGGTGCAGATAAAAACTCAGGAACTTTAGATATACCAGAAGATCAAAAATATGATGTAGATTTTTATATGAGTCAAATACCAACAGATGTTGCTGTTATTGATAGTTTAAAAATGGAAAAAAACTTAGCTAACTATCAATTAGGTTTAATTTATAAAGAAAAATTTAAAGAAAATTTATTGGCAGCAGGTAAACTTGAAACCGTGTTAAATTCTAATCCTGAGGAACGTTTAATATTACCTTCAAAATATAACTTATATAAAATTTACGAAAAGACTGGCAGCCCGTTAATGGCACAAATGAAAGATGATATACTAACAAATCATTCAGATTCGAGATATGCCGAAATTATTTTAAACCCCTATGCTGTTCTTGAAGGTGATGCAAATAGCCCTGAAGTTATTTATACAGATTTGTATAAACAATACACCAATCAAGAATATTTAAAAGTAATTACTGGTGCCGAAGAAAACATAAATAAATTTACAGGAGATCCAATTGTTGCAAAATTAGAAATGCTTAAAGCAAATGCAATTGGTCGAATTCAAGGCTTTACAGCTTTTGAAGAAGCATTAAACTATGTGGCATTAAATTACCCAAACAATGCTGAAGGTAAAAAAGCAAAAGCAATGATTGCTGACCAATTACCCAAATTAGCTCCAAATGAGTTTTTAAAACCTAACAGTGAAAAAAAAGCAGAGAATTGGAAATTAATTTTTGAATTCAACTCTTATGAAGATAAGCAGATGAATGATTTAAAAGAATTGCTTGAACAATCTATAGTAGATTTAAAATACAGAAATACAGTATCAATTGATGTTTATAATGTAGAAAAGAAATTTGTAGTTGTTCATGGCTTTAAAAGTGATGAATTTGCATTAGGTTATGCTGAATTAATAAAAAATAACAAAGACTACCTTGTTCCATATAAGAATTTTGTAATTTTATCTTCGAACTATAAAATCATACAGGTTCATAAAAATATTACAGAATACAAAAATCGAGACACAACCCCAAAACCGTAGAACACATGTTTTCAGACAATAAAAAACAAAAAGGAATGCCAGAAATAGGAGGACAGCCTAACAGAATTGAAAAAAACACCCGTATCAAAGGTGACATTACATCAGAAGCAGATTTTAGAATTGATGGTAAATTAGATGGTAACGTAAAAACATCTGGTAAGGTAGTCATTGGTAAAGACGGTTATATACACGGTAAAGTAGAATGTGTAAATGCTGATATTGAAGGTAGCTTCAACGGTGAACTTTTAGTGACAAACTTATTATCATTAAAATCTTCAGCAAAAATTGAAGGTGTTGTTTCTGTATCAAAATTAGCAGTAGAGCCTGGCGCAACTTTTAATGCTGCTTGTACAATGGGCGGTGGTAAACCAGTAAATAAATCTGCAACCCATTCAAATGGAACCGCAAAAGCATCCTAAAAAAACAAACAAAGGTTTACAAACAGCCGCAAAACTATCAGGTATTGGTATTCAAATGGGAATAACAATTTACTTAGGTAATTTGCTAGGTGCTTGGTTAGATAAAAAATTTGAAGCAAATTATTTAGAAATAGTTATTACACTTATTGCTATTTTTGTAGCCACATATGCTATGATCCGTCAGGCAAATAATTTAAATAACTAAGCACCTTGTTAAAATCTATTCTTCAATATATTATTGTTTTTACAATATTATTTATAGTGGGTAAATACACTCACTTTTTTATTTTAAATAATGATATTACATTTCCGTTAGGTGAAGTTTACCTATATCATTATGTATTTTCATTATGTATTTGCTGTCTATTCACATATTTGGTACATGAAGATATTTTAAAAGAACAATTGGGATTAATTTATTTAGCAACACTTTTTTTAAAAATAATTTTTTTTACAATACTATTTAAAAGCACCATGTTTGGAGACACTCCTATAGCTCAGCAAGATAGAGTTTCAATGCTAGTTCCTATGGGTATTTTTCTATTCACAGAAGTATTCTTTATATCTAAAATATTAAGAAGAATTTAGTTCGTTAAGAATAAAACAAAAAAATATTTGATATTTATTTTTAATAACTACCTTTGCACAAAATTTTAAGGGAGTAATTTTTCGAATCGTTTATAATGAATATAGCATCAAAATACCTTAGTAGAGTAGCTTTATTAATTATCCTTTTGAACTCATTTCAAGGATTTTCAATTTCTGACAAAGAAAAACAAGAGCATTCTATTGAAAAAGGTGAAGAAATAAATACAAAGGATGGTATAAACGATTATATCGCTCATCACCTTAAAGATTCTCACGATTTCCATTTATTTTCATATAATAATGATGCTGGTGAACGTCAACATATTGGCTTTCCATTACCAGTAATAGTTTGGACAAGTAATGGTTTAGTTACTTTCATGTCTTCGCAGTTTCATCATGATGATGCTGGTCATGTAATTGTCGAACGTAATGGAACAAAACTTACAAAGATTCATAGCAAAATTTATGAGTTAGATGCTTCAGCATCACATGTGAATTTTGATGAACACCACCACCCTACTAACGCCCATAAAGTTTTAGACTTTTCTATAACCAAAAGTGTTGTTGGTATGTTATTGGTAGGTTTATTAATGATTTTAGCTTTTGGAGCTTTAGCAAGAGGCTACAAAAAGAGTTCAATACCAACAGGTTTCTCTAGGGTTTTAGAACCACTAGTAATTTATGTTCGAGATGAAATTGCTCGTCCAAATATTGGCGAAAAGCATTACCGTAAATTCATGGGTTTCTTACTTACTGTGTTTTTCTTTATCTGGATTTTGAATTTATTAGGTTTAACACCACTAGGGTTTAACGTTACAGGTCAAATAGCCGTTACTGTTTGTTTAGCGATATTTACATTTTTTGTAGTTACTTTTAGTGGTAATAAAGATTATTGGAAACATATTTTTTGGATGCCAGGTGTACCAGTTCCAATGAAAATAATTTTAATGCCTATTGAAATATTAGGTATGTTAACTAAGCCATTCTCTTTACTTATTCGTTTATTCGCAAACATGACAGCTGGTCACTTTGTGGTAATGAGTTTAATTGCCTTAATGATTACTTTAAAAGAATCATTCGGTCCAGTAGGTTCAACAGGCTTATCATTAGTATTGGCATTATTTATCTCACTTATTGAAATTTTAGTTGCTTTCTTACAAGCATTTATATTTACTATGTTATCATCTTTATTTATTGGTATGGCCGTTGCAGAGCACGATCATGATCATGAACATGATAGTCATGGGCATGAAATAGAAGATGCAGAAGACGTAAGAGGTGATTTCATTTAACAAGAGTTTATTTTTTAATTTAATATAAATCAATTTACTATGTACAATTTAATTGGAGCAGGATTAATCGTAATCGGTGGTGGTATCGGTCTAGGTATGATCGGTAGCAAAGCAATGGAAGGTATTGCTAGACAACCAGAAGCAGCTGGAAAAATCCAAACTGCGATGATTATCATCGGTGCCTTATTAGAAGGTTTAGCATTCGGTGCATTAATCTTAGGGAAGTAATTCCTAAAAGTAAAAAAGAACCGCTTTCTGTAACGGTTGGTTACAGAAACGGTTTTTTAAAAATTAAAAAATAAGAAATTTAACTTTTTCACATAATGGAAACTTTATTAAACGATTTTTCTCCAGGCTTATTTGTAATGCAAGCCGTTATCTTATTAATATTAATATTTTTAATGATAAAATTTGCATGGAAACCAATTCTTAATTCTTTAAACGAGAGAGAAACTGGTATTGCAGATGCACTTGCTGCAGCAGAAAATGCAAAAAAAGAAATGCAAAACATCACGGCTGATAGTGAGCGTTTGCTACAAGAAGCTCGTACTGAAAGAGAAACTATGATTAAAGAGGCTCGTGACATTAAAGAAAAAATGTTAGCGGACGCTAAAGATCAAGCTCAAGCAGAAGGTGATAAAATTCTTAAACAAGCTCAAGAAGCTATTGAGAGTGAAAAGAAAGTTGCACTTGCTGATATAAAAAACCAAGTTGCTTCATTATCTGTTGAAATCGCAGAAAAAGTAATCCAAGAACAACTATCTAACAAAGACAAACAATTACAATTGGTTGAAAATATGTTAGGTGATATCAAATTAAACTAGAAGCATGAGCGAATCTAGAGCAGCATTACGATACGCAAAAGCAACCTTAGACCAAGCGGTTGAAAATAAAGCATTACCTGCTTTAGAGGAAGATATGCGTTCTATTGCTCAAACTATAAATGAAAACAAAGAGCTATCAGATGTGTTAAATAGCCCTGTTGTTAAAAGTTCAGATAAAAAGAACATTATTTCTGAAATTTTTAAAGGTTCAAATCAAATCACTCAAGGTTTAGTTGATGTTTTAATTGACAATAAAAGAGTAGGACTTTTAAATGAAGTAGCTCTAAAATATATTATATTAAATGAAGAGTTAAAAGGGCAAGGTGTAGCTTTTGTTACAACTGCAGTACCTTTAACTTCTGATTTAGAGAAAAAAATATTAGACAAAGTAGTTGAATTAACTGGGAAAAAAGTTGTTGTAAAAAATACAATTGACGAAAAAATTCTTGGTGGTTTTGTACTTAGAGTTGGAGATTTACAATATGATGCAAGCATCGCGAGTAAATTAGGAAATTTAAAAAGAGAATTTACAAACAGTTTATAATTATAATAACGTGGTAGAAAAATTATATTTGTACCACAACTTATATCTTTAATAACATGGCAGGAGTAAAAGCCGCTGAAGTATCAGCAATATTAAAACAACAGTTATCAGGATTTGAAGCTAGTGCATCTTTAGACGAAGTAGGTACAGTTTTGCAAATTGGTGATGGTATCGCAAGAGTTTACGGATTATCTAATGCACAATATGGTGAGTTAGTTGAATTTGAAGGCGGATTGCAAGGTATCGTTCTTAACTTAGAAGAAGACAACGTTGGTGTTGTATTGTTAAGCCCATCAAGAGATATTAAAGAAGGTACTGTTGTAAAACGTACACAAACAATTGCTTCTATAAAAGTTGGTGAAGGTATTGTTGGTCGTGTTGTTAATACATTAGGACAGCCAATAGATGGTAAAGGTGCTATTTCTGGGGACCTTTACGATTTACCATTAGAGCGTAAAGCTCCTGGTGTTGTTTATCGTGAGCCAGTTACTGAGCCATTACAAACTGGTATTAAAGCAATTGATGCTATGATTCCTGTTGGTAGAGGTCAACGTGAGCTTGTTATTGGTGACCGTCAAACTGGTAAAACAACTGTTTGTATTGATGCCATCTTAAATCAAAAAGAATTTTACGATGCTGGTAAGCCAGTATATTGTATATATGTTGCTATAGGTCAAAAAGCATCTACAGTAGCAAATATTGCTCAAACATTAGAGGATAACGGTGCATTAGCTTATACTACTATTGTAGCAGCTAACGCTTCTGACCCTGCTTCTATGCAAGTTTATGCTCCTTTCGCAGGTGCAGCAATTGGTGAGTACTTTAGAGATACAGGTAGACCTGCATTAATCATTTATGATGATTTATCTAAACAAGCCGTTGCATATAGAGAGGTTTCTTTATTATTAAGAAGACCACCAGGACGTGAGGCTTACCCAGGTGATGTATTTTACCTACACTCTCGTTTATTAGAGCGTTCAGCTAAAGTTATAGCAAATGATGCTATTGCAAAAGATATGAATGATCTTCCTGAAGCATTAAAGCCAATCGTAAAAGGTGGTGGTTCATTAACTGCTTTACCAATTATCGAAACTCAGGCGGGTGATGTTTCTGCTTATATTCCAACAAACGTAATTTCTATTACTGATGGTCAAATATTCTTAGAACAAGATTTATTTAACCAAGGTGTACGACCGGCAATAAACGTAGGTATTTCTGTATCTCGTGTTGGTGGTAACGCACAGATAAAATCAATGAAAAAAGTATCTGGTACATTAAAACTAGATCAAGCACAATTCCGTGAGCTAGAAGCTTTCGCAAAGTTTGGTTCTGATTTAGATGCCGCTACTTTAAATGTAATTGAAAAAGGTCGTCGTAATGTTGAGATTTTAAAGCAAGCTCAAAACGACCCTTATACAGTTGAAGATCAGGTTGCAATTATTTATGCTGGATCTAAAAACTTATTAAAAAATGTTCCTGTTAATAAAGTAAAAGAATTTGAACGTGATTTCATTGAGTTCTTAAATGCTAAACATAGAGATACATTAGATACTTTAAAATCAGGTAAATTAACTGATGAAGTTATTGATGTTTTAGTATCAGTATCAAAAGAATTATCAGCAAAATATTAATTAGATTTCATTCAGTATTGATTGCTACATTTAAAAACATAGTAATCAATACTCAATTCTAAATACAGAATGGCAAACTTAAAAGAAATACGTAACAGAATATCATCCGTTTCTTCAACGATGCAGATTACTAGTGCTATGAAAATGGTATCAGCTGCAAAACTGAAGAAAGCACAGGATGCAATTACTGCTATGCGTCCTTATTCGGATAAGCTTACGGAACTTTTACAAAGTTTAAGTGCTAGTTTAAATGCTGAATCTGGAAGTCAATATGCTGATAACCGCGAAGTAAATAAAGTTTTGATTGTAGCTATAACTTCAAACAGAGGTTTATGTGGTGCTTTTAATACAAACATCATTAAACAAACTACAGTTTTAGCAAATGAAATTTACGCAGGTAAGCAAGTTCACTTTATGGCTATTGGTAAAAAAGCTAACGATATTTTAGAAAAAAAATATACCGTTATTAATAACCATAGCGATATTTATGACGAGCTTACTTTTGATAATGTAGCTGCAATTGCCGAAGAATTAATGGGGATATTCACCGATGGTTCTTATGATAAAATTGAAATTGTTTACAATAAGTTCAAAAATGCTGCTACTCAAATTATCATGACTGAGCAATTTTTACCGATTGTTCCTGTAACATCTGAAGAAACAAATGCTGCAGATTACGTATATGAGCCATCAAAATTAGAAATTGTAGAGCAATTAATACCAAAGTCACTTAAGACACAATTATATAAAGCTATTCGCGATTCATTTGCTAGTGAACATGGTGCTCGTATGACTGCTATGCATAAAGCAACAGATAACGCAACAGAATTAAGAGATCAATTGAAGTTAACTTATAATAAAGCCAGACAAGCTGCAATTACTAATGAAATATTAGAAATTGTTGGTGGTGCTGAAGCATTAAATAACTAAATACTTCAAATTATTTAAAAATAGAAAAAACCTCATCTTAACATGAGGTTTTTTCTATTTTAAGAAATTGCTGGTTAGCTTAACAATAAATTAGCTAAACTATTCTTTCTAAACGAAAACAACTTACTTTGTTCTAAGGCTTTAAATAAGTACTTTTAAGCTCTAATATTTCAACGTTGAATCCATTTAAGAAACTTTTTAAACAAACCTTTATATATGGTTTAGCTACAGTACTACCAAGAATGTTGTCATTTTTTCTGGTACGTTTATATACTGATGTTATGCCACCAGGTTTATATGGAGAGGTTTCAATTATATTTTCATGGTTTGCAATATTTAATGTCTTTTTAGCTTATGGAATGGAAACCGCTTTTTTTAGATTCTTTCATAAGTCTAATGACAGGTCACAAGTAGTATCGACCTCATTAATTTCAATACTAATATCTACAGGCATATTTTTTACCTTCGCTTTTATATTTAAAAATCAATTTGCAAACATTTCTAATATTCATGTCAAATACATTGAATATGCAATTTATATACTAGTACTAGATACTTTAGTAATAATCCCCTTTTCTTGGCTTAGAGCGAATGAAAAACCAATGAAATATGCAATTATAAAAATTGCTAATGTTTCTATTAATTTAGGTTTGAACATATTCTTCTTAATACTCCTTCCAAAGTTGATTGAAAACAATCCAGAGTC
Organism: Cellulophaga baltica; assembly: GCF_018861125.1. GTDB lineage: Bacteria > Bacteroidota > Bacteroidia > Flavobacteriales > Flavobacteriaceae > Cellulophaga > Cellulophaga baltica_A. The sequence goes on along the minus strand of NZ_JAHKQN010000013.1, from coordinate 720,740 downwards.
AATTTTTGAAAGTGTTTACAGGCAAGATTATCAAATATCATACATATTCTTATCAAATTTATTTGCAAGCAGTATAACGCTTCTATTTATGTCCAATTTGTATATAAAAAATAAGTACATTTTTAACAAAGAGCTTTGGAGAAAGATGATGAACTATGCAATGCCTGTTTTAGTTGCTGGAATTGCGTATACAATAAATGAAGTTTTTGATAGAATTTTACTAAGCTGGTTGTTACCAGAGAAAATAGCAGAAATAGAAATCGGAAAATATGCAGCTTGTTATAAACTAGCATTATTTATGACATTGTTTGCTACAGCATTTAGAATGGGAATAGAACCTTTCTTTTTTAGTCATTCAAACACAAAAAATCCGCAAAAAGCTTATGCTCAAATTACAGATTATTTTGTAATTATAGGATCAGTAATTTTATTATCTGTTATTGTTTTTTCAGATGTTTTAAAATACATTTTTGTGAACAATGAAGCATACTGGGAAGCAATGAAAATTGTACCACTTATAATACTAGCAAATTTTTTTTTAGGAATATACCACAATCTCTCCGTTTGGTACAAAGTGACCGATAAAACAAGATATGGTGCATTTATATCATGTATAGGGGCTGCAATAACATTAATAATAAATTTAATATTAATACCAACATTAAGTTACATGGCATCAGCAATTGCAACATTGTTAGCTTACGGAACAATGATGATACTCTCCTATTGGTTTGGGAAAAAAAATTATCCGATACCATATAATCTTAGAAAAATAGGATTTTATTTATCAATATCAATCCTATTTTCAATACTATCATTTTATGTTTTTAATAGAAACCTTATAGCAGGGAGTGTATTATTAATTATATTTTTAGGAATGACTTATAAACTTGAAAATGAAAAACTAAGACAAGTTTTTATCAAAAAAAAATAGTTTACAAAAAACAACACATCAGATGGAAATAAAAATTATTAATAAATCAAATCACGACTTACCTGAATATGAAACTTTAGCTTCGGCAGGAATGGATTTAAGAGCCAATTTGGCTCAAGTAATAACACTTAAACCCTTAGAACGTATAATTGTAAAGACTGGACTTTTTATTGAATTACCCATAGGGTTTGAAGCACAAGTTAGACCAAGAAGTGGATTGGCGGTAAAAAAAGGAATTACCGTTTTGAATGCACCAGGAACCATAGATGCAGACTATAGAGGAGAAATTGGCGTTATACTTGTAAACTTATCAAATAATGAATTTGTAATAGAAAACGGAGAACGAATCGCACAGCTAGTAATAGCTAAACATGAACGTGCAAAATGGAATTTAGTAACAGAACTTACCGAAACAAAGAGGGGTGAAGGTGGTTTTGGCAGTACAGGTGTAAAATAAAAAGCACCGTATTTACATTAATAAGTATCAACAAATACAAAACATTATGAAAATTATAGTACCGATGGCTGGTCGTGGTTCACGATTAAGGCCTCATACTTTAACAGTACCTAAACCATTAATACCAGTTGCAGGAAAACCGATTGTACACAGATTGGTTTCAGACATTGCAGGAGTATTAAATGAAGATATTGATGAAATTGCTTTTATATTAGGTGATCCAGCATTTTTTGGGGAAGATGTTGTCGAGAGCTTAAAAGAATTAGCAATCGAATTAGGTGCAAAACCAAGTATTTACAGACAATTAGATCCAAAAGGAACGGGGCACGCAATTATGTGTGCAGAACCTTCACTAAGCGGACCAGCAGTTATCGCCTATGCTGATACATTGATACGAGCAGATTTTAATTTAGATAAAGATGCTGATAGTGTTATTTGGACTAAGAAAGTGGAAAATCCTTCAGCGTACGGTGTTGTAAATTTAAACGAGAAAGAAGAGATAGTTGAACTCGTAGAAAAACCAGAAACATTTGTAAGTGATCAAGCAGTAATAGGTATCTATTACTTTAAAGATGTTGCGGTTCTTAAAAATGAATTGCAATACGTATTGGATAATAACATTATTCATGGCGGTGAATACCAAATTAATGATGGTATTAAACGTATGATGCAAAATGGTAAAATATTTAAAACGGGTACTGTAAGTGAATGGATGGATTGTGGTAACAAAAATGTTACTGTTGAAACTAACCAAAGAATGTTAGGGTTTTTAGAAAAAGATGGAGAGACATTAATTTCAAAAACTGTAAAATTAGAAAATGCAAATATTGTTGAACCTTGTTTTATTGGTGAGAATGTAGTATTAAAAAATACAACTGTAGGGCCTTTTGTATCAATAGGTGATAATACTGAAATAGAAAATTCTACTATAAAAAACAGCATCATACAAACAAATACAAAAATAACAAACGCCAATCTTGATAATGCAATGATTGGTAACCATGCAAAATACAATGGTAATTTTGAAACCGTAAGTATTGGCGATTATTCTGTTTTAGAATAGTTAAAGTTTAAAAACAAATATTTAAAATGTACTAATTTGGTCAATATATGATCGATTAGTACATTTTTGTTTTAAACGAATTCATATTAAGGTTGGTACATTTATTGTTTGCCAATAGTTATTCTTATTTTTGATTATTGTTAAGAGTTATAATGAAAAAAGCACACAATTGTTTTTATTCTTGCTTGGGGTTTTTACTAATCTCTAGCGTTAGCTTTGCGCAAGAAAAAAACACTTTAAACAATGAAGACAGTGCATCATTATTTTTAGAAGAATATTCTGATACTTTTCAAGAAGCATTTTTTGAAGCATTAAAACAAAAAGGTATAGAAAATTATGACAAAACCATTAATTTATTACTAGACTGTAAAAGAATAAAAGATGATAATAATGTAGTAGATTTTGAATTAGCTAAAGCATACAAAGAAACCAAACAATATGATTTAGCGGAAGAATACGCAATAAACGCTGTAAACTCTGACCCTGAAAATTATTGGTATTTAAATACTTTAGTTACAATTTTAAGTTCTAAAAGAAGTAGCATTGGTACTATTAAAAATCAAATACCTGAAGGAAATATCATCTTTAAACAAAATCTTGCTGAAATTTATTATGACCACAATAATTTTTTAGCAACTACCGCAGTTCTAAACACCTTAGAACCATCTGATTTCACCAGGAAATTAAACTCCAAATTAAAAGTCAGTATAAAGCAAGCAGAAGAAAAGTCAACAAGTTTTAGTTTTAGTACTACAAACAATACAAAAAGTAAAAGCGGTAATTCGACTGATGAAAATACTACTATTGAGCATTACAAAACTAGAATATTAGGTTTACTACGAAGTAAGAGCTATATTTTACTTGATAACCTATCAAAAGATGCGTTAGAAAACTACCCAGCACAACCTTATTTCTATTATGCAAGAGGTGTCGCGCTAAATCACAAAAAAAAATACCGTGAAGCTATTCAAGTATTAGAAGAATCATTAGATTATATGCTAGATGATATTAAGTTGTCAAATAAAATATATGAAGAGCTGGTTGATGCATATACCGCAATTCATAATACAGTAAAGGCTTCAATATATAAGCAAAAAATAAAACCCGGATTTTAAAAAATATTTCTGTGATAAAAAAAATAATACCAATTGTTATACTTTTATTTATAACATCTTGTAAATCAACAAAAGTTGTAACCGGAGGAGCAATAAATACAAATTTAAGCCCTAAAGCCATAATCAAAAGTCATTATGCCAATGAAATAGATTTCAATACAATTTCTGGTAAAATGAAAATTGATTATAATGATGGTGAGAATTCTCAAGGCTTTAGCGTAAGTCTTAGAATAGAAAAAGATAAAGCTATATGGATTAGTGCACCATTGGGAATTGTGAAAGCATATATTACTCCTGAGAGAGTTTCTTTTTACAATAAATTAGATAACTCATATTTTGATGGAGACTTTAGTTATTTAAGTAAAATATTAGGTACGGATTTGGATTTTGAAAAAGTTCAGAATTTGTTATTGGGCCAAGCAATTTTAGATTTAAAAAAAGGGAAGTATCAAGCTACAGTAACAGCTGAAAGTTATAATTTGAAACCAAAAAACGCTGCTGATTTATTCAAAATCTTATTTCAAGTTGAACCAAAGCATTTTAAAATAGCTAAGCAACAAATCTCACAACCTGAAAAGAATAATCTTTTAAATATTAAATATTCTAACTATCAAGAAGTGTCTAATAGAATATTACCAAATGAAATTAATATTGTCGCCAAAATGGATGGCAAAGAAAGTAATATTGATATTGAATATAGAAATATTGAATTGGATAGAAAAGTTAAGTTTCCATATTCAATACCAAATGGTTTTAAAGAGATTATTTTAAAGTAATATGCATCCTCTTAGAACATACCGTCTTTTATTAAGCTTAAGTTTTATCTTATGCTTTGCTTTTGGTTATACTCAAACTTCTGAACAAAAAAACCTTGAAGCAAAACGAGAAAAATTACAAAATGAAATTCAACAAATAAATAAATTACTATTCGCTGAAAAGAAAGAAAGAGGAAACGTTTTAGATCAAATGAACGCTCTTGATAAAAAGATTTCAGTACGTGAGCAACTTATTAGAGTTACTAATGAGCAATCTAATTTGCTAAACCGACAACTAAATGCAAATATTAGAAACATTGCTAAGCTTAGAAATGAGTTAGAAACATTAAAAGAAGATTACGCATTAATGATTCAGAAGTCATATCAGAACAAATCACAACAAAGTAGACTAATGTTCTTACTTTCTTCTGAAAGCTTCTTTCAGGGCTTTAAAAGGCTTCAATACATGAAGCAATACACGCAATTTAGGAAAGAGCAAGGTGAACAAATTGTTACAAAGGCAGAACAACTTAAAAACTTGAATCTTGAACTTACAGAACAACGAAAAGAGAAAGACAAATTAATTGCTGAAAATACAAGTGCAAAAAAGGAATTGCAAAAAGAAAAGAATTCTCAAAATGTACTGTTAGCAACAATCAAAAGAAACGAAAGCAAGTATGCTTCGTCTATTAAAAAGAAAGAACAAGAAGCTCGAAAAATTGATCAGCAAATAGAAAACTTAATTAAGAATGCTATTGTAAGTGCTAACAAAAAATCTGGAAAAACAACTTCAACAAAAAATAGCTCTACTAGTAACGCTAAATTTATTTTAACCCCAGAAGCTAAAGTATTAGCTGGAAAATTTTCAGCAAACAAAGGGCGCTTGATTTGGCCTGTTGAAAAAGGAATCAAAAGTATCGGTTTTGGTGTGTACAGAGACCCAGTATACCCAGGAATAAAACACCAAAATAATGGCGTAATTATAGCCACGGAAAAAGGTGTTAATGCTAGAGCTATTTTTGAAGGTGAAATACTAGCAGTAATAAGTGTTCCTGGTGGTAAAAAAGGGGTGCAAATTAAACACGGTAACTACATTAGCACCTATTATAATTTAACATCGGTAACTGTAAAAAAAGGAGATAAAGTAAAAGCTAAAGAAACATTAGGAGAAGTTTATACTAACGGATCTAATAAACAAACGCTATTAAAATTCTACTTGTATCAAGATACTTCCCGTTTAAATCCTGAAGAATGGATTTACCAATTGTAACTCTATAAATATTAAGAAAATAAAGCTTTCAATTCTGTAGCATCGTCAGGTTTCATTTTCCCTGATAAAACTAAACTAAGTTGTTTTCTTCTTAATGCTCCTTCGTAACGCTCTTTCTCTAGTTCTGTTTCTGGGCTAATTTCCGGAACAACTGTAGGCTTACCAGAATCATCAACTGCAACAAAGGTATAAATAGCATCATTTGCTTTAGATTTAGAGCCTGTAAATCTGTCTTCTACCCAAACATCAATATAAACCTCCATAGAAGTTCTAAAAGCTCTTGAAACACGTGCATCAACAGTTACAACACTACCATTTGGTACAGCTTGGTTAAAGGCTACATGATTAACAGAAGCGGTAACGGTAATTCTACGACTATGTCTACGTGCGGCAATACTTGCTGCTCGATCCATACGTGCTAATAATTCTCCTCCAAACAAATTATTTAAAGGATTGGTCTCACTAGGTAAAACCATATCAGTCATTATTGTTCTAGATTCACTCGGAGTCTTCGCAATCATACCTCTAAAATTTTAAGAAAGTTATAGTAAACTTAATCTATTAAAATAAACCTACTATTTATTGTTGAAACAACCAAGCGTCACTTGATTCTGTACGCTTAATTTTTCTAAGATAGTTTACTGCATCATTTGAGTCGGTAAAGTTTTCAAAACTTACCACATGAAAACCAAATTTATTTACACCAATATAACTTGCATTATAACCTTTACGCTGTAATGCCGTGATTTTTTTATCTGCATTTTCTTTTACTTTAAAAGCACCAGCAATAATATAATATGTCATTGTATTAGGTGTTTCTATAGCCTCTTCAGTTGAGGCTAAAACTCTGGCTTTTAAATTCAAAGCTGGTAACTCTAACGGTGTTGTATCGAAAAATGTAGCTTCTTCTATATTTTTTGATACTTCTTTCTGTGCTGTTTGTTGTGCTAACTGTGAATTAAATTTATTATCCTTAAAAACTTTAAAACCAGATAAACCTACAGATACACCCAATAAAACTACTGCCGCATATTTTAAGTATGATCTAAATTGATTTTTCTCTCTTTTTTCAGGAGTAATTATAAAAGGAATTTCTTCTTCTAAAGCTACTACTTCTTCCTTTAGTTGCTCACGAGTAATTATTGGAGAAACGCATGAAGAAAGGCCGAAAGAAGTTGTTAAGTAATTTTCTTGATTTGCTGGTTCAAACTGAAGTTTGCCTTCTTTATTAAACCATAATTTACCAATACTACCTAAAAGTAAACGCTCGCCATTATTGAGTTTGTTCTTCCACTCTTTTGAAACCTCAGCTATTTGAGTTAACATATCTTCGTATGTTGTTTTTTCAGCATCAGCAACGTAAGAAACCAACAAACCGTCATTGGATTGTAGTTGTTCGTTGAAAGAAACCACTTTTGAAGGTGGGTGAAACGTGTGATTTGCTTCTTTTATATATGCAGATTTTGTTTGTGTTAAAAATGCACCAAATTCTGGTACCATTACACAATTGTACCTATATAATAATTCTTCAATGTAGTGTTCTAGTCTCATCGAGACAAAGATTGTAAAAATTTAGCGGAACTAAAACCTTTAAGATTACTTTTTATTAACATTAAATTTGATGTATTTTGTGGGCCAAATACGAACCAAAACAAATGATTGATACTGAACTTCTTGCAACACTTCGATTGCAACGAATCCCTAATATTGGTGATGTAACAGCGAAAAAACTTATTTCACATTGTGGAAGTCCCACTACAATTTTTGAGGATAAACTGCAAAACTTATTAAAAATCGAAGGTATTGGTACCTTTACTTTAAAAAACTTATTTAACGAAAAATATTTAAAGGAAGCTGAAGAAGAATTTAGATATATTAAACAGGAAAATATTAAGGTAACCTATTTTTTAGATGCTGATTATCCTAATTATTTAAAGCATTGTATTGATGGCCCGATACTCCTATTCAAAAAAGGGAATATACAACTTGAAAACAGAAAAATTATAGGTGTTGTTGGTACACGAAAAATCACAAGTTATGGCACAGCTTTTTGCGAAAAATTAATTGAAGATTTAGCACCATTAAACCCAATAATAGTAAGTGGATTTGCTTATGGCGTTGATATTTGCATCCAGAAAGCAGCAATTAAACACGGTTTGCAAACTATTGGGTGTTTAGCACATGGTTTAAACCAGATTTACCCTAAAGTTCATGCTAAATATACATCAGAAGTTGAACAAAATGGTGGCTTTTTCACAGAATTTTGGTCAAATAGTAGCCCTGAGCGTGAAAATTTCTTAAAAAGGAATAGAATAGTTGCCGGAATGAGTGAAGCTACAATTGTTGTAGAATCTGCAGAAAAAGGAGGAAGTTTAGTTACAGCAGATATCGCACATAGTTATAATCGAGATGTTTTTGCTGTTCCTGGTCGTGCTGGTGATAAATATAGTGCAGGTTGCAATACACTTATAAAACAACAAAAAGCACAAATGTTAACCTCAGCAGCTGATTTGGTATATGCGCTAGGTTGGCAATTAGACGACAAAAAAAATAAAACAATACAGAGACAACTGTTTATTGATTTAGATGAAAGCGAACAAAAGATTCACAATTACCTACAATCAAATGGGAAGCAACTTTTAGATAGTATTGCACTTGATTGTCAAATGCCAATTTTTAAAGTATCATCTACATTATTAAACATGGAAATGAAAGGTGTGATTAGACCATTACCAGGAAAACTGTTTGAAGCTTTATAAAAACCTAGCATGTTCATCAAAATAATACACAAACACTTAATAATTCCTCCAATAAATAGTGACAAATAACCAACTGAATAGTTTGTATTTTAAAAATTCAATAATGAAATTGAGTTTTTAAAGCAGTTCAACCTTAAAAAGTGAAACTAAATCTATACATCCGTATAATTTCAAAAGCTTTATAAAACAAAAAACCGACTCTTTAGTCGGTTTTTCTATTTCTTGATATTTAGGTATAAATATTAATATCCAACTTTTTCACGAACTCTTACAAGCACCTCATCAGCTATTTTACCAGCTTTCTCTGCTCCAATTTTCAATACTTTATCAATTTCATCTGTATTGTTAATGTAATAATCAAACTTCTCACGAGCATCAGCAAATTTATCGACAACAACTTCATATAAGGCTTGTTTTGCATGTCCGTAACCATAATTACCATTAATGTAATTTGCTCTCATTTCAGCTACTTGCTCTTCACTAGCCAAAATTTTATATAAAGCAAAAACATTATCGGTATCTGGGTCTTTAGGGTCTTCTATTGGAGTACTATCCGTTTGAATACCCATAATTTGTTTTCTTAACTTTTTATCTGTTTGAAAAAGGTTAATCAAATTATTTTTACTCTTACTCATTTTTGATCCATCTGTACCCGGTATATACATAGTTTCTTCTTGAATCTTACCTTCAGGTAATACAAATGTTTCTCCTAATTTCGCATGAAAACGAGAAGCTACATCACGTGTCATTTCAACGTGTTGCAATTGATCTTTACCAACAGGTATAATTTCAGCATCATACAATAAGATATCTGCCGCCATTAACATTGGGTAAGTAAATAAACCTGCATTTACATCATCTAACCTATCTGCTTTATCTTTAAATGAATGCGCTAAAGTCAAACGTTGATATGGAAAAAAACAACTAAGGTACCATGAAAGCTCAGTAGTTTGTGGAACATCACTTTGGCGATAAAAAACAGTTTTATTAATATCTAAACCAAAAGCAAGCCAAGTTGCAGCAACTGCATAGGTGTTATACCTTAATTCTTCACCGTTTTTGATTTGAGTTAACGAATGCATATCTGCAATAAACAAAAATGATTCATTATTTGGGTCATTAGCCATTTCTATTGCTGGCATAACAGCACCTAAAATATTCCCTAAATGTGGTGTTCCTGTGCTTTGTATTCCTGTTAAAACTCGAGCCATTTTACTGTATAATTAGCTTGTAAAGGTAAAACAATTCATAAAAAACAAAAATTGAATCGGCACAATGTTTCTCTAAATTTTAGCTAGTTGAAATTACAATAAAAAATAGTTTACGATACAGTTATTTAAACCTACTAAAGAGCTTTAAAAGTTTTAAAATGTTATTTTTGATTTCATGATAAAATTTCTACAAAAAATAGGCAGTGCTTTATACCAAATATGGTTTTATATTCTTGTAGCGATTCCTATTTTGATTCTTTGGCCATTACTAATCCTCTTTACAATTTCAGAAAAAGGATACCCGTATTTCTTTTGGATTGCAAGGAATATTTGGGCAAACTTTATAATATATGGTATGGGTTGTATTCCTGTTGTTAAAAGAGAAGAAAGAATAAAAAAAGGAGAAAGCTATATGCTAGTGGCTAACCACACGAGCATGTTAGATATTATGCTGATGCTAAAATTAAGTAGAAACCCTTTTGTATTTGTAGGCAAAAAAGAGCTTTCAAAAATTCCTGTTTTTGGATTCTTTTACAAACGTGTATCTATTTTGGTTGACCGTAGTGATCCTAAAAGTAGAACTGCTGTATACCGTAGCGCTCAAAAAAGACTAAAAGACGGATTTAGTATTTGTATATTTCCTGAAGGAGGCGTTCCTGATGAAGATATTGTTTTAGATCAGTTTAAAGATGGAGCTTTTCGAATGGCTATTGCTCATAAAATTTCTATTGTACCTATGACTTTTCATGATAATAAAGCAAGGTTACCATTTACTTTTACGGAAGGAAAACCAGGAAGAACTAGAGCTACTATTCATCGTTTTTTTAAAACCGATGATTTAAATGAAGTAAATAAAGCCTCATTAAAAGAAGAAATAAGAACAGTTATTTTAACTGAACTAAAAAACTAAAAATTATTAAAATTTATAATTAACACCACTATAAATACCAAGTGAAAAAGGTTGAAATTCACCTGAAGTATTTGAGAACGTATTTAATTGGTATTTGAAAAGTGGCTCTACATTAAACATAAATTTTTCAGTAATTTTATAATTAAAACCAAAACCAACATTAGTACTAAAGTTTATAGAATTAATATTGTTAGCTTCCCCTACTTCAGTTCTTTGATCACCTGAATTTAAATAAACACTATTATCAATTAAAAATAAAGAACTTAAACCTCCAATTACATCAAACCCGAAACGTTTGTCTATTAAAGCATAATTAAGCTCAAAAGGAACTTCTATGTAACCAAATTGCTGCAATAAACCACCTTCATATGAACTACTTTTTGCAGTAACATCATTTGAAACAATTAATTCAGAATCAATATTATTTAGTGAACTACTCACAGCAATATTTGTAGCATTAGAATTGTAACTTATATTTTCTAATTTACCTATCGATTCGTTATTAAACGAAGAGGTATATTCTATTTGATTGGTTGTATACCCGTATTCAACTTTATGAATACCCGATCTAATTTTTAATTTTTTACTAACCTCATAAGCAACAGAAACACCGTAGCTTAAATTAACCTCACCAGATTTAGCATTTTGAACAAATGATTCATTAAAAGAAGATCCTTCACCTAACGAATTAAAATATACTGGTGCAACACTTGGCCCAACTGACCACTTACTATCTATTTTCTCTACTTCAACAGTTTCTTCATCATCTTTATAAATTTCATCGAAAATAGATTTCTTTTTAAACTCTTTCTCTCCTACTCCTTCATCTACTGCAACATCATTTTTATTTGAAATTCCTTCTTTAGCTTTATTATGATTAGAAGCTATAGCTGAGTTTTTAGTTTGACCTTGCCCTACTAAAATTTCTTTATTAGACTCATTTTCATCTTTACTAACAACTGTATTATTGTCATTAAAATTAGCTCCCGAAGCATTGTTTTTATTTGAGTCTCCAACAATCTCATTGTATACAGGTGTACTACTTTTATGACTATTGTTTAAACCTACATTTTTTATGTTCTGATTGGTATTTTTAATTTCATCAACAACGTAAGAAGGTTCTTTTCTATAATTGATTTTTTCTTTTTTATTGGTTTGATTACTATCTGATTTAATAGTGCTTAGGTTTTTATTACCCTTTTCTTCAATTAAATTTTTATGCTCTTTATAACTATTAGTTTTACTATTTGTAATCTCAATATCACTATCTGAAAATTCATTTTTGAACAATTGAATTGTAAAAATAAATCCTGCCAATACAGCAGCCACCCCACCTAACTTCCACCAGACAGGAATTATTTTTCGAGACTTCTTTTTTTCTAAAGACGTCTCGATTGCACTCCAAATTTTCTCGTCTGGAATTGCATCAAAATCTTTGAATTGCTCTTTAAACAATTCGTCTATGTTCCGTTTACTCATACTCTAATCTATTGCACAATAGTGCTATACTTTATATATTATTTTTTAAGAAATAACATCTTGTTTTATACTTGTTTCTATCTTCTCTTTTAATATTTTTCTAGCTCTAGCTAGGTTTGATTTTGAAGTGCCAATAGAAGTACCTAAAAGCTCACTAATTTCATGATGTGAATAGCCATCTAAAACATACATATTAAATGTAATTCTATATTTATTTGGCAACTCTTGTATGTATTTTAAAAGGCTTGGTAAGCTTACATCAGAATAACTTGAATCTACTTCTTCAATTTCCTCAACCTCTTCAGAAACAACACTTAAATTTGTTTCCTTTCTATATTTTTGTAATACTGTATTTACAGTAATTCTTTTTATCCACCCTTCAAAAGAGCCTTTAAATTTATATTGATGGATTTTATTAAAGATGGTCATAAAACTATCATGCAAATTATCTTCTGCCTCAGTTTTATTTTTTGAATATTTTAGGCATATCCCAAACAGTACACGAGAGTATTCTCGGTACATTTGTTCTTGTGCTTGCCTATTGCCTTTTTTGCAATTATGTATGAGTTCTTCTAGACTCAAATTTTGTGTATAAGTTTAAGATTTTACTATTTGAAAAATACAACATTTTAGATCTTTATCTAATTTTATTCTACAACAGGCACTTCAATTTCAATATATTCAGCTTTACCAGCTTCATTATTTCCTTTTAAAAATTTAAAAACATAGGTGTTATTATACAGCACAATAAAATTAAATGTAGCTTCTACTTCATCAGATATTTCATCACAATTATCGTCCGAACTAATTAATAGTGAACCAGCAACAACAACATTTCTGATAGTATCGGCCTCTTTAGTAACTTCAAAACCTTCAAAAAAAGCGCAACTTGATGTTCTATCATACGTCACATTAATCTCATACGTTTCATTCAAAACAAATGATTCTGGCATAGTAACAGCCGTAATTGGCAATGCAACAAACTGGAAATTTTCTTGATCTTCTAAACTGCAACCAAAAAGGCTCAACACTAATAATAAAACAAACGAAAAGGATAATTTCTTCACCATAGACCGCATTATTTTATTTGAAGATGTATATAATGCTGATAGGTTGCGTTATAAAAAGAAAAATCCCGATTTTCATCGGGATTTAATATTAAGACTTTACTGTTGAAATAGCTTCTCGTATTTTAACATCGAGCTCTTCAAAAAGCTCAGGATTATCGAGTAATAAGTTTTTGACAGCATCTCTACCTTGCCCAAGTTTGGTATCACCATAACTAAACCAAGATCCACTTTTCTTTACAATTTCAAACTCAACACCTAAATCGATTATCTCACCAACTTTAGATATTCCTTCTCCATACATGATATCAAACTCAGTTTGACGGAAAGGAGGAGCAACTTTATTCTTAACCACTTTTACTCTGGTCTTGTTACCCTTAACATTACCATCAGTATCTTTAATTTGAGTTGATCTTCTTATATCCAAACGAACGGAAGCATAAAATTTCAATGCGTTACCACCTGTTGTTGTTTCAGGGTTACCAAACATTACACCAATTTTTTCACGTAATTGGTTAATAAAAATAACGGTACAATGTGTTTTACTAATTGAGCTTGTAAGCTTTCTAAGTGCTTGTGACATTAAACGTGCATGAAGTCCCATTTTAGAATCTCCCATTTCACCTTCAATTTCACTCTTTGGAGTTAATGCCGCAACAGAATCGACAACAACTATATCAATAGCTCCTGAACGAATTAAATTATCTGCAATTTCTAAACCTTGCTCACCATTATCTGGTTGTGAGATTATAAGATTATCAATATCAACACCTAATTTAGCAGCATAAAAACGATCAAAAGCATGCTCTGCATCAATAAATGCAGCTATACCACCTTTTTTCTGTGCTTCAGCAATAGCATGTAATGTTAATGTAGTTTTACCTGAAGATTCCGGACCATATATTTCAATAACTCTACCTCTTGGGTAACCACCAACACCTAATGCTACATCTAAACCTAACGAACCTGAAGGAATAACTTCAACGTCTTCAACAACGCTATCACCCATTTTCATTACAGCACCTTTACCGTAAGTTTTATCAAGTTTATCTAAGGTAAGCTTTAATGCTTTTAATTTTGCTTCTTTTTCTGCACTCATTTTTTTCCTAATTAGAATGGCTAAATTACCATTTCTTTTTGCATATCGCAATTTGATACACAACCTTTTTACGAAACATCATCAAGATTTTTATTTGCCTATGGGTTCTAATTTTATAAATTTGCAGTTCGAAAAATAATCTTTAACGCGAAAAATTAGTATAGCATGCAACTGTACAATACTTTGAGCGCAAAAGAAAGAGCAGCACTTATTGAAGAAGCTGGTAAAGAACGTCTTACAATCTCTTTCTACAAATATGCGCGTATTGAAAACCCAGAATTATTTAGAAACCACCTGTTTATTACTTGGAATGAACTTGATGTTTTAGGCCGTATTTATGTTGCCAAAGAAGGTATAAACGCACAATTATCTGTACCAGCAGAAAATTTTGAACCTTTTAAAAAACATTTAGACAGTATTTCATTTTTAGAAAATGTGCGGTTAAATATCGCCATTGAACAAGACAATAAATCTTTCTTAAAACTAAAAGTGAAAGTCCGTAAGAAAATTGTTGCTGATGGTTTAGATGACAATACTTTTGATGTCACCAAAAAGGGAATTCATGTTGATGCTAAAAAATTCAATGAACTTATTGAAGATCCTGATACGGTTTTAGTTGATATGCGTAATCATTACGAAAGTGAAATTGGTCATTTTAAAAATGCCGTTACACCAGATGTTGATACGTTTAGAGACTCTTTAGATATTATTGAAAATGATTTAAAAGACCATAAAGTAGACAAAAAATTAGTCATGTATTGTACTGGAGGTATTCGATGTGAAAAAGCTAGTGCATATTACAAACACAAAGGTTTTCAGCAAGTTTACCAGCTTGAAGGTGGTATTATTGAATATACAAGACAGGTTCAAAATAAGAATCTTGAAAATAAATTTATGGGTAAAAACTTTGTTTTTGACCATAGAAGAGGTGAACGTATTACTGATGATATAATATCTAACTGTCACCAATGCGGTAAACCTTGTGATACTCATGAAAATTGTGCCAATGAAGCTTGCCATTTATTATTTATCCAGTGTGAAGAATGCGCAAAAGAAATGAACAATTGTTGCTCAACAGAATGTAAAGAAATTCATGCATTACCTTTTGAGGAACAAAAAGCATTGAGAAAAGGTAAAACTGTTAGTAATAAAATTTTCAAAAAAGGAAGATCTGAGGTTCTTAAATATAAAAAATAATTTAAATCTATTATTTCAAAAAAGAACATCATACATACTTATAAATCTACAAAAATGAGCTAATCTATTTTAGAATAGATTAGCTCATTTTTCAATAATTTTTATCGAATTGAAAAATCACTATCTTTACAGATAATAAATTTTAGTATGAACCTTTTTTCTTGAAAATTTGATAAAATTTATCAAGAAATCAATATATATAATATGGGTTGTAGCAGTTGTTCAACTGGTAAAGACGGACAACCAAAAGGCTGTAAGAACAATGGTACTTGTGGCACTGATGGTTGTAATAAATTAACAGTTTTTGATTGGCTTTCAAACATGTCATTACCAAATGGAGAAAAACCGTTTGATTGTGTTGAAGTCCGTTTTAAAAATAGTAGAAAAGAATTTTTTAGAAATACAGAAAACTTATCATTGGCCATCGGAGATGTTGTAGCTACTCAAGCACAATCTGGCCATGATATTGGTATGGTTACATTAACAGGCGAACTTGTAAAAGTTCAAATGAAAAAGAAAAAGGTTGATTATAAATCATCTGAAGTCCCTAAACTATACCGTAAAGCATCACAAAAAGATATAGATATTTGGCAGAAATGCCGTAATCGTGAACCTGAAATACAAAAACGCTCTCGTGAATTAGCAATTGCACTAAACTTGCAAATGAAACTTTCTGATGTTGAATTTCAAGGTGATGGATCAAAAGCTACATTTTATTACACAGCAGAAGAACGTGTTGATTTTAGACAACTGATTAAAGATATGGCCAAAGCATTTGGTATTCGTATTGAAATGCGCCAGATAGGCTACAGACAGGAAGCACAGCGTTTAGGTGGTATTGGCTCATGTGGTCGTGAACTTTGTTGCTCTACTTGGTTAACAGATTTTAGATCTGTAAGTACCTCAGCAGCACGTTACCAACAATTATCGTTGAATCCGCAAAAATTGGCAGGCCAATGTGGTAAACTAAAATGTTGTTTAAATTACGAACTTGATGTTTATTTAGATGCATTAAAGGATTTCCCTTCTCAAGACACTAAAATAATGACTGAGAAAGGCTTAGCAATATGTCAAAAAGTAGATATCTTTAAAGCTACACTTTGGTTTTGCTATAAAGATGATTGGGCAAACTGGCATGCATTATCAAAAGATCAAGTAAATGAAATGCTTGAGAAAAATAAGCGTAAAGAAAAAGTAAGTGCATTAGAAGAATTTGCTATTGTACCTGTTGAAGAAACTGAAAAAGTTTTTGAAAATGTTGTAGGTCAAGATAGTTTAACACGTTTTGACAAACCTAAACAAAGAAGAAACAATCGCAATAAGAAAAAAGGGAACAATAAAAACCCTAATTCTAATGCGAACAAGAACAACCCAAATCAAAAAAACAACAGACCAAATACTCCAAGGGCAAAACAAAACAATAAACCTAAACCTGCAGGAGGTCAAAAGCAAGCTGGAACTCCAAACCAAAATCGCGGACAAAAGCCTGCTCAAAAACAGCAATCTAAAAAACAAGGTAACCCACAGAAAGAAGAGCAAAAAGGGCAAGGAACAAAAAAACCTAACCCTAATAATAAAAGAAGAAACAATAGAAAAAGACCCGCGAACAATGACTAAATATTTTTTTTCGCTTCTCATTTTAACTCTTTTAGCATCTTGTAATGGTGAAATTGTAAAATCTGAATACAAGACCACTTCTGATGGAAGTTGGGAGAAAGATGATAGTATTGAATTTAAAATTTCAGATATTGATACAATACAATCGCACAATGTTTTTATCAACCTAAGAAACGATGAAACATTTGCTTACAGTAATATTTTTTTAATTGCAGAATTAGATTATCCTAACGGTGCATCAGTAAAAGACACTTTAGAATACGAAATGACTTTACCTGATGGGCAATGGCTTGGAAAAGGTTATGGAAGTATTAAAGAAAATAAGCTTTGGTATAAAGAAAACTTTGTTTTCCCTACTCAAGGTGTATACAGTTTAAAAATATCTCATGCCATGCGCAAAAATGGTAAGGTTAATGGTATCATAGATTTAGAAGGCATTACAGATGTCGGTTATCAAATAGAAAAAAGCAATAAATAAAGCAATGGCAACGGCTAAAAAGAAAAAAACAACAAACAACTATTTTAAATTTATTAAATGGTTTTGGATTTTATTTATCACAGGTTTAATAATACCTGTATTGGTTTTTTTAGCAGCTTCTTGGGGCTGGTTCGGAGAACTTCCAACCTTTGAAAGACTTGAAAATCCTCAAACAAATTTGGCAACCGAAATTATATCATCTGACGGCATTACGCTAGGTAAATATTATTTAGATGATAACCGAACACCAATTCCATTTGAAGAATTACCAAAAAACTTAGTTGACGCACTTGTTGCAACTGAAGACGCTAGATATTATGATCATTCAGGTATTGACGCACGTGGAACACTAAGAGCTTTCGTATTTTTAGGAAAAAAAGGTGGAGCAAGTACCATTTCTCAGCAGTTGGCTAAACAATTGTTTACAGGTAGAGCATCAACGGGCTGGCAGCGTTACACTCAAAAAATTAAAGAATGGGTTATTGCTACTCGTTTAGAAAGACAGTATACTAAAGATGAAATCATTGCCATGTATTTTAATATATATGATTTTAATTACAATGCTGATGGTATACGTTCTGCTGCTAAAATATACTTTAGTAAAGAGCCACATGAATTAAACACGCAAGAAGCAGCTATGCTTGTAGGTATGTTTAAAAATTCATCACTTTACAACCCAGTAAGAAGAGAAGAAATGGTAGTTACTCGTAGAAATACCGTTTTATCTCAAATGGCTAAATATGGCTATTTAGACGAAAAAGTAAAAGATTCGCTACAAAAAATTCCGTTAGGTTTACGATTTTCTCCAGAATCACACCAAGATGGTTTAGCTACGTATTTTAGAATGCACTTGCAAAAATTTTTAAATGATTGGATTGAAAAAAACCCTAAACCTGCCCTTGAAGGTGAAAGAGATAAATGGAATATCTATTTAGATGGTTTAAAAATATATACTACTATTGATTCTCGCATGCAACAAAACGCAGAAGATGCTGTAAAAGAACATATGAAACGTTTGCAAGCAGAATTTTTTCATCAAAATACTCCTGATCGTAATAAAACCGCTCCATTTTTAGATTTAAACTCTAAACAAATAAGTCGTATTTTGGAACGTGCTATGAAAAATTCAGATCGTTGGAGAGAAATGAAAGCGAAAAAGAAATCTGAAAAAGAAATAAGAGCATCTTTCAAAAAACCAACACCAATGGTTGTGTTTGATTGGAATAGTGAGGGTAATGAAAAAGATACCATCATGACTCCTATAGACTCTATTCGCTATTACAAATCATTTCTAAGAACCGCAATGATGTCTATGGAGCCACAAACTGGGCATGTAAAAGCATGGGTTGGTGGTTTAAATTACAAACACTTTCAGTATGATAATGTGATTCAAGGTGCTAGACAAGCAGGTTCAACATTCAAACCATTTGTGTATGCAAGCGCAATTGACCAATTACGACTTTCGCCTTGTGAAACAATATACGATGATGAGTATTGTATTGAGGCTGGAAAGCATGGAAATCAAGAAGCATGGTGCCCTAAAAATTCGGACGGTAAATATTCTTTAAAAAACATGACATTAAAAGAAGCTTTAGCTGGTTCTGTTAATACAGTGACTGCTCAATTAATGGATAAAGTTGGACCAAGAACAGTTGCAAACATGGCTAAAAATATGGGAATCACTAGAGAAATACCCGAGGTTCCTTCAATTGCATTAGGTACACCTGATGTAAATGTTTATGAAATGGTTGGTGCTTTTGGGACATTTGCAAATGCAGGTGTTTATGTAAAACCTGTTTTAGTTACACGTATTGAAGATAAAAATGGAACAGTACTTTATGAGTATGTTCCTGAAACTAGAGACGTAATGAGTAATGAAGTTGCCTATGCAATGGTTGACCTTATGAAAGGTGTAGTTCAATCTGGTTCTGGAGGACGATTACGTCACAACTACAATAAAAACAATCATGTTTATAAAGAGATTATTACAGGCTATCCTTATAACCTAAATAATCCTATAGCCGGTAAAACAGGTACTACTCAAAATAATAGTGATGGTTGGTTCATGGGTA
This sequence comes from Cellulophaga baltica, assembly GCF_018861125.1. GTDB lineage: Bacteria > Bacteroidota > Bacteroidia > Flavobacteriales > Flavobacteriaceae > Cellulophaga > Cellulophaga baltica_A. The sequence goes on along the minus strand of NZ_JAHKQN010000013.1, from coordinate 701,257 downwards.
TGGTTCCAAACCTAGTCACTGGTGTATGGGTTGGTGGTGAAGAACGAGCGACTCACTTCAAAAGTATCACTTACGGTCAAGGAGCATCAATGGCATTGCCGATTTGGGGCTTATATATGACTAAAAATTATGCAAATAAAGAATTAGATGTTTCTGATGGGGACTTTAAGAAACCTAAAAATATGTCAATCGAATTAGATTGTAAAAAAATACTTGAAGAGAAAACAGAAGAAAGTGCTCCTGCAAATGATGATTTAGAAGATTTAGACTTCTAATAAAAATGGATTATCCAATCAAAAAGCCCTTACTTTTAATACAGTAAGGGCTTTTTAATTTAATTTCAGTATTTTAGAAAGAACTCAATTTAATAAAAATTAATTATGATACTTAAAACTGTCTCTGATGTACAACAAGCGTTAAAAGGTGTTGAAAATGGCATGACATTTATGCTTGGTGGTTTTGGCTTATGTGGTATACCTGAAAAAGCAATAGCAGAACTTGTTACGTTAGGTGTGAAAAACATTACTTGTATTTCAAACAACGCAGGAGTTGATAACTTCGGTTTAGGCCTGTTATTGCAAAAGCATCAGATAAAAAAAATGATTTCTTCATATGTTGGAGAAAATGCTGAATTTGAACGCCAAATGCTTAGTGGAGAACTAGAAGTAGAACTTACTCCTCAAGGCACATTAGCGGAAAAATGCAGAGCAGCACAATCAGGTTTTCCAGCATTTTATACTCCAGCAGGTTACGGAACCGAAGTTGCTGAAGGTAAAGAGGTTCGAGAATTTAATGGCAAAATGTATGTGCTTGAAAAAGCATATACATCTGACTTTTCATTTGTAAAAGCGTGGAAAGGTGACGAAGCAGGTAATTTAATTTTTAAGGGAACAGCAAGAAATTTTAATCCATGCATGTGTGGAGCATCAAAAATCACAGTTGCTGAAGTAGAAGAGTTAGTTCCCGTGGGAGAATTAGACCCGAATGAAATTCACGTACCTGGCATTTTTATACAGCGAATTTTTGAAGGGTCAAAATATGAAAAAAGAATTGAGCAACTAACGGTGAGAACAGATCATAACCCATAGATTTTAAAATATTGATATGTTAGATAAAATAGGAATTGCAAAACGCATAGCAAAAGAAGTTAGAGACGGTTACTACGTAAACTTAGGTATAGGCATACCAACTTTAGTCGCAAATTATGTAGACCAAAATATTAGTGTAGAATTCCAAAGTGAAAATGGTGTGTTAGGAATGGGAGCTTTTCCATTTGAAGGAGAAGAAGATGCTGATATTATAAATGCAGGTAAGCAAACCATTACAACATTGCCTGGAGCGTCTTTTTTTGACTCTGTAACGAGTTTTAGTATGATTAGGGGTCAACATGTCGATTTAACCATTTTAGGCGCAATGGAAGTCTCTGAGGGTGGTGATATAGCAAACTGGAAAATTCCTGGTAAAATGGTTAAAGGTATGGGTGGTGCAATGGATCTTGTAGCCTCAGCGGAAAATATAATAGTTGCTATGATGCATACCAATAGAACTGGAGCATCTAAATTATTAAAAAAATGTAGTTTACCCTTAACTGGTGTTGGATGCGTAAAAAAAATTGTGACCAACTTAGCTGTTATAGAAGTTACTAATAAAGGTTTTAAATTATTAGAACGTGCACCTGGCGTAAGCGTGCAACAAATTATTAATGCTACAGAAGGTACGTTAATTGTTGATGAAGATATCCCAGAAATGATAATATAATTTTACAAACATCATATTTAGATTAATTGACCATTAATTTATATGTATTTCACAACAATAAATTATATTAAAAAAACTTTTTTTCTTAAGTTTACGAAACAAACATAAAACCCCAAGTTTATTTAGTATTAATTTAAAAAACCATTCAACCTATGGACGCTCAGATAAATCAAACAAACGCACAACAAGAAGAAATACAAGTTTATAAAAACAACTTCCTCAGTGGAATTATAGTTTTAATGAAAAAACTTTTCATGTTATAAAACTTGAAATTAAAAAATTAGATACAAAAAGAGCAGACTGAATAGTCTGCTCTTTTCGTATTACGCTACTTTCAACGAGTAAATTTGCTTTACATAGAAAATTAAAAATAATAATTTTTTTATACCTGATATATGCTCTTTTTAACCAATAAAATTTAACAAGAAAAAGCATTGCATGAACTTGCAGTATTGTTAATTTATAATTTGGGGATTATGAGGAATATTTTACTCGTTAAAGAAATTTATTTTGAAGCATTTAGAAACCTGGGGAGTTTTCTAATAAAAAACTACATGAAATTTTATTCATGGTTTTGTTTTGCATTAATTGCTGTTTCAATATTTGCGCTTGTATATAGAATATCTACAGGATATGCTTTTCAATAGCATTTAAATTTCGACAAAAATTAACCCCAATAACAAATGTTATTGGGGTTTTTTATTTTAAGAAATAGAGATATTATTCTTTTGGAGTAGTTTCTTCTATTGAATCAAACTTTAATGTTTTGATGATTGCTTCAAGTTCAAACATATTATCTCTTTTTTGGGTAGCAGGAGCGAACGTAAAGCCCTCAATTATAAGTTTTCGGTGATTTCCCTTATCATTTATAATATACGTTAAGTACGGGCCTCCCATAGGATAATCACTCATTTCCCACAACCCTCTTACTTCTACAGCTTTTTTTCCTGAAACTTCAACAGGGTAAACATGTGGTGCTAAATTTTTCTCTGAAACCATATGATTCTTTTTTCCTGGAATATCTTCGCCTGGAATATAATATGCACCAATAGAATCACGCATTCTAATAATGTCTTTAACTAAAGTAGTGTCAGACTTAAAATAGTCTTCTGGCATTTCGTAAACCACAAGATTCATAGTTCCTTTAGGAACTTGACGATCAATCCACACAAAATTACGTTCTTGCTTCCCTACTCTATAGGCTGATGGAATATCTAAAGTAATGCCAAAATTATTTTTAAGGGCTTGCTCTTTATTTAATGATCTTCTAAATCTATTTTGAGCCTCAGTAATTTCTAATTCTTTAAATGTTTCTATAATTTCAGAGGCTTTAGCATCAATATTAGTTATTATTTCATCAACGGTACTACCTGAAATTACCGCTACATTCTGTGGTCTAGCATAAACATCTTTTTTCAATAAAGCTTTACTTGTACTGTCTTTAGCCACAAATAATACTGAACGTGAATGTCGAATAGTACCCGAAAAAACAGATTGTGGCATGTAATTAATTGTAAACAAAGGTTCTTCTAAAGTTAAACCTACAACAGGAGCTGCAAAATGTTCTCTTACCCTGTCACCTACCTCACCTTGCCAAAGTTCATTATCCATAACCACAGCTAATGAATTAATTGCGCCAGTAGATTCTGGTAGGTATTTTACTTTTTTCTCATCTTTACAAGCAGTAATTACAAGCAGTAAAGCAATGCTTAAAATTTTCAATTTTTTCATGTTCCCCTTTAGTTTATGGTTGACAATCACATAACACAAGTTTCGTGCCTAATTTTAAATTGTTACCACTAATTCCGTTCCACTTTTTTAAATTATCAACAGTTAGTCCAGGGTATTTTCTTGAGATGGTCCAAAGTGAGTCTCCTTGAGAAACTGTATGTATTTTTGTGCCCTTAGGGATTACTCTATTTGTTGACGATTTACTTGCATTTTTAGCAACTGCAGGTCGAGTTTTCCCATAGATTAATAATCGTTGACCAATTTTTAATCTATTACTTCTTAAATTATTCCATCTTTTTAATTGGCTGACACCAACACCATGACTTTCTGCAATTTTACCTAAATAATCACCACTTTTTACATAATAGCGAATTTGGTCTTTAGTATTTACAAACTGTGGTAATGGTTTTTCTTCTGTTTTAGATTCTTTTTCAGCATATGCATAAATTGCATCTTCATTACTTACAAACTTACCAATAGCCGTAATTGGTAAACGCAATGCATAATCTTCACCATCAACATAAGGTATAATATTCAATTTATAAGATGGGTTTAAGACCTCCAATTCTTCCTCAGAAACATTTACTAATTCAGATACATGTTTAAAAGAGATATTCTTTTTAATTAAAATAGTATCGGTTTGAAAATAAGGTCGCTCAGCGTTTTTAGGGTTTATACCATGTTCTTTAGCGTACTCAAATAAATACATAGTGGCTAAAAATGCAGGTACATAACCAGCAGTTTCACGTGGTAAATTTTTTCTAATATTCCAGTAGTTGGTATAACCACCTGACCGTCTAATCGCTTTATTTACGTTTCCTGGTCCAGAATTATATGCTGCTAATGCTAAATCCCAATCTTCAAAAATGCCATACAATTTTGCTAAATATTTACATGCAGCTTGTGTTGACTTTATAGGGTCACTACGTTCATCAACGTAACTACTTACATCTAAGTCATACATTTTACCTGTAGGGTACATGAATTGCCATAAGCCCGTTGCTCCTACTCTAGATTTTGCTTTAGGGTTTAATGCAGATTCAATTACAGCCAAATACTTAAGCTCTAATGGAATATTATAATTAGCTAATTCTTGCTCAAATAATGGAAAATAAAACTGGCTTAAAGTAAGCATACGTTCTATTAACCCTCTTCTTCTTTTCAAATACGAATTAATAACACTTTCAAGTGAAGCATTATATTCAACATTAAAAGGCGTTTTTTGGTTTAGTTTTTCTAAACGAATTTTTAAAGTTTCTGTATCTATAGATGCGTATACATCTTCTCCATTTTCATCTAAAGTTATTGTAGAAACTTCTTCATACATTTCATCAAACAAATGAGCACTATCAGACATTTCTTTTAACCAAATACTATCGTATTTAGCGGCTAATGGATTATCTGGTAATTGAAATTTTTCACCATTTTTCACTAAAAAACCAGGAGCATCTTTTGTACCTATTGATAGTATAGTAGTAGAATCAGGTATGACATTTTGTACTCGAACAGTACTATCTAAGGGAATATCTTTGGCCTGAATAATTCTAATTTTATTACCTGAAGGAGTAATTGAATCAATCTCTTGGGCCACTAAATTTACACTTAAAAACAATGAAGAGTAAAGTGCTAAATATTTAGCTGTATTTTTTATCATAATAAGACCTTTAACAATAAGCAGTTGGCGAAAATCGTGTTTTTTTTACAGAATATAAAATTTTTACTGTAAAAGCCTGCCAATACTAGATGTTAAAGGTCTCTTAAATTATAATTTGTTAAATATTAAAGTATTGCGGCAATACCTGGTAAGGTTTTTCCCTCTAAACTTTCTAACATTGCACCACCACCGGTTGATACATAACTTACTTTATCTTCAAAACCAAATTGCTTAACAGCCGCAACAGAGTCACCACCACCTACTAATGAAAACGCCCCTTTTGAAGTAGCTTCATCAATAAAATTACCAATTGCAATAGTACCTTTTGCAAAAGTTGGCAATTCAAAAACACCAATTGGTCCGTTCCAAAGAATAGTTTTAGACTTTAAAATTACTTCTTTAAAGTTCTCTAATGTTTTTGGACCAGCATCTAAGCCTTCCCAACCATCAGGAATTTCATTTACAGGAACTACTTTTGTATTAGCATCATTGCTAAAATCATCTGCAGCTAAAACGTCAACAGGAATATGAACTTCAACTCCTTTTTCTTTAGCTTGTTTTAAAATATTTAAAGCCAATTCTTGCTTGTCATCTTCACAAATAGAATTACCTACTTTACCCCCTTGAGCTTTAATAAACGTGTACGTCATTCCGCCACCAATAATTAAATGATCAACTTTATCAAGTATATTTTCAATAATTGTAATTTTTGAAGATACTTTTGAACCTCCTAAAATTGCAGTTACAGGCTTTTCTCCTGTTTGCATCACTTTGTCAATAGATTCAATTTCTTTTGCTAATAAATAACCAAAACATTTATCTTCAGAAAAAGATTCTGCAACTATAGTTGTTGAGGCATGTGCTCTATGGGCAGTACCAAAAGCGTCGTTTACATAAACATCACCTAATTTTGCTAATTGAGCAGCAAACTCTTTATCACCTTTTTCTTCTGCAGCATGAAAACGAAGATTTTCTAATAAAAGAACCTCTCCACTTTTTAAATTACTTACAGCTTCTTCGGCAGTACTACCTACACAATCTTCAGCAAATTTTACTGTTACACCAATTATATCAGCAACTTTACTTGTAATGTGCTTTAAAGACATATCAGGATTTACTTGACCTTTTGGTCTTCCTAAATGGCTCATTAAAATTGCACTACCACCATCTTCTAAAACTTTTATAATTGTTGGTTTTGCAGCTTCAATTCTACTTGTATCAGTAACATTTAAATCACCATCTAATGGCACATTAAAATCTACTCTAATTAATGCTTTTTTGTCTTTAAAATTAAAATTGTCTACCGTTTTCATTCTTAATGATTATTTGAATAGTCACAAATGTAAAAATTTATGTGTAGCGATAAGTAATTGACACCGTCTTATTATTGATGATTTAACAGAAACTTGCTAAATCATCAATAATTCTAAGAATTCGGTAAACACTTTAAGATTTCTAACGTTTTCGTATTTATATCAAATTTTAAAGCGTTTAACAATAGCGGTTCGATAATATCAAAAACCTTATATTTGAATCATGTTATTTGATGAAATTCTTGGTTTATCTCATATAAAAAACCATCTAAAATTAAGTGCTGATGCAGGCCGTACACCACATGCTCAATTGTTTATTGGAGCAGAAGGTTGTGGTACCTTACCAATGGCGATTGCTTATGCTCAATATATACTTTGCAACACAACGGAAGGGAAAGTTGAAGATGCTATAAATGCTTGCAATTTAAAATGCAATTCACTAACTCACCCAGATATGCATTTTGCTTTTCCGGTGTCTAATTCTGACAAAGTAAAAAGCCATGCTGTAAGTGATAATTACATTCAAGATTTTCGTGAGTTTGTAAAAGAACAACCTTACGGAAACCTTTTTGATTGGTATTTACAAATTGGAATTGAAAAAAAACAAGGTCAAATTGGTGTTGATGAAGCTCAAGATATTGTAAAAAAACTATCTTTAAAATCATACGAAGGTGGTTATAAGGTTTGTATTATTTGGATGGCTGACAAAATGAATTCTTCAGCTTCAAATAAACTTCTAAAACTTATTGAAGAACCACCTAACAAAACTGTTTTTATTTTAATTGCACAAGATGAAGAACAGATTATACAAACAATCCGATCAAGATGCCAAGTATTACATTTTCCGCCATTAGCTGCTGATGCTATTGCAGGCGGACTTGTAGAAAAAGGTTTGACACAAGAGCAGGCTTTACGAATTGCAAATGAGGCTAACGGAAACTATAACAAAGCACTTGATTTAATGAATAATGATTCGGAAGATTTAGTGTTTGAAAAGTGGTTTGTGCAATGGGTACGTAGTGCTTTTAAAGCAAAAGGAAATAAAGCCGCTATTCATGATTTAATTATGTGGAGCTCTGATCTTGCTAAAACTGGTAGAGAAACACAAAAAAACTTCATCTTATTTTGCATTGCTATGATGCGCCAAGCCATGTTAATTAATTTTAATGTCAAAGAGCTTGCTTACATGCGTGTACATGTAGAAGGTTTTGATATTAATAAGTTTGCGCCTTTTGTACATGAAAATAACATTATAGAAATTACAGATGAACTTGAAAAAGCAATGTACCATATTGAACGGAATGGTAATGCTAAATTGGTTTTCACAGATCTTTCAATAAAACTTACTAGGTTACTCCACAAAAAACCATCTGTAGTTTCTTAACTAATTTTGAAATAGACTTATGCATCAATTTTTATCGTTTGCTACTGAATTACTAATTCTGGCATTTTTAATTATTACATTTTTACAAAGTGGTATTGATAAATTGTTAGACTGGAAAGGCAATGTTACTTGGCTAAAAGGTCATTTTTCCGAAAGTCCGTTTAAGAATATTGTACCACAACTATTAGTTGTTTTGGTAATTTTAGAAATGATTACTGCATTACTATGCTTTGCAGGTATTTACCAGATTTTTACGAGTAGTAAAACAGAATTTGCTTTCTATGCTGCAATTTTATCAAGTATAACACTGTTATGTTTACTTTTTGGTCAACGCATGGCGAAAGATTATGAAGGAGCTAAAACCATTGTTATATATTTTATACCAATTGTTTTATTAGTTTACTTATTACAATAAAAAAAGCCCCAACTTTAAGTTGAGGCTTCTAAATTTCTAATACTAAATTAGAGCTTATTTTTTATATCCGTCGTTTAAAACTTTTAAAACTGGATCTGTAACATCATTAGCTTCAGCACCATAAAGTACGCTTCCACCTTCGCCACCACCTAAAATATATGTGTAACCGTTAGATTTACCGTAAGCATTAATCTCTTTTTTTACTTTACTGATTAAGCTATCCATTTCAGTCTGACTTTCCATTTGTAACTTTTGCTCTTCTTGTTGCAATTGTTGACCAATTATTTGACCTTGTTGTTGCAATTGCGCATATTCTTCCTCTGCTTTTGATTGCGCCATTTTTTGAGCTCTCGTTTGAAAAGCTTGAGCTTTAGCTTGAAAACTTTGAGAAATACTATCTCTCTTTTTTCCGAAAGCTTCCATTTTTACTTTTAAGCTTTCTTCTAAATCCATTTTTTCTTGATAGTCATTCATTACTTTTTGAGTATCAACAAATCCGATTTTACTTTCTTGGCATGCAAAAACACTAAAAAGTGCTAAAGCGATAACTATTTTCTTCATTATTTATATTTAAGTGTTTCGCAAAAATAGAAAAGCTTTTGCGATATATTGTAAAAACTCAGTTATAAAGCTTTAAATATATCTCTTAATTTTATTATAAATACATTCGATTATATAAAAAATGGAAGTGCTAAGCCTAAAAGTCTTACCAAAATATTATAAACTATGCCTATAACAAACCTGTCTCCCATTCACCTCCAGTATCAAAATATAAACTATAATAAATTTTAAAAAAACATAACTGTTAAAAGCCTATAAATACTACAAAATACAAGCGGTAAGACTCTGAATAAATATGATTACGATATATTTAAAACTATTTATAGTTAAATTTAAAGTCAAAAAAAAAAAGACAACTGCATAAATGCAATTGCCTTTTCTAATCATCAAAAAAAGAATCTACCAATATTGGTAATTTCTTCTTTTGAATTTATTCTTCCTCTGTGCTTTCAATAAACTTTTTATCACGTGTATTTTTTTGTACCGCTATTGCAGCAAATAAACTTAGTAAGAATGACATACCGTAAAAACCTTTTTCACTCAACTCTAAATCAGCATTCCATAACCCGACAACTAATAATGATATTGACGCTAAAGTAGCAAACCAGCTTATTCCATAATACATATCAGTAACCTCAATACCTTCTAATTTATCACGTACATTTTTTTGAACTGACACTGCTGAAAACAATCCAAATAACAAAATTGTTAAGTAGTATCCTTTTTCATTCAACATCATTGCTGCATTTGACAAACCTGTACAAAACGCTAACATTCCTGCAATTAAAGCTACCCAAGAAGCTCCTATAAAAGCAGGTGTGGGTTTGTTGTCAAACTCTTTATTAATTTTTTTACTAGCTTCTTCTTTAATCTCGTTACTAAAATTGTAATTCATAATAATTGATTTTGATGATTAATTATTTGTTGAATTAATTTGTTTCAACGCTACAAAGATGCATTAGATTCAAGGTTGAAAAAACTCTAATTTATATAAAAACTTACGATATATATTATTAAAAATAATACTAAATAATTGTTATTAATATATTTACATTAAAATTTAATTACGATATAATGAATGTAATTGTTGCTATAATTTCAACATTAAGTATTGAAGATCGAAAAGCTTTTGTTAATCTATTGAGCAAAAAAAATAAAAGGAAAGACACTAAAAACATTCAGTTATTCAAATTATTGGAAAGCCAACCCAATGCAAAAGATATAGATGTACAACTATATGGAAAAAGTGCAAAAGGAGCTTATCATGCTTTAAGTAAGCGTTTATTTGATTCATTGATTGACTTTGTTGCCACTAAAAACTTTGAAGGCGAACAAACCCAAGAAATGGAAATTATTAAGTTATTGCTGGCAAGTAGAATCCTTTTTGAACAAAAAGCATTTAAAGTAGCTTTAAAAATTATTAAAAAAGCCGAATTAAAAGCAAAGCAATATGAATTGTACAGCATTTTAAATGAGATTTATTACACTCGAATACAATATGCGCATTTAGATAAAACCATTGCCTTAAATGATTTAATAAGCCGTTTTAAATCGAATAAATTATTATGTCAACAAGAAGAAAACTTAAACCTCTTTTATGCTACAGTGCAAAATCAATTACTAACGAAAAGTAAAAGTGTTAGTGAAACTATGTCAAGAACATTAGCTAAGTTCGATTTGTCTATTGAAAATGGGTTGAGCTATAGGTCATTATTTAAGATTGTTGAAATAAATAATAAAGCTGCAACTATTACACGTAACTTTTATTCTATACTCCCATTTATTGAAAAAGTTAATAAAGAGATTGAGCTTAAGAAAAAACTTTCTGAAAAGCATTTATTCTATCACATTCAAATCTTATACTACATAGCAAATTCGTATTTCAGGAATAAAGAATTTGAAACTTCAGTTGAATATTTAGACAAGATGTACTCTGAAATGCAAAAACAAAATAAGACGTATTACAGCCGTTTTTTACCACAATACACTCTAGTAAGAATTTTAAATTATAATTACACAGGACAAGCTAAAAATGCCTTAAATCTTATAAATAGTTTTGATTTTACAATACATAAACAACAAATCTCATACTTATTAGATTTAAAGTTAACAACAGCGATGATTCTATTCCAACAAAATGAACATAAACAAGCTTTTAAGGTCATAAAAGAATTTAATCATAGTGATAATTGGTACACACAAAAAGCAGGCGAGATTTGGGTGGTGAAAAAAAATATGACAGAAATTATATTTTACTTAGAAAGTGAAAATATAGACTTGGCTGAATCAAGAATAAAAAGTTTTAGAAAAAAACACGGAGAATTTTTAACCACAATTGGAGAAACTAGAGTTTTAAATTTTCTGTCATTAGCAACTCAATATTTTTATAACAAACAAAAAAATGAATCAAACTATTTTATGAAAAAAATAAAAAATAAGCTCTCTGCAGAAAATTATAAAAATGAAGATTTATTCATACAAACATTTTATGCTTGGTTAAAATCAAAAGTTTTAAAATTAGATGTGTATCAAACAACTTTAGATTATGTGAAAAAAGATTCAAAAAATTAGAAAATTCAATCATAGACACAAACTATTAAAAATAACATTTAAATAAATAAACACAATTAACTTTAGATGCTTAAAACAACACTATTTTAAACTAAAAAAATAAATCAATATACTTTGTTAGGTCACGCCATTAAAATCCATTAGAAGCTTTTAAAAGAACAAATGAACTGTTTGGGATAATTAAAATAGATTCTGAGTATTAAGATTTATAATAATTAATTATCATCAAGTTTTACTTAAAAAAAAGTAATAAGAATTGACTAAATCACAGAAGAACTCCATATAATAAATATCTATATTAAAAATATTTTTAATAAGTTAAACCAATCGAAAATAGCTCTCTAAAACAAGCCTTAAATCAACTAATATAATTTAAGCATAACAATATTCCAGAAGTGAGCATAAAGCCGATTAAAAGCCTTTAAAATAACTTTTCACTTCTTTTAAGTACATAAATTAATGAAGAATATTCTTTTGAACGCATAGCTTTCAAATTTGAAATTAATCCCACAAAAAAAGCAAGCACGAAATTCTTTTTTCCTTTTTTATATTTTTCTGAAAGAAGAGAAACATAAAACGAATCAAAAATCATTGGAAAAGTTTTCACCAACTCAAAACCTGTTTTTGAAAAAAGTTTTTGAATACTTGATTTTGAAAAATGCCAAAGGTGTCGAGGAACATCAAAAGCTGCCCAATGGATTTTATAAAATTTAGCATCATAAGATTTAAAATTTGGCACTGCAATTATTAGCACTCCATTTTCTGAAAGTAAATTTGAGAGTTTTGAAACTTGCTCTTCTAGATTTGGTAAATGTTCTAATACATGCCAAAGTGTAATTACATCAAAAGTGGAATTTTCAAAATCATCTAAACTAGATTTTAAATCAATCCCCTTTTCAATTGCTTTTTCTTTTGCTTTAAAATTTGGCTCAACACCTGAAACTTGAAAACCAAAATTTTTAGCCACAACTAAAAAATCTCCAGTTCCTGCTCCGACATCTAAAATATTTTTAGCGTCAGTAAATTTTTGAACAAGAGTGATTTTATTTTTAAGATTTATTTTTTTTACTTTTTGATAAATTCTATCTGTAAAATTTTTTGATGCATCAGTGTGTGAAATATAATTTTCACTTTCATAATACGAACTTAAATTTTGTGGAACAGGATTTGTAATCAACATTTCAAAATCTTCATCATAAAGCAAATCAAAATCTTCATTGCTCACAGAAAAGTCTTTCGTTTTTAAATAGGTCTTCATCAAAAAAATAAATTACAAAAAAATTAAATTTTAAAAACACGAAGATACTTTAAAAGCAAACTATCAAAAAATGAAATTCAGAAAACAAATCAATCTAATTTTAAAAAAGAAAAAATTCATCTTTATAAAAATCATTATTGAAAAAAGAAAAAAATTTTATGATTAAAAATCGGAACCTAAAATAAGATTATTTGATACTATAATATGAAAATAAATCTAAATCTGATCAGTCATTTTTTTATAAAAAAAATTCAAATTTTGAAACAAAAACTTAAATCAAAATCAAAATATTCTAAAATAGAAATTGCGGATAAAATAAAAAAAGAAGTTACAAAAAACGAATAAAAAGATTTTAAAAAAGAGATGAAAAAACAAAAAAACAAGTAACTAAAAATCTCAAATATAATTCACAAAAAACAAATCAAAAAAAGCATTACAAAATTGAAAATTATTGTTTCTTAAAAACAAAATAGTAGGTAGTGAAAATTCAAAAAAACAAAATTGTTCCACGTGGAACATTGAATAAAAAAGAGTCATTACAACAAAAAATGTAATGACTCTTTTAATCTTATTTAATAAAAAAATTATCGCCCTAGAAATACTAAAAGCACACTAATATCACTTGGTGAAACTCCACTAATTCTAGATGCTTGTGAAATTGTAACAGGTTGAATTTTGGAGAACTTTTCTCTAGCTTCATAAGAGAGAGATTTAAGTTGTGTATAATCAAAATTAGCAGGGATTTTTACATTCTCTAAACGCTGTAATTTATCAGCATTATTTTTCTCTTTAGCAATGTACCCTGAATATTTAACTTGAACTTCGGTTTGTTCTAGAACTTCCCTATCAAGATTATGTTCAGCCACAAAATCTGAAACAGTATCAATTTGAAGCATATGTTTCATAGTAACATTAGGTCTAGAAAAAGACTTAAACATTTTATCAGATTGTTTAACTAAAGAAGAGTTAACACTCTCAAGTATAGGGTTTATCTGATCTGGAAGCACACTAGTGTCTTTAAAGAACTTCACAAACAAGTCTGACTTAGACTGCTTTTCTTCCATTCTTTTTAAACGATCTTCTGTAGCTAAACCTATTTGAAAACCTTTTGGTGTAAGTCTCAAATCTGCGTTATCTTGACGTAATAAAGTTCGATATTCAGCTCTTGAAGTAAACATTCTATATGGTTCTTCAGTACCTTTTGTTATCAAATCATCAATCAGAACACCAATATAAGCTTCGTCTCTTTTAAGTATAAAGTCCTCTTTTTCGTTCTGTTTTAGATGGGCATTTATACCTGCCATCAGCCCTTGAGATGCTGCTTCTTCATACCCAGTTGTACCATTAATTTGACCTGCAAAATAAAGGTTATTTACAAGCTTAGTTTCAAGTGTATGTTTCAATTGTATGGGTGGAAAATAATCATATTCAATAGCATAACCAGGTCTAAAAAACTTCACATTTTCAAATCCAACAACTGAACGTAAAGCTTTAAATTGTACGTCTTCTGGTAGTGAAGTTGAGAAGCCATTTACATAAACTTCTACTGTATCCCATCCCTCTGGTTCAACAAATAATTGATGGCTATTTTTATCAGAAAACCTATTAATTTTATCTTCAATTGAAGGACAATAACGAGGTCCTAAACTCTTAATTCGACCGTTGAACATAGGTGATCTATCAAAGCCTTCACGGAGTAAATCATGAACTAATTCACTAGTATGAGACATATGACAATCACGTTGATTAACTAATGATTTAGTATTGGAATAACTGAATTTTTCAGGTATTAAATCACCTGGTTGAACAATCATTTTTGTGTAATCTAATGATCTACCATCAACTCTTGGAGGTGTTCCAGTCTTCATTCTACCACTCTCAAAACCGAGTTGAACTAACTGTTCTGTAATACCAGTTGAAGCCTTTTCTCCAGCTCTACCACCACCTAATTGTTTATCTCCTATATGAATCAAACCATTCAAAAAAGTCCCATTTGTAAGTACTACAGACTTAGATTTAATACTAATTCCTAGCGATGTTTTAACTCCACAAGCCTTTCCGCTTTCAATAATTAAACCAGAAACCATCTCTTGGTAGAAGTCAACATTAGGTGTGCTTTCTAAAGCCAAGCGCCATTCTTCAGCAAAACGCATACGGTCATTTTGTGTCCTAGGACTCCACATTGCAGGCCCTTTTGACTTGTTTAGCATCTTAAATTGAATGGCAGATTTATCAGAAATAATTCCACTATAGCCACCAAGAGCGTCAATTTCTCTAACAATTTGACCTTTTGCAATACCTCCCATTGCAGGATTACAAGACATTTGGCCAATAGTTTGTAGGTTCATTGTTACCAATAAAACCTTTGAACCCATATTTGCGGCAGCTGCAGCAGCTTCACAACCTGCATGCCCTGCGCCTACAACAATAACATCATACTCTTTATCAAACATAATAACTAGTGTTCCACGTGGAACATTTTAATTTTTTCTTCTTCTTTTTTTTTCATTTCAACAGATTGTTCATCTGTTTTATCATTGTAACCAATCAAATGAAGAACTCCATGAGCCATAACTCTACTCATTTCTTTATCAAAAGAAACATTAAATATCTTAGAATTTTCTTCTACCCTTTCAACAGATATAAAGATATCTGAAGAAATTAAATCACCTTCACAATAATCAAAAGTGATAATATCTGTGTAGGTATCATGATCTAAATACCTTTGATTTATATCCAATAAATACTTATCATTACAAAAAATAAAAGATACATCACCTTCTGTTTTACCTTCAGAACTAATAATTTCTTGAATCCAAGAGATATTTTTATCTTCAGAATTTAGTTTAAAATCAGTTTCATAATTAAATTCAATCATTATTTTTAAAATAATTTTTAAGTTTATTTTGATAATTTTGTTGTAAAGGTAGCACTTGCCTATTTAAGATTTCGTTTTCATTTTCATTATTCTTCAATAATTCAGGTATAGAAAGTAAAGGGTTTTTAAATGAATTTTGAAAAACATTACTTTCTCTTTCTTTTATTTCTCCTTGTTTTAAAGCAGCACCTTCTAATTTTATTAATTGATATTCTATAATATTTGCTTTTTCTATGGTTGATTTTGTTATACCATTTTCAAGTAAATTATCTTGAAATTCATTCATTTGTTGAATTAATTTAGAAGCAAGTTTACGATCAGAACCATTAATTATGTTTTTTAACTGATCTTCAAGATGATTTTTAAGTTCTTCTTGTTGCTTATAAATGTCATATAATTCTTTTAGTTCGGACTCAGTCAGGTTAGAATTACCATTCCCTGAGCTTAAATTTGAACCAGATTTACCTTTACCTTCACTGTTATTTTGCGACTTAGGAATAATTTTAGAATTAGATTCACCACCATTATTCCCTTCAGAATTTGAATTTATATCTTTATTACCTTTTTTTCCATCATTACCTGATTCACCAGAATTTCCATTTTTACCAGATTCAGATGATGATTTAGGTTTACCTTGACCAGAATTTTTCATTTTATCAGATATTCCACGCTGAGATTTAATTATATCTGGTAATTGAAAATCACCATTTTGACCAGATCCTTGACCTATTTTTGTACTCTCATTCATATTATCAAGAATGTCAGCCAATAAAGCAGATAAAGAATTACCAGAATTTAGTGTGTATTTTTGATAAGAAACACTTTGGTATATTCTTGATTCTGTTAAATTATCAATAGTCTTATCAACATTATAATATATTTCAACAACTTCTTTATTTATTTTTTCTGATATTTCAGGAACTCGTAATGATAACGCAAATAAACTGTCATCAATATGTTCAAAAAGGGCTTTTAAATTTTGTTGTTTTTTAATAGTAAAAGATTGATTATCAAAAGTCCCCTCATTAATATCTAAACTATTAATCAACTGTTCTTGTTTAAAAGTAAAATCAATTAAATTATCTAATATTTGTCTAAGAACATTAGCATTTTCGGTTACTGTTGAAGAGCTACTGTCGGAAGATGAACTCTCTAATTGTTTACTTAATTCATCAATTTTCTTTGATATAGAATTTTGTATATTTTTAGTAGTGTTAGATTTTTTAGCTTTTGAAGCATTAATATCTTTACTTAAATTCGATTTAGCTTCTGCTTGTTCTTTCTTAATTTTTTTATACTCATCAGTATTATTATGAATCTTTAATGGTTTATTTAATCCTCCATTGTCCTTTAATAATTCATTGAATTTTTCTGATAGCTTATTAAATTGTTTATTTAAACTATCTTGTTTAGATTCAGAAAATTTATTAATCATCTCATTATCAGAGAGTTGATTTTGTTCTTTTGCTAAATCTTTAAGGTCTTTTGCAAGTTGAGATAAAGCTTCTTTGATGTAATATCGTTTAGTCAATTCTAATAATTGTTCTAAATTACGTTCACTACCTTTTTGTTTTCTAGCTATTTCATCCAGCTTTTTAGTTAATTCTTCTTTTGTGAGTTTATCAGCAATTTTTTTTAATTCTTCTAAAAACTTCTTATTCTTCTCAGCTTTAAGTTCTTGTCGTTCTAAACGCTCTTGTAATAATTTATTTAATTTAGCATCAGCACTACCCTTCTTCAAATTTTCTTTTAAAAGTTTAGAAAATTCTTGCATCTGAGCTTCTTGTATTTTTTGTTTGTTCAAAAAACTATTTACTTTATTCTTATCATTAAAACTTAAAGATTTTTTTTCTTTATGTTGATCGGTAAGTTTTTTTAAAGATTTAGATTGTTCTTTTAGATTTTCAACAGATTTATCTAACTCTGATAAAATATTATTCTGTTGTTCTAAATTTTTATTACGGATTTGATTATCGTTAAGGATAAAAGAATTAAACATTTTACTTTTACTTGTTTTACCTTTATGTAAAGCGTCATTATCAGTAACAACAAAATAGTAATTATAGTTTTTATTTGAATCTATATTTAATCCTGAAGGGAAAGTATAATAAAATTTTTCTATAGTATTAGTTGAATTTAAAAGAGATATTTCTTGCCTATTTTCAATATTATCAGACTCATAACATATTAATTTTAAGTTAGTTACAGCGTAATCATCTGAAACAATACCATTATAATAAAATTGATTAGTAGTTAATGAATCAATAACTTCTTCAACTTCAATTTGGGGAAATTCATCTTTTATAACGGTAAAATTATAATCTAAACTTTCAAAATTTTTAACATCTTTATTAGATGTGGTAATAGAATAATCAATGTTATTAAAGATATACGTACTCATTAAAAAACTATCATTATCCTTATTAAAAGAATAAATAGAATCTTTGGTTTCTAAAAAAACAACATCGGTATATAATGTATTTAATTTCAAGCTAACTTTAGTTCCCTCTAAAAGCGTTGCATTACCTGTTCCAGAAATTAATTCAGTTTTTTTATTTGTATAATCTGGATAATTTAATTCAAGATAAAACGTAGTTATAAAAGGAGTTTTTAGAACATTTAATTTATAACTATTTGATGTATAATCATTAGCAATAAAATTAAATAATATATCTTCTTGAACAGATTTGATAGTGTATTCAAAGATCTCATTGTTCTTAGTCATCAAAAAGTTTTCTCCATTAATCATAACAGAAACTTCATCAGGAAGTATTTTACCATTTATACCAACGCTTATAGTATAGTCGTCATTTTTAATAGCCTTAAGTTGATTATCTAATAAATTAAAATTAAAAGGTGCAGGTTTCTCAAAAGCTAAATCGTAATTTATAACACGATTATAACTATTAAAAAAAGAAGATAAACTACCTGATAACCAAATTAGTAGAACAATAGTTAAAGGAATAAAAATATACTTTAAATATTTAAGATTGCCTTTAAAATTAATAGCATTACTAAAATTAAAAACGGATAAAGAATTGCTACGTTGTTCAATACTAGCAATTAGTAATTCATTAGATAAAACATTAGTGTCTGATAATTCAAGTAAATTTAATAATTTGTCAGAAATATCAGGGAAGTGTTTCCCAATTAGTAAAGATGCATCCTTATTATTAATTCCGTTTTTAAATTTTAATAAATAAATTAATGGTCTAATTATAAAAAATACCAATAAAAATAATTCAACAACTAGAATTGTTAAAAATAAAACAAACCTTGATGTTGTATTTAACCATAGGAAATATTCAAAACTTAAAAAAATAATAAAACATAACAATCCTAGGCCTAAAAAAAGAAGTACTCCTTTTAAAAGCTTATTTGTATAAAACTTATATACAAATTTGTTTAAATTACTTTTTATAATATCTAATTGACTCAAATAATTGGATTAAAAAACAACTTATTAACAAATAAAACCAATGAATTGTGCATAAATTGCCAACTTGCAAAATTATAAAATAGATTGGTATAAAAGAACATTACAATGTTAAATGTAGTTAATTGATTGTTAGTAATTTAAGGTTAAAATATTTGTAAATAGAAAACAATTATAAATTAGTTAGGCATATTGCTTTTATTATATTTGTCACAAATTATTAGTTATGAGCAAAAAAGTCCGTGTTAGGTTTGCACCTAGCCCAACGGGACCGCTACATATAGGCGGTGTAAGAACAGCACTTTTTAATTACTTATTCGCCAAAAAAAATGGTGGAGAATTTATTTTACGTATTGAAGATACAGATCAAAATAGATATGTAGAAGGAGCTGAAAAATATATAATTGATGCTTTAAATTGGTGTAATATTCCTTTTGATGAGGGACCAGGAAAAGAAGCAGATTGTGGACCATACAGGCAAAGTGAGAGAAAGCCAATGTATAAAAAGTATGCTCTTAAGCTAATAGAAGAAGGTAAAGCTTATTATGCATTTGATAGTTCTGAATCACTAGATACGCACAGAAAAGATCACGAAAAGGAAAGTAAAACATTCATCTATAACTGGCACAATAGATTAAAGTTAGATAACTCTTTATCAATGATGCCTGAAGATGTAAAGGCTAAAATCGAAAAAGGAGATGATTATGTGATACGTTTTTTAACACCTCAAGATGAAAAAATAGAATTAGTAGATATTATTCGAGGGAATATGACAATAGACTCTAATATTTTAGATGATAAAGTTTTATTTAAAAGTGACGGTATGCCTACCTATCATTTAGCGAATATTGTTGACGATCATTTGATGGGTATTTCGCATGTAATTAGAGGTGAAGAATGGTTACCATCATTAGCATTACACTATCAATTATACAAAGCATTTGAATGGGAAGTACCTGAATTTGCTCACTTACCATTGATAATGAAGCCCGTAGGAAAAGGGAAATTAAGTAAAAGAGATGGAGATAAATTAGGATTTCCTGTTTTTCCTTTATCATGGAAGGAATCTAAAGGTTACAGAGAAGAAGGATATTTTCCTGAAGCAGTAATCAACTTTTTAGCTTTATTAGGTTGGAACCCTGGTACAGAGCAAGAAATATTCTCTTTAAAAGATCTTACTGAACTATTTTCTTTAGAAAGAGTAAATAAATCTGGAGCTCGTTTTGATCCTGACAAAACAAAGTGGTACAATCAACATTATTTACAAGAAAAAACGAATTATGAATTAGTACCTATATATAAGGACATACTAAAATCAAATAATATTAGAGTTGAAAATGAAGCTTTAATAGAAAAGGTAATTGGTCTAATAAAAGAAAGAGCCGTATTTCCATCAGACTTTTATGAGTTATCAGACTACTTTTTTGTTACTCCAACTTCTTATGAAGAAAAAGCTTCAAAAAAACAATGGAAAGATGGTACTTGTGATATAATGACTTCATTAATAGAAGTAATTAAAACGATTGATGATTTTAGTACTGAAAATACAGAAAAGATTGTAAAACAATGGATTGGAGAACAAGAATTATCGTTTGGTAGAGTAATGCCACCTTTACGTTTAGTAATAGTTGGTGCTATGAAAGGACCACATATTTTTGATATATTAGAAGTAATTGGGAAAGAAGAAACTATTAAAAGAATAGAAAAAGCTATCGATTATTTAAAATAAAAAGAGATAACTGTAACAATTATAAGTATTTTAATACATATAATTATAAACCAATAAATTTAAAACTATGGGATACTTATTAATACCACTTATTTTTTTCGGATTAGTAATTTTATTTTCTTCTTTTTTTACTGTAAAACAGCAAACTGCTGCAATAATAGAAAGATTTGGAAAATTTAATAGCGTTAGAACATCGGGCTTACAAATGAAAATTCCGATTGTAGATAGAATTGTATCACGTGTAGGACTTAAAATTCAACAATTAGATGTAATAATAGAAACAAAAACGTTAGATGATGTATTTGTAAAACTTAAAGTATCAGTACAATACGTAGTAATTAAAAGTAAAGTATATGAGGCTTTTTACAAATTAGAATATCCACATGATCAAATTACTTCATATGTATTTGATGTTGTTCGTGCTGAAGTTCCTAAAATGAAATTGGATGATGTATTTGTTAAAAAGGACGATATTGCCATTGCTGTAAAAGGGGAATTACAAGATGCAATGCTTGATTACGGATATGATATTATCAAAACCTTAGTTACTGATATTGATCCTGATGCACAGGTAAAAGAAGCTATGAATCGCATTAATGCTTCAGAAAGAGAGAAAATTGCAGCACAATTTGAAGGTGATGCTGCACGTATTTTAATTGTTGAAAAAGCAAAAGCAGAAGCAGAATCAAAAAGATTACAAGGTCAAGGTATTGCTGATCAACGTAGAGAAATTGCTAGAGGTTTAGAAGAATCTGTAGAAGTATTAAATAAAGTTGGAATAAATTCTCAAGAAGCATCTGCTCTAATAGTAGTTACTCAACATTATGATACTTTACAATCTATTGGTGAAGAGACAAACAGTAATTTAATTTTACTACCAAACTCACCACAAACAGGTAGTGATATGTTAAATAATATGGTTGCTTCATTTACAGCTAGTAACATGATAGGTGAAAGTATGAAAAAACAAAAACCTAAACAGATAGATAAAGAATAGTAAATTTTAAACAAAAAAAGCCAATCAATAAATTCAATTAGATTTATTGATTGGCTTTTAAATTTCAATAATATTTATTTATAAAAATATATAGATTAGGTTAAAAACTTAAAATAAGGCCTTCTAGTAAACTTTTAACCATTTAGCATTACAATCATATTAAGTAAAATTATTTCTATGTCAAATAATACTTAAAAAAAGTCGTTTTTAATAGCTAAAATAAATTGATTAATTTAAATTAATCAATTTATTTTATAATGCTATTTTTGCTGTAATTTTGCCCATGTATCTCTTAAACCAACAGTTTTATTAAAAACTAAATTATCTGCAGAAGAATCTTTATCTATGTTAAAATATCCAATTCTTTGAAATTGAAAAATATCTTCAACTTTTGCAGTTTTCAAACTTGGTTCAACAAAACCAGTAATGACCTTTAAAGAATCTGGATTAACAAATTCCATAAAATCTTTGTCTTTATGATGATCAGGTGTTTCGTCATTAAACAAACGATCGTACAAACGAACTTCAGATGGTATTGCATGTTTTATAGAAACCCAGTGTAAGGTACCTTTTACTTTACGCAAACTTTCTTCGGTACCACTACCACTTTTACTTTTTGGGTCATAAGTACATTGAATTTCTGTAATATTACCATCTTCATCTTTTGTACAAGATTCAGCTTTAACAATGTAACCGTTTTTTAAACGAACTTCACCACCTAATTTAAGTCTGAAAAACTTTTTATTTGCTTGTTCTCTAAAATCTTCTTTTTCAATATAAAGTTCTCTAGAAAAAGGTACCGTACGGTATCCTGCAGTTTCATCACCAGGGTTATTTTCTGCATCTAACCATTCTTCTTCTCCATCAGGATAATTAGTAATGACTAATTTTATAGGATTTAATACAGCCATTACACGAGGTGCAATTTTATTTAAATCTTCGCGGATAGAAAATTCTAAAAGAGATACATCAACTACATTTTCACGTTTAGCAATACCAATAGTATTGGCAAAATTACGAATTGCAGTAGCTGTATAACCCTTTCTACGTAAACCAGAAATGGTTGGCATACGAGGATCGTCCCAACCTGTAACAACATCTTCTTCAACAAGTTGTAATAATTTACGTTTACTTACAACAGTATGACTAAAATTTCTACGAGCAAATTCTCGTTGTTTTGGTCTTACTTTGGTCTTAACAACTACTTGATCTAAAAACCAATCATAAAGTTCTCTATGCATAGCAAATTCAAGTGTACAAAATGAGTGTGAAACTTGTTCCAAGTAGTCACTCTCACCGTGTGTCCAATCATACATTGGGTAAATACACCAATCGGTATTAGTTCTATGATGTGCTTTATGTAAAATACGATACATTAAAGGATCACGCATTAACATATTACTAGAAGTCATGTCTATTTTAGCACGTAAAACGTGCTCACCTTCTTTAAATTTACCTTCTTTCATATCTGAAAAAAGTGTTAAGTTTTCTTCAATAGATCTATCTCTAAACGGGCTATTTTGTCCATCTTCAGTAGGTGTACCTTTTTGTTCAGCAATTTGCTCAGCAGATTGACTATCAACGTAAGCTTTTCCATCTTTTATTAATTTTACAGCCCAATCATATAACTGTTGAAAATAATCAGATGCATAAACTTCTGAATCCCAAGAAAAACCTAACCAGTCTACATCACGCTTAATAGCATCAACATATTCTTGTTCTTCTTTTGCAGGATTTGTATCATCAAAACGAAGATTAACAGGAGAATTATAACGTAAACCAAGTCCAAAATTTAAACATATTGAGCTGGCATGTCCAATATGTAAATACCCATTTGGTTCTGGCGGAAAACGAAATCTCAATTTATCTTTTGGAAAACCAGAAGACAAATCATCCTCTATTATATGCTCTATAAAATTTAGAGACTTTTCTGCTTCACTCATTACTTTTTATTTGTGATACAAAGGTAGGAAAATTGCAGTTATAGCACTAGTCAAAAAAATATTCACATTAGAAAAATTGGCTTTCACAACATATTTAATATGACCTACAACATTAAATGCATAAAGGCTAAAATAAGTTTCATATTTGATATTAAGAACTGTAGTTCTGATAGATATGGACATTATGCGTTTTTTAATCGATGAAATGCAACAACGTGTAATTAAGTATTTAATACTAGTAAGAACCCAATGAAAACTAAAGCTTAAGCAAAATGAAAAAACCTACTACATTTTCAAAAAAAACACTACTATTACTGTCATTTATAATGATAAGTATAGGTATGGTTGGTCAAACTTTAAACCAACCAGAACCAATAGCAAACCCCAACTTCGGTAGCGGTGGCGATCCTTGGACAGCTATTTGTGCATCATCAACATTTAATGAATATTTTGTGAATTTTACGTGGTCACCAACACCAAGCGTTGATAGTGACAACTCATTTATACTAGAATTATCTGATGCTGATGGTAATTTTAATTCACCAACTACCTTAGCTACAGTTACTGATAAAAACAGTACTACAGATTTTGATATAGAATTTGCCATTCCAATAACTACACGTGGTGATAACTACAAATTAAGAGTAAAAAGTACCAACCCTGAGTTATATAGCCCAGAAACGGATGCTTTTGAAATGTATTATATAGATTATAAAAATCCCATAAGCATTACCGAAGATGGTAGTGGAACAATAGGAGATGGTACCATATCAATTTGTGATGGAAATAGTGCAGTAATAGAAGTAGATAATGTACCAGATGCAGACACTTACCAGTATATATGGAGAAGAAGTTCAACAATATTATCTGAAACTAGTTATTCAATAACAGTTTCAGAAGCCGGTAGTTATACTGCTGAAATAGATTATGGATTAACATGTTCTGGATCAGCAGGTACACTTTCAAATATGATTACCGTAGAAACAGGAACAGCACTTGGTGTAACAATAAATGAACCAACTACTACAACTTTTTGTGAAGGTGAAACAGCAGATCCACTAGAGGCAACTATTGCTGAAGCTGATTTGTATTATACTTGGTATAAAGATGATGTAGAAGTTGAGGCAAGAACACAAGGAGCTTATGCTTATACTATAGATACCAATACTGCAGACTTTTCTGGTGATTATACAGTAAAAGTTGATGGTGATGGCGTATGTACAGAAACGACACCAGCTTTAACAATAAGCAAAACAGGAGAATTCACAGTTACTGTTGTTAATGAATTAGAAATGGTAATTCTACCAGGAAATACAGAAATATTAAGTGTTACAACAACAGCAACATCACCAACATACCAATGGTACAAAGATGACATAGCAATAACAGGTGAAACATCTAGTTCTTTAGCAATAAGTGAAGAAGGTGAATATTATGTTGAATTAACAGAGACAGGTGCATGTACAACAAGTCAAAATTCAGAAAAAACAAGCGTAGTTGCACCAGTATCTTTTGAAATAGTAATTGATTATACAAATTCATATGAAGATTGTATAAACACATCGGTTTTATTAGGTGTATCAAACATATATGCCATTGCAGAAGATGGATCAGAAACAGATGTAACTACTGATTTAATGGACAATTTAACATACCAATGGAAAAAAGATAATACTGATATCAGTGGTTCTACAGGATCAAGCATCAGTTTAGCTGATAATTCAGAGAATGGTAGTTATACTCTTGATGCATCAATTGAAAGCTTTAGCGCTATTTCAAATAGCTTAGATGTAGTATTAAAAAACAACTTATTGGTTGAAATTGAGGCTTCAAGCTTAATTGCATGTAATTCTTCTGAAGCTATTACAATAAGCACAACAACAGACTTAAGTAGCGAAACATATACTTGGTACAAAGATGGTTCAGATTTAGGAATAAGTACTACAGAATTATCTATAACAGAAACAGGAGTATACCAATTAGTTTTAATTAAAGATGGTTGCCCTATACTATCAAATGAAGTTACAATAGAGGCATTAGATGAATCTTTAATTACTTTAGATGATGCACTAAACGTTGTAATTATTGAAGGTAGTACCAAGACTATTACAGCAAGTGGTGGTACTGCATACCAATGGAGAGATAGTGATAATAATATTATAAGTGCTTCAACATCAGCAACTTTTACAGAAGAAGGAACGTACTTTTTAACTGCTTATATTGACGATTGTGCTGTTATAAAAGAAATTACGGTTAGTTATAAAGACACATTTAAAATACCAAACGTTATAACAGTAAATGGAGATGGAATTAATGACTTATGGGTTATACCAAATTCATACTCAAACCAAGAAGATATTACTGTTACTATATATAATGAAAACGGACAAGTAATAATAAACACTAATAATTATCAAAACAATTGGCCAGAGTCTTCTACGTCTTTCCCATCACAGAATATGATATTCTATTATAAAATAAATGAAGGGTCAGATATAATAAAACAGGGGACTATTACCGTTATAAAATAACCCAAACCCCAAATCACACCTAATCAAAATGTTTAAACCAAAATATCTATACCTACTATTATGCATCTTAGCACTCACAAAAATGAGTGCTCAAGATGACAGTACAAACCCGTATATTACATACGATGTTGCTTCTCAAAACTTGTTGAAGTTTAATAGATTTTTAATTAACCCTACGTTTTCAACAGTAAGGGAAGATAAGTCTTATATAAATCTCTTACATAGAAACCAGTCAGCAACGTTTGATGATAATAACCAAACTTATTTTTTAAGTTATAGTGGGCGTATGAATGATAGGACTGGTTTAGGTTTAAGTATTTATTCACAACAATTAGGTACACTTAGCAACTATGGTGTACTTGCAAATTATGCGTATGGATTAAAGTTGAGTGATAAAAGCAATTTTACTTTTGGTGCCAATTTCTCTTATTACAGAAGTGGTTTTGATGAAAGTAGAAGTACAACAGTAGATGCTGATGATCCATTATTAAGTGGCCTACAAGACAGTAATTTAATATCATTTCAACCAGGTTTTAACCTATCATACGGCAAATTTGATTTTGGTGTATTTGCTGAAAATTTATTTGACTATAACTTAAAAACTAGCGAATCAATAACGGAATTTGGTGATAAAACATATGCTGCTCATTTACAATATACACATGAACTTGATGCTAGTAGCACTAATAGTATTTTAGATGGTGGTAGATTAATGCCATTATTAAGAGTAAGAAAAGCAGGAGCTAAATATGAAAGCTTAGATGATGATATAATTCTTGGTGGTAGTCTAATATTAGATTTACCTAAACTTGGTTGGGTACAAGGGGGTTATGATTCATACTATGGTGCGGCAGCAGGTTTAGGAATTAACTTAAATAAAAGAATATCTATAGGATATACAATGGAAAAAGGCTTAAGTAATAGTTTCGATAATTTTGGTGTAACTCATGAAATCTCATTTGCATATTCTATTACACCTAACTTAACTGAAGATAGGGTAATGCTTGAAGATACAGAAGAGTTAGCTGATAATAGTGATTTATTTGAAGAGCCTGAACCTATAACTGAAAAAGATATTGAAATTGAAAATCTTAAAAATGCATTAGCTGAAAACAATGAAATTGTTGCAGAGATGATGTATAGACAAGATTCTATTGAAGCTAGTAGAAATAGAGATTTAGAACAACGTTTTGATATGGTTATGCGAATGGTTCGAAGAGAAACAAATGGTGAAAACCCTGATTTAGAAGAACGTGCTAAACAAATGTATTTACTAAATAACTTAAAAGATGACGATGGTACTGAGCTAGTGTCAAATAATCCATTAAACAACAACGTAAAAAATGCTACTTCTAATGAAGTTAAAACAAATAAACCAGTATATAACGGCGTAAACTATAACGATCAAAATGGCTCACAATTAGTATCAAATACTTCTGATACTGAAAAACCTATTGTAAAAAATGCTGCTTCTAATGAAGATAAAACAAATAAACCAGTATATAACAGTGTAAACTATGATGATCAAAATGACTCACAATTAGTATCAAATACTACTCATACTGAAAAAACTACTGTAAAAGATCTTCTAGAAGATCCAAAGAAAACTATTAGTAATAAGCAATCAATTGACACAAGAGAAAATACAGTACAACCAGAAAAAAAGGTAGATGCTTTTACTAAAATTGCTAAAAATAGCAATGTAAAAACTAGAAAATTTAAAAATCTTGATGGTGTAAATGAAGGATATTATGTAGTAGCAAATGTGTATAAAAATGAGCACTACATGAACAACTTTATTAATGAATTAGAAGAAAACGGAATTGAAGCTGATTATTTTGAAAATAAAAATAATGGTTTAAAGTATGTGTATTTAAAGCGTAGTGATTCATGGGAAGATGCTTTAAGTTCTTACGAATCTAGAATGGATGATAATTATGATGCTGCAATGTGGATCATGAATGTTGATAACTCTACTTATTCAGATACTGCTTATGCCAGTAATTCAGTTAAAATTAAAGAAAAATCATCAAAATATAATACAGATAGATTAAAAACAAATACTATTACAAAAGACAACGTTGCATCATCTAGTCAACCTGTTATAAAAAATTATAATTTGAGAGGTATAGGTAATGGTTACTATATAATTGCCAATGTATTTGCAAGTGCAAGAAACGCTAACAACTTTGTAAAACTGTTAAATTCTCAAGGATTAAATGCTAGTTATTTTATAAATCCTGAAAATAATTACAGATATGTTTACTTAAAAAAACATGGAGACTGGAATAATGCATTAATATCATATTACTCAAAAATTAATAATGCATATGATCAAAGAATGTGGATTATGAAAGTAACACCAGGTCAAATAACCTAATAAAATAAAGCCTCACACAATTTAAAAAAAGCCTATAAATAATACTTATTTATAGGCTTTTTTTAGTGCTCAAAAACTAAATATATACACTTGATTACAAATTATGTACAGATTAAATGCAACTTTCAAAATCTGAATTTAAGTAAAATGAGCCTTGGTTCTTTAAAACAGAAACCATAGATAAAAAGACTTTCACAACATAAACAAACTAAACCACAACATTAAATTCTAAACCTAGTGTTTTAAAATCATATTTGTTATTCATTCTCATTACGCAAAAAATGAAAATGAAAAAGCCAATTTAACTACGAGTATTAAACTCTATACCAATAAATGAAAAATTTATTTTCAAAAAAACCAACATTTATCTTATTCCTATTATTGATTATAGGTTTAACATATAGCAGTTATGGGCAAGAATATACTCCATTTACTAGAACATATGACTCAGGAGAAAATTATAGGTATCAGAACAATATCAAAGGTGATTTAATATTTATAGCCAACAATATTCTTAATCGTGATGGCGGCACAACAACTACAGAACCCGAAGACCCATACGACAATCAAGCTGTTATAATAACTAGAGGACGAACACCATCTGATTATAATGATGATGAGACTGGAGGTGCTAATAACTATAACGACAGCAAAGATATGCAGTATATTGATGTTGATAATGATTTATCAACATTTAGTTCAAGTAGTGCAACGTTAGATTTTCCTGAAATAGATTGTAACCAAATAAGATATGCAGCCTTATATTGGTCAGCAACTTACCCAAGTGAACTTGCATCAGATGCAGTAGGTACTAATAGACAAACAGATTTTAACCAAGTAAAATTAAAAGTACCTGGTGGTTCTTATGTTGATATTACGGCAGATGAAATTTTATATGATGGTTTTACCGCAGCAGATAATGATAATAAAACAAACAGTCCATATGCTTGTTATGCAGACGTTACAAGCCAGTTAACGGCATTAGATGATCCAACAGGTGAATACACTATTGCAAACGTAAGGGCAGCCCTAGGTGATCTTTCAGGAGGAGCTGCAGCAGGTTGGACAATTGTGATTGTTTATGAAAACCCTACTTTAAGTGGTAAATTAATAACAACTTATGATGGTTTTGCTAGAGTAAATAGTACAAATCCAAACGTTGATATTAATTATAGTGGTTTTTTAACCATTCCTTCAGGTCAAGTTAATGCAAATTTAGGTGCTGCTGTATTAGAAGGAGATTACAACATATCGGGCGATCAACTTCAAATTAGAGAAAAAAATTCGGATCCTTTTGTTACAGTAAATAATGGTGCAAACCCAACAAATAACTTTTTCAATAGTAATATATCTTATAATGGGACTGTGACTACAGGCAGAACTCCTAATAGTATTAATACGTTAGGTTATGATACTGATATATTTCTATTAAATAATACTGCAAACTCAATTATTGATAATGATGCAACTGAAGCTACCTTTAGGTTTACATCAAGTGGAGATCAATATTATCCATTCTTTAACTCTTTCAATATTGAAATAATTGAGCCAGAAATAGTTTTAGAAAAAAAAGTTACAGATCTAGCTGAAACAGAGGACTTAACAGGTGCTGGTGTAAATTTAGGCGATAATTTAAAATACATATTATCTTTTGAAAATATTGGTAATGATGATGCTACAAACTATACAATAAAAGATATTTTACCCTTAAATGTTACTTTAAATGAAGCTAGTTTAGCCGTAGATGGTAATCTACCTGATGGTGTAACTTATACTTTTGATGAAGCAACAAGAACTATAATTTTCACAATACCTGATGAATATATAACAGAAGGTGCGCCTGTTGAAAGTATTCGTATGGAAGTAAAGGTTGCTGAAAATTGTTTTGATTTTATTGATGCATGTTCTGATCAAATTGAAAATGTAGCTTATTCAACGTATCAAGGTGTAGAAAATGATAACGTAATAACTGAAGATCCTAGTGTTACTGATTTTGATTCATGTGGTTTTGTTACTCCAGGAGCAACAAACTTTTTATTAGACGATTTATCTGATTGTGATTTTTCAAGAGAAGTATTGCTTTGTGGTGATGATGTTTTATTAGAAGCAGGTGAGAATTTTGATGATTATATCTGGTATTTAGATGTAAATGAAAACGGACTTATCGATTTAGGCACAGATACTGTTTTAGATGATGGCAATTCTGATAATGATTTAAGTACTTTTCTTGTAGATCAAACGGGAACCTATATTGTTGACAAAATAGTAGCTGATCCTTGTAAAGGTTTCCAAGAAATTATAACAGTCAAATTATTTGGTACTACGCAAACCAGTCCAATTATTGACTATTTTAACGACCAAAATAGTGATTCAGACCTAACAAATGATATCCAAGGTGAAATTTTAAGGTGTTCCATTGATGGTGAATCAACTGTAGAAATATTTTTATGTGGTTCAAATGATACGGAACTATTAGAAGTAAATATACCAGACGCAGATAGTATTGAATGGCAAAAATTAGATGAAGCTTCTTGTTCTTCAACAGATGCTGCTTGTCCTAATAAAAGTAATTCATGTTATTCAACCATTCAAACAGGAAATGCATATACACTTACAGGTTCTGGTAAATATCGTTTAGTTATTAATTATGAAGATGGATGTTCAAGCCGTTTCTATTTCAGTGCTTTTAAAAATGATTTGGAAATAATTACATCTCAAAATGATATTTTTTGTGATACTGATGGTAATATAACAGTAACAAATTTGGGTTCTGGGTATGGCTTTCAATTATACAATTTAGATACAGATAGTGCTGAGGTTCCATTTAGTGCTGGACAAGGACCAAGTTTTGATATTGCCAATGCAGGTAATTACCAAATTGATATTCGTCAATTAGATAGCAATGGAGACCCAATTGAAAATTCTTGTGAGTTTTCAAGTGATGAAATTGGTATTAGAGATAGAGAGTTTCAGGTAGATATAGAAACAACCGAAGCAAATTGTAATGAAGGTGGTTCTATAAATATTCAAGTATTAAATGTAAGAGCTAATTATACTTATGATCTTCGTTTTGATGACGGAACAACAAACTCATATGGTACTGGTACCAGAGTAAACATTGTTACCGCTGAAACAAGTAATGATCATACTTTTTACAATTTAAATGCTGATGATTATATTGTAGTAGTAACAACACAAGATGGTTGTGAAAGCACACAAAATATTACAGTTGGTGAGGTTGATGATATTAAACTTACTGCAGCCGTATTATCACATATTGGTTGTACAGCTGGTACTATAGAATTAACTGCTACAGGTGGTTTTCCTGATCCTGAATATTCATATGCAATATGGAGTAAAGATGGTACAGATTTCTACACATCTATTGATGATATTCCTGCATCAGCATATACTGCAGATCCTATTTTTGAATTTGGTTATAGAGATACAGATTTTGATGATGTAGACGAATATTATGCTGGTGAAGATGGTATTTACGAATTTGTGGTTGTTGATGCTAATAACTGTTTTATAGCATCTAACAGTGTTACATTAGAAGATAATGGTACCATGACTATTTCAATAGATGCAACTGCATCTACACCAATAACATGTAATAGTAGTTCAGATGCTAGTATTGTAATAAATACATCAAACGGTGTTGCTCCATATGAATATAGTATTGACAATGGAGCTAGTTACCAAGACAATAATACATTTTTAAACTTAGAGCCAGATACCTACTATATATCTGTTTTAGATAGCTCTGGATGTTCAGAAACATTAGAATATACTATTGATGAACCAGAAACTTTATCTGCTTCTGCAGGTGTTTCTAGAGACGTAACTTGTGATCCTGCAGGAGCAGAAGTTAGATTTACAAACGTAATAGGTGGACAATCACCATATACTTATAGTTTTGATGGCGGTAGTACATTTGGTACTTCTAGCACAGCGATACTTCCTCCAGGTAATTACAACACCTTAGTTGTAAAAGATGCCTTAGGGTGTGAATTTGCTATTGATGTTTTTGTTGAAGATTTTCCCGTAGAACCAACAATTACAACTGATGTTGATTACAATTGTGATGGTACAGGAAACATTACTGTTAATTCAGATATTGACACTTATGATTATACTTATGAATTAGATGGTGTATTAAATAGTCCTGATGAAAGCTCTAATATATTTAGCAATATTGCACCAGGTACTTATAATATAACAACAAATTATTCGTCTCAAACACCACCAACGCCAAGTCAATTATTGGTAGAAGATTTTGGTAGTGGTACAACAACATCAAGTAACAATACTATAGGATATACTTACGAAGATCAAACTACGGATGCTCCTGGTGATTCTGATAGAAATATAAATGATTTTGAATATTCTGTAACAAATAGCATAGTTGCACCTTTTGGTACTTGGTTAAACCCTGATGATCATACCAGTAATGGTACTGATACCAATGGTAGATATTTAGTAATAAATGTTGGTACACCTTCACCAGGACAAGTAATTTATTCTAAAGAAATTAATGATGTTATTCCTAATCAAGATATAAACATATCATTATTCATATTTAATCTTGTAAATAGTTCAAGTACAATTTTAGATCCAGATTTAACTATAGAAATTGCAACAACTACAGGTACAGTTGTTCAATCAATTAGAACTGGAGATATACCAAAAACAGAACAATGGGAAAGTTTTAGTGTAGATTTAAATCCTGGGAATAACACAGAATTAGAATTTATTATTCGTTCTGAAAAAGTAGGAAATAATGGAAATGATTTTGCTTTAGATGACATTGAAATTTATCAAATTCCAGAAGTTTGTCCATTATCCGTTGAAACCACTGTTATTGTTGAGGAAGATCAAGAATTTAGAACCAACTTTATATCATCTACAAATGTTACTTGTAATGGTGATACTGATGGTACAATAACTTTTGAAGTTTTTAATTTTGATCCTGCAACAGGTTTTGAATATTCAAATGATAATTGGGTAACATCTTATACTTCTACAATTTCTCCAGTAACTACACCTGCAATTTTAGGTGCAGGTACACAAACTATTGATATTAGAAGAGTTAATGAACAAACTTGTATTTCACAAATTATAAGAGATATTACAGAACCTACTGCTGTTCTTGCAAGTGCTTCAATAACTACAGAATTTACTTGTGATAATACTGGTGCAACTATTACCGCTAGTGCTACAGGTGGTTTACCTACTTATGAATATCAACTTGAAGATACTTTAGGGAACATAATTGGTTCTTATGATTTTGCATCTAATGGAACTAATACAACTTTTATTGACCTTCCTACTGGGGATTATATTGTAATTGCCAGAGATTCTAGCAATTGTGAAGATCCTATTGATTTACCTATTACAGTTGAAGATCCTGAAGCAATAACTTTTACAGCTTCTCCTAGTTCTTGTTATGCAGGTGCTAGTGATGCTGAAATTTTGGTAACTGTTACTGGTGGTAACGGTGGCCTATTATTTAGTATTAATAACGGAGCCTATGAAGCACCTAATCCTACTACCGCTTCAACGTATACTTTTGATAATTTAGCTTCTGGTGATTATATTATCAATGTTAAAGATCAATTTGGATGTGAGGCTGGTCCTCAAACTATAACTATTAATCCTAGTTTAAGTGTAACTGCTAATGCTAGTGCTATTACTTCATGTGCTACTACTACTGATGTTACTTTTACAACTACTGGTGGTGATGGTAATTATGTATATGCTATTGTTACTGATGGAACAACTGTTACTGATTCAGATTTCTCAACTACTAATCCTGTTGCTATCTCTATTACTGGTGATTATGATGTATATGTGAGAGATGCAGCTGGTGTTTCTGATTATTGTGAAGCTACTAATACCATTACTATTACTAAAAATGATCCTTTAGTGATTACTGAAACGGTAACTGATGTAACTTGTTTTGGTGATACTAATGGTACCATTTCTGTTGATATTACTGGTGGTAATGTACCATATTCATACAGTATTGATGGTGGAACTTTAGATACTAATGCGACTTTTTCTAATTTATCTGCTGGTGATTATGATATTCTTGTTCAAGATGCTGATGGCTGTACTGAAACAAAAACTATTACAGTAAGTGAACCTAATGAAATTGTTGCTGAAGCCATACAAACTAGAGACTATACTTGTTTACCTAGTGGCGAAGCTGAAATTACTGTAGGTAGTGTAACCGCTACAACTGGTGGTTCTGGTAATTATCAATATAATATTAATGGTGGTTCTTGGACTACTTCAACTACTGGGGGTACAATTTTTACAGGATTAACAGATGGTACTTATACTATCCAAGTTAGAGATGCAAATGCAACTAGTTGTGTAACTACACTAACTGATGTTATTATTGATCCTTTACCAACAGTTCCAACTTTAGAAGATACTATTACTTACAATTGTGATGGTACAGGTAATATTACAATTACTCCTTTTGATGCTTCTTATACCTATGCAATAGATGGTGGAACTCCACAAACCGGAACTGATGCTAATATATTTAATGATATTGCTACAGGTACCCATACTATTGAAGTAAATTATGGTAGTGAGTGTACAACTAGTATTACTGTAAATGTCGAAGCTGGAAAAGAATTTACAGCTTCTATTACTAACCCAATAAATGTTACTTGTTTTGGAGATAGTAACGGTGGATTTACAATAAACGCTTCAAATTTTGGAAGTAATGGTTATGAATATTCTTTAGATGGGACAAATTTCTTTGGTCCATTCACAACTTCTGAAACGGTAACTGGTCTTACTGCTCAAAATTATTCAATTACAGTTAGAGATATTGATAACCCTACAATATGTGCTGTTATATTAACCGAAGATATAACTGAACCAACTGAGCTTATTGCTAGTGCAATTAAAACAACAGAATTTACTTGTTCTAATACTGGTGCAACTATTACTGCTAGTGCTTCTGGAGGTACACCAACTTATGAATACCAACTTGAAGATGCTTCAGGTAACATTATTGGTACTTATGATTTTATATCTAATGGTGATAATACTGTATTTACTAATCTTACTGCTGGTGATTATATTGTGGTTGCTAGAGATAGTAATAATTGTGAAGATCCTATTGATGCACCTATAACAGTTGATGTACCACAAGTACCAACTTTTACTGCTACACCAACTGCATGTTATTCTGGTGAAAATGATGGTACAATACAAGTAGATGTTACTTCAATACCTGGTAATGGAAATTTCCAATTTAGTATTAATGGTAATCCTTGGATAACTCCAAATACTTCTACAGCAACAACGTATACTTTTACAGGCTTAGCAAGCGGTTCATATACTATTGATGTAAAAGATGGTTTTGGCTGTGAAGCAGTACAAGAAACGGTAGTGATAAATTCTACAATAAATGCAACAATAGATGTTACTCACGTTAGTTCATGTGATGATGGAAATATCACTGTTAATGCAACTGGTGGAGATGGTAATTTGATGTATGCTTTTGTAACAACTGGAACAACAGTTACTAGTATAGATTTTATTAGTTCTAATTCTTATACAGTTGATGCTTTAAATTCTGGAGATTATGATGTATATGTTTGGGATAATAATGCAATAGATCCACATTGTGAATATACAGATACAGTTACAGTAGATCCTGCAACAACATTAACGTATACTGCAATACCTACAGATCCTGAATGTTATGATGGTACTGGAACTATTGATATTAACGTAAGTTCAGGTATTGCTCCATATACGTATGAAATTATTGATTTAGATAACGGAGGAGCTTCAGATGAAACAGCAACAAATGTTATAAATAATACAAAAACATTTTTCAATTTATCTCCTGGTAATTATACAATTAATGTAACTGATGCTAGTGGTTGTACTATTCAAACTACTCCTGTAACCATTAATAATCCTGATGAACTAGTAACAGATATTGAATCTAACTTAACAGATGATTGTGATCCTGCAACAGGGTTTACATTTATAAATTATACTACAACTTTAAATGGAACATTAGAGTTTAGTCATGATGGTGGTGCTACATGGCAAACTTCTGATGTTTTTGATGCTCCAGCATATACTTTAACTTCAGGTGATGCTGTAGATCCTTCTATAAGAACGGTAGATGCCTCTGGTAATACATTATGTCGATTAGATTTACCTAGGTATATTATTAAATATCCATTAGATAATTTGGATATTACAATTGCAGCTATTATTGTCAATTGTAATGAACTACAAGTAAGTGTACAAGGTAATGAAGGTACAGCTCCTTATCAATATACTTATACAGATGATCCTGTTAACTTTGATGCAACTACACCTAGTAATCCTTGGACAACACCTGCTAAAGGATTATCAGATCCTCATACATTTACAGGTTTAGTACCTGGAAGAACATATGTATTTTTTGTAAGAGATGCTAACGGATGTATTCGTCAAAGTGATATTAATGTAAATGATTTAATTACGTTACCATTAGAAATTACATCAACTTCAATACCAGCTTGTTTTGGTATGACTAATGGTAGTATTACATATACTATTACTGATAATGAAGCTCCTTTTGGTACAGAATATAGATATGAAGTATATAATATGTCTACTGGTACACCTGTATCTGTAACTAATAGTGGAGGTAATGTGGCATTTTCTTCTCCACAATCAGTAACAGTTTCTGGTTTAGGTGAAGGAGAATATTTTATTGAAGTAACTGAAAGAGATAGTGGAGTAGATAGTTGTGTATCTGCATCAGAAAATCTATTATTAGAAGAGTTAGAAGAAATAACTGCAGATTTAAATAAAATTGAAGATATTTCTTGTGCTACACCAGGACTTATAGAAATACAAAATATTAATGGTGGTGGCGGTAATTATAGTTATACAGTTGCCGGACCTTTACCTTTTTTAACTATAACAGGAACTACTGATAATCCAATAGAAATTCCAGCTAATTCACCAGCAGGAAGTTATAATGTAACAATTCAAGATCAATATAGTTGCTCTAAGGATTTGGGAGATGTTATAATGACATTAACTCCTAACCCTACAATAGATAGTATTGAAATTAATAATTGTGCAAACCCTAATTCATTAACTATTAATGCAACAAGTACAGCTACTGAAATTTTATATTCTATTGATGGTGGTGTAACATATCTTGATAATGGCGGTTTATTTACAAATTTAACTGATGGTACTTATACTGTTTCAATAAAAGATAGTAATGGATGTACTGCAACGGATACAGCAATAATACATCCTGTATTAGAAGCTAATGTTCAGCTTACAAAATTAATGGATTGTACTCCTGGTACTGCTGAAATTACAATTGAAGCAATCAATGGTTCTGGTAATTATGATTATGAAATTACGAATACGTTAGGTACTGTAGTATCAAGAACAGCATTAACTACGAACCCTTTTGTAGCTAGTGTAACAGTTGTTGAAACTTATACAGTAACTGTTTATGATAACGATACTACTGGTCCTGAATGCTCAAGAGTATTTACAATAGATGTTGAAGATGCTGTTGAACCTATTATAGATACAACAAATTCTACACCAATTACTTGTATTGGTGATGATGATGGAACTATAACGGTAACAGCTTTAGATAATGGTACGGGTCCATATACTTTTGAAATTACATCTTTAGATGGTACAGCAACAAGTATAGCTCCAACCACAACAACAAATACTTCAGCTACATTTACTAATCTTGCACCAACCACAACAACTGATGGATATATTGTAACAGTAACTGCTGATGCAACAAATAATTGTAGTACTGACAGTTCATCAATAATAATTAATGAACCAACTGCAATAAGCATATCAATTGATCCTTTAGTTGATGTTGTACAATTTACTTGTATTCCTGATACGAATACTGATAACAATGCTAGTATTACTGTAAATACAGTAAGTGGTGGTTCAGGTACATTTACACGCTATGTATTTGAAAATACAACTACCTCAACAATTGTTCAAGATGGTACGAATATTGAA
Organism: Cellulophaga baltica; assembly: GCF_018861125.1. GTDB lineage: Bacteria > Bacteroidota > Bacteroidia > Flavobacteriales > Flavobacteriaceae > Cellulophaga > Cellulophaga baltica_A. The sequence goes on along the minus strand of NZ_JAHKQN010000013.1, from coordinate 662,665 downwards.
TATATCGAGACAGATAGAAATGGTGGAAATTATACAATATCTGTTTACGATGACAATGGTTGTATTGGTACTGCTACAGCAACAATTGATGCTTTTGATGAGTTATTAACAATAGATTCTAGTATTACAAGTGCAATAACTTGTACTCCTGGTAATGATGGAGAAGTAACTATTTCAGTAACTTCTACAAATAATGATACTACCAAATTTGAATATAGTAATGATAATGGTGCATCTTGGCAAACATCTAATATATTCCCTAATTTAGGTGTTGGTACTCATAACTTCTTAGTCAGACATATAGATACTAATTGTGAATTATTCACATCTATAAATATTACTGATCCTAATACTTTTACAGTAGATACTCCAGTAACTACTGATGTTATTTGTAAAGGTTCTGCTACTGGTACTGCTACTTTCAATGTGAATGATGTTACTTATACTGGTACTTATTCTTGGGAAGTATTTAATAGTGATAGTACTACTACTAGTATTATTGGTACTTCTGCTGATTTTACTGCTACTGGTTTAATAGCTGGTGAATACTATGTAACTTTTACCCAAGATGGTGTGCCTACTTGTGATAATCAAGAACCGTTTAGCATTGCAGAACCTGAGAATGCTTTAGCAGCTGGTACTTCTATTGTAACGGATATTACTTGTAATCCCACCGATAATGGAACTATTGAAATTGTCAATGTAACTGGTGGCTGGGGTGATTATTCTTACTATGTAAGTACAACACCTAATCCTGATTCTAACGATGCTTCTAATTATGTGGCTACGCCTAAGTTTGAAAACTTAGTTGCAGGTACCTATGAAATTTGGGTGATTGATAGTAGAGGGTGTGCTTTACGATTAACTGATATTACTTTAGTTAATCCAACTCCTATTACTGCTGATCTTCAATTAAACAATGAAAATTGTACCAACTTTAAAGGCGAATTACAAGTGATTAATCAAACAGGTGGGCAAGGTGCTAACTACAGTTACCAACTACAACGTTTTGATGGTTCTAACTTTGTAGACTTAAGAGCTATTCAAACTAACGATACTTTTAGCGATTTAGGTGAAGGGCAATATCAAGTAGTTATTACAGATCAGTGGGGTTGTACTGGTACAACTACTAATACTATTGATTTATATGAAGAAATAGTTCCTTTAGCAACTACTGTAAAAACTATTGATTGTACTGCTACTCCTGGTGGTGAAATTACAATTTCACAAACTGGTGGTTCTGGTACCTATAGCTATACAGGTACTGATCCTAGTGGAAATCCACTTACTCCGAATACGGATGGAATTTTTACAAACTTAACTCTTGATGGTGAATATTCATTTACAATTACTGATGGTACATGTTCGTTCTCTATTAATAAAACTTTAGCGCCTGCTGTTTTACTACCAACTCCAACTATTGATGCATTTACTAATGTAACTTGTTTTGGTGATAATAACGGAACTATTGCTGTAAGTGTAACAGATAATGGTATTGATCCTTATACTTTTGAAATTACTGATAAAGATGGTACTACAGTAAATATTGCACCTACTAGTGCAACAAATACTAGTGCTGTTTTTGAAAATCTCGAAAATACAACTGGTACTGGATATGTTATTACAGTAACTGGAAGTAATGATTGTACTAATACTATTACCCAAACTATCTCGCAACCAACAAGTGCATTAACAGTAGCAACACCAACCGTAACTCAATACAATTGTACTACGGCAAATACTACTAATTATGCAACTATTGATGTTACAGGATTGGCAACTGGTGGTTCTGGAAATTATGTACGTTATGTATTTGAAAATACGACAACCTCAACAGTTGTTCAAGATGGTGCTAATACAACATACACTGAAACAAATTTATCAGGTGGAAATTATACCATTACTGTTTACGACGATATGGGTTGTACAAATTTCACAACAACTACAATTGATCCTTTTGTAGCAATATCTGATCCTACGGTGAGTATTGTTAATACGGTTACTTGTAATGCTGATGATGAAGATATTATTGTAGGAATTACTATTAATCCTGTTACTGCAACACCAAATTTAACATATACAGTTACGAGTACAAATGGGTATAATCAAACATTCAATTCTAGTATAAATTCTCAAGCATTTACTGGTTTAGGAATAGGAAATTATATAGTAACTGTTACAAATAATGATACAGGATGTTTTGTTACTACAATACATGAAGTAAAAGATCCTAAAGAAATTGAAGTTACTGCAACAAAAATTACTGATGAAGAATGTTTAAATGATGGTATTGATGCGGGTAGCTTTAATGTAACTATTGACGGATATACTGGCGGATATAATTATCAATTATATTCTGCGGATGGTACAGCAATAGGAACATTACAAACAGGAAATACAAATACGCCTTTAATTATAGATAATTTAGAAGGTGGTGGTTATTATGTAGAAATTACTGAAACTGATACAACAAGCACATTCTGTACAGATGCTTCTAATGTAGTAATTATTAATGCTCCTGAATTTGAAATAACTGCAACTGTTAGTGAACAATCTAATGTTACTTGTGATAATAATAAAGGAAGTATTTTAGTTGACCCTACTGGTGGTGAAGCTCCGTATACTATTACAATAACATCGGCAACATTCACACAAACAGAAGCTGATGTAAGTGCATACTTATTCCAAGATTTAAGTGCTGGTGATTACAATGTTACAATTACCGATGCTCTAGGATGTATGAATACAGATTATTCAATAGAATTAATTGAACCAACACCTATCACAGCAACTATATCTGCTGATATACAATTAGAATGTTATGGTGATAATACTGGTTTTGTAACCGCAACAGTTACATCTGGTGGATTAGGTACTTTAAAATATCAATTAAATACTTATGATGCTTCTGGTACAACAATAATAACAACATCAGTAGCACAAAGTTCTGATACATTTACTGGTTTATTCTCTGGTAAATATAGTATTACTGTTTCTGATGATGTTAGCTGTTTTGGTGAAACTCCAATTGCTACTATCTCAGATCCTGTTGATGTTTTTGGTTCATTGACTTTAACACAAGATATTTCATGTGTTAATGATGTAGAATTATTATTAACTGCAAATGGAGGTACAGCGCCATATAGTTATAGTATTGATGGTACTAATTTCTTCGCTTTTAATAATGGAAATGAACATGAATTTAATTCACTTCCTTCAGGTAATTCTGGTGCAGGTACTTATAGATATTATGTTCAAGATTCTTTTAATTGTATATCTACATTATCAAATGAAATAGTGGTTGACGAAGTACCACCAATAACATATGATATTGACACTTCTGCTGCAACAATTAATTGTAATGGAGATAATACAGCAATTATAAGTATTAGAGCTGCCGGCGGTTTAGGTAATTATGAATATGAATTACTAGATAGTGCAACTAGTACAACTCCTTTAGAAACGAATACCAATGGTACCTTTAATAATCTTTCAGCTGGTGAATATTATATTAGAATAATTAGTGAAGATTGTGAAGAAATAACTACGGTAATTGAAATTATAGAACCAACACCATTAGCATATACTGATGATTATTCAGCCGTAATTTGTGCTGGTGATGATAATGGCTATATCACAGTTTCATTAAGTGGTGGATCTGGTAATTATCAATATGCAATTTCACCTAACCTTGCACAATTTGATGATGAAAATTCATTTACAGATTTAGAGCCTGGTATATATACTGTAATTGCACAAGATATGAATGGTTGCTTTATTCAAACTGAGTATATTATTGAAGCATCTACAGAAATTAATATTGATGCTATCACAACTGGTGAAACTTGTTTAGGTGAAGAAGATGGAATAGTTGATTTAGAAATTACTGGTGGTGTTGCTCCATATAGCACACGATTAGAAAATACAAGTTATGTACTAGATCAAGTAACATATTCAGGTTTTGCATCAGGTATTCATACAATTTATGTAATTGACGATTTGGGTTGTGAAACTGAAATTGAAATTACTATTGATTCAGGTGTAAATATTAAAGCAACAGTTACACCAATTTATGAATGTACTGGAGATACACCTAATAATTCATTAAACGTTGTTTTAGAAGATGCATCAGTTGATGGTATGGTAATCTATCAATTAGATGATGAAAATTCATCTGATGCAAGATTAGAACCTAATTTTACAAACATAGCACCTGGTGAGCATACTTTAATTACATCATTAAATGGTTGTGTAGAACTTATACCATTCACTATTGAAGATTTTGAAACACTTACGCTAGAATTACAAAATAATAATATCAATGAAATTACAGCAATAGCCGATGGTGGTAAAGAAGAATACATCTATTATTTTAATGGTGTTAGTAATGGTAATGACAATACAATTTACATTAACAGATCTGGTACTTATACAGTTACAGTAGTTGATGAAAATGGTTGTGAAGCTATAAGTTCTATTGAAATGGAATTCATAGATATCGAAATTCCTAATTTCTTTACACCTGATGGCGATGGAAACAATGAATTTTGGACACCAGAGAACACAGAAGGCTTCCCAAATATACTAACAATTATTTTCGATCGTTATGGTAGAGAGCTATATCGAATGGGAGAAAATGATAAAGGATGGAATGGTATTTACCAAAATTCAGAACTTCCTACAGGTGATTACTGGTATGTAATTAAACTTAGAGGAGAGAGTGATGAAAGAGAATTTGTTGGAAATTTCACATTATATAGATAAACTAAATCGTAACCTACTTACTAATGAAGAATATAATAATAACTCTTACACTATTACTGTGTACAATTGCAAAAGGGCAAGAACTAAATTCACCCCAATTATCTCAATATTTAGCAGATAACCCTTTCGTATTATCACCAACATATGCAGGTATTGGTGACCACGTAAAAATTCGTGTTAACGGACTTACCCAATGGGTCGGAATTGAAGATGCACCTGATACCCAATCATTAGCAGCAGATATGAGACTTGGTAACAGATCTGGGGTCGGTATTTTTTTATACAATGATAGAAATGGATATACTAAACAACAAGGTGCAAGACTTTCATTTGCACATCATTTAACTTTAGACCGTTATGAAGATGAATTTTTATCTTTTGGTTTATCGTATAACTTTAATCAATTTAGAATTGATATTCAAGAATTTATAGATGCAGGTGGTGATCCATCAGTAACTGACGATAGATCTACAAGTAACCACAATTTTGATGTTGGTATATTATATAGAAAAGATAAATTTTACTTTAGTTTAAACTTATCAAATTTATTAGATAAAGATTTAACTAGTTTTAATGAAACTTTCGAACCAAATGCACTTAGAAATTATTATGTGTATACAGGTTACAGGTTTAGAAAAAACAAGCGTAGCGATTTAGAAATTGAACCATCAGTCTTATATAAAATATTTGAAAGTGATGGTAGATCAGAAACAGATTTTAATTTAAAATTCCGTTTTTATGATTTTGAAGATTATTATTATGCAGGTGTTACATACCGTTTCTTAAACGATCAAATAGGTAAACCCTTATACGTTGCACCAATTGTAGGACTTAAAAAGAATAATTTTTACTTCGGATATTCATACCAAGTAATATTAAATGAAATTTTAAATTATAGCACAGGAACACACGTTGTTACTTTAGGTGTTGATTTATTCCAAGGATTAAGTAATTGTAGGTGTACATATTAAAATTCTTAATGATAACTTTGTAGTTCTTAATATATGTAATGGGAAAAATAAAAGTTAGTAATATTAGAGTTTACGCCTACCACGGTTGTTTAAAAGAAGAGAGTGTAAATGGTAGTGATTATAGGGTTGATGTTGAAGTTTTAGCTGATTTATCAAAACCATCAGTTTCTGATCAATTAAAAGATACGGTTGATTATGTATTAATCAACCATATTGTTAAAGAAGAAATGGCCATTAAATCTAAACTATTAGAACATGTAGCTAAACGTATTTTAGATCGTATTTTAGTAGAATGCCCAACCGTGAATACAGCTGAAGTAACAGTTTCTAAAATAAATCCACCTATAAATGGTGATGTTGAAATGGTTTCGATAAACTTACAAATAACTCGATAACGTACTTATATCAAATTTTTAAATAATATTTATAAGTACGAAATTTACAAGTAATTATGGCATTGTGGTTGAATTGGATAAACAAAGTTCCGCAAGAACTTTTATAGTGGTTCGAGTCCACTCGATGCCTCAAAACAAAACCTTTTAATGATTTTTATTATAAAAGGGATTTTTTATTTCTAATTAAGTGTAGTTAGAATATTTATTTTTATTAAATTTGCAGTCTTAAAATTTGGCATTGTGGCCGAGTGGCTAGGCAGAGCTCTGCAAAAGCTTGTACAGCGGTTCGAATCCGCTCGATGCCTCAAAAACCTTTATCTTAATTGATAAAGGTTTTTTTATTTTACTACTTATTTTCTGATTCTCTTATTAATTCAATACCCTTTTCAATATTCATTTTATCTTTCGGTAAAAAGCCTTTTGTAATTAATACAATACCGCAAATAATTAATATAACACCTAAACTTCTTTTCACTAAAAAAATACGTTTGGGAGTTAATTTTTTTCGCAATTGTTTAGCAAGTAAAATTTTAAATAAATCTGTGATAAAATAAGCGCCTAACATAGCACCAAAAAATACTACAATACGCTCATTGTTATTATCAAGACTAGGACCAACAATTATGATAATACCTAACCAGAAAACTAGAACACCAATATTTATAAAATTTAAAAGAAAACCTTTTACAAATAAGCTTAAATAATGGCCACTTGTAACCTTTACATCGTCATCACGTAATTTTACTTTTTTAATTTTAAAAGTTACAGCCCCATAAATAAGTAAAATTACACCACCAAATACATACAAACCTGGTTCATTACTTAAATTTTCAAGGAGTTGAAAACTACTAAAATAAGCAACTGTAATAAATATTATATCGGCTAAAATTACACCAATATCAAAACATAAAGCCGCTCTAAAGCCTTTAGTAGCACTAGTTTCTAAAAGGACAAAAAAAACAGGCCCAATCATAAAACTTAAAAAAAAGCCTAATGGAATTGCTGCCTGAATATCTTCTAACATAATAATGTAGATCTAAATTATTTACATTCTAGTTATTATTCTACTCTTGTTATGGTTCCACCAAAAACTTTTTTCTCATCCATTTTTTCAGGATTGCCGTAAACTTGAACTTCACCACCAGCTTTTACGCTAACTTTAGCATAATCAACAGCGTAAATTTCAGCACTTGAACCAGCATTTACATTTACTGTAGTAAAATAAGTTTTAAAGTCTTTACCATGGTAAACACCACCAGTATTAATCATTACATCTTGGTTTTTTGAAAAACCAGTAGTTGTAATAATTCCACCAGTAACGGTTTTAATAAGTAATTGATCTACTTGAGTAGAAATAACTAATTCACCACCTTCTTGAGCTTTAAGTTCTAGTAGTTTTTGTGTAATAACTTCTTGGTTGGTAATTTTAGCATCTTCATTTACATCAATAGTAATTAATTCATCTGTATAATATAAATCAACAAAAGTCTTATAACCACTAAACATTTTAGTGATTTCCATACGTATTTTTAATAATCCATCTTTTTCAACAATGGCAACTTTTTTGGTGTTTTCACCTTTAATAATTGCTTTGTTAATATCCGATTTTATTAAGTTTATTGATATACCATCAAAAGCTTTAATAGATGTAAATTTATCAAGAGGTATTAATATATCTTCTTCTTCTTGCCCTTGTATATTTGTTACAAGAGAAATAATTAAGAAAATTGATATATAAAATTGTTTCATTTTTTTTGTTTTATGATAATTCTAATCATTAGTAAACAAATTCTATTCCAAATTACAAAAATAACCTATTCTGCTGCACCTATCAAGGTAAAGTCTAAATGCCTTTTAACTAAATCTGTATTCTTCACCATTACAACTACTTCATCACCAAGTTGATAAACAGTTTTTGTTTTATCACCAATTATGGCATATTGCTTTTCATCAAACGTATAGTAATCACCTTTTATATCACTAATACGAACCATTCCCTCGCATTTATTTTCAATAATCTCTACGTAAATACCCCACTCAGTAACTCCTGAAATTACGCCAACAAATTCTTTATCTTGGTGATCTTCCATAAATTTAATTTGCATGTATTTAATAGAATCACGTTCTGCATTTGCAGCTAAAGATTCCATATCAGAAGAATGTTTACATTTTTCTTCATAAACATCTTCTTTAACTGATTCACCACCATCTAAATAATGTTGTAATAAACGGTGTACCATAACGTCAGGATACCTACGAATTGGCGATGTAAAATGTGTATAATAATCAAAAGCCAAACCATAATGCCCAATATTATCGGTAGTATAAATTGCTTTACTCATACTACGTATCGCCAAAGTGTCCACCATATTTTGTTCACCTTTACCCTTTACATCTTCTAAAAGCTGGTTTAGTGATGCGCTAATAGTCTTTTTATCTCTAAAGTCTAGTTTATGACCAAATCTTGATACAATACCATTTAAGGCCATTAATTTTTCTTCATTAGGCTCATCATGTATTCTATAAACAAAAGTCTTTTTAGGTTTCTGTTTTCCTATAAATTCTGCAACTTTTCTGTTAGCTAAAAGCATAAACTCTTCAATAAGCTTGTTAGCATCTTTAGATTCTTTAAAATAAACACTTTCAGGTTCACCTTGTGGTGTTAAATTAAAACGAACTTCAACTTTATCAAAAGATATTGCACCAGCACCCATTCTACGAGAACGCATAATTTTAGCTAGTTCATCTAATTTTAAAGTAGCTTCAACAATTTCATTAGAAACTTCATAAGCGTTACCTCTTATCGAAACATCTTCAGGAATTGTATTTTCTTTATTTTCAATAATGTGTTGCGCTTCTTCATAAGAAAAACGTTCATTTGAATTAATTACAGTTCTACCAAACCACTGGTTAATAACATGTGCTTTTTTATCAATTTCAAATACTGCAGAAAATGTATATTTTTCTTCATGAGGTCGTAATGAACAGGCATTATTTGATAAAACTTCAGGTAACATTGGTACCACTCTATCAACTAAATAAACTGATGTTGCTCGTTCATAAGCTTCATCATCCATTACAGTATCAGTCGTTAAATAATGAGAAACATCTGCAATATGAACACCTATTTCATAATTTCCATTTTCTAAAACTACAAATGAAAGTGCATCATCAAAATCTTTCGCATCTTTAGGGTCAATCGTAAAAGTTAGCGTTTCACGCATATCTCTACGTTTGGCAATTTCTTCTGCTTTTATTTCAGTATCTAATTGATTTGCAAATTGTTCTACTTCAACAGGAAATTCATATGGCAAACCATACTCTGCTAAAATAGAATGAATTTCAGTATTATGTTCACCAGGTTTACCTAAAACCTGAGTAATAGTTCCGTAAGGCGAATCTGTTTTATCAGGCCATTCATTAAATTCTACAATAACCTTATCACCATCTTCGGCATTATTGATTTTATCTTTACTAATAAAAAAATCAGTATACATTCTAAAATCTGAGATACGAACAAAAGCAAAACTTTTTTGCATATCAACAATACCAACGAAAGCTGTTTTATAACGTTCTACTATTTTAGTTACTTCACCTTCAAGTTTTTTACCTTTTCTACGTGGGTAAATGTAAACTTCAACGGTATCTTTATGAAAAGCTTTATTTATTTTATTTGCTGGTATAAATACATCATCATCTAAACCTTCAACAATAATATATGCATTACCACGACTTGTCAAGTCAACAGTACCAGTATGATATGTACGTGTAGAAACTATAGTTTTATACTTGCCAGGTGTTTCTTCAACAATTCTTCTTTTTTCTTTTAATTGTACTAACCTTTTAATTAAATCATTACGATCGTTAGCATTTTCTATATTTAACCTTGAGGCAATCTCTTTATAATTAAAACTTTTTTTAGGTTCTTTTTCAAGTACAGTGAAAATACCTTTAGTAATTTCATTCTTTTTTTGACTTGAAGACCTTCTTTTTTTCTTCGACATTTAATCTTATTAATTTCTATAAAATTACAATTAAAAATTTATAGCTTACATTAACGAAGTGTAAACTAACTAATTTTAATTTCTTTACAGTTATAAACATATATAATATATATACTTTTTCTTTTTTTTAAAATTTAAATAAAATGGTGACTATTATAGCTTGTTAATAACCGCTATAAAATTTATGTAGTATACTTGTTATATTGACAAAAATGAATTTATTGACAATTTATACAATTGATTATTTATTTAAAATCAACTAATTAAAAAGGTTATTAACTATTATTAATAACTAATGTCAACATAAATTTATTGATAAGTAGACGTAAATTAATTGTTAACTACTGTATATAACTTCTTAATATCTTTCGAGTATAATTTTAGAAGTTTATAGTTCAAAATCCAATTAGTTTTCTAAACCAGATTTTAATTTTAAAATCAAAATTTACTAGTTAGTTTTTTTGAGTAGTTTATTAACAATCGTACTCTTTTTCTAAAGTACTAAGTAACAGCTTAATTTCATTTTTGGTAAATAAATGTTGTTAATAACCCAAAAAGTGTGGTGAAAGCATAGGTATTTGTACCTTTACTGTATTATTACTAATATTTTAAAGTCAAATAAAATGAAAATAGCTATAGGTAATGATCATGCAGGAACAGAATATAAAATTGCTGTTGTTGATCTTTTAAAATCTATGAATATAGAAGTTATTAATCATGGTACAGATAGTAATGACAGTGTTGATTATCCTGATTTTGTTCACCCAGTGGCAAAAGATGTTGAAGAAGGTACTGTAGATTTTGGTATTATTATATGTGGTAGTGGTAACGGTGCTTCTATTACTGCTAACAAACACCAAAAAGTACGTTCTGCTTTATGTTGGACAAAAGAGATTGTTGAACTGGCTAGACAACATAATAATGCAAACATATTAAGTCTTCCGGCACGTTATATTGCGTTACCACAAGCTTTAGATATGGTAAAAACATTTTTAGAGACTGATTTTGAAGGTGGCAGACACGAAAGAAGAGTTGAAAAAATACCTTGTTAATAACATATACCTTTAAATGATTGAATTTGTTACTAAAACTTTTGATGATTTAACAACTACCGAATTGTATGCGATATTACAATTACGAAGTGAGGTTTTTGTTGTTGAACAAGACTGTGTTTATCAAGATTTAGATTATAAAGACCAAAAAGCTTTACATGTTATTGGTTATAAAAATGATAAAGTAGTTGCCTATACTCGAATTTTTAAATCAGGTATTTATTTTAAAGAAGCTAGTATTGGTAGAGTAGTAGTGGCTAAAGCTGAACGTGAATTTAGTTATGGTAAGTTATTAATGAAAGCTTCAATAACTGCTATAGAAAAGGAGTATAACGAAACTTTAATACGAATATCTGCTCAAAAATATTTACTTAAATTTTATAATTCTTTAGGTTTTAAAGAAGAAGGTGAGGAATATTTAGAAGATGGTATTCCGCATATTAATATGTTGTATAATTTTAAGTAATGTATAATCCGTATAAAAATTATCTAGATAGTTTCTTTGAAACCATAACAGAGTTTAAACACACTTCAAAACGTCTTAATACAGTTCTTCAAGGTGATGCTAAAAAATATACAGAAGATGGAGCTCGATATTTTTCAGGAACTAAATTATTTATCAGTGACTGGACTGGTCCTTTAGATAATGGATGGAAAATACCTTTTTCAACTGGTGTAAAAAGAGAAACTTTTAAAGAAAATTATGCTATTGAAATTGATAAAATACTTTCTCGTGAATTTGGATTAGCTTATGCGCAATGTTATGAGGCATTTGAAACTGTTTTAAAAGATTTTATTGATATAAAAATCAAAACTGATCAAAATTTTAAAAAATCTTTACCTATTGATAAAAATTATTCAAGAGAATATTTAAGAGGTAGTTATGAAATTTTTAAAATTGTTAAAAAAGCAGGTGGTAATAAATTTAAAGAGTATTCTAATCAGAATAATAATAATTTTAAATTTAGTGAATTATTCAAAATATTTACTGAAATAAGACATGCCATTACTCACTCTAAGGGAATTTTGAATTCATCAAAAATTCCGAAAGATGAATATTATCAATCACTTTTTGAGCACCTACTAAAACTAAATAATTTTGAAGGGGATTTAATTCAACTAAGATTTGATTATGTAACCCTTGAAAAACTTTTGATATATCTTTCTGAGTTTGCTTATCAGATATTTAAAATATTAAGTGAAGAAGATAATTATGAATGGAATTATAAGTTACTCTGAGAGTAATAAAATATAATTAAACTAAAAAAGAGATGCATTTTGCATCTCTTTTTTATTATTTCAAATTTTTATTTTTTACTATAGTTTAATAGGTTCTTTGTTCATAAGATTAATATCTTCTAACATAGATTCTGTGAACTTATAATGTCCTTTAGTAGTTATAATTCTAAATCGGTCTGATTTCATTCTACTTATTGTATCTAAAAACAACCATTTACTTTTTAATAACTTAGGTTTTGCCGATTTTAAACTGATTTCAAAAAAATATTTTTTACCATTTTTTAAAGCAACAATATCTGGTGTAATTTTAGAGTCACTTCCCTTTTTTAAATACGATTTAGGAGTTTCATATCCTTTCATATCCGCTTTAATATTTTCGAAACCAGTGGCTTCTAGGTGTTGGACAGACTTTTCAATTAATTCGGTATTTTCAATTTTTTCAGATGCTATCATAGATTATAGTATATAAAATAGATTTGTATTTTACAAATAAAAACTATTGATTAACAATACTTTAGCGTTATTTAATGCCGTATTATCTTTAAAATTTCTTACATTTTTAGCCATTAAATACTTTAAAATGTATAATTTACATTTTCTTATAAATACATTAGAAATGGTAAAGCATCTCACTAAAATATTTTCAATACATACAATTTTATTAATAGTAATATCTTGCTCTTATACCCCAAAAAATAATGCTGTTTTAATTGATGAAATTATAAATATTAAATCAGAATTTGCACCAGATAAACGTGTTGCATTGTTTAATATTGAAGCAACAAAAAGTGGAGATTTATATATTCTTCGTGGCGAAAGTAATTTACCTGATGCTGTTGATAAGTTAAAGAAAGATTTAGAAAAACAAAACATAAACTTTATTGATAGTGTTCAAATACTACCATCAAACAAGTTAAACGGCGCTACTAAGGGATTAATATCTAATTCAGTTTCTAATTTACGTAGTAACCCAAAACATTCTGCAGAATTAGGGACTCAAGCAACTTTAGGCACACCAGTAAATGTTTTAAAACAAGATGGAGAATGGTATTTGATACAAACACCTGATATGTATTTATCATGGGTTGATCATGGTGGTATTACCTTGTTAACAACAGATGAATTTACCATATGGAAAGATGCAAAAAAAATAATTTATACCAATGTTAGCGGTAGTTCTTATGCAACTGCTACTGAAGATGCTCAAATAGTATCTGATTTGGTTGCTGGTGATGTTTTAGAATTAATATCTGAAGATGAAGATTTTTATGAAGTAAAATACCCAGATGCGCGTACAGCTTTTGTTAATAAGTCTGAAGCTATAGACTATTCAAAATGGTTGCAATTGGTTAATCCGTCAGCAGAAAATTTAATAGCAACTTCAAAAAAATTAATGGGTTTACCATATTTATGGGGCGGAACCTCAACAAAAGGAGTGGATTGCAGTGGTTTTACAAAAACAATTTACTTTTTAAACGGATTTGTTATTCCGCGTGATGCCTCACAGCAAGTACATACTGGTGAGTTAATTGATGATGATAAAGATTTTAGTAAACTAAAACCAGGTGATTTACTTTTCTTTGGAACACCTGCTACACCTTTAAAAAAAGAAAGAGTAGTACATGTTGGTATGTGGATTGGTAATAATGAATTTATTCATTCATCAGGTAAAGTTAGAATTAGTAGTGTTGATAAAAATGCACCTAATTTTGATACTGAAAATTTGAACCGTTATTTGCGTACAAAAAGACTTATTAACACTACTGATAATGCTATTTTAAATTTAAAAGAAACTGCTGTTTTTAATTAGTAATCGGGTAATATTCTACAATCTCTAAAGTATCATCTAATAAGTTAATATATTGGTAATGAATAGTATCGTCTTTATCAAAAACATCGTTTCCATTAGTGTTTTCAATAGATTTAAAATAAAGTCTATCTACAGTAGTTAAAATATTAAAGTCTATAATTTCACTGTTATCAACAACTAGTTTTTTAAAGTTGCTACCATCTATTTTACTTATGTACATAGTTTGTATATCGTCATAATCAAGTTTACCATCATTATTACTATCAATATCAATTACATGGTATAAAAAGAGTTTTTTTCCAGTCTTTTTATACAAATCTGATAAAAAATTGGCGCTTGTAATTCTCAAATTCTTTTGTGTAAGCGGTACAAGTTTGTTAGTTCCTATTTGTTCAAATTGTAGATTTGTAAGTTCACCTGTAAACGTATAGTTATTGTAATTTGAAATACTAAAATTGGTCACATTCTCATATTTAAAAGAACTTTTTAATGAATAATTTCTAGTTTTTTCATAGAATTTTAATTTACCAATTGGGTGGATCAAAAATGCTGTACTATCAATATGTATGGGTAAATCAGCAGATAAAATTGACATAGAATCTTTAATTATAGCTTTTTTATCATCACCTCTATGAATAACTTTAATACTTGGTTCTTTAGTTGAGCATGATGCGGTAAGAAGTACAAATAATAGTATTACAAGGTTTTTCATTATTTAGTTTTTAAGTTGAACTCAAAACTAATTATGCTACAATATATTTAAAAGCTTAAAAGAGTGACTGCTACTTTACAATGAGTGAAGTCTATTATTTCTTAGATAATTTTATATCCTTTTCATAAATAATGGTCCTAATAAGTTTCTTATTCTCATCATAATATTTCCAAATTCCTTCTTTTTTTCCAGCTATTTTTTCACCGTAGCTCATTAAATTACCTTTTTTATTATAGGTTTTCCAAGTACCATTTGGTAATCCATTTAAGTAATTTTCTTCATGAATAATTTCACCAGTATCATAATACGTTTTCCACTCACCAGTAGCTTTTCCTATGCTATCATATATTTCAACGTATTTTAAAATACCATTTTCGGTATATTTATTCCAAGTACCAACTTGATTATTATTGCTGTGCTGACCTTCAGTTCGTAATTGCCCATTTGGGTAATATAACCTTAAATTACCTTCTAATTTATTATGTTCATAATTTTCGGTTCGTAGTACTTTTTCATTACTCATATACCAAATCCATTCTCCAGTTTTTTCATTATTTGTATATTGGCCAGTAACTTTTAAAGAACCGTCTTCAAAAAAATCTTTAAAAACAACAACGTCACTTTCAGTAGCTATTTGAATTCCGTTTTTAGTAGCCTTACTTGTACTTTCTTTGCAGTTAAAAACTAAAAGAATGGATATTAGTACTATTATTTTTAATGTGGTATAGGTCATTTAAGTTTTTTATGAGGTTACAAATCTTTTAAAAAGTCTGTAATTTCAGTTGGCTCTGCTCTTTTTTTGTAATCAACATCTAAAAAAGCATAAGTAATTTTACCATCGGTGTTAATAACATAAGTAGCCGCTAAAGGCAACTCATTAGAATCGTTACCGTTGTAATTTTCAAGTCCGAATTTTTCATTGTAAATTTTGGCAACATCATCGGTAAGTTTAAAAACTACACCATACTCTTTTGCTACCTCGTTGTCAATATCACTTAAAACTTCAAATTCTAAATTATTTTTCTCTTTAGTACTTATAGATTTATCTGGTAATTCAGGTGATACTGCAATTAATTTAGCACCTTGTGCTTTAATATTTGGCAATTCATCTTGTAAATGATGTAGGTTTATATTGCAATATGGGCACCAACCACCACGGTACCAAACTAGTACAACAGGTCCTTTTTTTAAAAAATCTTTTAAAGTAACTTTAGTACCAACAGCATTTTCAAGTGTAAAATCTGGAGCAATATCTCCAACTTTTTTTGCTTTATCAATTATATCTGTTTCATTTAAAGCTTCAAAACCTTCTTTATATACTTTTTTAGTAGTACCATCAGCATTGGCTTCAAAACTTGATATTTTAGCCTCTATAGCTTTTGATTGTTCAGATTGTATTTTTCCCATAATTATTTCTTTTCCAATTACTCCCAATTTAAGGATTAGAAAAGCGAGATTAAAGTTTTTAACTATAGTTTAATACAGGTTATAGATTATAAACATCATTAATTCTGGCAATGGAAAAGCCTTGTTTAACCACCAATTTTGTAGCTTCACTCTCAATGTTAATAACTGGGTTGGTGTGGTTAAAATGAATAAAGATTATTTTGCTTTTATCCTTTTTACTTAAATCTTTAAATTTTTCAAGACTCTCAACAATAAACGGGTGCGGAATTTGAGAAATATCTCTATTATTAATTTCTTCACCGCTATAAAAAGTAGCATCAAGAAATGCATAATCTACCTTTTGTATTTCAGAAATAATATCATGATCCCATTTTTCCCACTTGTCAATATCAGGAATAAACAAGGCTGTTTTATTAGGACCTTTTATTTTATAACCTACAGTTTCAGAATATTCATCTCTATGTGGAACTATAATTGGGGTTACACTAATAGAACTAGATAGTTCGATAGGATTTTCAGATGCTATACTTTTTAAAACAATGTTTTCTCTTTTTACAAGCTGACTCCACGGACCGTTTGTTGTTAAAAATTCTTTCATTTTTGGCATGGTATAAACTGGTGCTTGTTTGGCATCCATAGCCTCTTTACCTAAAAACATTAAACCAGTATAATGCCCAATATGCGCGTGTGTTAAAAAAATACCATCAGCAACTTCATTGCTTGTATCTTTCTTGTACCGTATAAGTGATTTCATTTGTGTTACAATATCAGGTGTAGCCTCAAATAAATAGCTTTTATCATTTTCAGAATCTAATAAACCTAATGAGGTAATTTGTCTGTCGTTATCTGGGTGTTCAAATAACCCAGCACAGCAGTCTTTTTTACAACCAATTTGCGGAGATCCTGCATCTTGTATGGTACCCAATATAACTATAGCAGTATTATTTATTTTGGTATGCTCCGTTGTTGTTTCTTCTTGTGGTTCTAAAATAACTTCAGTAGTTTTTTTAGAAGATTTTTTCTCAGCACACGAAAAAATAAATAGGATTGAAAGTAAAGTGTAAAATAATCTCATAGCAATAATTAACAACTATAAACAAATTAGTAGCTTATTTATAAGTTCAAATGTATCAATTATTAACTGTTTTCTATTTCGTTTTAACCTTCAGTATTTAATCTCATTTTTAAAGTATCAGGTTTAAAACCTCTTCTGGTGTAAGCACTTATAGCACTTTTATTTTCAGCATAAACATCTAACTGAATTTCAGTAAGGTTTCTATTTTTTGCTTTTGTCATTAAAACTTCAATTATTTTACCATTGATTCCTTTACCTCGGTATTCTGGTAATACATACATAAAGCCCAAATAAGCATATTTAGAAGGTTTTTTATACGGTTTAGAATCTTTTACCAGTAAATAGCCAGAACCTACAACAACATCATCTATAACGGCAACTATTAAATCTGATTCTTCATTTTTAATTAACCCTTCAATATCATAATATGAAATTTCGCCTTTAATTAAAGTTGGAGAAAATGCTCTTTCATATTCAACTACCCCTTGTTCAAAGTCTTTTAAAATTTTTAAATCTGATAGTTTAGCTTCGCGTATATGAATATTGATTTGTTGCATGTTTTTCACCAATTTTTGTTGCTATTAAAATAGTAAACTTTAATTAGTTTTTTCTGTAAGAGCCATAATTTAATTATCAAATACTGAAATAAATTTAATATAAAAATTAACATCAAAATCAGCCATTCTTTTTTCTAAATTCAGCATATCATTTTTTCAATTGATAAAAAACTTTATTAAAATGAATCGGTTCATCATTAATAACTCATTCTTCTTTTAATTAAAGAAATACGCTGTCATTTGATTTTGTTATCTGTAATTGATCATATTTACTCCACATTCACATTGATAATGATACTCCAATATTGAGAGTATCACTATTTTCCATTTTTTTTGAGAATTCAGTGTAATCTTGAGCTACTTTAAATTCAGATTTTTTTCGGTTTAGTCTTTTGCTTGCAACCATAAATTAGTATTGTAAAAACTAAAATTAATATGTTGTACTTTTTGTTTCTCATATGTTTACCAAAGGACATAGTTTACACGAGTTAAAGATTGGACTTTACACTAAATTAGTTTCTAACCTTGTAGATTGTTGTTCTGTAAATCTGAGAATAAGTCTTTATTATTCAGATTATTTAATTTTATGACCTTGAACAACTGGTTTTTGACCTCTATTAGTAATAATTTGCACAACACCAGACTCTACAGCTCCTTTACCATATCTTTCTTCAATATATTCCTTTTTTATGATTGCAATTGTTACAACCTGATTATTAGGTAAATCTAATATTGTTTGTCTATTTTGTAAAATATAATCTACTAGGTACAAAGGATTAGAATCCTTACCGTATCCAGGAGTACTTTCAACAAGTTTATCGACGGTTTGAGCAACAGAACCTTCCACTTTTTCTATAACAATAATTGATTTATCATCACTATAGTTTTGTGCTACTGTTTTTGTATTAAATAGTAAAAAAAATGTGATAATTGCAGGGACTACTACTAATGATTTCATAAGGTTTAATTTTTTAGATTTATTTGAATTTATTAATGTGATTCTTTTTTTAATTAGGTGATCGTAAAAATTGTTTACTAATAGAATTTTAGATGAGGGGATACTAAGCTTTAACATGGTATTTTGATAATTTACTCTATTATCAGCTTTTTTAATAGCTTTAGTATCTGCAAGAAATTCAAGATTTTGGACAATACTTTTTTTATATAACCATGCCACAGGATTTAACCAGTTAATAGCTTTATATATTTCCATTAAAATTATATCATAACTATGCCCTTGGAGTGAATGCTCTTTTTCGTGATTTAATATATCTTTAAGTTCTGTCGTAGAAAATTGTTTAGGATTATAAACAATGTTTTTCATAAAAGAAAAAGGAGAACCAGTCTCTTCACTTTCAATATAATTTAAGCCATCTTTTTTATATTTTTTAAGTGGTCTTATATATCTATAAAATGAATTAATGTTAATTATTAATCGAATAATAAAGACTAACGAAACGACAAGGTATACGTAATGAAAATGTTCTAATATATTTAGAGTATAAACTTCATTACTAGTAGGAAATTTAAGGTTTGTATTTAAATTTTCAAGTGATACAATTCTTGAAGTTATTTTTTCATTTAGATACATTTTATACTTTATAAATGGAGCTATTAAAGATGAAATTAGTCCAATATTTAAAAAGTGTCTATTAAAACATACAAATGTTTCCTTCTTTAAAAAGAAGATATAAACCAAATAAAAAGAAATTAGTATGAAACCAGATTTTAGTATATAAATGAAAAAAGACTCCATAATTTAGTTTTTTTTATTCTTTTCTATTTGCTCAATAACCTCCTTTAATTCCTCAATACTAATTTTTTCATTTTTGGCAAAAAATGAAACAACATTTTTATATGAGTTTTCGAAATAGCTTTCTATGGCGTTACTCATAAATTTCTTTCTATATTCTGCTTTTTTTATAATTGGATAATAACGATGAGTATTACCAAATGTCTCATGATTTACGTATCCTTTATCTTCAAGTTTTCTAATTACGGTAGATAAAGTATTATAGTGTGGTTTCGGGTTTGACATTTTTGATGCAATTTCTTTAACAAATGCCTTTTCCAAATCCCAAAGAATTTTCATCAATTCTTCTTCTTTATTGGTTAGTTTTTCCATTATATAATTTTTAATGGAATGAATATACAACTATTTTTTTAGTTGTAACAACTATTTTTTTAGTTTTTTAATGAAGTAAAAATTAATTACGATTATTTATGTATAACATAAGTATTGTGTATATTCAAATTTAGCCAATGTTTATTTATAAGAATAGTGTATGGCTTTGTGCGAATATTTTCCGTAAGAAAATCAGGCGTAGCAAACAGGCAAAAATCTCTGGTTAAGCTCAAAAATTGAGAAATATAATTATATATATCTCAAGTCTAAAAACTATTAAATTTAGCTATAAATCAGAAAGAATATAGGATTTTTTTACCTCAGTTCTTTGTTTTAACCAGTTATTTTAAGTTCAAACTTTGTTTAAAATCCAATATTTCAGATAAATATATTTCATTAAGAAACTCATTATACATATCATCTCTCTTGTAACTTATATTACTTTCTGCTTTTAAAATATTTTCTTTTGCATTATCCACTTGTCCAATTTTTTGGTAGGCTCTTGCCATTCCATAATAGGATTCTGGTGTAAATTCAGATTGATTTAAAGCTCGTTGAAATTCCGATATAGCTTTTTCGTAATTCCCGAGTTCGTATTCACAAAGTCCAAGATAAACGAAACTATAAATATCAACCCAACCCTTTTTTTGGTTTTTAATATTTTGTTTAAAAAATTCAATCGCTTTTTGATAGTCTTTTTTTCCGAAATAACATTCTCCTCGCAAAAAGTCAATATCTTCTCCCCAAGGGGCATCTACAAATTTTGGAGTTAAACTATCTAAAGTATTAAAATCACTTAACGCATTGTCAAAGTCTCGTAATTTTCTCAATTTGATCCAACCTCGATATCCTAAATGCAATTTTGGGTCAAGTTCTACAGCTTTATCTAAAAGTTCAAAGCCTTTTGCGTATTCACCACTTTTGTTGAAAGCTACGGATTGTTCAAAATACGCATCTGAATAATCTGGATTTTGTAATTTTAAAATGTCAAACATACTTTGTGAAAAATAAAGACTTTGAAGATTTTCAGCAATTTCCAATCTTCTTTCTTTTGGTCCTAGTGCTATAAAGTATGCAATTGCTATTAAAAATGCGAAAAGCAAAATTGTGAAAATCACTTTAATTATTTTGATAAAATTTTTCATTATAATTAGAATATATCTGTGATTTTACCATTTTTAATTTTAAAATTCAATATATAATAACTATCAACGAATTCACCTTTCCATTTGCCTGCTTTCCAACCATTCAAATTTTTTATTGATTCTTGAATTTGTTTTATATTATTAGATTTAAAACTGTTTTCTTTTAAGTCTTGATCAATCATTTTTACTCGAAACCTACCTACTTTATTTTTGCAATTAATTACAAATCTGTAAGTTATAATACCTGATTCATTAAAACTCATATAATTTATAAGTTCATTTAGTTCTTTTTTTATAGTTTTTTCTCCACCTTGATAATTAGTACCTACAGAGTAGTATTGTTTAATTCTATTTTCATTACAAACTATAAAGTCGTAATTGTCAATATTTTCATCAAACACAATATCTCCAATTCTATGAGTTGTTTGGTAATAAATCCAAATAACAAGTATTATAGCTAAAAGAAAACTTGATAGTAAGAGTAAATTCAGTTTATTTTTCAATTCAGGTTTTTGTTTTTAGTGGTAATTTGTTGTAATGTTCAGCATAAAAAACATAGGACAGGTGATAAGCACTATTCTTTCAATTTATTATTTAGTCTACTTTTTTGATTTTCACAGAACTTTCGGTTAAGAATTAATACTCTGTTTTTTTATACCTCTTAAGACTAAAAACTATTAAATTTAGCTATAAATCAGAAAGAACATAGGATTTTTTTCCTACAGTTTTTTATATACTGTTTTCTTTTTTCCAATCGTTTTTTAAATAAGCCAAAGCATCTTCCAAAGCTTTTCTTGAAGATTTTGGGTTGTAGTCTAATTCTTTTCTAGATTTACTAATATCATAATCTTGTTTTAAGCCATAAAACATATCTATGTAATGTTTCATTAATAAAGGTTCTTTTCCTGTCAATTTACTGCTAAATCCCATTAATCCTGCAACAGAATACAATAAACATTTCGGTACTTTTTTAGGTGTTTTTAATTTTAGTTCAGGGTATAATTCTGATGCTATTTTTACTGTTTCTTGTACCGTAGTGTGGTGTTTGTTGGATAAAATGTAACGTTCTCCATTTCTACCTTTTTGCATGGCTTGATAAGCACCAAAAGCAACATCTTTTACATCTACCCAATTTAAAGTCATATTTGTATCTACAGGAATCTCTCCATTTAAAGCTTGATGTACTAAGTTATTACTGTAACTTAATTTGTGAGCTTCACTTCCAATCATAGCAGAAGGCAAAATTAAAACGGTTCTGATACAGTATTTTTCACCCAATTCTAAAGCTAATTTATCTGAATCGTTTTTAGAGTTATAATACCAATTTCTGCGGTCTTTATTATAACCATTATCAACATTTGCGGGTAATTTGGTAAAATCTAAAGATGCAACAGAACTTACATAAACAATGTTTTTAACTCCACATTCTTTTGCCATATCGAATACATTTTGAGTTCCTTGCATGTTGTTGTCATAAATTTCCTCTTTTGGATTTTTTGCCCACATACTAAAGTTTGCAGCCACGGCATATAAGTTGGTAACTCCTTGAAATGCTTTTTTAAGTGATGCCCTATCCATAAGGTCTGCCTGTACAACTTCGCATTCTAAACCTTCAAAAGGTTTAGTGTTTTTAGTGTTTCTAACAGTAGTTCTTACGGTTTGATTATTTGAAAGTAAAAACCTAACTAAGTTGTTTCCTAAATGTCCTGTTCCTCCTGTTACTAATGAAATTTCGTTGCGCATAATTTTTAAATTTTGTTTGAGCAAATTTCGATAGATATTAAGAGGTTAGAAATAACATTTGTTAGAAAGCGATTTGTTTTCTGATACGACTTAAGGATTGAGGTTCCATTCCTAAAAAAGAAGCGATATTGTCAATAGATACATTCAAAGCTAATTTTGGATGCTGATTTACAAATTTTAGATAACGTTCTTTTGCCGTTAAAATTTGAAAATCTTTAACACGCTCTAGTTTGGAACTTAAATGTTCGTTGGTTACTTCTTTGACAAATATTGCCCAAAATTCTGTTTCCTTTTGTAAAATGTCAAAATCCGGTTTCGATATTTTTAAAACTCTTGACTCTATTACAGTTTCGTAATAATCTAATGACGGTGTTTCTGTCATAAAACTATCTAAAGATGTGAAGAAATCTTGTTCTGCTACAAGATGCTGTATGATAATCTTCCCGTCAATATTTTGATATCCTTTTACAATTCCAGTATCTAAAAAATAAATATATCGCTCAACTTTTCCTTCTTTTAAAAGATTAGTTTGAGCTGGTACTTCTTCAGAGACAAAGTGCTTTTTGATTAAATCAATATAATTTTGAGTTAAAGGAATTCTGGATTGTATGTAATTAATTAGATTTTCCATTTTCTTTTGTAATGGTATATGACGTACGTGTACTAGTAAGTTTAATAGTACACTTAAATTTATAAAAAAACACTTTACAAATATTATTTGCAAGGTGTTTTATTTAAAAGAAGGGTAAGTACTTTATTCTAAAAATTTTTCAGCATATCGTTTCCCTAATATTCGAATGCTTTTAGCGTTAAAATGAAGTTGATCACCTTTGTGTGTTAAGTCTTGTGTAGCAACAACTTTTGTAAAAACATCAGTCTTGACATAAGCCCATATTTTAGAGTTTAGTTGTTTCCAGTTCTCCTTATTTTTAGAATAACTCCCAATTTCTCCAATTATTACTGGTAATCTATCGTTATTAGCAACTGTTCTGAATCTGGTAAGTAATAAACCAAGGTTTTTGTCATAGTTATCAATTGTAGTTTGTTTTGCAGTATTACTTTCTCCTTGGTGCCACAAAATACCTTTTATGGTTCCGTACGTTTTACCTAATGTTACTTTTTTTTCAAAATTTTCAAAAAGCGAGACACTCCTGTGATTTTTGTTTTCTAACCATTGTTCAATGGAACTTCCACCAACCGCAGTTGGTAGTATTAAAATAGAAACAGAATCGGGTATTTTGGCTAATAATGTTTTACTGAATGACATGCCTAAATCTAAACCTTTCATCTTCGATTCATAAAAATGAAAAGGCTCTTTGGCATATATTAAATCATTAGTTTTATTTATTGTTAATATTCTTTTGTTTGTTATGGTGTCTTGCGGAGCTACAAATGCTCTACCAGCCATGTTTGATTGGCCCGCCATTATAAATACCCAAACATTTTCTTTATTTGGTATTTTGATTATTTTAAGTTCTTCCTTCGGAAAGTTTTTATCCCATGGTTTATGTTGTGCGTTGAGGTTGTGAGTTACTAATAGGAATATAAAAGAGATTACTAAATATTTCATGTACCGTAGTTGATTTTTGTAATTAATTATTCGTGGTTCAGTTGGTAAATTGCATCAGCAAATTTTTCACCTAAATCAATATAACCTTCACTATCATAATGCCATTTATCAGAATATTTGTAGTTTTTTGTACTCCTAACAATTGTAGCGTTCTTGTCTGTAAGAGCAAACTTTTCTTGTGCATATTGCACTAATTCTCCGTATTCCCAAACCTTTCCATTTTTGTTGTTCCCTGAGTCTGAAATTTTCCCAATTACAACCGGCATATCACCTGTTCTAAATGAAGCACGAACTAAATCTAGTAGTCTTTTTAAGTTATCGTAATAGCGTTTTGCTACCTCTTCATTATGCGCATCACTTTCGCCTTGCATCCAAATAATCCCGCTATGTACAAGAACATCTGTTATACCATTTTTATCAATATCGTTTGTTTCAGTTGCTAAACGGACTGTGTTTAAAAAATGATCGTATTGGTTAATTCCTGTTTTGCCATTAAAATCCGGTTCCCAAGTGCCAGCATTTCTTGATGCTAAAGTATCAATTGATGTACCGCCTTTTGAATATTTTATTAGTGCAATTTTATCGTTAGGGTAAAGGGTTTGTAGTTTTTTTGCAAAAGACAATTCTATACCAAAATAATTAGAAAGTTTATTTTCTTTAAGGTTTGATAAAAACAGTTTTCCATGTCCTGGTTTTAATTTATCCCATACACCTTGTCCACCATTTTTATTTTCATCTGGTGCAGGATTTCCATGAAATATGTAAACATTTTCAAATTCAGATTTTAGTTCTTTTGGCAAGTCAGACAGACTTCCGTGACCATCCATATTTGATTGTCCGCCTAAATAGAAAACTCGAATAGTATCTTTTTTTGCTAGTTGAGAACTAACTATTGTGGGTAAGCTTAGTAAAATTAGAAGTATTAATAGTGGTTGTTTCATCATCATCATTTCTCATTAAGAATAATGGAACTAAAAATATCAAAAAACACCTTACAAATATTATTCGCAAGGTGTTTTTATTAAAGTATGCTGTGTAATAGCTACTTTAAAATAGAATTGTATTTATTTTTATCGTTTAACAATTCGCTAGCGGTTAAAATAGCTTCATCATGTGTTAAATAATAATCGTATAAACCTTCATTATAAAAATATCGGGTAACAATTTCGTCTTCTAATTGTTTAATAATTTCTTTTTTAGAAGTATCAAGTCCAGTAATTTTTTTTGCATTTATTTCAGTTAATAAATCACGGTATTTCTCTTGTACATGATCATCTAATAAATCACTATCATTCAAACTCATCGCTTTATTCAACGCTTTTTCAGTTTCTGTTTCAAACGTAAAACCTGATGATTTAATACGGCTTTTAAATACTTCAAAATCAGCATCTGTAAATTTAAAATTAGCAACATCTGTAATCTCATGTGCAAAATAGTAGTCAGTTGCATAGTCAAAAATGGCATTCTCGTTTAATAAGGCAGTTGTTAGTGTATTTGTTTTTAATGCTTTTATTTCCACATCGGGCAAAACACCACCGCCGTCTTGTACTTTACGACCATTACGAGTTTTAAAGTCGTGAATATCGCTTGTTTTTACGGCATTACCAGCCTCATCTCTATGCCAATAGTCTAATGCTTGAATACACCTACCAGATGGCGTATAATATCTTGAAATAGTAACTTTTAATTGTGTACCATATGTTAATTTTAAAGGACGTTGCACCAAACCTTTACCAAAACTACGTGCACCAATAACAACGGCTCTATCTAAATCTTGTAAACTACCTGATACAATTTCACTTGCAGAAGCACTACGACCGTTTACCAAAACAACTAACGGAATTTCAGTATCAACAGCTTTATTTCTTGTTTTGTATTCAGAATTGAATTTTTTGACTTTTGATTTAGTAGTAACAATCAATTCCCCTTTCGGAACAAATAAGTTGGTCACATTAATAGCTTCTGATAACAAACCACCAGGATTACCACGTAGGTCTAAAATAATATTTTCGGCACCTTTATCTTTTAAATCTATTAAAGCGGCTTTTGTTTGTTCAGATGCTTTTTGGTTAAATTTTGATAAAACAATATAACCTGTATTGTTATTCACCATTTTAAAATATGGAACAGCATCAACTTCAATAGCTTCCCTAGTAATTGTAGATGTTTTAATTTTTCCTTGACGTTTAAAAGTTACATCAACACTTGTGTTATTAGCACCTTTTAAAAGCTCGGTAGCATTTTCATTT
This sequence comes from Cellulophaga baltica, assembly GCF_018861125.1. GTDB lineage: Bacteria > Bacteroidota > Bacteroidia > Flavobacteriales > Flavobacteriaceae > Cellulophaga > Cellulophaga baltica_A. The sequence continues at coordinate 635,847 of NZ_JAHKQN010000013.1, read as the reverse complement.
ACGTCTTTTACATCAATATCACCAATTTTTATAATTTCATCACCCGCTTTTAAACCTGCTTTATCTGCAGGATTATTTTTATAAGGTTCTACAATAACAAGCTTGTCTTTATAAGCACGAACTATTGCACCAATACCTGAGTATTCACCGGCATTACTAATTTTATAAGCTTCAACGTCTTGTTCGTTTAAAAAACGAGTATAAGGGTCTAAATCTTCTAACATACTTTTAATGGCAGTATCCATTAAAGCAGCAGGATTTGTTTCATCAACATAGTTCATGTTGAGTTCTTTAAATAGGGTAGTGAATATCTCTATTTGTTTAGCAATCTCAAAAAAATCACTTTTAAAACTACTTCCAACAACAATAAATACTAAGGCAAATACAGGAATTATAACTTTTTTTTGAATCAATTTTTTCATGTAATTATGCTCTTTATTGCTTAAAATTAGTTTTTTAATCCGTTTCAGTACTCGTTTCAATAGCTGTTGGTTTTTGTTTAACTACTGCTATTTTTTTATTAAACTTGTTAAGTAAGGAAACCATACACGTATTTATTTCTGAACTTTTAGGCATTTCTTTCCCTAAATATAAAAATAACAACGCATACTTATCTGTACTATTGTTGTTTATTGAAGATTTGTTGAGTCTGTATGCTTCTCGTAAAACTCTTTTAATTCGGTTTCTTTTTACAGCACTTTTAAATTTACGTTTTGATACAGTTACACCGGCTTTAATTGAAACTTCGTCTTTAATTAAATCAGTTTTTGCATACACCAAACGAATTGGGTATTGTGTGACACTTTTGCCTTCAGAAAATAGTTGTTCAAAGAGTTTTTTACTCTTCAATTTTTCGGTGCTACCGTACGTAAAGTTTGTTTTATTATCCATAAGGGTACTAATACTGCAAAGATAGTATTCTATTTGGTATGCACTTAAAAACAAAAAACCAAGATACTAGTGCATCTTGGTTTTTAATTGTTATTTTTTTGATCTTAATTTTTTTGCCAAAAACTATTTTCAGGATCTACATCAGCCATTAATTGCGACGGATCAATTACTACTGCTTTTATACTTGATAAAGGTTTATCTATAGTAAAGTCGTAAGTAGGGTATGCCCATGCCCAATTAGGTAAAATAGTTCTTTTTAAATTAGGGTAAGGGTTTTCTTTTTCGCCATGCATCATTCTTAATGAAGCATAAAAAGTTTCTTGTGTACCATCTTCATAAACCACTAAAACATCAATAGGCATTGGCATTTGACCAATACGTTCTAATGTAATTTTTGTTTTTTCTCCTTCTGATGCTACTTCTTTTACCGCATAATCAATAGTATTTGTAGTTTGTGTCCAATCCGTCAAATACCAATCTAATTCCATATTAGATATTTTTTCAGCAGTACGCTTAATATCATTAGGTATTGGATGTTTAAATTTGAAGTCTTCATAATATTTATGAAGTGTCTCCATTAATTTATCTTGCCCAATAATATAACCCAATTGTGACAAGAAAATAGACCCTTTACTGTAAGCTGCAATACTATATGGCATATTTTCTGCGTAACGATCTGCATGCGTAGTTTGTGGTTGTTCTTTACCTGAATTTACCAAGTAGTAATAGCTTTTGTATGAATTTTCTAAAGGATTTTCTTTATTTTCATTCATAATTTCATTCTCACATAATGTAGAAATAAAAGTGGTAAAACCTTCATCCATCCACTCGTGTTTAGATTCGTTACTAGCTAATATGTGTTGAAACCAAGAGTGTGCTAACTCATGAGCAGTTACACCTACTAAACTACCAAACTTACGTTCACCAGTAATTAAAGTTAGCATAGCATACTCCATACCACCGTCGCCACCTTGAATAACTGAATATTGATCGTAAGGATATTCACCAACATTTTTATTGTAAAACTCCATCATTTCAGCTGTTTTTGGCTGTAGTTTCTTCCAGTTTTCAGCAATCTCTTTTTTGTCTTTGTATAAAAAGTGAAGCATAGGCCCGTTAGGTACTTGTAATGTATCGTGTACATATTCAGGATCTGCTGCCCATGTAAAATCATGCACATTTGGTGCTTTAAAATGCCATGTAAGTGTTTTGCCTTTTTGCTTTTTTATTTTAGAATCAGCAGCTTCATACCCATGACCAATTTCTTGTGGGTTTTGTAAATAACCAGAAGCACCAACAGTATAGTCTTTATCAATAGTAAGTTTTACATCAAAATCTCCCCAAACGCCTTGAAATTCACGAGCGATATATGGGTCTGCATGCCACCCTTCAAAATCATATTCAGCTAATTTTGGGTACCATTGTGCCATTGAAAGTGCAACACCTTCTTTATTGTTTCGGCCAGCTCTACGAATTTGTAAAGGTACTTGACCTGTAAAAGTCATATCAAAAGTTGCTGTACCACCAGCAGGAATAGTTTCTGCTAATTTTACGATAAGAATAGTACCTTCTTCTTTAAACTCTAAAGGTTTCCCATTTTGAGTAAGAGTAGCAATTTTTAAGAAACCAATTTCATCAGGAGATAAACTTGCAATTCTACTTTTACCATTCTCCGTCATTCTACCATCAGGGTCAGCAATAGTCTGTAACCTAATATCCATTTCACTACCTGGCTGAAAAGCATTAAAAAATAAATGGTAATATACTTTGTCAATAGCATCAGGAGAATTATTAGTATACACTAATTTTTGAGTTCCTGTATATTGGTATGATTTTACATCCATAGTAACATCCATGGTGTAATCTACATGCTGTTGCCAGTAGCTTGTATTTTGTGCAAAGCCAGTAATACCTGACAATAGCACTAAAAATGATAAAATTCTTTTCTTCATAGTCGTTTTTTATTTTAGTCTAAAGTTATTAAAAAGAAAAAGATCAAAGAAATTATATATTTCAGTGATCTTTTTCTGTATAATTTATGAGTATTTGTTTAAAGTTTTACTTTTCCGTTTGCTACTTGACTAGCCAAAATAAGTGCATTGTAGGCATTTACCATTTTTCCTGATTTAGTAAGTTTTGAAAACTCAGTAGCTTTTGAAGCTTCCCCAGCAACAACAACTGATGTTTTTGTTGTTAAACCAGACTGCATGATGATTTTTTTAACCTCAGCAGCTTTTAATTTAGGGTATTGCGATCTTATTAATGCAGCAACACCAGCAACAGCAGGTGCTGCCATTGATGTACCACTATTATAATCATACTCATTACCAGGAACTGTAGAATAAATTGCGCTACCAGGTGCAAATACATCTACATTAATAACACCGTAGTTTGAGAATGATGAAACTAAGTCAGCACCATAGTTACTAGTTATAGAACCTACAGTAATAACATTATCTGCAATTTCAGCACCGTTATCTACTTGATCATTAGGGAAATTAGGGTTTGTTGGGTTGTCTAAATCTAAACCATCATTACCTGCAGCATGAATAAAAAGGACATCTTTTGAAGCCGCATATTTAATAGCATCATATACCCAATCAGCATTAGGTGAAAATGATTTACCAAAACTACCGTTAATTACTTTTGCACCATTATCAACTGCATAACGAATACCTAAAGCAATATCTTTATCATACTCATCACCATTTGGTACTGCTCTAATGCTCATTAGTTGTACATTATTTGCAACACCATCAGCTCCTTTTCCATTTCCACGTTGTGCTGCAATAATACCAGCTACATGTGTACCGTGACTTTCATCTTCAACACGGTTTTGAGGATTTCCATTACCGTATATAGTATCTTCTAAATCATAAGGGTTGTCACCAACAGGTGTTCTACCATCAAATTCTACATTATAATTATAGTTTAATGATTCAGTCATTGAAGTAATACCACCAGTGATATCTTTTATAAAACTTGGAACATCTTCAGCAAAAGTATATACTTGCTTAATCATGCTAATATTTTGAAGTAAAGTAGCATCTTGTGTTTCAATTGCAGCAACGTCTTCTTTTGTATAAGTACCTTTTCCTAATTTCTCTTTTACGGCAGTATCAGCAGTAGTTACAGTTTGTAAAATTTGCTCATAATAAGTTTTGTTTTTTAACGTCTCATTGTATTTTTCATCGAGAGCAGCTTTCGCTTTTGCTTGGTATGCAGCATCTCCTATCTTTAATTTTACAATACGAGTCATTTCTAACAACTCATTGTATGATTCGCCTAAAAAGTTATAACCATGAATATCATCAACATACCCATTTTTATCATCATCAATGTTATTCCCCGGAATTTCTTTCGTATTTGTCCATAGTACATTTACTAAATCTTCATGTTCTAAATCCATACCAGAATCTAAAACGGCTACAATAACAGTTTCTCCTTTATTTCCTTTAATAATATCAGTATATGCTTTATTAACTGACATTCCCGGAATAGTATCTGTTACTAAATCAAGGTGTCCCCAATTTTTCTTTTCTGAATCAGTTAAATCAGATACTTTTAATGGTATTGCGTCTATATTTTCTACTGGAGTACTAACCAATACTGGTGATGAACTGCCACAGCTTGATAGTAATAATGAACCAAATGCTAGTCCAAAAACTGATTTTGTAAAATTAAATGTCATGTATGTGTTTATTTATTGAGTGTTTATGAAATAATTAAAAAGTAATTTTATTAAAAATGAGGAAGTAAGTTGTTGTTAATCAAATATTTCTTCGAATGTATGACTATTTTTCAAGCGAATACCTTTTTCTGTTTCTTGTACCGTGCATATTTGATTGTGAGCATCATGTTCTAAAAACAGATAATAATCGTTCTGCGCTGCAATTTTCAAGAATTTTTCTTTTTCCTGAAGTGTCAATAGTGGTCGTGTATCATAACCCATTACGTAGGGTAGTGGTATGTGACCAACAGTAGGTAGCAAATCGGCCATAAAAACCAATTTTTTGCCTTTATAGTTTATATGCGGAATCATTTGTTTATCCGTATGACCATCAACAAATAAAACATCAAAATTCAATGCTGTATTTTCTAAGAAATCAGACCCAGCCTTTGGAGAGTCTATAAAATTTAGTTGTCCGCTATCTTCCATAGGCAGTAGATTTTCTTTTAAAAAAGATGCTTTTTCTCGGTTATTTGGTTCCGTTGCCCATATCCAATGCTCTTTATTGGTCCAAAACTTAGCATTTTTAAAAACAGGCTCATAGCCTGTATGGTCTTTATTCCATTGTATACAACCACCACAATGGTCAAAATGAAGATGCGTCATAAAAACATCAGTAATATCATCTTTATGAAAACCATATTTAGCTAAAGACTTATCTGTAGAAAAATTTCCCCACATATTATAATAACTAAAAAACTTATCTGATTGTTTGTCACCCATTCCAGTGTCAATAAGTATTAACTTATTTCCATCTTCAATAAGTAAACTACGTGCGGCAAGATCAATAAGGTTGTTGCTGTCAGCAGGGTTTGTTCTGTTCCATAATGTTTTTGGAACAACGCCAAACATAGCACCACCATCTAATTTAAAATTGCCCGTTTCTATTGGGTATAGCTTCATTTATACTGTAATAATCCTGAAATTTAAGAAAATCAAAAATCAATCAAGATTAATTAAGAATTTTTAACGAAAACCTTATAGAAACGGGCAATATATATACGTTATGATTTTGTAAAATATTTTTTACGTAACCAGAATGATACACGTACTAAAAGTATTAGCGCTGGCACCTCAACTAAAGGTCCAATAACGCCTGTAAATGCTTCTCCTGAATTTAAACCAAAAACAGCAATAGCAACTGCAATAGCAAGTTCAAAGTTATTACCAGCAGCTGTAAATGCTACTGCTGCAGTTTTATCATAAGTAGCACCACTAGCTTTTGTTACAAAGAAGCCTACGATAAACATAATTATAAAATATACTAATAATGGAAGTGCAATTAATAAAACATCGCCAGGTATGGTTACAATTAACTCACCTTTTAATGAGAACATTACAATAATTGTAAATAATAATGCTATTAAAGTTAATGGAGATATTTTAGGTATAAATTTTTCGGTATACCACTTTTCTCCTTTCAATTTTACTAAAATAACTCTACTTAAAATACCCAAAACAAATGGAATACCTAAATAAATGGCTACACTTTCTGCAATTGTTGCTATTGAAATATCTACAATTGCACCGTTAAAACCAAAATAAGGAGGTAGTACAGTGATAAATAACCAAGCATAAAAACTGTAGCCAAATACTTGAAAAATACTATTTAATGCCACTAAACCTGCACCATATTCACTACTACCTTCCGCAAGGTCATTCCAAACCAATACCATTGCAATACAACGTGCTAAACCAATTAGTATGAGACCAACCATATAATGTGGATGATCTTGTAAAAAGATGATTGCTAGAAAAAACATTAATACAGGTCCAATAATCCAATTTAAGATTAATGATGTGCTTAGTATTTTTATATTTTTAAAAACCTTGGGCAGTAATTTGTAGTTTACTTTCGCCAAAGGCGGATACATCATTAATATTAATCCAATAGCTATAGGAATGTTCGTAGATCCGTTACTGGCGCTATTGATTAAATTAGGAAATGAAGGTATAAAATAGCCTATGCCAACCCCTAAAATCATGGCTATAAAAATCCATAAGGTTAGGTAATTATCTAAAAAACTCAATTTTTTTTGCATTACTTTTTATTTTTTTATTTCTGAAAAAACATAAAATAGTTCCGTTGCAATTTGAATGCTTCTTTCTTGATATTTTTCTGTTTGTTGAGGTGTATTATCAAAAGCTTTAGGGTCATCAAAAGTTATTGGTATTCTTTTTTCAGCACCTGCTATAAATGGGCACCCTTGATCAGCAGAAGAACAGGTCATAATTGCAGCAAACTCTGATTGAGGGTTAAACGTATCATCAAACCTTTTTGAAAACCCAATAATAGGAGCCTCATTAGTAGTGTATTTTATACTATAAACAGGATTGTCAGTATTTGAAAGTTTTTCAATTGAAAACCCTGAATTAGTTAATGTTTCAGCAACTTTAGGAAATAGTGCGGTAGCTTCAGTACCACCAGAATAACAAAATACATCTTTAATACCAAAATAATGTGCAATAGCTTGTGCCCACACTTGCGATAAATGACTTCTACGTGAATTGTGAGTACAAATAAAGTTTAATCGAATTGTAGCATTATTAGATACTTTTACCTGAATAAAATCGACTAAAGGTTGTAATACTGCTTTACGCTCTTCTGAAATTTCTTGTGGTTGTAACTTAGCAACAATTGTATTTATGTTACTAAAATGTGTTGTTTCCATTTTGTGTTGTTTATTTAATTCCTATAGTTTTACTTCTTCGTTCAAGTAATATATTATCAAGCCAAACACCGTTTAATTGTCCAATTTTTTCACGGTATCCAATTTCTCTAAAACCACAATTTATATGCATTTGAATACTTGCTTTATTATCTCTCATAATACCAGATTGTAGGGTCCAAAATTTATGTGCTTCGCTAATTTTTATAAGTTCTAGTAATAATTTTTTACCGATGCCTTTACCTCTGGATTTTTCAGAAACGTATACACTAACCTCAGCAACACCACCATACACACATCTACTAGATACGTGTGCTAATGAAGCCCAGCCTAAAACTATATCACTGTCTTGTAATGTAATTCTCCCAATTGGTAAGTGGTTTTCATCCCAAGTTTTCCAATCAACAGCTGCAGTTTGAAAAGTGGCCATACCAGTTTTTATACCTTCTTCATATATTTTTGAAACCTGAGAATAATTAGCTTCTGTAATAGCGTGAAATTTCATACTAACAGCAACCTGAATTAGGGTCGCAACTACTTCCAGTTGGTAAATCTGCCATTTTGAGCTTCGGCTTACTTTCAGGAATTCCGCAATTTTCTTTTGCTAAACAATCTGTTTGTTTTGTAGTTAAAAGAAAATTAGTACCATTAAAACCTAAACCAAATTTTCCAATAGTGTCTCCTTGATATTCAACTTCAATATCTAAATCTCCAATACCTAAAACTTTTTCTGATAATTGTATAATATCTAGTAATTTTTCAGGATGTAATCTGTGATCATAATCATCAGCATTCCATAATTGAAAATTTACAACTTCTTCATTTCTAACAGTACCACCGCAATCAATAAAGTTTTTAGTTACTTTCCCTACTTCAGTTACATGAAAATGACTAGGTACTAATGATCCGTTTGGTAATTCAAAAGCTATATTTTCTAAAGCTTTTAAGTGATTTTTAATTTCTGATAGTTTCATATTATTGTAATATTACGATTAATAGATTCAAATTTTTTTTCTAGCAACAACTTCCTTTTTCTGTAATGTCTTGGTTTAAAAAAGCGTTCATTACATTTTTCATTGCCAACCAGTTATCTTTGTCAATACAATAGCAAACACTAGTGCCGTCAATAGTTCCTTTAATCAAACCCAAATGTTTAAGTTCTTTTAAATGTTGTGATATTGTTGGCTGTGCTAAACCAATTTCGTTTACCAAATCACCGCAAATACAAGTATCTATTTTAAACAGGTGTTCCAGAATAGCAACCCTTGCTGGGTGGCCAAAAACTTTAGCAAAAAGAGCAATCTCGTTTTGTTTTCTAGTAAATATTTCAGATTTGGCTAATCCCATTTGTTTTAATTAATTTGTTTATTGCAATATTACGATAAATATGATTATGGAATTATTAAAAAAAGTTAAATTAAAATTTTAAACCGATTTTAAATTGAATATATCGTCTACTAGAGTTTTATTAAGAGGTTTTGTTAAATGACGGTTTACTGCCGGACATTTTTTAGCTCGTTTAATATCATCAGGATTTATTGATGAACTTAAAATATATACACTACAAGAGGCTTTTATATCTTCAGGAAACTTCATGTATTCTTGTAAAAATCCAAAACCATCCATATGAGGCATACATAAATCTAAAAATATAATTTCAGGAAATTTTTTTGCTTCATCATTAATAAGATTTTTTAATTTTTCAATACCATCAAAACCAGATTTTGCTGTAATGATAGTATCGGTAATATTAAATTTTTCTAATACAGACTTATGTATGAAGTTGTCTATTTCTGAATCGTCTATTAGCATTATAGAGTTGAAATGCATATTGGTTCTTATTAAGTTGTGGTGTGGTTTGAGGTATAATAACGTATGAATTACGTTTATATTTTTACTCACAATAACTAAAATGCTGTCTTTCAACGAATAAATAAGTAGTTGGTACTTTATTTCTATTTAAGCACCTTCAAATTAAGCTTTTCGATTAATTTTTATTAAGGTCTAATTCAATTTTCTTTTTAATAGTCTTTAAATTTTGATGCGGAATATTAATTATAAATTTTGTGCCTTCATCTAATTTAGATAATACTTCAATAGTACCATTTAACTTGGTAATAATTTCTTTGATAACGAATAAACCAATTCCGGTACCCATTACTTTAGAGGATACGCGGTGAAACATATTAAATATTTTAGCTAAATGATCTTCCGGAATACCAGTACCGTTGTCTGCTATTATTATAGTAACACCCTTATCAGAAGTTTGAACATCTATATTAATAATTGGTTTTTCAGTATTAATATTGTGGTATTTAATAGCATTACTTATTAGATTATTAAAAATAATTGAAATACGTTTTTTATCAGAATAAAAATCCAGAGCATTATCAATATTACTTTTAATACTTATATGTTTTCTATTTTCTAAATACCATAAATCTTTTATTGAGTCTTCAATTATCTCACGAAAATCAATGACGTTTGTACTTAATTCTAAGTGTTTGTTTTGTGAATACTGTACAATATCTTTTATAAAATCATCTAATCTTTTTACAGATTCTTTCATCATTTGTAACTTAAATACTAGATCATTTTCATGTTTTTCGGTTAAAATTAAATTGATTAACCCCATAATTGAAGTCAATGGTGCTCTTAACTCATGTGAAGCACTATATACAAACCTATCTAATTCTGAATTTGTCTTTATCAACTCTAAATTTTGAGTCTCTAGTAAAGACTCTGCTTCTTTTCTCTTTGTGTTATCCATAACACTAATCAAATAGTTTATTTTACCCCTTATTTGTAAGGGTTCAACAGATACCAAAGTTGGTATGTGTTTACCATTTTTAAGTGTAAAAGAAACTTCTTCATCTAGCAATATACCTTCATCATAAAGTTTGGTCCATAAATTTTCTCTACGTCTTTTTTCTTCGGGTGTTTTAAATTCAAGCACATTTGCTTGAATAATTGTTTTCCCTAATAAATTCTTTCTATCAGAATTTAAAAGTTTTGCTATAGTTTCGTTTGCTTCTAAGAGAACTCTATTTTCATCAACAATTACTTTACCAACTAAATTTGAATGAAAAGACTTATAAAATTTTTCTTGGCTAACTTTTAATTCTTCCTGTGTTTCAATTGTTTCAGTAATATCAATAACAGTACCCTGAAGTTTAGATATTTCATTATTCTCATTTTCAATAAACTCAAGCTCCAAAGAAGCATAATGAACAGAATTGTCTTTGTGAAGTATTCGATATGAAATAGGGGTATTATCTTTATTTTTTATTTTTTCTTGTATAATTGCTACGTGTTCTTCCCTTTCATCAGGGTGAATACAATCAACGGAGGTTTCTTTTGTAACTGCTGTATTTCTGTCTAAACCATATATGGTATACATTCTATCTGACCATTCGAGAATATCTTCTTCAATATCCCAACTCCAATAGCCTATTTTTCCAATGCGAATAGCATTTTCCATTTTTAATTGAGCGGCCTTTACTTTATCGTCAGCCTCCTTAATTTTAGTTATATCACTAAAATATGCACTAATACCATTTTTAGAAGGATATAAGCGATACTCAATCCACTTATTTAAGCCTTCACTATACCTAACGTCAGTTATTGATTTTTGTAGTTTTAATGCACTTAAACTATTTTTATGTAGTGATGTATCTTTTAAGTGGGAGAAAGTTTCCCAAATATTTTTTCCAATAATGTGTCCATTATGTGGTGGAATAAAAAATTTAGCTTTTGTGCTTATGTATGTGAAATTCCAGTCAGTATCAAAAGCAATAAAGGCGTCAGAAATACGCTCTGTTAATTCTCTATATTTAAGTTCACTTTCTCTGAGTAATTTAGAGTTTTCTTCTCGTTCAGTAACATCTTGTACTATACCTTGAATAAGATTGTTTGGCATTATTTTTACGCTACTTTCTATTAAAAAAGTACTTCCGTCAGTTCTAATGGCTTTTCTTAATGTTCGTATTGTATCACCATTTAAAACTTTCTGATATTCTAAAGGTTTACTTTTTAATTCTTCAGGTTCAATTGCTACAGCAATACTTTTACCTATAAAATTCTCTTTAGAACTTTTAAATAGTTCACAAAATTTGATGTTTACATCAACAATGTTAAATTCTTTATTAAGTACAAAAATACCATCAGATGCTTGGTTTAAAAGTGTTCTATACTTCTCTTCGTTTTCAATTACTTCTTTACTTTTTTTATCTACAAGTCTATTTAACCTTTTAGGTTGCATTGCTAAATACCAAGCTATAACTCCTGATAGAATTGAAATAAATAAGCCAAAAAAAGCAAAAAGTATTACAGGGTTAAAGAGTTGACCTTTTTTTGCATAAATATATAGTTTCCACTCACCATTTGGCATTGCAACTGTTGTTGAATAAGAATTTGCTGAAGGATTTTTAACATTGGAAAAATAAGTCTCTTCAGAGTTATCTACATTAACTTTTGTGAATTTATATTGATGTCTTGGATTTGTGGTAATATTAGCGGCCTTTAAAACATCTGATAATTTTATAACAGTTGCTGTAAAACCCTGAAAAATATCTTTTTTAAAAATGGGCGTTCTACATACAAAACCTACACTACCTTGTTTTAAGTTAATTGGTCCGCTTACAAAATAACTTCTTCTTTTTATGGTTTCGTATGCACCTACTCTTCCTACAGAATCTTTTAAAATATTAAAACCAATCATATTGTTTTTTTGAAGAGGATACATATGTGTTATAACTCCTTCTTTACTAACAATTTCTAAAGCAGTTATTTCTTCATTACTCTTTTTAAGAAGTTTAGCAATTGAATCAAAGTTTTTTGGAATACCGTAGTTCTCAACTATAAATGCTAAGGTTTGAGTAGTAGAAAAACCTTTATTTAAAATCTCTTGAATCTTATCTTCTATTTGATTTGATTTATTTACTAAATTTTTTTGTTGATTAGTCTCAAGTATTAGGTGCCGTTGGTATGTTAAATATTGAGTTAATAATAAAGTTATGGCAAAAACAATTACACCAAAAGATATTGGAGAGTTATAAAAACTAAATTTTTTTTCAAGTTGCATTGCAGTAGTACTTTATAATTTTTCTTCTTTGAAAGAAGAAATTTCACTAAAAAGTGTATATATAAGTTAAACTACAACTCTAAAAAGATATTTCCTACAAAAAAAATTATTTTTTTGCATTAATAGCCTAAATATTAGTGGTATAATTAATTATTTACTTTAAAAAAGTATATAATTGTTCTCCAAAATAAATCATAGCTTTAATTTCTTTTACACTAAGCAGACGCTCTTTTTTGAAAATCATAATTGAACACCCGTTAGATTCTATATGGTAATATGGATTACTTTCTAAAAAAAGAATTAACTCATCAGTAAATATAGACTTGATTTCTTCTTCATTTTCACCACTTAAATAAAAGCGTTTACTAAAATCAGGATGGTTATTAATTGTGATGTCTTTAAAACCGGCAAGGCTGTAAATCATTTCTAATAAGCCTTCTTTATCTAAAGTAAATACCGGGATTTTATGATCTAGTTTTATGTGAAATATAGTTGTTTTGACAATTTCTTTGGCAATAAACTCACCTTCAGTAAATTCAACATCAAAAACACTTTTGCAATTGTTTTTATCAAAGAGATTGTTGTAGTAGTAACTAATTTTTCGTGTTTTAAAAAATACAAAATCAGATAAAAAATGTGTGTCTTTATTCTTTTTAGGTACATAATTCCACTTATATTCCTTAGCTGTAATTTTAATATTTTTTTGCCTTTTTGTAAAGTAATTTTCAATGGGTTTTAACGCCATTGAGGGTATCATTTTACGTATGGCAAATGGGTGTTTTGAATCTGTATCATGTTTGTCTAAGCCAACTAACTCAATACTTCCGCCTTTTTTATCAAAAGTTTGTACATAGTTCTCTACACCTTCAAAAGAAGTATGGTCAACAAAACTACACATAGAAAAATCTAAAATAACATTTTCATTTTCAGGAATAGCATCTAACCTATTTTTTAACCTGTAGAAATTTATAAAACTGCAAAAATGTTTGATACTTACATAGTAATTCCCACCATCAGGCTCTTTAAACATTAAAATATTAGGCTTAAATATATGGCTGATAAATAGTGATAAGCTTCGGTTTATTACAACGTGAATAATAAACGTAATTAATATTCCGGCACCAATACCTGTCATTAAATTGGTAAGCAATGTAGTTATTAAGGTTGTTAAAAATATAAATATTTGCTCTTTACCAATCTTTGAAATTTTTAATAACGTAGTAGGTGTTGCAAGTTTGTAACCTGTAAAAACTAAAATTGCAGCTAAAGCTGCTAAAGGAATAGTTTTTAGCTGTGCTTGAAATACTAAAATAAATATCACTAAAAATAATGAATGAAAAAAGTTAGCAGATCGGTTGGTTGCATTATTATTTACGTTTACTGAACTTCTTGCAATTACAGTTACAACATTTAAACCACCTAATAGACCACTAACGGTAGTTGCTAAACCAAGCGCTTTTAAATCTCTATTTACATTTGATCTTCTACTTTCAGGGTCTAATTTATCAACAGCTTTAATACTTAATAAAGATTCTATACTTGCAATAAATGTTAAAGCAAAAACTGCCATTAAAAATTCTGATTTATACATAATTGAAAAATCTGGAAAAGCTAATGAACCAAAAATATCATCAGGTATATTCACTAAAAAGCGAGATTCCATAGGGTATGGAATATCAAGGCCAACGTAAACGTAGCTAAAACCAATGGTTAAAATTAATATCCACATTGGTGCAGGTATTAATTGAAAATATTTATTTCTAATTTTAGAATAAAAAATCATTATTAGCAAACTCAATACACCAATAGTAGCGGCTATTTTTTCACTTGTTGTACCTGTAGTAATTAGATTTATAATTGCTTCTGGTATTTGCACTAATAATGAAAGTATACCACCACTTGCATTATTATGACCAATCATAATATGAAATTGTTTTGATAAAATACCCAAACCAATTGCAGCAAGCATCCCTTCAATAGCTGATGCAGGAAAAAAATCGGCTAAACGCCCCATTTTTAAGAACCCTAATAATAAAATTAAAATACCTGACATTACAATTGCAGCAAGAGTATACAAATAACCTTGGTATAAATCGCCAGCACCAAGAGTAGTAATAGCACCAAGAACAACTATTACGAGGCCGTTTCCTGGTCCTGCAATAGTTACATTTGATCCTCCTAAAACAGATACAATTATACCTCCAACTACAGCAGCAATAATACCTGAAATAGGTGGAGCTTCACTAGCAATTGCTAAGCCCAAACCAAGTGGCAAGGCTATTAATGATACTACAAAACCAGCAAAAATATTTTTAGGTAAGCCTTTTAAAAATGTATTGGAATCTTTATTTTTTTGTTTCAAGATGGTCTCTTCTTATAATTAATAGATCTGTTGGCAGATCAGAAAGAATATGCTCAATATCGTGCGGAAATATTCTATCAATTAAACGTGTTTTTTTTGGTGCATTCATTATTAATAAATCTGCACGTACTATTTCAGCATAATGACCGATACAATAACCACGTTGTCCAAAAATATTTTGAGTGTTAATACGAATATTTTGAGTGTATTCTTCACACTGGTTATTAATAATTTTTCTAATTCGTGATTCTTCTCGGTTGGTTAATCGCTCTTTCATGATGGTCGCTTTTTTTAGCGATTTATCATCTTCAATAGTAACATCAACTTCTTTTTCTCTAAGTTCTTCAACAATTGTTATTTGTTGAGAGCCCAAAGCATTTGCTACATAAAAAGCATCGGTTATTGCTAACGGAGTATCAGGTTCGTCAAGTCCATTTACAACAATATTATTACATACTATTCTTTCGGCAGATGGCTTAATTAATAGCAATACAGAACAACAAACTTTTCGGGTTAATTTCCTGGCGATTGAACCAACATAAAACTGATATACATTTTCGCGTTGTAAAGCGCCAAGTATTAGCAAATCAATTGCTGCTGTTTTACAAGTTTTTGTAATTACATCAATTGGATTTCCTTGTTTCCATTGAACTTCAATAGTAACATTATCTTCGCTACATTCATTAAGAATTGTATTAATTTGTAATTCTTTTTCAGCAGTTTTTTCGCCAACGTGAAGCAATAGTAGTTTTGCATTAAAAAACTTTGCAATCCGACTAGTTTCAAGTACGTTTATTTCAAGTTTTGGTGAAAAAGCAAATCCAAACAGTATGGTTTTAAATGGGAGGATTCTTTCGTTCATCTAATCAGTCGTCTTTTTATTAAGATTACAATAATAGTCATATGTAAGCATTACTAATAATTTATGTCGTGTTTAACCCTTATTTATTACTATTTACCACTAATAAGTATCCGTTTTTCGATTAAAATTATTGCGTTGACACCTAATTTTGATTCTTAAATTAAGAATAAAAGCAGTATTTTTCACAAAAATTGAATTATGGTAGAACTAGCAGGAATAATTGTTTTAGGGATTATAGCGCAATGGGTTGCATGGCGATTAAAATTGCCAGCAATTTTACCGTTAATTCTTATTGGTCTTTTAGTTGGTCCAATTGCTAGTTTATATACTGAAGATGGTCTTAAGCTTATTGAACCTATATTTAATGGGCAAAAGGGATTATTTCCTGGTGATGGTTTATACTATTTTGTTTCCTTAGCTATAAGTATCATACTTTTTGAGGGTGGTTTAACACTTAAAATGTCTGAAATAAAAAATGTAGGACCTGTAATTACAAAATTAATTACTTTAGGTAGTGTTGTTACCTTTTTTGGTGCTGCAATATCAGCATATTATATTTTTGGCTTAAACTGGCAAGTATCTTTTTTATTCTCTGCACTTATAATAGTTACAGGACCAACTGTAATTACACCAATTTTAAGAAATATACCTCTTAAAAAAGATATATCAACAGTATTAAAATGGGAAGGTATTTTAATTGACCCAATTGGTGCTTTGGCGGCCGTATTAGTTTTTGAATTTATAAGTGTTGGTGAGGGGCAAGCATATACATTAACAGCATTGGTTGAGTTTGGTAAAATTGTACTTTTTGGTACTACTTTTGGTTTTACTTTTGCGCATGCTTTAACTTACTCAATTAAAAAGAATTTTATTCCCCATTACTTATTGAATGTTGTTTCACTTTCATTAGTGTTAATGGTATTTGTAATGTCAGATCTTTTTGCTCATGAATCTGGTTTATTGGCTGTTGTAGTAATGGGTATGGTTTTAGGAAATATTGATTTACCAAACCTAAAAGAGTTGCTTTACTTTAAAGAATCTTTAAGTATACTTCTAATATCAATTCTTTTTATATTATTAGCAGCTAATATTAACATTAGTGATTTAGAATTAATCCTTAATTGGAAAACCGTAGGTTTATTTGCTGTAATTGTATTTGTAATAAGGCCTTTGGGCGTATTTTTGAGTACCCATGGTTCAAGTCTAAAACTAAAAGAAAAGTTATTTATTAGTTGGGTTGGGCCTCGTGGTATTGTTGCCGCAGGTATTGCATCATTATTTGGCTCTAAACTTTTAGCAAGGGGTGAAGCCGGCGCCGAATATATTACGCCTTTGGTGTTTATGATTGTATTAGGTACTGTCTTACTAAATGCTACAACTGCTCGAGTTTTTGCAAAATTAGTGGGTGTATTTCTTAAAAAATCAAACGGTATTTTAATTATTGGCGCATCAAAAATGTCAAGATTGATTGGTGAATATCTTCAAAAAAACGGAAGACATGTTGTACTTATTGACAATAACCAAACTAATGTTGCTAAAGCAAAGAAAATAGGACTTGATGCTATTGCGGCAAATATTTATTCTGATACTTTAAGTGATAATATAGAGCTTAATGATGTTGGTTTTTTAATGGCATTAACGGGTAACTCTGATATTAATAAGTATGTTATTAATAAGTTCACTAAGCATTTTGGTGAAAATGGTTCTTTTAGATTGATTACTGATGATGAAATGAACAATCCAGAAAGTAATCCAAAAGATGGTTTGTTCTCCCAGACTGATGATTATATTAAACTCACGGAAACCGTACGTGAATATCCTTCAATTAATGAAATTGAATTAGAATCTACAGAGCATTATAATAGCTTAATAGATATCACAAATAAAGATGGTAGAATAATTCCTATTTTCTTAAAAACACCAGAAGGTGAATTACAAATAATTTCATCACACAGCGATGTACATGAAGAAATTACTGATGGTTTTATACTTGTTTATTTAGGTAAAGTATTTGATATTGAAACTGATAATGTAAAACAGATTTCAAACGAAGAAGAAGAGGCTGATGATAGTGAGTAAAAAATAACTTTCTATTACTAAAAAAAAATCCTGAATAACTTTATTCAGGATTTTTTTATGAATATAGATGATGTTTTATCCATTTAGAAAATATCAATATAATTTTTTTATAAAATACTGTAACAAATTGGTCACTTAAGTAGTCTATATATGTAATCAATCAAATCAAAATCAATCAAATGAGACTTCTTATTACAAGTATATTTCTTTTTTTACTATGTATTACTTCAACTTTTGCACAGCATGATATTAAAGGCAAAGTTACTGACGAACAAAATCAACCGCTGCCTTTTGCCAACATTATTGTGTATACTTTAGGAGATGTATCTCCACAAAAAGGAACAGTGTCTAGTGATAATGGAGATTTTAACTTAAAAAATATTCCTGAAGATGAATATATCGTAGAGATTTCAATGCTTGGCTTTGAAACAAAAAAAATTGAAGCTTTTCAATTAAAAAGTGACAAAATCATAAACGTAATTTTAAAAGAGGAAAGTCACGTTTTAAATGAAGTGGTTGTAAAAAATAAGCGACCAGTTATAAAACAAACAGCCGAAAAATTGGTAGTTGATTTAGAAAACTCAGAAATGGTCAACACCAATTTACAAGATGTGATGCGTAAAGTTCCAGGCGTTTTAGTGACGAATAACGGGATAACAATTGCAGGTAATTCAGGCGTTAGAATTCTAATTAATGGAAAAACAACTGAATATATGGATGTTGAAACCTTATTGCGTGATTTTCCTGCAGATAATATTGCTAAAATTGAAGTTGTAGAGCAACCTGGTGCCGAATACGAAGCTTCTGGAACTGGTGCTATAATCAATATTATTCTTAAGAAAAACGTGCAATTGGGTACTCATGGTAGTGCAAACGCATGGATTGGTGAAGATGAAGGCTTTGAATACGGAGCAGGATTTTCAATGGCGAGTTATAAAAACAAGCTTAATTGGCAAACAAGTGCTAATTTTTCTAAACCAACTTGGCGAGATGATCTTTCACTAATTAGAACAGTAGGTGACGAAACTTATGACCAATTTACCGAAGAACCTTATGACCCTTCTAACTTGAGCTTAAGCGCTAGTGCAGATTATTATATTAATGACAAAAATTCATTTGGAATAGGCGGTAGTTTTAGTAGTCGAATTTCTGATAGAACTACACGTAGTGAAACGATTATATCTGATGCTGATAACATAAACACCTTATTTTCTGAAAATAGCTTTGACAGAGAACGATATAATTTTAACATCAACCCATATTACGAGTTTAAAACAGAGAAAGATAAGCTTGTTATCGATTTTAATTATGTTGACTATTCAAACGATAATACTAATTTTTTATATGATACAGAGGGAAGTACGATAGATTTTACAGATAGAAAATACATTCAAAATGGTGAGTACAATATTAAAACGTACAAAGCAGATTATTCAAAAACTATTTCAGATAGTTTAAAAATAAGTGCAGGTACTAGGTATGCAGCTGTGAAAACAGATAATGACTTACAGTCATTTATAGAAAATAATGGAGATTATGATTTAGTTGTTGATGAAAGCAGTCAGTTTTTAATTGATGAGACTATTTTTGCCTTATACACAAAGGTTAACGCCACTTTGGGTAGATGGTCTTTTTCAGGTGGTTTGCGTTATGAAGATAGCAATACTGATGGCACTTCCACATTTATGAGTGATGATGAGTTGGTTACTTTAGTACAAAAACGGCCGATAAAAAAAGTATTCCCGAGTGCTTCTGTTAGTCGAAAATTAACAGAACAATTAGGAGCTAGTGTTTCATATAGTTACCGAATTCAAAGACCATCTTATAACAGTTTAAATTCTTTTACTACATTTTTAGATCCGTTTTCTGCAGGTGAAGGAAATCCGAATTTAACGCCTTCATATACCAATAATTATCAATTCAATTTAACGTATGATGGTCAGCCATTTTTTACTATTGGATATAGTAAAACTGATGATGTTATTTTTGAATTAATTTCACAAGATAATTCCACAGCTCAAATTCGCCAACAAGATGTGAATGTTGAAGAGAATTCAAATTGGAATTTTAGATTGTTTGCACCACTGAGTTTCACTAAAGGCTTAGAAGGTTATACAGGTATAATTGTTACCAATACAGATTTTCAATCATCAACTTATGGGATAGATTTAAACAAATGGAATTTGATTTGGTTTACGCAGGCAAGTTATCAATTACCATTAGATATTAATTTTGAAGTTAGTGCTAATTACGGTACAGGAGCTTTAGAAAGCCAAATAGATGTAGACTGGTTTGCAAACCTAGATTTTTCTTTTGGTAAAAAGTTTTTAGATGATAAGTTAAAGTTGAATTTAGGGTTTAATAAGATGTTAAATAGAGGTTTTGTTGGTACAATTGATTATGGGAATGGGACGGCTTTTGTAGACAGTAACGGTTCAAGGCAAAATATACAATTGAGATGTATTTATAGTTTTGGTTCAAAATTTGGTAAAAAATCAACATCAAGAAACACAAATAATGATGAAGAGAATAGAATTGGAGATGATAACTAAAAAATAGAAACTATAGAAAATAAAAAAGCTACTTAATTATTAAGTAGCTTTTTTAATATTAATCATTCAGTTTTAAAACTGCCATAAATGCTTCTTGTGGTACTTCTACATTACCAACTTGTCGCATACGTTTTTTACCTTTTTTCTGTTTTTCTAAAAGCTTACGCTTACGAGAAATATCACCACCATAACATTTTGCAGTTACATCTTTACGTAATGCTTTAGTTGTTTCTCTTGATATAATTTTAGCACCAATTGCTGCTTGTATCGGAATATCAAACTGCTGTCTTGGAATAAGTTCTTTTAACTTCTCGCACATTTTTTTACCAATATGAACAGCATTATCGGCATGTATTAAAGCTGAAAGTGCATCTACAGGTTGTGCATTTAGTAAAATATCAACACGCACTAATTTTGAAGTTTTCATGCCAATTGGCGTATAATCAAAAGAAGCATAACCTTTTGAAACTGTCTTTAGTCTGTCATAAAAGTCAAAAACAATTTCAGCTAATGGCATGTCAAAAGTAAGTTCAACACGCTCAGTTGTTAAATAGGTTTGATTGGTAATTTGCCCTCTTTTTTCAATACAAAGAGACATTACATTACCGACAAAATCTGCCTTTGTAATAATTGTAGCTTTAATATATGGTTCTTCAACACGATCAATACTAGAAGGGTCAGGTAAATCTGTTGGGTTGTTTACAATTAAAGCGGTGTCTGGTTCTTTACGAGTAAAGGCATGGTAACTAACGTTTGGTACCGTAGTAATAACCGTCATGTTAAATTCACGCTCTAAACGCTCTTGAATAATTTCCATATGTAACATTCCTAAGAACCCACAACGGAAACCAAAACCAAGTGCAGCACTACTTTCTGGAGCAAAAACCAATGAAGCATCGTTCAATTGTAGTTTTTCCATTGAAGCACGTAACTCTTCAAACTCATCAGTATCTACAGGGTAAATACCAGCAAATACCATAGGTTTTACATCTTCAAAACCATCAATAGCATTTTGTGTAGGCTTAGCAGCATCGGTAATAGTATCACCAACCTTTACTTCTCTAGCATCTTTAATTCCAGTAATTAAATAACCAACATCACCAGCTTTTATACTTTTTTGTGGGTGTTGTACTAATCGTAAAGTACCTACTTCATCAGCAAAATAGTCTTTATCAGTAGCAACAAATTTTATTTTTTGTCCCTTTTTTATTTCACCATTTATAACTCTAAAATACGTTTCTACACCACGAAAAGGGTTATAAACAGAGTCAAAAACTAATGCTTGTAATGATTCATCAGGGTTTCCTTCAGGCGCAGGTATTCTTTCAATAATTGCAGCTAAAATTTCTTCAATACCAATACCAGTTTTAGCACTTGCAGGTATTACTTCTTCAGGTTTACAACCTAATAAATCTACAATATCATCAGTAACCTCTTCTGGGTTTGCACTAGGTAAATCAACCTTGTTTAAAACAGGAATAATTTCTAAGTCATTTTCAAGAGCAAGATATAAGTTACTAATAGTTTGTGCTTGTATACTTTGTGCAGCATCAACAATTAACAATGCTCCTTCACATGCAGCAATTGACCTTGAAACTTCATAAGAAAAATCTACGTGGCCAGGAGTATCAATTAAATTAAGTATGTATTTTTCACCTTTATAGGTGTAATCCATTTGAATAGCATGACTTTTAATAGTAATACCACGCTCTCGCTCTAAATCCATACTATCTAATAATTGTTCTTTCTTTTCACGTTCTGTGACAGAACCTGTAAAATCCAACAATCGGTCAGCTAATGTGCTTTTACCATGGTCAATATGTGCAATTATGCAGAAGTTTCTAATGTTTTTCATTCAATATCTTTTCAAACACCTGTTTTAGAGGTGTACAGCAATTGCAAATATAAATTATTTGTATCCAATGCTTATGGTATCTTTAGAAATATAAAGTAAAAAGGTATTATTAGCTAAAAATCAGTAAAATATTACAAGTAATATAGATGAAAACTTATTTTTTTTATACATTGATGACCTAAACATAAACCTACTTGATCTTTGAAAAAAGTAATCATTACCATTCTATTATTCCCTTTTTTGGGTATACAGTATTTATCTGCTCAAAACGTTGAAGTTTCCGGTGTTGTTAAAAACGATACTGATGAGACTATAGCTTTTGCAAATGTTTTTTTGCTTAAAAAAACGGACTCCACATTTATTAGTGGATCTTCTACCGATGAAAAAGGAAATTTTATAATTAAGAATATTAAACCTGACTCTTATTTATTACAAGCAAGTTATGTGGGTAATACATCAGAAATTCTGCCTGTTAGTATTTTAAGAGATACTGTAGTAGGCGTACTAAAAATAAAAAAAACTACAGAAGAGCTTGATGAGGTTGTGGTAAACTTTAAACAACCAACGATGGAGCGTAAGTCAGATCGCTTGATTTTTAATGTTGAAAATACAGCGATATCTCAAGGAGCTTCATGGGATATTTTAAAGCATACGCCTGGTGTGATTGTTTCACAAGATAATCTGCAAATTAGAAATAAGGATGCCACTATTTATTTAAATAATAGAAAATTACAGCTTTCAAGTGATGAAATAAAAACCTTATTAGAAGGGTTTTCAGGGGTTAATATCAAATCTATTGAGGTAATAGCAAACCCTCCTGCAGAGTATGAAGCTGAAGATGGCCCAATATTGAATATCATTACTAGTAAAAACTTATTACCTGGTTATAAAGGGAGTGTAAATGGCACCTATACGCAAGCAAATTTTGCTAAATATTCATTAGGTACAAGTCATTATATAAAGGGTGAAAAGCTTAATTTTTTTTTCAATTATAATATTTCACCTAAAAAGCAGGTAAAATTTGATGAAACTCATGAAGAGTATACTAATGATGCTGATGAAGTGTATGCTATTTGGGATTCTAACTTTAAAAGAGTAACAAGATCAACTACACACAGTGCAACTACAATTATCGATTATGATTTTAATAGTAATAATAGTTTAAATGTAACTTCTAATTTAACCTTAACACCTAATAAAACATATGATAATAATTTAGATGTTATGATGAACAATGGTGCTCAAATATTAGATTCAACTTTAATTACTACCAGTGATTTAGATGATGATGCTAATAACTTAGGAATTGATGTTACTTATAAACATAAATTTAATAAAGAAGGAGCTTCACTAAGCCTAAGTGCACATTATACAACATATAATAAAGATATTAATCAATATGTTTATTCTCAATATTTTTTACCTGATGAAAGTTTGAGTAATGATTTTAACTTTAGCACAGATTCAAAGCAGGATATTCAAATAAAAACAGCTCAGTTAGATTATACAAGTCCAATAAACACGGTATCATTTAGTAGTGGTTTTAAAGTATCTGATATTGATTCTGAAAGTGGAATAGATTTTTATACTATTGAAAATGGCTTAAGCACTTTAAACAATGATTTTTCTGATGTTTTTAGGTATGATGAGACTATATTTTCAGGTTATGTATCTGCTTATAAAGAATGGGAAAAATGGTCAACAAAAATAGGGTTACGTGGAGAGTATACTGACGTTGTTGGAGTTTCAAATTCAGTTTTAGCTAGTAATACACAAGAGTATTTTAAGCTTTTTCCTTCAGCTTATTTAAATTATGTACCTTCTGAAAACCATAGTTTTTCATTTGATTACTCTAGAAAAGTGGTAAGACCAAAATATCAAGAGTTGAACCCTTTTAGTTATTTTATAAATGAGAATTATTTTAATACAGGTAACCCTAATTTAGTTCCTGCATTTAGCTCAAATTTTAATTTCAATTATACTTTAAAAGACACCTATTATTTTGATTTATATTTTAGAGATAATGGTGAGAATATAAGTACATTAAGTTTTCAAGATAATGTTAATCAAACAATACAAAATGTTAGTAGAAATGTTATTGACAGCTATTCTTACGGTTTTGATTTTAATTATGGAAAATCAATATCAAATAATTGGTATTTAGCTTCTTATATTTCAATTTTTCATGAAGATGTTACTTTTATTGCAGAGCAAAGTGATAATGTTGAATATACTAATGGACTAGAGGGTGTTTATGCATATTTAGCCAACTATTTAACTTTGTCTAAAGACGGGACTTTTACAGGAGATATAGGTGTAACTTACTTATCAGGTTTTATTAATGGAGATAAAAAAATGGCTAGTACCACTGATCTTACTATGGGTTTACGAAAATCATTGTGGAATAAAAGAGCAGTGGTAACTATAGCTGCAGAAGATGTTTTGAGTTTGGTAAATTATAAAATGACAACAAATTATTTGAACCAAAATTTTATCTCGTATTTAAGACCAGAAACTCAATTTGTAAGATTTGGATTTACCTATAACTTTGGTAATTTTAGATTAAAAGAAAATAATAGAGAGCTTAATAAGAACGAACGTGATCGATTAAAAGGAGAGAGTTTTTAAATCGTTTTAAATTTTAACAGTTAACCTGATTATAACTTAAAATTAATTCTTTCTAAAAAATATGTAATTTTGTTGCTTCAATAAATACATAAGATTTTGCCAAAAATAGGAGACATACAATTACCAGATTTCCCACTTTTACTTGCACCAATGGAAGATGTTAGTGATCCTCCTTTCCGAGCTTTGTGTAAAGAGCAAGGTGCTGATGTTGTGTATACAGAATTTATATCTTCAGAAGGATTAATACGCGATGCTGCTAAAAGTGTTATGAAATTAGATATTTACGAAAAAGAAAGACCTGTCGGAATTCAAATTTTTGGTGCTAATTTGGATTCTATGCTACAATCTGTTGAGATTGTAGAAAAATCAAATCCAGATATTATTGATATTAATTTTGGTTGCCCTGTAAAAAAGGTAGTGAGTAAAGGTGCCGGTGCCGGTATTTTAAAAGATATTGATCTTATGGTTAAGCTGACCAAAGCAATGGTTGAGCATACCAAATTGCCAGTTACTGTTAAAACCAGGTTAGGTTGGGATAATGATTCTATAAAAATAGTTGAGGTTGCTGAGCGTTTGCAAGATGTTGGTTGTGCTGCAATTGCTATTCATGGTCGTACGCGAGTTCAAATGTATAAAGGTGATGCAGATTGGAAACCAATTGCTGCAGTAAAAAATAATCAACGCATGCATATTCCTGTTTTTGGTAACGGAGACGTAAATACTCCTGAAGCAGCAATGAAAATGCGCGATGAATTTGGTTTAGATGGTGCCATGATTGGTAGAGCAAGCATAGGAAATCCGTGGTTTTTTAAAGAAGTAAAGCATTTTTTTAAAACTGGAACACACTTAACGCCACCAACAATGCAAGAACGTGTTGATGCTGCTCGTCGTCACCTGCAAATGTCAATAGATTGGAAAGGTGAAACATTAGGTGTTTTTGAAACACGAAGGCACTATACCAATTACTTTAAGGGTATTCCTAATTTTAAAGAATATAGAATGAAAATGGTAACAAGTGACCATTCGGTTGATGTTTTTAAAGCTTTTGATGAGGTATTAGAAAATTTTGGTGATTACCAATTTTCTTGAAAAAGTTAAGCTAATAATTTTTTATTAATTCTACTACTTGCAATTTTTGAAGCTATAATTCCTAAGATAGTAATTGTTGCTAAAACAATAACAATATTTATCCATTGGTAAGCTACTGGATAAGCTAATTCTGGAGTTATTTTTAACCATTCAAAAGCTAACTGTGACCATATTAATAACGAGCCTATTAAAACTCCTATAAAACCTCCTAAAAAGGTCACAATAACCCCTTGTACAAAATAAATTCTTCTTAGTTCTTTAATAGTTGTACCTAAGCTATATAAAGTTTTTGAGTTGCCTTGTTGATCTAAAATCATCATGATAAAAGCACCAACAACATTAAAAAGGGCAATTATTAATACCAATGTAAAAATTAAATATGTAGCTAAATTTTCTGTATTTAACATACGGTATAGTGTGCTATTCAACTCTTTTCTATCTTTTAAAATAACAGCGCCACCTAATATTTTTTCAATATTTTGTTGAACTTTTTCAAGAGTTACAGTATTTGAATATTTAAAATTGATACCAGAAATTTGCGTATTTTCTTTCTCTAATAAGGCTTGTACAAAAGGTAAACTAGCAAATATATATTTGCTGTCTAGCTCTGCTTCAACAGAATATACACCGCTTATTACTAATGGTGCTGTATTAAAAAATTTAGCATTTATACCTTGTTGTGATAAAGAACCTGTACCTGCTCTTGGGACCAATACTTCTAGTGGACTTCTATAATTATTTATTGTTAAGCTTAATAAATTAGCAATGCCGATACCTGCAACTGCTTGTTGTTCATTAAACCAAGTGCCAATATACAATGTGCTATCAATACCTGTTACAGTATTGTAATTTGCATCAACTCCTTTTATATAGGCAATATGATCTTTTTTTTTATGCGTTAAGTAAACACGATCTTCAATCTCTTTTGAATATGAAGTGATACCTTCAAGAGCTTTTAATTTCGTTTCCTGTTCTTTAGTAATAGTGAAAAACTTTCCGATACTTGGTAAAGCTTTTAAATCTGGGTCAAAAGAATTGGTATATGCTAAGCTAAATGTTTTTAGACCTGCAAAACCAGATAATACAATAAATAGTGCTGCCGATCCAATAACAATGACACAGAATGTAAACATATTTATAATATTTACGGCACTCTGTTTGCTTTTTGATCTAACATATCGCTTAGCGATGTACAGCGGAAAATTCAATCTTAAGCTTTTTTTCTTTTCTCTAATAAATCAGGATTAGAAATAGGGTTGTCTTGACCTTTCAATGATTTTTCAATACCATCAATATATTCTAATGAGTCATCAATAAAAAACAATAATTCAGGCATACGTCTTAATTGATTTTTAGTACGTTGTGCTAATTCATGTTTAATTAAAGGTTGATTTGACTTGATACCCTTTAATAATTCTTCTGCATTTTTATTAGGGAAAATACTAACATAAACCTTTGCGATAGATAAATCTGTCGTAACTAATACTTTTGAAACTGAAATTAAAGTTCCTTTTAATCCGCCATCTGTAGCCGCTCTTTGTAAGACATCCGCGATATCTTTTTGTATAACGCCAGCAATTTTCTTTTGTCTTTGTGTTTCCATGGGGCAAAAATACGCAGATTATTGTGTAATTTATAAGTATAGCCATACATACTGCTATAAATTAACGATAAATGAATAAAATTGAACATATAGCTTTTACAGTTTATAATAAACTAGTAGCTTTCGTACATATTTAAAGTACAAATGAAGTTTTAATTGAGTTGAGTTAGTAGGTATTTAACTATTTGATATTCAGTTATTTATTTATTTATTTTAAATCAAATTATTAAAAAGTGAGTTTTTTGTAAAAGAGAATCTTGCAACGTATAAAAATAAGTAGTAATATTGCATCCGCAAATTGCGGGTCCTATAGCTCAGTTGGTTAGAGCACCTGACTCATAATCAGGTGGTCCATGGTTCGAGTCCATGTGGGACCACTTTTACAGTTTGTTAAGCCTTTCGATATTTCGAAAGGCTTTTTTTGTACTTAAATTTTTGAATAGGGCTTAAATATTATTTTTTATAATATTTAATTGTATTAGTTATTTTTTCATAACTTAGGTTTTAAGTATTATATATCAAATCAACAGTAAATGTAAGTTATATGTAACAATACTTAAATATATGTGTTGATAATTTTGAATTTAGTAATTTTTAATAAAAACTTAATAATACTGTCTATATGTTGGCTATATAATACTTAATGAATATAGACTATGTAACTCAAAATTAATTAAATTCAAATTTCATGCAAGATTATGGAGAATTAGCCTTGGCTATAGCGACGGAGAGAAATCTTGATACAGAAGAAAAAATTTTTAGGCAACAACCAGAATTTAATGCTACTAATCTTTTTGTAGAAAGAGATGAAGATATTTTAATTTGGGAAAAACTTATTGAAGGTGATAAGTTGGCGTTAGGCAAACTATATGATAGGTATATTAATATATTGTTTTCTTATGGTATGTATCATTCAAAAGATAAAAGCTATGTACTTGATTGTATACACGACTTATTTGTAGATTTATTTAAGTATAGGAGTAATTTATCAAAAACTGATAATGTAAAATATTACCTTTTTAAATGTTTAAAAAGAAAAATTAATAAAAAGTACAGAACTAAGAATGTTTCTGTTTCTTTAGAAGACTTTCAATCTAAACCAGATTTTACAAGAAAAAACCACACGAATTCTTGTGAAAAATCAATTATAAAAGAAGAGCACTCATCAGAAAGAAATGCTAAATTGGCTAATGCACTTAAAACATTAACTGATAAGCAAAGAAAGATACTTTTTTTAAGGTTTAATGAAGAGAAAACTTACGAAGAAATAGCTGTTATTATGGAAATTTCTATCCAGACTGCTAGAACTTCAATCTACCGCGCAATCAAAACCTTACGAAAGCTAGATTTTTAATTAATTTAAAAGATTGCGAAAATAAGTGTCTATAAAAATTATGTTTTACACTTATTTAGAATAGAACGATTTAAAAAACCAATTCTTACAAATCTTAAAATTTAAAGTTTAAGATTATTGAATCTAAATAATAAGATGAAAGATATAAATTCACATTCTAACCGACTTTCAGAATTAGAAAAAAAACGTCTGAAAAGAAATATTTTTGCTTCTATTGATAACCAATCTAAAAGAAAAAAAAATTATAGAACTGCATTTTCTGTTGCTTTTACCACTGTATTAATTTTTACAGGCCTTGGTTGGTTTTATTTAAACGAAGAACCTGAAACTTCAATTACAGATTTCGTAACGTCATCAAAAAATATAGATGTAAATAATTCTGACAAAGTTGTTTTAATCTTAGGGGAGGGTGAAAATTTACAAATAGACAAAAACTCGTCTACAATTAATTACTCAACTACAGGGCAAAAAATAACAGTAGGCAATTCAAAACAAATTAATCAAGAAACTTCAAAAGATAATAGAGCTGTCTATAATACTCTATTAGTGCCTTATGGTGAACGAACTAAAATTAACCTATCTGACGGTAGTACGGTTTGGTTAAATTCTGGAACTAAAATGATTTATCCTGCAGTTTTTAACGGTGATAGAAGAGAGGTTTATTTAGAAGGTGAAGCAATTTTTGATGTGGCTCACAATAAAGAAAAACCATTTATTGTGATGAGTGAAGGGCAGGAAGTAAAAGTATTAGGTACTGTTTTTGGTGTTACAAGTTATGCTGATGAAAATACCATAAATACAGTCTTAAAAAGTGGAAGTGTGATGATTAGTTTTAACAACGCTACATCTAACAATATAGATAAAGTCAAAATTACTCCAGGCACCAAGGCTAGTTTTAATAAGAATAACAAAAGTATTTTATCAGAAAAAGTAAATGTTGATAATTATTTTTCTTGGAGAGATGGTGTTTTTATTTTTAAGAATAACGATTTACAATATATTATAAAAAGAGTTGCTAGGTATTATAATGTTGATATTGTTTTAGAAAATGAAGAGCTAGGTTTAGAAACTTTTTCGGGTTATTTAGACTTGAATGAGAATATAGAAAATGTAATGCAAAACATTAAGGCAAGTACAAATATGAACTATAACTATAAAGAGAATACAATAATTATTAATTAAATGTAATACTATATGAATTAAACAATTTGCAATTTGAATTAGTGAAAAAACCAGAAGATGCTCCAACATCTTCTGGATATTTAAAATCAACATCACTTTAAATAAAGTGACATTAATTAACCAAAATCAAAAATATGAAAAAAACTTTAAGTTTAGGAATTCTTACGCTTATGAGAGTGTTTTTATTATTTATTACTATCGGTCTTTCAACAGCTTATGCAAATTATGCAATAGGTCAAAATAAAATAGACGTAGCGCTTAATGAAACTTCAATGGAACAATTTTTCAATGAAATTCAGACGAATAGTGACTATATCTTCTTTTATAAAGATGACGTGATTAAAACCGGTAAAAAAATTACTTTAAATCTAAAAGACGTAAACATTTCTACGATTTTAGATCAAGCTTTTTTGAACACAAGCTTAATCTATAAAATTGAAGGAAAACAAATAGTAGTAAAAAAAGTACATACTGCTAAGGCAACTGAAGTAGAGGATGAGACTTCAGCTCAAGAAAAAACAATCACTGGTACCGTTTACGATGTTGATGGAGTGCCATTAGTTGGCGTTAATATTTTAGTCGAAGGTACAACTAATGGAACTCAAACAGATTTTGATGGTAATTATGCTATTAAAGCTGAAGAAGGATCGGTATTGGTATTCTCTTACATAGGTATGCTTGCAAAGAGCGTTTCTGTTGTAGGTAAAAATGTAATTAATGTAACCTTAGAAGAAAACGCAGCAACTCTAGATGAGGTTGTAATTGTTGGTTATGGATCTCAGAAAAAAGAAGCTTTAACAGGTGCTGTTTCAGTTGTAAAAGGTGTTGAGTTAGAACAAGCACCAACGTCAACTTTCGAACAATCATTAAGAGGTAGTGTTGCAGGTTTACAAGGTGCTGCTTCTGATGGAGCTCCTGGAGCAAACACACAAATTAGAATTAGAGGTATTGGCTCTATAAACGCATCAAGTGAACCTTTATACGTGATTGACGGAATTCCTGTAGCAGCAGGAAGTCAAGGTACAAATGATAACGATGGAGCAAGTTCTAACGTTATGGCTTCTATAAATCCAAATGACATAGAAAGCATAAGTGTATTGAAAGATGCAGCTTCAACAGCAATTTATGGTTCAAGAGGTGCAAATGGTGTAATTCTAGTAACAACAAAACAAGGTAAGTCAGGTAAAGCTGTTATTGAGCTAAAAACACTTACAGGTTTTGTTTCTCAAGCCTCTAAAGATATATTAAAACCATTAAATGCAGCACAATATAAAGAGCTTTATATTGAAGGGTATGTAAATGATGGTCTTACGGCTGAAGAAGCTCAAACTCAAATGGATAATTTGTATACACAACAAACAGATCCTACAACAGGTGAAGCAACAGATACAAATTGGTTAGATGCTATTACACGTACAGGTGTTACTCAGAGTTATGATTTAAGTGTAAGAGGAGCTACTGACAGGGTAAAATACTTTATGTCAGGTGGTTATATGGATCAAGAGAGTTATATTATTGGTTACGGATTTTCAAGATTTAGTGGTCGAACAAATTTAGAATATAAAGCAACAGATTATTTAACAATTTCAAATAATATTTCTGTTTCAGATATTAAATCTAGTACAGCACCAGATGCTGGTTCATGGAATAACCCATTTAAAAGTACATTAGAATTATCACCACTTATTCCTATTTATGATGCTGATGGTGAATATAATGCAGAACATGTTGCTTACTTTCCAATAGGTAGTAATCCTGTGGGAAGTTTAAGTGGAGATGATTTATGGGATACTAAAACAAACCGAATTATTGACAATTTTGCAGTTTCAGTTACGCCAATAAAAAATCTTATTTTTAGATCACAATGGAATTTTGATTTATTAAGTATTAATGAGTCTATTTACTACAACAGACGTTATGGATCTGGATACGAAACTAATGGTTATGCATATGAGGCAAATACGACCAATAAAACTTGGGTTGGTACACAAACATTAGATTATAGTTTAACATTAAACGATAATCATAATTTTAATTTTTTAGCAGGTTATGAAGCACAGCAGACTATACGTGAATCATTTTCAGCTTCAGGAAGTGATTTTCCTAATGATGTAGTTAAAACATTAAGTACAGCAGCCGCAGAATATGCTATCAGTGGTTCAAAATCAGAATATACATTTAGCTCGGCTTTCTTAAGAGCAAATTATAATTTTGATAATAAATATTTCCTTTCAGGGAGTATTAGAAATGACGGTTCTTCAAGATTTGGTTCAGATAATAAATATGGTACTTTCTATTCATTTGGTGCTAGTTGGAATATTTTTAAAGAGAACTTTTTAGATGATGTATCATTTATAAATTTACTAAAATTAAGAACGTCATACGGTGTAACAGGTAATGCTGCGATTGGTAATTTTGCTTCATTAGGTTTATATGGTTATGGAGATGATTATGATGGTTCTCCAGGAGGTACACCAAGTCAACTTGAAAACACAGATCTTACCTGGGAAACGCAAGAAAATTTTAACATAGGTTTAGATTTTGGGATATTTGATAAAATTAACGGTACTGTTGAATACTTTGACAGACTTTCTTCTGATCTTATTTTAGATGTTCCAATTTCTCCAACAACAGGTTTTACAGAGCTCACTCAGAATTATGGTTCAATGTCTAACAAAGGTTTAGAACTTACCTTAAATGTTGAGTTGATTAGTAAAAATGATTTTAATTGGAATGTTGGTTTTAATACAACTTTTATTAAGAATGAGATTACTGAGTTAGATGAAGATTATACAGACGGTGCTTACAGAAGACAAGTAGGGCAAGATTTTCAATCTTATTATATGTATGGTTGGGCTGGTGTAGATCAAACAAACGGAGATGTTCAATATTATACAGACGCTAGCGAAACTACAATAACAAATGATATTGGCGATGCAGAACGTTACTTAGTAGGTAAGTCTGCGACACCAGATTTTTATGGTGGGTTTAATACAGCATTCTCATATAAAGATTTTAGTTTAAGTGCTAATTTTATGTATTCTTCAGGTAACTACTTATTTGATAGTAGAGCAAGAGGTTCATTAGGTGATGGTAGACTTACACCAAGAAGTACAGCAACTTATTTATATGAAAATAGATGGGTTGAAGGAAAAACTGATGCACTATTTCCTAGATTTCAATGGGGTGGTCAATCAGGTAGTAACCAAGCAAACGTTACTAGATGGTTGTATGATGGTAGTTATATTCGTTTAAAAGATTTAACGGTTGCTTATAGGTTTCCTGAAAAACTTACGTCAATACTTCACTTAAGTTCAGCAAGATTATATGCTAGAGGAACAAATGTCTTGACTTGGACAAAAGAGAAAGAGTTGTATATAGATCCAGAACAATCAATTAATGGTAGTTACAATGGACTTACTCCAGCAATGAAAACCATTTCTTTAGGATTAGATATTCAACTGTAAATTAAAAAAAGACTTATGAAAAATTATAATAAAATTATATTATTAGTTATGATAGGGCTTTTCTTATCATGCTCAGAATCATTTTTAGAAATTACTCCTCAAGATTCTGTTTCTACAGATGAAGCTATAACTAATTTAGAAGATCTTGAGACTTCAGTAACAGGAGTATACGATGAACTTCAAAGTGCTTATTATTATGGTAGGTATATGTTTTTAATTCCTGACGTTTTAGCAGATGATGTTAAACAGAATTTATCAGCGAATAGAATTGTTGATTATGCTGAACACGTACAACAAGTTGATGATGCACAAGCAAGCGCATTATGGGAAGGAATGTATTTTGCAAATAACGCATTGAACAACATTATTAATTCAGATGTTGAGGTTTCAGATTCATCACAAGATGATAAAGACCATATTATAGGTGAAGCTTATGCTCTAAGAGGATTGATTTATTTTGATTTAGTTAAATTGTTTTCTCAAACTTATAATTTTACTGATGATGCAAGCCATGCAGGTGTACCTATAATTACTGAATTTGATCCAACATCAGAACCAGAAAGAAGTACCGTTGAAGAAGTTTACAATCAAGTAATTTCTGATATGACTATGGCTCTTTCTTTAATGAGTGATACTTCTAGAACTTCAAACTCTAGTACTTTATCATCTACATCAGTTAAAGCATTTTTAGCAAGAGTTTATTTGTATAAAGAAGATTGGACAAATGCTGAAGCTATGGCAACAGATGTGATAAATGGAGGTTACAGTTTAATTGATAATGAGAACTATTTAAATGTTTGGAATGTAGATAATACTTCTGAATCAATATTTGAAATCTCTAATACAGAGACTGATAATGTTGGTGGTAACGCTATATCTGGTTTATATCTTTCCGCTGCAGTAGGTGGTTACGGTGATTATTTACCTTCTGATGATGTCGTTTCTTTATATGAAGAAGAAGATGCCAGATTACAAACTTTTATTATTGACACATTATTAACAGGTGATTATGCTCCTTACAGAGTAAATAAATACCCTGAAGTACTTGGATATGATAATGTAAAAGTTATTCGCCTTCCTGAGATGTATTTAATTAGAGCAGAAGCAAGAGCAGAAATTGGTACAGATGTAGCGGGTGCTCAATCTGATTTAAATACAGTGCGCCAAAGAGCATTGCCAACAGCTGAAGATGTTACAGCAACTGGTGATGATTTAATTGATGAAATTATGTTAGAAAGAAGGTTAGAACTTTGTTTTGAAGGACATAGACTTTGGGATTTAATGCGTAAAAATGAAGATATAGTTCGTACACAATGTACATCTAGTATTTGTTATATACCTTTTGGTGATGACACTAATATTTTACCTATTCCACAAGACGAAACTGATGTTAACCCTAACATTGAACAAAACCCAGGATATTAATTAGTCTAGTTTTCACAAGTAGAAGAAGCTGTGTATAGCAGCTTCTTTTATCTTGTGTTTTTTAAAATATATGTTGTAATAAAAACAAATCAAATGAGGTTTTCTATATTCTTTATATTTTCTCTTATTTTCTGTACTAGCTATAGTCAAGAAGTAAAATTTCGTAGCAGCGGACGTTTAATTTTAGGCATTCTAAAAGAGCGTACAGCATCAACAGGTGCAGGTGATATTGATGGTGATGGCGATACAGACTTAATTGTTGCAAATGGTAGACATTGGCCTGGTCAAAACAGAATTTTTATTAATAATGGTCGAGGTATTTTTACAGTATCAAAATTATTAGGTGACGAGAAAGAAACTAGTTATTCTACAGAACTTGCTGATTTTGATGGTGATGGCGATTTAGATATTGCGGTTGGTAATGATATGGCTCCAAATTTTATTTTTATTAATGACGGTAAAGGTAACTTTACTAAAGCTTCACAATTTGGACAAACATATGCACCCACAAGAAATATTGTAGTAGCTGATATTGATCAAGATGGAGATACTGATATTTTAATTACAAACAGAGGACGAGAAAATGAAATTTGTTTAAATGATGGTAAAGGAAATTTTGCACCATCTATAGGATTTGGAACTAAAAATGATTCAACTATTGATGTTGAGATTGCCGACATGAATAATGATGGGCATATGGATTTGATTTTAGCAAATCGTGAAAGTGAGCGTAATAAAACTCCTGATGGAGAACAAAACGCGATCTACCTTAATGATGGGAATTTAAACTTCAATAAAAAATTAGGTTTTGGTACGGGTAAAGATAGTACAAGGTCTGTAGCTATTACAGATTTAGATAATGATGGTTATTTAGATATTATTACAGCGAATATTGGTAGTCCGAATGTTATTTATTTCGGAGATAAAAAACTAAAATATAAAGAACGTCTTGTTTATGATTCGTTAAATGGAAATTCATTTGCTGTTGCATTAGGTGATATTAATTTAGATGGTGAATTAGATATCGTAATAGGTAATTACGAACAACCTAATATGGTATTTATTAATAAAGGTGCTGGTAAAAAATGGGAAGCTATTCAATTGAATAATGAAAACTTTAATACGTACGATATTTTAACTTCCGATTTAAATAGTGATGGCCGATTAGATATTATTGAAAGTAATTCTGATGAATTAAATCAATATTATTTTTCTCAAGAAAACAAAGACAAATAATTTTTTAAATTAAAGAGTGCACTATGAAATTAAAATTCACACTAAAATTAGCTTTATTAACGCTAGTTTGTAGTTGTTCATCTACACCATCAAAATGGCAAGATATAAATGAAGAAGGTAAGTTTTTAGTTTATAGAAGGCAATCACAAATAGGAGAAGAAACCTATAGTATTACTTCCAATAAAGATACTATAACAGTTACCTCTATACAAGGTGAAAATGAGAGAGGTCGTATTAGTGGTGTAGAATCAAAATTATATTTAACTACTGATTTAGAACCATTATCATATGTAAGCAGACGTATTTCTAATAAGGATACAACCAACATATTTAAAATGGAGGTTGATGGAGATCAAGTCTCAATATGGGAAAAACATTTTGATGTAGTTACTTCAAAGAAAAAAGATGTTTTTTTTGGTATAAATAGTAATATTCCTGCAGGTATTGAAATGATGCTTTATCATTTTTATTTAGATAAAAATATTAAAGGAGGTGTTTCAACCTTACCAAGAGGCGAGGTTTCTATGACGTTTAAGAAAAAAGATACTGCAGTTATAAAAGGAGCTAAAATTCCTTTAGACAGGTATGTTGTTGAAGGTGTTAATTGGGGTGGTCGTACTATTTGGTTAGATGAAGATGAAAATTTAATTGCTATAGTAAAAGCAAACACACAAATAAGAGAACTAATACGTGAAGGTTACGAAGAAGCAAAATCACTTTTTATTGCAGGAAATGTAGAAGAACAAATAAGTGCTTTACAAAAATATACTTCAGATCTAAAAGGTGATCAAGCCAATATAAAAGCGCTAGTAGGTGGTGATATAATTGATGGTGTAAAAGGTGCTATTCAAAAAAACATGACCATAATTATCGAAAATGGAAAAATAAAGGAAATAGGAAGTTCTCCCGAAACTAAAATTCCTGAAAATGCTAAAGTTATTGATGTAAAAGGTAAAACCTTAATGCCTGGTATGTGGGATATGCATGCACACTCTAATCAAGTACAATGGGCACCAGCGTATTTAGCAGGTGGTGTAACTACAATTAGAGATAATGGTAATGAATTAGAATTTGCTACAGCATTTAGAGATGAAATTGCAAAAAATGGTGCCTTAGGCCCTGATATTCTTTTAGCAGGTATGACTGATGGTCCTGGTCCAAAAGGAAACGGAATAATTAGAGCTAGATCCGTAGAAGAAGCTAAAGAAGTTGTTGCCTTATATCATAAAAATGGATATGAGCAAATTAAAATATATTCATCTATAGAACCAGAAATTTTAAAAGTTTTGGCAGAAGAAGCTCATAAAATAGGTATGACAGTTACGGGTCATGTACCAAATCCAGTAAATGATACTCGTATGGCTGTAGAAGGGGGGATGGATATGTTAAGCCACTACAATAGAATATTAGCTGCTTTATTTACAGATAAAAAAGTGTCTGATATTGGCCCATATTTTATGGTAGATAATGAAGTTACAGATGATATGGTAAATGATGCTATAGCATTTTACCTAAAACACGGTACTGTTTTAGATGTAACTTTTGGGTTAGGTGTAATGCGTACACTACCAAAAGGTAATTTAATGGAAACAATAGAGCCAGATGCTTATAGAATGGCATACGAACTTTTTGAAGGTAAAAGGTTTAGAGCTGGAACAAACCCATTACTTGCCAATAAATCAAAACTTAATATAATGAGATCTGGAGAGGTTATTGGAAAGTTTTATAAAGCAGGTATACCTATAGTTGCTGGAACAGATAATTTTGCGCCAGGTTTCGCACTTTTCTTAGAGTTAGAATCTTATGTTAAGTTTTGTGATTTAACACCTTTAGATGCTATTAAAACAGCAACTATAATTCCTGCAAAAGCTATGGGTTATGGTGATGTTACAGGAACTTTAGAAGTTGGTAAAGAAGCTGATATTGCAATTCTAGAAAAAAACCCTCTTGAGAATATCGAAAATATAAGAACTGTTGAAGCTGTTATTACTAATG
Source organism: Cellulophaga baltica (assembly GCF_018861125.1). Lineage (GTDB taxonomy): Bacteria > Bacteroidota > Bacteroidia > Flavobacteriales > Flavobacteriaceae > Cellulophaga > Cellulophaga baltica_A. The sequence goes on along the minus strand of NZ_JAHKQN010000013.1, from coordinate 597,785 downwards.
GTAATTATTATGAGAGTGAGCCTTTATGGCATGCAACAGATTTTAAAGCTAAAAACGATTAAAAAAACATATTTTGCATGTTTAATTTATCAAATAAAAATAATAATATTAAAAATATGGGTTTTAAAACATTGTTTTTAGGGCTCATATTTTTATTTTTTCAGAATATAAACAGTCAAGATCTTAATCTTAAATACTTGGGTGTTGCTGGTTGGGAAATATCTGATGATAGTCTTACTATTTTGGTAGATCCTTATATTTCAAGATTAAAATTTAAAGGTAACCCTCGTTTTTACGGAAAAGGAGATAATCGCCCAGTAATTAATAGTACTGATGTTTACGTATCGGATACTGTTGCAATAAATAAGGTTATTACAAAAGCAGATTATATTTTAGTTCACCATTCGCACACAGATCATTTAGCAGATGTACCCTATATTGCCCAAAAAACAGGAGCTGTTGTTATAGGTACAGAAACTACCAATACCATTTTAAAAGCTTATGGAATACCGCAAGAACAATTGATTACTGTTAAAGGAGGTGAAGATTTTCAGTTTGATAAATTTTCGGTCAGAGTTATACCTTCTATTCATTCTGCTTTAGGAGATAAGCGCTACTTTGATGCAAGAACATATACATATGCTACGAAACTAAAAGTTCCTTTAAAAGACGAAGAATTTATTGAGGGAGGTTCTCTTATGTTTATGTTGCGAATTAATTCGCATAAAATACTTACTTCAGGTTCAATGAATTTTATAGAAAGAGAAGTAGCCGGACTTAAACCTGATGTATTAATACCAGGCATTAATCTTTCTAGATTAGAAATTTATAAATATACAGAGCGATTATTAAAGTTAACCGATTTTCCGAAAACGGTAATACCTACGCATTGGGATAATTTTAGAGTACCTTACGGTTATTCTCAAGAAAGTGCCATAGAAAAAAAGGTTAAGCCTTTTATAGAAGAAGTTAAAGCTGTTTCTCCTGATTCAAAAGTTATTGTTCCTGTTCATTTAGAAACAATTATAATAAAATAATAATTTATTTGACTAAGAGTTTTTTTGCAAAACCAAGTTGTAATACGCCTTAATATTTTTATGAAAACTAATGCCCAAATAAATCCGCTTTGGAACGAAAAAAAGATTAAGAATTATTTACCTCATATGACAGTTCCTGAGGTTGATGATTTTTTAAGTAAATCTGACTTAGTTATTATTCCAATTGGTGCATTAGAACAACATTCAAGTCATTTACCAATTGGTACTGACTTTATAAATGGGGTAGAACAATGTAAGTTAATTGCACAAGAACGAGATATTTTAGTAGCTCCAGTATTAATGGCAGGGCAATCACCTTACCATATGGCTTTTGCAGGATCTATTACCTTAAGTGCAGAAACTATTGTTCAAGTGCATATGGAAACTGTAGAGTCATTAATTAAACATGGTTTTAAACGTTTTGTTTTTATGAATTCTCATGGTGGAAATAGAGCAATTACTACGTTTTTAGTTGACCAAATAAATCAAAAAACAGCTGGTGTAGCTGTTGATTTTGGTGTAGCAATAAATCCGTTTTTAAAACCAGATATTTCTGAAGCACCTCAAGTATTAGATCGTCATGCAGGTACAGGAGAAACATCAGATTCTTTGTATTTAATGCCAGATTTAGTACAATTAGAAAAAGCTACGGCTACAAAATTAACGCTACCTAAACATTTAGAAAATATGATTCCGGGTGTTGTTGATAATGACCCAACGGCTAAATTGTTATTTCTTTCTGAAGCCTTAAAAGCAGAAGAAACTGGTAAAAAAACGTCAACAATTGAAATGACCGAAACTGGAGTTTGGGGAGAATTAAACCCTAAAGAAGCAACAGTAGAAAGAGGTAAAAAGAATATAAAAAACGTAGTTCAAGCAAGTGTGAAATTCATTGATAAATGGAATGAATCAATAGCGAGTTCTTAAGTAAATAACAAAATATAATTTCTGTAATAATGAAAGTTTCAAAAAGTCAAATAGGATTAGTTTTAGGCCCACTTGCATTTATTTATATATTTTTCTTTTTTAATGCTGAAGGCTTGTCTGAAGCTTCAAAAGCAATTTTAGCCTCTGTTGCCTGGATTGCTATTTGGTGGATTACTGAAGCTATATCAATTGCTGTTACAGCACTACTACCTATTATACTTTTTCCTCTGTCAAATGGTATGTCCTTAAGTGAAACCACAGCATCTTACGGGCATAAGTATATCTATTTATATGTTGGAGGTTTTATTTTAGCTATCGCAATTGAAAAGTGTAACTTACATAAACGAATAGCACTTTCAATTATAAAAATCGTAGGAACAAATATTACCAATATTATACTTGGTTTTATGATTGCTACAGCACTTTTGTCTATGTGGATTTCTAACACAGCGTCTACAGTAATGATATTGCCAATGGCAATGGCAATTGTTACTCAGTTAAAAGACAATCCGAACACTATAAAAAATGAAAATACGTTGTTCGGTAAAGCATTAATGTTGGCAATTGCATATAGTGCTTCTATTGGTGGTATTGCTACTTTAATAGGTACGCCAACAAACCTTGTACTTGCAGGAGTTGTTCAAACAACTTTTGGGGTAGAAATTACTTTTTATCAATGGTTTGTTTTTGGCTTTCCTATTGCAACTGTTCTATTATTTGTATGTTGGAAATACTTAACAACTTATGCTTATAAGTTTGAGCAAAAAGAATTTCCTGGAGGTAAAGAGGAAATTAACCAGCAGTTAAAGGCATTAGGTAAAATGTCACATGATGAGAAAATGGTTTTAATTGTTTTTTGTTGTACTGCATTTGCATGGATTACAAGATCGTTTTTGTTACAAAAATTTATCCCTAGAATTGATGATACTATTATAAGTATATTTTTTGCGGTACTTTTATTTGTACTTCCTTCTAGTAAAAAAGAAGAGCGCTTAATTTCATGGGAGGATGCTGTAAAATTACCTTGGGGGGTTGTTCTTTTATTTGGTGGCGGTATGGCATTAGCTTCAGGTTTTGAATCTAGCGGATTAGCACTGTGGATAGGTAATAAATTAATTGCCTTAGAATCGGTTCCTTTTTTCTTTTTACTATTGATATTAATTTTTGCAGTCAACTTTTTAACTGAAATAACCTCAAATATTGCAACTACAGCAATGTTATTACCTGTTTTATTATCCTTAGCGCCAACTTTAGGTGTTCACCCTTATTATTTAATGATTAGTGCCACTGTAGCTGCTTCATGCGCCTTTATGTTGCCTGTTGCAACACCACCAAATGCCGTAGTATTTGGTTCTGGCTATTTAAAAATTGAAGATATGGTTAAAAAAGGTATTTGGATGAATTTAATTTCTATTATTATTCTAACCCTTTTTGTATACTTTATGCTTCCTCTTATTTGGGATTTAAGTGAGTTATAAGCTTAAAATTAATAAGGAAGTTCAAAAATGAGATTAAAAATTGTTTAAATAAAAAAACGTCTCTGTCAAAAAATACAATACGTTAAAGAAAATGAGTGTAAAGTAATTATTTGCTAATAATTGCAAATTCAAATTTCAATAGCTCTTATCATGGTATAAACATTAGTATATTTATTCTAAGCGAATTAATATAGTTTACTAATATTTATACGTTAAGTATTAAGAATTATTGAAATAATAGAATGGATAATACTACGCAAGAGCATAAAAGATTAAATCAAAATTATTCCGAAGAAAAAGACTGGCTTAAATGGGGTCCCTATTTAAGTGAACGCCAATGGGGTACTGTTCGTGAAGATTATAGTGGTGGTGGTGATGCATGGAACTATTTTCCGCATGACCATGCTCGTAGTAGAGTTTACCGCTGGGGCGAAGATGGTATCGCAGGCATATCTGACCGTTACTGTAATATCTGTTTTGGTGTTAGTATGTGGAATGGTAATGATGATATTATAAAAGAACGGTTATTCGGTTTAACAGGTCCACAAGGTAATCATGGTGAAGATGTAAAGGAACTTTATTATTATTTAGAGTCTACTCCTACACATTCATACATGAAACATTTGTATAAATATCCTCATGCTAAATTCCCTTATGCGGAACTTGTAGCAGAAAATAGAAGTAGAGATAGAAGCCAATTAGAATATGAATTATTAGATACTGGTATATTTGATGATGATGCTTATTTTGATGTAGAAACAGAATATGCTAAAGCTGATAATGAAGATATTTTGGTAAAAATCACGGTAAATAATCGTGGTAAAAAGAAAGCACCTATTCATTTATTACCAACACTATGGATTAGAAACTATTGGAGTTTTAGGGATATGCCTAAGAAACCAGTGATTAAAAAGACAGACAATAAAAAAGAAAATTGCGTAAGTATTGATCATTGCTATGTTGGTAAGTATAATTTTTATTATGAAGATGCTTCAAAACTTTTATTTACTGAGAATGAGACAAATATGGAAGCTGTTTTTAATAGTGAAAATGATCACCCCTATAAAAAAGATTTATTTCATACAGCAGTTACCACTAATGACTATAAGGTAGCCACAAAATTAAAAAACGGGACTAAGTTTTCTCCATTATACATTTTAGAACTAGAAGCTGGTGCATCAAAATCTATAAAACTTAGATTGTCAAAAAATGAATTAAACAATCCTTTTGATGAAGATTACGATTCGGTTTTAAAAACTAGAACAGAAGAATGTGAAGAGTTTTATAAAAACACAGTGAAAGATAATGACCAATTAATGATTCAAAAACAGGCTTTTGCAGGTTTACTTTGGTCCAAACAATATTACAATTATGATGTAGAAAAATGGCTGAATGGTGATGCGAAAGCATCAATACCTTCGGCACAAAGGTTGACCGGTCGTAATAATACTTGGAAAACATTACGTAATCACGATATTATGCTTATGCCAGATGCATGGGAATACCCTTGGTATGCCGCTTGGGATTCTGCTTTTCATTGTGCTACAATGGCATTGGTTGATGCCGATTTTGCAAAAAATCAACTATTACTTTTCACAAAAGAGTGGTATATGGCGCCTAATGGCCAGATACCTGCTTATGAATGGAATTTTAGTGATGTGAATCCGCCTGTACAAGCATGGGCAACGTTAAATATTTATAGAAACGAAAAAAAGGTAAAAGGTAAAGGAGATCTTAACTTTTTAAAACGGATGTTTAATAAGCTCGCTATTAACTTTACGTGGTGGGTGAACCGTTTAGATACTAACCAAAATAATGTGTTTGAAGGTGGCTTTTTAGGCTTAGATAATATTGGTGTTTTTGATAGAAGTCATGGAGTGCCAGGTGGTGGTGTTTTACAACAAGTTGATGGTACAGCATGGATGGCGCTTTATTGTTTAAATATGCTCGAAATGAGCTTAGAACTAGGTATGGAAGATGATACTTACGACGATATGGCTATTAAATACTTTGGTCATTTTGTTTTTATTGCCGAGGCTTTAAATGAGATAAGTATAAAACATAAGGGTATTTGGAATGAAGAGGAAAGCTTTTTCTACGATAAATTAATTTTACCTGATGGTCAAGAAAGATCAATACGTGTACGTTCTATAGCTGGTATGCTTTCTATAGCTGCAGTACTTTGTATTAAAAAAGAAACACTTGAAAAGTTGCCTAAATTTAAAGAAAGCGTTCAGTGGTTTAAGCACCATAGAATGAAAACTTTAAAGTTTCCGGTGATACAAGAATATGCTGATGGTGAAGATTTATTACTTTCTTTAGTACCTAAAGACCGAATGAAAATTTTAGTAAAAGCATTATTAGATGAAAAAGAATTTTTAAGTCCTTACGGAATACGTTCACTTTCTAAGATACATGAAACTCCTTATCATATTGATATTAATGGCGTAGATTATAATATTAATTTTGAACCTAGCGAGTCTTCAACTTCATTATTTGGTGGTAATTCAAACTGGAGAGGCCCTGTCTGGTTTCCTATGAATTATTTATTTATCCAAGCTATAAAAGAACATTATATGTATTATGGTGAAGAAGAAAAATTTGAATACCCAACAGGAAGTAAAAATGAATTATCACTGCAAGAAATAAGTGTCGAAATAAGTAAACGTCTTATATCAATTTTTGAAAGCGATGAAAAGGGCGAGCGTGTAGTTCATGCGTTACATAAAGGTATTTATACCCGTGAGCATTTTAAAGATCTTATTTTGTTTTATGAGTATTTTCATGCAGATAATGGCCGAGGAGTGGGTGCATCACACCAAACTGGTTGGACATCATTAGTAGCTAATTTGATTAATGAAATTAATTAAAAATTCAATATTTATTAAAAAGCTACTTTAAGCGTAGCTTTTTTTTATGCTTTAGGATTTGGGTAATTATCAGATTGGTCTTCAACAGTTTCATCCATGCAAACAAAATCTTTTTCAATAAGAATACCAATTTCTATATCTGAAGCTGTTTTAAACACGTTATTAAAACCAACAACACTATTTGTTGCCCAGTCTTTTGTAGCTTCAATAGGGAAGAGAACAGTGACTGTATTGTTACTAAAATCAGCTTCTAGTGTGTTTACTTCTCCTGCTTTTAGTTCATACATAAATTGAGTAGTAGGAAACTCTGTTTGTTCCTTATAATATCCTGTTCTACAAAACTCTTCTACTTCACTTTTAGTAAGTCTATAGCGTAGCGTATTACCTTTTATTCTAATTTTCATTTGTACTAGTCTTGTAATTAATAGTAATTCTTGTGCCTTCTCCTTGCTTTGTATTTATAAACAAACGTCCGTTTATATAACTAATTCGTTCCTTCATATAAAATAAGCCCATACCGCCATCGCTATTGTTTTTTGGAGGTTTGTCAACAGTAGTGTAATCAAATCCATTACCATCATCATCAACTTTTACACTTAATAATCCATCGGTATAATTAATAGATAAAAGTATGTAATTTGATTCTGCATATTTTATAGCATTGTTTACCGCTTCTTGGGCAACTCTATAAATGTTCGTTTCAGCTAATGAGTCAAAACGTATATTTTTTTCCGTTTTATTTTCAAACAGAATGTTTTTGCCAGTCAGTTTTGCTAACTCAACTGCCATTTTATGTAATGCAGGTATTATACCGTGATCTTTTAATTCTGGTGGCGTTAAATTAAAAGTAGCCGTTCGTACACCTTTAATTAAATCGGAACATAAAGTTTTTAAATAGGCTATTTTTTCTGCCGTTTTAGCAGTGTTTTCAAGGTTTATAGATTCTATATTAAACTTTAAAGCGGTTAGCATTTGGCCAATACCGTCATGAATATCTTTTGCAATACGTTTACGTTCTTCTTCTTGGCCTTCAACTATTTGACTTGCTTGTTGTTTTTTTTGAAGCATTTTATCATCAAAATTCTGTTGCTTTAACTGTTCAACTTTTGCTTGATTTTGAATACGTTCTGTGATATCAGAACATAAGATTAATATGCTTTGTTTTTTGCTAGATTGGTGTAGAGGTATTATAGACATGTCTAGCCAAATTCCTTCTCCTTTTTTCGTGTTTATTTTAATTTCTTCGGTGCGTATGTTTTTTCTATTGTTTTTTAAGATTTCCTTTAAATACTGTTGTTGTCCTTCATTAGTAGTTAATACTTCTGAAAGTTGTTTGGTTAAATCTTGTGTGTTTACACCTAATAATTCTTGAAATTTTTTACTTATAAACACAATACTCCCGTCGTTTTTTGCACTTGCAAATAAGGCGGCATTATCAATTACAAAGTTCAACTCTTGTAACTCTTGTAATGACTTTTCTTTCTCTTGAAAAAGCTCTTGTATTTTTTCTGTGTTTGTGTCTGATTTTAGCTGGCTCTTTATCAGTTTTGCGATGGTACCTTTAATTTGAAAAGATAAAGGTCTGAAGATAAAAATAATCTCAAGTATAAGAATAAGAAGTGAAAAGGCAAATAAAGCAAATTCTTTATATTTCAAAAATTGAAGTTCAGTCTTACTTTTTTCATCATATTCATTCACAATGGTATCCATTAATTGAAGAAATATTTTTTCGTTTTTCAGAATTTCATTTGGGTTAGATTCAATCCCATCTTTATTATTAATAATTTTAGTAGCACAGGCTATCATTGAGTTATGATAGGGAGTAATTTTTTTAAAAAGCTTTTGAATGTCTTTGTGTTCTTCTTTTTTTAGCCCCATAGAATCATTACCAAATTGCAATGCTTTATGAGAAGTACTCCAAACGTAAATTGTTTTTTTTAAATCAGATACTATTTGTTTTTTTTCAGATGTAGCTAGTTGAGGTTGTTTTAGTAACAATACTTCTTTTACAAGTTTTTGACTATAGGCACGTTGCCTACCTGCTACGTTAATTACACGAGAGTCACCTAATTGAGCGTTTATATGGAGTTGAATTAATATTTGAGCAACAATAATGGTCATTGCAATTGCTGCAAAAGCAAACAGGTACCATTTTTGTATTCTTAAAAAGGTAGTGGTATCTAATGGACGCTCAAATTGTTTTTCACTCATGTATAATTTTTGGTTAAGAAAAGAGACTTTTTAACCTTGTAAAGCTTTGCCAACTAGTGCTAAGGAACTTTCAGATAAAGGAAGTTTTAAAGCGGCTTTTTGTCCTTTTTCTGACATTTTACGCCATGTTTTTTGAACAATATCAATTAATTTTTCTTCACTATATTTTTTAGCAAAAGGTTCAAAATAAAACTCTAAAAACACTAAACAAATGACATCTTCTAATGTTTGTGTTTCTTCGTTTTTTTTTAGTTGTTTTTTTTCAAGTAAAAAAGCAACATTATCAATAGTATCTTGATTATAGCCAACTTCTTTCAAAATTTCACCAGCTTTTTTAGCATGAAATTTTTTAAGGTCTTGTCGCCATTTAAGATAACCAGCTCTATTCATTTCGTATGAATCACGAGCTATTTCCCATCTGCAGATGTGCTGGCAACGAGCTGTTAATTGTAACACTTCAGAAGCATCAGGAGCAAAATCATTTAATTTTTCACTCATTCTAATAGCATAAAGCACTTCTTTCGCATAGCTTTTCCCATTAAAGTATTCTTTGTTTGGGTCTTGCTCATTTGCTTTATCAAAAAGTTGAAATGCTTTTTCTAATTTATCTGATGCTGCCATAATGTACCTTGCTTTTCTCCAAAGCTATTCAGAAAAACCAATATACACAATATCATCTTCTATTTTTACAGGATATGTTGCAATAGCATCTAAATCACCATTCAAATTATCACCGCTTTCTAAAGAAAAAGTTTTTTTGTGTAACGGGCATGCAACCATTGGTATACCTTTGTGATCACCAATCATACCTCTGCTTAAAACCATTTCTTCTTTTTCAGGGGATAAGTTTTGACAAGCATACCATTTATTTAGTCTTTTAAAATTAAATACAGCAATCTGTAAATCTTTGTATTTAACACAGGCGCCACCATCTTTAGGAAATGAACTAACAGGCGCTGCTTTAAACCATACGTTAACATCTTCTGGCTTTACGGTTTTATATTTATCTGAAATTATATTCATTGTTTAAAATTTATAATTGATTGTTTAAAACTCAATTAGACCCATTTTTCAGGCATTTTTTGTTCTCTTAAAGGAACAAATACTAAGTTATCATCATCATCATCGCTATTTACAAAGTGATTAAAACGCTTCATCATTTCTGGATCGTTAATAGCTTGTGTCCATTCGCATTCAAACTTATTAACTAGTGTTTGCATTTCATTTTCTAAATCTTCTGCAATCCCTAATTTATCTTCTATAATTACTTCTTTTAAATAATCAAGTCCACCTTCTAAACGTTCTTGCCATGCTGCTGTTCTTTGTAGAGGTTTTGCGGTACGCATGTACAGCATTAAATAACGGTCAATATATTTAATTACCGTTTCATTATCTATCTGTTCTGCAAATAGTTCAGCATGTCGTGGTGTAGCCCCTCCATTACCTCCAAGGTATAAGTTCCAACCACCTTCAACAGCAATTAAACCAAAATCTTTTCCACGGGCTTCCGCACATTCACGAATGCAACCAGAAACACCACCTTTAATTTTGTGAGGGGCACGTATTCCTCGATATCTATTTTCTAATTCGATACCAAAACTTACACTCTCATCCATTCCGTATCGGCACCATGTAGAACCTACGCAAGTTTTTACTGTACGTAAAGATTTACCGTATGCATGACCACTTTCAAAGCCATGATCAATTAATTCTTTCCAAATTAATGGTAATTGGTTCAAAGTTGCACCAAATAAATCGATACGTACACCACCAGTTACTTTGGTATATAAATCATATTTTTTAGCAATTTCTCCAAGAGCAATTAGCTTATCTGGTGTAATTTCTCCACCAGGAACACGTGGGACTACAGAATAGGTGCCATTACGCTGAATGTTTGCTAAAAATCGATCATTTGAATCTTGTATAGCATATTCTTTATTAGCAGTATCAGCATTGATACTTGCCATTAATGAAGCTACAAGAGGTTTACATAATTCACAACCATGACCACCATTTCCGTGGTTATCTAATACTTCATCAAAAGTTTCATACCCTTTTACTTGAATTATTTTGTACAAATCTTGACGATTATAATCAAAGTGTTCACAAACAGAGTCCTTAACTTCAATACCTAAAGATTTTAAAGTAGCCTCAGTAAGGTCTTTTACCATTGGCTTACAACCACCACAACCAGTACCTGCTTTAGTACAGCTAACAACATCGGCTAGATCTTTAGATTCACCACTTTCAATAGAACCACAAATTTGTCCTTTGGTGACATTTTCGCAAGAGCATATTTGTGCTTCATTCGGTAAATCCATAACATCACCAAAAGAACCTCCATCTGCACCAGCTGGTAATATTAATTGTTCAGGGTTTTCAGGAATTGCCATTCCGTTTAAGAAAATTTGGTGCAACATACTATAATCAGAAGCATCACCAACCATAATACCACCTAATAGTGATTTTCCTTCTTTATCTACAATAATACTTTTGTAAATACCTTGAAGAGCATTCTCGTAAACAATTTCTAAACCATCATTTTCGTTTAATGCATCACCAAAACTAGCTACATCAATACCACTTAACTTAAGTTTGGTAGACATATCTATTTCAGTTGGCATATTAGCCTCTTTATCGCCTAGTAATTGTTCTACAACAATTTCTGCCATATCATAACCAGGAGCAACTAAGCCATAAATCATATTGTTTAATAAAGCACATTCACCAATAGCAAAAATATCAGTATCAGAAGTTCTCATATCATTAGTAACAACAATACCACCTCTTGTACCTACTTCTAATTCACAGGTTTTAGCTAATTCATCCCTAGGTCTAATTCCGGCAGAAACTAGTAACATATCAAATGGTACAGTTTCATCTTCCGAGAATTGCATTCCTGTCATAAAGCTATCACCAGTTAATTGTTGCGTAGCTTTACTTAATAATATCTTAATACCTAAGGCTTCTAATTTGGTTTGTAAAGATTTACTAGCATCGTTATTTAATTGCCTTGGCATTAATCTAGGAGCAAATTCAACAACGGAAGTTTCAAGTCCCATATCAACTAATGCTTTAGCTGCCTCTAAACCTAAAAGTCCTCCACCTAATATAGCTGCTTTTTTTTGTGTTCCTTCAGCTTTTAATTTAGCAACATAGTTCATGGTATCGTCTAAATCTTCAATAGTACGGTATACAAATACGCCTTCTTTTTCAATTCCCTTAATTGGAGGAACAAAAGCTGATGAACCTGTTGCTAATACCAAATAATCGTAAGTATACTTTTCATCTTTAGTCGTTACAATAGTTTTAGATTTTCTACTGATGTCACTTACTCTAACATTAGTAATTAATTCTATTTCATTTTCTTCGTACCAAGTACGAGGAGCCATTTCTAAAGCTTTAGCATTCTTGTTCTCAAAATACTCACTTAAATGAACTCTATCATAAGCAGGTCTTGGCTCTTCACCAAAAACAATGAGTTTAAAAGATTTGCTACCTTCTTTAGCCATAAATTTTTCACAAAACTTATAACCAACCATTCCATTTCCTACAACTATTATAGTTTTCATATATGCCGTTTTAGATATTACGTAGCAATATTACGTATAATTACGTATATATTTACTATTTTTATAAAAATAAATACGTAGTTTTGTTGTCATATTATTAATTATAGGTCTTAAAAATGAAAATTATGACAGTATCTATTCAACCAAAAGTAACATTAGTCGGCGCTGGCCCTGGTAGTAGTGACCTTATTACTTTAAGAGGGTTCAAGGCTTTACAGCAAGCATCAGTAGTTTTATATGATGCATTGATTAGCAATCAACTTTTAAATGAAATTGATGATAGTGTACCTAAAATATACGTAGGTAAACGTTGTAGTGAACATTCTTACACACAAGATGATATTAATAAACTAATTGTCGAAAACGCCTATACTTACGGACATGTAGTACGTTTAAAAGGAGGTGATCCTTTTGTTTTCGGAAGAGCAAGTGAAGAAATTGAATACGTAGAATCTTTTGGTATACCTATTACAGTAATTCCAGGTGTTACTAGTGCTGTAGCTGTACCAGCAAGTCAAGGTATTCCTGTTACAAGAAGAGGGATTAGTAGTAGTTTTTGGGTGATGACAGCAACAAAAAAAGATGGTTCTTTTTCAGATGATTTACAATTGGCTGCACAATCATCGGCAACTATGGTGATACTTATGGGTATTCGTAAGTTTAGCGAAATAGCCCAAGAAGTTTCAAAATACAGAAATACATTAACGCCATTTGCTATTATTCAAAACGGAACTTTAACAGCAGAAACATGTGTCACTGGCATGTTACAAAACTACACTAGTGTGCTAAATACCATTGATATAACTAAGCCAGGTGTAATTGTTATTGGTGATGTTGTTGCGGAACACCCATCTTTCTATGAAGAAGAAGTGCAACGTGTTTTAAATTCTAACCTTTAATTATTTCTATACATAATTTTCAAGCCGATATGGTCATTATTTTGGTTCTGCCTTGATCCAGATTTTGACCAATATATCGGTGGATTTATTTATTATTAGCTAAGTTTAATATTCCTAAGAATATTGAATTATATCTGTTTACTGTCTTCAATTATATTTTCAATAATATATGAGGTAGAAAACTAATATATAATTAAAATTACGTATAAATTTGTCTTTTTGTCTTTAAAAATAAGTATTTATACGTATTTATACGTATTTTTGATTCATATCAAGAAAGCTACATTAATTTCTTTAATTCAGACACTATGAAAAATTCTACCTCAGGAAAAGCCACAAAATTAAATTTAACTAATTTTAAAAGTATTCCGATTAGAACATTTTGGATTACCTCAATAGCATTTTTCTTATGCTTTTTTTCTTGGTTTGGAATTGTTCCTTTTATGCCAGATGTAGTTAAAGATTTAGGATTAACACCTTCGCAAAAATGGAACTCTATAATATTAGCCGTTTCAGGTACTGTATTTGCACGTTTATTAATAGGAAAATTATGTGATAAATATGGCCCAAGATTATGTTATACGTATTTACTTGTATTTGGTGCAATACCTGTAATATTATTAGGTTTTGTACAAACACCTTTACAGTTTTTAGTATGCAGGTTGTTTATAGGTTTTATAGGTGCATCATTTGTAATAACACAATTTCACACTTCAATAATGTTTGCCCCTAGTATCGTTGGTACTGCAAATGCTACCTCTGCAGGTTGGGGAAACCTTGGTGGTGGTGCAAACCGTTTAGGTATGCCTTTAATTGCGGCGGCTGTAGTAAGTTTTGGTGTTGCTGATAATATTGCTTGGCGATATTCAATGGTAATTGCAGGTGTTTTATGTTTTTGTATGGGACTTGTTTATTATTTTTTCACTCAAGATACTCCTGAAGGGAATTATAAAGAACTAAAAGAGAAAGGTGAAATGCCAATTTTAAAAAAGGACGAAGTTTCATTTACTAGTACTTTAAAAGATTACAGAGTTTGGATTTTATTTTTAGTTTACGCTTCATGCTTTGGTATTGAACTTACGGTTTACGGTACTATGGATGATTACCTTCAAAATAGATTTGGTTTGGAGCGTACTTTTGCTGGTAATCTAGTCCTTTCATTTGCTTTAATGAACATATTTGCTAGAACACTAGGTGGCTACTTCGGAGATGTCTTCGGAAAGATGAAAGGGCTAAGAGGTAGAGTTATATTCTTAGCAGTAATGTTAGCTATTGAAGGTGTTGTGTTGGCTGTTTTTTCAACTACAACAAGTTTGGTTGTAGGAATGATATTTTTAATACTCTTTAGCTTATCTGTACAAATGGCTGAAGGAGCAACTTTTTCAGTAGTGCCTTTTATAAATAAAAAAGCCATTGGATCTATTTCAGGTATTGTTGGCGCAGGTGGTAACGTTGGTGCTTTTTTAGCAGCTATTTTATTAAAATCGAAATCTGCAGTTGCTGAAAGTGCTGCTATTTCTGCTAATAATGCTTTGGGTGAAGAAGCTATAAAAACAGCTCAAACAGTTGCTTCAGCAACAGCTGTTTCTAGTGGTTACTTTGTAATTGGTGGTTGTATATTGCTAGCATCACTATTATCATTAGCAATTAAATTTGCAGTATCTGAGGAAAAAGTAGAAGAAGAAAATTTAAACATGCAATTGGCAGATAAATAACAAAATATATTTGAGAACTTCAGTCCAACATACTATTAATTCGAACGCTAGAAAATTTTCAATTAAAGGAGTTTCTTGTGGTACTTGTGTGAATGATACTTGTTTAATTAAAAAAAATCTATCAACACCATCTGTCTTTGATTTTTCACATAAAAAAACTGAAATTAGATGTAGAAAGGGACAGCAATTTATTATTGAAGGTGCGCCCGTAAACGGACTCTTTTTTATTTTAAAAGGTAAAGTAAAAGTTTTTAGAACAGGAATTAATGGCCGTGAACAAATTGTAAGGTTTGCAAACGAAGGAGAAATAATCGGACATAGAGGTTTTGGTACAGAGGAGTATTACTCAATTGGTGCCATTGCATTAGAAGATACAGTGCTTTGCTATTTTTCAAAAGCTATTTTACAAGAGGTACTTAAAACTGATCCAAGTTTTACGTATGACCTAATGTTATTTTATGCAAACGAATTAAATAAGAGTGAAGCTAAAGTTAAAACTATTTCACAAATGACCGTTCGTGAGCGTATAGTTGATACCTTATTATATATACATAGAAAATTCAATACTAAAAATGATTTTCTAAACTTACCACTTAGTAGAAAGGAGTATGCAGATTATGCGGGCACCACAGAGGAGCAAGTTATTCGAATTTTTTCTGCTTTAAAAAAAGAAAACCTTATTAGTGCAAAAGGTAAAAAAATAAGTATTGTGAACTTAGCACTACTTAAACAAGAGATTTCAGAGCACAATTACTACTTAGACAGTTAATTTTCTTGATATGTTATTTCAAGTAATTTTTTCCTTGCCATCTAATTATAGTTACTTATTTAATTATGAGTATAATTGTTCAACCCTAAATCTTGTAGATTAATATAGGTGATTTCTTGTGAGTACTATTTTGAAAGCTCAAATTATACCTCGATGGAGGGAAAGATCCATTTGGTAATGGCAAAAATTATTCAGGGCTTTCTAATTTGGAATAGCTATAACTTTAGAAAAATAACTTCTTTCTAAAAGTATATAGGTTTCTGTTTCCTCAGAAATTATTTTTAGTAAACTTTTTTATAAATACGTACTCATATGATTTAAGTAAGTGCTACTACGTATTATATTTAATAAATTGAATTTTAATAAGTTACATCTTAAATATGTTTTTTAGCAGTTTTACTAATGGTGTAAAAAGATGTTTAGTTATGTGCAATTTCATAAAATGAAATGAAGACTACTTATATATTTGCTACGAATAAGTATTAATACGTAGAACACTTAAATTAATAACCATGAAAAACGTACTTAAAAAATTTACCTTTTCATTTTTTACAGCGCTTCTTTTAAGCGCATGTGGAGGGAAAGAAAAGAAAGCAAAGGAAGTAGCTTCTGAACCACAAGAAATTGCAACCCTTGAAATTGAAAAGCCACAATTAACATTTGGTTTTATTAAGTTAACAGATATGGCACCTTTAGCCATTGCAAAAGAAAAAGGGTTTTTTGAAGAAGAAGGTCTTTATGTTTCTGTTGAAGCACAATCAAACTGGAAAAATGTTTTAGATCGTGTAATTGATGGTCAATTAGATGGCTCACATATGTTAGCAGGACAACCAATTGCAGCGGGCGCTGGTTTTGGTAGACAAGCAGAACTTGTAACTCCTTTTTCTATGGATTTAAACGGGAACGGTATTACTGTTTCAAATGATGTTTGGTCTAAAATGAAGCCTAATGTTCCTACAGGAGATGATGGTAAGCCAGTTCATCCAATTAAGGCAGATGCTTTAAAACCAGTAGTTACGGAGTATAAAAATAGTGGTAAGCCTTTTAAAATGGGAATGGTTTTCCCTGTATCAACACACAATTATGAAATTAGATATTGGTTAGCAGCTGCGGGTATTCACCCAGGTATGTATACGGCTGATAATGTTCAAGGTCAAATTGATGCTGAAGTATTGTTATCAGTTACGCCTCCACCACAAATGCCAGCTACTCTAGAGTCAGGTACTATTTACGGGTATTGTGTAGGTGAACCTTGGAACCAACAAGCGGTATTTAAAGGTATTGGTGTTCCTGTTGTTACAAATTATGACATCTGGAAAAATAACCCAGAAAAAGTATTTGTAATGACTAAAAAGTTTGTTGAAGAGAACCCTAATACAGCTGTAGCAGTTACAAAAGCATTAATACGTGCAGGTAAGTGGTTAGATGAACCATCAAACAGAGCTGAAGCTGTAAAAATATTATCGATGTCTCAATACGTAGGTGCACCAGAAGAAGTATTAGCAAATTCCATGACAGGTACTTTTGAGTTTGAAAAAGGTGATAAACGTGATATGCCAGACTTTAATGTTTTTTATAAGTATAACGCAACATATCCTTTTTATTCTGATGGTATTTGGTTCTTAACACAAATGCGTAGATGGGGGCAAATTCCTGAAGCTAAATCTGCTGATTGGTATGAAACAACTATCAAAGATATTTATAGACCAGATGTATGGAAAAAAGCGGCAGATTTATTAGTTGCTGAAGGTAAAATACCAGAGTCAGATATTCCTGATACTGATGGTTATAAACCAGCATCTGCAGACTTTATTGACGGTACAAGTTATGATGCTAAAGATCCAATTGGGTATATCAATAGCTTTTCTATTGGTAATAAAGATTAAAGTTTAGTTATCGCTTAACAACCTAAAAAGCAAAGCAAAATGAAACAGGAAATTACATTAAAAACAGAAAGTCAAGCACCTAATATTATGAAGCCAATAACTGAATTTTTAAAGTTGAAATTAGGGAAAGTCAATTTTTTAGGCGGTTTTAAAAAAACCGGTATTACAATTCTTTCTATCCTATTATTCATAGGCTTATGGCATTTAGGTTCTAAAGCGCTATACAATAAAGAAGCTGATTATAAAGTTGAAAAAGCACTTACAGAACAAGGGCAAGCAGCGGCTGATGCAGAGCGTGCTTGTATTGAGTCTGGTGAAAGTGGGTGTCAACCAAATACTTTGCCTTCACCAACACAAGTATGGGCATCATTACAATCTTTAATAGCAGATCATTATATTATTAAAGAGAAAAAAGATGCTTTTGCAACCAAAATGGAAGCAACAAACCAAAAATTGATAGCAAAAGGTAAAGCCCCAATAGTTTACACAGGTAGAGCATCATTTATTGATACGGTACTAACAAGTATTAAAACGGTATTTGCGGGCTTTTTGTTAGCCTTATTAATTGCAGTTCCAATAGGTATAATTATAGGTTTAAGTCCAACTCTTAAAAGCGCTTTCAATTGGTTTATTCAAATTTTTAAGCCAGTTTCTCCAGTAGTTTGGTACTTACTTGTGTTTATGATTGTAAAAACTATCTACATAGGTAAAAGCTCTGATAATGCTTTTGTTATTTCATTTATAAGTGTTGGTTTATGTGCCATGTGGGCAACATTAGTTAACACAGCAATGGGTGTAGCTTCGGTTGATAAAGATTATATAAATGTAGCTAAAGTTTTAAAGCTTGGTACTTTTCAAAAAGTATTCAAAGTAATATTACCATCATCATTACCGCTGATTTTCACAGGTCTACGTATTACTTTATCTGTAGCTTGGATGGTATTAATTGCAATTGAATTACTTGCACAAAGTCCTGGTTTAGGTTTGTTCGTTTGGGAAGAATTCCAAAACGGAGCAAACGATTCAAATTCAAAAATAATCGTTGCCATGTTCGTGATTGGTATTATAGGTTTTCTGTTAGATAGGTTAATGCTAACAGTACAACAAATGGTATCATTTAACAAGAATGAAGGAATTTAATCTAAATATTAAAACTCTATAACATGGCATATTTAGAACTAAAAAATGTTTGTAAAACATACGGAACAGGAAAAGATAGTACAGAGGTATTGTCTAATATCAATCTTACTATTGAAGAGGGTGAATTTGTTGCGATAGTTGGCTTTACAGGTAGTGGCAAAACTACTCTAGTAAATTTAATTAACGGACTTATAAAACCAACAAGTGGTGAAGTTTTATTTAAAGGCGAACCAGTTGTAGATACAAGCCATGAACGTGGTGTAATTTTTCAAAATTACTCTTTATTACCATGGTTAACTGTAGGTCAAAATGTTGCAATGGCAGTTACTGAAGCTTTCCCAAAAGAGAGTAAATCAGAAATAATGGAGCGTGTAAAAAGCTTCGTTGAAATGGTGGGGCTTTCACATGCAATTAATAAAAGACCAAAAGAATTATCTGGTGGAATGCGCCAACGTGTTGCAGTGGCAAGAGCATTGGCAATGAAACCAGAAATGATTATTATGGATGAACCTTTAGGAGCGTTAGATGCATTGACAAGAGGTAATTTACAAGATGAAATATTAAACATCTGGAATCAAGATAAACGTACAGCATTACTTATTACGAATGATGTTGATGAAGGTATTTATATGGCAGATAGAATCATTCCTTTAAAGCCAGGGCCAAACGCCACATTAGGGCCAGAATTCAAAATAGAGATTGACCGTCCTCGTGATAAAACTGCTTTGAATGACAATGAAAACTTCATGAAAACTAGAAATGAAATTATCGCTTATTTAATGACTATTGGTGACGAAAGAAAATCGGTTTCAGAAGTAGAATATGTATTGCCAGATTTAGAACCAAAAAGCTTTGTAGGATCACTTTAAATCAATTTACGATATGAACACAAGTACTATAAAAAACACCAATACTTATTCAGAAAATGGAATTGTATTTCCGTCAAAAGTAATGCTTGACCTTAAAGATTTGAAAAAGGTGTACCCTACTCCAAAAGGTGACTATGTAGTTTTAGAAAACTTGAACCTTCAAATTATGAAGGAAGAGTTTGTAACTATCATTGGGCATTCAGGTTGTGGAAAAACAACAATGTTATCAATGATTGCGGGTTTAAACCCAATATCTGGAGGAAATATTGCTGTGCTTGGTAACCCGGTAAAAGGTCCGGGGCCAGATCGTGGTGTAATTTTTCAATCGCCAAGTTTAATGCCTTGGATGACAGCATTGCAAAATGTGTTATTAGGTGTAAACCAAGTATTCCCTCATGCTACAAAAGCACAAAGAACTGATATTGCTAAGTATTATTTACACAAAGTAGGTTTAGATGGTGCTTTTCATAAAAAAGCAAATGAATTATCTCAAGGAATGCAACAACGTGTAGGTATCGCAAGAGCCTTCGCTATAAAACCTAAAGTATTATTATTAGATGAGCCTTTTGGAATGCTCGATTCTTTAACGCGTGGTGAACTTCAAGATATTCTAATTGAAATATGGAATAAAGAAAAAATCACAGCTGTCATGATTACCCATGATGTTGATGAAGCTATTTTTTTAGCAGACCGCGTAGTAATGATGACTAGTGGACCAAAAGCAAAAATTGGGGATGTTCTAAACATAGATTTTGAAAGACCAAGAACTAGAAAAGCAGTACTTGATCACCCTGATTATTATACTTATAGAAAACACTTAATTGATTTTCTAGAACACTAAAAAACAAAAAAACAACTAAATTTTTTTAAAATGAAAAAACTGAACTTATTAATCGCAGTTGCTTTATTCTCTGTTCAATTTATTAATGCACAAATTACTATTGATGGAGAATTTAGACCAAGAACAGAATACCGCCATGGATATGGTAATGTAATTGCTGACGGCGCAGATGCTGGTTTTGCAACATCAACAAGAGCAAGACTTAATTTTGGCTACCAAGATGAATCTTATAAGGTTTATGTGAGTTTACAAGATGTTATGGTTTGGGGTGAGAATAGACAAATTCTTCCAGATGATGAAAATAATTCATTTGCAGTGTTTGAAGCATGGGCAGATATTAAATTAGGTGAAGGTTTTTCTACAAAATTAGGTAGACAAGTAATTTCATATGACGATCAAAGAATATTTGGAGGTTTAAATTGGGCACAACAAGGTAGAAACCATGATGCTGCATTACTTAAATATAAAAAAGGTAAATTTCTTTTTGACTTAGGTTTAGCATTTAATCAAGATTTTGATAACCCTGCAGGTTTTCAATCTGTTGGAACAGAATATACAACAACAGGTTTTTTCTCATATAAAGCAATGCAATACATTTATATGAAACAAAGTTGGGATGCTTTTTCAGGTAGTTTGTTAGTTTTAAATAATGGTTTTCAAGCTTATGAAGAAGATGGTTTAACACCTGATGGTGTAAATAGTTTACAAACTATTGGTACACATTTAAACTATAAAAAAGGAAGCTTAGGTTTAGCAGGTAACTTTTTTGTACAAACTGGTGAGAGACAAGGTGGTTTAAAAGTAAAAGGCGCATATTTAGCAAGTTTAGATTTAACGTATAAAGCTTCAAGTAAAGTTGCTTTAGGTTTGGGTACTGAAATTATTAGTGGAAATGATGGTGATGCTGGTGAAACAGGTGCGTTCTTTCCCTTATATGGTACAAACCACAAGTTTAACGGGTTTATGGATTATTTCTACGTAGGTAATCATGCAAATTCAATCGGTTTATTTGATGTTCATGCAAGTGCTAAGTTTACTTTAAATGAAACTTCAAGCTTATTAGTAAAAGCATTAAACTTTAGTGGAGAACAAGAATTAGCAAGTGGAGAAAAATCATTAGGTACAGAAGTTGATTTAGTTTATGCAAAGAAATTTAAAGGTTTCGGACTTGCAATAGGTTATTCTCAAATGTTTGCTAGTGATGGTATGTATGAATTAAAAGGTACTACTGCTGCTGCAGCAGCTGGTGGACAAAACTGGGCATGGGCAATGTTAACCATCAAGCCAAAGTTTTTAAACACAGCTAAATAAGAACTTATATTTAGTTTTCTATTCAGCCATCATAATTACTTTTATAAGTAATTGTGGTGGTTTTTTCTTTTTATTAATTTAAAATTCTATTAATTATTATTTAATTTACAAAAAATAATTTCGTTATTTATTATTAAATAATCGACGAAATGACAAAAACTATTTTTTTAAAGAGATTTATTGCGCTACTGATTGTAACAGGTCTACTTACAGGCTGTACAAATAATGATGAAGAAAATTATTATGATGATTCAGAAACTACTTCGACAACAACCGAAGGTTTAATAATTACGGGTTCATTATCTACAACTTTGTATTTGTATGACAACGAGGGGTATTTTAAACATAATCATACGGCAAAGGGAGTAGAAGGTTTTATTGAAGATTTTGAAGACGCAACAAAATCAAGCTACAGTGAAGCCGATATTACTATTGAAAATTCAGGTAGTTGGAACCTTTCGGATGCCTTAATTGGATCATTATCTAATGATAGAAAATACGGTTCTAAATCAGTAAGGATAAGAAATACTGGGCATTTACTAATGAATTTTGATATGACTGATGGTGTTGAGTCATTAAGTATTAGGCATGCAGTCTATGGTTCAGACGGTTCTTCAACATGGCAATTAGTTGTTTCGTATGATAGTGGTGATACATGGTTAACACTTGGAGATATAATAACATCTAGTTCAACAACTTTAAACACGGTTACTTATGATGTGGATGAATTTGAAAGTGTACGTTATGGAATTATAAAATTATCAGGAAGTTCAAATAGAATAAATTTTGATAATATTGAAATGAGCGTTTCTACATCTTCTGAAGATTCAACTATTGCGACAAAAGATAGTAATATAACTTTTGGAAACCCTTCTAACGCAAGTACAGACTCAGATAATTATTATCTTGATAATACAGATTATGTTTTATCATATAATAATTCTAAAGGAACTGCAAATTGGGTAAGTTGGCATTTAAGTACAGCCTGGACGGGTAGTTCAGATAGATGCAATTGTTTTAAACAAGATGCATCATTACCAAGCAACTTTTTTACTGCATCAACTTCAAATTATACAAATACTGGTTTTGATAGAGGTCACCTTTGCCCTTCAGCTGATAGAAATGGTGATGATGACTCAAATGAAAACACATATTATATGACAAATATTGTACCTCAATCTCCAGATAATAACCAAGGTATATGGGCTAATTTTGAGGATTATTTAAGAGAGGTTATTGATGAAGGTCATGAGGTACACATTATAGCAGGAGTTATAGGTGTTGGTGGTACAGGTTCAAACGGTTCTTTTGATTATATTTATGAAGATAATATTACGGTTCCTGAAACTTTTTGGAAAGTAGCCTTAATATTACCAAATGGTTCTAATGATATTAATCGGGTAACAACAGCAACACGTATGATTGCTATTAGTGTGCCTAATGATCAAAATATAAGTAGTGATTGGACAGAATTTGGAACATCAGTTGATGATATAGAAGCAATTACCGGATATGATTTTTTTGAAAATATTCCTGATTCTATTGAAAACACTATAGAGTCTATTGTAGACACTAGTACTTCAATATAATAACTTTTTAATTAAACTCTTTTCTTGCCTAAATTAGCAATAAAAGAGTTTAATTTTTATTAGAAAAATACGTATTTTAACTACGTATTTTTTATTTTATATTTGTATAAATATTTATTTTTTAATGAAAACCACAAAAATTGTTTTAGCAGATGATCATTCTTTAGTTAGAGATGGAATAAGAGCTTTACTTGAAGAGGAAGAAGATTTAGTAGTTGTAGCTGAGGTTTCTAATGGAAAGGAAGCTATAGATATGGTAAATGAAAAAAAACCAGATCTTTTAATTATTGATATTCGAATGCCAGTAATGAATGGTATTGATGCAGTTAGTATGCTAAACAAACAAGGTACAAATGTCAAGGCAATTATACTTTCAATGCATGATTCTGAAGAGTATATATTAAAATCAGTAAGTGCAGGTGCTAGTGGTTATTTACTAAAAGATACTGGTAAAATAGAGTTTATTAAAGCTATACGTACGGTACAGCAGGGTGGTAAGTATTTTAGTGGTGATATTTCAAATGTACTTGTAAATAACCTCTTAAATGGAGGTAAAAGTGTAGATAAACCATCAAAACCTGCAAAAAATAGCGATAATCCTTTTGATTTAACGGGTAAAGAACTTCAAATCCTAGAATTGATACTTTCTGGTTTAACAAACAAACAAATTTCTGAACAATTAGAAAATAGTAAGCGTACTGTTGAAACACATCGTTTTAATTTAATGCGTAAAATGGAAGTTAAAAACCTTATCGATTTATCTAAAAAAGCACAAGAGTTTAACTTGGTTTAAACTTTAATCCTCTTTTAGCTTGTTAATTATTTTGCTGATGTTCTTTTCTTCAAAAAAACTTATACATTTTAATGCGAACTTGATGAATATTGATTTAGGGTTTTTTAAAATTGTCGCAAATTTATAAACTATAAAATCAAGGTTGCTTATTGCCTCTGGTAACTGCTCATCGTCCAATGTCCATAAATAGTTAGTGCTATTCCATGATTGCTCCCTAGCTTTTCGCATGCTAAAATCTATAATTTGCTCATCAGTATTTTTTATAAGCATATCAAGTATAAATAGTAATGGAGAAACCCTGCTTAATCGGTTTTGCATTTCATTAGTAATATTAAATAAGATATCATTTACTTTATTAAAATCGTTTTCTATATCACTAATATCTTTACCTTTCATAGTTGCGGCAGTTGCAATACCAAGGTCTAAATTTATATGGGCATTTACTCCCAATAAAATATGTTGTATTATACTTAGTTTTTCATCTGCACTTACAAAAGAGTAAGCCCAACATTTACTTACGGGTTTGCCAGCTTTATAATCGTGGTAGGCATCAATGTAAAGATTAGCGAATGCAACATCCATACGTTGTAATTGTTCATTATTCTCAAAACTACCTAGTTCAACTTCTTTAAGTATTTCAGCAGTAGTTCTTCTGTATAAATATGCAAAAAAGCCTAACCGACTGTTAGTTACAATTGATTCTTCGATAATTTCATCTAAAGCAACTAATACTTCTTTAATGGTGGTTGGTTTATTCATTTTCAGTTTTGTAGCTATTTTCCTTATTGGCAATTTAACTTTAAAAAGTCTTTTTTGAAAATAGGAATGAATGTTTTTAAAGCCATTTATTTATCATACTAGTAAAACTAACGGTTAATAATTATTAAATTTTAACTACGTATTTATACGTATTTTTGTATCTTTCGAATGTTAATTTTGATACATCAAGTATTTAGTGGAATAATCATGCAAAAAAATACAACACATAAATCAATTTGTTCTTACTGCGGCGTAGGTTGTGGTATTTTGGTTGATAAAGATTCAAAAGGGAATATTAGTGTAGAAGGAGATCCTGATTATCCCGTAAATACGGGTATGCTTTGTTCTAAAGGTAAAAACTTAAATTACGTAGCTCAAGATACAACTGATCGTATTTTATACCCTGAAATGCGTTGGAGTAGAAATCACCCAATGCAACGTATTAGTTGGGATACCGCTTTTGATAGAGCAGCAGCAGTTTTTAAAACAATTATAGACAAACATGGACCAGATAGTGTAGGTTTTTATGTGTCTGGACAATGTTTAACTGAAGAGTATTACTTAGCGAACAAAATTATAAAAGGTTTTATTGGTAGTAATAATATTGATACCAATTCAAGACTTTGCATGAGTTCAGCAGTAGTTGGGTATAAAAAAACGGTTGGTGAAGATTCTGTTCCAATTGCTTATGCTGATATTGAATTAGCAGATTGTTTTTTAATTGCAGGTGCAAACCCAGCTTGGTGTCACCCTATTTTATTCAGAAGATTAGAAAAACATAAAGAAGAAAACCCAAATGTAAAAATAATAGTAGTAGACCCTCGAAAAACACAAACCTGTGCTTCGGCAGATTTGCATTTGCAAATATTACCAGGTACTGATGTTATTCTGTTTAATGCTATTGCACGTGTTTTAATAGACAAGAAGAAAATAGATAAAAATTTCATTAAAAAACATACTGTAAATTTTGAAGCATGTAAAGAAAGTGCTTTTCAATTAACGGTTCGTCAAGCAGCAGAAAAATGTGGTATTCCTGCCGATGAAATTAAAAAAGCAGCACAATATATTGGTAATGCTAAAGGCTTTATTAGTATGTGGACAATGGGGCTCAACCAAAGTGTTATTGGGGTTTCAAAAAATGTTGCATTATTAAACATATCATTAATTACGGGTCAAATAGGTAAACCCGGTGCAGGTCCCTTTTCATTAACTGGACAGCCAAATGCGATGGGTGGTAGAGAAGTAGGTGGTATGGCTAATTTACTTGCTGCACATAAAAATTTAGACAACCCAGAACATAGAAAAGAAGTTTCAGATTTTTGGGGAGGTAAATCTATTCAGGAGAAGCCTGGCTATACAGCAACAGAAATGTTTGATGCGCTTGATGAAGGCAAATTAAAAGCAATTTGGATTATATGTACTAACCCGGCAGTAAGCATGCCTAATGTTAATAAGGTAGAACGAGCATTAAAAAAAGCAAGCTTTGTAGTGGTTCAAGATATTTCTTATAATTCTGAAACCACAAAATTCGCCGATTTATTACTACCAGCAGCTGGTTGGTTAGAAAAAGAAGGTACAATGACTAACTCTGAACGCAGAATTAGTTATTTACCAAAAGTTATTGATGCTCCGGGTGAGGCTTTGCCTGACGTTGAAATATTATGGCGTTTTGCTCAAGCTATGGGTTTTGAAGGTTTTGATTATAATAATGCGAGTGAAGTTTATGATGAACATTGTTTATTAACTAAAGATACCAATATTGATATCACTGGTTTATCTTATGACAGATTGAAAAATGAAGGAAGTTTCCAATGGCCCGTGCCACATGCAACGCATCCAGGGACACCACGACTTTTTAATGATAAAATATTTTTCACACCAGATACAAAAGTACATTTTAATGCACCCACTGCACTATATAACAAATCGGAAGAAACAAATGTTGATTATCCTTTAGTGCTAAATACGGGGAGAGTACGTGATCAATGGCATACGCGTACAAAAACAGGTAAAGTAAAACGATTGCTTACGCATATTCCTGACCCTTATTTAGAAATGAATAGGGTTGATGCTTATTTGAGAAATTTAAGTGAGGGTGATATTGCAGTTATAAAAAGCCGAAGAGGTCAAGTACAAGTTAAGGTTACTATTAATTTTGATATTAGAGAACGTGTAGTTTTCTTACCAATGCATTGGGGTAAAGTACTGAATAATGATTTTGGTAGGGCTAATAATTTAACCAATGATATTGTAGACCCAGTATCAAAAGAGCCAGATTTTAAATACTGTGCTGTACAAGTTGAAAAATTTGAGAAACCAAAACAAAAAATTATCATCATTGGTGCTGGTGCTGCAGCATATAGGTTTATTCAATCGTATAGAGAGAAAAATAAAGTTGATGAGTTGCATGTTTTTTCAAAAGAAAAAGATCCTTTTTATAACCGTGTACTGTTGCCAGAATACGTAAGTGATGAGCTTTCTTGGGAAGCTTTAGAAAAACTAAAAAAAGGGGAGTTAAATAAGCTTGATGTTGAACTGCATTCCGGAATAGGAATTTCAAAAGTTAATGATGAAGAAAAAACGGTAACTGATGAAAACGGTGAAGTGCATTCTTTTAATTTATTAATGATGGCTACCGGTAGCCGTGCCTTTGTGCCTAGTGATGTGCAAATAAATTTGCCAGGTCGTTTTACTATGCGCGAACGAGGTGATGCAGATAAACTTAAAAAATACCTACATGAAACTGGCCTGCCAAATGAAGAGCAACATGTGGTTATTGTTGGTGGTGGTTTGTTAGGTTTAGAACTTGCAGCAGCTTTAAAAAAGATACATGTTAATATTAGTATCATACAGAGAGCTCCAAGATTAATGGAGCGTCAGTTAGATAGTGTAGCAAGTAGATTATTAGCTGAAGATGTTGCTGAACGAGGTATAAACTTATATTTTGATAACGAGGTTAGTACTGTTTTTGAAGAGCGAACAAGCAATCATACTTTGTTAGTAAATTTAAAAACAGGAAAGACGATAAAATGTAATGCTATTGTTTATGCGATTGGTACAAGACCAAATATTGAAATAGCAAAACAGACCAATTTAAAAACAAGGCGAGGCGTTGTTGTAAATTCATATTTACAAACTTCAAACCCTTCAATTTTTGCATTAGGTGAAATAGCCGAATTTAATAATTCACTTTTTGGAATTACATCAGCAGCAGAGCAACAAGCAGATATTGCGGCTAATTATATTTTAGGTGATTTTAGCAGTATTTATAGTGGATCTGTTCTAATGAATATTTTAAAGTTTGAAAACTTAGACTTGTGTAGTATTGGTATGGTAAATTCTCCACAAGGAGATTCTAGCTATGAAGAAATTATATTAATGGATGTTAGTAAGCGTTTTTATAAAAAATGTATCGTAAAAGATGATACACTTAAAGGCGCTATTTTAATGGGTGATAAAAATGAATTTGCTGAATTTAAACGCCTAATTGAAGAAGAGATTGAACTATCAGAGAAAAGAAATGAATTACTTAGAGGAGCTTCTAATACAGCGCCAATGAAAGGGAAGCTAATTTGCTCTTGCAGTCAAGTTGGTGAAGGTAATGTGATAGAGGCTATACAAGGTGGATGTAGCGATTTTACTAAGTTATGCTCAGAAACTGGCGGTGGTTTAGGTTGTGGTAGCTGTAAACCCGAAATAAAAGAAATACTTCACAATCAATTGCAACTTACTAAATAAACTGTGCTATTATGAATGATGATTTACATAGAATTTTAATAAAAGGTGGAGTTACTTCACCAGGTGAATTGAAAGATATTATTATTATGCTTGAGACAGCAGGTCTTAAAGAAGTTTATTTTGGTTCTCGTCAAGATTTTCTTTTTCCGCTAAATGATAAGAGTAAAGAGGAGCAGTTAGAAAGTATTTCTAAATTTAATACGGATATAGTTAGTGAACGATCGTATCAAAATATAGTATCATCTTACGTTTGTGCTGATATTTTTGATATGACCTATTGGTTAAAAGGGTCAACGTATTTATACATTCTTGAAGGTTTTGATTATCTACCTCATTTAAAAATTAATATTACAGATCCAAAACAACGTTTGGTGCCAATCTTTAATGGTAATTTAAATTTTATAGCATCAGAAAGTGAAGATTATTGGTATTTGAATGTAAAATTACCACACTGGAAAGAGGCTGCGAATTATCCTGTTTTGGTTTATAGTTGGGATATAAATACGATATCAAAAACTATTGAAGATATTTACGAAGATGTTCAAGATATAGATGAATTATTTTTTATTCTAAATAAAAATTTATCTACAAATAATAAAACGATGGAAAAGGAATTAGAAGTGCCATACCTTACTTTTCCGTATTATGAAGGTGTAAATAGAATGGGCTTAGACCAGTATTGGTTAGGTTTATATTGGCGGAATAATAATTATGATTTAAGCTTTTTAAAAGAGTTTTGTGGTTTTTGTTTAGATAATAGTATTGGTAAAATATGCATAACACCTTGGAAATCGTTTATAGTTAAAGGTGTTAAAAAGCAATGTCGTCAAGATTTAGAAAAATTCTTAGGGCAATGGGGAATAAACATTCGTCATTCGCAATTAGAAATGAATTGGCATGTTCCTGTTGATGACAAAGAGGCACTTGAATTGAAAAAGTTTTTGGTTTTAAGTTTTGATCAGAATGATATAAGTACTTACGGTCTTACTTTTGGTTTAAGTAATGATACCGGTAAGCGTTCTCATTTTGCTTCAGTAATTGTTGAAAAGAATACGCCACCTAAAATTGTAAAAGATTTTGCTGTTCGCCCAACATATAATGTACTCCATTTTAAAAATTTTGATCCGAATACGCAGGTTTATGAAGCTTACGCTCATGATGTTGATAAAATTGAATTACCAGGTTTATTAATGGAGCTCAGTAAAAAGTATTTTGAACAGTTAGGTAGAATAGAAATTATAAGCGATGAGAATGTTAAAGATGTTGATGTTGATGTAAGAGCAGTACACCAATGTTTGTCATGTTTTACCGTTTATGATGAAACTTATGGTGACGAAAAATCTAATATTAGTCCGGGTACAAAATTTGAAAAATTATCTGATAGTTATTCTTGCCCTGTATGCGAGGCACCCAAATCTAACTTTGAAAAAAAAGAATTACAGTTTTCTTAATCATAAATTATCGCTATATTTTCATTAAAAAAAGCTTAAAAAAATAATTTAAAGTAAGTTTGTTTTAATTGAGTGGAGATATTGGGAGTATGTTGGGAAAGGTAAACGTAATTAAAAACCAAAAACTATTAATTAATTTATTAATTGGTTTAGGTTTACTTTCAATACCTATTGTAACCTCACCCGATATTAATTCAGATGTAGCGTTATTCAGTATACAACCATTCCAAAGAAATTTTTTAAGTTATTCACTATTAACGTTTTTCTTTTTCTTTAGTTATTACATTATAATTCCTAATTTTTACTTTAAGAAAAAATGGTACCTTTTTACGCTGTTCTTAGTATTGGGTTATTTATTGGTTATTGAATTCCCTCAAGTTGTGATTGACGATTCAGATTTTACAAATGGGTTTCATATGCGAGATAGGCCACATAAAACTCAGGATGGTTTTAGTTTTTTCAGCATATTAGCATCAAGTCAAAATCATTTTTTACAATATATAGGCATCTTCTTTTTGTCTTTATTTTTGAGGGTAAATGAACGTTTGTATAAAACAGCTAATGATAAACTTCTAGCAGAAATTTCATATTTAAAATCTCAAATAAATCCTCATTTTTTATTTAATACCTTAAACAGCCTGTATGCTTTATCATTATCGAAATCAAAAAAAGCACCTGAAGCAATTTTAAAATTATCTAATCTGATGCGTTATGTTGTTGCAGAAAGCAATCAGCAGTATATAAGTTTAGGTCAAGAAGTCAATTATATTAAAGATTTTATAGATCTCCAAAAATTAAGGTTGACTGATAAAACTAATTTGAAAACACATTTTGAAGGAGACTTTGAAAAATATAATATAACACCTCTTGTTTTAATTTGCATTATAGAAAATGCTTTTAAATATGGTTCAGATGTTGAAAACAGCTCAAATATTACAATAAGTATGGTTGTTGTTGGTAGTAAATTGAATTTAGAAGTAACGAACACGATTGTTAATTTAAAAGAAAATTCAATACAATCAACAGAGCGTGGAATACAAAATACTAGAAAACAATTAGATCTGTTTTATGAAAATGACTATATATTAAATATTAAAAATGGTTTAAAAACATATACCGTTAACCTGCAAATAAAGTTAAGATGATAACAGCAATTGCCATAGATGATGAACCCTTAGCATTAGAAGTTATTAAAATCTATTGCGACTCAATAGCTGAGGTTAATTTGGTTAAAACATTTACAAGTCATAATAAAGCCAAGCTTTTCTTAAATAAATTTCCTGTAGATGTTATTTTTTTAGATGTTGAAATGCCTAAGAATAATGGTTTTGATTTTTATAAATCTTTAAATTGTGACTCTAAAGTAGTTTTTACAACAGCTTTTGATAAATATGCAGTTGAAGGTTTTAATGTTGATGCTGTAGACTATTTGCTTAAACCTTTTTCTTTAGATCGTTTTAAAAAAGCTGTAAATAGAATATGTAATTTAATAAAGTCTGAATTAGATAGTGTTGAGAAAAATACTCATTTGGCCATTAGGGCAGATTATAAATTAAACCGTATACCATTAAAGCAAATCGTTTACCTTGAAGCAATGAATGATTACGTGAAAATTTACATAAAAAATGAAACGACTATAGTTGCCAGAGCAACCATGAAAAGCATACTTCATAAACTTCCAGCGGATAATTTTGTAAGAATTCATAAATCTTTTATAGTTTCAAGAAAATGGGTTAAAACGGTAAGTGCAACAGATATTCATATTGAAGATGAGAAATTACCCATAGGTAATAGCTATAAAAAACATTTGTCAACTTTTTTTAATTAGTACTTATCGCAAAGTTTTAAGGGTTTATCTCATTTTTTTCAATCTTTTAAATTCTCAAACTAGTTTTATGATTTAATAGAAAAAAACTAGAAAATGATAATTCAAAAATTTAATTACGTATTATTTTTATTCATTTCAGCTTTATTACTATCATGTGGTTCAGATGACACTTCTGATGATACAGATGTAGACGTTGATGATGACACTACAACCACAACAGAATGTACAACCGATGGTACAGTTGACCAATCAACAGATACTGAAATTGAAACAATGAGAGCTGCAGTAGTAAGCTTTAGAGCTTCACTTTCTGAATCACTTTTAGAAGATGTATCCACTTGTTTAGATAATGAAAGATTTTATTTGTGGCATAATACGCCAGCAAATGATGATAATAGAGATGGTATTACTTATGGAGAATTAACTGATACGCAGTTAAGTGATTTTAAAGAAATTTTACAATTGTTTTTAAGTACTCAAGGCTACCAAAAAGTGTATGAAATTACAGAACTATCAGAAGGGTGGTTAAGTGAAGTAAGTAGTGATACCTGGAACCCAGAATATTATTCAATCGATATGTTTGGAGACCCAGAAACTAGTGGTTCATGGGGTTTTCAATTAGATGGTCACCATTGTGCAGTTAATTTTTTAGTTCACGGTGATAATGTTTCAATTGTTCCTGCTTTTTTAGGTGGTGAACCTGCAGCAGATACTTATAATGGAGAAGATTTTGATATTTTTTCTGATGAAAGAGATTTAGCTTTAGACTTATATAATAGTTTAGATGACGATGAGCTTGCCTCAGCAGCGACTACATCGACGTCACATTCTCTTGAGGTTGGTGCGGCCGATCAAAATGGTGATCCAGATCCGTATATTGGTACTTATGATTATTCAGGTTTTGCAACAGGGTTAAAATATTCTGATATGTCAGCTACTGCACAAGCTAACCTACTTTTAGTTATGGAAGAGTATGTTTATAATATGACAGATACATTTGCTGATGTTTGGTGGACCGATATAATGGAGAATATTGATGATACGTATTTTGTTTGGATAAACGATCAAGATACATCACCTACAGCAACATCAGAGTTTTATTATAGAATTTATAACCCTTATTTATGGGCAGAATTTAATACAGAGGGCTCAACTGGTGCAAATGCAAACACTATTGAAGATTATAATCACATTCATACCATAACACGTATACCAAATAATCCTGAAACAGATAATGGAGGTGATTATGGTATTTTTGCTTATATGATTAATCAAGATGGTCCAAAAACTCTTTTTGAACATTATGCAATGGCAGATCACCATAAAAATAGTGAAGTGAATTTTGATTATACCCTTAAAAACTTATTTTAATTATCAAATAGATTGTAGTGTTTTTTTAATATTTAAGTTTTAAAGCTGGAGTTGAATTTTAGTATTCAATTCTAGCTTTTTATTTTAAAATACATTCAGATAAAAATTTGAATAATTGCGCTAAAGTAGAATTGTTGTAGTTTTCGCTACAATTCAGTAACTTTACGAACTTATTTATCGTTTAAATACATTTTTTTCAACTAAAAAGACGCTGTATTATATATAGATAAAAAGTAGGGAACATAACGTAATTTTTTTATTCATCCAATTTCTTCACATATGTCAACAAATAATAAGTCGGTAATAGATTTAAATGGAAACAAAGATGAGCAAAATGGCTCAAAGATTGATTTAATAAAAAACATCATCTTTGGAGAAGATATAAAAGCATATAACTCTGAATTTGAGCTTCTTAAGGCTGATATACTTGAGAAGAAAAAAATATTACATGAACTTATTGAAGAAGTTAAGACAGATTTAAATACTGCAATTGATTCTGTCTCAACTGATGTGAATATTAGAATTACTGCTTTAGAAGAAAAACTTGAAGATAGAATTGAGCAGATTGATGATGAGAAGTTAGATAAAAATATGCTTGGTAATCTACTAATCGAGTTAGGAGAAAAAGTAACAAAAAAGTAGTTTTAAAAGCTGTTTATGATGGTTGAAAAAGACAAAGTCGAGCTTTTAAGGGACATTTTGTTTACTGATGACCGCGTATTCG
Source organism: Cellulophaga baltica (assembly GCF_018861125.1). Taxonomy (GTDB): domain Bacteria; phylum Bacteroidota; class Bacteroidia; order Flavobacteriales; family Flavobacteriaceae; genus Cellulophaga; species Cellulophaga baltica_A. The sequence continues at coordinate 564,007 of NZ_JAHKQN010000013.1, read as the reverse complement.
TACAAAAAATTGCTGATCGTATAGGTGTTATTGAGCAAACGATTGAAGAAAAAGATAAACTTTCTGAAAAAGTAGATCCTATTATATCAAAACAATTAGATGATTTCGTTGAAGAAATACCTACAAAATTAGGCCCTGCAATTACAGCTACATTAAAAGAAGAGATTCGAAAAAACAAAGAAGAAATTGTTGATGCATTATATCCAATTTTGGGTAAAATGATTAAAAAATATATTGCTCAAGAAATTAAAATGCTTTCCAACAAGATTAGCAAACAATTATCAGCAAAAAGATGGAATATTAAATTTAAATCATGGTTTAGTGGCGTAAAAGAGGAAGAGATTATAATAAGTAATCTTTCTGTTTCAACCATTGAACAAGTTTTATTAATAGAAAGAGGTTCTGGGATATTAGCAGCTAGTTACTCAAAAACAAAAACTATTGATGAAGATATGATTTCAGGGATGCTTACTGCTATCAAAGGTTTTGTAGAAGATGCTTTTGGACAGAAAAATCAAAATTTAGAATTAATAGAGTACGAATTATATAATATTCACCTTCAAAGTTTTGTATCGTATTATGTTGCTGTAGTAATATCTGGTAATTATTCATTAGAGGCAAAAGATAAAGTGCAAGATTTAATATTTGATTTTTATGATGATTTTATGGGTAAAAATTTAGATTCGTTATTTTCTTCTGATGGTAATGAAAAGAAAGAAAAAGTGAGTAGAGCTTCATTAGAAAAACAATTAAATAAAAAATTCGAAAATGCAATTATCTAAAAAAATTGTAGTGCTAGGGCATTTCGGAGTTGGTAAAACATCGTTAATTAGAAGGTTTGTTGAAAACAGCTTTTCTGATAACTATAAAGTATCAATTGGCGTACACATCACAAAAAAAGTTGTGGAGTTTGAAGTTGAAGATACCATGTCTTTAATTTTATGGGATCTTGAAGGTACTGACGAAATTAAAACTATTCGTGATGCGTACTTATTAGGTACACATGGTGTTGTTTTTGTATTTGATGTAACACGACCGTCAACTTTTCAATCTCTAAATACTGATTTAGAGATTATAAAATCAAAGTTACCAACAACGCCACTTTTTGTAGTAGGTAACAAAGTAGATTTGGTAGTGGTTTCAGAATTAGAAACCCTTTTTAAAGAGAATAATATCAAGACCAATTTTTTAACAAGTGCAAAAACTGGTGATACGGTTAATGATATGTTTTTTGAATTAGCAAAGTTGATAAAATAATATGCTTAAAAAATTTCAACAAGAATATGCTACTAAAAATGTTCAGTTTATATTAACTGATTTTGAAGGTACAATATTAGAGTCTGACCAAGCTTTTTTGGCTATAAAATCCAATTCTCATTTAATAGATATTCATCCATTTTTTGAATGTTTTATTTCGATAAAGGATACTTTAGAAGACGAGATAGTTTTTAATTGTGTACATATTGTTGTTGATAATAATGAGTATGTTACTGATATTCAATTTTCAAAAAAAGATGTTGGTTTCTTAGTTGTTATTTCTGATTATACATCGCATTACATTGCTTATCAGGCCATAGCACAAACTAGAAATGAATCTATCATTAATGGGGAATTAATTACTATAAAAAACGCAGAGCTAGAAGAAAGAGAGCGCTTTAAAAATCTTTTTATTCGAAATTTTAGTCATGAATTGCGTAATCCGCTAACGAGTATTATTTCTATTACAAAAATCATTTCAAGTACAAGTTTGACATCTGAGCAAGAAAATATGATTCAGTTTTTGCAAGAGTCAAATGCCAACCTTAAGCTTTTACTTGAAGATATTTTAAGTATAAGTATGATATCTTCAGGTAGATTAAAATTAAGTGAAAATGTATTTAGTCTTTCTCAGTTATTTGAACTTATAACATTTACCTATAATACTAAAACAGCCTCAAAGGGATTAAGTTTTGAAATTAATATTGATAAAAAAGCTCCTGATTATGTTGAGGGTGATCGATTGCGATTGTATCAAGTACTTACAAACCTTTTAGACAATGCACTCAAATATACTAATGAAGGAAAAATTACCTTAAACATAACCTTTAATCAGAAAAGAGCGAATAAAGTAAACATGCGTTTTGAAGTTCTTGATTCTGGTATTGGTATTTCAAAAGATAATTTTGAAACTATATTTGAAAGTTTTACACAATTAAAAACAGCAACTGAAAACCCAGGTAGTGGTTTAGGCTTATCAATAGTTAAAGGTTTATTAGATTTAATGAATAGTGAAATTAAAATATCTTCGTCTATAGGCGAAGGATCAAATTTTTATTTTGATATTAGTCTAAAGCAACCATTACAAACATCTACAAAGCCAATATTAAACACTAATAAAAAAAGCACTAAAAAAAGTTCAAAAAGAAAAACTGATAAAAAGTATAGAATATTATTAGCTGAAGATGATATTAATGTTCAAACAGTGCTTTTTAAGCTTTTATTAAATACAGGGTATTTTTATATAGACCTTGTTAATGATGGTGCTTTGGTAATGGAAAAGCTTATCAATGATGATTACGATTTAATATTAATGGATATTAACCTTCCTAATGTGATGGGAGATGAAGTAACACGATTAATAAGAGACTTCCCTTTTAAGAATATTAAGAAAATACCAATTATCGGTTTAACAGGTTATTCATTCGAAGATGACTTTGCTGGCTTTAAAAAAGCAGGTATGAATGCTGTTATCGCTAAACCTTTTGATGATCAAGACTTAATAGGTCTGATTTTTAAACACTTATAATTTGTAATCTTTTTTATTAAAAATAGGTATACATATAAAAAATGTAATCTTACTATTTTCTTTAAAAATTGCTTGATTCTAATCTCTTAATGTAGGAAAAAAACTACATTAATGTTTTTAAACGATTTTACGAAGCATTTCATCGAAGTTTTAAATTTGCCCTTTTATCCATAATCAAAATTGTAGTTAGCTCCATACATTTGAAGTGTTCTTAAGTATTAGAATAAATCAAAATGGAAATTTTGAGATAACTTTTTAAGAAATTAGAATATATGGACTTGTCATTTTGGGTTGAAGTTTTCTTTGTAATAAGTACACTATGCCTAATATTAACAATTTATATTTTAATATGTTCGCATTTAGTTAAGAAAAAAGTAAATAGAAAATCAGAGAATAAAAATATATGAAGCATTTATTATCGTCAATATGTATGGGTTTATTGTGTATCTCAGTTTGGATTCTAGCAGCCCCAATATTAACGAATACTAATAAAGATCAAATGATTCTTAAAGCTGATTTGGATAAAGAAGATTTAAATAAAGCGCAAAACAAACACTAACCATGTTATAAAAGTGCTAAATGATAACAGTGTGAATTGCTTAATGGTTGAATAAGCAGTTTGTTTGTTATGTTCCCCAAAGGGTATTTTGAGAGCAATTTCAAATACCCTTTTTTTATTTTAATAAAATAATTATTGCACCTATTGCAGTTAGCACTAAAATCATTTTTCTATAAAAATCATCTTTTATAATTTTCACAACTCTTACACCTATAAACAACCCAATGAATAATGCAGGTAGTAGTGTTAAATTAATACCAAGAGTGCTTAATGATACGGTCTTCCATATAAATATGTGACATAAAAGCTTAAATATATTTACAATAAAAAATATCCAGGCAGCAGTTCCTATAAATTGATTTTTAGGTAAACGTAATGCTAAAAAAAAGATATTAGCAAAAGCACCTGCTAAGTTACCTATCATAGTAGTTATGCCAGATAAAATTCCCATTGAGCCAGCAAATGCCCAATGGGTTGGCACTTTTATAGATTTTCGACTGTCCCACCAAAACATCATTCCGGCACTTACTAAGATTATAGTGCTAATACCTATTTTAAACGTATGCTCATCTAAATCTTTTCCTATAAGTGCACCAAAGATAACCCCTAGTATCATCCAGGGTAAAAACCTTACTATATAATGCCATTGAGCATGGCGGTTGTAATAAATTACAGCGTAAATATCACCAACAATTAAAATTGGAACGATAAGCCCTGTTGATTCTTTTGCGCCAAAAGCAATTGCCATTAATGAAACAACAATAATAGCAATACCTTTTAAACCAGATTTTGATAAACCTAAAATAATAATAGCAATTACAGATAATATCCATGAAGTTGTAGATATGTCTGTGTAAATAAGTAGCAACAATAGATGTGTTTTGGTAGCTTACTATATATAAGGTAAACCAATTAATTAATTTGTATTACCCTCTGTTGGCCATTAGTTTTGATACGTATTTTCCAATTACGTCAAATTCTAAATTTACTATGGTACCAACTTTATAAGTATTAAAGCGTGTATTTTCATAAGTATAAGGTATAATAGCAACGCTAAATGTATTTTTACTAGAATCTACTACTGTTAAACTAGTACCATCAATAGTAATAGACCCTTTTTCAATAGTAGGGTTGTTAAGTGTAGCATCATATTCAAAAGTAAAAAACCAGCTTCCGTTTTTCTCTTCAATATTAATACAAGTTCCTATTTGGTCAACGTGACCTTGTACAATATGGCCATCTAAACGTGAACCTAAAATCATTGCGCGTTCTAAATTAATAGCCTCACCAACATTTAAATGTTCTAAATTGGTTTTTTGTAACGTTTCATCAATAGCAGTAACTGTATAATTGTCACCATCAATTGCAACAACAGTTAAGCATACACCATTATGAGCAACACTTTGGTCAATTTTTAATTCGTGTGTAATTGTAGCATTTACACTAATGTGTAAATTGGTATCCTCTTTTCTTAACTCTTTAACTTCTCCTAAAGTTTCAATTATACCTGTAAACATGTTGTCGTTTTAATTAAGTAGTTTTGTAGTGTAAAATTACTATAAACCCATAAATTAATATGGAGGAAAGACAAAAAATAAAAGTAGGAATATCAATTGGCGATTTAAATGGTATAGGATGTGAGGTTGTTTTAAAAACTTTTGAAGATTCTAGAATGTTAGATTTTTGTACTCCGGTTATTTTTGCATCTAATAAAACGATTTCTTATCAAAAAGGAGAATTGAAAATAGACATCAATTATAATGGTATTCATGATGCTTCAAAAGCACTTGATGGTAAAATAAATGTTGTTAATGTTTGGAAAGAAGTTCCGAGAGTAAAATTTGGAGAAGCAACAAAAGAATCAGGAGATTTTGCAATAAAATCATTACGTGCGGCTGTAGCCGCTTTAAAAGATGGTAGTATTGATGTTTTGGTTACAGCACCAATAAATAAAAATAATATTCAGGCAGAAGATTTTAATTTTCCTGGTCATACAGATTATTTAGCGCAAGAGTTAGAAGGTGAAAGTTTGATGTTTATGGTTACTAACACTTTAAAAGTAGGTTTGTTAACAGATCATATTGCCGTAAAAGATGTAGCTGAAGCTATTACACCTGAATTAATTAAAAATAAAATTAATGTCATTGAAAATTCGTTAAAAGTAGATTTTGGGATTACGAAACCAAAGATTGCACTTTTAGGCATTAACCCACATAGTGGCGATAATGGTATTATAGGTAAAGAAGATGATATAATTTTAAAACCTGTAATTAAAGAAGTTTTTGATACTGGATCATTAATTTATGGCCCATATGCAGCAGATAGTTTTTTCGGAACAGACGGTTATCAAAAGTTTGATGCAATATTGGCAGCATACCACGATCAAGGATTAATACCTTTTAAAACTTTATCATTTGGTAAAGGTGTTAATTATACGGCAGGTTTAAATAAGGTGCGTACATCACCAGATCATGGTACAGCTTATGAAATTGCTGGAAAAGGGAAGGCAGACCACAGTTCTTTTAAAGAAGCAGTATTTACAGCTATAAAGATTTTTAGAAATAGAGAAGAGTATAAAGAGCTTACAGCAAACCCATTGAAAAAAACAAGATTAAAACGTGATTACAGATAAGTGAATTGTTGAAAATCTTTTTGTAAATTTCAGTAATTATACTTGTATAATACAATTTAACTTAAAAAGTTGGGTTTTAGTAAAATAATAGTATCTTTGCACCCGCCTTTGATTGGCTGGAGCACTAATTAAAGTGTCAAACATGAAGAAGCATAGAGAGTTTGTGATTCCTTTTTCTGGATTGAAGCAAGGAAAACATAAATTTAATTTTAAGATTGATAATACGTTCTTTGAATCTTTTGAATATAATGAGTTTAATAATGCTACTGTTGATTTAGAAGTATTGTTAAACAAATCTAGTACAATGTTGGAGTTAGAAATGACGGCTAGCGGTACTGTAAATGTATATTGTGATGTCACTAGTGAAGCTTATGACCAACCAATACAGGCTGATTTAGAATTGGTAGTAAAGTTTGGTGAGGAGTTTAATGACGATAATGATGAAATATTAATTCTTCCACATGGAGATTTTCAAGTTGATATATCACAATATGTATATGAGATGCTGGTTTTAGCAGTGCCTTTGAAAAAAGTTCACCCAGGAGTTTCGGATGGAACTTTAAAATCAGACGCATTAGATAAACTAGAAGAATTACATCCAAAAGAGGTAAAAGAAAATAAAAGTGAAGAAACGGATCCCCGATGGGATACATTAAAAAAGTTATTAACGGATAAATAAGTTAAAATGGCACATCCAAAACGGAAGATTTCCAAAACTAGAAGAGACAAAAGAAGAACGCATTACAAGGCTGTTGCCCCTACAATTGCAAAAGACCCAACTACTGGTGAAATGCATTTGTATCACAGAGCACACTGGCATGAAGGTAAATTATATTACAGAGGTCAGGTTTTGATTGATAATACAGAAGAAGCAGTTGCATAATTAGCTTCACATACAGTTATATAGACTCCCACTTGAAATAAGTGGGAGTTTTTTTATGAAACTATTTCAATTTTTGAAATAAAGGGATTTAATTCAAAAAGAGATGAAAAGTCGTGGAAAATCACTACTTTTCACTAAATTTATCCTTTTTTTAATGTTTTTAGCGCAAAATCGTTTCTAAATGAGTAAACTATCAGCGGCTATTACAGCTGTAGGGGGCTATGTCCCAGAGTTTAAGATGACCAACAAAATGTTGGAGGATCTAGTTGATACTAATGATGAATGGATCACAACTAGAACAGGAATAAAAGAAAGAAGAATTCTTAAAGAGAAAGGAGCAGGTACATCTTATATGGCCATTAAAGCTGCTGAAGATTTAATAAAAAAAAGAGGCATTGATCCTTCTGAAATAGATTTAATCTTAGTAGGCACAGCCACCCCTGATACATTAGTAGCTTCAACTGCGGCTTACGTAGCTTCAGAAATTGGAGCAACAAACGCATTTGCTTTTGATTTATTAGCAGCTTGTTCGAGTTTTTTATTCGGAATGTCAACAGCGGCAAGTTTTATAGAATCTGGCAAGTATAAAAAAGTACTTTTAATAGGGGCTGATAAAATGTCTTCTATTATAGATTATACAGATAGAACTACATGTATAATTTTTGGTGATGGCGCAGGAGCCGCACTTTTTGAACCTAATGAAGAAGGTTTAGGTTTGCAAGATGAATATTTACGTTCTGATGGTTCAGGTAGATCATATTTAAGCATGAATGCGGGTGGATCTATTATGCCAGCTACAGAGGAAACCGTAAAAGATAAACAACACTTTATTTTTCAAGAAGGTAGAACCGTTTTTAAATTTGCTGTATCTAATATGGCAGATGCTGCTGCAAATATTATGGAGCGAAACGATTTGACTGATAAAGATGTTGATTGGTTAGTAGCACACCAAGCTAATAAGCGTATTATTGATGCTACTGCAAACAGAATGGGGATAGAAGATGAAAAAGTATTAATGAATATTGAGAGATATGGTAATACTACATCAGCGACCTTACCGTTAGTGTTAAGTGACTATGAAAGTCAATTAAAAAAAGGAGATAATATTGTATTTGCTGCATTTGGTGGAGGATTTACATGGGGGTCTATATATTTGAAATGGGCTTATAATTCAAAATAAAAACAAACTATTATTAAACAAGAATTCGATGGATATTAAAGAAATTCAAAGCTTAATTAAATTTGTAGCTAAATCAGGTGCAAGTGAGGTTAAATTAGAGATGGAAGACATCAAAATAACTATCCGTACTGGTAGTGAACCTTCTGAATCTACGTCATATGTACAACAGATACCTATGCAACATAATCCAATGATGCAACAGGTACCAGTTGCTAGCGAGCCTACAGCACCAGCTGTTGAGATTGCTGCAAAAGCGGATGCTAGTGAAGATGATAAATACATCACTATAAAATCACCAATTATAGGTACTTTTTATAGAAAACCTTCGCCAGATAAGCCTGTATTTACTGAGGTTGGTAGTGTAATAAATAAAGGTGACGTACTTTGCGTTATTGAAGCTATGAAATTATTCAATGATATTGAATCTGAAGTTTCAGGTAAAATAGTAAAAGTTCTTGTGGACGATTCTTCTCCTGTAGAATTTGATCAACCATTATTTTTGGTAGATCCATCATAAGAAATTTTAAATGTTAATTAAAATCATTTAAGATTTAGGTTTCAAAATTTAAAATTTCATAAGATGTTTAAAAAAATATTAATCGCAAACAGAGGCGAAATAGCGCTACGTATTATTAGAACCTGTAAAGAAATGGGTATTAAAACCGTAGCAGTATATTCAAAAGCTGATGAAGAGAGTTTGCATGTTAGGTTTGCTGATGAAGCTGTTTGTATTGGACCAGCACCTAGTAATGAATCTTACTTAAAAATACCAAATATAATTGCTGCTGCAGAAATTACAAATGCAGATGCAATACACCCAGGTTATGGTTTTCTTTCTGAAAATTCAAAGTTTTCAAGAATTTGTGCTGAGCACGATATAAAATTTATTGGAGCTTCTGGTGATCAGATTGATAAAATGGGAGATAAGGCAACTGCCAAAGAAACTATGAAAGAAGCTGGTGTACCTTGTGTACCAGGGTCTGATGGTTTACTTAAAGATGTTGTTGACGCTAAGAAGATTGCTAAAAAAATGGGTTATCCTGTTATGATAAAAGCAACTGCTGGTGGTGGTGGTAAAGGTATGCGTGCTGTATGGTCTGAAGATACAATGGAAGACCTTTTTGATAGCGCCGTACAAGAAGCTACTGCAGCGTTTGGTAATGGTGGTATGTATATGGAAAAGCTTATTGAAGAGCCTCGCCATATTGAAATTCAAATTGTAGGTGACCAATACGGTAAAGCATGTCATTTATCAGAAAGAGATTGTTCTGTACAACGTCGTCACCAAAAATTAACTGAAGAGACTCCTTCTCCTTTCATGACAGATAAGCTTCGTGAAGATATGGGAGCTGCAGCCGTTAAAGCAGCAGAATATATAAAGTATGAAGGTGCGGGTACTATCGAATTTTTGGTAGATAAGCACAGAAACTTCTACTTTATGGAAATGAATACACGTATTCAAGTAGAGCACCCAATTACGGAACAGGTAATTGATTATGATTTAATTAGAGAACAAATTTTGGTTGCAGGTGGTGTTCCAATTTCAGGAAAAAACTACCTTCCAAAACTACACTCTATTGAATGTAGAATTAATGCTGAAGACCCTTACAATGGGTTTAGACCTTCTCCGGGTAGAATAACAACGTTACATACGCCAGGAGGTCATGGTATTCGTTTAGATACTCACGTATATAGTGGTTACATTATTCCACCTAATTACGATTCAATGATTGCAAAGTTAATTACGACTGCTCAGACTAGAGAAGAAGCAATTAACAAAATGAAGCGTGCATTAGATGAATTTGTAATTGAAGGTGTAAAAACTACAATACCTTTTCATAGGCAATTGATGGATCATCCTGATTATTTAGCTGGTAATTATACTACTAAATTTATGGAAGATTTTGAAATGGCACCTCAGGTAGAAGATTAGAAAAATTTAAACTCCGGCTTTTTAGTCGGAGTTTTTTTATTTAATTATTTCACGGTATTCAGGGATTAATTAAATAAATTAATCCTTTTTCTTTGTACTGTAGTTGAAATACAATTTTTAACAGAATTTGAAGTTTTTAATATAGCACCATTTTAAAACCAACCACATGCTTAAAAGAATAACCACTTATTGTCTATTATTTTTTGCTATTACGCTTTGTACTAGTTGTTTTGAGATTTTAGAAGAAATCAATTTAAAGACTGATGGTAGCGGTACAATGCTAGTAACTTTTAACTTAAGTAAGAGTAAAACTAAACTAGCGTCTATAATGTTGTTAGATAGTGTAAATGGGCATAAAGTACCAAGTAAAGATGATATTAGTATTGCTTTAAAAGATGCTGAAGATCATTTAAAAAAAATACCTGGTATTAGTAATATTAAAAAAACAATAGATTATGAGAATTACATTTTCACTATAGCTTGTGATTTTGATAAAGTTTCAAATTTAGATGCTGTGTTTAAAGATTTAATTCAGAGACACAATAAAAGAGAAAAAACGAATTTCAATAGCACAAACTTTTCATTCAACCAGTCAACAAACACTTTTGCTCGTAAATTTTCCTATGATGATGCTATAAAAAAATCATTTTATAGACTAAAAGGTGATGATCGTAAGGTCTTTGAAGATGCTAGCTACACGAGTATTTATAGGTTTGATAATTTAGTCGAAAGTGCTACAAATTTAAATGCTAAAATAGCACCTAATAAAAAAGCTGTCTTCTTAAAAATTGATGCAATGTCACTTATTTTAGGAGAGAAAAGTGTTGCCAATACAGTTCAACTTACAAAATAAATTCAATCAAAAATTAATAGTAATAAATAATGAAAAAAGTTCTACTTTTCACGACGTTGTGTTTTGCTACATTAGTAGTGTCAGCTCAAGACTTAATAACTAAAATACCTAAAGATGCTAGTATTGTTGCTTCTATTAAAGGAAAAAACATTACAGATTTAGTTTCTACATCAGAATTTGAAAACTCTAAAATGGGTAAAATGATGATGGAAAAACTTTCCATGAAAACAGATGGAGTGGTTACTAATTTTGAAACATTAGGAATTAATCTTTCTGAAAACTTCTATTATTTTATGCAAATTAAGGATGGAGTTGATACACATAGTTTTTTAATACCTTTAAAAGACAAGCGTGGCTTTTTTAGTTTGTTATCAGAAAGTGAAAAAGAAAGAGTTGAATATGAAGATGATTTAGCTTATCTGGTAGATAAATATGATAATACAATTACCATGTGGAATAATAACACAATGTTAATTACTTCAACTGATAAAGAAGATAGTTATGATGATTATTATGGTTACAACGATTATTATGATGATTATAGTGTAGTAGAAGATGCAGTAGAAGAAGCCAAAACAATTTATCCTGTGATGGACTTTTATGAAACTACGTATAATTTTGGTACTATTAAAGAAGGGGATATTGTTGAGCATACTTTTAATTTCACGAATACAGGTAACTCTCCCTTAATTATTTCTGATGCTAAGGCAAGCTGTGGTTGTACCGTGCCTAGTTTTTCTATGGAAGAAATTGCTTCAGGTGCTACAGGTAGTATATCGGTAAAGTTTGATAGTTCGCATAAATCGGGTAGCCAAAACAAAACGGTTACAATAACTGCTAATACAGAAAATGGCGTTGAAAAATTATATATTAAGGGCTATGTAAGTGAAGATGGTATTGCTGAAGCAGTTATTGAAGATATTGAGGTTGAAGAAATAGAAGAAACAGTTATTGAGTCTACAGAATATGCTCAAGACAGTTATTATAATGATGATTACTACACAAAAAGAGAAGCAGAACGAAAAGCAAGGGATGCAAAAAGAGAAGCTGAAAGAAAAGAATTATTTGTAGACATAATTGCTAATGCAAAAACGACTCTGAAAGCCGATTATGTTAATGGGAGTATTTTAAAAAACCCGTCATATTTAAAAAGTATTGGATCAGGAAAAGATGAAGCTACGCTTTGGGTAAGTGATTTTATGGGTATTTATAAAAATATGTTTTCTTCAATTTTGGGTAGTGGGTACTATGGTGATAGCCCTTATGACATTTTTAATGCAGGTGCTCTTTATGATGGCATGACACTTACCTCAAAATTAAATTTTGAAGAAGATAAAGCAAGTTTAAAAGCAAGTTATACAATGAATAATGAGATGGCTAAATATAACCGTCAAATGTATAATGGTAAAATGAATAAAAACTTCTTTAAATATTTTAATGAGGATGAAATTGAAGGGTATTTTTCTTTTAACATGAGTACTGAAGGTATGTTGGAAGCGTATCCAAAAATGGTAGAAACTATGTTTGATGGTGTTGAAAAAGAACACTTAGATGATTTAGTACCAATTGGCACACGTTTATTTTCATTAATTTTAGATGAAGAAGCAATAGCAAAAATTGTTAGAGGTGATATGCTTTTAGTAATGACTGGTTTAGAAACCAAAGAAGTAGAATATACTACTTATGAGTATGATGAAAATTATGTAAGTACTGAGGTTGTAAAAACAAAAGAAGAAACAGTACCTAACTTTTTATTTATGGTAACATCTGAAGAAAAAGAAATTTTTGAACGTTTAATGAGAATAGGTATAAAAGAAGGTGGAGTATTTTTTGAAAACGGAATTTACAATGTAGATGTTCCTGATGCTCCTTTTATGCTAAGTATGGTTTTTAAAGATGATGTTTTGGTTATTGGTAATTCTGCGAAAGAAATTATGGCAATTAATAACGGGACTATTAAGGGTAACGTTTCAGGAAAGCATAAAAAAATTATTTCAAATAACTCTTCAAGTTTGTATGTCAACGGAAAGAAAAGTGTACGAGATATTCCAAGTGACGTTTTGCCTAGAGAGATTGAAAGTAAATTAAATTACTTTGTTGATAATGTTGAAGATGCATACCTAACAGTAGGTAAAATGAAAGGAAATACAATGGAAGCTGAAATGATTATTAATAAGCCAGAAGATAAAGGGCATAAAAATAGTTTAGCATATTTCTTTAATATGATTAATGCTTTAATAGACTAATAAATAACGTCTTGATGAAAAAAATTTTAAAAATAGCCCTATCACTAATAGTTGTATTATTGATAGGGTATTTTATTTATTCAAAATACCAAAATACCACTGTATTAAAAAATGTGGTTCATGAGAACGCAGAGAGTGTTTTAAAAATTGGTTTACATGATATAAAAAAAACAATAATTCTTGATGCGATTTCTTCTCCTAAATATTACTGGAATTCGGTAAATTTTAAGCAAGGTTATAAAGAAAAAGACACAATTGATGAGCCAGGTAAAGGCATTGATTTTTTACCGTATTCTCTTGTTTTTTATACTATGAAAAATGTGAAAAACACTTTGTTTACTACTTTTCCAATCAAAAATTCATCAGAGTTTGAAGTCTACGCGCAAAAATTTACAACGGATAAGAATATAAAAATTATTAAAGGCGACTACAGCTATGCAATTGATGAAAAGTCTAAAATGGTTTATGCTTGGAACTCGAGTTATTTAGCGGTAGCTATAAGTCCTAAAATCGATTATAAAAACTACAAATTAATATTTGATGACGTTCTATTAAAAAACAAACTTATTTCAGATAGTGATAATACCTATCTAGACAAATTAGCGACGTCAAAAAATCACATTACCTATTTAAATGGTGATGGTGAACTAGCCATTAATTTTTTAGACGGTAAAGCAGTTGTAGAAGGTAGTTTATTTACCGAAAACTCTAATTCATTTAATTCTGAAATTAAATATAGAGCATTACCAAACGCATCGTTACAATTGTATTTTGATGCAAATTTGACAAATGAAGCACATAGAATTTTAACCTTAAAGCAATTAGAGGGCATTACTTTTTTTGAAAAAAATAATATTGATGTAGCGACATTATTAAGCAAAACAAATGGTGTGTTTAATTTAGCAATAAAAGGGAGAACCACTCAAAAAGATACTATTGTAACTTACGAGTATGATGATAATTTTAATAAAATCGCCATTAAATCGGTTCAAGAAAATCAAGCGCCAATTATTACAATGAATTTAGGAGCCAAAAATAGTCTGTACCACTATTTATCAGAGCAAAAAGCAATTGATAATAACGTTTTAAAGGCAATACCATTATATACTTTTTATGCACATGAAACAGCTAATACTATTAACTTTTCTACAGTAAAAAAAGCTTTGCCTTCAGAGCAAAAAACAAGTGGTTATTTTTTTAGTTTAAACACTAATTTTAGTGATTTACAACAAGATATTCAATTTCCAAAAGCTTCAAAAGCCGCATCACTTTTAGATAAGTTACGTATTAATGCACAACAGTTGAATACTAATGAAATTTATATTGAAGGAAAACTTACTGCGACTAATGATGATATTAATATTATCTCTCAATTATACTTTGGCTTAAAAGAGAAAGATTCTATTTAGTGATTATATTTACTATTAATTTGTGTGTAAATTAGTAGTATGAATTTAAGTTATTGGGAATATAAAACTTGGCTTTCTAATATAGATTTTACAATTGTTGGTAGCGGAATAGTAGGCTTAAATTGTGCACTTAATCTTCGGGAAAAGTTTCCGAAAGCTAAAATTTTAATATTAGAAAAAGGATTTCTACCTCAAGGTGCAAGTACTAAAAATGCTGGTTTTGCATGTTTTGGTAGTATTTCAGAAGTATTATCTGATTTAAAAGTTTTATCAGAACAGCAAGTGCAAAAATTAGTGCAAAAGCGTTGGAATGGAATTCAGTTACTTCGCAAAAATTTAGGAGATAGTTATATAGATTTTCAGAATCATGGCGGACATGAAGTTTTTACTGATAATCAAGCAGAACTTTTTGAATCCTGTTTAAATAATCAGTCTGTAATTAATGAATTATTACAACCAGTTTTTGGAAAAGCACCATTTGTAAAATTAGAAAATCACTTTAATTTTAAACAGGTGCAAAACCAATATATTACAAACACTTTTGAGTCTCAGATTGATACGGGAAAAATGATGCATAGGTTGTTACACTTGGTGCAAAACGGTACTATTTCTATTTTAAATGCTATAAACGTAACGGAGTATTCGGAAGGTGATGATGTTGTGCACGTAAAAACTGATAAGTTTGAGTTTGCTACAAAAAAGCTAATTGTTACAACAAATGGTTTTGCTTCAAAATTGCTGAACAATTCGAGTATTAAGCCAGCAAGAGCTCAAGTGTTAATTACCAAACCAATACCTAAACTGCATATAAAAGGTACTTTTCATTTAGATGAAGGTTACTATTATTTCAGAAATATTGAAAATAGAATTTTATTGGGTGGCGGTAGAAATCTTGATTTTGAAGCCGAAGAAACTACTAGTTTTGGTGAAACTAAATTAATACAAAACAAATTGGTTCAGTTGTTAACTGAAACGATATTGCCAGAAACATCTTTTGAAATTGAACATAGATGGAGTGGTATTATGGGAGTTGGCTCAAATAAAGAGCCAATTGTAAAACAAGTTTCAAATAATGTATATTGCGGTGTTCGGTTAGGTGGTATGGGTATTGCAATTGGTAGTGCTATTAGTAAAGAAATTACAGATTTACTATAAGGCCATATTTTAATATAAATAATGGAAGAAAATATAAAAGAGCAATTATTTAATTTTTGTAAAGAAGTTACAGATACTAGAGTTGCCCGTATACAAGAGAATATAAAAGGCTATCAAAATGCATTGCACAGCGAAACCAAAAGTAGTGCTGGTGATAAGCATGAAACGGGCAGAGCTATGATTCAATTAGAAATTGAAAAAGCAGGCGCACAACTGGCAGAAGCAGAAAGTGTATATAAGGCTTTAAAAGCAGTAAATATCAATACGGCAATAGCAACTATAGGCTTAGGTAATTTGGTTAAAACTTCAATGGCTAATTACTTTATCGCAACTTCTGCGGGGGAATTTAAATACAATAATACTACAATTTATTGTATATCACCAATAACGCCAATAGGTAAATTACTATTTGGTAAAAAAGTGAATGATATAGTTACTTTCAATAAAAAAGAAATACAAATACTTGAAATACTATAAGTTTTAGTTGACTTCAATAAGATCAATATCAAAAAGTAAAACGGAACCTCCAGGAATTACAGAATTACTATTATTTCCATACCCTAAACTTGAAGGGATTAATAATATACCACTTCCACCTTCATTAAAATATTGAATACCTTCCGTCCAACCTTGTATTACACCACTAAGATTAAATGAGATTCCTTCTTCATCGCTTTCATCAAATACGTTCCCATTTAAAAAATAACCTTTATAAGCAACAGTTACATCTGATGTTGCTGTTGGTTGCTCTCCAGTACCTTGTTCGTTAATCACGTAATACAAACCACTTTCACTTCTCGTAGCATCTAATTCGTTTTCAGCAATATATGCAACTATATCAGCTTCATTTTGAGCGGTATAATCTATTGGTTCAATTATCTCGGTTTTGTTTTCTGAATTGCATGAAGTGAAAAGTAATAAGCTTATGGCAATAGTATATAATAATTTCATAGTATGATTTTCGGATAACAAATATATAAATTGTGAATGCTTTAAATAATTATTTAACTCTTTCCCCTTTGGTAGTAAATGACAGTCCTTGTTGTCCAGATGTAGAAATCATTATTCCTTCAAAAAAGGGTTCAGGTGTAGTAGTTTCAATTTTCCAATCAAAAATAAAGTTTGCTCCAGTGCCGCCTTCTTTATCTTTTTCTTCTATAACAATAGCAATAGTTTCAAGCGGGCTTAAATAGACCGGTTTATTAATATATGACCGTATTAATTGGCCATGTGTGTTATAATAAGTAGCGTTTGTTAAGTAAATAGAATCTGTAATACTTGTGTTTCTAATACTTACGGTTGCCGTTAAATTGTGTGTAGAGTGTTCTGACAAGCTATAAATTTGAGGATAAACAGATAAATAGGTACTACCCTCTAATAACGAATCAGAGAGTTTGTTTTGTAGTATTCTGTTATTCCAATTTACTGTATTTAAAGTTTTCTCTTCCTTTTTTTCTTCACAAGAAAAAAGAAAGAATAGTATACTAAAAGCTAAAATACAGTTTTTCATCAATATAGATTATAAGTATAAAAATAAGCAATATTTAATTGATGATTTTCTATTAAGAAGTAAAATTAATCCCAGTTTTTCTTAGACCGATTCGCTTTTTTTTCTGCCGATTTCTTTTTTGATTGTAATCGCTTTTCTATTGATGATTTTGAAGGTTTAGTTTTCCTTCTCTTTTTAGGAACCTTTAAGGCATTTTCAAGTACACTTAAAAAACGTTTTATAGCAATTTCTTTATTTTTATGCTGGCTTCTAGTTTCATCACATTGTAGTATTAAAACGTTCTCTTTAGTTAACCTATTCTGTAGTTTTAAATATATTTTTTCCTTTTCAACACTTGAAAGGCTATTAGATGTTTTTACATTAAAAGTCAGTTCAATTTTAGTAGACACTTTGTTTACGTGTTGACCACCAGCGCCACTACTTCTAACAGCTTTAAACTCTAGCTCTTGTATGATGGTTTTTGTATTCAAAATTGGTATTAGCTTTTAATTCTGTTATTTATTGTTTTAAGTGCGATGTTCAAATATACATTTTCATTAATTGTAAGTTCTTTTTCACTATCAAAAAAAAGTTTTTCTCCTGTTTCTAGAATTCCTTCGTTTAAATAATGAGATCCTTTAAAATATAGCTTCTCAACTTTAACTTTAAGTCCGGTTTTTTCAGAAATTTTAAATTCATTAGGGTAGATAAGTACAGATTTATCAATTTCAGTATATGTTTTTAATAAAGACATAGGTACTAAATTTACTTCACCAAAAAGTGATGCTATATACTTTTTTTTGGGGTTATTATATAAGTGTTCGGGTGTATTATTAGCAATAATATGCTGTTCTTTAAGTACAATAATCTCATCAGCAAACGATAAAATATCATTACTATCATGCGAGGCTACAATACAAGTTATAGCTTCTTCTTTTAAATAATTGAAAAGATTTCTCCGTAGCGTATTTTTTCTTGAATTATCAATATGACTAAAAGGCTCATCCAGTAATAGTATTTCAGGTTTTTGAGCTAAAACTCTGGCTAAAGCTACACGTTGCTGTTGACCACCACTTAAAAGCTTAACTTTTGTTTTTGCAAAATCTGTCATCTCAATCATCTCTAAAAGTTCGGCGGTTCTGGCTTCTAATTCTTCAGGGTAAAAAACAGATAAAAACTGACTTATATTTTCTTCCACAGTGATAAATGGCATCAAATCAAAATCTTGAGAAAGATATTTCATGTATTTTTCACCAGGTACCAAATTATAGTCTGGTCCCATAATTTGATTTTCCTTCCAAAAAATGGTTCCTTCATTAGGTTGTAATATTCCGTAGATTAATTTAAGTAAAGTACTTTTTCCACAACCACTTTCACCAATTATAGAAATATGAGCACCTTTTTTGGCCTTAAAAGAAATATCGGTTAAAATAATTTGGTCCTGATATGAAAAAGATAAATTGTTTACTTTAAGCATAATATATTTTGATAATTAAAACAAAACTAGAAATAAAAAGTCCGTTTTAAATAGAAGCAGACTTAATTCTTTGATTTTCACATTAAACAAATAAAGTTTTAATCATAATTAAAACTGCGGTTTTTCCACAGTGCTTATGTGGCGTCTCGTTTATCTGTGAGCCTATAAGTGAATAATTTTACATCAAAATATTAACCTAAATAAATCAACCAAAAAAAAGATTATGAATAATTTTAAAATTTACTCACTATTACTACTTTTAATTATTTCAAGTTCATGTGTAAAAGATGAAATTGAAAATTCTCCAGAAAATGAACTTCAACTAATACTTTCATTAGAAGAGGAGGAATTAAACTCAGAAAATGTTATAACTAATGTTATTGAAGATGTTGAAGACACTGTTAACGAAAGTACAGCCGATACTGGAGATCAAAATAAAGAAGATGAAACTAGAGGGGAAGATTAAATTTTTTCTTTTTTTCTTTTCTTCTTTTCTTTTCATATCCTGTAATAATGGAGACACGGTTGCTAATGAACTAGATCTAATTGATACTAAACTTCAGGATTCACTTAGTACCCTTATCGGAAAGAGACAGATATTAAAAGAGTTTTATGTAAAGAGTCTTCATCTGGATAATGACAGCATAAAAAGCAATAATATGTTATATTTATCTTACAAATATTTAAAGTATTTTCCAGATGAAGATTTTAAAAAAGTCAATGCGCTCTCTGAAAGATTAGCAAAAGAGAGAAATGATAGTTTGAAATTAGCTGGAGGCTATTGGGACTTAGCAGAATATTATCATAAAAAACGGATAGAAGATAGCGCTTATTTTTATTATTCAAGCGCTCAAAAAATCTATGAATTAAAAGAAGAACCCTATAGCTCTGCAAGAATGTTATTACAGATGGCTAATGTAGAGAGTAATATCGGAAATTATACAGGAAGTGAAATATCAACGGTCAAGGCTATAGAGATATTTAAAGAACTTGGTAAAAATGACAAATTATATAGCTCGTATAATAACTTAGGAATTGTATATTGTGAATTAGGAGAATATGATGAAGCTATTAAAAATCATCAGACTGCATTAGACTATATTAATGAAAATTTTTCAGATACTCAGTATGCCTCTACGATGAATAATTTGGGAGTGATTTATTTTAACATGAAAGACTACCATCGTGCTATTGAAAAATATGAAAAGGCGATTGATTACAGCTCAGATTTAAAAAATCAATCGCCAAAACTCTACGCAATGTTAATTGATAATAAGGCGATTTCAGAATTGTATTACGGAAATAACAATTTGGATAGTATTTTATCAGGGATGAAAAAAGCATTATCAATACGGGTAGAAAACAACATAAAAGACGGTATAACGATAAGTAAGATACATCTAGGAGAGTTCTATAAAATGCAAAAAGACACTTTGTTAGCAAAAGAGTTTTTAGAAGAAGCCAAAGATCTAGCAAATCAAACTAGAAATATTAGAGATTATTTAAAGTCAATTTTAATATTATCCGCATTAAATCCAAAGGATGAAGTAGCTTATTTAAAAAGGTACATTTCCGTTAATGACTCTATGACGAAAAGTCAATTAGGAGTTAGAGAAAAATTCACAAAAATACGTTTAGAGACAGATAACTATATTAATGTAGCCAAAGAGTTGGGAAATAAAATGGTCATTACAATATCACTTTCAATCGTACTATTTTCTATAATAGCGTTGAGTTATTTTAATTTTCGTCAAAAGTCAAAAAATAAAAGATTAGAATTAATTCATACTCAGAATATTAATAAGCAAGAAATTCATGATTTGACGATTTCAGTACAAGAAAAATTTTTAGAAGGAGCTGAACAGGAAAAATTTAGAATTTCTAGAGAGCTTCATGATGGAGTACTAGGAAGAATTTTTGGCGTAAGGTTAAGCTTAGATAGTTTAAATGAGAAAACCACAGAAGATGCAATACTTAAAAGGCAGAAATATATTGATGAAATTCAACTTATTTCAGAAGATATAAGAATTCTTTCTCATAAACTTATAAAGAAGAAAGAGGGCAAAGCAAATTTTGAATCGGTATTAACTGATTTAGTTACGATGCAAAAAGCAATAAATGAAACAACAAAGTATCATTTGTTTATAGAAGATAAAATAAATTGGAATAAAATTGATGACGTCATAAAAGTTAATTTATATCGTATAGTCCAAGAGGCATTGATGAATATTAGTAAACATGCCGCAGCTTCAATTGTAAAGATAACAATTTCAAAAAATAACAGATTTACAACATTAACTGTCGAAGATAATGGTGTTGGTTTTATTGTCCAAAATGCCTTGGAAGGTATTGGATTGAATAATATAGAAGCTCGAGCAAAAGAAATGAATGCTTATTTTAAAATTCTTTCTAGAGAGTCAGGAATTTTAGGGACGATAATAAGAATTGAAATTAAAAATAATGATGATGATAAATAAAAAAATAATAAATATTTTGATGGTAGATGATCATTATATGATTTTAGAAGGTTATAAAAATGTATTGTCAGGGCTTGAGTTAGAAAATGTAGTTACGAATTTTCATACGATAGACAATTGTGATGATGCCTGGGAAATGATCAACACTTCCAAATTTGATATTATTTTTTTAGACATCAATTTTACACCAAAAAATGATGCTAAAATTTTATCAGGAGAAGACTTAGGTATAAAAATAAAGAAAAGTTTTCCAGAAGTTAAAATTGTGGTTTTAACGACGCTTGAAAATTCTTTTCGACTTCAAAATATTTTTAACAATGTAGAACCAGATGGTTTTCTTTTAAAAGGGGAAACAACTTCAAAAAATCTTATCCGTTGTTTAGAAAGTGTTATTGAAAACCCTCCTTATTATGGACCAAAAATTTCAAAGCTATTGCGTTCTGAGATGAAACTAAAATACACTCTAGATGAGGTTGATCGAATCATTTTATTTCAATTGTCAATAGGAACAAAAACTAAAGATATTACAGATCATGTTCATTTATCGCTTAGAGCCGTAGAAAATAGAAAGAAAAAGCTCAAGGAAATATTTGATGTTTTTGAGAGTGGTAATAAAGAACTCTTAGAACGAGCCCGAGAATGTGGCTATATATAAGTAAAAAAACCATTTCTTTAGAAATGGTTTTTTTATGTCCTTTTATTTCTTCTACGGTATTTTTTTAGTTCTTTCTCATTTAATGACTTTTATATAGAGATGCGGTTTAACCGAAGTGTATGCGTGGTTTATTTACATAACCTGCAGGTATACAGTACTTAAATTTGAATAAAATTAATAACATGAAATATTTTATTCTAGTAGTAGTAGCATTTTTAATGTCTTTTTCAAGTCAAGCACAAATTAGTGTTTCAGGTCAAATCAGTGATGAAAATAATGCGCCTATTGCATTTTCTAATGTTACGATTAAAGAAGTTGATTCAGGTACGATTGTTACAGGAGGAATTAGTGATGAAAATGGAAAGTACAGCTTACAATCCCCAACAGGAAAATATCAAATTGAAGTAAGTTTTATTGGATACGAACCTTTTTCTAAGGTTATCGTGTTGACAGAGAGTCTTGTATTAGAAAACATTGTATTAATTGGTACCGTAGATCAGTTAGACGAAGTAGTAATACGTGGAAAAAAACCAGTTATTCAACAAAGTGCTGATAGATTGACTTTTAATGTTGAAAATAGTGTCATGGCCACAGGGGGTAATATTGTTGATATATTAAAAGTTACCCCTAGTATTAATATTACGGATCAAGGAATAGGCCTTATAGGGAAGGGTAACGTATCTGTTTTAATAAATGGAAATCCTGTTAAACTTACAGGAGAAGCTTTGGTCAATTTTTTAAACTCTATTCCGGCAGAGAATATAGCTAAAATAGAAGTAATAGATTCACCTCCTTCAAATTTTGATGCAGAGGGAAGTAATGGTTTAATAAATATTATTTACAAAAAAGGCTTAGCAGGCTTATGGAATACGACTATTAATGGATCTTATCGACAAGGAGTATACTCGTTATATTCTTTAGGAGCGAGTACGATCTACAATGATGATAAATTAAGTTTTTCAGCAAATATAAATTATGTAGATGGAAGCAAGCAAGTAGAAGAAATGGCCACTATATTTTACGATGAGAATATATGGGATAATGATATTACCAGAGAGAATATTTCTGAAGATCTAAATGGAAATCTATCCTTAGATTATCAATATAGCCCTAAATCAAATATAGGTTTTCAATATTTAGGAACTGTTGAGCGCCCTGATGTAGACTATAATGGATTAACGCAAATAACGGATTATAATAACACGTTAGATTCTTTAATCGTTTCTAAAAATTTTACAGCGAATAAAAACTATAACCATTCTTTTAATATTTACCATGAAACTGATTTAGATACTTTAGGAAAGAAAATGACTATAGGGGCAGACTATTTTATTTTAAATAATAAAAACTACTCCTCTATTGAATCTAGAAATTTTATTGACGAGAGTACTTCAACAGGAGTCGTAATATTAGCAGATAATGATAGTAAGCAAAAAATAGAAAATGTTGCAGCTAAATTAGATTTTCAAATTCCAACCAAACTTTTAGATTTATCTTTTGGAGGTAAGCTAAGTTTTACAACAACAACAAATAATACCACATATTTAAATGCTCCAGAGGCGACTGCTATTACTGTTCCAAATCAAGACAATAATTTTGAATATAAAGAAGATATACAAGCTGTTTATATCACAGGAAAAAAGGCATTTAATAAAAAATGGGAAAGCACTTTTGGTCTTAGGGTAGAGAACACTAACACTAATGGTATTTCAATGGCATCAGATGGCTCTTTTGAAGAAGAGAATAGTAATTCTTACTTAAAGCTTTTTCCAACCATGACTACCACATATAGAGCCAATGAATCCAATGTTTTAAGTTTTAGTTATTCTAAACGAATTACGAGGCCTGCATTTTGGGAATTAAACCCTTATAGAAATTATATTAATGCTTATATCTATTCTGAAGGGAACCCTTTTTTACAGCCTTCTTTTAGCCATAATATAGAGTTTACTCATTCTTTAAAAAACAAATTCACCAGTAGTTTTTTTGTCAGTATAGTCGATAATGGATTCGGTCAAATTCCAGGAGTTAATACAACGACAGGAGAACAGTTTTACACAAGGAATAACTATTATAAACGAACCTCTTATGGTATTAGTGAAAGCTACAATGTAGATGTTTTTAAATGGTGGAAGAGTTACAATTATCTTTTTGCTTTTTATAATGATGTTTCCTTTTTACCAGGAACAGATTTAGAGACAGAAGCTCTTGATGGATTTGGACTTAGGTACTCGAGTATGAATACATTTACTTTAAACGCAAGTAAAACACTTAATGGGGAAATTAATTTTTGGTACTTCCCAGGAACAAAATATCAAGTCTATGAGTCAACAGGATCATCTGGTCTTGATTTAGGGATAAAATGGTCTGTAAAAGATAATTTACAATTAACTGCAACGGTTAAAGATATTTTCAACCAAAACAATCCAACCTATACTACTTCAACAAGTAGTACACCACAAGAATTTTCTATGAATGGAAGTACTCGATACTTGCGTATTTCAGCGCGTTATCAGTTTGGAAATAAAAAGATAAATAAATCAAAACGAGATTTTGGTAATGAATCAGAAAAAAGCAGAGCAATAAACTAATAATAACCAAAAAACATAAATACAATGGACATTTCACACAATTTTTTTATTCTATTTGAAGATAATAAGGCGAAACTTGTCAATTATAAAGAGAAGAAGGAATATCATATTAGAAAAGAGTACATGAACGAGCTGATAAAGCTTAGTAGTGCTGAGGAAGAAGTTTCTGATACAACAAAAATAATGAAAGACCTTACTCAAGCTGGCGTACTAGTAGAGGGCAACGATAAGCCAGAAATGTATATTCATTATTATTCAAATATTTTTCACAATTTATCTAAAAATCGTTCAGTAACATCAAACAATACTACAGAAGGTGAATGGGCTTTGGAATACATAAAAGTTTGTGAACGAGTTGCAAAAGAGAAGTTTCCAGAAAGAGATTCTTATGTAAATTACGAAAAGACAATTCAGTTGCCAGTAGCAACTCAAAGTGAAGAATCTTTATTGAACACTTTAAAGGAGCGAAAAACTATTCGAGAATTTTTTGATGAATCAGTTACTCAGCAACAATTAAGTAATATCCTTTATTTTTCTTATGGTAATGTTCATAAAGATGAGGGAGAATATGCTCCTTTTTATAGAAGAACCAGTCCTTCAGGAGGTTGCTTACAAATTATAGAACCTTATGTTACAATATTTAATGTAGACGGTATCCCTCAAGGACTATATTGGTATGATTCAGCAGAACATAAATTATGTCTTGTTAGAGAAGCGTTTAGTTATCAAGATTTAAGAGAGTGTTTAGCAGGTCAATTTTTTGCAAATGATTGTGCCTTTGGTGTTTTTATGACCGCTAATTTGGAAATTCTTAATTGGAAATATAAGACTGAAAGAAACTACAAAGTAGTCTTTTTAGAAGCAGGACATTTTGCGCAAACTTCTCAATTAATGAGTACTTCAGAAGATTTACAGATTTGGATAACAGGTGCTATGACTGAGAGTTTGATTGAAGAAGCTTGTAAAATTGATGGAGTAAAAAAGATACCGGTATTTTTTACAGCTTTTGGTAAAGGAAGAAAGAAATCAATGCATAGCCTGATGCAACAAAAATTGGATTCTTATGTGGAATCGATAAAAGACTAGACTTATGAATAAGCTAATAATTTTTTTTAAGGAATTTTTTATAGAAGATATATTTATCTTTTTTCGGAAGAAAAAAATATTCTTTGTACTAGGTATTATTTTTTTGTTTTTATCCGGTATAATCCAGCTAATGATTCCATTATCATTTGGAGATTCGTTAGGTTCAATGACCAATTCAGACAAGCTTGTTTATCCAAAAATATCATCTTTTGTTTTTGTTTTTAGCATGGTTCTCTTTCAATTTGTATTGATGTTTGCTAAAGACTACTTCTTTATGAGGTTTTCATTAGAAGGGATTAGTAATTTAAAAAGACATCTTTTTGATAAATTTTTAAAATTGCCAATGGCTTATCATAATAAAAGCAGTGTTGGAGGAATCATAAGTATTTTAACTCACGATGTGGAAACAGTCAAAACCCTTTATTCATCGAACTTATCAAAGTTTTTTTATGATATTTTTATAGTTTTTGTTGCTACAATAATTTTATTAAGTATTAACTATAAACTATCACTTATACTGTTATCTATTTTTGGTTTGTCCATTTCGGTGGCTTACTTGTTTGGAAAAAAAATCAGGAGAATAGCCTTAAAAACTCAAAATTTAAATTTCAAACTTTCTTCAAAGTTTGAGGAATCATTACATCGAATACAGACTATTAAAATTTTTACGTCTGAAGAATCTGAAGTTGCTCAAGCTTCTAAAAAAATAAATGGTGTATTTAACGAAATGAAAAAGAATGAGATATTAGAGTCAATATTATATCTGGTAGGATTATTAATGATCATGTCTTCATTATTATTTATGGTATGGTACGCCTCTTATATGTTGACTACAGGTGAGATTGTCATTGAAGATACAGTTCCTATAATCATAAATTTGCTTTTTATTATTTATTCGATATCAGGGATTGCAAAATTCCTAGCGAATTTAGAAAGAGCAAGAGGAACTACATTACGATTGGTAGATGTCCTTAATGACGACCCAGAGGCTTATTGTTATCAAGGTATTCTTAAAGAAAATTTCACAGATTCTATTTCTATCAAAAATGCAGGTTTATATTATGAAAATTCAAAGAATATGGTTTTAAAAGATTTGTCTTTTACTATCGGAAAAGGAGAGAAGGTTGCTATTGTGGGAAGTAACGGTTCGGGAAAATCATCTCTGATCAATTTGATACTAAGGCTATATGAGCCTACAAAAGGTAGTATTTATTTAGATCGTCAAAATATCAAACAGATTAATTTACAGAGTTACCGTAATTTATTTAGTGTTGTTTCACAAGATATAAGCCTTTTTAATATGTCTGTTGATGATAATATTTGTTATCCAGATAAAAATATTGATAAAGAAAAGATTTCCTACATTAAAAAATTAACCAACATCAATTTTAATAAGGATGGTGCATTAAAAATAGGAAATAATGGTAATTTATTATCAGGGGGACAACGACAAAAAATAGCATTGGCTAGAGCTTTGTATAGAGATGCTTCTATAATTATACTAGATGAAGTTACCAATTCTTTAGATCAAGATACAAAGACCTTTTTGAGTAGTGATTTCTTTAAAAATTACCTTAGTAAAAAAACAGTTATTTATATTTCACATGAGATGTCTTTGATAGAAAATGTTGATAAAACTATTGTTTTAGAAAAAGGAAAAATACTGGAAATAAGAGAAAATAAACTAGAGCGTACCGCTTAAAATTGATAAAACTATGGCAACAAAGATCCCTATAGAGCATACAGAACATCTAAATAATACTAGTATAATTTGGCCTGAAAATGGAGATTTTTTTACTATAAAAAATGACAGTATACGACTAAAGCCTTTATTTCATGGTTACTAGCTGTTAAAAAATTGAAAACTATTCAATTTACTTAGGAATTCCCTCAAAAGTAATCCTCTTAAATAAGAGTGTTTATTTAGAAAAAGACCACCTTTTATGGGTGGTTTTTTTTGGTTTTAGAAGTAATTGGGTTCATTTTTCATGCACTTATT
>NZ_JAHKQN010000013.1:389463-536547 GCF_018861125.1 Cellulophaga baltica | reverse complement strand
TTTATCGGTGGTTTTTTTTGGTTTTAGAAGTAATTGGGTTCATTTTTCATGCACTTATTTTGTGGTTTAATTGATTGAAAATAAATAAGTTAGGTTGTATCTTTGAGTAAGAAATTAATATTAACCTTAAAATTATCTTAGTTATGGAAAGTATCGCAAGAAACGCAGACGTAGACAAGTTTGATATCAACATCTACTGTCCTCAAAAGTAATCCTCTTAAAACAAGAGTGTTTATTTAGAAAAAGACCACCTTTTATGGGTGGTTTTTTTTAGACTAAAATTTTATAAAAAAAAAATATAATAGCTAAATATATCAATTTTTGTTATAATTTAAACTCTTTTAATACTGATTGATTTGGTAATTCTTCAAAGCCCATATTGTATAAAGTAAAAGCTTGTAAATCTACTTGTTCATTTATAATAGCCTCAGTTGATTTACCAGCACCGTGTCCCGCATTTACATCTATTCTAATTAAAGTAGGGTTGTTGCCAGTTTGTTTTTCTTGTAATGATGCTGCAAACTTAAAACTATGTGCAGGTACCACACGATCATCATGATCACCTGTATTTACTAGTGTTGCGGGGTATTCTACTCCGCTTTTTACATTATGTACAGGTGAATATGCTTTTAAATATTCAAACATTTCTTTACTATCTTCTGCTGTACCATAATCATAAGCCCAACCTGCGCCAGCAGTAAATGTATGGTAACGTAACATATCTAAAACACCAACTGCAGGCAAAGCCACTTGCATTAAATCTGGCCTTTGCGTCATTGTTGCGCCAACTAAAAGTCCACCATTAGAACCACCTTTTATGGCTAAGTATTTTGATGAGGTATAATTTTCTTTAATTAAGTATTCTGCCGCAGCAATAAAATCATCAAATACATTTTGTTTTTGTGTTTTAATACCTGCGTTATGCCACTTTTTACCGTATTCACCACCACCACGTAAATTTGGAACTGCATAAACACCACCTTGCTCCATCCAAACAGCATTAACAATACTAAATGAAGGTGTTAAACTCACATTAAAACCTCCGTAACCATAAAGTATTGTAGGGTTTTTACCGTTAAGTTCAAGCCCTTTTTTATAGGTAATCATCATAGGTACTTTTGTACCGTCTTTTGAAGTGTAAAATACTTGTTTAGATTCGTAATTATTAGGACTAAAATCAATATTTGGTTTCCAGTATTGTTCGTATTCTCCAGTTGCTACATTGTACTTATAAGAAGAGCCTGGTGTGTTGTAATTTGTAAAAGAAAAGTAGAATTCTTTGTCTTCTTTTTTACCACCAAAACCGCTTATAGTTCCTAAACCAGGAAGTTTTACTTCTCTAACTAATTTACCATCATAGTCATATTGCAATACTTTTGAAATTGCATCTACCATATATTCAGCAAAAAAATAACCACCGCCTGTATTTGGCGACAATACATTTTCTGTTTCAGGAATAAAATCCACCCAATTTTCAGGCTTTGGATTAGATGCGTCAACTGTTACTACTTTTTTGTTAGGCGCATCCATATTGGTTTGAATGTATAGTTTAGAGCCAACATTTTCAATTACATAACTATCAGTATCAGCATGATCTAGAATTGTAATAATTTTAGCATCAGGTTTAATTAAATCTTTCATTAAAAGTTTACTTCCTGATGTTGAAATTCTTGGGTAAATAAATAAGTATTTATCATCTTCAGTAACTGAGCCACTAATATATCGGTGTTTTTCGCTTGGAGTCCCGCCGTATATTAATTTGTCATTTTTTTGAGAGGTGCCTAACTTGTGGTAGTACAATTTATGTTGATCTGTTTTGGCTGATAGCTCACTACCTTTTGGTTTATCATAACTTGAATAGAAAAATCCTTCATTTCCTTTCCAAGAAATACCACTAAATTTTATATCAACTAGCGTATCTTCTATTACTTCATTTTTTACAGCATCAATTACAATTACTTTTCTCCAATCACTACCGCCTTCAGAAATAGAATAGGCCGCTATGTTACCATTTTTAGAAAAGCTTAAACCTGCCAATGAGGTTGTTCCATCTTCAGAAAATGTATTAGGATCTAAGAATATTTCAGCCTCACTCTCACCTTTTTTTCTATATATAACACTTTGGTTTTGTAAACCATCATTTTTACTAAAATACGTATACTCACCTTCTTTAAATGGTGAGCCTATTTTTTCATAATTCCATAGTTTTTCTAAGCGTTGTTTTAAATCATTTCGAAAGGGAATTTTATCTAGGTAGCCAAAAGTTGTCTGGTTTTGAGATTTTACCCATGTTTCAGTTTCAGAGCTTTTGTCATCTTCAAGCCACCTATAAGGGTCTTTAATTTCAGTATCAAAATACGTATCGACAGTATCAATTTTTGCAGTAGTAGGGTAATTCACAGTTATTTTTTCTTTTTTAGGAGTTGTTTCACAGCTCATTAATGCTGACGTAGCAATCGTAATTAACAGTAGTTTTTTCATGAATAAGTATAATTAGTCATGTTAAAATTACATAATTGAAAAATAGGAACTTATTAAAATATTGCTAAATGGAAAGTTATTAATAAATAAGAAACCAGCTTTAAGAAAATTTCTTGAAGCTGGTTTTAAAGTTTTTTGCTCTATGCTTACTATACTAAATCATTAGCTACTAAATATTCACCTATTTGTACAGCATTAGTTGCAGCTCCTTTTCGAAGGTTATCAGCAACAATCCATAAGTTTAATGTATTTCTTTGTGTTTCATCTCTTCTAATTCTTCCAACAAATACTTCATCTTTATCATGCGCATAAATTGGCATTGGGTAAGTATTTGTTTCTGGGTTATCTTGCAAAACAACACCTGGAGTTTCGCTTAACATTTTACGAACCTCAGTTAAATCAAAATCGTTTTCAAACTCAATATTTACCGATTCTGAATGTCCACCAGCAGTTGGTATACGAACTGCAGTGGCAGTAACAGAAAAAGTTTTGTCGTCAAATATTTTTTGAGGTTCACGAGCTAATTTCATTTCTTCCTTTGTGTAACCATTTTCTAAGAATACATCACAGTGTGGCAATGCATTTCTACCAATAGGGTAAGGATATGCCATTTCGCCTTTAACACCAGCAATTTCGTTTTCTAATTGTTGTACAGCTTTTACACCAGTACCAGAAACAGACTGGTATGTTGAAATAACCACACGTTTCATTTTATATTTAGTATGTAAAGGATCTAAAACCATTACCAATTGTATTGTTGAACAATTAGGGTTTGCAATAATTTTATCATCTTTTGTTAACTGAGAAGCATTAATTTCAGGGACTACTAGTTTTTTAGTAGGATCCATTCGCCATGCAGATGAATTATCAATCACAGTAGTACCAACTGCTGCAAATTTAGGTGCCCATTCTGTTGAAGTATCCCCACCTGCAGAAAATATTGCTATTTCTGGTTTAGCAGCGACAGCATCGGCTAAGCCAATAATAGAATACTCTTCACCTTTGTAAGTCATTTTTTTACCTACTGAGCGTTCAGATGCTACTAATAATAACTCTGTTATTGGAAAATTACGTTCTGCTAATACTTTTAGCATTACTTCTCCTACCATTCCTGTTGCTCCTACAACTGCTACTTTCATTTTAATTAATTTAGAACAGCAAATGTAGTTGAATACCTTTTATAGAACAAAGAAATTTAATCGAGATAAACAATTTATAACAAAAAGTTACATTTACAACAATATGTGAATGTTTTATATATTAATAGAATAAGCTGATATAAAAACCATAAATTTAGCGTACCAACCCCAGTTCTAAATAATTTTATGAAAATTTGGATTATCGATGATGATTTGGTTTCACGTTTTGCAACACAATATGCAGTTCAGCAATCATCAACTAATAGTACGATACATATATTTGAAAGTGCCACAATTGTATTGGCACAAATAAAAGAAGAATCTTTTACGAATAATGATTTACCAGATGTACTTTTACTTGATCTTGTTATGCCTGAAATGGGTGGATGGGAATTTTTAGAAGAAATGAAAAAGTCAGGAAAAGAAAAATCTACACTTCGAATTTATATTCTCTCAGCTTTTACAAGGTATAAAGATAGATTACTGGCAAAAGAACACCCTTTGGTACATGGTTATTTTGATAAACCATTGTCTAAAATAAATTCAGACTCTATATTCAAATAGTCATTTTATATAAAAAAACCGTCAATTACATTAGCGTATGTAATTGACGGCTTAAAATTAATACTGCAGTGCAGCGGTTTTATCCTTTTTCGGATAAATTTATTTTTTCAATAAATCTCTAATTTCTCCTAAAAGATCTTTTTCAGAAGGACCTGCTGGTGCCGCTGGTGCCGGAGGAGTTTTAGTTTTATTGTATGCTTTAACAATGATAAATAATACAAAACCTACAATTATAAGATTGATTATTGCATTGATCCATTTCCCGTACATAATTGCATTTTCAGGCTTAGTTACAGCACCATCGGCAGCGATAACAGCTTCATCTAATACAACCTTCATTTCAGCAAAGTCTAAACCGCCTGAAAAGTGACCTACGATTGGCATCATAATATCACCTACAAATCCGCTTACTACTAAGCCCATAGCACCTGCTAATAATACTGCAACTGCTAAATCTATGACATTACCTGTCATGATAAATTCTTTAAATTCTTTCAACATGATTTTAGTGTTTAATTTTAGTTAAATGTTTATGAACGCAATTTAATAAAAAAATTTAACGAATATTTAAGAATCAACAATTATTCTCTTGACACGTTGAGAAATTCCAGTAATTAATTCATATGAAATTGTACCTGCACCCTCTGCAAATTGTGTAGCTGTAGGTTTTTCGCCAAATATTATTACTTCATCACCCTCATTACAATCTATTTCAGAAATATCAATCATAATCATATCCATACATATATTTCCTACAATTGGAGCCAATTTTCCACGTACAGAAACTATGCCTTTTCCATTACCGTATATTCTACCAATTCCATCAGCGTGACCAATAGGTAATGTTGCTGTTTTCATTTTTTTATTTGAAGTAAATGCCATGTTGTAACCAACGCTTTCATTAGCTTCTAAATAATGAATTTGAGATATATTAGTTTTTAAGGTCGCAATGGGTTTAAAATTGGGGTCTTCAGCCAAACTATTACCAAAACCATGAATTCCAATACCACTTCGTACCATATCAAAATGTGCATTAGGGTAATTTAAAATTCCAGAAGTATTTGCTAAATGCTTAAAAGGTTTATAATCTAATTTAGCATCAATTTGTGTTGCGATATTTTTAAACTTTGAAATCTGATTTTCAGTAAATTCCTTTTCACTTAAATCTTCGGATGCAGCTAAGTGAGAAAATATTGAGGTAACCTTTACAGCATCAGTTTTTGAAAGAATATTGATAATTTTAGGAATTTCACTTTCATTAAATCCTAACCTATTTAAACCTGTATTAAATTTTAAATGTATTGGATAATTTTTCTGTCCTAATTCTTCAGCTTTAACAATAAAGCTTTTTAAAACTTTTTCAGAATATAAATTAGGTTCTAAGCATTTTTCAATAATTTTATCAAAACTTACTTCTTGAGCATGCAAAACTAAAATAGGAATCTTAATACCTGAATCTCTTAAAACCAAAGCTTCATTAGTGTAAGCAATAGCTAAATAATTAGCACCTAAAGCAATAAGTTTTTCAGCGATTTTTAAAGATTCACTACCGTATGCATACGCTTTTACAACCCCCATAAAACCAGTGTCTGGTTTTATTTTGCTCTTTAGATAATTGTAATTTTGTTCTATGTTTTTTAAGTTAATCTCTAGAACAGTTTCTTGCGCCTTAGGCATTGTTATTACCTTTATTAATTTTTTTTACTTCTTCAGCATTTACATTCATTTCTTTTACTTTTTCTCGTAACATAGCTTTGTAATAAGCACCTCTGCTTAAAGGTTCATAAGCATCTGTTTCACCCAAAAGCACTAAGTCATCACTTGTAGCTTTTCTAAAACTATAATTGGCCAAATTACCCGATCGTGTACAAATTGCGTGAACTTTAGTTACATACTCTGCGGTAGCCATAAGAGCTGGCATTGGGCCAAAAGGGTTTCCTTTAAAATCCATATCTAAACCAGCCACTAAAACACGAATACCTTTGTTTGCAAGTTCATTACAAACAGCAACTATTTCATCATCAAAAAATTGAGCTTCATCAATGCCAACAACATCACACTTTTCTGCTAACACTCTAATTGCAGCGGCAGTAGGTACAGGTGTAGAACTTATTTCATTAGAATCATGAGAGACTACCATTTTATCATGGTAACGCTTATCTACCTGAGGTTTAAATATTTCTACTTTTTGTTTTGCGAACTGTGCTCTTTTCAGTCTTCTGATTAGTTCCTCTGTTTTACCAGAAAACATTGAACCGCAGATAACTTCAATCCAGCCAAATTGTTCTTTAGGGTTAACTGTATTTTCGAGAAACATTTTGTAATTTTAGACGAATGTAAATGGTTTTGCGTTTTATTGAAAACGTAAGGGTAAAATTACTAAACTATCACCATCTTTTTGTTATAGATGGATGAAATTTTTTTCTCGAAACAAAAAGGAGATTATATTTTTAATTTAAAAATTAATGGTTATTTTAATCAAACCTTTGTAAATAAAAAAAAGCTAAAGATGAAAAAACAACTGAAAAAGAAACTAGTTAAGCTTGCTACAGAAATCATTACCTCTGAGGATATAAATGAAATAACTCAAATGTATGAGGCTACTAAAGAGTTGTATGAAAAAATAGCAGTGCTTAAGTTTATTGATGAAGAGTTAAACGATATAGAAATTGACGTTTCTAAAAACGCGATTGCAGCTAAATTTGAGCAATTAGCAAATGCAGTAATGCATGAAAATAAATCAGTGCCAGAAAATAATCCGCATGACGAAGATATTGTTATTCCAGGAATGGATACAATAAAAGGTTTTATATCTGAAATGCCAAATACGGTTGATGCAGAAGATGTTTTTGCAGACTTTATGTCAAAACCTGAATTGATGAAAAATGATAAAGAGTTATTTATGCCTGTTGAAGAGGCAAAAGAAACTACAATTGAACAAGCTAAAAAATCATCGAATACTACTTTTTTCAAAGGTGAATTAAAAGTGGGGTTAAATGACAAGTTAGCTTTTGTAAAGCATTTGTTTAATGAAGACATGAACGATTATAATCGTGTTTTATCACAATTAAATACTATTGAAACAGAAGAACGATCTGTTGCATTTATTAGTAATATGGTAAAACCAGACTATAATAACTGGGAAGGGAAAGAAGAATATGAAATTCGTTTCTTAGAAGTTATTGGGCGCAAATTTTCTTAAATTATAAAATTTGTAAGCTAAAGAGATAAAGGCTGACTAAATACATAAACTATTTAGTCAGCCTTATATTTATGAAATCTATTAAAATTCTTTATTGGGTAGGAACGGGATTGTTAACTGCAATAATGATTTTCTCTATTCAAATGTATTTTATTAATACCGAGTCTATTAAAGCCACATTTATAGGTTTAGGGTATCCATCTTATTTAGTATATCCATTAGCTGTTGCAAAAACTTTAGGACTTATTGCTATTTTATTAAACTTTTCAAAAACACTTAAAGAGTGGGCTTATGCAGGTTTTTTCTTTGATATTGTTTTAGCATTTATTGCACACCTTATGATTGAAGATGGTGGCTATTTATTTTCATTAGTCGCTTTTGTAGCTTTAATTATTTCTTATTTTGCAGGTAAAAAGCTTAGGCCGTAACTTTACCCAATGGGAAAACTTTATATAGTACCAACTCCAATAGGAAATTTAGAAGATATTACACTTAGAGCAATTCGTGTACTTAAAGAAGCCGATTTAATTTTGGCAGAAGATACTCGTACTAGTGGTAAACTTTTAAGTCATTTAGAAATTACTACCCATATGCAAAGTCACCATATGCACAACGAGCATAAAACCGTTGATGCAATTGTAAAACGCTTGAAGCTGGGAGAAACTATTGCATTGATATCTGATGCAGGAACACCTGCAATTTCCGATCCGGGTTTTTTACTAACAAGAGCCTGTGTTGAAAGTAAAATAGAGGTTGATTGTTTACCAGGAGCAACGGCATTTGTTCCAGCACTAGTAAATAGTGGTTTACCAAACGATAAGTTTGTTTTCGAAGGTTTTCTGCCCGTAAAAAAGGGACGACAAACTCGTTTAAAATTATTAGCAGAAGAAACAAGAACTATTATTTTTTACGAGTCTCCACATAAATTAATAAAATCATTAGGTAATTTCGTAGAATATTTTGGGGCAGATAGGCAAGTATCAGTCTCTAGAGAGTTAACAAAATTGTACGAAGAAACCATAAGAGGTACCGCAACCGAGGTACTTAAACATTATACAGATAAGCCACCAAAAGGAGAAATTGTAATTGTAGTGGCTGGTAAAACAACAAAAAAATGACAATAACAGAATTTAAAAATAAATTACAAAACGCACCAAAAGAGATAGAATTTTCTGAAACGATAGCGGTTATTGAGGCAAAGTATACATTTACACCCACAGCTTTTAAAAACGGAGCATTGAGTAATGCAAGCGGTGAAAATTCTGGTTCATGTAAATTGTTTGCTTTTGCACAAAAAGAAGGATTAACGAAGGAAGAAACTTTAGCCTGTTTTGGACAGTATTATTTTGATGATGTTTTAAAAGCTCCAAACGGAGAAGGACATCAAAATATTAGAAATTTTATGAATACTGGTTTTGATGGATTGAGTTTTGAGGGAGAGGCATTAAATGAAATATAATGACTTTTTATAAAACCTTAATTACAATTGTTTTAGTAGTAATTACTATTTCTTGTGATGAGAATGTTGAAGAAACAGTAACAAAAAAAAGTGTAATACTACCCAATAGTAAACATATTACCATTGAAAAAAAGGATACTAGAACAACCTCTATAGGTATTTTCACAAAGCACAATTACGGCACAAAACATAACTTTAAATACAATGTTTTTGTAAATGAAGGTAAAATTAATTGGGATTTCGGTGTTGGAGAACCCAAACACATTGTTTTTTGTGAAAACAATACGTATTTACATTACTTAAACGAAAAAATAGAAACAGAAGAGATTAAAGACTCAATTACAGATAGTGTTGAAAAAATATATACTTCAAAAATTCAAAATAACTATCAAAAATTTATCGATGAACGTTATTTCTTTAAACTATTCGGCGATGTCTATTGGTTAGATATTCCTGAGGAAGAATACAATACAATTTTGAATTCTTGTGAAGAGTATGATGTGCCAAATGATAATGAATTGAGTATTTTGGTTGATTAATTATTTAATTAAAGTATTTAGGATCAACTTCAGATATTGATTATAAATATTGCAATAAATAATTTTTCTGATACGTTTTAGTCTTTTATCAAGTGAATCAAAAGCAAAGGTGATATGCTTTTTCTTTCGTATTTTTACACCTTATAACAAACAATAATTATGAGCACAACAAATCACATAACAACCAAATGGTTGGGTAACATGGCATTTGAAACAGGGAATACTTCTGGTCAAACTTTTAATATTGATATTGCTAAAGAAGATGGTGGTGATGGTAACGGTTTGCGACCAAAATCATTAATGCTTTCTGCATTGGCAGGTTGTTCGGGTTTAGATGTTGCTGCGTTAATTAAAAAAATGAAATTAGAGGTTGATGATTTTCATATTGAAACTATCGCCAACTTAACTGATGAACATCCAAAATTTTATGATAAAGTGGTTCTTGAATATCATTTTCATGGGGCTAACTTAAAAGAGAGTAAACTACAAAGAGCAGTAGATCTATCTCTTGAAAAATATTGTGGAGTTATGGAAATGTTCCGTCAATTTGCAACTACAGAGGTTAAAACTTTTTTTCATAATAAATAGTTTTAGTTCATTTTAGCAGTAAAAAATATATGCGCTGGACTATAAAAGCGAAACCTGAAAAAGATAAAATTAATGCGCTAGCTAAGGCTCTAAAAGTTGAAGACTTGGTAGCGCAACTTTTGTTGCAAAGGGATATTTCTACTTACGAAGAGGCAAAATATTTTTTTAGACCAGAGCTTTCTCATTTACATGATCCTTTTTTAATGAAAGATATGGAATTGGCCGTATCTCGTATTGAAAAGGCTATTGCTAATAATGAGAATATACTTGTGTATGGTGATTATGATGTTGATGGGACAACTGCTGTTGCGTTAATGTCATCTTACTTATTATCATACTACCCAAATGTAGCAACCTATATTCCTGATCGCTATAAAGAGGGATACGGAGTTTCTTATAAAGGAATCGATTTTGCGGAAGACAATGGTTTTTCATTAATTATTGCACTTGATTGTGGAGTAAAAGCAATCGATAAAGTTACTTACGCTAAAAAAAAAGGGATTGATTTTATTATCTGTGATCATCACCGACCAGGAAATACAATTCCCGATGCTGTTGCCGTTTTAGACCCTAAACGTGATGATTGTAGTTACCCTTATGATGAGCTTTGTGGTTGTGGTGTTGGTTTTAAATTAATACAAGCCTTAGGTGCTACAAAAGGGGAAACAATAAATGATTTAATTCCGTATTTAGATCTTGTAGCGACTGCAATTGGAGCAGATATCGTACCTATTACTGGTGAAAATAGGGTGTTAGCCTAT
Source organism: Cellulophaga baltica (assembly GCF_018861125.1). Classification (GTDB taxonomy): domain Bacteria; phylum Bacteroidota; class Bacteroidia; order Flavobacteriales; family Flavobacteriaceae; genus Cellulophaga; species Cellulophaga baltica_A. The sequence continues at coordinate 525,814 of NZ_JAHKQN010000013.1, read as the reverse complement.
TATGGTTTAAAAGTTATAAATACAAATCCTAGAGCTGGTTTTAAAGCAATCATCAATCAGATAAAAAAACAGACACTTACAATTACCGATGTTGTTTTTATAATTGCACCACGTATTAATGCTGCTGGCCGTATGGTACATGGGCAACATGCTGTAAATCTTTTAACAGTTGAAGATGTAAATACAGCTGAAAAGTTTGCTTCGGAAATTGAACAATTTAATAGTGATAGAAAAGATTTAGATAAAGTAATTACTGAACAGGCATTGACGCAAATCACTAATAATGATGAGCAAGAAAAATTTACTACAGTTGTTTATCAAGAACAATGGCACAAGGGTGTTATAGGTATTGTAGCTTCAAGATTAACGGAAACCTACTACCGCCCAACATTAGTTTTTACCAAAAGTGGTGAAAAATTGGCCGCATCAGCGCGTTCCGTAAAAGGGTTTGATGTTTACAACGCTTTAGAACAATGTTCAGAATTTATTGAGCAATTTGGTGGTCATAAATATGCAGCAGGTTTAACATTATCAGAGAATCAGTATAAAGACTTTAAAAATCAATTTGAAAAAGTAGTTACTGATACTATTGATAGTAATCTATTGACACCAGAGATATCGGTAGATATGCAGATTAATTTAAAAGATATTACTCCTAAACTAATGCGAATTATTAATCAATTTGCACCTTTTGGTCCTGGTAATATGACACCTGTTTTTATGACAGATAATTTAGTAGATACAGGCTATTCTAAATGCGTAGGTGAAGACAATAAGCATTTGAAAATTTCAGTAAAGCAGAAAGGTTCTAACCAAATAGGAGGTATTGGTTTTAATTTAGGTGATAAACTACCTCTTATTAAATCTGAAAAATCATTTAGTGCCGTTTATTCTATTGATGAAAACGAATGGCAAGGCAATGTGAGTTTACAAATGAAATTAAGAGATATTAGAGCTTAATACATCTTAATTTATATTAAATGCTTTTTCCTTACATATCTTTGCATCTTACTTTTAAATTATTGTACGTATGGATCCTTATGCAGCATTACGATATAAAGAATTTAATATATTTTTAATAGTTCGTTTTGCAATGGTTTTTGCATGGTCAATGCAATTCATTGTTATTGAATGGCAAGTTTATTCAATGACTAAAGATCCTCTTTCATTAGGTGTTATTGGCTTAATGGAAGTTATACCCGCAGTAACAATGGCGCTATTTGCAGGTCATATTGTAGATCAAAAAGAAAAACGTGGTTTACTTATCAAATGTATACTAGGTTTTTCAGTAATTAGTTTAGGACTTTTTTTATTGAGTTTGCCTTCTGTTGGAATTAGTTACAATACCAAAACCATATTGTATAGTATTTACGCTTTAGTTTTTTTAGGTGGTATTGTACGTTCGTTTATAGGGCCTACGATTTTTTCACTATTGGCATTACTTGTTCCAAAAAAAATATATCCAAATGCGGCAACATGGAGTAGCTCTACTTGGCAAATGGGTTCAGTTTTGGGCCCAGCTTTAGCAGGGTTTTCTATCAGCTATATTGGTGTACATTGGTCAATGTGTTTAATTTTTGGTTTTTCATTAATAGCATTATTAGCGCTTTTTAATATTAAAAAGAAACCAATATTGAACCCAAAAATTGGTGAGCATGTATTTGATAGTTTAAAAGAAGGTTTAAACTTTGTTTTTAGTACTAAAGCTGTTTTTGGAGCATTAACTTTAGATATGATTGCAGTATTGTTTGGTGGTGCTGTTGCATTATTATCCATATTTGCTCAAGATATATTGAAAGTAGGAGCAGAAGGGTTTGGAATATTACGTGCAGCACCTGCTGTTGGAGCAGCACTTACCATGCTAGGCTCAACACGTTTCCCATTACATAAAAATGCAGGTAAAAAATTATTAATTGCGGTATGTGGCTTCGGAGTTTGTATGATAGTTTTTGGGCTTTCAACTTATTTCTGGTTATCTGTTGGTGCATTGTTTTTGAGTGGAGCTTTAGATGGTGTTTCTATGATTGTTAGGCAAACTATTTTACAATTGAAAACGCCTGACCATATGCGAGGTAGAGTTGCCTCAGTAAATTCTATGTTTGTTGGTTCTTCTAATGAATTAGGTGCTTTTGAAAGTGGTTTAACAGCTAAATTGATGGGAACTGTAACTGCCGTTGTATTTGGGGGTGCTATGACTATAATAACTGTGGGTATAACAGCTATAGTTTCACCTACTTTTAGAAAATTAGACTTACAAAAAGATGTTGAAGCCCATGAAGCCGAATAAAAAAAGTCCAATTAAGGACTTTTTTTCAATTTGGTTAATTTAAAGGTTTGGGGGCTAATATTTTTTTGGGTTAAGTTTTAATTTGGGATCAACACTTAAACTTTAATAACATTGTAAAGGTACTACTAGTATATAGTTTTGTATAATTATTGTGGTGAACATAGATAAAAATGTTGTAGGAATTAGATTACTTTAATGTTTTTAACTATATTAGTATTTTTAAAGGAAATATTGGTTGTGGTTTTTCCTTTTTTAAATTTTTCTCGACAAGTTTTCATGAAATAAAAAAAGCCCCATTGAGGGCTTTTTTTAGGTTAAGTAATAGATTTAGGTAAACTTTGGTTTGTAGGTAGGTAATTGAAGATTTGGGTTCAACATTTAAATACTAACAACAGAGTAAATATACTATTAGCGTGTAGTTTTTTATAATTAATGTGGTGAACATAGATAAAAATGTTGTAAGAATTAGATTACTTTAATATTTTTTATTATATTAGTATTCAAATAGAATAATTAGTTGTTTTTTATTTTTAGATTTTTCCGTTAAATTTTTATTTTAATAAAAAAAGCCCTTTACGGGGCTTTTTTTAGGTCAAGTAAATAAATTTAGGTAAATTTTGGTTTGTAGGTAGGTAATTGATGATTTGGGTTCAATATTTAAATACTAATAATATAGTAAAGATACTATTAGCATGTAGTTTTTTATAATTAATATGGTGAACACGAGTAATTACGCTATAGGGAAAAGATTATTTTTTTGTTACACTATTATTTTATATTCTTTTAGCGTTAATTTTTCACCATTAAAAACAGCGTAAGTGTAGTATTTAACCCAATCGCCTAGATTGGTATAAGTAGATTTTTCGTTTAACTTTATTTCTAAAGGTAAATGCCTATGGCCAAAAACAAAATAGTCATAATGTTTGGTTTCTAGTTTACGTTTTGCGTATTGAACGAGCCATTCTTTTTCTTCCCCTAAAAAATTAGCATCATCATCACCAGATATTAATTTATTCTTCACAGATAAATGCTGTGCTAAACGTACCCCAATATCTGGGTGTAGCCATTTAAAAAGCCATTTACAAAATGGGTTTGTAAACACTTTTTTCATGCGCTTATAACCAATATCTCCTGGACCAAGTCCGTCACCATGACCAATAAAAAATGTAGTAGTGTTAAACGTAAATTGTTGTGGTTGGTGATATACGGGAATCCCTAATTCTTCTTCAAAATAGCCATTCATCCATAAATCATGATTTCCGACAAAATAAAAAATAGGAATACCAGAATCAGCTATTTCCGCTAATTTCCCTAAGGTTCTTGTGAAACCCTTAGGTACAACGGTTTTATATTCCATCCAAAAATCGAATAAATCACCTAATAAAAATATAGCAGCAGCATCTTCTTTAATTTCATCTAACCAAGTAACAAATTTTTTTTCCCTAGGATAACTCTGTTCTATTGTGGGCGCGCCTAAATGGTTATCACTAGCGAAATATACTTTTTTACCTTCTGGAATATTTATGGTCTGCATGATTGTATTAATAAATGAAAGAATCTAGCTAAAGCTTGGGTGATTTTTAATTATCACTAGCATACCATTCAGCAAATGAAGTATCTGTTTCTTGTAGTTTTAAAGAATGTAATGTAATATTTTCAGGTAAACGAGATTTAATTCGTTTAGAAAAATCGATAACCATGTTTTCACTAGTAGGTTGATAATCTGCTAATATTACCATGTGACCACGATCTATCAACTCCTTTGCTAACTCAACATGTGGTGTATTTTTATTAAATACAGTAGCATGATCAAACTGATCAACAATTTCTTCTTTTACAATTTTTTTTAGATCACCAAAATCAATTACCATTCCTAATTTTACATGAGAAGTATCGGTTATAGGTTGGCCAATTACAGTTACAGATAGTTTATAACTATGTCCGTGCACATTTCTACACTTACCATCATAACCATATAATGCATGACCGGTTTCGAAATTAAATTGCTTGGTAATTCTAATTTTACTCATAAATGTGGATTATAATACAGAATGCTATTTATGCAGCTGATTACAAAAGTATCACTTTATGCTAACATGTTGTAGCTTTACCGTTTGTATTTTCTTCTTGAGCGTACTCGATTGACAAAATATATTACTACTACAAATAGTGCTAAAATTGGGAAGATAAGATCTCCGTTTAAAAAGTTAAGAATTTCCATATGATTATACTAAAATGATAAAACGATATTTTACCATAATTATTATTTTTTAAATTTCTTTAAAGCTGTTTTCGTAAATTCAGAAAGCACTAATTTACCCGTTATTGCGGCTCTATCAATTAATAGAGAATCCCAATGATCAGTATTTTTCCAAAGTACTTTTTTCCAATCTTCAAGTGCTTGTGGGTTATATTGTGATAGGTTATTTGTAAAATAATCTAATTCTTTATCAAGTTCTTTTATATCATCAAAAACTCTGGAAAACAAGCCTTTTTCTTGTGCCCAATATGCAGTTTTCCATTCAGTTGGACTTAATGATAGTTCTGATAGTGCACCAACACCTATTTTACGTTCTATTGCCGGCGCTATTACAAAAGGGGCTATACCAATTGTTAATTCAGATAATCTGATTGATGCTTTCTCAGTTGAAAAAACATAATCGCAAGCAGCAACTAAACCAATCCCACCGCCAACTATTTTACCTTGCACACGGCCAATAATCACTTTTTTACATTTTCGCATGGCATTGATTACATGTGCAAAACCACTAAAAAATATTTTCCCTTCTTCTAAATTTGATACAGCCACTAGTTCATCAAAAGATGCACCCGCACAAAAAGCTTTTTCTCCTTCAGATTTTAAAATAATTGTATTTATAGCATCATTATCAGAAAGTTTATCAAATTCTTTAGCTAAACGATCTAATAATTCACTTACAAAAGAATTACTTGCAGGGTGCCCAAATTCTATAGTTGCAATTTGATTATTAATTTTAGTATAAAGACTTCCATTTTCTCTTGAAGTAGACATAGATTTATAGTTTGTATCAAAAATACATTTTTCAATTAAATACGAATAAGCGGTATGAATTTGTTTTTGAACTTATATACCAAACTTCCGCCTCTGATTAGCATCCAAACGGTAAAAGCAATCCAAATACCAGTAATACCTAGACCTAAATATTTTGTAATAAATAAAGTAGGAATAAAGCCAATAAATGTGGCAACTAGAAGCGTATTTCTTAAGTATTTCATTTCGCCTAAGCCTTTAAATATTCCGTCATATATAAATGCAATAGTATTTATAGGTAAGCCAATGAGTATGATATAAAAAATGCTATAAAATATAATTAGTACAGGCGTATCATTAGAAAATAAATGACCTATTGGTTGGTAAAAAACAAAACCCAATGCCATTAAAATAGCGCTAATAATTAGAGCGTATTTAAGTATCATTTTTAATAGTTTATTTAAGCCTTTGTAATTTTTTTCGCCCAATAAGCGTCCTGCTAAGATATTCCCTGCTCCTGCATAACCATCGATAAAAAATGCAGAAAATAACCAGATGTTAATCGCAACTGTGTGCGCACCAATATATTTATCACCCAAAGCTGTTGCTTCTCTAACTGCTAAAATTAAAGCAGTATTTAGCGCTAAAGTTCTAACAAATAAGTTTAAGCTCATTGCAATCAAACGTTTTAATTCCGGATGAAACGGTAGTTGAGGTTTTAAACTAATTTTTGTTTTTGTTATAAGTAAAATAAAAGCCATCAATGCCATACATGTTTGTGCTATAAGGCTAGCCCATGCAGCACCTTCTAAGTACATAGGTTCTATATAATTTGTTAATCCGTAAACTAGTGCATAATCTAAGATTACATTTAATACTGCACCAACTATAGCAATAACCATAGGATAAAATGTATTTTGTAGCCCTCTAAAAATACCCATTACAGCAAATGTGAATAGGGTAAGTGGAAATCCCCAAACCCGAATTTCGTAATAAGATATACAATAGTCTAGTATTTTACCTGTAGCATTTAAAAGCCGGAATATATCTTCTATAACAAATATTGTTGCTAAAAGAATAATGATACTCAAAGCAATGTTTAAATATATGGCTTGCGCTGGGAGTGACTTTACTTCATCAATTTTTCCGGCACCATAATATTGAGATATTATTGCAGAAATAGCACTTCTGGTTTGCCCTAAAATCCAGATTAGCATAGATAAAAAGGAACCTACAATTCCTGCGGCGGCTAACGATTCAATACCATCAACATCAATATTACCAACAATAGCAGTATCTGTTATAGAAAGCAAAGGTTCAGCTATACCAGCTATAGTTGCCGGTATAGCTAATTTATTAATCTTTTTAAATGTTAGCGGGTTATTCAATACTCTATTTTTTACTTATTATATCTTATTCTTAGTTTAATAAAACTTTATTATAGTAGTCTTTTTCTATCAAGCATACAGCTTATTTAAGAAAAAAATTAATTTTTTTCAGGAGTTTTAAAAAGTATGTTGTTATATACATATAAACTAATAAAGAGATGATTATGAATTTAAATGAAGGAACCTACGGATTTAAAGGAAATGAGAATAATGAAGATATCAATACTTTATTTACAAATAATAATAAATTTTTAATTGGTTTTGGTGTGTTTGCATTATTACAATTTTCAATATTATTAATTCTATTATAAATTTTATATTAAAACCAAACTTTAATTATCAAATTTAAGAACAAAGAATATATATGTAATGTTAATTTTTATCCCAAATTAAATTTAATACTATAAAATATATTATTTAAACATTGCTTAACCTACTTAATATTGATTTTAAATTAACTAAAAAAGACTACAGCTTATTGTCCCCCTGTGATACGTATTGTGGTCTTTTTTTTATCTTAAAAAGTTAATTTTAAATGAATGTTCGGAGTTATACTTAAAGCTTTTTCATTTATTTTTTGCGTGTTTTCAGAATCATCTAGAGTATAATAAGAAGAAATAATATTTTTTTTATTTAATACATTCCATAAAGCAAAACCTATTTCTAATTTAGTTTTATCATTTAAATTAAAATCATATCTACTTGAAAAGTCTACTCTGAGATAGTCATGTTGTCTATTTTCATTTGTAGGACCATAGTTTATTGTTCCTTCGGAAACAGGAGTATTAGTATCTGGTTCAGTATATGGTTTGCCTGTATGCCAATTAATTCCAAGTGCAAGTAATAATTTATTAAAAGTATAGTTTGTTCCAGCAACAATTGCATTTGTAATATCAAAATTACTAGAAAAACTATTGTCTTCTAATTCTTTGAAATAATAGTTACTATTTAAATAAGAATAGCTTATCCAACTACTACCTTTTTTAAATTGTTTTCTTAAAAGTAAATCTGCACCACTAGCCTCATAGTCTCCATTTTCATTAGTATATTCATAAGCATCTTGAAAACCTTGACTTTGTGTTGTGATACCAGTAACTTTTTTGTAAAATGGAGTTAAGTTAAATAACCAACCCTTATGATTATAGCTTAGGCCAAAGGACAATTGTTTACTTTGAATTATTGGGACAGATTCATTGTCTGACAGTTGCCATCTTCGCTTTTCTATACCTAAAAAATCGTTTTGAAAATTAATAATTTGTGAAGTACTTTGGTGCTTGAACTCACCTAATACCTCAAATGCTATTTTTTTTGAAAATTTATGATTAAAACTTAAGCGAGGTTCCCATACATGCTTATTAAACTTATTTAAGTAATTATATCTTACCCCTAAGTTATAATGATTTTTTTTGTTTAACGATGATATTTCTATTTCGCTGAAAATAGCATGTGTTCTAAGCACTTTTGCTTCTAATAAAATATACTTTGGATCATCAACATCATCTAAATTAGAAACTTTGGTTTCTACAAAGTTGTAGCCGTTTATTATAGAAATTTGTGGTGATAATGATGTATTAGTTATTAATTTTATTCCAGTTTCAGAAACCATATTTTCTTGTAAAAAACGTTGATTTTCTTGAATATTTACATTCTTACCTCTTAGTTTATAATCTGTTTCATAGATGTGAAGTTGTGTATTAAAATTATCTGTCCATTTTTTATGGTATTGTACACCACCCGCAATACTACTTTGGTTTAGTTTACTTTGTCGTATTTCTTGAAGCCCTGAAACTTCATCTTTTTCATTAAAAACTACTTCATTTGCGGTATAAATAAAATTAAATTTAAAATGTTCTCTATCTGATGGTTGAACAAGTAAACGAATTGAAGTGTCATAAAAATCAAACATAATATCCGAATTTGTAGCTTCTGAAGTATTATTATAAATCTCTGTATCTTGTGAAATGCGTTCAAAATACTGTGAATACGTTGGTGTTTGAACTAAATCACTAATAGATTTTCTAGCAGTAATTTGTAACGATGCTTTTTCACCTATTGGTGTATCTATAAAACCATTAACATCTAATAAATTTGCACTTATACTAGCTTTAAAATTGGAGTTTAAAGATGGATCTGTATGCATTGATATAGTTCCTGAAACTCCATCAGTCTCTTTAGCACTAGTACCATTTTTTCGTATTTCTACTTTTTGTGTTATGTTGGAATTATACATAGATATTAAACCAAAAAAATGTCCTGATTGGTACATTTTTATGCCATCCCATGTTATTAAATTTTGATCATTACTACCACCTCTTATATTAATATTAGAAACAGTTTCATCAATACTTTGTATACCAGGTAATGCTTTTACAGTTTGTAAGACATCATTTTCAATTAGACCAGGAAGGATAGAAAATTTATCAAAATCTATTTGAAATGAACCATTGTCAAGCTTATCAACTCCTCTTATTAAATAATCATAAACAATTATTTCAGCTAACTGTTCATGATTAGGAATTAAATAAATATTTGCGCAATTGTTTTTATTAAAATAACGTATTTGTCTTTCTAATGTTTTGTGTCCGAAATGTTTAATAATTATAACATCTACATCAGTTTGTATTTCAATATTAAAATAACCATCTCCATTAGTTAATGTGCTAATATTAGCATTTTGAATAGTCACATATGGTAGAGCTTCTCCTGTGTCTTTATCAATTATAAACCCACAAAGGTTTTTTTTTATTTTTTTTATTGTGATGATTTTTTTTGATATGTAAACAAAGTTTAAGTTAGTTTGTTCACTTATATCGAAAATTATTTCATCTAATGGCTTTGTGGAATCTATAGATTGTACGTTAATATTATCTATTAAAGTAGAAGCATAATTAAACTGTACATCATACTTTTCTTGTAAAATTTCTAAAACACTATTAAGCGATTTTTGAGCATTGTTTTCTTGTGCAATGCATTTTAATACAATGCCAAAAAATAAAATAAACCATATAATTTTTTTTATATTTTTACTCACTAATATCCAAACGAACTTTGTTTTGCTTTAGTATTTCATAATTTAAACCAAGTGGCTCAGATATTGACATTAATGCACTTTCAAGATTGTTATGAATAAATGCCCCAGTGAATAATTGAGTAGTGTTTATTTTATTAGATTCAATATCAATACCATATTGTCTTTCTAATTCTGCAATTACTTCATAAACTGGTATACGATCAAATTGACTAGTGTTTTCTATCCATGCAGGACTAGGTTTGCTATGTCTTTTGGTTTTTATTTCTTTTTTTATAGAGCTAAATTTATCGCCAACTTTTAATATTTTAGTGCTATTTGAAGTTTGTACGCGTACTGTGCCTTCAAAGCAAGTAACTTCAAAAATTTCACCTCTTTCTTTTACATTAAATTCAGTTCCTAAGACAGTAACAGTACCTATACTTGTAATTACATTAAATTTAGAGCCTTTGGCAACATCAAAATAAGCTTCTCCGCTCAATAATATTTCTCTTTTATTATTCCAATTTGTCTCATCATATTTAATATCAGAAAGGGCATTTAATACAACTCTAGAATTATCAGGTAAAATAACGGTTGTTTTTTCAACTACCGTAGTTTCTACTTCTATTAAATCATTTGAAAAAAACACAAAGTATACTCCAACAAATAGAACCAATACACTAGCTATTTTTAGCATTGGTTTTAGCCAATTTATTTTTTTAACAGGACTTTTATCTGTGTTAATTTTGGATTTAAAGTTTTCGTAAGTTGGCATTTCTGAATTATTTGAAGCTTTAAAAAGTAAAGCATCATCAATAATTTTTTTATAGAAATTTGCATTTTCTAGAGCATTGAAAGCATTGCTTTCTTTTTCATTGAGCTCATCTGAAAGCCACTTCTGTATTAAATCTTTATGGTTCATGTTTAGTACTTATTTATTATATAACAACTTAGAGACACAAACTCCTGATTATTTTATTTTAAAACTATCTAATTCTTTTTTTAATTGATCAAATGCTGAATATATACGATATTCAACCACCTTTTTTGTTATTCCTAATAATTGTGCAATTTCTTCATGTTTTTTACCTTCAACTTTATTTAGCATAAATGCAGTACGTTGTTTTTCTGGTAAATTTGATAATGCCTTTTGATATTTTTTATAATATTCATCTTTTTCAAGAATAAATAGAGGAGTTTCATTAGTATAGTTTTTTGTATGCTCACTTTGGTATTTTAAAACTACTTTTTGATGCTTAACTTCATTAAGCATTAAGTTATTTGCTACCGTATATAAAAATGATTTTGATTTTTGCAAACTTACTTTACTACAATTTTCCCATAACTTTATAAATGCTTCTTGAGCTTTATCTTTCGGATTTAGATTTTCTCCGTATTTGTAATAAAGAAAATCATGTAAATTCTTAGCATGTTTATTATAGAAATTTTTGTAAATAGTTTCATTACAAATATCAACATGTAGCTCTTTTTTCAATTTTATTTTTTATTTAGTTAAAAAATTTTCAGGAAAATATAACGTTTGATTGTTTTAGTAATATCTATTCATAAATATATTGACCTAACCATGAAAAATATTAACGCATTAATAAATATTTTATTACTAACAATAATTCTATTCATAATTCTACTAATGTGTTCATGTAGAAGTGAGGAATCTATCTACGAAGGGACTACACCTGAAGATAGATTAGTTGTGGGGTCTAATGTTTCGAATCTGTTACTTCAAATAGCAATGAATGATGGCTCAAAAGATAATATAATTGATGGTGCAAGTTGTATTTCTGTTGAATTGCCGGTGACAGTAATTGTAAACGATACACAATTAGATTTATTAAGTATTGATGATTTTGATTTTGTAGAAGATATTTTTAATCAAGATTCTGAGGATGAAGATACATTAGAGATAGTTTATCCTATTACAATTATTTTTTCTGATTTCACAAAAACAGTTGTTCCAAACGCAGAGGATATGGAAATGCACGTTTCTAATTGTGGAGAAGAAAATGAGGTAGATTTAGATATTGAATGTGTTGATATTGTTTACCCTATTGTCATTTCTACATTTAATACGATTACTACTTTAATTTCCTCAAATACTATTGAGGAAGATGAAGAATTGTATGATTTTATATCTTATTTAGATGCTAATGAATTGGCAAGTGTATACTTTCCTGTAAGTTTTTTTTTATACGACGGTTCAGTTGTTGAAGTTACTAATATTGAAGAATTAGAGATTGTAATTGAAACATCAAAAGATAGTTGTGATGAGGAAGATAATAATGATATTGTTGAACCAGATTGTACAACCTGTGATACAAATGACCTTATTGATATATGGTCTTCATGTGATACTTGGGAAGTTGATAAAATGTACGTTTATGGTTCGAATATTAAAGATAATTACAGTGATTATTCATTTAATTTTTTATCAGATGGAAGTATAGTAGTGATAAGTGATTCCCAAACATATTTTGGTACTTGGGAGTCAAGTGGCGTTGGGATTTTAATGTTTCTTGAAATTGAAATAATTGACCTTCCTGATTTTAATTATATGTGGACTGTTTTAGAGATTACTGACTATAAAAATGACTACAAAAATAAAATTGAACTTCTTAATGGATTAAGGTCTTTAAGATTTAAAGAGGAATGTAAAGATGAAGAAGGTGATGATGATGACCATGAAGATGATGATTAAAATTATGATTTAAGAAAAAGATAACACTGCATTTTTTTATCGCTCTTAAGTTATTTTTAACTTCAATCAAAAATAAATATTATGAATTTGAAAGATAAAGTAGTTTATATAACAGGTGGATCAAAAGGAATTGGATACAGTACGGCAAAAGTTTTATTAGCAGCAGGAATGAAAGTTGCAATTAGTGGTAGAACTTTAAAAAGTGTACAAGAAGCGGCTAATGATTTGGGGACTGATGAAAATGTTTTGGCATTAGCTTCTGATGTTACTAAATTAAAAGATGAGCAAGATGCTGTTAGTTCAATTATAGAAAAATGGGGGCAGTTAGATGTTGTTTTAGCAAATGCAGGTGTTGGTAATTTTGCTCCGATTGATAAAATGACAGATGATGAGTGGCACCAAATGATTAATACTAATTTAAATGGCGTTTTTCATACTTTAAAAGCTTCTGTTGAAGCTTTGAAGAAAACAGAGGGTTATTATATAACACTTGCTAGTTTAGCGGGCACAAACTTTTTTGCAAACGGAGCAGGGTATAACGCAACTAAATTTGGTGTTGTTGGTTTTACGCAAGCTGCGATGCTTGATTTAAGACAATATGGAATTAAAGTTTCTACAATTATGCCAGGTTCAGTAGCTACACATTTTAATAACCACGTACCTTCTGATTCTGATGCTTGGAAAATACAACCAGAAGATATTGGTGAATTGGTATTAGATGTTTTAGAGATGAACCCTAGAACTTTACCAAGTAAAATAGAAGTACGTCCTACAAGGCCAGATTTAAAGTAATTTAAACTTCCTTTTCCATAAAAGGAATCTCAGGATTAAATATTTCTTGAATTAATAAACAAAGCACGTTTTTATACTCTAAAAGCGTGTTTTTGTCTATTGTATCATTTCTAGAAAAATTAAATTTTAAAATACCAGCATTTAAGTTTTTAAAAGATATAATCCCAGCTTTAATATTTTCAATAGGTTTTTGATTGTCGTATAATAACGTATAGCACAATAGCTGAAAAGCTTTGCTTTTTTTATAACTTTCTGTAATCTGTTCCCAATCTGTAATAGCTACATCAGGCGCCATTACTTTTCCTGTTTTATAGTCTACGATTCTTGTAATGCCATCAATTTCATCAACACGATCTAGTTTTCCTTTTATTCGTATTGGAAAACCAATTGTTGGAACATTTATATGAACATCTAAATCTTGTTCAAGTGCAACAATTTTAATTTTGTACTTTTCAATTTCTTTTATTTCAAGCTTTATAAAATTCTCAATATATTTCAGAATAACATTATAGGCGATTAAATTTTTACCTTGCGTAATATCACCATCCGCATAGGTTTTTATAAAATTACCTTTGACTGTAGGTTCTATTTTAGGGTAAAGTGCCTCGAGAGTTTTTTTGTTTAGAAATTCACCTATAAACGGTTGGTATAAATCTTCTAAAGTATCGTGAACAATGGTACCGAAAGTGTTAGCGGCTACATTTTCTTCAACAACATCAGTATCATAAATTTTTAAAATGCTTTTCTTGTAAAAATCTATTGGGTTTCTAATATAATTGGTTAGTGATGTAGGTGAAAAACCTTTAATAGCTAACTCTTTTATTAAGCCTAATAGTGCTTCATTTTTTTCTACAACTTCAAGTTTGTTAATGGTTGGTTTAACAGCTGCGGTTGCAGTTATTTCTGTAATGTTTTTGGCCACATTTTCATCGGTTAGTAGCTGAGTAATTAACCTACTCTTTTCATTACCCTCTAAAGCGTTTGGTTCTGTATTATATATTAAATATATATTTTTAGCACGTTGAAGTAACCTATAAAAATGATAAGTATACACTGCATCTTTCTCCTTATAAGTTGGTAATCCGTATATTTTTTTAATATCAAAAGGTATAAACGAATTGTTTGATTTTCCTGATGGTAAAATTCCTTCGTTTACAGATGTTAATATAACGGTTTCAAAATCAAGATTTCTACTTTCAAGCATACCCATTATTTGAGTACCTTGTAATGCATCACCTTGAAAGTCTAATGTTTCTGAGCTTATTAATTCTTTGTATAAAGATTGTAATGATTTTATATCTTTAATAAATTCATGTTCTTTTACGTGTATAAGTATTTGATTGAATAAGGTGTTGAACCTATATAAGTATTCTAATTCTAATGAACTTTCAAGTTTTTGAAATTTATTTTTTAAATGAGAAATAATATCTAAACAAATTTCAATAAATGTGATTGGTGAGAATTCTTTTTCAGAAAATAGTAAGGCTAGTTCTTTCTTTTTTTGAGGAACAATAGTATATAATTGTTGGCTCTTGACATAAATCCAATTTCTAGATTTTATTTTGGTTGCAATGGTGTTTGCATTATTAAGTTTATCTTCTTCTAAGTATTGTTGAATATAAGGGTGAGAAAGTATGTTTAAAATATGGATATAAAACCAACCTTTGTTTTCTTTAGCCTGCCATAGTTCAAATATTAAATTGAACATACCAGCTAAGGGGGTTTTATTAATTGGATATCCCATGGTAATGTTTATGTGTGCTATTTCTTCTGGGATAGCATTCATTATCGGGTTTAATAAATTTTCGTCACCTAAAACAATTGCAGTTTCATTTAAAACCTTTGGCTTGTTTTGATGCAAGGCCCCAATTATATTACCAACATATTTTGCTTGTGATACATTTTTTGGAACTCCTATCACTTCAATTTTCTTTGGTTCAAGATAATTGCTACTTATTCCGTTTAAACTATGTTGCGTAAAGTATGACCAGTTCTTTTTATGTTGCCTTATAAAATAACTAGCATCGTGTATTGAGTCCTGTAAAAAATAAGTATCTAAATCCCAATAAATTTCCGAAGTCTCGAGTTTTAAGAATTCTTGTATAATATTTTCTTCGGCTTTATTTAAGGCATTAAATCCGATAAAAATATATTTTTTGTCTGATGTTGATTCAATGTACTTTTTAATGGTATCATTTGCAATTCTATATGCGTAGCCTTGAGTTGCTTTATTCTTTTCTAATAACGTGTTATTAAAATGATGATATAAACCGTCTAAATTTTCCCAGAACTTTATGTAATCACTTATCATTTGAGTTTTATCAGCTTCTAAATACATATTCATTTCTTGAACAGCAGATAGGTGAGAAAATATTTGATTAGTATCCACTAAATAACGGTCAATTTCATTAAAGTCTTGTAGAATAGTTTGTCCCCATTTTGTAAAAACTAGAAAACTATCTTTCTCTTTTTCTTTACTAGTTTGTAGATATGATTGGTAGAGTGTAAATAACTGTTCTGTACTAGTTGCAAAGTTTAAGCCTGATATTTTTTCTATAAAATTCTCTGTACTATATATTTCAGGAGCAAAAGTTGTTTTAACCAATAATTTCGAAAGGCTATTTTTTAAAAATGTACCTGCTCTTTTACTCGGTAAAACAAAGATAATATTTGAGATATCACTATTTTCTTTTACTATTTTTTGGAGTACTTGTTCAATGAAACTTTGCATTATATAAAAATAAAAAAAGCTCCGCAATTGCGGAGCTTTTAATTATGTATTTAGAGTTTAAACTCTAGTAAATTACTTTACTAAGTTAATTTCAACTCTTCTGTTTTGTGTTCTACCAGATCTAGTGCTGTTAGAAGCGATAGGCTTATCTTCACCGTAACCTACAGCAGATAATCTAAATTCTTCAATTCCTTTTTCTACTAAGAATTCTTTTACAGAAAGTGCACGAGATTCAGATAAGCTTTGGTTAAGTTTAGCACTACCAACGCTATCAGTGTGACCTTCTACTGTAAATTTAGCATTAGGGTATTCTTTTAAGATTGTGATAATGTCAACCATTACAGAAGTAGACTCAGCTTTAATTGAAGATTTACCAGTATCAAATAAGATAGTTCTAGCGTAATCATTTAATTGCTTTTGAACTTCTTCAGTTACTTCAGGACAACCTTTGTTAGCAACAGTACCAGGTACTTCAGGACAAGCATCATCTTTATCTAAAACAGTATCACCATCTTTATCAGTGTAAGGACAACCTTTGTTAGCAGCAGGACCAGCTTCTGAAGGACAAGCGTCATCTTTATCAGCAACACCGTCACCGTCAGCATCTGGACAACCATTTAAGGCAGCAGTACCAGCTTCATTAGGACAAGCGTCATCTTTATCAGCAACACCATCACCATCAGTATCAGGACATCCGTTCATTTCTTTAGTACCAGCTTCGTTAGGACAAGCATCTTTGCTATCTTCGATTCCGTCACCATCAGCATCAGGACAACCGTTGAAAGCTTCTAAACCAGCAACTTCTGGACAAGCATCATCTTTGTCATAAACACCATCACCATCAGTATCAGTACCACCAAATTTAATTGCGATACCAGCCATATGTTGGAAATGAGGAGCTAAGTAATCTTCGAAAGAATGCTTATAAGTAGATTGTAAAGTTAAACCGATGTTTTCAGTAAACCATACGTTAACACCAATACCACCATTTGCAGTACCAGCACCTATTTCATCCATCCAAGTGTATCCACCACCAACTTCAACGAAAGGATCGATAACTGTACTTTGTAAGAAATTATATTTGATTGTTCCATCGATACCGTAGTAAGAAAGATCATCAACATCAGTATCTCCAAATTTGTCAATTCTATTTAAAGATCCTCTTGCTCCAACAGAAAAACCACTACCTACGAACTTAGATACAGATACGTAAGAGATTGAAGGAAGGATGTTCCAGTGATCAGTTGCATTGAAAAATTCATTTCCAAAAGAACTTACATCAGAAGTAGGATAAACGTCAACCGCATTAACACCAAAGCTCACTTGCCATGGATTATTCTCGTCTTGCGCTTGAATGCTGTTGATACCTACGAAAACTAGGGCAACAACCAATAATTTGCTAAGATGTTTCATTTTATTATATTTAATTTAAGGGTTTATTAGCGACAAATGTAAGTTGTTAATAATTATTAACAAAACCAATTTAAGGTTTTTTTTGATGTATTTAACATGAAAAATAACGCATTTAAACCTTTAAAGTACAAAAAATATAATATCTATCCATTATTATTACATTTTATGTGAATCATTTGTTAATGTAATACATTACTAATCAGTAGTGTAAGATATTAAGTTATTAAACAAACTCTGGAGTTATATTTTCATTAATATATACAATTACCTTTGCTTTAATTGTATAGCCCATATCTATTAAAGCTGATGCATAAGAGTCTACTTGATCTTTATATGATATACTTCTTTGCCCTGTTTTGTAATCAATAATAGTAACATTGTCACCGTTAATTACCAATCTATCCGGTCTTAATAATGTTCCGTTTTTAGTAATTATATCTGTTTCGTTTTTTATAATGTTACCTGGAATATAAAATTCTTGTAGTTGGGGGTGTTCAGTAATGCCTAGTATTTTTTGTTTTAACCTTGTTAATTCAAATTCACTGAGTTCTCCTTTGTCATATAAAAGTTTAAAACAATTATTTACATCGTCCCTAGTTTGTATTAGACTTAATATATGATGGATTGTATTCCCTTTTGTTAATGCCGCTTCAATAGTAGTGTCCCAAAGCATACCTGATTTTGTAACAATTTTAAAACTTGATCTTTCTTTATATGTATACTGATGTTTTATTTCTACCTGTTTATTGTTTTCTTGTTCTTTATTGGTGGAATTACCTAATAGTCCAAAACTATATTCAAGCTTTTGTTCACTCCATAAACCTAATGACATTAAATAGTTTATAAATAAACCTGAGTAATATTTGTCTTTTGGTTTTTTTGCTTTGTTATCAAATTCTTTTTTTGAAATTATAAATAAGTTTTTTTCAGCTCTAGTTAGTGCTACATAAAGGACATTAAAAGCATCAAGTTCAAGTTTTTGTTGCTCGTCATCATATAATACTTCTACTTCTTCATTATAGTGAACTATTTTTTGACTTTTATTTATTAGGACATTTTCAAAACCATTGAATTGATTTTTGTCTACAGGTAACCACATTTTTGGCTTTACTTCCTTATATATATCACTATTCGCAAAAGGATAAATTACTATAGGAAACTCTAATCCTTTTGATTTATGAATAGTCATTATTTGAACTGCGTTCATGCCAATAGGTGTACTGATGCTTAAGTTATCTTTTTTCTTTTCCCAATAATCTAAAAATACTTTTGCACTTGAACCTTGTTTGTATTCTAAATCTAATACTTCATCTAATAGATAAGTTAGGTATGCATCAGAATCTTCAGTAAGTTTAAACAGTTTAATAGCTTGCTCAAAACCATCGTAAACTGATGTTTGCCTTAGTTTTTCAAAATCAAAATCATAAGTGTTTTGTAAATGTGTTGCTATGTTTTTTATGTTACCATATATATAGGTATGTAGTGTTTCTTTATTTTTATTTAAAAAATAAAGAATTTGGTAGGCAGCCTCTTCATCTTCTGGCGTTAAACTATATTTTAATAAATTTATTAAAAATGTAACTTTTGGATTGCTACTCAGTAAAAGTGTTTCAGATGATATAATGGGAATTTGTTCTTGATTTAGATAATTGGCAAGTGTAACGCCATTTTTCTTATCTCGAACTAAAATACAAATGTCCTTTAGTAAATAATTTTTCTCTAAAACTAATTGTATTGTGTTTAATACTTCTTTGCAATAAAGCTCATCTTGGTTTTTATCTTGTTCTTCAATAAAAGTTAGTTGTACATAACCACCTTTTTTATTGTTTTGTTTTTGTTGATTTCCTTCTTTAAAAAGGGTTTTATAAATTTCGTTATTAAGACTTGAACTTATTGATGAGAAAAAGTCATTGTTAAATTTTATTACTTCATCATAACTACGGTAATTGGTTGGTAGGTTTTCAATTTCAGGAGTAACAACAAAAGGGTTGTTTTTTGTGTTCACTAAGTCTAAAAATTGCTCAGCTTTACCACCACGCCATCTGTAAATTGCCTGTTTTGTGTCACCAACTAAGAGTAATGATCCTAAATTTCCCTTTTCATCTTCACTTTCTAAGGCATTACCAATTAATGGAATTAAATTTGTCCACTGTAATTCTGATGTATCTTGAAATTCGTCAATAAAATAATGCCGGTATTTTTCTCCCAAACGCTCATAAATAAAAGGTACAGGTTGGTCTTTTATTTCTTTAGAAATTATTGCATTAAAAGTTGCTAACGGTATTTCATCACGTTCTAACTCGATAGTCTTTACTTCTTTTTGTAGAGCATTTAAAACCGTTAGTGGTACAATGTTTTTGTACGCATTTTTTAAAAATGATAAAGTGTAGAATGCTTTTTTAATTTCTTGAAAAAGAACATTAAATGTAGGGTGTAAGTTATCAATTGCTCCTTTTTTATCGTCAGATAATTTTTTGGTATATAAAGGAGTATTTTCAAAATCTTGCTTCCAAGCTGCATCAAAATTTACTTTACTACTTACAATTGAAGTTTCTACTATAAATTTTGGAAACCATGAAGATCTAAAATCGCTAAATTCTAGTCCATTTTTATCAAATAAATCTAGTATTTCTTTACTATTGTTTTTTATAAGTTCTTCAGCAATCTTAATATTTTTTCTAAGCGATTTTTTTAATTCATCAAAATCTGATAGATTTTTTAAGGCTAATGTATCAAGTATTTGTTCGTGCTTTTCTTTAAAAAGCAATTCCCTTCCCATGTCAAAAATATCCAACGAAATATCCCAACTTTTATCATCATCAGCTTTTTCAAGAGCGTAAGCAATTAATATGTTTGTTAATTTCTCATTAGTACCTGCTTTGTTTACTAAGCGATCTACAGCTTCACTTAAAAGTAAATTAGTGTCTAATATTACTTCAAAGTTCTGTGGTAATTTTAAATCTTTAGCAAATGTTCTTATGAGTCTGTGGGTGAATTTATCTATGGTGGATACATCAAAAAATGCATAGTTATGTAAAATCTCTTTTAAAGTTCTTTTGGCTTTTTTTTGTAATGAAACGAGATCAGTATTTAATTCCGTTAATAAGTCAATAAACATTGGCGGAGCATCATCAATTGACAAAACATTTCCAAAATCGTATAAGCTAGTTAATATTCTTTCTTTCATTTCATTTACCGCTTTATTGGTAAATGTCATTGCTAAAATTTCTCTATAATTTGATGTTGAATTACTTGAAAGAATAATTTTCAAATAAGCTTTAGATAAGGTGTAGGTTTTCCCTGAACCAGCAGAGGCATTATATATATTGTATGAAGAGTTTATCACCTACTTTTTACTTGCAAAATACGGAATCTTATACAGTTTCTTAACAAAATTATAGTAGAATTAGTTTCTTAAAACGTTAACTTTGTTAAAGAACTATATATTAATTAAATAAAATAATTATTATGGCATTTGAATTACCAAAATTACCATATGCATACGATGCATTAGAGCCTAATATTGATGCAAGAACTATGGAAATACACCATACTAAGCACCATAACGGATATACAACAAAATTAAACGGCGCAATAGAAGGTACTGATTTAGAAGGAAAATCTATTGAAGACATTTTAACTAATTTAGATATGTCTAATAATGCTGTAAGAAATAATGGTGGTGGTTTTTACAATCACTCTTTATTTTGGGAAGTAATGTCTCCAAATGGTGGGGGAACTCCTTCAGGAGAATTAGCTTCAGCAATTGATACTGCTTTTGGTTCTTTTGATGCTTTTAAAAATGCATTTACTACTGCTGCAGGTACTAGATTTGGTTCTGGTTGGGCATGGTTATGTGTTCATAAAGGTGGTAAGGTTGAAGTTTGTTCTACGCCTAACCAAGACAATCCATTAATGCCAGAAACTGGATGTGAAGGTTTTCCTATTTTAGGATTAGATGTATGGGAGCATGCATACTACTTAAACTACCAAAACAAAAGACCAGAATATATTAATGCTTTCTTTAGTGTTATAAACTGGGATAAAGTTTCTGAATTATATGCCGCTAACAAATAATTGTAGTAGTATTTAGATACTTATATAAATTTTAAAAAACCTCGTTAGTAAATTTACTAACGAGGTTTTTTGATTTTATTAAATAGAAAAGGGTAGAGAAATCTCTACCCTTTTCATCCCAAATCTTACCATAAACTTAACCTACTTATGCTATGGCAATGCTAAATTACTGGTATTGTGAGAAATATACAAGGTAAAAGACTCTTTTTATGAACTGTATAGAAAATAAAAGTGATGCAGTTTATCGATAATATTGTTTATTTAACGATAAAGTGTTGATTATCAGAAATGAAAAAGGCAGAGTACTACTCTGCCTTTTTCCCCCAAATCTTACCATGAACTTAACCTACTTATGCTATGGTCCTCCAAAAGTAGTATTCTTTAGTACTTTTTGGACAATGTTTTAGATAAAAGCGGATTTTAATAAGTTGAAATGCGCTATTTAATGTTTATAGATGATCTTGATATACTTAAAAATAAAAAGGCGGAGCATAAACTCCGCCTTTTTCCCCAAATCTTTACCATGAACTTAACCTACTTATGCTATGGTTTTTCAAAAGTAATATATGTACTTGTTCCGTAAACAAAGTTTTAGATGTACTATGTAATAAATAAGATTAATTGTATTGTGGTACTCCGTAAACTTTTCTGCTTTAAATACTTATAAAGAAAATCTATTTAATGTCAGAAAATAAAAAAGGCAGAGTAAAACTCTACCTTTTTCCCCAAATCTTACCATGAACTTAACCTACTTATGCTATGGCAGTACTAAAAGTACCTTGACTATCGGTGAAGCACTTATATAATCGGTATAGAACACATATTATCGATGAAATACATTAATTAATGTATTTCATCGAATGTAAATCTTAATAAGCTCTCTCGTTTTTACCTTCATAGAAATTAATAAAGGCACGGTTTACCACTCGGTTACCCCCAGCAGTTGGGTATTCACCAGTAAAATACCAATCACCTAAATTATGAGGACAAGCTTGGTGTAAGTTAGATATTGTTTGATAGATTATATCTACTTCAGCATTTAATTCAGGTGGACTTAAAAGTTCGCCAATTTTTTTAGAAATCTCAATTGCTGTGAATGGAGCGTAGAATTCTTTAACGTAATTTATAACGTCTTTGTCAATCGAGTTTACTTGTTTTAAACACTTTTGATAAATAGCCTCAACTAGGTGCATAGTATCATTGTCTTTGTGTAACGCTAATGCAGCTCTAAAAGCAATAAAATCTTCTAGTTTTGCCATGTCAATACCATAACAATCAGGGTACCTAATTTGTGGCGCCGATGATACTACTACAATTTTCTTAGGCGAGAGCCTATCAAGCATTTTAAGAATACTTTTCTTAAGTGTAGTTCCGCGTACAATACTATCATCAATAATAACAAGATTATCACCTTTTTTTACTGAACCGTAAGAGATATCATAAACGTGGGCAACTAAATCATCTCTACCACTATCTTGAGCAATAAACGTTCTGAGTTTTGCATCTTTAATAGCTACTTTTTCAATTCTAGGGCGTACCTCTAAAATTTCATGAAGCTCTTCTTTAGTAATTTTGGTACCTATAGATAGAATTTGCTCTTCTTTCTTTTTGTTCAAATAATTCTGAGCTTCTTTTACCATACCAAAAAATGAAGTTTCTGCGGTATTAGGAATGTATGAGAAGACTGAATTTTTTATATCATCATTAATAGACTCAAGAATTTGAGGGAATATTAATTTTCCTAGTTCTTTACGTTCTTGATATATTTCTTTGTCACTTCCTCTTGAAAAATAAATTCTTTCAAAAGAACAAGCTTTACGAACCGTAGGCTCAAGTATTTGTTTTATAGATGCTTTACCACTTTTTTTAACTAGAATTGCATGACCAGGGTCTAATTCTTTAACAGCATCAAAAGGTACATTAAATACTGTTTGTATAGCTGGCCTTTCTGAAGCTACAACTACAACTTCATCATCTTGATAATAGTATGTTGGGCGAATACCTGCAGGGTCACGCAAAACAAATGCATCACCATGACCTAATAAACCTGCCATAGCATAACCACCATCCCAGTTTTTAGCTGCTCTACGCAATATCTTCGCAACATTTAAACGGTCGGCAATTAAAGCTGAAGCTTCTTGCTTATTGAAGCCTTCTTTTTTTATCTGCTTGTATAATTTAGAAACTGCGTCATCTAAAAAGTGGCCAATTTTTTCCATTACCGTTACGGTATCAGCCATTTCTTTAGGGTGCTGCCCAATCTGTATTAAATTGTCAAATAACTCATCAACATTTGTCATGTTAAAGTTACCAGCAACAATAAGGTTACGGTGCATCCAGTTATTCTGTCTTAGAAAAGGGTGAACACTCTCAATGCTATTTTTACCAAAAGTTCCGTAACGTACGTGACCTAATAAAACCTCTCCTATATAAGGTATATGCCTTTTTTGTAGGGCAACATCGTTTTCATATTCTGGGTGCTCTTTAAGTGAAGTGCTAATACGATCATTAATTTGAGCAAAAATGTCTTGAATTGGCTGTTGTTGAATAGAGCGTACTCTACTCATGTACCTTTCGCCAGGATTCATGTCTAATTTGATACTTGCAAAACCAGCACCATCTTGTCCGCGGTTATGCTGTTTTTCCATTAAAAGGTACATTTTGTTTACACCATAAAATGCTGTACCATATTTTTTTTGATAATACTCTAACGGTTTTAGTAATCTTACTAAAGAGATACCGCACTCATGTTTAATTGCATCACTCATTGTTCGTGTCTTGCAGAAATTAAAAAAGCCCTGAAAATTTCAGGGCATAATGGGTTATTGTAATTCTATATCAAATTGGCTCAACTCTTTAAATTGAAGTAGCCTTTTATTTGTTTCGTCTTTATTAAGGTTTTCCATTCGCTCGGTCCCAAATTTCTCAACAGAGAACGAGGCTAAATTTGAACCATGAATAATTGCATTTTTCAAATTGTCAAACGATATATTTTCAGTTTCTGCTAAATACCCTGCAAAACCTCCTGCGAAAGTATCGCCAGCTCCTGTTGGATCAAAAACTTCTTCTAATGGTAATGCTGGTGCAAAAAAGATTTTAGTTTGGTGAAATAATAATGCACCATGCTCTCCTTTTTTAATAACAACATATTTAGGACCCATTTTTTCAATCTTAGCAGCGGCCTTTACTAAAGAGTATTCTCCCGTTAGTTGTCTTGCCTCTTCATCATTAATAGTAATAACATCAATGTGCTTTATTACTTCTAATAATTCAGGTAAACTATTGTCCATCCAAAAATTCATAGTATCAAGTACTATTAACTTAGGTTTTTTTGTCATCTGGTTAATAACGCTAAGTTGTACACTTGGGTGTAAGTTACCTAGCATTACCACATCAGCTTCTTTGTAATTTTCAGGAACTATAGGGTTGAAATCTGCAAGCGTATTTAGTTCAGTAACTAAAGTATCTCTTGAGTTGAGATCATTGTGGTATTTTCCTTTCCAGTAAAAAGTTTTTCCTCCTTTAACAATTTCTAATCCTGATAAATCTATTTTTCTGCTAGAAAGTAAATCTAAATACTTTTGTGGCATGTCTTCACCTACAACAGATACAATTGCACTTTCTACATTAAATTGAGATGCGGCTAAACCAATAAAAGTTGCCGCTCCTCCTAAAATTTTGTCGGTTTTTCCAAAAGGGGTTTCAATTTCATCAAAAGCAACCGTACCAACTATTAGTAACTTACTCATTATAGCTATAATTTTATGCAAATATAAGGGTAACTTTTGAGCTTTGTAAAGTACTTGTAAAAAAGTATGAACAACTATTTATTCTCTAACAAAGCCAGCGTCAGGTTTTAAATTACTTTCTTTTGATGCGGCAACAGCCAATGCATCACAACGTTCATTTTGTGGGTGGTTATTGTGGCCTTTAATCCATTTAAGTGAAACATGATGTTTTCGGTACTCAATTAAAAAAAGTTTCCATAAATCCGGATTCTTTTTTCCTTTAAAATTAGTTTTCTCCCACTTTACATACCATTTCTTTTCAATAGTATCAACTACATATTTAGAATCGGTAAAAACGGTAACATAAATACCTTCCTTTTTTAATTTTTTTAGTGCTTCAATTACTGCCAAAAGCTCCATCCTATTATTAGTGGTGTGTTTAAAGCCTTCTGAAAATTCTTTTCTATATGGTTTTCCTACCCATTCCATAACAATACCATAACCACCTGGGCCAGGATTACCACGTGCAGCGCCATCAGTGTATACGTGTACTTGTGAATTATCCATGTAGTAAACTGTCTATAACTTTAGGAAAATGTTTATACTCTAACTCATGAACTTTGTGAGCGATATCATCTGTTGTGTCAGTTGCTGAAACTGGAGTTTTTGCTTGTTTTATAATGGCACCTTCATCATAATTTTCGTTTACATAATGAATTGTAATGCCAGTTTCTTGTTCATTGTTGGTTTTTACAGCATTATGTACGTTCATTCCATACATTCCTTTTCCACCATACTTTGGTAGTAATGCAGGGTGAATATTTATAATCTTATTTGGAAAATTTTTAACTAACTTTTCAGGCACTTTTAATAAAAACCCAGCCAAGACAATTAAATCTGGGTTTATATTTTTTAAAATATCTAAAACACAATCAGAGGTGTAAAAAGCATGTCTGTTAAAGTATAATGCACTAATATTTAATTGGTTGCATCTTTCGATTACTTTAGCATTGTTTTTATTTGTTAAAACAGCAGCAATTGTAACTTCTGAATTATTTGAAAAATAATTTGAGATATTTTCAACATTAGATCCGGAACCAGAAGCAAAGAGAACAATACGTTTCATAAGGAGTTTTAGGGTTATTGAAGCGTCTAATTTTGGGCTAAATTACCACTCTAGAATTAATTTTGTTTAAAAAAATGATACATTTTGACGACAAATAGTGTTATTAAACCAAAGTTTTTTACTTTTGCCCCAGTTAAATTTTTAAAACAAGAATAATTATGTCAGATATTGCATCAAGAGTAAAAGCTATCATCGTTGATAAATTGGGTGTTGATGAGAATGAGGTTGTAACTGAAGCAAGCTTTACTAACGACCTAGGAGCAGATTCATTAGATACTGTTGAATTAATAATGGAATTCGAAAAAGAATTTGATATTCAAATTCCAGATGATCAAGCAGAAAACATTGCTACTGTTGGTCAGGCTATAAGTTATATAGAAGAAGCAAAATAATTTGCATGATATCTTCTTAAGATTATAAAATATCCATGCGGTAATTACTCCGCATGGATTTTTTTTTTTAATTTACACCCTACATAATAAGTTTACATACTTTAATAAATTAAATTCAATGCAATTAAAGCGAGTTGTGGTTACTGGAATAGGTGCTTTAACGCCCATAGGTAACACTGTTGAGGAATATTGGAATGGATTAGTTAACGGGAAAAGCGGTTCTGCACCTGTTACCTATTACGATAGTGAGAAGTTTAAAACAAAATTTGCTTGCGAGCTTAAAAATTTTAACGCTGCAGATTTTTTCGATAGAAAAGAAGCAAGAAAACTAGATAGATTTGCACAATATGCACTTGTGTCGTCAGATGAAGCTATAAAAGATTGCGGTATTGATTTTGATACTGTTGATAAATTTAGAGTTGGCGTTATATGGGGAGCAGGAATTGGTGGTTTAGAAACTTTCCAAAATGAGGTTTTAAATTATGCAGCTGGTGATGGTACCCCAAGATTTAATCCTTTTTTCATACCTAAAATGATAGCAGATATTGCTCCTGGTAATATTTCTATTAAGCATGGTTTCATGGGACCTAATTATACTACAGTATCTGCATGTGCATCTTCTGCAAATGCAATTTTTGATGCATTAAACTCTATACGTTTAGGGCATTGTGATGTTGTTGTTACTGGTGGTAGTGAAGCTGCAGTTACAATAGCAGGTATGGGAGGTTTTGGTGCAATGCATGCATTATCTACTAGAAATGACGAAATGGAATCTGCTTCAAGACCTTTTGATGCAACTAGAGATGGTTTTGTATTAGGGGAAGGTGCAGGAGCATTAATTCTTGAAGAATATGAACACGCAAAAGCAAGAGGAGCAAAAATATATGCTGAAGTTGCAGGTGGTGGTTTATCAAGTGATGCACACCATATGACAGCGCCACATCCTGAAGGTATTGGTGTAGTTAGAGTAATGGAAAATTGCTTAAATGATGCTGGTTTAAAACCTGAGGATGTTGATGCAATTAATACACATGGTACCTCTACACCCCTAGGTGATGTTGCAGAGTTAAAAGCAATTACCAAAGTGTTTGGTGATCATGCGCCAAGTATTAATATCAATTCAACAAAATCAATGACTGGGCACTTATTGGGTGCTGCTGGTGCTATTGAGGCTATTGCATCTATATTATCTATAGAGCATGGTATTGTGCCGCCAACGATAAATCATAAAGTTGTTGATGAAAATATTGACCCAAGTTTAAATTTAACTTTAAATAAAGCTCAAAAGAGAGATGTAAAAGTTGCTTTAAGTAACACCTTTGGTTTTGGTGGTCATAATGCTTGTATTATATTTAAAAAATTAGACGAATAATAAGAATGAATTTTCCCTCAAATATATTTAATTCCCATCCTAAAGAGGATGGGGATTTTTTTGCGGGAATGAGTAATATTCTTGGTTTTAAACCAAAAAAATTACCCATTTATAAAAAAGCCTTTTTACATAGATCTGCAAATGTAAAAGATGCTAAAGGCATGCCTATGAACTATGAACGCTTAGAGTTTTTAGGTGATTCTATGCTAGGCACAATTATTTCAAAATACTTATATACTGAAGTTCCAACAGGTGATGAGGGTTACTTAACTAAAATGCGATCTAAAATTGTGAGTAGAGAGCATTTAAATGAGTTGGGTAAAGATTTAGACCTTATTAAATATGTTGAAAGTAGAATCCCGAAGTCTAATTTCGGAGATAATATACATGGTAATGTGTTTGAAGCATTAGTTGGTGCTATATATTTAGATAGAGGCTATAAATACTGCGAGAAATTTATTAGTCAAAAAGTAATTGAACCTTATGTTGATATAGAACAACTTGAAGGTAAGGTTATTAGTTATAAAAGCTTGGTAATAGAGTGGTGCCAAAAGCAAAAAAAATCTTTCAAATATAATATCTACGAAGATTCAGGAAACGAAACTGTAAAACATTTTGCAGTAAAACTTCTTATTGATCATAAAGTAATAGCCAAAGCTCGTGCAACTTCCAAAAAAAAGGCAGAAGAAACAGCTTCAAAGAGGGCGTACTACGCACTACAAAATGAAATTGATAAGTAATAAGTTATTTTTTGTTAACCTATAACGTTTTCGCTATAAATCGTAGTTTAAAAAAATGTTATGTACTAGTTTTAGATTAGCAGAAACCATATATTTACAACTTGCTTTTACTTATTAACTCATGGTAGCACTGCATAAAATGTCATTGGATTTTTGCGAAGATTCTTTTGCATTAATTGCCATACACTGCAGTTTAGAAGACTATACCTTGGCTTATACAATTAATAAGCATTTAAAATGTGGCTTTAAAAGAAGAAAAAGTGATTTAATTTTTTCTGATACAATATCGCTTCCTGTTTTTGAATGGAAGGATGGTATTAATGATAGGTATTGGACTATTATTAATAATAGTATAGCATCAGAAGAAAATAGTACGGTTACAGGTCTATTTAAAGATGAACCATCTTTTACAAAGCAACATTTAGTACCGGAGTATAAAAATGTAGATTATTTTATGAAGCTAGAACAAGAAGATTTAGATTCAGAAGACGATATTCTAAAATCTATTTTAGCGATGCCTAAAATAATTACAGCTTATACGATTAATATAGATACCTTAAAATCAAAAAATAATTTAATATTTTAAACAATGTCAAGTAAAAAAAAGACAAAAGTTGTTGCTACGTTAGGACCGGCTACAAGTAAGAAAGAAGTACTAAAAAGTATGATTGAGGCCGGAGCAGATGTCTTTAGGATTAATTTTTCTCATGCCGATTATGCTGATGTTACAGAGAGAATAGAAATGATCCGTGAGCTTAACGCTGAAATGGGAACTAATGTATCTATCTTAGGAGATTTACAAGGGCCTAAACTAAGAGTTGGTGTAATGACAGATGAAGTTGTTGTTGAGCCAGGTGATGAAATTACTTTTGTTACTGGTGAGCCTTTTGAGGGTAACGCTGAACGTGTTTATATGAATTACGCTTCTTTTCCTAGAGATGTAAAAGCTGGTGAAAATATATTGTTAGATGACGGAAAACTTATGTTTGAAGTAATATCATCTAACGGTGAAAGTGAAGTTAAAGCAAAAGTTATACAAGGTGGTCCTTTACGTTCTAAAAAAGGGGTAAACTTACCTAACACAAACATTTCTTTACCTGCATTAACTGAGAAAGATATTAAAGATGCAATTTTTGCTATTTCGCAAAAAGTAGATTGGATTGCTTTATCGTTTGTACGTTTTAGTCAAGATTTGATTGATCTTCAGAACTTAATTAAAGAACACACAGATGAGAAAATTCCAATTATCGCTAAAATTGAAAAACCAGAAGCAGTAGAAAATATTGATAAAATTGTTGCGTATTGTGATGGTCTTATGGTTGCTCGTGGTGATTTAGGTGTTGAAGTTCCTGCACAAGAAGTTCCGTTAATTCAAAAGCAATTAGTATTACGTGCTAAAAAAGCAAGAATACCCGTTATTATTGCAACACAAATGATGGAAACAATGATCACAAGCCTTACGCCAACAAGAGCTGAGGTAAATGATGTTGCTAACTCTGTTATGGATGGTGCTGATGCAGTTATGTTATCAGGTGAAACATCAGTAGGTAATTATCCAGTACAAGTAATTGAGAAAATGGCTAGTATTTTAGGTACTGTAGAGAACTCTACATTAATTAAAGTACCACATGAACCACCACATGTAAGAACAAAAAGATTTATTACAAAATCTGTTTGTTATCATGCGGCAATTATGGCTAATGATATTCAAGCAAAAGCAATTTCTACGCTAACAAATAGTGGTTATACAGCTTTCCAAATTTCAGCTTGGAGACCAAGTTCTCATATTTTAGTTTTTACGTCTAATAGAAGAATATTAACACAATTAAACCTTTTATGGGGTGTTAAAGCTTTCTTTTATAATAAAGATGTTTCTACTGATGAAACTATCGAAGATGTAAACAAAATAGCTTGTGAAAAGGGTTATTTAGAGTTAGGTGATATGCTAATTAGTTTAGCGGCTATGCCAATGAAAGATAAAGGTATGGTAAACACTTTACGTGTATCTGAAATTGAAGCAAAGCACATGAGCTAAATTTAGTTTTTGTATTATATATAAAGTCTCAAAACTTATTTATAAGTTTTGAGACTTTTTTAGTTAAAATACCCGTAAGGATAATATAAATATTTGGACTAAATAATGACACTAAATATCTTTTATAATGAAATACGAGTTTTACGATAATAAATTGGGTTCTATATTTGGTTTGACTGATGATATTAAGAAGGATGAAAAAACCTTTAGATTAGAGAGTTCTACCATTAGTTTTTTATGGAATAGAAATGTTTTACCTGTTTCTATTGTAATCGACGATGCTACAGTCACTTTATTACCCAATCAAATTGTTACAACTACGTACTTAAATCATGTTTCTTTTGCTGAGACTAAGCTACCGGTAACGAGCTTTTTATTTAATAGAGAGTTTTATTGTATAGCTGATCATGATACAGAGGTATCATGTAATGGAATTTTATTTTTTGGAACACAAGCTTTACCAATTATAACAATACCTGAAGCACAAGAAAAAAAGTTTGAAACACTTTATGAAATTTTTCAAGATGAGTTCGATACTTCTGATAAAATTCAGGGTGATATGCTTCAAATGCTTTTAAAGCGTCTAATTATAATTTGTACTCGTTTAGCAAAAGACCAGTTAATACTTAAAGAGTTTGACAATGACCAAATAGAGGTAATCAGAAAATTTAATGTTTTGGTTGATACACATTATAAAACTAAACGTAAAGTAGCTGAATATGCAGCACTACTTTTTAAAAGTCCTAAGACATTGTCTAATCTATTTGCTAAGTACAATCAGAAATCACCACAGCAAATTATTTTAGAAAGATTAGCCTTAGAGGCAAAACGATTAATGCGGTTTACTAATAAACAAAACCAAGAAATAGCTTTTGAACTTGGTTTTAATGATGCGGCACATTTTAGTAGTTTTTTCAAAAAAATGACCAATACGTCACCTACAAAGTACAGAGAAAACAAGTCTTTTGTGGTCTAAAGGAAATTTTTACAAGTAGTCGGGAAATGCGTGATAATAAAAACCTTAATTGTTGTCGCACCTTTGTACTGTAATTATAAAACAGTAAAAAGATGAAACTAAAAAATAAATCAATTTTCAATCTAATTGAAATTTTCCGCAGCTCACCAAAACAAAATTTGGCTTTAAACAGTATTTCTCAAGATCACTGTTCACAAGAAAAGCATCACGATTTTTATTGTGATGTAGAAAAGCCACATGTATCATTTTAAAATATTAGTAAACAATAAGCAATAATTTAATTAAACAAAAATCATGAAAAATTTAGTAGTAGTATTAGCATTAGTAGTAGGTTCATTATTCTCAGTAAGCGCACAAGATAAGATGATGAAAGCTGAAAAAGTAATTTCATTAGAACAAACAAAAGGTGAGTTTACCCAAAAAGAAATTACAGTAGATGAAGGTACATATACTTTTGAGGTGTCAAATAACGCTGTAGGTCATGATGTAGGCTTTGTATTGGTAAAGAAAGGTGATGATATTTCAAAACCAGAAAACCATATTCAAACTGCATATGTAACTAAAGCTGTTGCGACAGGAGCAAAGCAAACTTCAAAACCAACAAAATTAACAAAAGGGGAATATGTATATTTTTGCCCATTAAACCCAACGTCAACAGATAATATTTTGACGGTAAAATAAGAATGTTTTTATTTAGTGTTTTCTCAAAATCCTATGAGTTTTATACTCGTAGGGTTTTCTTTTTTTAAAAGTCAAATTGTAATTGCACGGATACTGTTTTTTTGTCAGCTAATTTTTTTATTTTTTTTTCTGTGTTTAAGTTAGCTAATGAAATTCCTAATAATCGTACAGAATTTTCTAGTTTTTCTTGATACAATAGTTCTTTTGCAGTTTCAAGTATTAAATCTTTATCAGCTATGTAATAGGGCAAAGTTTTACTTCTGGTATTTAACGTAAAGTCGCTATATTTAATTTTTAGAGTAACTGTTTTACCAGATACACTGTTTCTCTTCAAACGTTTGTCAAGCTCATTAGCAATATGCTCTAAACGTTCTAACATAAATATTTCACTACTTAGGTTTTCACTAAATGTACGCTCTGCACCAACTGATTTTGGAGTACGGTGTGGTTTTACAGGACTGTTGTGGATACCACGTACTACATGGTAATAATGCGTACCACTTTTACCAAAATATTCTATTAAAAAATCTTCAGATTTTTGCTTTAAATCTTTGCCAGTAAAAATACCAAGCTTGTACATTTTCTGTGTGGTTACTTTACCCACACCATAAAATTTTCTAATTTCAAGTTCTTCTAAAAATTTTTCAACCTCTTCAGGATTAACTGTTTTTTGCCCATTAGGCTTATTAACATCACTAGCTACTTTAGCTATAAATTTATTTATTGATATTCCTGCTGATGCCACTAAGTTTAGTTCATCAAAAATACGTTGCCTAATTTCTTTAGCAATTAATGATGCTGATGGATTTCCTTTTTTATTAATGGTAACATCTAAGTAGGCTTCATCTAGTGATAAAGGTTCTACTAAATCTGTATAATCATAAAATATCTTTCTAATTTTCTGAGAGATTTCTTTGTAACGTTCAAATCTTGGTTTTACAAATATTAAATGCGGACAATTACGTTTTGCAATTGCACTACTCATAGCGCTTTTTACTCCAAATTTTCGTGCTTCATAACTTGCAGCGGATACAACACCTCTAATTTCACTACCACCAACAGCAATTGCTTTTCCTTTTAAATCCGGATTGTCTAATTCCTCTACAGAAGCGTAAAACGCATCCATATCAACATGAATTATTTTTCTTAATGGAAATTCAACAGGCATACTGCAAAATTAAACTATATTTATGTTGATGAAACAAAAAGAAAATACAGCTATAATTTTAGGGGCTACGGGTTTAAGTGGCGGATTACTTTTAAAGCTATTATTGGCTGACGAAAACTATAGTAAAGTAAAACTTTTTTCAAGAAGTTCAGTAGGTTTTAAACACCCAAAGCTTGAAGAATATCTTGTAGATTTATTTAATAGCAATGAGTATAAAACTGATTTTATAGGAGATGAGGTTTTTTGCTGTATAGGAACTACTAAAAGTAAAACTCCAGATAAAGAAACTTATAAAAAAATAGATTTTGGAATACCAGTTGCTACAGCCAAACTAGCAAAAGAAAATGGAATAAATACTTATATGGTTATTTCAGCTTTAGGAGCGGACGCTAAAAGTTCAGTTTTTTATAATCGGGTAAAAGGGAAAATGCAAGATGAGGTATTAAAATTGAAGATTCAAAACACGTATATTTTACAACCTTCATTAATTGGTGGTTCTAGATCAGAAAAGAGAACAGGAGAGTGGTTGTTTAAACAAGTGATGAAAGTTTTCGGGGTTTTACTAATAGGTTCATTAAAAAAATATAAAACTATTGAACCAGAAACTATTGCTAAAGCATTGGTGTGGTTGGCAAATAATGAATATGATAATGTGGTAATTGAGTCTGATCAAATAAAAAAATTAGTAGAATAATATGCTTGAAATAGAACGTAAGTTTCTTGTAGCTTCAGATCAATATAAAAAGCTAGCAAGTATTAAAAAAAGAATAGTACAAGGTTTTTTAAATACGGATCCAGAACGTACTGTTAGAGTTCGTATAAAAGGAGATCAAGGTTTTTTAACTGTAAAAGGTAGAGGAAACGCAACCGGTGTTTCTCGTTTTGAGTGGGAAAAAGAGATTTCGGTTACTGAGGCAGAAACCCTTTTGAAAATTGCTGAGCCTGGTACTATTGATAAGTTTAGATATGAAGTAAACGTAGGAAAACATGTTTTTGAAGTTGATGAGTTTTTTGGTGCTAATGAAGGTTTGGTAATTGCAGAAGTTGAGTTAGCTTCAGAAGATGAGGTTTATGAAAAACCACACTGGTTAGGAAAAGAAGTTTCTGGTAATGTAAAATATTACAATTCGCAATTGAGTAAAAACCCTTTTAAGAATTGGAAGAATTAAAAAATTATTTTAAATGAATGAATTCTACTTAAACTCTATTTTCACTGAAGAATTTAAAGGATTTTTAAATAAGTTAATAAATAATATTTCAGAATCAATAAAGGTATCAGATAAAGAAGCTTCTCTAGCAATTTTAGAATTGTTTAAACATGGTTGGTACATTAGTCTTGATTCAAATCCTAGTATGGTAGTAGAATTAGGTAGAGAATTATTGAGAGGTGATTTAGAAAAGGTTAATGATTTTTTGACTTTATATTACGAAGAACAATTAAATGAATTAGAAAATAGAATTATTACTCATAATAAAAATAGAATTGATTTAATTAAGGAAGCTTTTGATAATCATCGTTGTCAGAGATATTATTCATCAATTACATTATTTATAACACAAATTGATGGTTTGTGTTATGATGTTTATAAAAAATTTTATTTTAAAAATAATAGGGACTTGCAAAAGGCAAAAACAAAAATTTATAAACCAGAAGTAGAAGCTTTTATAAAGTATAACAATAAATTTAAAATACCTGATTTTGAAATTCCTCTAAATGAAATTAATGTTATTAACGATCATAGTATTAATGTTTCAAATTATTCTGTGAAATTAAATAGACATGAAATAATTCATGGAATGGATTATCAGTACGGAACAAAAATAAATTCGCTTAAAATTATTTCTTTGTTGAACTATATAAACTTTGCTTTACATTATAATTAAATCTTTATCATCGGATGTAATATTATTTAATTAAAAAAAATTCTTCTATTCTTCAACCTTTTATATATCAAAATAATTTTAAGTGTATTACTTAATGTAAATTCTTGTTGGTGAAAATTAACAATTTTTCTATACTTATTAAGTATTGTAGTCTCAATCAATTTTAAATTGATCGGTACAAACCCCTCTTAAACTATTAGTAATAAGCTGTTCTAAAATATTATCAACAGTATATAGTTCAAATAAATTATCAGTTCCAAAAAGAATATTATCTAGTCGCATAAAATAAAGGTTGCAGAAAAGTTGAATGTTTAGATTAGCTTTAATATATTTTTGTTCTTGAGCTATTTCTAGTAAGTTCTTTACATGGTTTTGTACCACTTTGACTTTAAATTCAGAATAAATTATATAAGATTTTGGATAATATTTTTTTAATCCCATAATGTAGGCAGGACTAAACGATTTTAGGTAATTTAACCCAATTTTGTAAATTTTTATAATTGACAAAATTGGGTTTTCTTCTTCTTTAATAATATTAATAAATTCAAGATCAATCTTGTTTAAAAGAAAATTCAAACTTTCAGAAACTATGGCTTCTTTGGTGCTGAAACTTTCATAGATTGTTTTTTTAGAAACACCCATTTCATGCGCTAAATCATCTAAGGTAAAACGTTTGCATCCAAATTTTGTAAATTTTGATATGGCTACCTCTAAAAACTGATCTTTATTAATCATCTTATTTTACATTAAATTATTGCCAACCGCCACCTAGTGAACGGTAAAGTTCTACAGCAGCTGTTAATTGATAATATTTATTGTCAACCAAGCTTAGCTCAGCTGTTAAAGCGCTTTCTCTAGCAGTTAACAAATCTAAATAGGTTAAGTAGCCATTATTTAAAAGTTCTTCTGAATTTTCCTCGGCTCTTTTTAAAGCATCAACTTGCTTTGCTAAATAAGCTTCTTTTTCAACATTAATATTGTAATCATATAAAGCATTAGAAACTTCTTGACCTGCAGTTAAAAGTGTTTTTTTAAACGTAATTAGCGATTGCTCTTGATCTGCTTGCGCAACCTCATAAGCTGTTCTTACAGCTCTACCATTAAAGATAGGTTGCGTTAGTCCGGCAAGTAAATTTGCGTATATAGAACCTGCATCAAACCAATTTTTAGCTTCTAAACTTGAAAAACCTCCTGTTGCTGATAATGTTATTGAAGGATAAAAATTACTTCTGGCAACATTAGTAAGTTCAAAAGTATTAATCAAACTATACTCAGCTTGTACAACATCAGGTCTATTTCTTAATAATAAAGCAGGGACACCTAATTTAAAATCATTGGTTAATGATTGTTCTTCAATAGTACTACGTGCATAAGACTGTGGCTCTTCACCTAATAAAATACTAAAAGCATTTTCATATTGAAATAAATAGTTTTTTAAATCTAATAATTGAGATTGAGCACTGTACAATTGTGCTGCAGTTTGGTCTACCGCTACTTGATTTTCTTGGCCAGCTTCTTTTAAAGCCTGAATAGTTTCTAAACTTTTTTCTCTATTTTTTATCGTCTCTTCGGTAATTTTAATTTGTTCATCTAAAGCTAAAAGTTGAAAGTATGTAGTAGCAATATTTGCAACTAGTGTAGTTTTTACAGCTTTATGAGCTTCAACGGTTTGTAAGTAACTTGCAACACTAGCTCTTTTATTACTTCTAATTTTTCCCCAGATATCGGCCTCCCATGATAGTGTTCCGTAAAGATCAAAGTCATTATAAGGTGTGGAGAAAATACTACCAAATTGACTATTCTCACTAATCTTAGCATTTCTTGTTCCAGATCCTGTAATATTTAAAGTTGGAACATTGCCTAATTTATCTTTTTTCAAATAAGCAGAAGCAATAGCTAAATTTTGGACAGCACTTCGTATATCTAAATTATTTTCTAAACCTTTTTCAATATATGTTTTTAAATTCGGATCAGTAAAAATATCTTTATATGAAACAGATGCAATAGATACACTGTCTTGTGGCAACTCATCAGTTCTAAATAAATTAGCAGTTTCTATCTCTGGTCTTTCGTATTTTTTTGCAACAAAGCATGATTGTAGCAATAGTGGTACTATTGCTACAATGATATACTTATTAATTACTATTTTTTTCATTTTTTTAGTTCTTTGATTGTTCTGTAATTTCTTGTTTTGGTGCACCCGTAAAACGTTCTTGTAATGTTTGGAATATTACATAGAAAGCAGGAATTAAAAAGACACCGAATATAGTACCAATTAACATACCACCTACAGCACTCATTCCAATTGATCGGTTACCAACAGCACCAATACCGCTCGATAATGCTAGTGGAAGTAAACCAAAAATAAAAGCAAATGAGGTCATTAAAATAGGTCGTAAACGTGCTTTTGCACCATCTATAGCAGACTCGAGTATTGACATTCCATGTTTTCTTCGTTGCAAAGCAAACTCGACAATTAAAATGGCATTTTTAGAAAGTAGGCCAATAAGCATTATCAATGCAATTTGGAAATAGATGTTATTTTCTAAGCCAGCTAAGTTGATAAAGCCAATTGCACCAGCAATACCTACAGGTAATGAGAGTAAAATAGAGAAAGGTAAAATATAAGATTCATATTGTGCACTTAATAAGAAATATACAAATATTAAACTCAGTGCGAATATAATAATCGTTTGACTACCTGCACTACTTTCTTCTCTTGTTAAACCAGAATATTCATATGTATATGTACTTGGTAAAAATTCTGTGGTAACTTCTTCAATAGCTTTAATAGCATCACCAGTACTATAACCAGGGTTTAATGCTCCGTTAATTTTTACTGAACTCAAAAGATTAAATCTGCTTACCACCTCAGGGCCATAAATTTTCTTTAATGATACAAATTGAGATATTGAAACAGATTCTCCCTGATTATTAGTAACAAAAATTGAATTTATAGATTCCTCATTAGCTCTATCTTCAGGTTTAGCCTGTATCATTACACGGTATTGCTTGCCAAATTTGTTAAAATCGGTTGTGTACAATCCGCCATAATAGCCTTGCATAGCATTAAAAATATCGGTCATTGCAAGTCCTGCAGATTTTGTTTTTTCAACATCAACTTCCAATTCATATTGAGGGAAATTTGGATTGAACTGTGTAATTGCATATTGAACTTCTGGTCGTGCATTTAATGCAGCTAAAAATTCATTGGTAGTATTACTAACCGTATGCCAATCATCAGCATTTTTACTTTGTAAGTGAACTTCAAAACCAGCAGAGTTACCAAAACCACGAATACTCGGTGGAGCAAAAAATAGAATTTTTGCATCTTTTATTGTTGCTGCTTTAGCAAATAAAGTTCCTATTGTTGCACCTACTGTTTCATTATCACCATTACGTTCATCAAAATCTTTAAGTTTTATAACAGAGAACCCATAAGAACCACCGTTAACATTGTTTAATAAACTTCTACCAGCAATATTCATTCTGGCTTTAACAATGTCCATAGACTCATAAATTGAATCCATTTTTTTAACAGTTTTCTGAGTTTGCTCTAAGGTTGTACCAGGAGGTAAGGTCATGTCGGCGAATATCATACCTTGATCTTCATTTGGTATAAACCCAGATGGTGTGCTTTTAAATAATACAGCAGCAATTACAGTAAATATTGCTAGTAGTAAAACAGCTAACCATTTTTTCTTTGCTAAGAATTTTACTGATCCAATATATTTATCTGTTACAGCATCAAAGCCTGTGTTAAATGCAGCAAAGAAACGTTGTGTTACACTTTTTTTCTTGTGTTCATCTGAATGCTGATGCGGTTTTAAAAATAATGCAGCTAAAGCAGGGCTCAGTGTAAGTGCATTTACTGCAGATATTAAAATTGCAATTGCTAAAGTAATACCAAATTGTTGGTAGAAAACACCTGATGATCCTTCAATAAATGATACAGGAATAAATACTGCTGACATTACTAATGTAATGGAAATAATTGCGCCCGAAATTTCAGACATAGCCGATTTTGTAGCTACTTTAGCATTATCAGCACCTTCTTCCATTTTGGCATGTACGGCTTCAACTACAACAATAGCATCATCCACCACAATACCAATGGCGAGAATCATCGCAAATAGCGTAAGCATGTTTATAGAGTAACCAAATAATTGCAGAAAGAAAAATGTACCAATAATTGCAACCGGTACTGCAATTGCAGGAATTAATGTTGATCTAAAATCTTGTAGAAATAAGAATACTACAATAAATACTAAAATAAAAGCTTCAATTAGCGTTTGAACAACATGCTCAATTGATGCATCTAAGAAATCTTTGGTGTTATAGGGTATAATATAGTCTAGCCCTTTTGGGAATTCCGCTTTACTTTCTTCTAAAATATCTTGAATTTGAATAATGATATCATTCGCATTAGAGCCTGACGTTTGAAATACTCCTACAACGGCACCAGGATTCCCCATACCTTCATTTTTTGTACCATAACTGAAAGCACCTAATTCAATTTCAGCTACATCTTTTAAGCGTAAATATTTTCCGTTACCTTGAGATTTTATAATGATATTTTCATATTCTGATACTTCAGAAAGTCTACCCTTATATTTAATAACATATTCATAAACACCTTTGGCATTTTCACCAAGTTTACCAGTTGCAGCTTCAACGTTTTGTTCATTTAACGCACTTTGTATATCTGACGGCATTAAATTAAATGCTGCCATTTTTTCTGGTTTTAACCAAATACGCATAGAGTAATCTCTAGCGCCAAATACACTTACATTTCCAACACCTTCAATACGTTGTAGTTTTGGTACAATATTTATGTTTGCATAGTTTTCTACAAAAGTTGCGTCGTAATTATCATTTTCAGAAAATATAGAAAAAAATAGTAGAGCACTTGTTTGTGTTTTTTCAGTAATAACACCCGTATTTACAACAGCTGCAGGTAAAACATTGTTAGCTCTTGCAACTCTGTTTTGTACGTTTACTGCAGCAATATCAGGGTCAGTACCCAGTTTAAAATATATACTTATAGTAGCAGCACCATCATTACTGGCACTCGATGTCATATAAGTCATACCTTCAACACCATTAATTTCCTCTTCAATCGGGACAATAACACTGTTTAAGATGGTTTCTGCATTTGCACCCGTATATGTGGCAGTAACTTGTACTGTTGGTGGTGCAATTTCAGGGTATTGTTCTATAGGTAATGATGACAAACCTAGAACTCCTAAAATGGTTATAATGATCGATATTACTGTAGAAAGTACAGGACGATCTATAAATTTTTGGAACATTTTTTACGTTTTAATAAGTTGTGAAAAATTTTTTTTAAAATTATTTAGATGGATTAATCTTCATTCCATCTTTAACTCTAATTACTCCTTCAACTAAAATTGTAGTGTTTGGTGCTATACCGTTTTTTACGATAAAACCATTTTGTGTATTCTCGATAATATCTAAAGGCATTGTATTAATAGTGCTATCACTATTTAAAACGTAAACTAGTTTTTTACCTTGTAGGTCTATCGTTGCAACTTGTGGTATTTCATAAATATCTTCGTACTTTTTTGGTATTTTAATTTTACCAGTACTTCCGCTACTTAATATATTATTAGGGTTTTTAAAATCTGCTCTTGCAGTTACACTTCCTGTTGTGCTATTAATAATGCTGTTAATCATGGCAATTTTACCAGATTCTGCATATTCTTCACCATTAATCATTATTAATTTTACTTCAGGTGCTTTACTTAAATCTAATAAATGATCTTTACCTGTTGGAATTGATGATTTAAAATTTAATGCTTGTCTTTCACTCATTGAAAAATATGCACGTACTGTACTCACATCAGATACTGTTGTAAGTGGCTGTGTCATAGTAGGGCTAACCAATGCTCCAATTTGATAAGGTATTTCACCTATATAACCATCAACTGGACTTGTAATATTTGCATAATTTATATTAGAAGTAACACTTTGGTAATTACTTTTTGCCTGCATTAATTGTGCTTTAGCAGTTTCTAATTGTACATTACTAATAATGTTTTTTTCTACTAACGGAATTAGTTTGTCTACTTCTACTTGAGCAACGTTTACTGAAGCTTTTGCAGCATTAGCATCTTGATTTAAAGTTTGTGTTTCTAGTTTAAATAGTAATTGACCTTTTTTAATTTTTTGGCCTTCTTCTACATATATATTCTGTACAAAACCAGATACTTTAGGCCATATTTCTACATTTTGAATTCCTTCTAAAGTTGTTGAGAATTCGTTATAAACTGTAATGTCTTTTTTCTTTAATGTTTCTACCTTTAATGTTGGAGCAGGTGGGGCAGCTACAGTTGATTTTTCTTTTGATCCGCATGAGCTTAAAATTAAGGCCATTGCTGAGATAGTTTTTATTACTGTCTTTTTCATTTTTTTTGGAATAGAATTTTTATTAAGGTTTTGTTAACTCAAATTAGTTCGATTAAAAACGAACCATATAATAAAAAAAATTAGTCAATTTCTTTTTTTAATTTTTTAATTGCATTGTCATAGCACTCCTTACTATCGGCTATGCATTGTAAATAAGCATCATAGTTAATTTTTCTAGCATTATATTTTTCAGGATTATACTTTTTAGTATAGGCAATTACCTTATTCATCATGTAGGTTTCATTATCCACTTTTTTAATAGCTTGATCAAGTTTTTGAACAAAAAACTTATCATGATCAGTGACTTTAAAATATCTTTTTCGATCACCAGATTTTGTAAAATAGGTAATCATACCAAGTTGCAATAATAAATTTAGTGATGTGGAAATAGAGCTTTTACTTGCGCCTCTTTTGGTAAGGCAGTCTTCAAACGTTAAGCCGTTTTCATCTGTTATTACTAAATTGGCGAAAATACGTGCTGGTAAAGGTGCTAATGAATATTCATCTTCCATGTGAATACCAAGTTCTTCAATGAGCTCTTTTTTGTATGTTTCTTTATCCAAAACTTTTTGTGCTAAAAATTAAAGCACAAATATATGATTAGTTCTGTTGCAAACAAACCAAAAGAACTTAACGTGAATTGTTTTGTGATAATATTAGCATTATTTAACTAATACACCATCTTTTTCTAGTAGAGGGATAATTGTAAGGGAGTTTTTATTGATAGTATTCTCTTCAAAAAGATATTTTTTATCATACAACTTATTATCAAAGAAAAAAGTAACCGAAAAGATGTTTTTTAAAGCAAAAATTTCTTCTTGTAAAGGTTCAAATTTTTTAAATGATTTTGCTTCTAAGGTTCCTAATCCATGACGAATAGTTGAGGTTTTTTTAGTGTCATTAAAACCGTTTGAAACTACAATAGCCATTTCTATAGGAGTGTCTTTATCGTTAATTAAATAGGCATTCCAGACTTTATTCAGCATATCATCATCCCATTCATTGACAATAGCAATATATACATTTTCAACAACAGGAATATCTATATCTTTTTTCATACCAGATATGAGTTTATGAGAATAATAAGTTTTATAAAGCAGATTTAAATTGCTCTAAGAAACGAATATCATTCTCACTTAGCAATCTAATATCTGTAATTTGATGCAATAACATGGCGATTCTATCGATACCAACGCCAAAAGCAAAACCAGAATATTCATTAGGATCAATACCACAATTGGTTAGAACATTTGGGTCTACCATACCGCAACCACCAATTTCTAACCAACCAGTACCTTTGGTAATACGGTAATCTGCCTCAGTCTCTAGTCCCCAATATACATCAACCTCAGCACTGGGCTCTGTAAAAGGAAAGTATGATGGGCGTAATCTAATTTTAGATTTCCCAAAAAGTTCTGTAGTAAAAAATTGTAAGGTTTGCTTTAAATCGGC
Source organism: Cellulophaga baltica (assembly GCF_018861125.1). Taxonomy (GTDB): domain Bacteria; phylum Bacteroidota; class Bacteroidia; order Flavobacteriales; family Flavobacteriaceae; genus Cellulophaga; species Cellulophaga baltica_A. The sequence goes on along the minus strand of NZ_JAHKQN010000013.1, from coordinate 482,407 downwards.
AAATGAAACATCTTTATCAATATATAAACCTTCAATTTGATGGAAAAAACAGTGTGAACGAGCTGAAATAGCTTCGTTTCTATACACTCTGCCAGGAGAAATTGTTCTAATAGGCGGTTTGTTATTTTCCATGTAACGTACTTGTACCGATGAGGTATGTGTACGTAAAAGAATATCAGGGTTTGTTTGAATAAAGAAAGTATCTTGCATATCACGTGCTGGGTGATATTCAGGCAAGTTTAATGCTGTAAAATTATGCCAATCATCTTCAATTTCAGGACCTTCTGAAACATTAAAGCCAATTCTTGAAAAGATGTCTATAATTCGATTCTTTACAATTGATATTGGATGACGTGAACCTAGTTCAATAGCTTCACTTGGTCGAGTTAAATCACCATAAATACTGTCTTCTTTAGTATTATCTTCAAGTGCTTCTTTTAACTCGTTTACTTTATTTGTTGCTGTTGTTTTTAATAGATTGATGGTTTGACCAAATTCTTTTTTCTGCTCATTAGGAACATTTTTGAATTCGGCAAAAAAATCATTTAATAAGCCTTTTTTTCCTAAATATTTAATTCTTAGGCTTTCAATAGCTTCTTTAGAATCTGAAGAAAAATTCTCGATTTCCCCAATATGTTCTTTTATCTTATCAATCATAACAATAAACTATCTTACAAATTTAAAACTTTTATATCAGTAGTAGGGCTTACTGCTTTAACTTTTTTGCTTGATGTGAATAACAATTTTAATTGTTAAACTATATGGTGTTGTAGTGCTTTATATTTTTAGTAAATCACGACTGTTTTTAAACAGTTGATTAATCTAAATGATAGATTTCCATTATTTTATTTAAAATACCTTCAAAGTCAATTTTTAGATCTTTTAAATTACCAGTATGAATATCAAAAACCCAGCCGTGCACTATTAAACCATGATGACGATATGCCTTTTGTACTGAAGCCATTTTTATGAGATTCACACATTGTTCTTGTACATTTAGTTCAACCAAACGTTCATACTTTATTTGCTCGTCTTCAATAGAATTCAGTTCTTTTTTATGAATACGATATACGTCTCTAATATTACGTAGCCATGGGTTTAGAATTCCTAAATCTTCTGATTGCATTGCAGCCTTAACTCCACCACACCCATAATGACCACATACTACAATATGATTTACGTCTAAATGGTTAACAGCATACTCTACAACTGAAGTAGCATTTAGGTCTGTTCCAATGACCATATTTGCAATATTTCTATGTACAAATACTTCACCTTGCCCCATGCCCATTAAATCTTCTGCAGTGACTCTACTGTCTGAGCAACCAATATATAAAAGTTCAGGTTTTTGGCCTTTACCCATATCCTCAAAATAATTCGCATTATCGTTGAGTTTTTCGTTAACCCATTTTTTATTGTTTTCAAAAACAAAATCTAAATTCATAGCTACCTTATTTCTATGTTGTAAGATACAGTAATAAATAAAATGGCTTACCATTTTTGGTAAGCCATTTTATTATAAAAAAATTAAAAGTTTTGTGTTAGTAAAATACAACTTCACCTGTTGATACATTATACATTGCACCAACTATTTTGATTTCACCCTCATTTTCCATTTCAGCTAAAATTTTGCTTCGCTCTCTAATATTTTCAATGGTGATATGAACGTTTTTCTCAGAAACTGCATCTACAAATTCTAAGTTTTTAGAGTTTCTTAAGTCTTCATCTTTTGGCTCAGTAACCGCAGCAACTGCTGGTTCAATCTTGTTGATTAATGCAGTTAGGTTACCCATTCTTGCATGATCACAAGCACCTTTTACTGCTCCACAGCTCGTATGACCTAAAACTACAATTAGTTTCGTTCCTGCAAGTTTACTTGCAAATTCCATACTTCCTAAAATATCTTCATTAACAAAGTTACCAGCAATTCTAATGCTGAAAATGTCACCAAGACCTTGATCAAAAACTAATTCTGCTGAAACGCGAGAATCAATGCAACTTAAAATTGTAGCAAAGGGGAATTGACCTTCACTAGTATCGTTTACTTGTTCAAGTAAATTTCTGTTTGCTTTTAAATTATTTACAAACCTTCCATTGCCTTCTTTTAAAAAGTCTAATGCCTTTTCAGGATTCATGGTAGCTTGCGTTTCTTTTGTATGTGCTTTCATAATATTTTTAAATATTTTGTTTTAAATTTATGATGTTGACTTATTAGTACAAAATCAGTTTAGCTAACACTCATATCTGATTTTTGAGGTTGATTAAAAAAATCAAAATAACTACTAGGGTTTTCAACAACACCTCTTTTTGAAATAATTTTTATATCAATATTTCTTTCTTTCGCTTTTATTGAAAAGTCATCTAAAATTTCAATAATATCATTATCTAAATAACGTGTATTCAATACATTTAATTCTAAATACGTATCATTAGGTAAACGATCTAATTCTTTTAAAATGGCACCTTTGTTAAAGAAAGTTACCTCTTCAGCTAAAGTCATTTTAATTCTGTGTTTACCGTCACTTTTATCTTCGATATGTAAAAAGTGTGAGTTTTGGTAGTTCTTTAGTAATATAATTATTATACCTACTGCTAAACCTAATGCAATACCTACTAATAAATCTGTAAATACAATTCCTAAAACGGTTACTATAAAGGGTACAAATTGTTTCCAACCTAGTTTAAACATTTTAAGAAATAAAGCAGGTTTTGCCAATTTAAAACCTACAATAAATAAAATTGCAGCTAATACAGATAAAGGTATTTTATTTAGTAAAGTTGGGATTAAAATTACTGAAATTAATAGTAAAAAACCGTGAATGATTGCAGCTAATTTAGTTTTACCACCCGATTGTATATTTGCCGAACTACGAACGATAACTTGAGTAATTGGTAAGCCACCAATCAATCCAGAAATGATATTACCTGTACCCTGTGCTAATAACTCTCGATTGGTTGGCGTAACATTTTTTTCAGGGTCTAACTTGTCAGTAGCCTCAACGCATAATAGCGTTTCTAAACTTGCCACTAAAGCAATTGTAAAACCAGTAACCCAAACTTGAGGATTTGTAATTGCACTAAAATTTGGAAAAGAAAACTGTGCTAAAAATGAGGAGACATCTTCAGGAATAGGTACGCTAACTAAATGTTTGGCTGAAATTCCTAAAACATCATCCCCTTTTGTTGTCATAAAGTAGACGATACCCAAAACAACAGCTACTAATGGGCCTTGTATAATTTGAAAAAATTTCCCTTTTTTAGATAATACTTTATCCCATAAAAGTAATACTGCTAAACCAATAATGGCAATTAGTGTAGCGCCTGGACTAATATTATTTACAGTATCTAATATTTCTGTAAAAGTATTTTTTCCGTCTACTTGGAAGAAAGCAAAGTCACCTTCTGGATCAGGATCGTAACCGAAAAAGTGTGGTATTTGCTTTAAGATTATAATGATACCAATACCTGTAAGCATACCTTTAATTACAGATGATGGAAAATAATAACCTATAACTCCAGCTTTTAAAATTCCGAAAACTATTTGTATGATACCACCTAATACTACAGCAACAAGAAAGTTTTCATAACCGCCAAGTGTACCAATTGCAGTTAATACAATTGCAGCCAAACCTGCAGCGGGACCACTTACACCAATTTTTGAACCGGATAATGCACCTACTACTATACCACCAATAATCCCTGCAATTAAACCAGAGAATAAAGGAGCGCCACTCGCTAATGCGATACCTAAACAAAGTGGTAAAGCAACGAAAAATACAACAACACTTGCAGGTAAATCGTTTTTAATGTTTTTAAACATAATATGTATAATAATTTATGCTCTATTAATAAATAGAAGCAAATATGAATAAGAAATGAATTTAAATTTATTTAACTAAAATTAAATTATTTCTTTGGGTGGTGGTACCTGAATGTCTTGTGTGTGTGAAGAGATTCCTCCAAAATAATAATTTGAAGGTATGCTAATATTTAATGCTGTTACATCTGTAGCTAAAAATAAATAGTCAGTAAAAATTTTTTCTAAATCTTTTTCCTTTTTGTTGTGCTCATGCTCTTGATGTTCTTCTTCAGATAGATTGGTAACAACAACTTTTGAATCTTTATCTAAATACGCGCTAATTGTTGGCCCTGTTATGGCAAATAACCATAACACAAGAAACAACGCTTGTAATGTATTTTTATAAAAATTCTTCATAGTAATTGCAAATATATATGCAATTTGATAAAAACTTTCAATATTTCGTTAAATATCTTTAAGTAATTTGATACTTTCTGAAGTTAACCAACCAGTTTTTCCGTCGGCAATTTTAATTTTTTGCCAATCATTTAAGTTTTCAATCACATTAACTTTAGTTCCTTGATGTAATCTAAACGTTTCTTGGCTACTATTATTAGGTTCAGATTTAATAATAACCTCTTTGTCAAAAACTATAGCAGGTTGGTCTGATTTAAAAGTGTTATACTCAATATAAGCAATAAGAATGGTTGCAATACTTAATAGTAAACAGATAATACTACCTACAAAAGCAATTCTTTTTTGAGTAGCATAATTTAAAAAGTAATACAATAAATAACCTATAATAAATAAAAACATTAGACCAATACTGGTGTAAGCCCATTGATCAAAAGTGAAATATGAAGTAAGACTTCTGTAAATTCTTGATAAACCAGTTTTTGGCAATACCTCAATAGCATCTAAAGCCATATTTTGAGCATATGCTAAATTGTTTTTTATATCCTTATCATTTGGCTTTAATAATAATGCTTTTTCAAAATAGTAAATACTAGGTGCAATTTGATTTTGTTTATAATAAACGTTTCCTAAATTAAAATATAACTCTGCTGAATGTTCGCCGTTCTCTATTATTTTTAAATAATTCTTAGCAGCTACATCATAATCTCCGGTATTGTAAGCTTTATTAGCTTTTTTAAATAGTGCTTCATTTTGAGAAAAACCAAAGCAACCAATGAATAATATAAATATGAATAGTATTTTTTTCATTTTTATTCTTTTTATAATTGCTTGTCCATAGCGTTAATCACTTCACTTGCTTTTGTATAATCGTGTTGCATTTGAACATTTGAAAACGGGCTATAACGTGCCATTTCACAATTTTTCAATAATGAAATAAAACCTTCAGAAGTAACAGTATCTACCTTTTTTTCTTCTAATAATTCAGAAATTTTATCTTTACTAAATTCTGATGTTTCAATTTTAAGCTTAGCTTTTAAATAATTGTGTAAAGCTTTTTCTAAAGCAATATAAAACAACTCTTTGTTCCCTAATGATTTTTTAGCGGCAGATAAATATTTTCTTGATAATTTATTAGCTCTTCTAATTTTGTTGCCAGTTACATCATTACGTATAGCTTCTCTCTTTTTACCGAAAATAATTGCTATTGGAATTAATAATAATGGTAGTAATAACCACAAGAAATATGAAGTTGTATTAAAAAAGAAATTAGAATTTTTAGATTGTAAATTAGTTTTCAGCTTAATAAATTGAAACTGATCACCAGTTGTAATTACGGACTGTTTATCTTCTTTAGTGCTTGTGCTAGAAGCACTATTTAAAGGCCCATTTATTACATTAATTAAAATTTCATCAGATTTTAAGCTAACATACTTTCCTGTTTTAGGGTTAAAGTATGTGAATGAAATAGTAGGTATTGGGTATTTACCTTTGTATGATGGTACGATTGTATAGTTGTTTCTAACACTACCCGTCATACCGCTAATAGTAGTTCTTACATCTTCTTCAAATTCAGGTTCGTAAACCTCTAAAGAACTTGGTAAACTTGGTTCAGGTAATTGAAAAAGTTTTAAGTTTCCAGACCCACTTACTTCAACAGTTGCCTGTAATGACTCTGATGCATTTAAAGCTGTTTTGTTTGTTGTAACTGAAAATGTATATTCGCCAACGGCACCACTAAAGTTTTCAGGTTTATCTTTCGTAGGTAACGGCTTTACATTAATTGTTCTACTACCAGCAGATACATTTTTATTTGTTGATGTATATAATGGTCTACCAAAAAAGTCTCTTCTGCCTGATGGTACATCAACCGAAACTTCTAAGGATAATGGTTCAATATCTAACTTACCTGTTTTTTGAGGATATAAAACAACTCGTTTTAGAGTTACAAACTTGTATGGTTTTCCTTCGTATGTACCTTCTTCAATATTATATTGCTTTACAGGCATATCTTGACTCCAAAAATTATTGTATTTAGGGTTGTCAAGAGGTCTAAAATTACTAACGTTTATTGAGTTACTCACATATAGTTTGTAAACAACAGATACAGCTTCATTTAAATAAGGGTTTGCTTTTGATACTTCAGCAACTAAATGTAAATTATCGCCTGCAATTGATGAAGCGGAAGGTGGAGCGTTAGGGTCTTTTACTGCTGCAGTTACTAAAATATCTTTAGCTATAGATTTATATTCTTTTCCTTTTATAATTATGGAAGCTTGACCAATCGTATGTTTCCCTTGAGATGTTGGTACTAGAGTATAAGAATACGTTTTTGAGTAAGACCTAACACCGTTTACCCAAGAGTTTCTAATTGATTGAGCAGGACCCATAACAACATTAAATCCATTAAAATCAGGAGGTGTGAAATTATCGCCATCATAATTCATAGCAAAATCAACTCTCAGACGTTCGTTTAAACCTAATTTTGATTTACTTACAGACATGTCAAAGCTTACTTCATCGTCTTGCGCTTGTATTTGAAAAGCGAAAAACAATAAACATAGAAGTGCAATATTATTTTTTAATGTGAATTGCATTACCAATCTTTTTCGTTTTTGGTTTTTACTCCTTTTACTTTTTTAGCATCCATTTTTTCTTGTACTTTTTTCTCTTCGTTTTGCATTGCTTCTAAGAGATTTTGTACTTGCTGTGGGGATAATTGACTAGGTCTTTGTTCAGGTTTCCCTTCTCCTTTACCATCTTCAGGTTTGTCACCTTTATCTTTTTTGTCTTCCTTTTTATCTCCTTCTCCGTCTTTTTTATCTTCTTCTTTTTCGTCGCCTTTATCGCCTTCGTCTCCTTTATCTTTTTTATCTTCTTCTTTTTCGTCGCCCTTATCGCCTTCTTTGTCTTCTCCTTCTCCGTCTTTATTTTCTTCGTTTTCGTCTTTTTGGTCGTCCTTATTTTCCTGATCTTTGTTATCTTGATTCTGATCTTGATTTTTTTGGTCTTCCTCTTGCTGTTTTTTAAGCATTTCTTGTGCTAAAGCTAAATTGTAGCGAGTTTCTTCGTCTTTTGGGTCATTTCTTAAAGCTTGTTTATATGCTTCAACTGCTTTTTCGTATTGTTTTTCTTTCATAAAAACATTACCCATGTTGTGATAAGCTTTATGTTTTTCAACTTTGCTTGTTGCCAATTCTCCCGCTTGTTTGTATCGAGAAAAAGCTTCATTGTATGTTTCGTTTAAATAATATGCGTTTCCTAAATTGTAAGGTGCTACAGCGTTTTCGTTGCTTAAAGAAATAGCTTTTCTATAATCGGCTTCGGCATTTACAAAATCTTTTTCTGATAATGCCTTATTACCATCCCAGGTATAATTTTTAGATTCTTGTAATTCTTTTAAACGTTGCTCTTCTTGTTCTTCTTTAGTTTGTTGAGCGTTCGTAAAACTTGCAACAAGAAGTAGTAGTACTGATACAATATTTTTCATGTTACTTATTTTTCTTTTCGTTAAATAAATTAAGTTTTCTAAGCCATTTTGTTTTTCTGTCTAAAACAAAAACATCAATAAATAGTATTAAAAATCCGAAAGCTACAAACCATTGAAATTGGTCTTTATATTCAGCAAATTGCTTAGCTTCAAACTCTTTTTTATCCATTTGATTTAGCTTGTCTTTTATATAATTAACGGCTTCTTTTGTATTATCACCATTAACATATTCTCCATTACCTTCTTGAGCAATTTCTTTTAGTATAGCTTCATTTAACTTGGTAATTACGACATCACCATTCATATCTTTCTTTAGGCTTTCAACAACGCCATTTCTTTTTAGCGGTATTGGAGCACCTTTAGTTTTTCCAACACCTATTGTATAAACTCGAATACCTTCTTCAACAGCTTTTTCAATTGCTGCATCTGTAGTCCCTTCCGCATGATCTTCGCCATCAGAAATTATAAAAAGAACTCGGTTGGTTTGTTGGTCATCATCAAAATATGTTGAAGCTAAATTTACAGCTTCATTAATTGCTGTGCCTTGTGATGAAAGCATGTCAGTATTCATACTTTGCAAAAACATTTTTGCAGCACCATAATCTGTAGTAATTGGTAATTGCGGGTATGCTTGTGCGGCATATGCAATAATACCAATACGGTCACTTCCTAGTTGATTGATAATTTCAGAAACTAAACGTTTTCCTTTTTCCAATCTATTTGGCGCAATATCTTCAGCAAGCATACTTTTTGAAACATCGACAGCAAAAACTATATCAACACCTTCTCTTTTTACTGTTTCAAGTTTTGTGCCAATTTTAGGGTTTACAAGACCAATTATTAATAATGATAAACCTATTAGGAATAGAATAAGCTTAAGTGTAGATTTAAATATAGATTTGTTTGGTGTTAGCCTTTTTAGAAGTGCTAAATCACCAAATTTTTTCTGTGTGCTACGCTTCCATAATTGTAATAGTACAAAAAGCACCACAACAACAGGGATGATGAACAACAAATAAAAATATATTTTTTCTTCTAATTGAATCATTTTACTTCTTCGTCTTTTCCTAAATAAAACTTCTAAAAATAGTGTTACGCAATACCCATTCAATAACTAATAACAACCCTGCTATTAATAACCACACACGGTATTTTTCTTCGTATTTAGTATACTTAAACTCTTCTATTTCAGTTTTTTCTAACTTATTAATTTCGTCGTAAATATCTTGTAAGCTTTCATTATCGGTAGCTCTAAAGTACGTTCCTCCAGTAGCTTCTGCTATAGTTTCAAGAAGTTCTTCGTCTATTTCTACGGGGCGCATTCCGTACCTAAATGAACCATCATTATTATAAGCTATTGGCGATAATGCATTGCCGTTTGTACCCAAACCAATAGTATATGTTTTTATGCCATATTCTACAGCCAGTTCTGCAGCAGTCTGTGGTTCTATAAAACCAGAATTGTTTACACCATCAGTAAGTAGAATTATAACTTTACTTATCGCTTTACTTTCTTTTAATCTGTTAACTGATGTAGCCAGTCCCATACCAATTGCAGTACCATCTTCAAGAGTACCATATGTAATTTCACTTAATGAATTTAATACGATAGACTTATCACTTGTAATTGGAGTTTTGGTATAGCTTTCACCTGCATACGCAACTAAACCTATTCTGTCACTTGGGCGTTCTTTAATAAAATTACCGGCTACTTTTTTTAGCGCAGCTAATCGGTTTGGTTTTAAGTCACGGGCGAGCATACTTGATGATACATCTATTGAAATAACAATATCAATACCACTAGTTGTTTTTGTTTGTGTTGAAACATCTTCAGTTTGTGGCCTTGCTAAAGCTACTATTATTGAGGCCAATGCCAATATGCGTAGTGCAAATAATAATGGTTTTAACTTAGGCAAAAGACTATCTGTTGAAAACCCTTTTATTGAGGCAATTTTTAAAGATGACGTTTCATTTTTTCGCTTAAATATATACCAAACCACAGCCAATGGAAGTAGTAAAAACAACCAAAAAAATTCTGGATTAGCAAATTCTATATTATTCAGCATTTTTTATTCTGTTTTAACTTCTACACTAGTTATTATGCGATTTACAATTTCTTCGGCATAGGTGTCGCCATCTAACCAAGTTAATAATACTTGTTGTTGAAAACCTTTGCCTGCAAAAGTTAATATGGTGTACTTTCCATTTACTAGTTCATCAGAACCAGGTACTTTAAACATTCCTGAGCCGTAAGATTTTAATCCTTTAACGCCTGATTTTGTAATAAATTCTTCAGATTTAGTGGTGATATTTTTAGCACCTTTGCTTTCTAAATCTTTTAAGAATAAATCTACAGACTGCTCAATATTAGGTTCAATTTCTTGTTTTAAAGTAGTTGATGTAACGCCAATACTAAAAAGATCTAAAGCACTGTTGTAAAAGAACATTTGATATTCTTTAATACTCGCTTTTGCTTCAGCAGGTAATTCTATTTTCTGACGTAGTAATACTTTAGGTGTTTCAATACTTATTGGTGGATAACCGTAAGAACTCGCTACCCAATCACTCTCTAATAGTTCTTTAGTTGGGTGACCAAATACTGTGTCTTTTATATAATTAAAACCAAAATATTTAATACATACACCTAATGCTATAACCACTATTGAGGCTATCGTAATAATAGTAATATTAACTTTTCTACGTTGCTTTTTGCGTTCTAATTCTTCAAGGTATTCTTCACGCTGTAACAACTCTTCTTCTGTTGGTGGAGGAATAGCATCTTTAGTTTTAGTGACAATATTTTCTATAGATTTTCTGTCTTGTTCAGCAATAGACGTGTCTGGTTTTGATTTAGCGAACTTCACTAAATCAGATGTTTGTAATATTCTCTTAAATTGATTTAAAGTATCATCATCAATTTTTAAGTTTCCAGCATCTTTAAGCATTTCTAACTTTTCAATAAGCTGGTCTGTTGTACTTTCTAATGCCGAAATATGAACATCTTCCTCTAAATAAGAACGAACAATATCAGTTAATTCAGAATAATACTGTTTGTATTCATCTTGAATTAAATATTTAGAATTCTCTAATTTTTTAAGTTCAAGCATTGCACGATCGTACGGTGGTAATAAAGCAACTTTTTCTTCTTCAGTAAGGGTCTTTTTTCGCCAAACGAACCAATAAAGTAATCCACCAATTATAGCAAGTGCTATAATAACACCTAAAACCCATGCCCATGGAAATGTACTCGTTTTTTCAACATTAGTAATGTCTTTTATATCGTACATTTTTTGAGCCAATGTATCAACAACTAGAGTATTTACATCTATTCGAAGGGAGTCTGTAAAAAACGGTTTTTCGTTAATTGTAATTTGTTGTCGTGGTAAAGTATATGAACCCGAATCAAATTGTGTTAAAGCGTACTTTTTAATTAAAGTAAATTTTGCATCTTCTTTAATGGTGTCGGTGGCAAAAGATTCCACCATTTCTAATGGTGCAAATGTCTGTCCTTCAGGGAAAATAACATTATCAGTTTCGCTTGCCTCAACATTTACGATAAAGTTTATTTGTTCACCTATTTTTATTGAACTAACATCTACTTCTGATTTTACGGTTTGTGAAAAACCGAAAGTTGTAGTGAAAATTAGGCATAGAAAAGTTAATCGTTTAAATAACGATTTTATATTTCTCAGCTTTAATTTTTCATAATTACTATTCATTATCCTCTTCGCTTAAAATAGCCTAATAATTTTTTTACGTAGCTCTCGTCAACACGACAGCTTAAAGTACCACAACCAGATTTTGAAAATGTACTTTGAAAATAGTTTACACGTTCTTGGTAATATTTACTATAGTTCTGTCGTACTGTTTTTGATTGTGTGTTTACTAATTGAAGTTCTCCAGTTTCTGTATCTTCCATTTGTACCATTCCAATATTAGGTATGGTTTCTTCACGTTCATCATAAATACGAATACCTGTAACATCGTGTTTTTTACCAGTAATTCTTAAGGTTTGTAAATAATCATCTGTTATAAAATCAGACAATACAAATACAATTGCTTTTTTCTTAAGTATATTGGTTAAATACTTTAATGCTACTGCTAAATCAGTTTTTTTACTTTTAGGTTTGAACTCTATGAGTTCTCTAATAATGCGTAATACATGACTTTTTCCTTTTTTAGGAGGAATAAAAAGTTCTACTTGATCAGAGAATAAGAGTACTCCAATTTTATCATTATTCTGTAATGCAGAAAAAGCTAAAGTTGCAGCAATTTCAGTAATAATTTCATTTTTAAATTGGTTGCTACTACCAAATATTTCAGAGCCACTAACATCTACCATAAGCATCATGGTAAGTTCGCGTTCTTCTTCAAAAACTTTAATATAAGGTTCGTTGTAACGTGCAGTAACGTTCCAATCAATCGCACGAACATCATCACCAAATTGGTATTGGCGTACTTCGCTAAACGTCATACCACGACCTTTAAAGGTAGAGTGATATTCCCCACCAAAAACATGGTCGGAAAGACGACGTGTCTTTATCTCAATTTTGCGAACTTTTTTTAATAAATCTTTGGTATCCATTTTGGTCTCTCTCGACCCTCTTTCAAAATACTAAGAAAAAGGACTTTTATAAACTTTAGTTTTAGCACCCAGTTGATCAAACACTTTTCTGATTATTGAAAAGTGTTTTTTTTAAATATTTATGGTACTTCAATTTCGTTTACAATCTTACTAATGATTTCTTCTGAAGTTATGTTTTCAGCTTCAGCTTCATAAGTAATACCAATTCTATGTCTTAAAACATCATAAACCACAGCTCTCACATCTTCAGGAACTACATAACCTCTTCTTTTAATAAAGGCATAACATTTAGCGGCATTTGCTAAGTTAATACTACCTCTAGGAGAAGCACCGAAGCTAATAAGTGGTTTTAAATCTTCTAATTTATATTTTTCAGGGTAACGTGTAGCAAAAATAATATCAAGAATATACTTCTCAATTTTCTCATCCATGTAAACTTGTTTAACTGCTTTTTGAGCACTTAAAATTTGTTCTACACTTACTACAGGTTTTACTTGCTCATAACTTCCAGTCAAGTTTTGACGCATAATTAATTGTTCCTCTGTTAATTTAGGATAATCAATTACTGTTTTTAACATAAAACGGTCAACCTGAGCTTCAGGTAATGGGTAAGTACCTTCTTGTTCAACAGGGTTTTGTGTTGCCATTACTAAAAATGGCTTATCAAGTACAAAAGTTTTTTCACCAATAGTCACTTGTTTTTCTTGCATTGCTTCTAAAAGTGCTGACTGTACCTTTGCTGGTGCTCTGTTTATCTCATCTGCAAGAACGAAGTTTGCAAAAATTGGACCTTTTTTAATAGAAAAATCATTGTCTTTCATATTATATATCATGGTACCAACAACATCGGCAGGCAATAAATCTGGTGTAAATTGTATTCTGCTAAAACTACCTTTAACAGCTTTAGATAATGTATTAATGGCAAGTGTTTTTGCTAAACCAGGCACACCTTCTAATAAAATATGACCTTGACCGAGTAAACCAATTAATAAACGTTCAACCATATGTTTTTGACCAACAATTACTTTGTTCATCTCTAACATTAATAAATCAATAAACGCACTTTCTTGAGCAATTTTCTCGTTAATAGCACTAATATCGATTGAAGTATTTTCTTCCATATGTTTTATTTATTTGGACAAGCTAACAATTTGTATCGCAAATTGAAAATTTATTTAGATATCAGCTGTTAACAATTGGTTAAAACTTAGCTTAATCAATTCGTTTTGTGACTGTTTTAAGGGATTAATTTTATAATTTCACAAATATGTAACAATATGTACAACTTTTTTTGAAATCTTCTAGAAGATTGTTAGTATTACATAATATGAAGAACAAAAATAAAACAGCCTTTATCACTGGTGCTACTAGTGGTATTGGCGAAGCAACTGCAAAATTATTCGCGTCAAATGGTATTAACCTTATTTTATGCGGAAGAAGAAAAGAAAAACTTGAAGTTTTACAAAAAGAATTAAGTGATAAAACTGAAGTTTATATTTTAAGTTTTGATATAAAAAATAAAAAAGCTGTTTTTGAAGCTGTTGAATCATTACCAAAAGAATTTTCTGAGATTGATATTTTAATTAACAATGCGGGTAATGCACACGGGTTAGAACCAATTAATGAAGGTGATACAGATGATTGGGATGCCATGATAGATATCAACGTAAAAGGGTTACTGTATGTTTCTAAGGCAATTGCACCTAAAATGGTTGAAAAAAAATCAGGACATATTATAAATATCGGTTCTACTGCTGCTAAAGAGGTGTACCCGAATGGTGGAGTTTATTGTGCTACAAAACATGCTGTTGATGCACTTAATCAAGCAATGCGAATAGATTTGCATAAACATGGAATTAGAGTTGGTGCTGTTCACCCAGGTTTGGTTGAAACTGAATTTAGTAAAGTTCGTTTTAAAGGTGATGAGTCTCGTGCCGATAATGTGTATAAAGGTTTTGACCCGCTAACACCAGAAGATATTGCTGATGTTGTACATTTTGTTGTCACACGGCCATACTATGTGAATATTACCGATTTAGTAATCGTACCGAATGCACAAGCAACTGCTACTATTTTGACCAAAGAATAATGATAAATAAGCGCCTTCTTGTAAAAAGCCTTTTAGCACATAATGACGAGAATAGTTTTTATGATAAAAAAAGGTTTATCTCTATTGGTGAAAAAGAGGGGAAGGCGAAATTTTTAAAGCATGTATGTGCTTTAGCAAATAGCAACCCTAAAAACAATTCATTTATTGTTATTGGTGTAGAAGATGAGGATAATAAAATTGTTGGGGTTGATTTTTTTGATGATAGTAAAATACAAAATTTAGTAAATGCCTATTTAGATCACCCTCCCATAATTTCTTATGAAAACATACCTTTTCCTGATCTTTCGGAAGGTAAAGTTGTGGGTTTGGTAACTATAAAATCAACTGGTAAAATTTGTTCACTTCGTAAGAATATTTGGAAATATTATGGAGGATCTGTTTTTTTTAGAGAAGGCAGTATAAGCCTACCGAAGGTTTTTGATATTGAGTTGAAAGATATAAATTCTGATGCTGTTGCAACAATTGAATTACACGCTCGTAATAATATAGAGTTAACCCTTGATGGTGTTGTAGATTTTATAAATAACAGACATAAAAACTTAACGAGTGAATACAGGGTTTTTAAAGAACAGTTTGTCGTTTGTTGGGCAGGAAAAAGAAAAAAAGTTAAAAATGAATATTACTACTCAAGGGTTGATATTGAGTTGATTAACGAACAGGTAAAACTTTTTTATTCCGCCTTAGATGAAATTACAATAACATACGATGATCACTCATTTACTACAGTAGAATATGTGCAATTAGGTTTAGGGAAGCGTCAAAAATATTATCCTTTAGAAAAGGTCGTAATTACTTTTCAAAGCAATGGAACGTACCAAATACAAAGTAATTTAATTTTTGAAGCGCCAGAATATGATAAGAAATCGTTGTATCATATTTATAATTCTAATGGGTTTTTAATTGAAAAAATTAAGAAAGAAGCACCCCTTACTGATAATGAAAAATTAGATTTTCAAAATTTACCAGCAACCTATTTAATTTGCTTTTTAAATGGTTTTGAAGAAGCTAAAGATAGGTTAGAGGAGTCTCGTTTTTTAATTAAGGCATATGATGAAAAAGTGTATCATTCTCTAAAAGAATCTCTGCGAATTCTGCGTAAAGTCAAATACAATTAAGATCGGTTTTCTATAGTCATTAATCGCAGTTAAAGTTAATTCTACTTTAAAATATTGCCCTTTATATTGTCGTATTTTAAGATAATAGGTATCTTGAAGAAAAATATTAAAACACAAACCAAAATGGGAATATTTGACGAAATTAAAAAGAAATTAAGCCATGAGTTTATTGATATTATTGAATGGCTTGATAATACTGATGATACTATTGTTTATAGGTTTGAAAGATTTCAGAATGAAATCAAAAATAATGCAAAATTAATTGTTCGTGAAGGGCAAACTGCTGTGTTTATTAATGAAGGCCAATTAGCAGATGTTTTTACACCAGGTACATATACTTTGAATACACAAAATTTACCAATTTTAACAACCTTAAAAGGTTGGAAATATGGTTTTAACAGTCCGTTTAAAGCAGAGGTGTATTTTGTAAATACAACCTTATTTACTGATGAAAAATGGGGAACTAAAAATGCGGTTATTTTAAATGATGAACGCTTCGGGCTTACTGAAATTAGAGCTTTTGGTACTTATAGTTTTAAAATCCAAGATGCAGGTAAATTTGTAGTTGATGTTGTTGGTACAGATGGTAATTTTACAAACTACGAAGTAAATGAGCATTTAAAAAGCTTAATTGTAACTCGTTTTACTGATACTGTTGGTGAAGCAAATTTGCCCATTGAATTATACGCAGCAAATACAACCGAATTATCAGAAACTTGCCAAGAGGTGATGCAACCAGAATTTGGAAGAGTTGGTATTTTGTTAGAGCGTTTTTATATTGAAAACGTATCAATGCCTGAAGAACTCAAAAAAGAAATTTTTGAATACAGTAGGCTTGATAAATTAGATTTAAATAAGCTTACCCAATTTAAAACAGCAAAGGCTATTGAGCAGGCTGCTCAAAATGAAGGAGGTACAGCTGGCGCAGGAATGGGCATGGGAATGGGTTTTGCCTTAGCGCAACAAATGGGAGGTATGATGAGCCCGCAAGCGGCACAACAACCTATTCATAATGTGCAACAATCCACAGTACCACCACCAATTCCCACACAAGTAATGTATCATTATGCTTCTAACGGCACTCAAATGGGACCTGTAACTTTTGATAAGTTGAAGGAGCTTTTTGCTAATCGTACCATAAATAAAGATTCGTTAATCTGGAAACAAGGTATGGCAAATTGGGGAGCTTTAAAAGATGTTGAAGAGCTTAAGGTGTTTTTAGGCGGTAATACACCACCACCTTTACCTGTATAATCATTTAAATATAAAATTGTAAACATAACCACACTTGTGTAGTTATAAAAACTGGTGTTATACCAAAAATGGAAAAAACTTTTTCATCTGAAAATAAAAAATCATGCTCAAATTGTGGTGCAGAACTAAAATTTAAACCTGGTTCTGATCAATTAAAATGTGAGTATTGTGGTTATGAAGAGTTTATAGAACAAGCTAAAACTAGTTTTGAAGAGTTAGAGCTTGACCACTATTTAAAAGTTGTTGGTGAAAATGCGTATACTGAAACTATAGATTTGCTTCATTGTAAAAACTGTGGGGCAAATCAACACGTTGAAGAAAACTATAAATCGCTGGCCTGTATTTATTGTAGCGAACCTCTGATTAGAGAAGATGTTGAAAAAGAGGGTTGGATATTACCCGGCGCCTTAGTTCCGTTTCAATTAGATGCTAAAAGGGCAAAATCAATTTTTAAAACTTGGGTAAATGGTTTGTGGTTTGCACCTAATAAACTTAAAAAAGCAGCTTTAGATGCTGAAGGGTTGCATGGTGTTTATATTCCGCATTGGACTTTTGATGCTAATTTATTTGCAACATATCAAGGTCAAAGAGGTGATTATTATTATGAAAATCAACGTTATAAAACGAAAAACGGAACACAAACTAGACAGGTTAGAAAAACGAGATGGTCAAGTGCTTCGGGTTCTGTTGATGGTTTTATTGACGATATTTTAATTAATGCATCAGAAAAGAAGCAAAGAGATTTGCCTGCTAAAATTGCTAAATGGAATTTGAGTGATTTGGTTGTTTTTAATTCTAACTACCTTTCTGGTTTTGTGACTGAAAAATATACAATTTCATTAAAAGATGGACATCACCAATCATTTCAAGAAGCAAAAAATATTGCTTATAGTTGGATTAAAAGAGATATTGGTGGTGACACACAACGCGTTTCAAATGCAAATATCAAATTATCTGATGAAACATTTAAACACATTTTAGTGCCTGCTTATATAAGTTCATACAGGTATTCAGGTAAAGAATATCGTTTTTATATTAACGGTCAAACAGGAGTAATTAGTGGTGTTAGGCCATATTCTTTCTGGAAAATATTCTTTTTAATAGTATTTTTAGTAATAATAATCGGAGTTATTAGCATTTTTGCACAATCATGAGAACATTAGCAATAGGAGATATCCATTCAGGATTAAGGGCATTACAACAAGTATTAGAAAAGGCCAATGTAACAACCGAAGATCATCTGATTTTTTTAGGAGATTATGTTGATGGCTGGAGTGATGCTTCTGAAACAATAAGTTTTTTAATAGCATTAAATACTACTCATAATTGTACTTTTATTAGGGGTAATCACGATGAGTTGTGCAGGGCTTGGTTAGAAGAAGGTAAAGATAATCCCCAATGGTTTCAGCACGGAGGTGAAGCTACAATGAATTCATATTTAAAATTAGACGATAAAACAAAACAATTACATATTGGTTTTTATACTAGTTTAGAAAATTATTTTTTAGATGATAAAAACCGTTTGTTTCTTCATGCAGGTTTTACTAACTTAAAGGGAGTAGAATTTGAATATTTTAAAAAGACTTTTTATTGGGATAGAACTTTATGGGAAATGGTATTGTGTTTAAATTCAAAATTAGCTACTGAAGACCCTTTCTACCCAAAAAGATTATTAAACTATTCAGAAATTTATATTGGACACACGCCAGTAACAAGAATAGGAAAAACGACACCTCAGAACGCAGGTAATGTTTGGAATATAGATACGGGTGCGGCTTTTAAAGGACCATTATCAATTATTAATGTGGATACTAAAGAAGTGTGGCAAAGTGATCCTGTTTATACTTTTTATTCAGATGAGAAGGGTAGAAATTAGTACAATTTAAAAAGTAAGCCAATTTTTAGAGGAATTGGGCTATTATAACGAACTTTGAAAAAAAATAATTATGTCAGCAAAAAATATTAGAATAGAAGTTATGCGGGCAATTGAGCATAAAGTTTCTGATTTTATTGATCAGTTTCTTATTCCAATTGAAGACATTTGGCAACCAACAGATTTTTTGCCAGATTCGCAAAGCGACGGATTTTTAGATGCTGTAAAGCAAATACAAGAAGAATCAAAAGAGCTCGGTTACGATTTTTGGGTAACTATGGTTGCAGATACTATTACTGAAGAAGCATTGCCTACATACGAGTCTTGGTTAATGGATGTTGAAGGTGTAGATCAGCATGGAGAAAATAAACGTAACGGTTGGGCAAAATGGGTTCGTAATTGGACAGCTGAAGAAAACCGTCATGGCGATGTTTTAAATAAATACTTATACCTTTCTGGTAGAGTAAATATGAAAGAAGTTGAAATTACAACGCAGCATTTAATTGCTGATGGTTTTGATATTGGTACCGATAGAGACCCGTACAAAAACTTTGTTTATACTTCTTTTCAAGAATTAGCAACAAACATATCGCACAAGCGTGTAGGGCAAATGGCTAAAAAGAAAGGGAATGTTCTATTAGGTAAAATGTGTACTATTATTGCTGGAGATGAAATGCGTCACCACTTAGCGTATAGAGAGTTTGTAAAATCTATTTTTGAGCATGACCCTAATCAAATGATGTTAGCTTTTGCTGATATGATGAAAAAGAAAATAGTTATGCCTGCACATTTTTTACGTGAATCTGGAGGAACAATAGGTACAGCTTTTGAAAACTTTTCAAATTGTGCACAACGCTTAGGTGTTTATACTGCGATGGATTATATAGACATTTTGAAAAAGTTAAATGCGTATTGGCAATTAGATAATATTAGAAGTTTAAATGACGATGGCGAACGTGCTAGAGATTATTTAATGAAACTTCCATCTCGTTTAGAGCGTATTGCTACACGTATGAAACATCCAGAAGATGATTATCAATTTAAATGGGTTGATGCAAACGGAAGGTTGTAAAACTAAAACTTAAGTATACAAAAAAGGTTCGCTATTATGGCGAACCTTTTTGTTTTTAATCTTATTGGTACAGTTTATAATTTACCATGATCGTGTTCATCTTGCCATTTTACTAATTCGGTCCATTTACCTTCATAACACATCTTAGATTGTAGTGGCCATGACGCAGGATTGTGAATTTTGTATCTAGGTCCGCCAGTATCAAGTATGGCTTGGCATTCGGCTACAGTTGCTTCTGAAAGTTTTTTCCAGGTTTTAATGCCATTTTCCTTGAACATGCCTTCGATTTTAGGACCAATACCCTCAACAAGTTTTAGATCATCTTCTTTAATGGTTTTTCCAAAGGCTAATTTTGCCGCAGAACCATCAAAAGGAATAGCAATTACAGGAGCAGCAAAAGATGTTACAGGAGTTTCAGCAACTGGTGGAGGTGTGGCCAATTTTAGTTTACAAGCAGCTAAATCACTCTCAAGGCCTAAACTTTTGTCTTTGCAAAGTTTTAAATCAGCTTCGAGCTTAGCATTTTTGTCATTACATATTTTAAGGTCTTCAGAATTATCAATTGTTGTACTTCCCGAAAGGCGGCCTATTAAGTACCCAAGAATTCCACAGATTATACCTACTAAAGCAGGAATGATCCAGCACCAAATGTTTAAATTTTCAAAGTTCATTATTTATAGTTTATTAGGGTTTATTATTTTAGTGTTACGATAGTTCTTCTATTTTGGCTACGACCTTCAGGAGTATCATTTGTAGCAATAGGGCTATCAGGTCCTTCTGAAGATGTTGTAATTTTAGCTTCAGAAATCCCATTATTTATTAAGTATGATTTTGTAAAATCTGCTCTATCTAACCCTAGTTTTATATTATTTGCACGTACTCCTTGATTATCAGTATGACCGATAATTGAACATGAGGCATCATCAACTTTATCAAGGTACCTTGATATGTTTGCAATTTTTTGACGTTGTTCTGTAGATAGGTTTATAGAAGCTTCTCCTGTTTGAAAATGAAGAACTAGAGGATCAGCAACAATTTGATCATGTAGTGCTTTTAATTCGTCTTTAAGGTCTTCAGTCTCTCCTGATATACTATAAGCAACTGGACCAAAGAAAACATTTTCTGCGGAAGGTATAAAACTATCCTTTAATTCTTCATTGATATTTATAGAGTGAGAAGGAATCCCTTTATTAACAATATAATTTTTAACGGCATTTGCTCTAGCAAAACCTAAATTTGGGAAAACAGATTTATTTTCCTCACTACTGGTATAATACCCTGTAATGTTAAATGCTTTATTAGTATTCTCATTCAAGTATTTTTTTAGATTATTAATTTCATTTTCTACATTTTCAGCAAGTGGTAATAAAATTGCTGAAGATGATGCTTTAAAGTTAAAATTGTCATTAACATTTACATTGTAATCACCATCTTTAAAGGCAAATGGATATGAAGTGGCTTTTGGTTCGTCTTCAATAGCTGTTTCCTCAATTAAAACCTCTTCTTCTATTTTCGAGCCATTGCATGAGCTACAACATGTCCAATAAAAATAGGTTCCTACTAGAATGGTAAGTATAATACCTAGTAGATACTGTGCTTTTTTAGTCATTGATATTTATGATTTAGTGTTAGTTATAGCAAAGTATTAAAAAAACTTTAAAATGTTAAAGTTTTTCACATTAAATCTTCATTATCAATTGAATAAGATGTTAAAATTTAAGAAATACTGATTTTTTCATCAAATTCTTTCCATTTATACAGTATTTGCTACCATCGGTACTAAATATTTACAAACCAGACTTTTATTTATAATATTTGAGAAAGAATAATGAAAAGACCTTTTTTTCTCCCTACAAAGTTATGGCATTGAATGAGGGTTTTATTCTGGCAAAAGTAATATTTGCTTAGTTTTTATTATACCCACAATGCGTATATAACTGTACACCTGTGGGTATTTTAGCTTTTATAAGTCAAACTTTATACCTTGGGCAAGTGGTAAATCAGCTGTATAGTTAATTGTATTTGTCTGTCTTCTCATATAAACTTTCCAAGCATCAGAGCCAGATTCTCTTCCGCCACCAGTTTCTTTTTCTCCACCAAATGCGCCTCCAATCTCAGCACCCGATGTTCCAATATTTACATTCGCAATACCACAATCACTACCATTTGTAGATAAAAATAATTCAGCCTCACGTAAATTATTTGTCATAATTGCTGATGATAAACCTTGAGCGACTCCATTTTGTAATTTAATAGCATCAGTTACATCACCATTGTATTTTATAAGATATAATATTGGTGCAAAAGTTTCGTGTTGAACAATACTAAAATTGTTTTCTGCTTCAGCAATTGCAGGTTTTACATAACAACCACTTTCAAATCCATTACCCTCTAAAACACCACCTTCAACAATAATTTTACCACCTTGTTCTACAACGGCATCTAAAGCTTTTTGATACATGGTTACGGCTTTAGTATCTATAATTGGCCCTACATGGTTATTTTCATCTAAAGGATTACCAATTTTTAATTGCTTGTAAGCATCAACCACCGCATTTTTTACTTGATTGTAAATACTTTCATGTATAATTAATCTTCTTGTTGAGGTACAACGTTGACCTGCTGTACCAACTGCCCCAAATACAGCACCGATAACAGTCATTTTAATATCAGCATCTGGTGTAACAATAATGGCATTATTACCGCCAAGTTCTAATAAAGACTTCCCTAATCTTCCAGCTACTGTTTGTGCAACAGCTTTTCCCATTCTAGTAGAACCTGTAGCAGATATTAAAGGTATACGATTATCATTTGTTATAAATTCGCCAACGGTTGAATCGCCATTTATTAAACAAGAAATACCTTCAGGTAAATTATTCTCTTTTAAAACTTCTGCTATAATATTTTGGCAAGCAATACCACATAAAGGTGTTTTTTCTGAAGGTTTCCAAATACAAACATCACCACAAATCCATGCTAAAGCAGTATTCCAAGCCCAAACTGCAACTGGAAAGTTAAAAGCAGAAATAATACCGACAACACCTAAGGAGTGATATTGTTCATACATTCTATGTCCAGGTCTCTCCGAATGCATGGTTAAACCATGTAATTGTCTTGATAATCCAACAGCAAAATCACAGATATCAATCATTTCTTGAACTTCGCCTAAACCTTCTTGGTATGATTTTCCCATTTCATAGGAAACAAGTTTACCTAAAGACTCTTTATAAATTCTTAGTTTTTCACCAAACTGTCGTACAATTTCTCCACGTAATGGGGCTGGTTTAGTTCTCCACTCTTTATAAGCTATTGTTGCAGTTTGTATTACATTTTCATAATCAGCTTTAGTGGTTGTAGTTACTTTTCCAATTTTAGCACCATCTACTGGTGAATTAGAAGTTATTTCATATCCTCCGCCAAAACTTTTTAAACCTGTAGAGGTTCCATTATTTATATCTTTAATTCCTAATGCAGATAAAGCATTATTTATACCAAATTCGGTAGCTGTTTTTGACATTTTAAAACTCTTTAATCGTTAAAGGTTGTATTTTGAGTAAAGTTATGGATAAACTATTTACGTAATAATTATTAGAGTAATAGTAAAATTATACCAAGTGAAGCGGGTATAGTTTGCACAAATAGTATTTTCTTTTCTATTGTAAGAGCTCCGTAAATTCCAGCAATAGCAACGCAACATAAAAAAAAGAGAGCAATATTATGTTGCCATTCTAGATTAGTAATAAAAAAAGTCCAAATTAAACCTGCAGCTAAAAAACCGTTGTATAAACCTTGGTTTGCGGCCATTGCTTTTGTAGGTTCAAACAAGTCTTTTGGGAAACTACTAAACACTTTTTTACCTTTAGTTGTCCAGGCAAACATTTCAAAATACAAGATATAAGTATGCAACAAAGCTATAAAGCCAATTATTATTTTGAGAGCTATATTCATAATTTAATTTTTAGCAATAAATCGTTCGTCAACAGGCATAACAGTGCCGCAGTTTGAGCAGGTTCTTAATTCTTCTGATGAATAAAAGTGCTTAAAATGTGCTAAAAAATCTTTTTCTATGTCGTTAAGTGTAAAATAGGCTTCATACAATTTGTGATTACAATTGTCACAAAACCAAAGTAAACCATCATCAATTTTCATATGGTTTCTCTTTCTTTCAATAACTAAACCCATGCTATTTTCATGTCTAACGGGTGAGTGGGGTACTTTAGCAGGGTGTAAATACATATCACCAGGACCAAGTTTCATCGTTTTTTTCTCTCCATCTTCTTGTATATGAACTTCAATATTACCCTCTAGTTGGTAGAATAATTCTTCAGTTTCGTTATAATGATAATCTTTGCGAGCATTAGGCCCGGCAACAATCATAACAATATAATCACCAGATTCTTTATAAAGGTTTTTATTTCCAACAGGGGGCTTTAGTAAATCTCTATTTTCGGATATCCATTTTGTAAGATTAAAAGGAGGAGCAGTTGCCATAATTAACATTTTTACGAAAGTTAAAAAATATCAATCTATTTTACGAAGAAAATAACAGAAAGTATTTAAATAGCTTATTTGTTATTTTGTACTAATGGCTGAATGTGTAAAATTACTTTCTATACTTTTTGTATGTGTTGAGCTTTCTAGCCAAGAATTTAAAGTTTCTTTATATGCTTTGTTATTTTTTGTAAAATATTTGGGTGAAATATAACTTTCCTAATTCATCTTTTTTCACACTTACTGCCGTATGGGTAAAATCGCCATCTATTGCATTTCTATGTTCTTCACTACTATACCATCTTTCAAAAGCAATTTTTGCAGTTTCATAATTTTTAGCCACATTTTCAGATACAGCTAAAGCATTATCTTCATTTGATACATTTGAAGCTCTTGAACTAAAATTGTCGTGGTTTATGTCACCCATTGCTATCATATAATCAGTATGCTCATTAGCATATTTATAGGCTATATCGCTGTATGATAAAGTGTCAAAACCTTCGTCTGATCTATGTTGATTAATAATAATTAGTAACTCTTCTTCTACTGTAATAGCATTCTCAGATTCTATTATTACTGTATCTTCTATTCCCTCTTTGCCACAAGAGCTAATTATCAATACAAATAAAACCAAGAGTGCATAATGCATCCTCATTTTCATAATGTTCTATTTGTAAGTAGGATAAGAATTGAAAAATAGGGGTTTTTCGGGATCTTTTCGATTACTATCGATGTTCTAAATTTAGAAATTTTATGATAAAAAACTGTTAAAAGAAGTTTTATTTTAGATTAACTACATATTTAATAGATTAAGAGAGAAAATACTTGGTAATTAAATAAGAAAAATACTACTTACTAAAATATTTATTTCTTACTTCAATTAAATCAATGTTATGTTTTATTTTTAGTATAATAAATATCCCTGTTTTCAGTTACAAATAAGAATAACAAACCAACTAGCTTTACAATTTTAAAAACCATTACATGAAAATTAGAACACTTTTATCAATTTTTGCATTTCTTTTAATAAATATAGGTTGTAAAGATAAATCTACTTCTGTTGAAAATCAAACAGATAACCTCAATCAATATCAAGAATATATAGTTGAAGCTACACATGGTATTATATCTTCAAAAAGTGATGTTCGAGTAGTTTTTAAAAACCCTATTGAATTTTGGAGTAAAGGTGATGAGTTATCAAGTGATTTATTTGAAATATCACCAAATGTATCAGGTAAAGTTGTCGCTCTTAATAATAGAACTATTGCATTTGTACCCAACGATAAGTTTAAACAAAATACAACTTATGAATTTACTTTAGATTTAGAAGCCATTATTGAAAATGTACCTGATGAATTTGAAACCTTGGTGTTTGTAGTTAAAACTTTAGAACAACAATTTAGTGTAAATACAAATGCATTACAGTCGTACTCAAAAGAATATCAATATATAGACGGACAAATACGCAGTGCAGATGTACTTGATTTAGAAGTTGTGAAAAAACTTCTAACCATAGAACAAAAAGGGAAAAATATTCCTGTAAAATTTGACAACTCAGTACAAGAAGGAAATCTTTTTCAGTTTAAAATAGATAGTATTACACGTTATGAGGAAGATAGTAAATTAAATCTTACTTGGGACGGGAGTGGACATGATATTAATAGTAAAGGAGAAAATAGTATAGTTATCCCTGGTAAAAACAATTTTACCGTTCTTGATGCTGTGGTTGAAAATGGCACAAAACCGGTATTGCTTATTAATTTTTCAGACCCTATTAAAAAAGGTCAAAATCTTAAAGGATTGGTAGTTTTAGAAGGTGATAGTAGATTAAAATTTTCAGTTGACGGTAACACTCTAAAAGCTTACCCTTCTACTGAGATTAATGGTACTGTTCTTTTAGAAGTTTTTGATGGTATACAAAGTGTAGACGGTTACAAACTTAAAAGTAAGTTTGAAGAACGTATTGCTTTTGAACAAATAAAACCAGAGGTAAGGTTACTATCTAACGGTACCATATTACCATCGTCTAATAATTTAAAAATTAATTTTGAAGCCGTAAATCTTAAATATGTTGATGTTTCAGTACTACGTATTTATGAGAATAATGTGTTACAATTTCTCCAAGATAATAACTTAAATGGGAATACATATATTAAAAAAGTTGGTCGACCGGTTGCTACTAAAAGACTAGAATTACAAAATAATTTGTCAGTTAATAACGGTAAATGGCAATCTCATGCTTTAGATTTAAAATCGTTAATCACACCTGAAAAAGGTGCTATTTATCGAGTTGAATTCTCGTATAAACCTTCATATAGTTCTTATAAGTGTGAAGAGACTAATTTTGAAACAGAAGTAGCTACCTCTGAAAATTATGACGAGGAAACAGAAGATAGCTCTTGGGATAATGCTGAAGATTATTATGATGAATATGGTTATTATGATTATAGCTGGAGTGAAAGAGAAAACCCATGTAACACCTCATATTACTATGACAAAAAAGTAAGTATAAATGTCTTAGCTTCTGATTTAGGCTTAACTATAAAAAAAGGCTTAAATAAAAGTTATTTTGTCGCAGTAAGTGATATAGTTAGTACTGCTCCTGTTGAAGGCGCAAATGTTACATTTTACAATTACCAACAACAATCTTTGGGTACAGTAACTACTGATACTAACGGAACCTCTTTTTTTGATGCAGAAAATAACCAAGCCTATTTTGCTGTTGCAGAAAATAACGGACAAAAAACATATGTGAAATTAAATGATGGTAATGTATTATCAGTAAGTAAATTTGATGTTTCTGGTGTACGTTTACAAAAAGGAATAAAAGGTTTTATTTATGCTGAGCGGGGAGTTTGGAGGCCAGGAGATCAAATATTTTTATCATTTATGTTGAATGATAATGCTAACAAATTACCTGCAAATCATCCCGTAAAACTTGAGTTGATGGATCCGTATAATAAAGTGGTGCATCAAGAAGTAAAAACTATAGGAGTAAATAATGTATACAATTTTAATTTAAAAACTGGCGAAAATGATCCAACTGGTAATTGGTTGGTAAAAATTTCTGTAGGTGGCGCTTCATTTACAAAAACCTTAAAAATAGAAACAATAAAGCCTAACAGGTTAAAAATAAAATCTGATTTTGGAACATCAATTTTAAGTGGTTCAAAACCCATAAAAGGAGCCATGGAAGTGAAATGGTTACATGGTGCTATTGCTAAGAATTTAAAGGCAGATATAGCAGCTAAGTTTAACCCTAAAATAACAACTTTTAAAACATTTCCTGGTTATATATTTGATGATCCCACACGTAAATTTTCAACTGAAGAGCAAGTTGTTTTTGATGGTGAAATAAACGAAGAGGGTAAAGCTAATTTTAGTATAAACCCAGAATTAGATGGTAATGCACCAGGCATGCTAACAGCTGCATTTGTAACTAAGGTTTACGAAAATGGAGG
This sequence comes from Cellulophaga baltica, assembly GCF_018861125.1. GTDB lineage: Bacteria > Bacteroidota > Bacteroidia > Flavobacteriales > Flavobacteriaceae > Cellulophaga > Cellulophaga baltica_A. Next base: position 454,743 of record NZ_JAHKQN010000013.1, on the reverse strand, counting down.
TGATTTTAGTACTGATGTATTTACAAAACCGTATTCGCCGTACACTACTTATGTTGGTTTAAATGCACCAAAAGGAGATAAGACGAGAGGAATGTTACTTACTGATGTAAAACACAAGTTTGAAGTAGTAACTGTTGATAAATATGGGAACCCGAGAGCTAATGAAAACCTAAAAGTTTCTATTTACAAGGTGAACTGGAGATGGTGGTGGGACACTTCTGAAGATAATTTATCATCATACAATAGTAGTGAATATCGTGAAGCTGTATTTGAGAAAAATATAATTACAGGTTCAAACGGAAAGGGAACTTTTGAGTTTGAGTTGAAGTATCCTGACTGGGGAAGATACCTTGTTCGAGTTGAAGATAAAAATGGCGGCCACGCAACAGGTAAAGCTGTTTATATAGATTGGCCAGGATGGGCAGGAAAATCTCGTAAAAATGATCCTTCTGCAGCTACAATGTTATTGTTTTCTACAGATAAAGAAAAGTATAATGTTGGTGAAAAAGCTACGATAACTTTTCCAAGTTCAGAAGGTGGTAGAGCTTTGGTTACTGTTGAAAATGGTAGTGAGGTTTTAGAATCACTTTGGATAGAAACTACAAAAGGTGAAACCAAGTTTGAATTGCCAATTAGTGAGTTGTACACACCAAATGTATATATTAACATAGCATTGTTGCAACCTCATGCATCTACATTAAACGATTCGCCAATACGTATGTATGGTGTAGTTGGTATAGGTGTTGAAAACCCAAGTACAAGGTTAGACCCTCAAATTAAAATGCCTGATGTTTTACGTCCTGAACAAAGCATAACTGTTAAAGTTAGTGAGAAAAATAAAAAAGCAATGACCTACACAATCGCAATAGTTGATGAGGGACTTTTAGATTTAACTCGCTTTAAAACACCAAATGCTTGGTCAACATTTTATGCTCGCGAAGCACTAGGTGTAAAAACATGGGATATATACGATGATATAATTGGAGCATATGGGGGCAAAATAAATCAAGTATTTGCCATTGGTGGTGATGATGATTTAGCAGGAGCTAAAAATAAAAAAGCAAATAGGTTTGAACCAATGGTGGTGCATTTAGGTCCTTTTTCATTGGAAAAAGGGGAGTCTAAATCACATAAAATCAATATACCTAAATATGTAGGTTCAGTTAGAACAATGGTTATTGCAGGTGATGCAACAAATGAGGCATATGGTAAAGCGGAAAAAACAACACCGGTTCGTAAACCTTTAATGATATTAGCATCATTACCACGTAAAATTACTCCGGGTGAAAAAGTAACCTTGCCTGTAACTGTTTTTGCAATGGAGAAAAAAGTGAAAAATGTCACTATAAAAATTAAAAATGATAAAGCATTTACTGTTTCTGGTGATGCAATAAAGACGTTAAGATTTGATCAACCAGATGAAAAAATGGTATATTTTAATTTAAATGTTAGCGATTTTAAAGGTATAGGTAAAGTAATTGTTGAAGCTTCTGGTGGCGGTGAAAAAGCATCATTTGAGATTCCTATTGATGTAGTGAATCCGAATGTAAAAACATCAGAAATTCAAGATTTTGTCTTAGATGCAAACTCTAGTCAAATGGTAAACTTAGAAACGTTTGGTATTTCAGGTAGTAATACCGCAAGTATTGAGTTTTCTACGTTACCACCTATGAGTTTTAATGGTAGAATGCAATATCTAATTCGTTACCCTCATGGTTGTGTTGAGCAAACCACTTCTGCTGCTTTTCCTCAATTATATTTAAGTGATATTTTTGATTTAACTGCAAAAAAGAAAAAAGAAGTTCAAAATAATATTGAAAATGCGATAAAACGTTTAGGAAGTTTCCAAAGGCCAAATGGTGGGTTATCATATTGGCCAGGCCAAAGTTCTACTAATGACTGGGGAACAACTTATGCTGGGCATTTTTTATTAGAGGCGGAGAAAAAAGGTTTTGTAATGCCAATTTCTTTTAAAGCCAATTGGGTTAAATTTCAACAGAATGTATCTAAGCAATGGCGCTCAGGGCAAACACCAGATTTAGCTCAAGCATATCGTTTATATACGCTAGCACTTTCTGGTAATGCCGATGTTGCTTCTATGAACCGCTTGAGAGAAACGAGTAATATTTCAGATGAAGCTAAATTTAGATTAGCAGCAGCCTATGGATTAATTGGTCAGGCGAGTGTTGCAAAAGAAGTGTTAAGCACAGCTAAGGTTGATGGTGATTCTTATAAATACAACTATTACACCTACGGTTCTTCAGAAAGAAATAGTGCTATGGCTTTAGAAACGCATATTTTATTAAACAATAAAATAAAAGCTCAAGAAGTAGCTAAAAGTGTTGCTTCTAACTTAAAAGCAGAAAAATGGATGAGTACCCAAAGTACTGCCTATAGTTTATTAGCCATTGGTAAGTTTGCCAAAATGGTTGGAGGAAAAGGAATAAAAGCATCTGTAGTTGTCAATGGGGGAAAAGTAAGTGTAAATACTTCAAAAACATTAGCTAATAGAGAACTGAAAATTAAAAAAGGTTCTAATGTCATTGAGATTAAAAATTTAGAAGATAATATGCTCTATACTAGTGTAATTAATAATGGAATACTTCCGGTAGGCCAAGAAAAGCCAAGTGTCTTAAACCTATCGGTTATGTCTAATTTTATAAATAGAAACGGTAATCGTATAAATATAACAAGTTTAAATCAAGGAACCGACTTTGTTGCTGAAGTTACTATTAAGAACTCAACAAATAGTCCGATAAAGAATATCGCGCTAACGGAAATTTTCCCAAGTGGTTGGGAAATTGTAAATACTCGCTTTACAGACTTCGGTAATTTTGCACAAAATGATGTGACGTATACAGATTTGCGTGATGACCGAGTGAACTTCTATTTTGATTTAGGAAAATACGAATCTAAAACATTCAGAATACTATTAAATGCTTCATATTTAGGGGAATATTATTTACCTGGTATACAAGCAGAAGCCATGTATGATAATGATTATAGAATAAGAACTAAAGGACAATGGGTTAAAGTTGTTCAGTAAACAATAAAGAGGAATGATTGTAAAGCACTAAATTTAATTTAGTGCTTTTTTTATGCTAATTTTTGGTGAGTAATTTCACTTGCAGCCCATTCAATAGCACTATTTATACAGGTAAATCTTTTCATTTTAGAGTTCATAAACAAGCGTTCTAATAATGAATTTTTCTTACCTTTTTCAGAATAGCTTACAATAGCGTAACCTTTTAAATTGAAATTATTTTTATAAAATTTTAACCAATCAGATGGTTTTACAGAATAATTGTAAATTCTATTGGTAATGTATATAATGCCATCACCATTATTCTCGTATAAGTTTGAAATTTCTTGTGTTATTTGTTTTCCATGGTGTTCCCAAGAATAAATTACGTCTTCATTAATTTCAGCAACAACAAACCCATCAAACAAATAATAGCTACCAAAAGGGTAGACTAACTCATTAAAGGCTTCTTTGTAATAGGGAGAATTTTTAAGGCTTCGTATCATTCTTATTTGTATTGAATAATAACACAAATTTAATGTAGGAATTTTCTACTTTACAAAAATTACGATAAAAAGCGATTAAATTCTTTAAAATTAAGTATTTAGTAAATTTCAGTGTCGGATTTTACACTATTTTCAAAATCGATTGATTCGTTTATGACGAGTACTTTACTGAAAATGAAACGGCCAATTTCTTTAATTGGCTCATAAAGTTTAGATTGTTCTTTAGTTTCTTTATCAACAATGGAAATGGTATTATTTACACTATCAAAAAATATTATAATAGCACCAACAATAACAGCAATTTTGAGAGCACCAAAAATTGCTCCTGCAATTTTGTTTAAAAACCCTAGCATTGCAAAATCGGCAACTTTAGTTAAAAGTTTTCCGGAATAATGTATTGCGATAACAATAAGAATAAAAGTGACTACAAATGAGGCTATATTCATGTTTTGTTCATTCCAATCCATATGTAGTGCTAAGTAATTTCCTGTAATATAAGAAAAGTGAATGGCGCCATAAATACCTGCAATTAATGCGATTAAAGATGCAATTTCAATAAAAAGGCCATTTTTGAAACCTTTATAAAGTCCTATTAATAATAATATTCCTAAAACAATATCTAAAAAATTCATAATGCGCACTTTACAACAAATATAGAACTTTGATTTGTACCTTTGAAAATATTTGAAATTTCAGATAACAATACTTCTTTATAAAATAGATAGCATGATAATGGAAAACAGAAGTATTTATAAAATTTAAAACGAATGGCAAGAGATATACAGTTAAAAGAGCGTTGGGATATTTTAGTTGAAAAATTATCAGCTCAGTTTGCAGATGGAGATACCTTAGAGTTAGACGCTATAATTTATTTAGTTGGAGTTCAAGAATTGGGTAAATACCATAGAAGTTATAAAAAGAATGAAAAGCTAGATTTAATGCATATTGCAATTTGCAGGTTATTGGAGCCTTACGGATTTTATGCTTTTGACTATTTTGATGAAGATGGTTGGCCACATTACACTATAAAAGAAGAGTTGCCATCATTAAAGGCTGGTGAACAATCTGTTTTAATGAAAGAGGCTATTGTTACTTATTTTGTTGATAATGAATATATAAGTTAAAAATTTACTAATGATACTAAACCCACCATATTATGCTGTAATTTTTACTTCTACTAGAACAGATGAAGATAATGGTTATGGTTTTATGGGGCAAAAAATGGAAGATTTAGCAAGAGAGCAAGAAGGGTTTTTGGGTGTTGAAAGTGCGCGTGAAGAGATAGGTATTACGGTTAGTTACTGGAAAAATTTAGAAGCCATTGCAAATTGGAAACAACAAGCTTATCATGTTTTTGCGCAACAAAAAGGGAGAAAAGATTGGTATTCTTCTTACAGAGTTCGTATTTGCTTAGTAGAAAGAGCGTATGAGTTTGAAAAGTAAATCCATTCGTTTTATAAAAAAACACCCTAAAAAACTGTTATTCCTAACAGTACTTTTAATTGCCTATTATTTCTGTCTTCCTAAAATACTTTTTAAAGCACCAACGGCAACAGTTGTAGAGAGTAAATCAGGAATATTACTAGGTGCTAAAATTGCTGATGATGGTCAATGGCGATTTCCAGTAGTTGATAGCGTTCCTCACAAATTTGAAACCTGTTTATTAAATTTCGAAGATGCTTATTTTTATAAGCATGTAGGTTTTAATCCTGTTTCAATGGGTAAAGCTATTTTAACAAACATTAGAGCCGGGCATACAGTTCGTGGCGGAAGTACAATTACGCAACAAGTAATTAGATTGTCAAGAGATAATCAAGCAAGGTCATATTTTGAAAAGTTTAAAGAGCTTATTCTGGCAACTAGATTAGAACTTAGATATTCAAAAAAAGAGATACTTAAATTGTATGCAAGTCATGCACCTTTTGGTGGCAATGTGGTTGGCTTAGAAGTAGCGTCATGGCGATATTTTGGTTTATTACCACACCAACTTTCTTGGGCAGAAACAGCTACTTTGGCAGTATTACCAAATGCACCAAGTTTGATTTATCCGGGTAAAAATCAATCTAAATTATTAGCAAAGAGAAATAGGTTACTCAAAAAGTTATTTGATAAAAAAATCATAGATAGAACAACATATGATTTAGCGCTCCTTGAACAATTGCCTCAAAAACCCTATGCTTTGCCTAATAGCGCGCCACATTTTGTACAACACATTTCAAAAACATATAAAGGGGAACGCATACAAAGTACTTTAGATAAAAATTTACAAGAAAATGCAAATGCAATTGTAGCTAAACACTACCGTTTACTTAAACAAAATTTAGTTTTTAATGCTTCGGTTTTAGTTTTAGATGTTAAAACTAGAGGGGTTTTAGCATATGTTGGCAATACCTCAACCGATAATTTACATGAAAAAGATGTAAATATGGTGCAAGCCAATAGAAGTACAGGTAGTGTTTTAAAACCTTTATTATATACTGCTATGTTAGATGCTGGTGAATTGTTACCAGATATGCTAGTACCAGATATTCCTACCCAAATAGCTGGGTATAGTCCTGAAAATTTTAACGAAACTTACAGCGGTGCTATTGAAGCAAAAAAAGCATTGGCACGCTCATTAAACATTCCTGCAGTTCGACTTTTACAGTCGTATGGTTTGCATAAATTTAGAGATCAGTTAAAAAGTTTTAATCTCAAAGGGTTGAACAAGTCAGCTGATCATTATGGCTTAACTTTAATATTGGGTGGTGCAGAGAGTAATTTATGGGATTTATGTAAGTCGTATGCAAACTTAGCTTCAACGGTAAATCATTTTAACAGTTCATCAAGCGAATATTTTAAGAACGAATTTGTCGAACCAATTTGGAGGCAAAATTCTACTATAGACTTTGGTGAAAAATCAACAGAAAAAACACTTTTTGATGCAGGAAGTATTTATTTGACTTTTGATGCGATGAAGGAGGTGAATAGACCACAAGGTAGTGAATCGTGGGAGTTTTACGATTCAAGTAAAGAGATAGCATGGAAAACAGGAACTAGTTTTGGTAATAAAGATGCTTGGGCAATAGGTGTAACTAGCGATTATGTTGTGGGTGTTTGGGTTGGTAATGCTGATGGTGAAGGAAGGCCAAACACAACAGGGGTTACTAGTGCTGCGCCAATTTTATTTGATGTGTTTGATATATTGCCAAAAACAGATTGGTTTTTAAAGCCTTTAGATGAATTCACAAATGTAGAGGTATGTGTAAAAAGTGGCTATCTAGCATCTGTAAATTGCCCCAAAAAAACAATTAGTATTCCTAATAAACAGAATCATGTTGAGGTTTGTAAATATCATCAAGTGATACAGTTAGATAGTGATAAGCAATTTAGAGTAAATTCTTCATGTGAAGATTTGTCACAAGCAATTACACAGTCGTGGTTTGTGTTACCACCCATCATAGAATACTATTATAAAAAGTCACACCCTACGTACAGAGTTTTACCACCTTTTAGGGGTGATTGTGTGCGTACCAATACATCTCCAATGGAAATTATTTATCCAAAAAATGGAAGTAAAATAGTGTTGGCTAAAAACTTTGAGGGGAAAACTAATGAAGTTGTTGTAAAACTAGCTCATGCAAAACCAGAGACTAAAGTTTTTTGGTATTTAGATGAGGTTTTTATTAAAGAAACTGAGAATTTTCATGAAATAGGAATAATACCTAGTGAAGGCGTACACAAAATTTTAGCAATTGATGCATTTGGTAATGAAACAAGCGTAATTATAACAATAGATTAATATTGCAACTTTGCAAAAAACTTATCTTTGAGTAACCAGACTATAAAAAATCAATTATGAGTTTAAAAGAGTTTTCAAATTTAAATAGGAATAAAACCATCTTAAATTTGTGTAAAGACACTTTCGATTTGGTCGTAATTGGTGGCGGAATCACAGGTGCTGGTATAGCTTTAGATGCTTCTTCTCGTGGTTTAAAAGTAGCTTTAATAGAAAAAAATGATTTTGCTTCAGGTACCAGTAGTAAATCAACAAAACTTATTCATGGCGGACTCAGATACCTAAAACAATTTGATTTTTGGTTGGTGAAAGAAGTGGGTTCAGAACGTGCAATTGTTCACAAATTAGCACCACACTTGGTATTGCCAGAAAAAATGTTGTTGCCTTTAATGGAAAATGGTTCGTATGGAAAATGGTTAACTTCAATTGGGCTAAAAGTGTATGATATTTTGGCACAAGTTACTGATGAAGATAAACGCCAAATGTTAGAGAAAGAAGATGCACTTATATTAGAACCATTACTTCCTACAAAAAACTTGAACGGTGCAGGTTATTACGCCGAATATAGAACTGATGATGCTCGTTTGACTATAGAAAATATCAAAACGAGTTTAAATTACGATACTACAGCTTTAAATTACGCATCAGTAGAAGAATTTATTTATACAGATAAAAAAATTACAGGTGTTGTCGTAAAAGATGCAGTTTCAGGTAGTGAGTTCAAAATAAAATCAAAATATGTGGTAAGCGCCACAGGCCCTTGGGTTGATGATTTAAGAGCAGTAAATAACTCTAATAAAGGCAAACATTTATACCTAACAAAAGGGGTGCATTTGGTTTTTCCGTATGAAAAATTACCAGTACAACAGTCTGTTTATTTTGATATCCCTGATGGTAGAATGATGTTTGCTATTCCTCGTGGAAATACTACGTATGTGGGTACTACTGATACGCATTATACTGAAAATAAAGACAAGGTTAAAACAGATTTAGCTGATGCGATGTATTTAATTTCAGCAGTAAATAATATGTTCCCGACTATAGAATTGAGTTTAGATGATATAGTTTCTTCATGGGCTGGTTTAAGACCTTTGATTCATGAAGAAGGAAAATCTGCTTCCGAGTTATCACGAAAAGATGAGATTTTCACTTCTGATACAGGGTTGATTAGCATTGCAGGTGGCAAACTCACAGGTTACCGTAAAATGGCAGAGCGTGTGGTTGATAGAGTTGTGAAATTAGTCGAAGAGGCAGATTCAACTAAAGAATTAAAATCTTGCCATACAGATGAAATTCCGTTGTGTAAGAATGCTTTTAAAAATGCAAAAGAAGTAAAAGAGTACATTTTAGAAATTACAAGCCGAATACAAGCAGATGGTTTTAAAGCTCATGATGCTTGGTTTTTAGTAACAAATTATGCTAAACAAACTGAAGTTGTTTTAGAAACATATGCTTTAATAAATGATAAAGACATAAAAGTTAGACTAGCAAAAGCAGAACTTTTATTCTGTATTCATTATGAAATGATACAAAATCCGATGGATTTCTTTATTAGAAGAACTGGACGTTTGTATTTTGATATTGAAAGCATTCGTTATTTAATGGATCCTATTCTAGAAGAATTTAAAAAAGTTTTTAAACTCTCAGATAATAAAATAGAAGACTATCGACAAGAATTAGAACATGAGATAGATGAACATTCTAATTTTTCATTAAATCGTGATTAATCTAACTTATCCGTCAAATCTTTAAAAACTCTTTTTGGGTTTTTATCATTGTAGAGTACCTCATAAACTGCGTTTAATATTGGTGTTTTAGATTTGTTTTTTCGACCATTGTTTAGCTTATGTGCACTTTTGGTAGCATAATATCCTTCTGCAACCATTTTCATTTCCATCATCGCACTTTTTACTGTGTAGCCTTTACCAATCATATTCCCAAACATACGATTACGACTAAAAGTAGAATAACCAGTTACTAATAAATCACCTAAATATGCAGAGTTATTAATATTACGTTTCATGTTATGTATTTTTTTAATGTAACGCTTCATTTCTCTAATCGCGTTACTCATTAATACACTTTGAAAGTTATCTCCATACCCTAGACCATGAGCAATACCAGCAGCAATTGCATAAATATTTTTAAGCATAGCTGCATATTCAGTACCAATAATATCGTCAGAAGTTTTAGTTTTAATGTACTCACTACTTAAATGCTCAGCCATTATTTCAGCTTTATGAGTGTCACCACAAGCAATGGTTAAATAAGATAAACGTTCAAGTGCAACCTCTTCAGCATGGCAAGGCCCAGTAATTACACCAATTTTTTTAAACGGAATATCATATTTCTCATGAAAATGTTCACCAACAATTAATCCGGTTTCTGGTACAATACCTTTTATAGCAGAAAATAAACATTTGTTTTCAAGTGAAACAGTAAGTTTAGAAAGTTCAGTTTCTAAAAATGCAGATGGAATAACAAAAATTAATAAATCGGCATTAGTAACTGCGGTATTTATATCATCCGTTAAAATTAATTGCTCTGTATTAAACTCTACAGAACTCAAATAATTGGGGTTATGACCTTGAGTTCTAATGTGTTCAATTGCATCAGAATTTCGCATAAACCAGTGTACGGTATCAACATTTTCAGTCAACATTTTTACGATTGCTGTTGCCCAACTTCCGCCTCCTAAAACTGCAAATTTTAAATCTCTGTTCATAGTTTGTTTTCAAAAAAAAGAAAGGTAATCATTTCTTTTTTTGTTTACCAAAAACTTTATTAGTTTACAAAATTACTTAAAATTGATACATTATAAAACCCTAGTATTCAGAGTCATAAGTTTTTGGCATAAGAATTGCTATTATAAAAAGTGTATTTAAGATATATAAACTTTTAAGTTTTGGTCTTAAATATATTGAGTGATAAGTTAGTAAATGAATAATTAGAGAAAAGTTTTTTAGGTTGGTTGTTGAGACCGCTGTAAGTATTAGTGCTTACAGCGGTTTTTTTATAAAAAATAAGTATATATTTTTTAAGAGATTGGTAAAATTTTAGGGCTAAACTATTAATTACGTTATAATTTAGGTTCATGTTAACAGTACGAATGAAAAATGGTACTTTTGCAACTTGAAAAATGAATATAAATAATGAGCTTTTTTAAAAACTTTACCTCAAACCCTAAAAACGATTTTTTTGCAGGTGTAACAGTTTCATTAGCAATGATTCCTGAAGTGGTAGCATTTGCTTTTGTAGCAAATATCGATCCATTAGTAGCGCTATCTGGAGCATTTATAATTGGTTTAATTACTGCTATTTTTGGTGGTAGGCCAGGTTTAATATCTGGAGCAGCAGGTGCCGTTGCAGTAATTTTTGTAAACCTTATTAGAGAAGGCCATATTAAAGGACTAGAAATGGATATTCCGGTTGATAATATGGGTTACTATTATTTATTAGGTGCTGTAATTTTAATGGGAATAATTCAAATATTTGCTGGAGTTCTAAAATTAGGTCGTTTTGTTCGTTTGATTCCACACTCTGTAATGATGGGGTTTGTTAACGGTTTAGCAATTGTAATTTTTATCGCTCAAGTAAAGATGTTTAGTCATAAAATACCTAATCCTGATCCAAATTCTGTAGATAAATACTTAAGTGTATTTATGCAAGGTTCTGAATTATTTATAATGATTGGTTTAGTATTATTTACTATGGCAATTATTTACTTTTTGCCTAAGTTGACAACTAAAGTTCCTGCAGCTCTAACAGCAATCTTAATTACAACATTTGGCGTTATTTTATTTGATATTGACGTAACAACAGTTGGTTCATACATTAGAGAGGGTGGTGGTGATGGTTTAAAAGGTGAATTTCCAACACCCAATCAAGAACTGTGGCAATTTTTACCTTTTAATTTAGAGACTTTTACATTTATACTTCCTTATGCATTTTTAGCAGCTAGTGTTGGTCTAATTGAAAGTTTAATGACGATGAATTTGGTTGATGAATTAACGGATACTAGAGGTCAAGGAAATAGAGAATGTGTTGCTCAAGGTATGGGTAATATTGCAAGTGGTTTACTTGGCGGTACTGGTGGTTGTGGTATGATTGGGCAAACAGTTATTAATATTAATGCAAAAGGTAGAGGCAGATTATCAGGTGTGGTAATGGCATTAACTTTATTAACTTTTATCTTATTTGCTGATACATATATTGAACAAGTACCTATTGCGGCATTAATAGGTGTAATGTTTATGATGGTTATTGAAACATTTGCTTGGTCAAGTTTCAGAATATTAAAAAAAATACCAAGATCAGATGCTTTTGTTTTAATCGCAGTATCTGCAATTACAGTATTTTTCGATTTAGCAATTGCGGTATTTATTGGCGTAATTATATCAGCTCTTGCATTCTCTTGGGAAAACGCAAAACGTATTCGTGCACGTAAAAGCGTTGATGCTAATGGCGTGAAAACGTATGAAATATTTGGCCCATTATTTTTTGGATCTACAACAGGTTTTAGTGAAAAATTTGAAGTTGCAACAGATCCTGAGGAAGTAGTAATTGATTTTAAAGACAGCCGTATTGCTGATATGTCTGGTATTGAAGCTATTAATAAACTCTCTGAAAGATATCAAAAAGCAGGTAAAAAATTGCACTTAAAACATTTGAGTAAAGATTGTATCAACCTACTAAAAATAGCGGATGATATTGTTGATGTAAATGTGTTAGAAGATCCAACATATAAAGTTGTAGCTGACGGCTTTAATTATGAAGATGAGGATTAATTAATCCCAAAAATTATAAAAATGATGTAGTGGACCATGCCCTTTCCCAAGGGTGTAGTTCACACTTTTATGTATAGCACTTTCTAAATATTCTTTACCTTTTATTACGGCTTTTTGCAATGAAAATCCTTGAGCTAAAAATGCTGTAATAGCTGATGATAAGGTGCAACCTGTGCCATGTGTGTTATTAGTTTTTACTCTTTTTGAAGTAAGCTCTAAAAATTCGTTAGTTTCCTTATTATAAAAAATATCAGTTAATGCATCATTATTAAAATGGCCAGCTTTTAATAAAACAGAAGTATTGTACTTTGTTGCCAATTCATAAGTGAAGAACTTTAATTCAGATTGATTGTTGATTTTTTTGTTTAACAATAATTCACACTCATATTTATTGGGTGTTATAAGTCGTGCAATGGGTAGTAATTCATTTCCAATATGATTAATTGCTTCATTTAGTAAGAGTTTATCTCCTGATGTTGCAACCATAACAGGGTCAACTACTATATTTTTTACTTTGTATTTCTTTAGTGTTTGTACTACACTTGTTATTGTTTCACAAGAATGAAGCATACCTATTTTTACAGCATCTGTTCCAATATCATCTAAAACAGCTTCCATCTGCTTTTCTAAATGAGTAATAGGTATTGGGTGAATATCAATTACACCTACAGTATTTTGTGCGGTTAATGCTGTTATTGCAGATGTTCCGTAACAACCACAGGCACTAAATGTTTTTAAATCTGCTTGTATGCCTGCTCCTCCGCCAGAATCACTTCCTGCAATTGTGAGTGCTCTTGAATAGTTCTTATTTATATTTTCCATGATTCTAAATTATAAGCACTATCCCAAAAAAGCCATTCCATTTTTGAAGCCATTAAGAAGGCATCAGTCATTTTTTTTCTAGTTTCAGTTGTTGATTTATCTGCATAATAATCACAAATTTCAATCGCGTTTTTAACTGCTATACCAAATTCTTCTCCTGCATAGGTAGCTATCCAGTTTTGATAAGGGTTTTCTGATGTGGTTTGAATCTTTAAAATATAATCACCAACTTTTTTATAAATCCAGAAGCAAGGCAATACCGCAGCTAATGTTTCTTCTATAGTAGATAAATTGAATATTTTATTTAAAAAACCTACATACAATAAACATGATGGTGAGATAGGCACATCTTTATTAAAATTAAACTGTTGTAAATAACTGCTGTGAAGTATTTGTTCTACTTGAATGGTATTTGTTGCGAAGCTTAAAAAAGCTTCAACATGCGCAGGTTTCTCTAGTTTAGTGCCGATACCTGCTAATACTTTCCCAAAGTCAGCTAAATAATAAGCATCTTGTTGAATGTAATATTCGAATTTTTCTTGTGGTAAACTACCGTTAGATAGTTCTTCAATAAAAGGGTGTTTGGTGATTTTTTCATAAGTAGGAATCATTTGATTCCAAGTATTCTCACTCCATTTCATAATTATGTGTAGTTTACACAACTGAAAAACGAATGCGAATAAAACAAAAACATTAGTAATGTTTTTAGAAGATAGGCAATTCTCGTTTCCCTTCGTTGCAATTAAACAAATCAGGTTCAAAGGGTAAAATCTCAGCCCAATTAAGAGCTCCCCTAACGATTATTATATTTTATTTATAATGTTCTTAAATATTCAGCAATAGCTCTGGTTTCTTGGTCAGATAGTTTATTGTCGAGCATAACAGCATTATTATATTCTTTTAATAAAGCCTTTGCAATTGGATCTTTTCTCAACATTTCCGTTGGATTTTTCATCATATTCATTACCCAAGTAGCATTTCTTCTTTCGTAAACACCAGATAAAGCAGGTCCAATCAGTTTTTTGTCAGCCATATGGCAAGCTGTACAGACATTTTTGTACTTTGCTTCCCCCTCAGAGGCCAAACCGGAATCAATATCACTTGGAAAAGAAAAATCTTTGTAAGGGCCAATACCTTCATTACTCATGTCAATAGGAGTCTTTTCAACGACTTTTTCCTCTTTTTTTTCGGTTTTAGCACGGTTCATCTCAAAACCACCTTTTTTCTCTTCTTTTTTTTCGCCACAATTTGCTAAAAGTAGGCAAAGAGATAAAGCACCAACTAGTTTTTTCATTATTATAAATAATTTAAGTTACTAAGATAAACAATCTGCTAATTTAATGAAATTCCTTTAAAAAATTAATAGTTCTATGCTCCGTATATGTCATATTGTTTTTGCCAATAAAGCCAACGTGTCCGCCATAATTTGGCATCTCTAAATATAAATTAGAATTTTCTTCTGCTTCTTTTTTAGGGTAACATTCTTTACCTAAAAAAGAATCATTTTTACTGTTGATAATCAGCGTAGGAATTTTAATAGAAGGTAAGAATTGCAAGCAACTAGATTGTGTGTAATAGTCAATAGCATCTTTAAAACCATGTGCTCTACTTGTGTATACATCGTCAAAATCTTTTAATGTTTTTATTTGTGCGATGTCTTCATTTGTAATTTTACTAGGAAAGAGTTGTTGTTTAGCTCTTAATTTATCAATCAAATGCTTTTTAAATCTATTTGCGTAAATTTTATTTCTAGTCGCTAATAATTCTCTTAATGAGCTGTGCAAATCACAAGGTACAGATATTGCAACAGCGGCTTTAATTTCTTTTGGAATCATTCGTTTTTCACCTAAATACTTTAATATCAAATTCCCTCCTAAGCTAAAACCATTTAAATATAACTCTGAGTATTCTTTTTTTTGAAGAATATTTTGAATTACAGCATTTAAATCTCCTGTTGCACCTGAATGGTATGATTTAAATAAAAGATTGGGCTCACCACTACAACTTCTTAAATTAACTGCACAAACATTGTAATTGTTTGCTACAAATTGCTTCGCAATTCCTGTTATATAGGGGCGTTGAGCACTACCTTCTAGGCCATGAATAACAATAGCAACTTTATTTGATTTTTGATCGGTATAACTCCAATCTAAATCTAAAAAATCATTATCAGGTAATATAATACGCTCCCTTTTTTGTATTAGTCCATCAACTTTACGAATTACTCCTGAGTAAATAGTTGATATGTGACCATTCTTAAACAAAAATGGGGGATTGTAATCGGACAAAATTATAGGCATTCTGAACTACTATTTTGGGAAATTTTCTAAAACTTTTATTTGCTCTTCAATTGAACTTTTAAACTCAGTTTTTAAATTTTCAACTAATGTTGAAACAGGTACAATGTCGTCAATTAAAGCAACACCTTGCCCTGCGGACCAAATTGTTTTCCAAGCTTTAGCTTCAGTATCTAATTCTTTACCAAAATCTATTTTTACATCTTTTTTTAAATCCTCTTCAGTAATACCTGCTGCTTTTAAGCTTGCACTCAGAAAGTTTGCGTGTACACCTGATATTGATGCTGTATACGTAACATCACTTGCGCCAGCTTCCACAATCATTTTTCTATATTCATCGGTAGCTCTACTTTCTTCAGTATTTATAAAACGAGTTCCCATATATGCTAGATCGGCACCCATTTGTAATGCAGATGCAACATCTCTACCGGTACTAATACAACCCGATAAAATAATTGTTTTATCATAGAATTTTTTAATTTCAGCAACTAAAGTCATGGGGTTAATTGTACCTGCATGACCACCAGCACCAGCTGCTACTAAAATTAAACCATCAACTCCTGCTTCAGCAGCTTTTTCAGCATGCCTTTTCTTTATAATATCATGAAATACCAATCCGCCATAACTATGTATAGCATCTACAACTTGTGATACTGCACCTAGTGATGTAATAATTAGTGGTACTTTATGTTTTACACATAATTTTAAATCGGCTTCAAGTCTCGGGTTTGTTGGGTGTACTATTAAATTTACACCAAACGGAGCTGCTTTTTTACCTGTAGTATCTTCAAACTCTTTTAAAGTTGTTTTTATTTCAATTAACCATTCTTCAAATCCTTCACTTGAACGTTGATTTAAAGCGGGGAAAGTTCCAACAATTCCATTTTTGCAACATTCGATTACCAAATTTGGACCAGAAATTAAAAACATTGGTGCGGTAACTATAGGTAATGCCAGTTCATTTATAAAAGGTGCTTTATTTTTCATGGTAAAAATTGTTTATATGATAAAAATAACGATATTTTTCTGAGTACTTTGACTTATTATTCAAATCTATAGTATTTTTACAATTATTATGCGTGCATAGCAAAAAAATGTTTTTATGTATTTAAAAGAGTTTGAAATTCGTTGGAGTGATGTTGATGCTAATCGTCATTTGGCCAATAGTGCTTACCTAAATTTTATGAGTCATACACGTATGTCTTTTTTAATGGAAAATGGTTTTTCTCATAAAACAATGGCGGCGCATAATTTAGGGCCAGTAGTATTTCATGAGCATGTGTATTATTTTAAAGAAGCATTCCCTGGTAAGCCTATTAGAGTTTCAATGGAAATAATGGGTATGAGTGAAGATTATAAGTTTTTTGAATTTCACCACAATTTTTATGATTACAAAGGCAGGCATATAGCACATTGTGAGATGATGGGAGCATGGATAGATCTAAACACACGTAAATTAGTTGGAGTATCAGATGAGTTTTTAGAGACTTTTAAAAATATTGAAAAAGCAGAAGGCTATAAAGTATTAACAAAAGAAGATACTCGTAAATTTGCTAAAATACCTAAAGACTTGGCTTAAGTTTCGGTTTTTTACTTACTAAATAAACACCTAAAAGTACGAGCAACATTGCTATTAGTTTTAGGGTACTCAAGCTATCTTTACCTGTAAATATTGCAAAACAAACTCCAATGAGTGGTTGCAAATATGAAAATGCACCTACGGTTGACGCTTTTAATTGTTTTAAGGCAAAAGCATTAAATATGTAAGTGCAAAATGTTGTTCCTAATATTACATACACAATAGCACCTATTATATTTGTTGGAATTGAGTGCCATTCAACTTGAGTAAATTCAGGTATTGTAAATGGTAGTGTGATTACAAAACCGATAGTAAATAACCATTTTAAGGCTAAAAAAGGATGGTATTTTTCAAGTAATTTCTTTACGAGTATTAAATAGATACCGAAAGAAGTCGCATTAATGATAAATAAGAAGTTCCCAAACGGGATATTTGGTGCGTTATTATTAATTTCTGCACCAAATAAGACTAAACTAAGTGCACCAATAAGACCAATAATAACACCAATACCTTTTTGAAAAGTAATTTTTTCTTTAATTAAAAATGCAGATAGAATTACAACGATTATCGGGGTAATAGTAATTAAAACGGCACTGTTAATAGGTGTTGATAATTCTAGCCCTTTAAAGAATGAAAGCATATTAATTGCCATTCCTGTAAGTGCGCAAATTAAAAAGCGGCCCCAATCTTCACGTTCAATTTTTTGTTTAGGAACAAAAGGAGACATTGCCCAAAATAGAATGGTAGCGCCAATTAGTCGAATAAAAATAAAGCCAAAAGGTTTTACATAATTAGGCATAACATCTTTTGCAATAGTATGGTTTAGTGCATAAATAATAGTTGTGCCTAAAGTAGCTAATATGGCTAGCGTTCTTTTGTTCACCCTTGTATTTTTTCTTTAGCCGTAGCAACTACTTTTTTGCTGTTACCAATAAATATCTCTCCATCAACCAAAATAACTGGTCGTTTTAAAAAAGTATAGTGTTCTAAAATATAGTGTTTGTAATCAGCTTCAGAAAGTGATTTTTCTTTTAAGCCTTTTTCTTTGTATAATCGTGCTCTTTTGCTAAATAAAGCTTCATAACTTCCTGCAAGCTTATGCATTTCCTCTAGCTGGTCAGTTGTTATTGAAACTGCTTTAATATCTTGTAATTCAAAACCCTCTAAAGGTTGTAATTCTTTCAGTATTCTTTGGCAGGTGTCACAAGTACTTAAGTGGTATATTTTTTTCATTCAGATAAATTTTGAAGTCTATGAATTCTAGATTTTCACGAAAACATATTTTTGTGTTAATCCTGTTGCAAAGGAACTCATTTCCTGTGAAAAGTTCTATTTTTATGGCTCAATTAAACAATATTATTTTGGAAAAACTATTTGATATTATTCTTAAGAATAGAAAAATTTTATATAAATTTTTAACAAGTACACCTAGAGAACAACTTTTAAATATTCCTGAAGGGTATAGAAATAACATTTGGTGGAATATTGCACATGTGGTAGTTACCCAAGAACTTTTGGTAAATAAATTTAGTGGTCTGCCATTGCGTATTTCTAATGAAATGGTAGAAAAATATAAAAAAGGCACAGTGCCTGATGGTTTGGCAACCGAAGATGAAATTGAATTGGTTGAAGGTTTGTTATTTTCTACACTTGAATTGATGCAACAAGATTATGAGCAAGGTAAATACAAAACGTATACTGAATATACCACAAGTGTAAATATTACTTTGAGTAGTGTTGAAGATGCAATTGCGTTTAATGCATACCATGAAGGTTTGCATACAGGTGCAATTTTATCGTTATTAAAAGTGCAAACAAAATAATATTTATTTCTTCTTAATTTTTAAAGCAAGAAATTTATTTATTTCATTATAAGGCAGGGTTATAATTATTGGACCATCAGCATACGAAGCAACTTCGTATTGGTTGTACAATAATTGTAGCCCTTTTTTTGTAAAACCAATATTTTTAGGCAAGTAAAAACTTTCGTCTTCAAACATAAAGCCTGTGCTGTTAATTGATGCGTTCTGCGGAATATCTTCTTGAATTTTAAATTTAATAGATGCAAAATGTTCAAAATCATTTTTATCACTAAACAATTGCCAATTTTCTAGATAGTCACCTTTCTTTTTGTCAAAATTTAAAAAACGTGTTACACTGTAACCGTGTGCACCACCTGTAAAAATGTAGCTATCAAGTTGAATTGTAATAACATCTTTATTCTCAAAAGTAATAGCTGCTTTTATTGATGCCTCCCAACCAACAGTTTCATCGGAATACATTTTTTTAAGTTCTAAAAAGCCATTTTTAAAAGAAGCTATAGCTTTATCAATAGTTTCTACTTTTATATCATCGTCGTAAAGAAGTTGATTAATAACTTCTCTTTCAAGTTTGTTGTTTATGGTAGTTACTATTGGTAAATCATCAGTAAAATTAAATGTAGAAATTTTTACATCTGGGCAATCTTCACATTTTTGACTTTCAAATTTTAAAGGTTCGTAGTTTAATTGATCTTCATTGTTTTTACAACCAATAGCTATTGTAAGAAGTAAAAATAAAGTTAACTTAATCTTCATGTTTGTTATTTAATATTTGAAAATAATAATCATTGTTCCCCTGCAAAGATAACGGTACATTTGTATGTAAAGATATGCGATATGAATGAAAAAAAATTAAAATTTAATTCAAAAGTAATTCACGGTGGGCAGGCCCCAGATAAAGCATACGGAGCAGTATCTGCTCCCATTTATCAAACATCAACATTTGCAAAACCCTCGCCTACTGTAAACCAAGAGTTTGAGTATTCTAGAGGAGAAAACCCAACAAGAGCAGCTTTAGAAAGAGCATTGGTAAGTATTGAAGATGGTACGCATGCAATGGCTTTTGCTAGTGGTGTTGCCGCAATTGACGCTATTTTAAGGTTATTGAATGCTGGTGATGAAGTTATTGCTATAAATGATTTATATGGCGGAAGCTATCGGTTATTTACAAAAGTTTTTGAGCGTTATAATATTAGTTTTCATTTTGTTAAAATGGATGATGTTTCCAATATTGAGAAACATATTAATGATAAAACTAAATTGGTATGGATTGAAACACCTACCAACCCATTGTTGACTATCGTTGATATTACAAAAATAGCATCGATTACAAAAAAACATAATTTGTTACTAGCGGTAGATAATACATTTGCTAGTCCGTATTTACAACAACCTTTAACTTTAGGAGCTGATATTGTTATGCACTCTATTAGTAAATATATTAGTGGGCATAGTGATGTTATTTCTGGTGCCGTAATTGTGAATGATAAAGAGATTGCTGATAAGCTTTACTTTATACAAAAATCTACCGGTGCAATTTCAGGACCAATGGATAGTTTTTTGGCACTTCGTGGATTAAAAACATTACATGTGCGTATGCAAAGACACTGTGAAAATACGGCTGTAATAGCACGATTTTTAGAAAAACATGATAAGGTAGAAAAAGTATTTTGGCCAGGTTTTGAATCACACCCTAATCATAAAGTTGCAAAAGAACAGATGAAAGATTTTGGCGCTGTAATTTCATTTGTGCCAAAAGGCGGCAATTTTGATGATGCGGTTAAGATTGTTGAAACACTAAATTTATTTGCTTTAGCAGATTCTTTAGGTGGTGTTGAAAGTTTAATTGGTCACCCAGCAAGTATGTCACATGGGAGTATCCCAAGAGAAGAAAGAGAAAAGGTTGGAATAGTTGATGGTTTAATACGTTTAAGTGTTGGAATTGAAGATGTTGAAGATTTAATTGTAGATTTAGATAATGCTTTGAATATTGTGTAATGTTTTTTCTTTTTAAGGACTAATCCTATAAGATATTCAATAAAACCTTAATTAAAGCATAAATTTTATTAAATTTTTAATTATTGACATTTTATTTTGTCATAAATATATAATTTTGGCGTTATATTTTAAATTTAATAATTTAAGAATAAAAACATAGTAGCAACATAATCAAATTAAAGATATGGATGTAAAAATTAAAAACTTTATGAATGAGGTAATTGGTCGTAATGGTCATGAACCTGAATTTATTCAAGCGGTACAAGAAGTTGCTGAAACTGTTATCCCATACATAGCAAAACATAAAATTTACAATGGTAAAAATATTTTACTGCGTATGGTAGAACCTGAAAGATTGGTTTCTTTTAGAGTTGCTTGGGTTGATGATAAAGGAGAAATTCATGTAAATAGAGGTTACCGTATTCAAATGAATTCGGCGATTGGCCCTTACAAAGGTGGTTTGCGTTTTCATCCTTCAGTAAATGCTAGTATTTTAAAATTCTTAGCTTTTGAGCAAGTATTCAAAAATAGTTTAACAACATTGCCAATGGGTGGTGGTAAGGGTGGTTCAGATTTTGACCCGAAAGGGAAGTCAGATGATGAAGTAATGCGTTTTTGCCATGCTTTTATGTTAGAGCTAAATCGTCATATTGGTCCTAATACTGATGTTCCTGCGGGTGATATTGGTGTTGGTGCCAGAGAAATCGGATTTTTATTCGGTATGTATAAAAAAATTAGAAATGAATTTACAGGTGTATTAACTGGTAAAGGACGTTCATGGGGTGGCTCATTAATTCGTCCAGAGGCAACAGGTTATGGTACTGTATATTTTGCACAGAGTATGTTGCAAACTCAAGAAAAAGATTTTGAGGGTAAAAGTGTAGTAATTTCTGGTTCAGGAAATGTGGCACAGTATGCTGCTGAAAAAGCATTGCAATTGGGTGCTAAAATTTTAACGCTATCAGATTCTCAAGGTTATATTTATGATGAAGATGGTATCGATGCTGATAAATTAGCCTATGTGATGGATTTAAAAAACAACCAAAGAGGTCGTATATCTGCTTATGCAGATAAATATGAATCTGCTACTTTTTATGCTGGTAAAACACCTTGGGATGTTAAATGTGATATTGCATTGCCATGTGCTACACAAAATGAATTGAGTGGTGAAAATGCAAAAACATTGATTGAAAATGGATGTATTTGTGTTGCTGAAGGAGCAAATATGCCTTCTACACCTGAAGCTATTCATGAATTTCATGAGGCAAAAATATTATTCGCACCAGGTAAAGCTTCTAATGCTGGTGGTGTTGCCACTTCAGGTTTAGAAATGTCACAAAATTCATTACGTATTAGCTGGACACGAGAAGAAGTTGATGGTCGTTTAAAAGATATTATGAGTGATATTCACGATTCTTGTATTGAATACGGAAAAGACGAAAATGGATATTGTAATTATGTAAAAGGAGCAAATATTGCTGGTTTCGTAAAAGTTGCTGATGCAATGTTAGCACAAGGTGTTATTTAAATAACGTCTTATTTAAATTTTAAAAACGAAGTTTCTATTTAAGAAGCTTCGTTTTTTTGTTTGTAGTTGTTAAGAGCTAATTTTTTTTTCAATTCACTATCTTTGCTTTAACCTGAAATGCTATAATGCAAGTAACCACCAAAGCAATAATTTTATCGGCGCTTAAATATGGAGATACAAGCCTAATTGTAAAAGCATACACCTTGTCTGACGGTGTAAAATCATACTTGTTAAAAGGGGTTTTATCTTCTAAAAAAGGAAAATTAAAAGCAGCTTATTTTCAACCTTTATCACAGTTAGAGATAGTTGCACAGCATAAAAATAAAGGCACATTAGAGAATATTAAAGAGGTGAAAGTAAATTATCATTACCAAAGCTTACATACTAATATTACTAAAAATGCATTAACTTTTTTTCTTGCTGAAATGTTAGGGAATAGCATACATGAAGAGGAAGCTAATCTAGAGTTATTTGGTTTTTTAGAAGCATCATTACAATGGTTGGATACGAATGATCATATATCAAATTTTCATTTATACTTTTTATTAGTGTTAACTAGGTATTTTGGGATATACCCTGATACCTCTGAAATAAATGCCCCATATTTTGATTTAACGGAAGCTAACTTTGTTTACATACCATCTTTAAACCCTTTAGTGTTAGGTGAAAATTTAAATTACTTTAAACGATTTTTGGGCATAAATTTTGATGCAATACATACTATAAAGATGAATAAAAAACATCGTCAAGAGCTTTTGAAAAGTATTATTCTTTATTACGAGTTACATTTACACGGATTTAGAAAACCTAAATCTCTTGAGATATTAAATCAAGTTTTTAGCTAGAATGCATAAAATTCTACTCCTTATTTTTTTTCTAATTTCTGCGTCAAATTGTGCGCAACAAATTACTGTTTTTGATATAGAATCTAATGAGCCTATTTTAAATGTAGCAATTTTTAATGCGGACAAGTCTAAAACTGGGGTTACGGACTTTGATGGTAAATATGATTTATCAATCTTTGAAAGTAATGAACGAATTACATTTAAACATTTAGGTCATGAAATTTTTAAAACAACGAAGAATCAAGTTTTAAAAAAAGATAAAAAAGTATATTTAATTCCGGATGCTGAAGTGCTTGATGAGGTAATAATGTCAATTTCAAAATGGGAACAACAGAAGAAAGGTATTCCTCAAAAAGTGATGTCTATTGATGCAAAGTCTGTTGCATTTGCAAATCCTCAAACCTCGGCAGATTTATTACAACAAAGTGGAAAAGTATTTGTGCAAAAAAGTCAATTGGGTGGCGGTAGCCCTATGATTAGAGGCTTTTCAACGAACAGGTTATTACTTTCTGTAGATGGTGTGAGAATGAATAATGCTATTTTTAGAAACGGTAATCTGCAGAATGTTATCTCTATTGATCCGTTTACAGTAAAAAATACTGAAGTTATATTTGGTCCTGGCTCTGTAATCTATGGCAGTGATGCTATTGGTGGTGTTATGAACTTTCTAACTAATAATGTTGAATTTTCAAATACTGATAACACTACTTTTTCGGGGAATGCTACATACCGTTATTCTACAGCTAACAATGAAAATACCGCACATATAGATTTTAATTTCGGAAAGCAGAAATGGGCTTTTCTAACGAGTATTTCTTATAATAATTTTGATGATTTAAAAATGGGTAAATATGGACCAGATTCATATTTGAGAAAAACATATATTGAAACTATTGACGGTGAAGATTTTGAAGTTGAAAATTCAGACCCTAGAGTTCAAAATCCAACAGGTTATAATCAAATAAATATTTTACAAAAAATTGCTTTTAAGCCAAGTAATAATTGGAATTTAAATTGGAGTAATTACTATTCTGAAACTTCAGATTATTCTAGATATGACCGGTTGATTAGATTGAATAGCGACGAAGATGGTTTGCGATCTGCAGAATGGTATTACGGACCACAGAAATGGTTGATGAGTAAGTTGCAATACAATGAAAATGGAAAAGGTCGTTTTTATGACGGACTAAAAATTACAACCGCGTATCAATTTTTTGAAGAAAGTAGAAATGATAGAGATTTTCAAGATCTTATCAGGTATACGACCAAAGAAAAAGTTGATGCCTTATCTACAAATGTAGATTTTGAAAATAAGCGTATTGGTAATTTACGATTGTATTACGGTGGTGAATATATCTATAATAAAGTCCATTCTGTAGGAAGTCAAGAAGATATTGAAACTAATGAAACTGAAGCTACTTCGAGCAGGTATCCTGATAGCGCAACGTGGCAAACTTTGGCAGGTTATATTACAGGTGAGTATAAAGCAAAACCAAATGTAACACTATTAACAGGTTTGAGGTATAGTTATGTTTGGATATATGCAACTTTTGATGACGCTTTTTATGATTTCCCTTTTGACGATGCGAATTTAAGTACTGGTGCGTTAACAGGAAGTATTGGTGTTAGTTGGTACCCGAAAGCAGATTTACAAATAACAGCAAATGCATCAACAGGCTATAGAGCTCCAAACATTGATGATGTAGGTAAAATATTTGATTCTGAACCAGGTTCAGTTGTAGTACCAAACCCAGACCTTGAACCAGAATATGCCTATAATGGTGAAGTTGGAATTCAAAAAAATATAAAAGATAAAGTGGTTATAAAAGGAACAACTTTTTATACATATTTAGTAGATGCACTTGTTCGTAGAGATTTTGAATTTAATGGAGAAACTGAAATTGAGTACAATGGAGAGTTAAGTAATGTTCAGGCAATGCAAAATGCTGCTAGAGCTTATGTTTATGGTTTTGAATTCGTGCTCGATATAAATTTCAATGAAAATTTATCAGCAAACGGAAATTTAACTTTTACTGAAGGCATTGAAGAAGAAGATGATGGCACAGATTCTCCTGGGCGGCATGTTGCGCCAACTTTTGGTGATTTTCATTTGATCTGGAAAAATCAAAAATTAAAAGCAGATTTATTTTTTAATTTTAATAGTGAAATTCAAGCTTCTGATTTAGCAGTGTCTGAACAAAGCAAAACATATATTTATGCTACTGATGCAGATGGCAACCCATATTCACCTTCATGGCATACTTTAAATATTAGATCTCAGTATACAGTATCACACGCCTTAAGATTAACAGCAAGTCTTGAGAATATTACCAATCAAAGATACCGTAGTTACTCTTCAGGTATTGTTGCTCCAGGTAGAAACTTAATACTGGCTTTAAGTTATTCTTTTTAAATATAATGCATAAAAAAATCCCTGATAATTTAGTTTCAGGGATTCGTGTTATTTTAGTATAAATACTAGTTGTTTATTTTAGCAGCAGTTTTTTTTGCGGTATCTAGAGTTTTAGTACCTGCTTCTTTAGCTGTATTTACAGCATCAGTTCCAGTAGCTTTAGCAGCATCCATAGCATCGTTGCCAGCCTCTTTTGCTGAATTTACAGCATCAGTACCCGCTTCTTTAGCCGAATCCATAGCTTCACTTCCTGCTTCCATAGCCTCATTACCTGCTTCTTTGGCTGTGTCCATAGCTTCTGTTCCAGCTTCTTTTGCAGCGTTTAAAGCTTCAGTTCCTGCCTCTTCTGTAGCTTCCATTGCCTCAGTTCCTGCATCTTTTGCTTTTTCAGCAGCATCTCTACATGATACAAATGATGAACTTAATGCAAGTACTAAAGCGGTGCTTAAAATTACTTTTTTCATTTTTAAAAATTTTGTGTTTATAAATAGTTAACTACTGCAATATACGATAGATATAAATATTTAGATTTCTTTAACATATTTATTTTATGATAATATATGTTTCATTTACAACTAACTGTTATTTATTCAATCTAAATTTATAATTTTGCAAGCTTAAAATGTAGTACCAGAAGTAGTTATTATGAAGTTCGCGGAATACAAAGGATTAAATTTACCAGTAGTAGCAGAAGAGATTTTAAAGTACTGGAAAGAGAATGATATTTTTGAAAAAAGTATCACTACTCGTGAGGGTAAAGAAAGTTATGTTTTTTTTGAAGGTCCGCCTTCTGCAAACGGTATGCCTGGTATTCACCATGTAATGGCGAGAACTATTAAAGATATTTTTCCGCGTTATAAAACCATGAAAGGTTTTCAAGTAAAACGAAAAGCCGGTTGGGATACACATGGTTTACCTATTGAACTTGGTGTTGAGAAAGAATTAGGTATTACTAAAGAAGATATCGGTACAAAAATATCAGTTGAAGAATATAATGCTGCTTGTAAAAAAGCGGTGATGCGTTATACTGATGTTTGGAATAAAATGACTGAACAAGTTGGTTATTGGGTTGATATGGAAGATCCGTATATAACCTACAAGCCTAAGTATATGGAGTCTGTTTGGTGGTTGTTAAAACAGATTTATAGTAAAGGTCTTATCTATAAAGGATATACAATACAACCATATTCACCTAAAGCAGGTACTGGTTTAAGTTCACATGAATTAAACCAACCAGGAACCTACCAAGATGTTACTGATACTACAGTTACAGCTCAGTTTAAAGCTGTAAAAGAAACATTACCACCATTTTTTGATGCTTACGAAGGTGATATTCATTTTATAGCTTGGACGACAACTCCTTGGACCTTACCATCAAACACTGCGTTAACGGTAGGTCCTAAAATTGAATACGTTGTTGTAAAAACATACAATCAATATACTTTTGAACCTATAACTGTGGTTTTAGGTAAGCCTTTAGTTGCAAAACAATTTGCAGGTAAATTTAAATCTGTAGACAATAAAGAAGAATTAGAAAGTTATAAACAAGGCGATAAGAAAATACCATATTTAGTTTTAGATACCATTATAGGTAAAGATTTAGTAGGTATTAAATATGAGCAATTAATAGATTATGTATTGCCATACCAAAACCCTGAAAATGCTTTCAGAATTATATCGGGTGATTTTGTAACTA
Source organism: Cellulophaga baltica (assembly GCF_018861125.1). Taxonomy (GTDB): domain Bacteria; phylum Bacteroidota; class Bacteroidia; order Flavobacteriales; family Flavobacteriaceae; genus Cellulophaga; species Cellulophaga baltica_A. The sequence continues at coordinate 427,652 of NZ_JAHKQN010000013.1, read as the reverse complement.
CTGAAGATGGTACAGGTATAGTACATACGGCTCCTACTTTTGGTGCTGATGATGCTTTAGTATCAAAACAAGCGGATCCAGAAATTCCACCAATGTTAGTGTTGGATGAGAATAAAAACCCTGTTCCTTTAGTAGATTTACAAGGTAAGTTTAGACCGGAATTAAAAGAATTTGGTGGCAAGTATGTTAAAAATGAATATTACGATGATGGTGAAGCGCCAGAACGTTCTATTGATGTTGAAATTGCAATTAAATTAAAAGAAGAAAATAAAGCTTTTAAGGTTGAGAAGTACGTTCACAGTTATCCTAACTGCTGGCGTACGGATAAGCCAATTTTATATTATCCATTGGACTCTTGGTTTATAAAAGTAACGGATGTTAAGGATCAAATGTTTGCATTGAACCAAACGATTAATTGGAAACCAAAAGCTACTGGAGAAGGTAGGTTTGGTAATTGGTTAGCTAATGCAAATGACTGGAACTTATCTCGTTCTCGTTATTGGGGAATTCCGTTACCAATTTGGAGAACAGAAGATGGTAAAGAAGAAATAATGATTGGTTCTGTCTCAGAATTAAAATCAGAAATGCAAAAAGCTTTAGACGCAGGCATTTTAGAAAAAGATATATTCGATGATTTTATTGTCGGAGATATGTCTGACGAAAACTATGAGAAAATAGATTTACATAAAAATATAGTTGATCAAATTACTTTAGTTTCAACCTCAGGTAAACCAATGAAACGTGAGAGCGATTTAATTGATGTATGGTTTGATTCAGGTTCAATGCCATATGCACAATGGCATTACCCATTTGAAAATAAAGATTTAATTGACGATAATAAAACATTCCCGGCAGATTTTATAGCAGAAGGTGTTGATCAAACTCGTGGTTGGTTTTATACCTTACATGCAATTGCAACAATGGTTTTTGATTCCGTTGCTTATAAAAATGTAGTTTCTAATGGTTTGGTTTTAGATAAAGAAGGTAAAAAAATGTCTAAGCGTTTAGGTAACGCTACAGATCCTTTTGAAACTATGGATACTCATGGTGCCGATGCTACACGTTGGTACATGATATCAAATGCAAACCCATGGGATAATTTGAAGTTTGATATAGAAGGTATTGCTGAGGTTAAACGTAAATTCTTCGGCACCATATACAATACCTATTCATTCTTCGCTTTATATACTAATATTGATGGTTTTGAGTATAATGAAAGTGATATAGCTTTAAATGAAAGACCTGAGATTGATCAGTGGATTTTATCTGAATTGCATACATTAATTAAAACTGTTGATGAAGCTTATGCGGATTATGATCCAACGAAAGCAACGCGTGCAATATCAGAGTATGTACAAGAAAATTTAAGTAACTGGTATGTGCGTTTATGTAGAAGACGTTTCTGGAAAGGCGAATATGAGCAAGATAAAATATCAGCATATCAAACCTTATATACTTGTTTGGTTACAGTGGCAAAATTATCAGCTCCAGTAGCACCATTTTTTATGGACAGACTTTACAAGGATTTAACCAATACAACACATACAGAAAATTTTGAAAGTGTACATTTGGCTGATTTCCCAGTTTACGATGAAAAAATTGTAAATAAAGAGTTAGAAAGTAAAATGGCAAAAGCGCAAACAATTTCATCTTTAGTACTTTCTATTCGTCAGAAAGAAAAGATAAAAGTGCGTCAGCCATTGCAGAAAATTATGATTCCTGTTTTAGATGAAAAACAAAAAAATGAGATTGTTGCTGTATCAGATTTGATTAAATCTGAGGTAAATGTTAAAGAAATTGAGTTGTTAGATGATGCTTCTGGCATATTAGTGAAGCAAATTAAGCCAAATTTTAAGGTTTTAGGTCCTAAATTTGGAAAAGATATGAAGCTGGTAGCCAGTGTGGTAGCTAATTTTGATCAGGAAGATATCCAAAAAATTGAGCAACAGGGCGAAATTTCAATTGAAATTAACAATAAAAGTAGTATTTTACACCTACAAGATGTAGAGATTTCATCTCAAGATATTGAAGGTTGGTTGGTAGCAACATCGGGGCCTATTACGGTTGCACTTGATGTTACTATTGATGATAATTTAAGAAAAGAAGGGATCGCTAGAGAGTTAGTTAATAGAATTCAGAATTTAAGAAAGGATTCTGGTTTTGAAGTGACTGATAAAATAGAAGTAAAGATATTGAAAGACGGTTTAGTCGAAGAAGCTGTAAATAGTAATTTAGATTATATAAAGACAGAAACATTAACTGCTGAATTGAATTTTGAAGAAAAATTAGAAAATGGTATGGATATTGCCTTTGATGAGGTAAATACCAAATTGTTTATCCAAAAACACTAAAAACTATGGTTGAAGATTTAAAAATTAGATACTCTGATAAAGATTTAGCAGAATTTAAAGTGCTTATTTCAGATAAGATTGAAAAAGCAAAGAGTCATTTAGAGCTTTTAAAAAGTTCTTACATGAATGATGGTAATAATGGTACCGATGATACATCGCCGACATTTAAAGCTTTTGAAGAAGGTTCGGCTACGATGAGTAAAGAAGCAAATACACAATTAGCTATTCGTCAAGAAAAATTTATTCGTGATTTGAAAAATGCAATGCTTCGTATTGAAAACAAAACTTATGGTATTTGTAGAGTTACTGGTAAACTTATAAATAAAGAACGTTTAAAATTAGTACCGCATGCAACACTTAGTATTGAGGCTAAGAATATGCAGTAATATATTTTTCTAAATTATTTAAGACCTATTTGAGATACAAATACCGTAGGGTTGTATAGCTATAGGTCTTTATTTTTTTTTACTTATATTTTATAATATGAGATATTTTATTATTGTTTTGTTTTTTTTCACATGGTCTGTAAATGCCCAAAAAATTGTTCAAAAAACAATAATAAATCCTAATGAAACTTCAATACTTGTCAATGCTGATAATTGTTTTGATGTTAAAATTGAAACAGCTAAAAGCAATAAAATTATTGTTGAAGCTAAAATGGCTGGAGAATACAGTAATAATCTTTCTTTAAATATTCATGAAGAAGATAAAACATTGTTAGTTGAAACAAGTTTTAATGCGAATTTTGAAATTCCGAATGATAAATTGAGTGCCCATAAAGTGGTTTCAATTGCTTTAAAAATTACCGTTCCTGAAAATTTAGATGTGACTATTTACGGTACTGATGCTAATGTTACGGCAAAGGGTATGTATAAAAATATAAATATAGCATTAAATGATGGTCGTTGCGTACTTAATGCTGTAAAAAATAGAGCATTTGTTAAAACACATAGTGGTACAATTGAAGTACACGCTAAGTCAGGAAAATTTAATACAATAGCTAAATACGGAGAAATTTTCTCCGATAAATTACCGGTAAGTAATCTGCAATATGATTTGAGTACAATAACAGGTAATATCTATATTCATAAAATCAATTAATATGGTTATTTTTACGCCTGTTATTTAAGAAAGCATGAATTTAAAAAAATCGTTACTACTAGTAGCAATTATATTACTAGTTGATCAAGTTAGCAAAATATATGTAAAAACTCATTTTACTTATAATGAAACTGTTGAGGTTTTTTCTTGGTTTAAGTTAGTTTTTATTGAAAACTCAGGAGCTGCTTGGGGGACTAAGTTGAGCGATTTTTTGCCAATTTCAGATGAATCAGGAAAACTAATCCTTACGGTATTTCGTTTGTTTGCAGTAGCAGGTATTGGATATTGGTTATACGATACAGTGGTTAAAGGCTTGCCAAAAACACTTTCAATTGCTGTTGCTTTAATTTTTGCCGGTGCATTAGGGAATATTTTAGACTCTGTTTTTTACGGTTTAATTTTTAGTGAAAGTACTTATGGTGGTGCTATAGCTAGTGCATTTACAGATCAGCCATATGGAAGTATGTTTCATGGTAAAGTTGTAGATATGCTTCATTTTCCATTTATTGAAAATACTGTTTGGCCAGATTGGATTCCTTTTTTAGGAGGAAAAACGTTTAGCTTTTTTGAACCTGTTTTCAATATAGCAGATATGGCAATTAGTACGGGTGTTGGTATTCTATTAGTTTTTAATAAAAAAGCTTTTACAAGACCTGAAGATGAACATCAAAAAGAATAAATTTCTTTTGGTGTAACACAATAGTTTAATGGAATATCAGTAGGTAAAATATCATCAATACAATCAGTAGCTTCAAAAAAAGACAGTCCTATTTTTATAACATCATTATTACAAGCATTTAAAAACCTATCATAATACCCTTTTCCGTAACCAACTCTATTTCCAGAGCGGTCAAAAGCTAAAAGTGGAATAAATACAACTTCAATTTTTTTTGTTTCTATTTCAATACCTTCTACTGGTTCAGGAACATTCCATTTATTTGTTTTAATCAGTGTGCTATCTGTTAATAGAAAGTGTTGTAACTCATGTGGATTAATCATTTTAGAAAGAATGACATTCTTGTCTTTACCCTGTAGTATTGAAAGTATGTAATTGGTGTCAACTTCTTTTTTTTCTACAATACTCAGGAATATATGGTAATAACTTAAATTCCATATAGGTAATTGTAAAATTTGGTTGGAGATATCCAGACTTAGATCTGAAATTTGATCTGATGATAGAATTTTTCTTCGTTTGGTATAATGTATTCTTAGGTCTTTTTTATTCATATAAACCCTAAGTTAAATAATACAATTATTTTTTTGTAGTAACTGTAACATATATTTTAAACAATAACATTGATGTTAGATATGCTCCTAAAGTTATGATGTAGTTTTCCATAATGTTTATGTTAAATGTTTTCGATTATAAATGTAAATAAAAAATCAGTACAAGTCGTTTATTGTCATATTTTATCGATGAAATGCATAATTTTTAATCAGGTGATTCTTGGTGATTTGTTTACTGTGTATATAAATTTCTGTAAATCAATAGTTTATATTTGGTTGTTGAATAATTTTTTAATGATGAAAATTTACTAATTTTAAAGCTTAAAATTAGTAATTACTTAAATTTATGTGTGTTTAAAAATAAAATTCACAAATTTCACCTTCACAATTTGTGAGTGTTGTTTGGTGTTGATTTTGTTTGTTGTTATTAATTAAGTCAATTAAGCGTTAATATTTGTGAAAAATTATAGTGTTTTGTAAAAAGACAGTATTTTAACCGTATTTATTTTTTTTGATGATTCATAGATAATTTAATGCAAGAACCTTCATTACAATTACAGCTTAGTACGTTACCAGAAACACCTGGAGTTTATCAATTTTTCGACATTGATGAAAAAATACTTTATGTAGGTAAAGCAAAAAATTTAAAAAAAAGAGTTACTTCGTATTTTACTAAAAATCATGAAGTTGGTAAAACCCGTGTTCTTGTAAAAAAAATTAAAAGTGTTAAGCATATTAATGTTCCTACGGAATCTGATGCTTTGTTGCTTGAAAATAATCTTATAAAAAAATACAAGCCAAGGTATAATGTTTTATTAAAAGATGATAAATCATATCCGTGGATTTGCATTAAAAAAGAACGTTTTTCACGTGTCTTTTATACCCGTAAACTTATAAAAGACGGATCAGAATATTTTGGTCCTTATACGAATATGAAAACGGTTCGTACACTTTTAGATTTAATTAAAAGTGTTTACCCGCTTCGTACTTGTAACTATGATTTGTCACAAGAAAAAATTGATGAAGGCAAGTTTAAAGTTTGTTTAGAGTATCATTTAAAAAATTGTAAAGGCCCTTGTGAAGATTATCAATCTTTAGAAGAATATCAAAGGCAGATTAGTGAAATTCGAGAGATTTTAAAGGGTAATTTCAAATCATCAATACAATATTTTAAAAAACAAATGACAGTGTTGGCTTCAGATATGAAATTTGAAGAAGCTCAAGATATCAAAGAAAAGCTTGATGTTTTAGAAAACTATCAAGTGAAGACTACAATTGTAAATCCTAGAATTAATAATGTTGATGTTTTCTCAATTATTTCTGATGATGCTTTTGCGTATGTAAATTTTCTGCAATTATCTCACGGGTCAATTATAAGGTCGCATACCTTAGAATTAAAAAAGAAATTAGATGAAACTGATGAGGAATTATTGGCTTTAGCAATAGTGGAAATACGCCAAAGATTTAAATCATTATCACGAGAAATATTTGTTCCTTTTAAAGTAGATGTAGCTGCAGAAGTTAAAATTACAATACCTAAGTTAGGAGATAAAAAACGAATTTTAGAGCTTTCTGAGCGTAATGCAAAATTATTTAGGCAAGAGCGTTTTAATCAAATCAAAATAATTGATCCTGATAGGCACACAAAAAGACTTATGGGGCAAATGAAAAAAGATCTTCATTTGTCTGAAGAGCCTACGCATATTGAGTGCTTTGATAATTCAAATATACAAGGTACAAACCCAGTAGCAGCTTGTGTTGTTTTTAAAAATGGAAAACCATCAAAAAAGGATTATAGGCATTATAATATAAAAACAGTTGTAGGTCCTGATGATTTTGCGTCTATGCAAGAGGTGGTTTTTAGAAGATATAAAAGACTGTTAGAAGAAGAGCAACCATTACCACAACTTATTGTGATTGATGGTGGAAAGGGTCAATTGTCTTCAGCATTAAAAAGTTTAGATGTTTTGGGTTTGCGTGGAAAAATTGCTATTATCGGAATTGCGAAACGTTTAGAGGAGATTTATTTCCCAGGTGATTCAATTCCATTATATTTAGATAAGAAATCAGAAACATTAAAAATTATTCAACAATTAAGAAACGAAGCACATCGCTTTGGGATTACTTTTCATAGACAAAAGAGAAGTATTGGAGCTATCAATTCTGAGTTGGAAAATATTGAGGGTATTGGTCAAAAAACAATAGAAGAATTATTGAAAAAGTTTAAATCTGTCAAAAGAATTAAAAATGAATCTTTAGAAAATTTAGCATCTACAATAGGTATGTCGAGAGCAAAAAAAATATATGAAACGTTTCATTAGTAAGTCAAATTTTAATGTGTAAAAAACTTTATTTTTTAATAGTACTTTTTCCTTTTTTCTTAGTTCAAGCTCAAGAACTTAAAAAAAACGAAGACCTTAAAGTTGGTTTAGTGTTAAGTGGTGGTGGAGCTAAAGGTTTTGCGCATATAGGAGCTTTAAAAGTAATTGAAGAAGCGGGTATTAAAATTGATTATATTGGGGGTACAAGCATGGGTGCCATAGTTGGTGCATTATATGCTGCGGGTTATTCTGCACATCAGTTAGACTCTATATTTAAAGTTACGGATTTTAATAAACTTATTCAAGACGAACTACCGCGTAATGCAAAAACGTTTTATGAGAAAGAAGATTCTGAGCGATACGCGCTTACACTTCCATTTAATAAGTTCAAAGTCTCATTCCCTTCTGCAATTTCAAGAGGGCAAAGTGTGTATAATATTTTAGTGAAATTTTTGTATCATGTTAAAGATATAAATGATTTTAATGAGTTGCCAATACCTTTCTTTTGCGTTGCTACCAATGTTGAAACAGGTGATCCGGTTGTTTTAGATAAGGGGTATTTGCCTGAAGCTATTATGGCTAGCGGTACATTTCCTTCTCTTTTTGAGCCTACTGAAATAGATGGTAATGTTCTAATTGATGGTGGTGTTGTAAATAATTACCCTGTAGATGGCGTAAAAAAAATGGGTGCAGATGTGATTATTGGTGTTGATGTTCAGCATGGGTTGTCAAATAGAGAAACACTTTCTTCTGCAACTGAAATTTTACTACAGATAAATAACTATCGTACCGTGGCTGATATGGTAGAAAAGTCTAAGAAAACAGATATTTATATTAAGCCAGATATGGAAAAATATTCTGTGATAGATTTTGGGTTGACCGATGAAATAATTGACAAAGGAGAAGTTGCAGCACGTAAAAAAATTGCTGCATTACTAGAATTAGCCAAAAAGCAAAATGCAGACATTAGACCAAAAAAGAATATTAAAGAAGTAGAAAATTTAATTATAAATGATCTAATAATTGAGGGGAGTGATAATTATTCAAGAGGTTATGTAAAAGGAAAATTGAGGGTGTCACCTGATGATGAAATCACATTTGAAAAATTATCACAAGGAATTAGTAATTTATCAGCTACAGGTAATTTCAAAACTATTAGATATTATTTGAATTCTGAAGAAGATAAAACTAATCTTGATATAAAATTAAGAGAAAATTCGACAAAAACTTTTTTGAAAGCTGGTTTACACTATGATAACTTTTTAAAAAGTGCTGCAATATTAAATCTAACAAAAAAGAATGTGTTTTTTGATGATGATGTAGGGTCTTTTGATTTGATTTTGGGTGATAATATTAGGTACAATTTAGAGTATTATATTGATAAAGGTACCTATTGGAGTATAGGCTTTAATTCTAGTTATGTTGACTTTAGTTATGATGTGCCTTATTCTGTTTTAGAATCTAATTATGACATACCAGAGGCACCAACTATTAATGAGATTGATATTGATATTACAGATGTAACAAATCAATTTTATTTGCAAACCGTTTTAAAAGAGGAATTTGCTTTTACTATAGGGGCTGAACACAAATTTTTAAAGTATAGCACAGATACATTAAGTGACAATGAAGATGAAACTATAGAAACAAATACAGAAGATGGTAAAACATATTTTGAGAAAAGTAACTTTTTTAATGGATTCGCTCAGGTGTTACTAGATACTTATGATGATAAATATTTTCCCACTAAAGGCTTGTATATAGAGGGTGATATACATTACTATATTGCGTCTTCAGATTTTAATAATAATTTTAAAGATTTTTCAATAACTCAAGGTAAGGTAGGTGTTGCTTTTCCAATAATGAAAAATTTATCATTAAATATAGAAACTGAAGGAGGTTTTAAGTTAGGTACTTCGCCGGTTACATCTTTTGACTTTATGTTGGGTGGTTTTGGCGCAAGACAAATAAATAATTTTATTCCTTTTTTAGGATATGATTTTATAAATATACCGGGCAATAGTTATATTAAATCATATGCTAGTTTTGATTATGAGGTATCAAACAAAGCACATTTGTTAATGTCTTTAAATTTCGCAAATGTTGATGATGATCTTTATAGAACGGGAGAGTGGTTCACATTACCAACATATTCAGGTTATGGTGTAGGTTGTGGTTGGGAATCTTTTATTGGTCCTGTTCAAGTCATTTACACATGGTCTCCAGAGCGTGATAGTAATAATATCTTTTTTAGTGTAGGTTATTGGTTTTAATATTTGTTTTGAGATTTTATTATTAGGACTTTTTAAGTCTTATTTGTGTTTGAAAAAACTTAATTTTCTTAAGCATTTATTAATTTTAAAGATACAACTATAAAATACTGTTAAGAGTATAGTTAAAGTCCGTTAAAACTAATTTCTAAACAAATCCTTTGTATTAACTTTGAGGTCAAATAAGGGGTGGTTCCCTTATAACTTTAAGTATTGGTTTTTCATAATTTAAAGTTTGGTTGGTTATTTAGGGAAAGCCCAGTGAAAACACTGGGCTTTTTTTGTGCTTAAAATTCATGAAATATTAAAGTAAAGCAATACTTTGGAATAAATTTTGTTTAACTAAATGTAAAGTATACGTGGTGAAAGTGATTTTTAGTATTTTTACTATAGTATGGTTGCAAAACAAAATTCATACGGAATGAAAAATTTTATAACAATATTTCTTGTAATTTTCACTATTTCGCTTTCTGCGCAAGAAAAGGCGTATAAAACAGGTGAGTGGTTGAAGTTTAGAATTCATTACGGAATTTTTAATGCTAGTGAAGCTACATTGCATGTAACTACTGATAAATTAGATGGAAAGAATGTGTACAAAATTCACGGTGAAGGCAAAACTACAGGCTTAGCTAGAGCTTTTTTTAGGGTTGATGATGTTTATCAAAGTTATATAAACCCAGCAAATGGTCACCCATATAAGTTTATTAGAAAAATAAATGAAGGTGGTTATACTAAAGACGTTGAAATAAATTTTAATCATCAAAAAAAATTAGCTGTTTTAAATGATAAAAAGAATGACAAGAAAATGAATTTTGACATTCAAACAGGTGTTCAAGATTTAATCTCAGCTTTTTACTATATCAGAAACAAATATGAAATCTCAGACTTGACAAAAAATGACTTTATACAATTAGATATGTTATTTGATGATGATGGTGTTTTTCCGTTTAAGCTAAAATACCTAGGTAAAGAGATTCTAAAAACTAAATACGGAAAAGTCGAATGTCTAAAGTTTAGACCTTACGTTCAGTCTGGCAGAGTTTTTAAAGAAGAAGAAAGTTTGTCATTATGGGTTTCTAATGATAAAAATAAAATTCCAGTTAGAATCAAAGCAGATATTGCAGTTGGTTCTATTAAAGCAGACTTAGATGGTTACAATGGTTTAAAAAATCAATTTAAAATAATAATGGACTAATTATTATTGCCCTAATAATGAATATTGTTTTAGCTGCAACAAAGTAAGAGATTAGATTTAATTCTATCTTAATTCTTTACACTATTTTTGTTAGTGTGTTTTCCCCAGTCAGTTAATTAAATTTTTTTCCTTTTGAAAAATAAAAACGATATTGATTTACAAATCTCTAAACTAGAAGAGAAATATAAAAATTCAGGCCAAGATTTAGGTGCTTATTTAGATGGACTCCTATATTCAAAATATCTAACTTATTGGGATTATATTCATTTAGATACATTACTTAGCTTACAAATACCAAGAACACATTTCCCTGATGAAGAAATCTTCATCATGTATCATCAAATTACAGAGCTGTATTTTAAATTGATTTTGCATGAGCAAAAACAGTTAGTTGATGACAAAACTCAAGATGTTGATTTTTTTATAGAAAAGGCAAGACGTATCAATAGTTATTTTAAAGTATTGATTTCCTCATTTAGTGTAATGATAAATGGAATGGAGCGTGAGCAATTTTTACAATATAGAATGGCATTGCTTCCTGCTAGTGGTTTTCAATCCGCTCAATATAGGATGATAGAACTGTACTCTACACCAATGAAAAATTTAGTGCATTATACAGAGCGAGAACAATTTTCTTCAAAAGATGAAATTGAAGATTTGTATGAGCATATTTATTGGAAAAAAGGAGCAACAGATTTAAAAACGGGTGAAAAAACATTAACACTTAAACAATTTGAGTACCGTTATACACCACGTTTAATTAGAATAGCAAAGCAAGTAGAAAACAACACTATTTATGCTAAGTACCAGAATTTGTCATTAAAAGATCAAGAAAATGAAACTTTAAAAAAAGCTTTAAAAGATTTAGATAGTAATGCAAATATTAATTGGCCCTTAATGCATATGGGTTCCGCATATAAATATTTGTCAAAAGAGAAAAAAACATATGACTCCACAGGTGGAACAAATTGGAAAGACTATTTACCGCCAAGTTTTCAAAAAGTAATATTTTTTCCAGAACTATACACTAAAGATGAGTTAAATGATTGGGGAAAACAATGGATAGACCATATCTTTAACCCTGAAAAAAGTTTATAATAGAGAATGCAGAAGTTTTATTTACTAATATTAAGTGGATTTTTATTTGTTGCTTGTGGCGAAAAGCAAGCAGATAAAAAAGATATTGAAAAGGTAGAAGTTATTGAAGCTCCAATTGTTAATGAAGCTTACGGCTTTAATTTGGATAATTTTAATGTTTTAAAAGATACCATAAGAAGTGGTGATAGCTTTGGCGACTTAATGTTAACAAATAAAGTTGATTACCAAAAGATATTTAAAGTTTCAACAGATTTAAAAGATACATTTGATGTTCGTAGAATTCGTATTGGTAAACCATACGCAATTTTAAAATCTAAAGACACCTCTGAAATTGCTCAATACTTTATTTATGAAAATGATAAAATAAATTATACAGTTGTTGATTTACGTGATTCTGTAACTGCATATAAAAGCAAAAAAAATGTCAAGTATGTTGAGAGAGTTGCATCGGGTGTTGTTACTTCAAACCTGTCAACAGCAATTAATGATCAGGGTATTGATTATATGGTAACTAATAATTTATCAGAAATTTATGCATGGTCAATTGATTTTTTCAGACTTCAAAAAGGCGATAAGTTTAAAGTAATTTATAAAGAAAAATATATTAACGATACTATTTATGCTGGGGCAGAACCAATCGAGGCTGCGTATTTTGAGCATAATGGTGAAACATTCTATAGTTTTGCTTATCAAATAGATTCACTTAAAAATATTACAGAATATTATGATGATGAAGCAAAAAATTTAAGAAGAGCTTTCTTAAAAGCTCCAGTTGAATTTAGTAGAATATCATCACGATACAATTTAAATAGAAGAATTGCTTATTACGGTTATAAAGTCCGACCACATAAAGGAACGGATTATGCAGCACCACTGGGTACACCAATTTTGGCAACAGCAAGTGGAACAGTTATAGAGTCTACTCGTCGTGGTGGTAACGGTAAGTTTGTTAAAATAAAACATAACGGAACGTATAGTACACAGTACCTGCATATGAAAGCCCAAAATGTAAAAAAGGGGCAGTACGTTAAGCAAGGTGATGTTATCGGTTGGATAGGAATGACCGGTAATTCAGGTGGTCCACATGTATGTTACCGTTTTTGGAAAAATGGTAAACAGGTAGACCCATTAAGAGAAAAGTTACCTGTTGCTGACCCTATAGCAGATTCTTTAAAAACAGATTATCTAAAACATATAGCACCTATAAAATCTAAACTAGATAGTATAGCGTATCCAATAACTGAAATAGACGAACAATTAATAACAGAAAATTAAATGTCACTACAAAGCACCAACCCAACAACAACTCAAGCCTGGAAAAAATTAACTGCTCATTTTGAAAAAACAAATGCTGAAGAACTTAAAAGTTTGTTTAATGCAGATTCGAATAGAGCTGAAAACTTATCTATTAAATGGAATGACTTTTTAGTTGATTATTCTAAAAATAGAATATCTAATGAAACTTTAGACTTGTTGCAAGAGTTAGCTGAAGAGTTGAACTTGAAAGATGCTATTCAAAAATATTTTGATGGTGATATAATTAATAAAACAGAAGGTAGAGCTGTTTTGCATACAGCTTTAAGAGCTAAAGAAAGTGATACTGTTTTAGTTGATGGTGAAAATGTAATGCCTGAAGTATTTGAGGTAAAAGAAAAAATAAAAACTTTTACTGAAGCTATTATTTCAGGAGAAAAAAAAGGATATACAGGTAAAGCATTTACCGATGTAGTAAATATTGGTATAGGTGGTTCAGACTTAGGGCCTGCAATGGTAGCACAAGCATTAAAGTTTTATGAGAATCATTTAACAATGCATTTTGTTAGTAATGTTGATGGTGATCATGTATATGAAACATTAAAGGGTCTTGACCCAGAAACGACATTATTTGTAGTAGTTTCAAAGACATTTACAACTCAAGAAACTTTAAGTAATGCTACGACTATAAAAAAGTGGTTTTTAAAGCACGGAACTCAAGAAGATGTTGCTAAACATTTTGCAGCGGTATCAACAAACACAGAAAAAATAGCAGCATTTGGTATTGCTTCTGAAAATGTTTTCCCAATGTGGGACTGGGTTGGAGGTCGTTTTTCTTTATGGAGTGCTGTAGGTTTATCAATAGCTTTAGCTGTTGGATATGATAATTTTAATGATTTATTATCAGGTGCTAATGAAATGGATGAGCACTTTAAAACTTCAGAATTTGAAAATAATATTCCAGTTGTATTAGCATTAGTGAGTGTTTGGTACAATAATTTTTATGGGGCAGAAACTGAAGCTATTATTCCTTATACACAATATTTAAGTCGTTTTTCGGCTTATTTACAACAAGGTATTATGGAAAGTAATGGTAAAAGTGTAGATAGAGCAGGGAATCCAGTAGACTATCAAACGGGAACTATTATTTGGGGTGAACCAGGAACCAATTCACAACATGCATTTTTTCAATTAATTCACCAAGGAACAAAAATCATACCAACAGACTTTATAGGGTTTAAAAAATCACTACATGGTGATATTGATCATCATAACAAATTAATGGCTAACTTTTTTGCACAAACCGAAGCTTTAATGAACGGTAAAACGGAAAAAGAAGTCAGAGATGAACTTTCTAAAAAAGGAATGGGAGCTGAGGAAATGGAAGCGTTAATTCCGTTTAAAATTTTTAACGGGAATAATCCCACAAACACCATTCTCATTGAAAAACTTACCCCAAAAAGTTTAGGTTCACTTATTGCCTTGTACGAACATAAAATATTTGTTCAAGGTATAATTTGGAATATTTTTAGCTATGATCAATGGGGTGTGGAGCTAGGAAAACAGCTTGCAACTACAGTTTTAACAGATATTGAGGCTTCACAAATTAGTAATCACGATTCCTCTACGTTGAATCTTTTGCAAAATTTTAAGAAATAATTGTCAATAATATTATTTCTTAAGGAAATATATAAAATCTAGGTTCTATAAGTGTTTAGTAATGGTTTTTAAGTTAAATTTAACTATAATTATTTAACGTTTTGTTAATGTTCAAGTGTAATTAAAGCTACACTTTTGCAAACGAAAACTAAAACTAAAACATTTAGAAAATGAGAAAAATGTATTTCGCAATTTTTGCGTTTTTAACGACAGCAATTGCTTTTTCACAAGGAACAATTACCGGTACAATTGTCGATGGAGATATGGGTGATCCATTACCAGGTGCAAATGTAATGGTTCAAGGAACATCTAATGGTGTTGCGACAGATTTTGATGGTAAATTTACTATAGAGGTTGCTTCAGGTGAAGGAACGTTAGTGGTATCTTACATTGGTTATGTAAGTAAAAAAGTATCTTTTACAAAAACAGGAAATATTGGTAATATTTCTTTAGAATCTAACTCAGAAGAACTTGGAGAAATTGTAGTTGTTGGAGGAGGACTAATTGATTTGGCAGATGACCGTCAAACTCCAATAGCAGTATCTACTATTCCAGCATCTGTTATTCAAGAAAAAATTGGTACTCAAGACATCACAATGACAATGGTGAATACACCATCTGTTTACGTAACAGGGCAGTCAGGAGGATTTGGTGATTCTAGTATTTCTGTTCGTGGTTTTGAACAAGATAATACTGCGTTCTTATTAAATGGTCAACCAATTAACGGAATGGAAGATGGTTTAATGTATTGGTCTAACTGGTCTGGTTTAACAGACATTGCTAAAGCGGTACAAATTCAAAGGGGATTAGGGTCTTCGAAACTTGCAATTTCTTCAGTTGGTGGAACAGTAAACTTTGTGACTAAAACCACTGAAATGAGAGAAGGTGGTTTTGCTTATGCAGGTATTGCAAACGATAATTATTTGAAAACTACAGTAGGTTATAATTCAGGAATAAGTAAAAAAGGCTTTGGTGTTAGTGTAATGTTTACTCACTGGCAAGGAGATGGATACAATGATGGTACTTTTGGAGAAGGGCAAAATTATTTTATCTCATTTGGGTATAAAGTAAATGAAAAGCATAATTTAAACTTTTTAATTACTGGAGCTCCTCAATGGCATGATCAAAACTATACTAAAGCAATATCAGAATATTTAGAGTATGGTAAAAGATATAATGGGAATTACGGTTATTTAAATGGTAGTTATTTATCTCAAAGAAGAAATTTTTATCATAAACCAGTTGCAAACCTTAACTGGGATTGGACTATTAGTGATAAGTCTAGTTTATCTACTGTTTTATACGCATCTTGGGGTCGAGGTGGTGGAACTGGAAGTTATGGAAACGGTCCTTCTTATATAGATGGAGGTGTTAATGATGATGATGGTCTTATCAACTGGGATAACGTTGTGGATTATAATTCAACTGTTGATGATGGCATAGGTAATGGAGCTACTTATACTGGTTCTGCACTTAGGGCTAGTATGAATAATCATGCTTGGTATGGAATAGTTAGTAATTATGAGACAGAATTATCAGAGAACTTAACTTTTAATGTTGGAGCTGACTTAAGAACGTATAAAGGAACTCATTTTAGACAATTAGTAAATCTTTTAGGATTGAGTGGTTTTGATGAAGGCGGAATTAGTGCACAATATTCTGATACCTATATTGTATCTAGTACATTTAAAGCTTCACCTTGGTCTTCATTAGGTAATTTTGCAGATGAAGATGAAAGAATTGCTTATGATTACGATGAAAGAATTAACTATGGAGGTTTGTTCTCTCAGATAGAATACGGAACAGATAATTTTTCAGCATTTTTTCAAGGAGCTATATCTAACCAATCTCACGTAAGATGGGATAGATTTAATTATATTGAATCTGAAGAAGAATCTGAGAAAATAAATAATTTTGGATTTAATATTAAAGGAGGTTCTAGCTATGTTATTAATGACTCTAATAAAGTGTATGTGAATGCAGGTTATTATTCACGTCAACCATACCATGATAATATATATCTAAACTATACAAATGAAGTTAACCCTTTAACTGAAAATGAAAAAATATTAGGTTTTGAGGCTGGTTATTCATTTGCTACTCCAGGATTTAAAGCAAATTTAAATTTATATAGAACTTCTTGGAAAGATAGAGTAACATCTTCAAGTGAAACAGATGATGACACTGGAGAGTTAATTTATGAAACTGATGAAGGTGTTGAGCAATTACACCAAGGTATTGAATTAGACTTTACAGGTATGCCTACAAATAATTTAAAGATTAACGGTTTCTTATCAATAGGTGATTGGAAATACGTAGGTGATGCACAAACAACAACAAGAGATGAAGATAGAAATGTATTAAGTGTTGAAACTTCTGATGTTGATGGAGGTAAAGTTGGTAATGCTGCTCAATTTACTGCAGGTTTAGGATTAGACTATCAAATAATTAATAACCTATCTATTGATTCGGATTATAGATTTTATGATAATTTATATGCTGATGTTGGAGCTATTAAAGAAAATTTAGAATTACCTTCATTTGGTCTTTTAGATGCAGGTGTGACTTATACAATGTTATTAGGTGAAGAAAAAAATAAGTCTTTAAACATTAGAATGAATGTAAATAATGTTTTGAATACTGAATATATTTCTGAATCAGGAACTGCAGAATTTGTTGAAGATGGCACTGAAACATTCCAAGGATTAAATACAAATAATGAAGTTTATTTTGGTTATGGAACTACTTGGAACTTAAGTTTACGTTATAAGTTTTAATTAAAACTTATAAATAAATTTTCAAAACCCTGCTAAATGGCAGGGTTTTTTTATGCTGAAATTTTAGTATTTTTGACAATTAAAAATATGAAACATATGTACGAGATAATTTATAACTTACACTCCTTTTTTGCTTATGCTGTATTGGCAATTTTAGTAATTGCAATTGTTAATGCTGTATCAGGATTAAAGTCAAAAAGAATTTTTAATTTAGAAAAAGATTTTAGAATTAGCCTTTTTGCACTTATTCTATCTCATTTACAGTTAACTGTTGGTGTAATATTATATTTTGTTTCACCAAAAGGTTACAACGCTATAATGGAGCTAGGTATGTCGGGTATGCCTTCTGCAACAAGGTTGTTAGCTGTAGAGCATCCATTTATAAATATTATAGCAGTAGCTTTGATTACAGTGGGTTGGTCAAGACATAAAAAATTTATGGAAGGCGATAAAAAGTTTAAATCTATCGCTATATTTTACGGCATAGGTTTAATTCTTTTTTTAAGTAGAATTCCATGGGGACAATGGTTCTCTTAAACTATTATACTATTTGAATACTATAAAAAGAGTCTATTATTGGGCTCTTTTTTCTTTTATGATATACATATAAACAGGAAAATGATCACTATATCCACCAACATAACTTCCACCTGCATAAGTTCGTAATGGGTAACCTTTATATCTCCCTTTTGTATCTAATAAATAAGGAGGATTGAAGACATTAGCTTTCCAGAAAGTATAGGTTTCTCTATTTTTAGAAAGTAAAGTGTTTGTGAAAAATAATTGATCGAATAAATTCCATTTATCTCTGTAAGCTAACGAGCCAATTCCTTTTTTATATAATCGTTCCATAGGATTAAATAAATCATTTTCTTCTAATTTTTTCCGCCTACCTTTTGTTCTTAATATCTTTTTTAAACTATCACTAGTGGGATCATCATTTAAGTCCCCCATACTTATAATTTTTGCATTGGCATCTGTTTTTACTATAGAATCTATAATTCGCTTGTTTAGTTTTGCAGCTGCAATTCTATTAGGTTTGCTTCGTGCTTCTCCTCCACTTCTTGATGGCCAATGATTCACAATAAAATAAAACTGTTCATCATCTAAATAGCCACCAACCACTAATTGATCACGCGTATAATCTCTAAACCCATCGGCATTTGATAATAATAATCTGTGACTTTTAAAAGAACTAGGTATAAAAGCTTCTTTCTTATACAGTAACGCTACATCAATTCCTCGTTCATCAGGTGAATCAAAATGTATAATCCCGTAGTTTTTATGTCTTAAATTTTCATGATTTATTAAAGCTTCAACCACTTGTTGATTTTCAACCTCACAGATGCCAATAATATCTGGTGATGTTTTTGTTTTTTCTGCTCCTATTTCAGAAATAACTTTTGATATTGTTTTAATTTTTCTATTAAAACGTTCTTCGGTCCAATGGTCTTTTCCCTCAGGAGTTCTATCGTCATCAAAAGTTAAACTATCATTTTTAGTGTCAAAAAGATTTTCAACATTATAAAAAGCAATCGTTCTTATTTGATATGTTTTTTCTTGAGCCATTAAATGAATGGTGAATAAAAAGGAGAATAGTATAAATGTCAGTTTCATTTCTAGCAGAATTTTCTTTATAAAACTACATATATTACATCAATTTCTTAAAAAAAAGTTAAATTTTATGTATATTGCCATTGAACTAACCATTCTGCATGCGATATATAATCGTTTTTTACTGTCTTACATTTCATATTAATGTATTATTTGCACAATCAACATCCATAATATTGGGTGAAATTCGGGATGCACAATCTAAAGAAATTTTAAAAAATGTTTCTATCAATTTAGAGAATGATTTAACCATCTTTAAAAATAATGAACAAGGAGCTTTTGCATTAAAAACAAAGCTCGTAGAGGAACAAATATTAATCATTTCACTTTCTGATTATACTACAAAAAGAATTCCTGTATTTATCGATGAAAATTTGATTGAGCTCGGTGTTATTTATTTAGGCCGAGATATATCGATAGAAAAAAACGATAATCTAATAACACTTACTGATGCAGAATTGCATGATGATGAAGTTAGTTCAAACAGTGCTGGTTTATTGCAAGCTACAAGAGATATTTTTCTAAACAAAGCAGCTTTTGATTTTGGACAAGCATTTTTTAGAGTTCGTGGTTACGATTCTAAACAAAGTAAAGTATTGATTAATGGCACAGAAATGAATAAATTCTATGATGGTAGACCTCAGTGGAATAATTGGGGAGGGTTAAATGATGTAACCAGAAATCAGCAATTTACTAATGGCCTACAAGCTTCAGTATATAGTTTTGGAGGGGTACTGGGTGTTACGAATATTGATACTAGGCCCTCTAAAATGCGCTCTGGTTTGCGGTTGTCATCATCTGCATCAAATAGAACCTATGGTGCCAGAATTATGGCAACTTATACTGCTCCAATTAGTAAAAAAGGATTAGCATATAGTATTTCTGGTTCAAGAAGATGGTCAAAAGAAGGATATATTTCAGGTACGTTATATGATGCTTATTCATTTTTTGGAGCTTTAGAATATAAGATTAATGATAAAAATAGTTTCTTGTTTACAAGTATGTTGGCATCGAACCGTAGAGGAAGATCATCAGCAATTACAGAAGAAGTATTTAATTTGGTTGGTAATAAATACAATCCTTATTGGGGTATCCAAAACGGCAAAATTAGAAATTCAAGAGAGCGAAAAATTGCAGAGCCAATAGTAATGTTTAATCACTTTTTTGAAACAGATAAGCTAACATTAACTACAGGAGTTTCATATCAAACAGGAGAGAATACCAGAAGTCGATTGGGTTACTATGATGCTCCAAATCCTGACCCAACTTATTACCGTTACTTACCTAGTTTTTATTTAAATAGTTCGTTAGGTGCTAATTTTTTGAGTGCAAACACTGCTAAAGTTGGTTTTATTAAAAACCCTCAATTAAATTGGAATCATATTTATACCGCAAATAGCCGAGAAAAAGCGGCTTATGTTTTGTATGATGATGTAATAAAAGATACTAAAACTTCATTAAGCACAGTTGGTAATTTTACTTTCAATAATCAAATTTCATTAGATTTTGGTTTATCATACCGAAAATTAAAATCTAAAAACTACGCCTTAATAAATGATTTGTTAGGAGCAGATTATCATGAAGATATTGATACTTTTTCTAATACGTTGAACGATATAAATAGTGAAATAAATAAAACTGAAAATGACATATTTAATTATAATTACACTATACGTTCAAATGAAAATAATGCATTTGTTCAATTTAAATATGAGCTTAATAAATGGAAAGTATTTTTAAGTGTAAATTATAAAAACACTAATCATCAAAGAGATGGTTTATACCAAAATGAACGTTTTATTGATAACTCATTAGGTAAAAGTGATAAAATTAAATTTTCAGATTACGGAATTAAGACAGGGCTTACCTATAAATTAAATGGTCGAAATTGGTTGCAAGCAAATGGAGCAATCTTAAATTTAGCACCAACCTTGCAAAATGTATTTATAAATCCTAGAGAAAATAATTTAACGGTACCTGATTTAACTTCTGAAAAAATAACAACAATTGATGCATCTTATTTTTTAAGATTTCCAAAACTTACAGGAAGATTTACAAGTTTTTACACCCGTTTTCAAAACACTACAGATATTAATTTCTTTTTTGTTGATACAGGTGTAGGTTCAGATTTTGTTCAAGAAGTACTTACGGGTTTAGATAAACTACATATGGGAACAGAACTTGGGTTAGAATATCAATTATCACCAGCGGTTCAATTAACTGCAGTAGCGGCTGTTGGTAAATACGTGTATGCGAACAACCCCTCAGTCACCATTAATTTTGATACGTCAGGTGCTGAAGAAGACCTGATTAATTTAGAGGGAGCTATAGCTTTAGGTGAAGCAAAAATTAAAGATTATAAACTTGCTCAAGGCCCACAAAAAGCATTCGCATTAGGTATAAATTACCGTGACCCAAAATATTGGTGGGCAGGGCTAACCGCTAATTATCTAGCCAATAATTACGCAAATATATCAACCATAACTCGTACACGAAGTTTTTATATAGATCCTGAAACTGGTCAAAACTTTGCAGATGCAACTGAAGAAAATGTAAATGCTTTACTTGCTCAAAAATCATTAGATAATTTTTACCTTTTAAATGTTGTAGGTGGTAAATCTTGGTTGAAAAATGGTAAATATATTAGTGTTTTTGCTAGTGTAAGTAATGTTTTTGATGCTGTATTTAGAACTGGTGGGTATGAACAAAGTAGAAATGGTAATTACGGTCAGTTAAAACAAGATAATTTAAGCGGTAGGCCATCATTTGCACCCAAGTATTGGTATGGTTACGGTCGCACATATTTTTTAAATTTTTCAATAAGTCTATAAAGTATGGGTTTTAAAAAATATCAACTTTTTATTTATGTCATTTGTATTTTACTATGCATAAGCTCTTGTGTGAAAGATCGTAGTTTTAAAAATTTAGAGCCAAATTGTATAGATGATGTAGGTGTAAATACAACATATGATATTGTGAAAAGTTTGTATGTAAATGAAACTATTCAAATACAAGAAGATTTAATTATTGAAGGGTATGTAATTTCTTCAGATGAAGCTGGTAATTTTTACAGTGTGCTTCATTTTCAGGATAAGGCTAGTGATCCAACTGCAGGTTTTCAAATAGAAATTGATCTTCGAGATACTTATTTATTTTATCCAATAGGTACAAAAATTAGCATAAAGCTAAAAGGTTTGTATTTAGGTCAGAGTAATGGAATTTATTCTTTGGGTGGAGTGTTTAGTGCCTTTGGTAATGCTTCTGTTGGTAGATTACCTGCTACAGTTATTGATGAACATATTTTTGTGATGTGTGATGCTGAAGAGGTTTTAGAGCCAACAAAATTATCTTTAAGTGAATCAATAGATGCTTATGTGAATACGCTGGTGTCATTTGATAATACAGAGTTCGTTTTAGAGGAGGTTGGCCAACCTTTTGCTATAGAAACAGAAGAAACTACAAGAAGCCTAATTGACTGTGACGATAATCAACTTGAGTTATTGAACAGTGGTTATTCTGATTTTCAAGCGATGCAATTACCAGATGGAAGTGGGGAGGTTAAAGGAATCTTACACAAAGAAAATTTAAATTACTATTTGATTATCCGAGATTTAAATGATATTAATTTTAATAATGATCGTTGTGAAGATGTAATTGATGAATTTACATCTGACGAGATATTCATTTCAGAAATTGCCGACCCTAATAACAATGCAGATGCTAGGTTTATAGAACTCTATAATACCAGTGAAGACACCTTAAGTTTAAAAGGCTGGACTTTAAATAGATATACAAATGCTAATTTAGAAGTAGGTTCTAGTATAAACTTAACAGGTCAATTTATTGCACCTAAAAGTACTTTTGTTGTTGCTACGGATAGTATTGTATTTAATACAGTTTATGGTGTTACGGCAAATTTAGAGGGTAATACAGGTAGTGCTGCAGATTCAAATGGAGATGATAATATAACGCTTGTTGATCCATTTGGAAAATTAATAGATATTTTTGGCATTGTAGGTGAAGATGGTTCTGGTACAAACCATGAATTTGAAGATGGTAGAGCATTTAGAAAGGAAGCTGTTACCAAATCAAACCCCATATACACCTTTGCCGAATGGGAAATATATAATGACACTGGAGATTCAGGCACCATAAATTTGCCACAAAATGCACCAGATGGTTATACGCCAACTATTCGTTGATTTTTATACTGCTATTTATTTTATTTAAATCGGCAGGAGTAATGGGTTTTACAATATAATCTTGAACAATAGGATAACCTTTTACCATTTCAATTTCAGAAGCACTAATAGATGAGCTAAGTACAACTATGGTTATATTTTCTTTGTTTTTAATTTTTGCTTTTTGAAAATTTTCTAAAAACTCCCACCCGTTCATTATAGGCATGCTTAGATCTACAAATATAATAGCGGGTATTTGTTGGTCTTTTTCGCTAGCAGTAATTAGTGCTTCAATTGCTGATTTTCCATTATCAAACTCCTTAATTTCTTGGCTGTAATCTATTTCAGCCATTAATTTTTTAGAAATAAAAACTATAATAGGGTCGTCATCTATAAAATAAATAAGCTTATGATTTTTTTCCACAATTTAATTATTTGTTTAATGTAATAGTGAATGTTGTACCAACATCTATTTTGCTAGTTACAGAAATATTGCCACCCATAGCCTCAACTTGATTTTTTGTAATATAAAGGCCAACGCCTCTTGCATCTTTATTACGATGAAAAGTTTTATTCATTCCAAAGATATTTTTTCCCGCAACATTTAAATCGATACCCCTACCATTGTCTATAAAATCAATTTTTGTCTTATTACCATAAGTTTTTGATTTTACTGTAATGACTGGTTTACGTTGGGGTGCACTATAATTAAGGCTATTTGAGAATAAATTTAATAAAATACTATCTAAATAAGCAGGAACAACGGTAACTTCTACATTTGGCGGAACATCAAAAATACTTGTTGCTTCTTTCTTATTGAATTTTAAGCTAATATTGTTTTTGACATTTTGTAATACTTTTAAAAGATTTACTTGTGATAATTTCTCTTCAATATTTGTAGTATCACTTGATTGTGTAACCTCATTTAAATTGTAAACAGTACTGTTTAAACTATCTGTAGCACTTTTTAACATTGCTAAAATTTGTGTTTTCTGGTCTTCATTTTTTTCATCAAGAAGTAATCTAGTTAATACAGATAGATTGGTAGAATGTGCTCTTAAATCATGTGAAACCATATGAGCAAAATTGGTCAAATTATTGTTTTGCTCACTGGTAATATTGGCGTATTGTTTAAGTTTTTTTTCTGCTATTTTTTCCTTTGTTACATCAACACAAACACCAACAGCTTTGTATGTTTTACTGTCAATTTCAGAAATAAATGTTAGCGTAGCCTTTAATGTTCGCACTTGATTATTAGGAAATAAAACCCTGTAATGAATTGTATTGGTTTTTGATGTTATTTCATTTTTATACTCCGTAAATAAGTTTTCAATAACATCAACATCATCAGGATGAATAGATTTTTTCCATCTTGCAAATAGACTACCGTTGTAATTGTTTTTATCAATGTTGTGAAGTTCAAAACAAGTGTCATCCCATATCGCAAGTTTATCGTTTAAATGAAATTCCCAAGTGGCAACTTTTGATACAGTTACAGCTCTCTTTAGTTGTTCAGCTGCTTCTCTATATTTTAATTCTTCTAACTTAAATTCGTTTATATCTTGGCATATACCATAAATTCTAACACATTGTCCATCTATAAACTCAGCTTGGCCTTTTGTTCTAATCCAAATCTCTTTTCCTTTGGCAGTAATCATTATTACCTCTTCGTCCCAAGGAATGTTTTCATTTACTGCTCTGTTAGCTGCTTCATAAATTTTATTACGATACTCTCCTTCCTTAAAATGCTCAAAGCATTCTTCATAAGTGCTTGGAGTGTAACCTGGTTCTACTTCGTGAATAATATTTACCATTTTAGTCCAAAGAACTTTATTGGTTTTAAGATCAACTTCCCAAGCTCCCGTTCGAGCAACTTTTTGAGCATCATCTAACAAACTTTCCATGTTGTTAGATTCTGTCATTGTTAATTCTGCTATTACTCCAGTAATTCTTTTGTTTGAAACGCGAGGCCTTATATTATATTTTACACAAACAGGCTGGCCATTATTCAATTGGATACTTTTTCCATTTGAAATTTGACTTTCACCATTGATAGCACCTGCTAATTTTTCTTGAAAGCATTTTGGGAAATTTGGCATAGCTTCAAAAAAATTTTCCCCTAAAATAGAATTTAAAGGTGTTTTATATACTGACTCCCATTTTTTTGAGCATGATAAAAAATTGAGATTTTCATCTAGTATAGCAATTGGTGATGTTGCATTTTTAACAAATGCTTCATCTTTATTAAGATGTGAGAAGGTTTCTGAGACTTTCATTTTGGCATTTTATTAAAATTAGTAAAATGTTGTAAATGGGTTGAGTTTAATAGTTGACTTTTAGTTAATTAACTCTATAATACGAAATTAATTTAAATACTCACCAATTACAGTGTCAATTTTTTCAGAGGTAATAGGTTTAATCAAATAATTAGTAACTGAGCTATATTCTTTTACTTTTTCTAGATCGCGAGGATCTAGTGAAGAGCTTATGATATAAATAGCTACATATGTTCTATTGGCATTTGGAATTTTAATAAAATCCTCTAAAAAATCCCATCCATCCATAATTGGCATATTTAAATCTAAAAAGATAATTTGAGGTAATGGTTTATTTTGTTTCAATAAATCTTTTAAACCATTAATAGCTTCAAAACCATTTTTAAATACAATAATTTCGTTACAAAAACCTACTTTTTTGAGAATTTTTTTAATTCCGAATACGCATATTGGATCATCGTCAATAACGCAAGCACGTTCAATTTTATTCATAATACTGGGGGGTATTTTGGTTATAAACCTTTTTTAAAGATTAAATTAAATGTTGTTCCTTTATTAACTTCACTAGTAAGGCTTATACTTCCGCCCATAGCTTCAATTTGATTTTTTGTTATAAATAATCCGATTCCTCGAGCATCCTTGTGGGTGTGAAATGTTTTGTACATTCCGAATAGTTTTTTACCATGCCGTACTAGATCTATACCTTGCCCATTATCTTTAAATTCTAATTGAATGCTAGTTTTATTGATGTCTTTAACTTTTATACTAATCTCCAACTTTCGGTTAGGAGAACTATATTTTATACTATTTGTAAATAAATTTAATAATATGCTATCTAAATAGGCAGGAACAACTTGAACTTTTTTATCTGTAGGAACCTCAATTATGCAATTAGCATTTTTTTCTCTTATTAAAGCACTAATGTTGTGTTGAACAGCTTTTATCGCATTATTAAAATTAACACTTTTTAATTTGTCTTCGGTGTTTGTTGAAATTTGCACAACATCATTTAAATGGTATACTGTATCATTTAAACTTTCAGTTGCATCTTTAAGCATTCTTTTAAGATCTTGTATTTCATCTTCATTATTTTCGTCTAACAAAAACTTAGTTAACATTGATAAGTTTGATGAATGTGAGCGTAAATTATGAGAAACTATATGTGCAAAATTTAATAAACTTTTATTTTGGTTTTTAGTAACTGTGTTTAATTTTTTGGTTTTATTTTCAGCATTAATTCTCGAGGTAATATCTGAAATTTGAGTTAATAAATGTGAAACTTCGCCTTTAAAATTTCGAATAGCTGTAACTGTTAAAATAGCGTAAACTATAGCCCCATCTTTATCTATATATCTTTTGTCTATTTGATAATTATCAATCTCTCCCTTTTTAAGTAGTTCTAATCGATCAAACCCCTTTGTAAGATCTTTGGGATGTGTAATATCTTGAAAATTTTTATTTAGTAAATCATCTTTTGAATAGCCAAAACTTTCGCAAATACTATCATTAACATCAATCCATGTGTTTTCTAATGATACCAATGCCATACCAATTGATGAATTTTGGAAAACACCTTTAAAAGATTTTTCGTTTTTCGATAATTTTAATTGGCTAACTTTTAATTGTGTAATATCCCAATTTGTACCTACCAAACGTGTAATGTTACCAAACCCATCTTCGATAGTTGTAAATTTTGATTTGATATATCGTATTTCATCTCCAGTAGGGCTTATTTTAAAAACAGTATTAAACATATTCAAGACATCTAATGTTGTACTCAAATCTTTAATGTCGTTTTGTATACCATTATTACACAAGCGTTCTTTCCATGCAGTTAATATCCCTTTTGTATTTTTTTCTTTAAGATTGATATTGTACATTTCGTACATATTATCATCCCAAATAAGATTATCGTTTTTAACATCATATTCCCAAATACCAATTTTTGCTGTTTCTGTAGCTACTTTTAATCGGTCAGAGGTTTTTTCAAATGCAATTTGTTGTTTTTTGTATTTATCAATATTTTGAAATGTTCCAAAAACACGAACACATTTATTATTAATTATTTCAGGCTTGCCTTTTGCTCTGATCCATATATCATTGCCTTTTGCCGTTGTAATTTGTAATTCTTTTTCCCAAGAAATTCCTTCATTAATAGCATTATTTATGGCGTTAGTAATTGTCTCTCTATGAATTCCTTTTTTATAAAAGTTAATTCCTTCATCAAGATTAGGAATGTAATCTAACCCAACCTCATGAATTACTTTGGTCTCATCACTCCAGTATATTTGGTTAGTTGTTAAATTAAGCTCCCAACTACCAATTTTAGCAACAGATTGTGCTTGTATTAATAGTTCTTCTTTCTTCTTTTTTTCTGTAATATCATCTGCAATTACAACTGCACCAGTTATGCGGTTATCCTCGTCTTTTGTAGCACTAATTTTCCAATTAAACCAGGCTCTTTGATCGTTCTTACATTCAAAATTTTCTATAAGAGAATTTTCTCCATTAATTATAGATAGTATTAAATGATAAACATCTTCCGGAATACTAGCAATTGATTTGATGTTTGTGTTTTCTTGACGTTCTTTCCTTGTGATTCCAAATTTTTTGTACCAAGAAATAGAATAATCTTTTACATAAAGATCTAGATCTACAATAGCAATTGCAAGGGGGATATCTTTAAGCGAATATGTAAAGGTTAATAAATCCAATTTCAGTTTTTGTTTTAAAGATAAGATTTTTTAATTTTAGTAGGAAAAGACTTAATCTGTTGTTAGGCTGAATATTAAATTATTTATATTCTTTTTAAGATAAAAAGGAGAAAAAACTTCTTTTGAATTTAAATTTGGCTAATAATTAACTATTTTTTATTTAGAATAGTAATTAAAATTTGATTTTTAATAGGTAAAAACTATTGATTTATTGTTTTATGGTATTGATTAACCAAATTAAATTTGGCAATCTGCAATATATTTACATTAATAATAAAGTTCATTATTATAAAATTAGCTTTTAATGAATTATAATAAGAGTTTTTTAAATTGGTTATTAATAAATAAAAAGTAATGCTATGAGTAATATTTTTTTTAATGAAATAAGAAACGGAAATGCTGATGCAGTGTCAAAAATGTTATCAGAAAATCCAGAGCTATTAAATAGTGTAGATCAACGTGGATCATCACCATTAATATTAGCAACATATTATGAACAACAAAAAATTACTGAATTGTTACTTGAAAAAGGTGCGCCAATTGATAGTAGAGATTCTGTTGGTAATACAGCATTAATGGGTGTGAGTTTTAAAGGATATTTAGGTCTTGCAAAGTTATTAATTGAAAATGGAGCCAATGTGAATGTTATTAATTCAATGGGTTCAACATCATTAAGTTATGCAGCAACATTTAATAAGCCAGAAATTGCCAAATTATTATTAGCAAATGGTGCAGATGCTTCAGTAAAAGATGCACGAGATAAAACAGCTTTAGATCATGCTAAAATGCAAAATTTTACCGAAGTAATAGATTTGTTATCTGCATAGATTTAATTATATTTCATATACTAAAGGCTCAAAATTATAGATTTTGAGTCTTTGTTTTTTTTTATTGAAAACACTTAACTTTATTAAAAAATTTATAATGTCTGAATTAAAAATAGCATTAATACAAACTTCTTTAGTTTGGGAAAACCCTCAAGCAAATAGATCGATTATTTCAGATAAAGTAAAAAAAATTAAAGATTCGGTTGACTTAATTATTCTTCCTGAAATGTTTACAACAGGCTTTACCATGAGTCCAGAGCATATAGGTGATAATGAAGGAAGCTTAACTATTGATTGGTTACTCAAAATCTCTTCAGAAAAAAAATCTGCTATAACTGGGAGTATAATTTTTTTAGAAAATGGAAACTTTTATAATCGGCTATTCTTCATAAAGCCAACTGGTGAAATTCAAACTTATGATAAAAAACATACTTTCACCTTAGCAGGTGAAGATAAAGTTTTTAAAGCAGGCAATATGAAGACAATTGTAACGTATAAAGGTTTTAAAATTTGTCCGCTAATTTGCTATGACCTTAGGTTTCCTGTTTGGGCAAGAAATGTAGAAAATTACGATGTGTTGCTATATGTTGCTAATTGGCCAAAAATTAGAATTAATGCATGGGATATTCTTTTAAAAGCAAGAGCAATAGAAAATATGGCCTATTGTATTGGTGTAAATAGAGTTGGTGAAGATGATTTAGGACACAAGTATTCAGGGCATAGTGCTGTTTATGACGCTTTAGGTAATACAATAACTTTTTCAACGAGCGAAGAAATTGTTTATGCGATATTAGAAAAAGAGCATATTGTTTCCTGTAGAAAAAAAATGAAGTTTTTAAATGATAAAGATGATTTTACTTTAAAAGACTAAAATTATATTTCTCTTCCCAATTAGCACGCATTTCAATTATTTTTGGTGAATGACTCACACGCTCGGGTTGTATATTTTTTAAATAGTTACCTGTATCCCATTTTCTATTATTGTTGTCATCAGAAATTACTCTGACTAAATAGTTGCCTGGAGTAAGGTTTGAAAAATAAAACGATTTAGGTTCTGTTGCATATAATTCTCTTTTCTTAACCCCTTTTTCATCAGTTAGTTGAACAATTACAGGGTACGTTACTTCGCCACTAAGTTCAAGTTCTAAGTTCCCAAAATCTGCATAACTTTTAGTGGTTAGGTTAAAAACTATAGTATCATTTGTGTTACCAAAAAAGTCTTCAAATAAACAAGGGTAAATTGCAAGACGATAAGCTTCGTTAGGCTCTTTTTCAAAATTTATTCCAAGACTATTGCTTAAAGTATCTAAAACTGTAGAATACTCAACATCAAGTGAATCTTTATTTATTAATTTTATTTTACTATCATCAATACGGGTAATTGGAGTATTTACAGCTATTGAAAAATTATCTTTAAAACCAATGGCGCCTGAGAAATTTGGTTTCAATTCAAAAGAATCAACACCTACTTTTCTGCTTTTGATAGTAAAGGTATCTTTCTGCTTAAGCTTTTCATTAGTAACGGTAAATTGTAATGAGTCTAAATCGTAAGGGGTAAACCAAAAATTAAGGGTGTCTTTATCAGGTTGTTTTGCAATTTTTGTACGAATAGAGTCAGGTATTATTGATAAAGGTTTTATTTTAATATCTTCATAATTACCTTGATACCCAAATACTATTTTATTTTTAGATTCATATTTTGGTACAGATATTGCGTAGTTTGGTTCTTCCTTAAAGAGTGTAAGTAAATAAGTTTCATCAGTAGGTAATGTAATTGTGTCATTTAAAAATGCAATTTTATCAGAACCTTGATCAAAAACATTATTCTTGCTCTCATCTTTCACACCAAACAAAGCATATTTACCTTTTTTAAGATTTTTTAATTCAAAAAGGAATGTACTATCTAGCGTATTTGTAATATGATTCGGAGGTCTTTTAAATACCGTAGAATCATTATAAGTGCTATCTATTTCATATAACATTATACTTAAGTAAGAGTCAACTTCTTTATTATAAGCATCTTCAACAACGCCTTTTAATGACAACGAATCAATATAAGTTCCGGTAGAGAATATATAGGTAAAAAAACTATTTGGGTTTCCCTCATTATTATCAACAATGCTTTGTCCAAAATTAAAAGTATAAGTAGTATTTGGTTTGAGTGTATCTTTTATAAAAACCTCAACATATTTTTGAGCAGTACTTGAAGGTGTTATTGTTGGTGTATACTTCAGTGGTGGCGAGACTATTAGCTGATTTGTAACATCATTAAGTTTAACGTATTCATCAAAGTAAAGGCGAAATTTTTTCCCTTTAAAATTAAGAGACATATTCTTTGGTTCAGCCTTAGTTAATTTTGGCGGAATAATATCTTTTATGCCTCCTGAAGGAGTACCTGTAACAGCACATTGATATAATGAGAATGCTGCTAAAACTAAAAACACGCAAGCTAATATTCGTCTAATCATAATACTTTTGAAAGTCTTAAAAAAACAAAGAAACAACTAATTTAATAAAACGCAATTTTGTAATACCATTAAATCACCAAACAAAACGTTAAGTTTTTTCAACCATTGCCATGGTAAGAAAATAAATAGTAACACTGTTTTCTGTTTTAAAAGCATTTGCACAAGCTTCTAAAGTAGCCCCAGTTGTTACTACATCATCTACAATCAATATGTTTTTATTTTGAACCGTTATCTCATTATTTAATTGAAACAGATTTTGATTGTTTTGCCATCTCAGAAATCTATTTTTTTTAGTTTGGGTTTTTGTATTTCTAGTTTTAATTAAAGCATTTTCTTCGTATTTTATATTTAAATGTGTTGCAACTTGTTTCGCAAAATTTGAAACCTGATTATAACCACGCTTGTTTAATTTTTTTTTATGTAGGGGTACAGGAACCACTAAATCAATTTTTTGCAAAATAGGATCGTTTTTCAATAAAGTTCCACACCAATCTCCTAAAAAGTCTCCAATTTGCTCTTGATTTTTGTATTTTAGGTTATGAATTAAGTTTTTTACAATTCCATTATGAGTAAAAAATAAGAATGAAACTGCTTTTTTTATGACTACTCTACCATAAAAAATGCGATCAAATGAATTTTCTTTGTGAAAATTCTGTTCGGTAAGTGGTATTTGGTTTCGACAAACGGTGCATAATGTCCGTTCACCTTTGCGTAAATATGCATTACATCCAAAACACCCTATTGGTACTAGGATTCTGTTAATATCATTTACTATCTTTACAAACCAATTATTCATGAACTTGTATAATTAAAATCAAAAAAACCTACTTAACCTTTAAAATGGACTCTCAAGATACTAAAATCAATTATAAAATAATTCTCGCTGCGATGGTAGCTACAGTAATAGGCATATTAATTGCCTTTTATTATAGCCATACCCAGGCAGTTACTAAAATTAGCTTTTTAGAAGAAGAGAAATTGATTTTAGTAAAAGACCTTACTTTAATGAAAACTGAAGTTGATAGACTTTCAACTGCTAATGAAGTTAATGAAATTGAACTTCAAGATTCTAAATATAAAATTGAACAATTATTAGATTCTGTCGGTAGTTTAAATTTCACAGTTGCAAAGTTGCGTGAGTATAAAAAAGAATTTCGTCAAATGGAATTGCTTCATGATAGTCTAAAACTTAAGAATAATTCGTTACGGTATAATAATAGTGTTTTGGCTAAAAAATATAATGAGACCAAGGCAAAAATTGATTATTTAGAAAGCGAGAGTGCTACTTTAGCTGAAGCTGAAGCGGCTCTAATTCAAAAAAATAAAAGGCTTAATGAAGAGTTAAAAATAAAAAGCTATTTGCGTATGCAAGAAGCTGAGGGGGTTTCCTATAGAGTGCGTAGTGGTGCTGTTACACAAACCAATAAGGCAATATCAGTTTCTAGATTAAAAGGTTGTGTTACTATCGTGGAAGACGTAAATGTGATTCATGAAGAAAAAGTAATATACTTACAATTTTTAGACCCAAATAAGAAAGTAATTGAACATAAATCAACGAGTATAAATATTAACGGTAATATTTATAGTAAAAAGGTTATGTTTGAGTTTGATGGTAAAAACATACCAGTTTGTGATAATATTCAAGTGCCTGAAGGTTCATTACAACCAGGTTTGTATACTTTAAATATCTTCGAGAATCAAAAATTACTGCAGAGTACAGAATTTGTTTTAAAATAAATTATTTCATTTTAGGGTAATATTCTATTTTTGCCACATGGCAAATCAAGACGATAAATTTAAAAAAGTGATATCTCATGCTAAGGAGTATGGATACGTTTTTCAATCTAGTGAAATATATGATGGTTTAAGTGCGGTTTATGACTATGCTCAAAACGGTGCTGAACTAAAAAAGAACATTCGTGAATACTGGTGGAAAGCCATGGTTCAAATGAATGATAATATTGTAGGTATTGATGCGGCAATATTTATGCATCCAACTACATGGAAAGCTTCCGGTCATGTGGATGCTTTTAATGATCCACTTATAGACAATAAAGATTCTAAAAAAAGGTATAGAGCCGATGTTTTAGTTGAAGATTATACTGCAAAAATTGAAAATAAAATTGAGAAAGAGGTTAAAAAAGCTGAAAAGCGTTTTGGTGAATCTTTTGATAAAAAGCAATTTTTAGAAACGAATCCAAGAGTGGTTGGTTATCAAGAAAAAATTGATACGATATTGAAACGTTTAGGGAAATCATTAGAGAATGAAGATTTAGTTGATGTTCGTAACCTTATTGATGAATTAGATATCGTTTGCCCAATTTCAGGTTCTAAAAACTGGACAGATGTTAAGCAGTTTAACTTAATGTTTGGAACTAAGCTAGGCGCATCTGCTGATAGTGCTATGGACTTATATTTAAGACCAGAAACGGCTCAAGGTATTTTTGTGAATTTTTTAAATGTGCAAAAAACTGGGCGTATGAAAATTCCTTTTGGTATTGCTCAGGTAGGTAAAGCTTTTCGTAATGAGATTGTTGCCCGTCAATTTATTTTTCGTCAGCGTGAATTTGAACAAATGGAGATGCAATTTTTCATTCAGCCAGGTACACAGCAAGAATGGTATGAAAAGTGGAAGGAAAATAGAATTAAATGGCACCTTTCTTTAGGTATGGGTGAAGAGAATTATCGTTTTCATGATCATGAAAAATTAGCACATTATGCTGATGCCGCGGCAGATATCGAATTTAAGTTTCCATTTGGTTTTAAAGAATTAGAGGGTATTCATTCAAGAACAGATTTTGATTTATCACAGCATGAAAAATTCTCTGGTAAAAAATTACAGTATTTTGATAATGACTTGAAGAAAAATTATGTGCCTTATGTAGTTGAAACTTCAATAGGTTTAGATCGTATGTTTTTAGCAGTTTTCTCAAATTCTTTAGAAGATGAAGAATTAGAAAATGGAACAACAAGAACAGTTTTAAAATTGCCTGCAGTTTTAGCACCAACTAAAGCAGCAATATTCCCATTATTAAAAAAAGATGGTCTTCCAGAATTAGCACATGAAATCGTGAATGATTTAAAATGGGATTTTAATGTTTTTTATGACGAAAAAGATGCTGTTGGTAAACGTTATAGAAGACAAGATGCTAACGGAACACCTTTTTGTATTACTGTAGACCACCAATCTTTAGAAGATAAAACAGTTACTATTCGACATAGAGATACAATGGAGCAACAACGAGTTGCTATTTCAGATCTTAAAGAAATGATTAGTAAAGAAGTTGATATGAAAGAATGGTTGATGAAAATGAACTAATTTTTTTATTGAAAAAAATGTAAGAGCCTGAAATTGAATATTTCAGGCTTTTTTTGTACTTTAAGTTAAATTTACAATCTAATAATTTTAACAATAAAAAGACTACAAATTAGTTTTGTATATTTATCCTATATGATATCGACAATCGTTAAATAGTTTTTATCTATTAAAAAAATAATTTTAATAGATTTAATTCTTATAATTTAGCAGTAGTTAGTTATATAAAATATATTCAATTTTAAAAACAGTTTTATTATGGAAAATAAATCACATTCTCACTCAGCTTCTGATGGAAAAGCATGGGATGTTAATGAATCAGCAGCTCAATGTCCATTTTTAAATGGGGAATTAAATCAAGCAGCAGGTGGCGGTACAACAAACCGTGACTGGTGGCCAAACTCATTAAATTTAAATATTCTAAGGCTTCATTCTTCTAAGTCTGATCCTATGGATAAAGACTTTAATTATGCAGAGGCTTTTAAATCTTTAGATATTGAGGCTGTTAAAAAAGATTTATTTGAATTAATGGAAGATAGTCAAGAATGGTGGCCGGCCGATTATGGTCATTATGGTCCGTTTTTCATTCGTATGGCATGGCATAGTGCAGGTACTTACCGTATTTCCGATGGTCGTGGTGGAGCAAGTTCTGGTTCACAACGTTTTGCACCTTTAAACAGCTGGCCAGATAATGCTAGTTTAGATAAGGCACGTTTATTAATATGGCCTATCAAACAAAAATATGGTAAAAAAATATCTTGGGCAGATTTAATGATTTTAGCTGGTAACTGTGCTCATGAATCTATGGGATTAAAAATGTTTGGTTTCGCAGGTGGTCGTGAAGATATTTGGCAACCAGAGGAAGATATTTACTGGGGTTCTGAAACAGAATGGCTAGGAAACAATAAAAGATATGAAAAAGAAGGTGAAGATTTAGAGAACCCACTAGGTGCGGCACATATGGGGTTAATTTATGTAAATCCAGAAGGTCATAACGGTAACCCTGATCCTGTTGAAGCGGCACATTATATTCGTGAGACATTCGGTCGTATGGCAATGAATGATTATGAAACCGTTGCTTTAATTGCAGGTGGTCACACATTTGGTAAAACTCATGGTGCAGCAGATCCTGAAAAATATTTAGAGTCTGAACCAGCTGCTGCAGGTATTGAACAACAAGGTTTAGGTTGGAAAAATAATTTTGGTACTGGTAAAGGTGCTGACACTATTACAAGTGGTTTAGAAGGTGCTTGGACTCAAACACCAACGAAATGGAGTCATTACTTTTTTGAAAACTTATTTGGTTACGAATGGGAATTAACTAAAAGTCCAGGTGGTGCACACCAATGGAAACCAAAAGATAATGCAGGTGCAGGGACTTTTCCTGATGCGCATGATCCAACAAAAACGCATGCTCCATTTATGTTAACGACAGATTTGTCTTTACGTATGGATCCTGCTTATGAAAAAATATCAAGAAATTTCTTAGAAAATCCTGAGGAGTTTGCTGATGCTTATTCTCGTGCTTGGTATAAATTAACGCATAGAGATATGGGGCCAGCTGAACGTTATTTAGGTTCAGAAGTACCAACAGAAGAATTAATTTGGCAAGATCCAGTACCAGCTGTAGATTTTGATTTGATTGACGATAAAGATATTGAAGATTTAAAAGCTAAAGTATTAGCTTCTGGTATATCAATTTCAAAACTAGTTAGTACAGCTTGGGCTTCTGCTTCAACTTATAGAGATTCAGATAAACGTGGTGGCGCTAATGGTGCACGTATACGTTTAGCTCCTCAAAATAATTGGAGAGTTAATAACCCTGCTCAACTAAAAGAAGTCTTAAGTGTACTTGAGGGTATTCAAAATGAATTTAATGAAGCACAAGCAGGAAACAAAAAAGTAACTTTAGCTGATTTAATTGT
The DNA here is from genome assembly GCF_018861125.1 of Cellulophaga baltica. Classification (GTDB taxonomy): domain Bacteria; phylum Bacteroidota; class Bacteroidia; order Flavobacteriales; family Flavobacteriaceae; genus Cellulophaga; species Cellulophaga baltica_A. Next base: position 391,078 of record NZ_JAHKQN010000013.1, on the reverse strand, counting down.
ATTAGCAGGTACTGCTGGTGTTGAACAAGCGGCTAAAAATGGAGGTTTTGATTTAACTGCGCCATTTATGCCAGGTAGAACTGATGCAAGTCAAGAGCAAACAGATGCTGAAGCATTTGAAGTATTAGAGCCTATTGCTGATGGCTTCCGTAACTATACAAGACAAAAATTTAGTGTATCTGCTGAAGAATTGTTAGTCGATAAAGCACAATTAATGACATTAACAGCACCTGAAATGAGTGTTTTAGTTGCTGGTCTACGTGTATTGAATGCTAATTTTGACGGTTCTGCTCACGGAGTTTTCACAAAACAAAAAGATGTTTTATCTAATGATTTCTTTGTAAACTTATTAGATATGAGAACTACTTGGAGTGCAACATCTGAAGATGATACTATTTTTGAGGGTAAAAATAGAACTAATGGTGATGTATTATGGACAGGTACTAGAGTTGATTTAATATTTGGTTCAAATTCAGAATTAAGAGCTATTGCAGAAGTTTATGCTTGTGAAGACGGTAAAGAGAAATTTGTGAAAGATTTTGTAGCTGCTTGGACAAAAGTTATGAACTTAGATCGTTTCGATTTAAAATAGTAAGTAGTAAAATGTTTTTATATAAAAAGGGTGACTTATCGTTAAGTCACCCTTTTTTACTTCAATAATTCTTTTCATAAAATTCATTCAAATCTTTTAATGTAGCATTTTTTAAAGTTTTACCTTTTACTCTTTCTTTATAGATTGTGCCTTGATATTTTGTTTTGAAATTTTCAATTAGCATTCCGTGATATGGTAAACCTTCGCTATCGTAAGTAATCGAAGAAATCGCTTCAAAATCTTCATTATTATTTTGTTCTTTGAGCTTTAAAAAAGCATTAGCTGCTGAATAATCTGACGGCCCTAACTTGGTATAATATTGCCCTAAGAAATCACTTTTGTAAGTTTCCAAATATTTTTGGGTGTAAAGTAAATCTTCGTTCCATTTTTTTATTGGAATTATAGTGTCATTCTTAATACTGTATATTATTGTTAAGTTGGCCAATTCATTTTTTATTTTAGAACGGAAAATTTTGTCATCATATGTGAATGATATAGTACCGTTTTTAGCTGTTATTTTAATTTTCGGGTGTATAGTCTCTGTAACTGTATAGCCGGTGTCTGTGGCTATAATCTTAATAGCATTGGCATAATGCATAGCAAACACATATAAAGACAAAGATTGAGTTATACCATTTTTTAATGTTTTTTTAGAAAAATTATGTTTTGAAAAATCAAATTCTATACCATCAAAGATTTTACCGTTTTTGTAAACTGACTTTATTGGGGGATCAAGTTTTAATTCTTCATCATAATTTATAGAAGTCTCATCTCTATCATAAATAGTTGTTGGCTCTGAATATTGATATTGTTTTTTCTCTAAAGGTCTTTTTCTGTAATAAGTAGCATCTCCCTTAGTAGTCTCATTCCAGTATTCATCATAATATGTAGTACTTTTTTCTTGAGCCATGCCAATAAATACAGATAATATTAAAATACAGATTATATAACTTTTTTTAGAAATCATAATTTGGTTAATTTATTGTAGTAAACCAAATATATAAATTAAAAAACCCTTTACAG
>NZ_JAHKQN010000013.1:369481-389386 GCF_018861125.1 Cellulophaga baltica | reverse complement strand
CTGTAAAGGGTTTTTTAATACAAAAAATTTATAGTGTTACTCTACAGAAACACTGTAAGTAGCTAAAATATCAGTTTCACCACCTGCATCATCAATACCATCATTAGGTTTTGTTGGCTCATGGCGTAAAGTAAAAGTAATAGTACCAGAGCTTACTTCGCCAGCAGTTAATGTAAATTCAGTTCCTAATGGATTTCCATCCTCATCAAAGTTTGCATACTCAGTTGTTACATCTAAACCAGAGCTAATTGTGTAGAAAAATTGGTGCTCATCACTTTCTTCTTCAACTTCTTCAGTAATATCTTCTGCAGGATCTTCTGTTTCGTTTAATAAAACAATAACTCCATCGTAAGCTGTCCCTGCGCTAAGAGGACCTGAAACTGTAATTACAGGATCATCAGAACCATCACCATCTAAATCACGCGTTTGTAAGGTAATAACATCACTATCATCATCTGGTGTAAGCGTAACAGTCATTGTTGTAATTACTTCTTCTTCATTAACAATTTCTGGTGTATCATCATCACTTGAACATGAGGCTAATGCGATACTAGCTAATACTGAAAGACTTAAAATTTTAATTGTTTTCATTTTCATTTTTGTTTAATAGATTAATAATTGAATTTAAGATTTAATAAAAAGTTTCTACCTAAATCGTCTGCATAGTAACGCAAACTGTTCAAGTAATTTCTGTATGATGTGTTTAAAATATTCGTCACATTTAAACCTACTGTAAGGTTTGATTTTTGATTTACTTTGAAGTCCATACTCGATCTAAAATTTAATAAGTGATAAGCGTCTGGTGGTGTGCTTACGTCTACTAATTCATAGCTTTCAGATTCGGCTATGTATACCTCAAAATTATTATTAGGGTATTCATTTTGCCTAAAAACAAATTCACTTTGTAAAGCTAATTTTAGGTTGTTTACTTTTGGGTTTTCATAGGTAATTTCATTAGTAGTATTAACTGGTGGCATGCTAATTAATGGTCCGCCTTCAGAACGGTCATAGCCTTTAACTAGTGAAAATTGATTTTTAAATTTGAAATTGTTAGTAAAAGCATAATATGCATCAACGTCTATACCTAATAATTGAGCATTGGTTTGTCTGTACTCCCATACCTGAAAATTTCCTCGTATTGTTTGTTCAACCTCTGTTGGTTCAATAACAATAAAGTCATTAATGTTATTAATAAAAGGCTGTGCAGAAAAACCAAATACATCACCATTTTTCTCTAATGTCAATGATATTTTATGTGCAATTTCAGATGTAAATTGTAAACCTCCTAACTCTATTCGTGAAGCAGAATGGTGTAAACCTTCGCTAAATAATTCAGATGGATTTGGTACACGAGAGGCTAAAGAATAATTAAAAAATATTTTATAATCATTATCAAAAGTATAGGTTGTGCCTAAAGTTCCTGAAACATTATAAAAATTATATTGCGGATTTGTTAAAATCTGATTATCATATTCTTCAACAACTATTTCAGGGAAGAGTTCATCATAATTGCGTTCTTCCCAAAAAGATGTTCTATAAAATTTATAGACATCCATATAAGTGTAATCAAATCTAGCCCCAGCTTCTGCTAACCAATTATCATTTAATTGAAAAGATGTAATACCGTATATTCCTATATCATATTTTTCATAATCAGGTATTAGCCTGCGTACTCCAGTACTTGGATCAGCAAAATTATCTTGATATCTGGCCATTATACCAGTTTTTAATGTCGTCTTATCAGAAAATTTGCTATCTAAATCTAATAATAGGGTGTGTGTTTTTAATACTAAATCTAATGATGGAGTATCAGAATCATCACCAACACGAATATCATATTCTAATCTGTGGTTTTGTTGAAAATCATATTGAAGATTCACTTTCCCAAAATCTTCAAACTTTTTAAATGCTTTTAATCTAGCAAGGTTATGTGTAATATCTTGTTTAGGATAAGCTATTTCATATGTAAAATCATTAATAACTAAAGGAATTGAGCTGTTGATTGCTCGTACTTGATCTTCTGCTCCACCAATATGAGAGGCCAATAATATTCCTATTTCATTTTTATAAAATGAATAATAACCTTCAATACCATAATTGAATCGGTTTAAGCCCACACGTAATGATGCATTTCTTTCAAAAGTACCTGTGTTACTAAGTACATAATCAGGAGCTTCAAAATCACCATAGCGTTTTAATGTACCTTGTACGGTACCAAACCATCCATTATCATAACTTTTAGTTAGTTTAGATGTTACTGTTGAGCCTCTACCGTTCGTACTACCAGAAACTAAGGTTTTGCCGTATAAACTATCTTTAACAAAAATTTTTTCTGGTTCGGTAATAATTACACCAGCTATAGCATCACCACTATACTGTATAGCACTAGCACCTTTAATTAATGTGATATTTTCAGCAGTATTAATATCAAGATTAGGAGCATGTTCTACGCCCCATTCTTGATCTTCCATACGTACTCCATTATTTATAAGTACAACACGACTACTATGTAAACCATTAATTATGGGTTTCACAACTGTGTTGCCTGTATTTAAAGAACTTACACCAGATAAGCTGTTTAAAGCATCACCTAAAGATCCATTACTAAATTGCTCAATTTTATCTTTAGAAAGTTTATTCTCAAAAACAGTATTTGATTTTTGGTTCTGTGATTTTCCGTTAAGTATCACTTCATTCAATTCTTCTAAATGATGCTCTAAATAAAAGGTTTTATCTGTAGCTCCATTAATTTTAACCTTATAGCCATCAGTTAAACAATAAGGGTGTGAAATTTGAATTGCATACGTTTGGTTACAAAGATTCGGAATTGAGAATCTTCCATAACTGTCAGTAGTAATAACTTGTTCGGTTGCTGCAACAATAATCATTGCTCCTTCTAAAGCGGTGCCATCGTGTAAGTCAATTACTTTGCCTGATAGCGTATTATTGCAACTTTGCGATAGTGACGGAATGCTAAGAAGTAGCAAAACCATCAATGCATAAATGCGCATAAATTTATTCTTGATTAAATAATAAAACTGTTTTTATAATTAAGCAAGAAAGCTGGGTGGAGCCCTTAATGAAGTATTGTTTTTAAGTAATAATTTAGTAAATGAAGTCGTAAAATCGTTTACCAATCTTGAAGGTATAATCGCTTTTACAAATTCAGGAAATGTAGAAAAATCGTAATTAAAAGAAAAGAAGTGAAAATCACATATATGACATTCCGATGCCTTTTTATGAAGATGTACGCTTTTTTCTTTACAAGAAATAGTTTCATGACCATCACAAGCGTGAGAAAATTGAATGGCAGTAGGAAATAAGAATACCATCAGTAAAAAAACTGAGGCTATAGCCTTACCTATTGTTAATCCTTCTTTCATGTAACTCCTTTACGAATTCACAAAATTAGAAAACAATTTTACAAGGAGCAACTTTAACTTTGTTTATGGTGTTTTTTAACTTTTTAGGCCAGATTTATATTGTTAATTTAAGCTATTGAAAATGGTTATGAGTTTATTGAATAATTTAATCTAAATCATTTTTGTTTTAGATTATAGCTTGTAAAAAACATTGCTTATTTTCGAAAAAAATAGATTGATGAAAATTGTTTCTTACAATGTAAACGGAATTAGAGCAGCCTTAAAAAAAGGTTTTATTGAGTGGTTAAAAACTGTGAATCCTGATGTTTTATGTCTTCAAGAAATAAAAGCAAATGAAGATCAATTAGATCTTTCAATTTTTGAAGATGCAGGTTACAAATATAATTACTGGTATAGTGCTCAGAAAAAAGGGTATAGTGGTGTGGCAATTTTGTCAAAAATAAAGCCTAATCATGTTGAGTACGGCACTGGTATTGATTATATGGATTTTGAGGGTAGAAACCTGAGAGCCGATTTTGATGATGTTTCAGTCATGAGTATGTATTTACCATCAGGCACAAATATTGATAGGTTAGAATTTAAGTTGAAGTACATGGCTGATTTTCACATTTATGCCAATGAATTACGTAAAACACACCCTAATTTAGTGATTTTAGGTGATTATAATATATGTCATGAAGCAATTGATATTCATAACCCGAAGGGATTAAAAAATACTTCAGGATTTTTGCCAGTTGAACGTGAATGGATTGGTAATTTTATGGATAGTGGTTTTATTGATAGTTTCAGGTTTTTTAATAAAGAACCAGACAACTACACTTGGTGGAGTTATAGAGCTAATGCTCGTAATAATAATAAAGGTTGGCGTTTAGATTATGCTTTGGCGAGCGCACCTTTAGAAAGTAGATTAAAGCGTTCTGTAATTTTGGCAGAAGCAAAGCATAGTGATCATTGTCCAATTTTATTAGAATTAGCCTAATTTTCACACATGATATATACTAAATTACCGCATACAGATATTGAAGTAAGTAAAATTTGTTTAGGTACAATGACTTGGGGTAATCAAAATACCGAAGCTGAAGGTCATGAGCAAATGGATTATGCGTTAGATCAAGGAATTAATTTTTTTGACACTGCTGAATTATACTCAATTCCTGCGCACCCTGATAGAAAATCAAATACGGAGAAAATTATAGGTACTTGGTTTGAAAAGAATAAGAATAGAGATAAAGTTGTTCTTGCTACCAAAATTGCAGGTAGAGCAGAGATGACTAAATTTATCAGGAGTAATGGTTTTGATAGAGAAGCTTTGGTTAATGCTGTTAACGGTAGTTTAGAGCGTTTAAAAACTGATTATATTGATCTGTACCAACTACATTGGCCAGAACGAAACACTAATTACTTTGGAAAGCGTGGCTATAAGTATGATGCTTCTGATTTTTGGGAAGATAATATACACCAAGTATTAGAAACGTTAAGAAATTTAGTAGCTGAAGGAAAAATCAGAAAGGTTGGTTTGTCAAATGAAACTCCTTGGGGAACAATGCGTTTTTTAGAAGAAAGTAAAGTGCATAAAACTTTACCTAGAATGATAACGATTCAGAATTCTTATAGTCTTTTGAATAGAATTTTTGAAATTGGATTATCAGAAATATCGCATAGAGAAAATATTGGGCTTTTAGCATATTCACCATTAGCATTTGGTGTATTAAGTGGGAAATATTTAGGTGATAGATTACCAGATAATTCTAGATTGAAATTATTTCCTAATTACAACAGGTACAAAGGGGAAACAGCAACCGAGGCTACACAAAAATATTATGAATTAGCGCAAGCAAATGATTTGTCATTGGCGCAAATGTCATTGGCTTTTGTAAATCAACAACCTTTTGTAACAAGTAATATAATTGGCGCTACAACTATGCGGCAATTAAAAGAGAATATTGAAAGTATAGCTACAAAATTAAGTGATGAGGTTTTAGCAGGAATTGAGAGAATTCATAATGAAATCCCTAATCCAGCACCTTGAAAATCTAATTTAGGTTTATCCGAATAAAAATCCGGCTACGTCTTCAATTTTTGAAACTAGCTGGATTTTTATTTGCGTATTTTTAAGTGATATTTTATTATTTTTTGAAACAAATACCATGTGAAAGCCTAATTTTTCAGCTTCTAAAATACGCTGTTCTACACGTTGTACAGGTCTAATTTCACCAGCTAAACCAACTTCAGCCGCAAAACAAATTCCTTTTTCAATAGCAATATCTTCATTGCTAGAAAGTATGGCGGCGATAACAGCTAAATCAATCGCAGGGTCATCAACAGATATACCACCTGTGATGTTTAAAAAGACATCTTTTGCGCCTAATTTAAAACCTGCTCGTTTTTCTAAGACTGCAAGAAGCATGTTTAAACGCTTTGCATTATAACCCGTTGTAGAGCGTTGTGGTGTACCGTAAACTGCTGTGCTAACTAATGCTTGTATTTCAATCATTAAGGGGCGCATACCTTCTACAGTTGATGCAATTGCAGTACCACTTAAACCTTCATCATGTTTAGAAATCAATATTTCAGAAGGGTTATTTACTTCACGTAAGCCACTGCCTTGCATTTCATAAATTCCTAATTCTGCAGTAGAACCAAACCTGTTTTTTAACGAACGTAAAATACGATATACATAGTTTCTGTCACCTTCAAATTGTAGCACACTATCTACCATATGTTCTAATATTTTAGGCCCGGCAATAGAGCCATCTTTGGTAATATGCCCAATTAAAATAACGGGTGTGTTTGTTTCTTTAGCAAATTTTATAAGCTCGGTAGTACATTCTCGTATTTGAGAAATACTTCCTGCGGCCGATTCAATATAATCAGAATGTAATGTTTGTATAGAGTCAATTACTACAATGTCAGGTGCAGTAGTCTCTATCTGCTTAAATATATTTTGAGTTTTTGTCTCAGTTAAAATTAAGCAAGTGTCACTATTTGGGTAAATACGATCAGCACGCATTTTTATTTGTTTCTGACTTTCTTCACCAGAAACATATAAAGTTTTATAAGGTAACTTTAAAGCTATTTGTAATAGTAAAGTACTTTTGCCAATACCAGGCTCACCACCCAATAATGTTAAAGATCCAGGTACTAATCCGCCACCTAAGACCCGGTTAAATTCAATATCATAAGTATTTAAACGAAGTTCTTTTTCAATACTAATTTCATTAACACGTAAAGGTTTGGCAACTTTTGTTTTTGTGCTAGTTGGTGTTTTCCAGCTTTTCTTTTCTTCTTTTTGTACTACTTCCTCAACAACGGTATTCCATTCTTTACAAGCAGAACATTGCCCTACCCATTTTGAATATTGAGTACCGCAATTCTGACAAAAAAATGCTGTTTTTACTTTAGCCATTACCTTTTTTTACGAAAGGTGCTAAGATAGCAAATAAGCTAGAATTATAAATGAAAGTTTGGAATTCTAAAATCCGAAATCAGCTTTTAAAGCATCTATTTTTTCAAGAGCCATATCTTTTGTTAAGAAATCAATTTCTTGCATTCCAAAAGCTTTCTCAAATGTTCTAAGTGCTTTTTTAGGTTCGCCCATTTGCTCATAATATTCACCTTCAAAATAAAAACCAAGCATAGTTTCGGGATACTCTTTTTTGCATAAATCAGAAAGAGGTTTTAATGATTCAAAATCTTCAGTTTTACGAGATGCCGCATAAATAGCCATAATGTCATTTAAGCCAACTTCTTTTCTAAATCCGAATAATTTTTCAATCATATCATATTTATTAGACAAATAATCAAAAACTGGCTCTTCAGAAGTTATAATTTGAGTTTTGTATTCTTTAGGACTAATTGGCTTAAACATTTTAAAAACATTATCAAAAGCTTTGCCAATACCATAAGTTGCTACAGAAATATGATCAGCATCATTATATTCATCGTAAAAATATTTTACGTTCTCACTTTCCATAGCTTTAATAGCAGTATTTAATTTAGGGAATTGCACACTTTTCTTTAAAATCTCTCCATCTGCAATTAAATTGTAAAAAATAGTTTTTTCCATAGCCCCTAATCTTGATGGTACTCTTGTTTCCATTTCAGTTGCTAATACTGGAGAAATGCTTACATAAGAGTTAAAAAGTGATTCTCCTTTAAATAAATAGTAGTTGATGAAATTTGCAGATATATCATACCCAAAAATCATTTTAAAAGGAGCTGTTTTGTAATTAGTAGCAATATGCGGAATTAATTCTAAACTTATAAATTCGAAAAATTGCTTTGATTTTTCAACCGGCAAACCAGAGTTTTCATCAAAATCACAATCTTCGTAACGTAACTCATCATTAATTTGATTCACACCTACGATAATAGCTTCTGGCATGCCATGAAACTTATTGTAAAACTTAGCAGTAGCAACAACATTATCAAAAAGGTATTCCGCATCTAAAACAATAATAAGTGGGTATTTTTTTTCAGGGGAATAATCTTCAGGAATAGAATATTGCAACTCTCTTCTCTCTTGAAGTTTGAAAGATTCATATACTTCTTGGCTTATTTGGGCTTGACTATCTACGAGGTATAAAAAGAAAGCTAATGCGAAGATTATGCGTTTCATACTATTTTGGCTTAAGATTTGTTATTTATTTCTGTTTAATAACGGTAATACAAGAAAAGATATTGTGCCAAAAATAACAACCATTAAAGTTTGTGAAATCCACATGATCCAACCAAAGGCATCACCAGACACACTACTTATGCCGAATATTGCAAGAGCACTACTTACAGCAATAGGGTAAAGGCCTATACCGCCGTTTGTTGCGGTCATTGCAAAAGCTCCAAAAACAAATGCAACCAATAGCTGACTTACAGTCAAACCAATAGTTTCTGGTACTGTAAATTTAATCACCCAAAACATACCAATATAAACACCCCAAATAAAAAAAGTGTGAAAAATAAAAAGCCATTTATTTTTCATTTTAAATATGCTTGTTACTCCTTGGATTAAACCAGAAACAAAACCTCTCAATTTTAAAATAAATGGGTGAGTAGATTTTTTTATAAAAAAGAAAAATAAGCCGGCGCCGATAATAAAAATTACGAGTAATATTAAAATTTTATTGAGGTTAAATCCTTTGTTTTGGAAAAATTCTAATATAATATCAGTTTGTAAAATAAATGTAGTTCCAATGATACCAAGTAGCATAATTAGGTCTATAACTCTTTCGGTAACTATAGTGCCAAATCCTTTTTCAAAAGGTACATTTTCATAACTTGTAAGTGCTGTGGCTCGTAATATTTCACCAGATCTAGGTATTCCTAAGTTTGCAAAGTATGAAGTAAGTATAATTAGTATATTATTGGCTAATTTGGGTTTGTAACCTAAGGGTTCTAATAAATAGCTCCATCGTATGGCTCTTGAAATATGACTTAAAATTCCAAGTAGTATAGACAAGCTAACCCAAAGCATATTTGCTTCTTTTATATATTTGATTATTTGAGCTCTGTCTTCTGGAGATGTTGAGTTGTAAGAGTACCAAACTAAAAAAACTCCCAATGCAATTGGGAGTACAGTTTTGAGTGTTTTTTTTAAAGAATTTTTCAATCTACTTTAATAAATTATTCTCTTCGTTTGGGAAAACTAAAGAAGGGTTAAAGTTCTTAGCTTCTTCAATATCCATAGTCCCGTAGGTAATTAATATCAAAATATCTCCAACCGCAACTTTACGTGCAGCAGCGCCGTTTAAAGTAATTTCACCACTATTCCTAGGGCCGGGGATTGCATAAGTTTCAAGGCGTTCGCCATTATTATTGTTTACAATTTGAACTTTCTCTCCTCTAATGATATTTGCAGCATCCATTAAATCTTCATCAATAGTTATACTGCCAATATAATTTAGAGCAGCACCGGTAACTTTTACGCGGTGTATTTTAGATTTTACAACTTCTATTAACATGGTGCAAAGGTAATAATTATTTACAAGGCTATGTTGTCGATAAGTCGAATGTCATCGACAAAAACAGCAACAAATGCTCTGTATTTTTTGTTTTTAGATTTTATTTTTACAGGTTGTAGTGTTGTTGTTTCTGCAATTTGAAAATATTCTAATTTAAATTTCTCGTGTTTCAGAAATTCACTTTTCACCCATTCTGTTATTTCTAATGCACTTTTTGTGCCAAACTTAATTTTTACTTCTTGTAAGATTTTATAAATTAAAGCAGCTTCTTTTCTTGTTGAAGTAGAAAGTCTTTCGTTTCTCGAACTCATAGCTAAGCCATTTTCTTCTCTAACAATGGGGCAACCTATAACCTCTACAGGTATTTTTTTTAGTTCAACAAGTTTGTTTATAATTTGAAATTGTTGAAAATCTTTTTCACCAAAATAGGCCTTATCGGGATTTACAGATGTCAATAATTCCTCGACAATAGTCCCTACACCATTAAAATGTCCATCTCTAAATTCACCTTCCATTACCGACTCTAAACCGTCAAAATTGTAGTTTTCAGCGGTTATATTATCGTCATAAATCTCTTTTATTGACGGAGAATAGACAATTATTTGATCAGAAACTGTTTTAATAAGCTCAATGTCATTTTTTAAAGTTTTAGGATATTTTTCTAAATCTTCATGATTATTAAATTGCGTAGGGTTTACAAATATGCTGACTACCACAGTGTCATTTTCTTTGTTAGCCCTCTCTATCAAAGAAATGTGACCTTTGTGTAAAGCGCCCATTGTAGGAATAAGTCCTAAAGTTTTTGACGATAATAAGTTAACTGACAATGTGTCTTTTAACTCTTTTTTTGTTTCAATAATTTGCATATCTACATTTTAAAAGCCTGCAAACTTATATAATTACGGCTAATATGCATAATTTTTGTAATTTTGCAACTGCGCAAGAATTTAAATAAAAAATAGCTTTTATGAATGGTAAAAAGATATTGTTTGTATCTTCAGAATTAGTACCCTACCTACCGGAAAATGAAGTTTCCCAAATGTCATACGAAACACCAAAGATGGTTAATGGTAATGGAGGCCAAATACGAATCTTTATGCCTAGGTACGGCAACATTAACGAACGTCGTCATCAATTACATGAAGTAATTAGACTTTCAGGTATGAATTTGGTGATTAATGACATGGATATGCCATTAATAATTAAAGTCGCATCTATCCCAAAAGAACGTATTCAGGTGTACTTTATTGATAATGAAGAGTACTTTAAAAGAAAAGCAACTTTTACTGATGATAAAGGTGTACTTTTTCCTGATAATGATGAGCGTGCAATATTCTTTGCAAAAGGTATTGTTGAAACTGTGAAAAAATTAAACTGGTCGCCAGATATCATTCATGTTCATGGGTGGATGGCTTCATTAGTACCTCTTTATTTAAAGCAGTATTATGCAGATGAACCTTTATTTTCAGAAAGTAAAGTTGTAACATCGGTATACTCAAAAGGTTTTGATGAAGATTTAAATCCTGAATTAGTGAAGAAAATTGGTTTTGATGGTATTGCAGAAGATAAAATTTCAGCTTTACAAAAACCAGATTATAATAATTTATTGAAGGTGGCAGTTGATTATTCCGATGCTGTTATTTTAGCTTCAGAAGAAATACCTGAGGAGTTAAACAGTCATATATCTAAATTAGAAAAACCAGTGCTTCCATTTGTCCCAATTCATGAATTTGAAGAGGCTTATGTTAAGTTTTACGATAATGAGGTTTTAAAATAATTTTAGACTTCTAATAAGAATTGAGCACTATTGTTATTGCAGTTACTGTAATAATAATAGTGCTTTTTTGTTTCGTTTATCCAAATACTTTTCTATTTAAATTTCATTAAAACTCTATATCGTAGTGAATTAATTAAGAGTGTATTCGAACCATTTGTATCAATTTTTCCGTATTTCAGCTGTACTATATTGCGATTTTCGTAAATATACTATAGGTTTGGAATGGGTTATTAAATAAATCAAAAAATAAAATATGTGTGGAATTGTAGGATACATAGGTCATAGAGACGCCTATCCGATTATAATAAAAGGTTTACAGCGATTGGAATATAGGGGTTATGATAGTGCAGGTGTTGCTATTTATGATGGAGATTCAATAAATTTAAGTAAGACAAAAGGTAAAGTTGAAGATTTAAAGAAAAAATCTGAAGCTACCATGTCTTTAGATGGTAAGTTAGGACTTGGTCATACGCGTTGGGCAACTCATGGTGTGCCAAACGATGCAAACTCACATCCACATTATTCAAATTCTGGTGATTTAGTTATTATTCATAATGGAATTATTGAAAATTATGATGCTATAAAAAAGGAGTTGATTAATAGGGGTTATGTTTTTCATTCAGATACTGACACGGAAGTATTAGTTAATTTAATTGAAGAAGTTAAAAAGAAAGAAAACGTAAAATTGGGTAAGGCCGTTCAAATAGCATTAAATCAAGTTGTAGGTGCATATGCTATTGCAGTTTTTGATGTTAATAAACCAGATGAAATTGTAGTTGCTAAGTTGGGTAGTCCGTTAGCGATTGGTATCGGGGAAGATGAATTTTTTATTGCATCTGACGCTTCGCCATTTATTGAGTTTACGAACAATGCTATGTATCTTGATGATGAGGAATTAGCGATAATACGTTTAGGAAAAGAAATTAAACTTCGTAAAATAAAAGACGATTCAGTTGTTTACCCTTCAATTCAAGAATTACAATTGAATATTGAAGAAATAGAAAAAGGAGGTTATGATCACTTTATGATGAAAGAGATCTATGAACAACCTAGGGCTATACTTGATACCTATCGTGGTCGCTTATTGGCAGATCAAGGGATAATAAAAATGGCTGGTATTGATGAGAATATTGAAAAATTCACCAATGCAAATAGAATTATTATTGTTGCTTGTGGTACTTCTTGGCATGCAGGTTTAGTTGCTGAGTATATTTTTGAAGATTTAGCTAGAATACCAGTGGAGGTAGAGTACGCTTCTGAATTTCGTTATAGAAATCCTGTAATTACGGATAAAGATGTGCTTATTGCTATTTCACAATCTGGTGAAACTGCAGATACTTTAGCTGCAATTAAATTAGCAAAAGAAAAAGGAGCGTTCGTATTTGGTGTTTGTAATGTGGTTGGTTCTACAATATCTCGTGAAACACATGCTGGTGCGTATACACATGCTGGACCTGAAATTGGTGTGGCATCAACAAAAGCATTTACTACTCAAATCACGGTACTAACTTTAATAGCTTTAAAATTGGCGAAAGAAAAAGGAGTGTTTTCTCAAACACAATACCATGAGTATTTAACAGAGCTTGAAAATATACCATCAAAAGTTGAAAAGTCATTATTGTCAAATGTGTTAATTGAAACTATTGCAGAGGTTTACAAAGATTCTACTAATTGTCTTTATTTAGGTAGAGGTTATAATTTCCCTGTAGCTTTAGAAGGTGCTTTAAAGTTAAAAGAAATTAGCTACATTCATGCAGAAGGTTACCCTGCTGCAGAAATGAAGCATGGACCAATAGCATTAATTGATGAGCAAATGCCAGTTTTTGTAATTGCCACTAAAAAAGGGCATTATGAAAAAGTTGTTAGTAATATTCAAGAGATAAAATCTAGAAAAGGTAAAATTATAGCAATTGTTACTGAAGGTGATGTGGCAGTAAAAGAACTTGCTGATCATGTAATTGAGATTCCAGAAACATTTGAAAGCTTAACGCCATTATTGTCAACTATTCCATTACAGTTATTGTCGTATCATATCGCTTTAATGAGAGGTTGTAATGTTGATCAACCACGTAATTTGGCTAAATCTGTTACAGTGGAGTAAAAATTTTATTGTTTATATAAAAAAGGGTGAATACAGCTGTGTTCGCCCTTTTTTATTTTCGTTAAATTACCTAATTGTTAAAATATGTAGTTTAAATTATCAAAATAGTATTATGCATGCATAATTTTTTTCAATTTGTTAAAAATGTATTAAAATTTTGTGTATATTCGAATTCAAACCAAATATTTTAACTTTTTCATATGAAAACAATTTTAACTTTTATATTCCTGTGTGTTGGGTTTTTGAGTTTTTCTCAGACTACAATAAAAGGAAGTGTGGTTGATGAAAGCAACCAACCTATACCAGCGGCGAATGTCGTTATTGTTGGTAAAACTATAGGAACCGTAACGGACTTTGATGGTAATTTTAACCTACAAACATCAGAAGTCCCACCATTTCAATTAAAAATCACCAGTGTTGGTTATTCAGGAAGTGTCAAAAGCATTTCTTCAAATAATCAAAATATTGTTGTTGTTTTAAATGAGTCTCAAACAATGTTAGATGAGATTGTAATTTCAGCTTCAAGAACTCCGGAACGTGTTTTTGAATCACCTGTAACGGTCGAACGTTTTGGGCTTAAGGATATTAAAAATACAGCTGCAGCAGATTTCTATGGTGGATTAGAAAATTTAAAAGGAGTTGATGTAAATACAAATAGTTTAACATTTAAATCTGTAAACACGAGAGGTTTTGCAACTTTTGCAAACACTAGGTTTATGCAGTTAGTTGATGGCATGGATAATTCAACACCTGCATTAAACTTCCCGATAGGTAATTTAGTAGGCTTAATCGATCCCGATGTACAGAGTGTAGAATTATTGCCTGGGGCATCTTCAGCGTTATATGGAGCAAATGCTTTTAATGGCATACTTTTTATGAGAAGTAAAAGTCCTTTCGATCATGAAGGAATTAGTGTTTCAGTAAAAAGAGGAATTACTTCGCAAAAAGCAGCAGGAGATAATGCGTATACAGATTTTGGAATTCGTGCGGCGCACAAATTTTCTGAGAAATTTGCAGCTAAAGTCAATTTTGGATATTTAAAAGGTACAGATTGGGCAGCAACTAGTGAGGTTGATAAATTTGATCCGACTAGAACAAGGGCTGATTCTAATTACGATGGCATTAATGTGTATGGTGATGAGGTGTCAACAAACATTAGGTCGGCATCAGGTCTTGGTATAATACCAAATGTTGAAGTTAGTAGAACGGGTTACAATGAAGAAAATTTAACACAATATAATGCAGAAAGTATAAAAGCTGATTGGGGTTTATTTTACCGACCAATAGAGGGTAACAGTCTTGAGATTTCTTATGTTGGTAAAGTAGGTACGGGTACTACTATCTATCAAGGAACTAATCGTTATAATATTGATGGCTTTTTTCAAGAACAACATAAATTAGAAGTTAGGAACGATAATTTTTTTGTTAGAGGTTACGTGGTAAGAGATAAAGCTGGGGATTCTTATGATATGGTTTTTACAGGAATCAACATTAATAGAGCTTGGAAATCGGATGAAGATTGGTTTGGGGAATATATAGCAACATATGCAGGTATTGAATTATCAGGTAATCCTTTAGGGTTAACTGATGAAGAAAAACATGCTGCAGCGAGAGAAGTTGCAGATACTGGTAGATATTTACCGGGAACAGTTGAGTTTGAAGAGGCTTTTAATCGTGTAATTAAAGATCCTGATTTGTCTACAGGTTCTCAGTTTAAAGATGCATCTAAATATTATCATGCTGATGCTAATTATAATTTAGCTCATGTAATTGATTTTGCAGAAATTCAAGTAGGTGGTTCTTTCAGAAGGTATAATTTGAATTCTTCAGGAACAATTTATACCGATTATGATGGTCCAATTGGTTATTCTGAATATGGAATTTATACTCAAATTCAAAAGAAAATTGAGTTAGAGGGGGATAAAAGTTTAAAATTAACAGGTTCTGTTCGTTTTGATAAATCTGAATTTTTTGATGGGTATTTTTCTCCAAGAATTTCAGCAGGTTATAGTTTGAACCGTAATCATAACATTAGAGCGTCAATTCAAACAGGGTTTAGAAACCCTACTACTCAAGATTTATTTATTGGTTTAAATGCGGGTAGAGCAATTTTAATAGGTTCGGCAGAAGATAATTTAGATCGTTATTCAAGAACCTATGAAATAAGTGAAAGTGGCCAGGCAGATAATGGGCAACCGGCAGAAATAGTTCAAACAGGTGCCGCTGCTTATGGTACTACATATTCTTCAGGTTCAGTAATAAATTTTGCTTCATCTGGTGATGTAAATGATCTGAGAGTTTCTAACGTTGATTTGGTAAAACCAGAACAGGTTACTTCTTTTGAAGTAGGGTATAGAGGTAAGATTAATAAACTTATAGTAGATTTTAGTGCTTATTTTAATAATTATAAAGATTTTATTTCATCTGAAGTAGTGATTGCTCCTTTTTATGGTACACCAGGTGAAGGTGGTGATGCTATTGATGCCGTTATAAATGGTGATTACCAAACATACAGCGCTTATACAAATTCAGATGTAGACATTAATTCTTATGGAGCTTCATTAGGTTTGTCTATGAAAGTTTTTGGCAATTATGATTTAGGAGGAAGCTATACATTTACGAAGCAAGACTTTGATCAAGAAGCTAATCCAGATTTCATGTCTAGTTTTAATACTCCAGAACATAAGTTCAAAGCAAGTTTTGGAAATGAAGCCTTATATAAAAATTTAGGATTCAATATTTCATACAGGTTTAGTGATGATTATTTCTGGGAAGCTACTTTTGGTAATGGTGTAGTTCCAGAATTTCATACTGTTGATGCGCAAGTTAGTTATGCGTTGCCAAGTATAAAATCAACCTTTAAATTGGGCGGAACAAATATCTTAGGTGATGAGTATTTTACTGCATTCGGTACAGGAAATATTGGCTCAATGTATTATTTATCTTGGACAATTAACAACTAAAAAAATTACGATGAAAAATATAAAATATATACTACTGTGTACAGCTTCGTTTGCTTTTTTATCATGTAATGATATTGAAGATGTAGATCAAGAAGAAATTATTATTGAAGAGCAAGTTGATTTAACTGCTGGTACGGCAGATTTTTCTACCTATGTTTCTATAGGTAATTCATTAACGGCAGGTTTTACCGATAATGCGTTGTTTATTGCTTCACAAGAGAATTCAATGCCAAATATGCTTTCTCAAAAATTTGCTTTAGCAGGTGGTGGTAGTTTTGTGCAACCATTAATGAATGATAATTACGGAGGTGTGGCTGTTGGTGGCACTAGAATATTAGAACCACGTTTGGTATTTGATGGTTCAGGACCTGCAGCATTAGAAAGTTTAATAGGTGATGTTACGGTTACTACTGATTTGTTGGTAAATAACCCTACAGGACCATTTAATAATTTGGGTGTGCCAGGAGCTAAAAGTTTTCATTTATTAGCACCAGGGTATGGTAATTTGGCTAATGTATCTTTAGGTTTGGCAAATCCGTATTTTGTTAGAATGACTGGAGCTACCCCAGATGCAAGTGTTTTAGAATTAGCATTAGCGCAGTCACCAAGTTTTGTTTCTTTATGGATAGGAAGTAATGACGTACTTGGTTATGCACTCTCAGGTGGTGACGGTTCTGATGAGATTACACCTTTAGATGGTGATGTTGGCGTTGGTTTTAATGCTACATATGCAACAATAATTGGTGCTTTAGCGGCGAGTGGAGCTCAGGGTGTTGCAGCTAATATACCAGATATAACAAGTATTCCACACTTTACAACAGTGCCTTATAACCCACTAGACCCAACCGATGCGACATTTGGCGCTCAAATAGCAACTTTAAATGGTGTTTTTGGTCAATTAAATCAAGTGTTTGCATTCTTGCAAGTATCAGAACGAAGTATTGTTTTTTCTGAAACAGAAGCCAGTGCAGTAGTTGTAAAAGATGAAACTTTAGTAGATTTATCTGCAGAAATTACTGCGGTATTAAATGCTAGTACGACATTTCCAACATTTGTTGAGTCTTTTGGTTTGCCTGCTGCTGCTGCATCTATAGTAGCAAATTTGTTTGGAGTTGTATATGGCCAAGCAAGACAAGCTACGGCAGATGATTTGTTCGTATTACCTAGTTCTTCCATCATTGGAGAAATTAATACTGAAGCATATTCATTTTTTGTATCACAAGGTTTGTCAGAAACATTAGCTGCTCAATTTTCTGTTGAAGGTGTGTCGTATCCTTTAGACGATAAATGGGTGTTATTGCCAAGTGAGCAAGAAGAAATTGCAACAGCAATTAGTGCATTTAATTCAACAATTGAGGCAAGTGTAACACAAGCCGGTTTTGCTTTTGTTGATGTAAATAGTATTTTGAATCAGCTTGCAAATGGTGGTGTAACAAGTGAAGATTATATTTTAACTTCTAATTTAGTAACTGGTGGTGCATTTTCATTAGATGGCGTTCACCCAACAGCAAAAGGTTATGCTTTTTTAGCGAATGAATTTTTAACAGCAATTGATGAAACTTACGATTCAAACTTTGAAGCTTCGGGCTCATTATTAGATTTATTAGAGTATCCAACAAATTATGCGGCTGTATTAGAGTAAGTTAGTAGTCAATTTTAATTATGTAAAGCATCATTTTTATGGTGCTTTTTTTATCTTGATAAAAAAGAAAAAAACAATTTTTAATTAAAATCTAAAAACATATCTTTGCAAACTGAAAATAGCATTTAGTTAAATTGTTAACTAGTTGTGTATTAAAGACGTTTTAAATCAAAACATAAATACTTAGGTAATGTCTAGAATTACAGGTAAAGTTTCCCAAATTATCGGGCCGGTTGTTGATGTTGAATTTCAATCAGGTTCTGAACTTCCAAAAATTTATGATTCTCTTGAAATCAAAAAGAAGGATGGTTCTCTATTAGTATTAGAAGTTCAATCTCACGTAGGTGAAAACTCAGTTAGAACCATTTCTATGGATTCTACAGATGGTTTAAGCAGAGGAACTGAGGTTAATGCAACAGGAAGTGCAATTCAAATGCCAGTTGGTGATGATGTGTACGGTCGTTTGTTTAACGTAATCGGTGATGCTATTGACGGGTTAGGAGATTTGCCTAAATCTGGTAAAGACGGTCTTCCAATTCACAGAGAAGCTCCTAAGTTTGAAGATTTGTCAACTTCTACCGAAGTTTTATTTACAGGTATTAAAGTAATCGATTTAATTGAACCTTACGCAAAAGGTGGTAAAATTGGGTTATTTGGTGGTGCAGGTGTTGGTAAAACAGTATTAATTCAAGAGCTTATTAACAACATTGCAAAAGGTCACGGTGGTCTTTCTGTTTTTGCTGGTGTAGGTGAACGTACTCGTGAGGGTAATGATTTACTTCGTGAGATGCTTGAATCAGGTATTATTAAGTATGGTGATGATTTCATGCACTCAATGGAAGAAGGTGGATGGGATTTATCTAAAGTAGATAAAAATTTAATGAAAGAATCAAAAGCGACTTTCGTTTTTGGTCAGATGAATGAGCCTCCTGGAGCACGTGCACGTGTTGCTTTATCTGGTTTAACTATTGCAGAATATTTCCGTGATGGTGCAGGTGAAGGTCAGGGTAAAGATGTTTTATTCTTCGTAGATAATATATTCCGTTTTACGCAAGCGGGTTCTGAGGTATCGGCATTATTAGGTCGTATGCCATCAGCGGTAGGGTACCAACCAACTTTGGCAACAGAGATGGGTGCAATGCAAGAGCGTATTACATCAACAAAAAGAGGGTCAATTACATCAGTACAGGCGGTTTACGTTCCTGCGGATGATTTAACTGATCCGGCTCCAGCAACAACATTTGCTCACCTTGATGCAACTACAGTACTTTCTCGTAAAATTGCAGAGTTAGGTATTTACCCTGCGGTAGATCCATTAGATTCTACGTCTAGAATCTTAACACCTGAAATTTTAGGTAAAGATCATTATGCTTGTGCTCAAAGAGTAAAAGAGTTATTACAGCGTTATAAAGAACTTCAAGATATTATTGCCATTTTAGGTATGGAAGAATTATCTGAAGAAGATAAATTAGCAGTAGGTAGAGCACGTCGTGTTCAACGTTTCTTATCACAACCTTTCCATGTAGCGGAACAATTTACAGGTCTTAAAGGTGTGTTGGTTGATATTAAAGACACAATTAGTGGTTTTAACAGAATTATGGATGGTGAATTAGACCACTTACCGGAATCTGCATTTAACCTTAAAGGAACAATTGAAGAAGCTATCGAAGCAGGAGAAAAAATGCTTGCTGAAGCATAAATAAAATTTGTATCACCTTTTAGATAAAAATCTTAAAAGGTGATACTCATTACTTAATACTCTATAATTATGTATTTAGAAATTGTATCTCCAGAAGCTATTTTATTTTCAGGAGAAGTTAAATCGGTAACTGTGCCAGGAATTAATGGTGAGTTTCAATTGTTGTCAAATCACACCCCTATAGTTTCATTGTTAGAAAAGGGTGATGTTAAATTTCAAGGAAGCACAGCTGAAATAGCAGAAGTTTATAAAGCAAAATTTTCTAAAGCTAATAACGGTGCAACTACATTAGCAATTAGTAGTGGTACTGTCGAAATGAAAGATAATAAAGTAATTGTCTTAGCAGATTAATTACTATTATATAAAAAACATAAAAAGAGCCA
>NZ_JAHKQN010000013.1:35159-369422 GCF_018861125.1 Cellulophaga baltica | reverse complement strand
TGGCTCTTTTTATGTTTTTAGTGATACCACAACCCATTTTTCGCCATCAACAAGTTCAAATGTATCAACAGTAGTAAAACCAATAGCGGTATGTGCTTGTAATGATCGTTTATTTTTAGCGTTAATATCTGTAACAATATAATCAAACTCAGCACCAACGTTTTTTTTCATTGCCTCATACAAGCCCCTAAACACCCCTTTTTTTCTGTGATTTTTTGAAACACATACCTGACCCATTACAATAAATTTTTTGTTATTATAATATGTGTCTTTATTTAGAAAGGTAAACAAAGGTTCCAATACTTCAATTGTATTTCCAAAATCAGGATGCATACTTAAAGCGTAACCTGCAACTTCATCACCGCATTTTGCTATAGTATGTGCACATACATCATTCATTGCTTTTAAAGTGCTGAAATCATGCTCTACGGTAACAAAACCTTCACCGTTTTTTTCTTCCTCAGAAACATTTTTATATAGATTAGCTTGTTGTAATGCTAAAACTTGATTTAGGTCATTCGTCGTTTTTGTGACAGTATAAGTAATATTCATTGGTATGTATACGTTTTAGATGTTTGTGAAAAGCTATTTATTGTTTTTTTGAACTATTGATATTCAAATACTTAATATCATATAGCTAATATCGTCTTAATGTTTTTAATTAATTCTAAGTTAAAACTTAAAGTTTATATGAAAATGTTAAATGTGCTAAAAAAAATATCGATCAAGCACTTTAATCGTATATATTTGCGTTATATCGATAAATTATTTGATTTTATAGGAATAACCCCAATTTTCTTATAAGAAAAAACCTACAAAAATAACAAAATGAAAACTTTTATGTCTGCCACCCTAATTCTAGTGGTTTCTTTAATTTTCTGTAGTGCTACTACATCTTGTGAAAATGAAAGTGAATTATTTACTGAAGCTGTTTTACTTATTGAAGAAGAGGTTACTATTGATCTAGAAAATGCTATTGTTATTCCTGAAGATTTTGATTGGACTAACATTCCTGAAACTTATAAAGACTCGATTTTAGATATTCAGTTTGATTTTGACTTTGAAGAACAAACTATTGAATTGCCAGCGGATATAACTTTATATTTTAGCACAGGTTCTTTTAGTAACGGAGAATTAACAGGTGATAATACTACAATTATCTCACAAACAAAATATCAAGTATTTGATGATATTGATTTGGCTGGTTCGTATGATGAAGATCAGTATTTAATGCCTTATTGGTTTGGAGCAGTTATGGATGGCGTAACTGATGATCGTGATGTTTTTGTAGAAACGCTAGACCAAGCAACGAATATTAGCGGAAAGGTAATGGTAGATAAGGACATTTTTTTAGACGTTGAAGAAACAGGTGCTAAATCTATTTTTTTAGATGATAATAGTTGGATTGAGGGTGATAACGATGCAAATATTATTGTTAATAGCCTATATTCACCTGCTTTTTATATTGCTTTAGTAGAAAATGTTACAATTAAAAATTTAGTAATGTTGTACGACCAACAGTATGACGCTAGTTTTGGTTGGGATACTTCAATAATTGAAGATAATATCACTCAATTACGATATTACTTAGAACAAGAAAAAAATATAATATTTACAAGTAGTACACCTTTATGGAATGGTGGTCCAGTTTCATTTAGAGCATTGTTTTCAATTGAGGCTGCTGAAAATGTAACTTTTGAAAATGTAGATTTTAAAGCTAAGGGTGCAACTGCAGATACTTTTATACAAGAAGCAATAAAATTTAAAGAACAATTTAGTTCCGATCAAGAAGTAGTAAGTGATTTAGGCTTGACAGCAATTTCTAAACAAGTAAGTTTAACCAATATAAGTATGGATGGAGTTATAATGGGTATTCAAGGTATTGTTGAAGATTTACTAATTACGAATTTTGATGGACATAGATATTCAGATGTACAAAGTGCTTCAGGAAATTATATTGGAGGAGCAGATCATTGGATGCCACCACCACATTTAATCTACTTAAATGAAGATAGTTCAATTAATAATCTTTTTACCAATAATGTTCAGATAACAAATGTTATGGATTATGGTGATTATGTTGGTTCAACAGAAACTAGGGGTTCAAGTGGATATTGTAATTCGTTAAAACTAGTTGGTAATGTGCAAAATGTTGTTGTAGCCAATTATACTTCTTATCGTAGAGATGGATTGGGCGATTTTGGTAATATTATAAATGGAGACTTTAGCGATATGTATTCGGAATATACCTCTGATATTTTTGATTCTAGTTTAAAATTTTATTCAATGCGTTTTGTAGGGCCTTTGACTAATTCTACAATCGAAAATGTGACCATTAAAGATATGTCGGACTTAGCTGAAATTTATCCAATGGGTTTTGCTGAGGGTGACTATGTTACTTTGGATAATATACAAATTTATGTAAATGAATTAAATACAGAAAGTTATGGCTTTTTTGGTATTTCAGGTTCAAACAATACTATTATAAACTCTAGTATATCTATTGAAAATCATACGAGTACAGATGCTTATAGAGGTGTTATTTATCATAATGAAGAAACTTTAGAAAGTGGTGCTAATAATTACTATGATGTAACTGTAAATGGGTGGAGAAGTTTAGATGAAAATTGTTATGAAAACAAATGTAGAATGATTTTTGCGAATGCCTCAAACACCAATACTAATTATGCGAAAATTACAGATATTAGTAATAATATGGTGAGTGAACAAACCAATAATACACTTGTTGATACATGGACTCGTACTGAGACTGTCGATTTAGGTAGTGGTACAAGTGAAGAATTAGAAATTAATATTCCTTATGGTTATATGTTGCAATCTATTTCAGCAAACACTGTTGAAAGTTTAGCTTCTGGTGTTGAAATTAGTATAGGAACAAGCGCTACCGAAAAAAGTAATTTAATGAGTACGCTGTCTAAATCTACAGGTACTATATCTGCATTAATTAATGAGGTGACATCAAGTACAAGTAATCGGTCTATTTACTTATTTTCTGATAGTGATTTTGATAGTACTGGTAGTGTTGAGGTGACTATAGAATTAACTCATGAGAGTCAATATGACTAATCAATGGTATAACTTCCTATGCTTGTGAGCAATTTAAAAATACATTTTATCTTTTTTATAAAGATAAAATGTATTTTTCTACTGACTTAATTTGATTGTTGGTTAATTTATCTTTCCAAGCTGTCATTTTTCCGTTTTCAGATCCGTTTCTAATAATATAATATATTTTTTCTTTTCCATAGATCCATTGATCATCTGCTAAGTTTGGCCCGAGTCCACCTTTTGCATTAGCACCATGACATATTTGGCAATTTTCTTGATATAATTTTTTCCCACTAATATTTATAGATTTTGATTTGTCTGTGTTCTTTAATGTAATCATATCAGATTGCTTTTCGGTGGGGTGAAATAAAATAATCTTATTACTTCCAAAGCCTGATACATAAATATTTCCAGTTTTTTTATCTTCAACAAGATCTAAGGGACCTCCATTTATTTGTAGACCTAGTTTAGAGCCATCATAATCTTGTATTATATCGTTTTTATCACCTCCTGGTTTTAATATTATTAGATCATTTTTTCCCATTCTTGCTACTATTAGGCAACCTTGTAATTTTCCTTGGAAATTATCGCTTCTATATTCAATCACACCTGTAGGTGCTACGTGTGGTCCAAAATTATAAGTAAATCCTCTAAAATTTTCATCAGGTGCTATACTGTTGTATTCAAAATTATCTAAACTTTCGTCGCCGTAATTAAGCACATATTCAGCTCTAAGTGGATTAGGGTGTCCGTAATAGCCATTTTTTTTAACCCTAGCCATAAAGTCATTTTGATCTGGATGTGCATTTGTTATTGCTGGAATATTTTTTGGACCTTTATAGTGAATTTTTGAATAGGGTGGTGTATACTGTTCTGACATTGGATCTGAGCTTGGAGTGTTCTCATCTCCACCAGAACCATTAATTGTAGTATAAAGCTCTCCATTGCTATGCCAAACTAAATCATAAGGGTTTCGTATGCCTGTGGCATAAATTTTTAATGGAGCATTTTCGTTATAAGGTTCGTAAATACCGCCACCATCAATTGTTTTTACTGATAAAGGGAGTACATTAGGTAACTTATTTAATTCAAGAGTTAATATTGTTGCTGATAGTAAGGCTTCGCGAGATGGTTCTTGGTTCTCTTCACAATCACACCAACCCATGCCTGTATTGGCTCCTTGCCCAAAATATAGTTTTCTATCAGGACCAAAAACTATAGAATTAGCAAAGTTTTCATTATTTGGACCAAAACGTGGTAAATCCGTTAATACCAGTTCATTTTTTAAAATGGAATCAGATGTACTGCTTAATTGTAAACGACTTAACCTACCAGCCCAAATTGTTTTATCTATATTTTTTGGTGCATTAGGGAGATCAATCCAACCACTTGATGTTTCTGAAAAAGTTGTCCAAACAACTAAACTGTCTCTAGTTGATGCAGGATCAAATACTAATCCAATAGTTAGTCTTTGTTCGTCACCGAAAGTTTTAAAAGTGTGCTCTAATTTTAGTTCTCCTGATGGTTGAATTAAAAATCGTTTTATTTTACCGTCAATTGAATTTGCGTATAATTTATGGTCAGGGCCTATTATTAGGCTAGTATATTGTCCTTCGGCACTTTTCCCTAATTCTATTTTTTGAAACTTAACATTTTCTAAAACGCCTTTAGGTTTTGTCTTGTAGGTTCGAATCTGTCTATGAACGTACCTGTTAAATTTATTTGGATAAAGTACCAGAATAGCTATGACTAAAGCCATTATAATAAAAATAAGTGTTTTTATTTTTTTATTCATGCTATTTCTTGTAAATACATTAAATACTTATGTGATAATTTTGTAATAGATATTTTTTTATTAAATTTTTATCATCACCGCAAGCTTTTTTTACTTCATAAATTTTAGCATCTACTAACGTACGGTACCACCAACCTTGTAAAAAATGCCATAAAAAACCTTCTTTACCTTGCGTGAACCCTAATTTAAAAATATAGCGGTATATAAAATATAGGAATGAACGCCAAAACAGAGGCATGTCAGCATATTTTTTTTTCTTATCTCTTTTAGATTGCGCGTCTTCAGACATTTCAAATTCGTTATCTTGTTGCGTATTTTTTATTAAACTATATTCTATGTTTAATAATTCTATAGCTTCACGAATTGCATAATTGTTGTGTTTTTGTGTCCACCAGCCTAGTGAGTTTTTATTATCATCAACAAAATACCCTTCAAATTGTATCGTTTCTCCTTTTGTTAATACAATATGCTCATCCATCCATCGATTTTCACAAACTCCATGTTGGTATTTGAATAGTCGGAGCATATTCATTTGTACCATACCTTTAGTCATTAATGTATTTAAAAAATACATTTTTCGTTCAAAAACTATTCCTGAAATATCATTGGAGATAGTTGGTATTTTAGTATTAATTTCTGATATTAAATCCTCTGTTAAATACTCATCTGCATCCAATCGAAATACCCAAGTCGTTGTAATAGGTAGGTTGTCTAATCCCCAATTGAATTGTTTAGCATGGTTATTTTCCCATTTGTTTTGGTATACTTTTGCACCCAATTCAGTTGCGATACTTACAGTATTGTCTGTTGAGAAGGAATCCACCAAAAATATTTCACTTGAAAACTGTTGTGCATTTTTAATACAACGTTCAATATGTTTTTCTTCGTTATAGGTAAGTATTATGGTGCTTATGGAATTCATTAATTTAAAATTTCACGTTTCTTAATAAATTTTGCGGGGTTTCCACCAACAATTGTCCAAGCTTCAACATTTTTAAAAACCGCTGCTCTTGCGCCAACTACTGAACCTTGACCAATAGTAACACCTGGGCCAATAAAAGATTCTGCTGCTACCCATGAATTTTCTTCAATATAAATGGGAGCTAAGTATAATTCATGCTTTTTACTTGTATAATCATGACTAGAGGCACATAAATAACTTTTTTGAGAGATGGTAGCATTTTTACCAATTGTAATTTTACCTTGATTGTAACAATCAACTTTTGGTCCTAAACAAGCGTAATCATGCATTTTTAAATTCCAAGGAGCCCAAATTTTAGTTGAAGAATTGATCATAGCAGTCCAGGAAATGTCAGCGCCAAAACATTTTAAAACTAATACTCTCCATTTCTTGAAAATACGCAATGTAAAAGGCCTAAAAAGAAAAATATAAGTAATAGACCAAACTACTCTTAAAATTTTATTCTTTTTTGAAAATTTATGTCTTGTTGAAGTTTTTGATAGTTCCTCCATTTATTATAAAATTTTATTCAGAATAATAATTATGATTTAATCTAAGGAATTTTTTAAAAATTCAACAGAGCTATTAATATGTTTGTTTAGCTTATGGTTTACAGTTTCAAAATTAATTGAATTAATTTCATCTAAATTCACAGTGTCACCTTCTCTTAGAAGTCTATCTTTTAAGTCTACAACATTTAAAAGACTTTCTTGGCGACTGTTGTTGTTTTTATTAGCAGGTGTTATTACATAAAATGGTTTTTCAAAAATTAATGAAAATACACTACCATGAAATGAAGTGGTTAAAACAATACTTGCACTGCTGTACAAACCTAAAAATTCTGCAGGCCCAAAATCTCTTATGTTCAAAATTTTATCGTCAGACTCTAATGGCATTTCGTTTTTGCAAACACGAATAATTTTATATCCAGTTTTTTCTTGAATTTTATAAGCCAATTCTTCCGCATAAGCATTTTTCTTAAAAATAAAGAAGAGAATATAAGGTTCTTTAGACTCGTAGGGCACCATTAATTCTTCCCATTCTATCCTAGATAATAGTAATGTAGGATCTACAACATGTGTTGCATTTTTATCCGTAATATTTTTTATGATACTTACTCCAGCATCTTCTCGTGTACTTATATGTGTTAAGTTATTTAACCATTCTTTATATTGAGGATAGTATGATTTATCTATACTTCCAACACCAAAACTTGACGCATATGAAACTTTATTTGCATCCTCTGGAGCAAAAGTCAAAAAGTAAGGTGCAATGTTTGTTCCATTATTAGGGTTCCATACTTGATCGCTGCCAACTATGAAAGTGTCGTATTTGTGTTTTTGATCATATAGGTCGGTGTAACTTTTATATTTTTTTGAAACTAGTGTGTTTTTTTTGTGAAAATTATCAAATCTATCTTTTCTAACTTTTGCAATTTCTGGATATTTAAAGGCGCTATATTTATCTAGCCATTTTAATACCAAGTCTTTTAGCTTGTTTTTGGCAGAGGTTTTAATCAAAGGCTTTGATTTTTCTTCAGCACAATATTCAGGATTTTTATAATATAAATAATTTATAATCTCATTATCATAACCCATCCTTTTTAATTTATGATGTAAAGCAAAAGCTTGTAATTCCGCTCCGTAATTGTTTACATTTAAGATGGTAATAATTCCAATTTTTTTCATTTCTAAATTTTATTAATTCCTTTTATATATTGAGTTGCTGCTTTACTTGTGGTAAAAGATTCATCAAAAACTTTAAAGGCATTTTGCTTCATTTCATTTTTTTCTAAAATAGATAACTTACTCCACTTTTCTAATAACTCATACGTTTCTTTTGAGGTATTGTTTTTTACAATGCCACTATTCCCATTTTCAATCTCTCGCCAAATATTTACTTTGTTACTTATCAACACTGGTTTGCTACAAGCCAAAGCTTCAACCACAGCAATACCAAAATTTTCTTGATGACTGGGTAAAACAAATACATCACTTTCATAAAAAGCACCCCATTTGGCATCTCCGGTTAACATACCTGTAAATAATATGTTTTTTGATTTTTTTGCTAACTCTTGCATCTCCAATCCATAAGCATGGTTATTTGGGCCTGCAATTATTAATTGCGGTAGCTCTTTAAGTTCAGATTCAAGTTTTAAATATGCGTTTATTAATAAGTCGACTCCTTTTTTTTGGTGAATTCTACTTAAAAATAAAAAATATGGTTTTTCACCCCAATCAGGCACTTTAGCTTTAAAAGCTTGTTGCATTGAAGTCTTATAAGAAGGTGGAGCTTGTATGCCGTACCCTACATTTATTTCTTTTTTTGGTTTGTAATTGGGGAAGCTTGTTCTTGCCAATAATAATTCTTCTTCGCATGTAAATAATACTCCATCCGCTTTATTAATGACTTTGTTTTCAAATATTTTCCAATAAAAGGTGTTTCGTAATGCTTTTAACCTACGTTCTTTTGCTTTCTGAAAATACGGATCTAACATGCCATGCGGCATGACAAATACTTTAGGTGAATTATTGTTAGAATTTCTATATTGAAGTATCGCTTTAATTGTGGCATGGCTTTGGTACAACCACAAACCGTGTATCACAACAATATCAAAACGTTTAAAATTATTCAAAAGCCAAGGGATGAGTTTTTTATTATAACTCCATGGCGTTTTACTAGCACCAAGGGCATGTATGCTAAAAGAATCTTTCCCTAAATAGGCAGCGTCAGGTTGGTCGAAGCAAACTACTTCGTTATGGTGTCCAAGTTTACTTAATTCGGGCACCATATTTCGGATGCCTTGGCAAGGACCGCCCGCTTCTGGATTCATACTTGGAATTACTCTTAGTATTTTCATCTTTCAATTAAATTTTTATATAATTTAATATACTGATTTGCTATATTGGTTACTGAAAAACGTTCAGCGTTAACTAATCCTTTTTTTATTACCTCGCACCTAAATTCATCATTGTTTATACATTTTAGATACATGTTTTTTAATGAATTTTCATCATTTGGATCTATAAATGCAACTGCATTATCACTCACTTCAATCATAGGTTCTATTTCGGATGTGATAACTATTCTTCCAGTTTTTTGACCTTCAATAATGGGCATACCAAAACCTTCATAAAGAGAAGGAAAATTTACAATATCACAGTTAATATATTCCTCTTTAATTTCTTGGTCAGTTAAGTTTGTAGCATTCGAATATTCAATATTGTATTTTTCAAGTAAAACTACTTGTTCTTTTTTTAAATTTCCAATAATTCTCAAATGACATGATATATTATTAAGAGCTTCTATTGACTTTTTAAGATTTTTATTCCAACCTGTTCCAATATGTAATATGACTGGTTTTTCTTTATTAAATTTATTTTCAACATACTCAAAAATTGGATCTATAGGATTATAAATAACATTAAGTTTATTGGACTTTATCTTCGTTAATATGTTTTTCTTGGTTTGATTAGAGATACAGACTACTTCGTTTGCTATTTTGACAGGTATATAGAGCCATAAAAACCATTTTATAAATTTTTTAATTGGATTTTTTACATTATCCAAGAAAACTAAGTCATGTATGGTAAGTACAGTTTTAACACCAATTAACGCTAAGAGAACATCATGAATATGCCCCGTAACGTGATGAATTGTATTTTTAGATCTTTTTTTATAAGTGAAAATATTATTTTTTAGTACGTCATTAGGTTTCGAACCTTTTTTTGGCATTTCAATAATTTCTACAATGTTTGATTTGCCAATTTCTTCAATGATTGTTCTAAATACTCTATGTATAGAATGCCCTACTTTAGGATGCCTAAAAAAATAGTGTATTTTCATGGGAGGAAGTTAATTTTTAAAATTGTTATGGTTTATTTACGCAATTTTTCCCACTCTAGATCTTTAAAACATGGGCCCTGTGTTGCTTCAGAAAACTTTATGTCATTGCTGTACCCATTCCACTCTATAATTACAGGTTTATTGTCGTTATTTACAGTTACGTCCCAGCCAATAGTACGTACCATAGGCATCTTATTATGCAAATCAGTTACTAATGAAATACAGTCGTTAAAGTTAGGAATTATTTGTGACTCAAATGTCTGTTTTGAATCAGGATGTTGAAAAATTTTTCGCCAATTTGACAAGTAGCCATATTTACTTAAAATACCATTTTTCATATTTATCGGAACACGGATATGATCTTTTGATGTAATGTGTGTATTTTGAGTTCTTCCTAATCGTAGGTATGCGGCCCTTAAGGTAATCGTATTGTTCTTATCAATTACTGTTGTCAACCTAATAGTAGCAACACTATTAGTTGTAAATCTATTAAAAAAATCATGTTGAATTATAAATTCTTGAATGACACAGTTGCCTAGCGTAATAATTTTATTTGTGTTGAAGTCTTTTTCTTTAAATACTAAAATTCCCTTTCCTTGAAAGGACTGATCAGGTTTACAAATAACTTTATCCGTAGTACTAAAGAGTATTTGATGAATGTCTTTTTCCTTCAATAGTTCATAGTTTTTGTTAAACCATAAGCCATTTATAAAATAAATTAAATCAGGACCAATTTCTTTTTTAAATAAGTAATTATTTAAAGGTTTTAAAAATGATATTTTTCCATAACTACCTTGAATTTTCGGAATTATTTTTTTTCCATAATAGTTGTCTGGAATCCAACCTTCTTTAAATTCGCCTGCGTTATGGCTGTATACATATAACCAAGGTGCATACCCTTTCCAGCCTAAAGTATTTATGGCGTAATGATCTGAAGCTTTTTTTAAATAAAGTGGAAGCTTTCCTTTTTCCTTTTCTATGTTTTTGAGAACACTTTTTGCTGTGTTGTTTGAAATTTTATGGTATCTGAAAGTTTCTATTTTCTCAAAAACAATTTTCGTTATTGATTTTAAACCTATCATAAATGGTAAGAGCCAATTATTTAAGGTTGTTAACGATTAGTGGCTTTTTTGTGCCCACTTGTTTGATTTTTTGAACCTCTTTTGGTTTTACTTTTATTTCTGATCTTGAACGTTTTTCTAATAAAATAGCCATCTCTTTTACTTTTTCTATAGGTTTATTATTTTGTCGAGGAACATAGTTCAACATTACAGAAAAATCGGCTTCTTGTTGTAATTGTATTTCTTTAAAGTGTTTCATATAACCATCAAACATAACCATAAGATGATCTCCTTTAATGGTTAAACCTGAAGGTGTTTTAATATTATGAGCCTGTCGCCCTCTAACATTCTGCATTAAGGGTAAATTTTTACCGCAAGAACATTTTTTATCCATATATGCTCCCTCATCTCCAATATCATACCGAATTAGTGGGAAAGCATAGTTGGTTAAATCTGTAAGTAATATTTTACCAGTTGTATTAGGTGGGACAGGATTATTATTTTTATCTACAAATTCAATATGCACGGTATCTTCCATTATATGCAACCCTTCTTGTTTGGGGCATTCTGCTGCGATTAACATAATTTCGGTATTCCCGTACTGGTCACAAACAGGGGCGCCAAAGGCTTTTTGCATGATTTCCCTTTGTTCCTCAAATAATGGGGCAGAGGTTACCCAAACCATTTTTGGAGGATGAATCTTTATATTGTTGTCTAGTAAATATAGTGCAAATTCAAAAACAACATCTACATAGCCTTGTAGTAATGTTGGTTTTATGCGGTTAAACTTTGTTACAAATTTATTTAAATCTTCTTGACTAGGATTTGCGGCCGCTAAAAAAACACGTTTCGTAGGCCACCACATAATTTCATTTGTAAGACGCTTAAGTTTAGTTTTTTTATAACGGTATATAAAAGCTTGGTTTTCCCAAGGTTCAATATTCCACCATTTTAAGATTCGCCAACGTATAGGTGTTTCAGGATGCCTTTTATCATGTAATAGAGTTAACGGGTTTCCTGTACTGCCGGAAGTTCTTACAGTTCTATAGTTACCTGATTTTAATTTTTGTATTTTAATTTTGTTAAAATTTTCTTTTATTTCTTCTCTTGTTAAAGGTGGAAGATTTAAAAAGTCTTGGGTAGAGAGAATAGCTCCATTTTCTAAATTCAAATTTTTATACTTTTCTGCATAAAAAGAAGATTTTTTTATGGCATGCTGTACCAAATTTTGACGCCTTTTAAAATTTAGATCATCCAGACTGTTTTGATTTAAATTTTCTTGCGCATTTTTGTGTAGTTGGTTTAGCTTTGAATTTAAAATTTTGGTTTTAAACGAAAAAACTGCTTCTGATAAGCGATTCCCCATAAGTTATTCGTTTTATTGTTCTGTGTTGTTAATACAGAACTAAAACTGAAAAATAATTTTAGTTCTGTATTTCTTTTTTTGGTTGGGGATTAAATTACTTATTTGTAGGTAAAAAAATATTTTTCACCTGTTAAATAGTGCTAATAATCGATGAAATACATATATATTAATATTTTTTACAATTGTTTTGAAAAAGATGTCATAATATTATCCATGGCTAAATACTGTGATGCATAACCTCTAGCATTAGCCTTCATCTTACTTGCATTCTTATTTTCAAATGCTTCTTTTATTCCTTTGTTTAGAGCTAATTGGTTTTCTGCTGCTACCATGATGCCCATATTGTAGTTTTGCATTAATTTATAAATGCTTGAATTTGAATTTGCCGTTACAAGAGCTAAACCTCCTACTGCTAATATTGTTGTTAATTTAGAAGGCATAACCAAATCGCTTGCTTTTTCTTTTTGGATCACCAAATGCAAATCGGCCATATTTAAAAAGGCATTAAATTTTTCCATAGGTTGTAATGCCATGAATTTAACATTTGTTAACTTCATTTCTTTGGCCATTGTTATAAGCTTTTCTTTATAAGGCCCCGTACCACAAATAATGAATTGTATTGCTGTAACTTCTTTTAATGCTTCAGCCGCATTTAAGATTGCTTCTAAACCTTGCTTTTCACCAATTGCACCAGAGTAAAGTACCACATAGTCTGACTCTTTAAATCCAAATTGTTCTTTTAATTCAGTGTTATTTTCAATTGGAAAAAAGCTTTTTGTATTGGTCCAATTAGGAAAAAAAAGAATTGGTTTTTTAGCTTTGCGTTCAATGCGTTCCATCATTCCGTCAGAAATGCTACTAACGACATCTGTATGCTTGAAAATAAATTTTTCCGTTCCATATAAAATTTTCAATAATGCTGGAGATTTTATTAATCCTAAATCTTGAGCAGCTTCAATTTGTAAATCTTGTATATGGTGTAAATGTTTCGCTCCTTTCAATTTTTTATAAAAAACACCTAGCAAACCAAATTGAAATGATGGCGCTATTGAGATAACCCAATCATATTTTTGTTGAAATAATTTGGGTATTAGTGCTAGAGAAGCAGTAGAAGAAAATGTTGTATCTAAAATCATTCGTTTCAACCCAGTAGGGTTTGTTGGAACATACATCGGGCAACGTACTACGGTTAATTTACCACCAGATTCAAATTGTTGTGTTTCTTTCTTATACCAAAATCTATTTTTGCGATAAGGTTCTTGAACTTTCCATTGTGGATAATAGGGGTATGCTGTTAATACCGTACAGTCAAAACCTTCTTTAGCCATCCATTGCATCATTTCCCCGGAATATTTGCCAATTCCTGTAAGTTCTGGAGAAAAATTATACCCTATAAATAATATTCTTTTTTTTTCTGTTCTCAAATTAGTAGTTTTAATTTTGTTGCTAATTGATATCCACTATCAAATTGAATTACTTTTTAGCTTTAATTTATAGTTTTAGCTTGTTATTGTTATACTCTTAATATATAAAAGAGATCTTTTTGCTAACTATAGTTTTTTTAACTCTTATATTTAACTTTTGATTATATCTAAATAAATTTTTTCAATTTGATTCAATATAGTTTTTTCATTAAAGATAGCGCAATGTTCTAAACCCTTCTGAACTATATTTTTTCGTTCCGATTCTGTTAATTGCATCATTTTTTCTACAATTAAAGCTGATTCTTTTAACCAAGCTGTTTTATTTTCAGGAGAAGATGGCATTGATTTTATATAGTGAGCAGCAGTACCGCCTACTTCATTCATAGGCATTGCATCTGTAGTAATTACAGGGCAACCACAAGCCATAGCTTCTGCTACAGGAAAGCCAAAACCCTCTAATAAGGATGGAAACAAAAACAATGTAGCGCCTTGGTAGGCTTTTACTAAAGTTTCATCAGACACTTTGGTTAAGAAATAAATATCTTTAGAAAATGGAGACTGCTCTTGTAGTTGTACCATTTTTTTACACGGTGATGAGCCGATCATTAGTAGTGGTAAGTTTTGATCGCTCATTGTTCGCCATTCTTGGTATAACTGGATTACACCAGCTCTATTTTTGTAAAAAGTATTTCCCCCAACATGCAATATATAGCCGTTTTGTAGCTTGTTATCAATTTTATTTTCAATAAAAATTTTAGCTTTTTTAGTGTCCCCAATTGTAAATTTTGGATCTATTGGATTGTATACTTGTTCTAATGTTTTAGGTTGTTTTTGTAAAAAAGATAACAGCTCTCTTTGTGTATTTTTTGAAATTGCAATAAAATTATCAGCTTTAGAAAATCCTTTTAAAATTAAATTTTGATATATTTTTCCAGTTTTTGAAATAGGGTTTTCCTTGATCAAACCTAGTGATGATTTTAATGCAATAAAATCATGACAATGAATCACATGTTTTCTGTTTTTTATCAATGGAGTCCATATACCTAAAGCTTGATCAATTAAGATATATAGGGTATCCTTTGGCGTTAATCTATTTTTCCAATGAAATACAATAGGGAATAGAAAATAGACATCAATATAACGTAACCATTTGCTTAATCCACTTCGAGAGTCTTTTTTGGATAAGTATAATTTAGGAGCCCATATTTGAGTTTCATGTCCTCTTTTTTGTAACCCTAAATTTAGTATGTTTTCATAACGTTTCATACTATAGCCTAAGGAATCCTGTTGATGGATTATAAAAATTAGTTTCATACTAATTTTATTTTTTTAATAATTGTAACGGTTTCAAATAATTTAATTCAAGAAATTTTAATTTCCATTGTATTGATCTTTTTTCTAAAAAATAACAAACAACTATAAAAGGAGGGATAAAAAGTAATTGGTACATTAAATCAATTTTTTTCATTTCGAAAAAAATTAAAAAAGGATAATGTAATGCATATATAGCATAGCTGCCTTCACCAATTTTAAAGAATAGTTTGTTGATAATATTTTGAGTTTTGTCGAAATTTTTATTTTCAAAAAATAACATACTAAAATAAAAAATTCCATTTAAAAACATACCTTTTCCTATAACTAGCAAAGTGTCAGAGGGTATGTAATTATGGAATATTATAGACATTAAGCCTATCATAAAATTAGTTATAAAAAATAAATTATTTTTTTGCCAAAGGGTAAAATATTTTGAAGAAATATAGCCTTGTATCCAAGTAATAAAACCAGCAAGAAATAGAAAATAGGGTACAAAAAATATTTTTTTATTAAATATTATTCCTATTAAAATAATAAATATAAATACAATGTATTTTACATTTAGATTTGTTTTTAAAAGATATTTCTTATTTAGAATATATGCAATTGGAAAAGCTAAATAGAAGAACATTTCAAAGGCTAAAGACCAAAGGGGTCCGTTTAGGCCATAAGGGACAACCCATGACTCAGCGATCGAAGCACTGGTTTGTAAAAAGAATAAATTTCCAATAAAATTTATGATATTAAAATCTTTTAAGTATAATATGTTAAGTACAAAACCTATAACAAAGGCTAAAGCAATACTAATCCAGTAAATTGGTAAAATTCGTTTTAAACGTTTATAGATATAGGTATTTAAACTCTTTTTTGTGTTTATAGGCCTTTTAGAAACACTTAAACCTATTGAAAAACCTGATATAATAAAAAACAACAAAACAGCTTCTTTATTTAATGAAGAAACATAATCAAAGATATCGAACCAAGTACTAGTTAAGTTATTTTGAAATATTTTTTTATTTAGTTTGAATATATGATGGTATAATACAACCAACGCGGCAATACCCCTTATGCTGTCAAGAATTTTTATTCTACTATATATTCTCATTTATTTTATTTATTTAAATGTTCATTCTTTAAAAGTTTTGGACTTATGTATTTTAGTGATATTTCAATTATATATTTTATAATCAAATAGGTTGTTATTCCTTGTAAAAAACCTCTAATTAAATATCCAAAATCAGCAATTATTCCTTGTCCATTTTTAAACATTCCTAAAAACGTAAAAAGAGTGATTAAAGCAAATGGGGCATATTGTATTTTATTTTTATTGTAATAATTAAAAGTATTCAGTAATTTAAATACCAGAAAGAAAGAGATAGCTTGTATTAAGAAATACCAATATCCAAAAGTTGCTAAACCATCTCCAACATGACTCGTAACTCTATAACCTCCAAGTCCAGAACCGAATAAGTAATCGCCTCTTGAGAATTCTAGACTAGATTTATCCAAATCAATACCTAAAAATTTTAATATGGGAGTAGGGAATAATGCAATAATATTGTTTTTAAATAGCTCTTGCATTTGCCTGTTGGCAAACCCCTTTTTTTCTGCATAATATATGGTTTGATCTGTAATTCTCATATTTGCATAACGTGCTAGCATAAAATTATCTACATAATCTTCAGTCCAACCTTGAGCATAATTAGTTTTTTTATCAATTGTATTTTCTTTCTCAGCTTTTAATTTATTCATCAACTGTTCATTTTGGACAGTTTCTATAGTTTGTTTAAAGGCTTCCATTTTATCTGCATTGTGCCTAGTTTCTCTATCATAAAGCATTGATTGTCTTGTGTGTAGCATTGCTAAAGAAAGATTGCTTAACAAACTAAGAACCGCTATTAAACAGACTCCAATTACAATCATTTTTATCGGTGAAATAAATTTTGTAATTTTTTTATTCTTAATTATTAAGAATAACATACTTAATAATGCTATTGTGGCAATGGGTGTAACTATTAGTGTTCTTTTGTTAGAAGCAATACTAATAACAATTATTAGAATTGTATAAATCCATATTTTTTTTTTAGAGGAGTATTTTATGTTCAGTAATTCTGAAAAGAACAAGCATAACGGAGCATACATTAAATATGTAATACCTGCTAGGAATTTGCCACCTGCATCACCGTAAGCTATTTCTCCTTTACTAAGGTTGTAAACTAACACTAAAAGTCCGATACATCCCATACCCCATAAAGTAGCAGGAGTTATTTGAAAAAAATTCAACTTTAACAATGTTTGTTGTATTACGTTATTTCTTTCTGTATTGGTTGTTTTACATGCTATATAAAATGATAAAGAAGATATTAAAAATAAAATTATTTCAAATAAAAAAGTATCATAAGGTCTTTCAAACCCGTAGGTGATTGGTTTTCCTTCGGCTAATGTGGCTATTAAAGGTAAATAGCGATACAAAAACATTGATAAAAACATCAAAAATGCAAATGGAAAGTTTTTTATATAGTACGGAGTAAAAAAATAATTGAATATAATATAGCTAATGGTAGCCATTATACAACCGTAAAAATTAGGGATTGAAGGGAAGAAAATCATCTCTGAAATTACACCTATGATTAATAAAAACCCTAAGATTTTTTTAATCTGTACTATCATATGATTTTTGTTTTCTACCATAAACTAGTAATCTTAATTTTGAATTTTAACGAGTTATTCTTTTAGATATTTTTTTGAATAAAATTTTGAAATCTGCAAAACTATGTATCACTACACTACGAATAGTCATTTCCATTATTTTAAATCCATTTGGGATTACTAAAATTAGCA
Source organism: Cellulophaga baltica (assembly GCF_018861125.1). Classification (GTDB taxonomy): domain Bacteria; phylum Bacteroidota; class Bacteroidia; order Flavobacteriales; family Flavobacteriaceae; genus Cellulophaga; species Cellulophaga baltica_A. Next base: position 351,745 of record NZ_JAHKQN010000013.1, on the reverse strand, counting down.
ATATTAAGTCTAAGGAAACAGCCCCAATTGCGGCACCTATAAGGCCGTATAGTTTAGAAAAGGCATACGTTAAAATTACTGCTATAATAGCCGCTATGACACCATATATTCCCATTTTTTTTGGTTGGTTCACAGCTCTAAACACCATTTCAGTTGTATACCAAATTGCATTAAATAGCATCGCGGATATTAGAATATACCACATAGAATCTGGCATGCCTAATTCGTTTTTAGTCCACATGTTATAAAACCACAATCCAAATATTGCTAGAAAGAAGACGCCAATTACAGATAATATGAATACACCAATTAAAGAAATTCTAAAAATTTGTCTTGCAGTTTTCCAGTTGTTTTTTCCGATTGCAACTTGTAATTCAGGAAATATAGTGGGTTCTACTAAATATAAAACTTGATTAAATGAGCGACTTAATGTTCTAGCAGTATTAAAAATAGCAACAGCCTCAGGGCCAAGAACAATACGAACTACGAATGTTGTACCTTGAAAGTAGATGATTTGCCAGACAGGTAGCATTAAGTAGCTTAGGCCTTTAGCAGTAACATCTTTTAATATAATAGAATTTTTAACTCCTTTGAATTCTTTATGTAAACCTATAATTTGTCTTCCTCTAATCCAATAGTAAGCTCCAAAAAATACGGTTACAAATAATTGTGATATTGCAAATTCTACGATGCCCATACCTAGTAATAAAACTAACAGACCTGCACCTAAATTTAATGCAGCTCTCAATGTTATCAAATTAATACTTAAAGCTGCTTTTTGTGCAGCTCTGTAATAAGCTTCAATAAGTTGAAAATAAAAATTTAATAAACGTGCTAATATTAATATAGAAACAGCAATAATAGCTTCAGAACTATTTATTAATGATTTATCAAATACATGATATATGTTTAAAACATAAATTACTAAAGCACTTATAAGAACCCCTACAAGTACCATAATAGTAATGATGTAGAATCCTGTTTTGCTAATATCTGCAGCTTTTTGTTTGTCTCCAGCTGCATAGGTCAAAACTAAACTATTAGCAGCTGCGGAACCAAAACCCAAATTTGAAAAAGCCATAACACTTGGAATTATGGTAAGTGTTATCCATTCTCCATAATATGCAGCACCCCATGCTGTTATAAAAAAAGGGACTAGGAAAAGCTGTTCTAGAACACGTACACCTTTTGATAAAATAGAAGCCAGACCATTGTTAACGATTCTTTTTTTTAATGACATATTTTGCTACTAGAGCTTTGTTAATTATTGAAATTATTTTTTTTGATGGAATAACTATTTTTTAGATGAACCGTAACCATAAGATGCGGCTGCTTTAGTGTCATTTAAAACTACCATAGTATTTTTAAGTCGTTCGTTATCATAAATAGTATTTATTGTTTTAATAGCATCTTTTTTTGTAACATCTTTTCGAACCACATAAATTGTACTATCAATATATTCATCCAATGCGAATGCATCAGATATAAGGCCAATTGGTGCCGTATCAATAATAATACGATCGAAATTATTTTTAAGGTTTTCCATTAATTCTCCGATTCTGTTGTTAACCATTAAGCGACCAACATGAGTTTTTATACTACCAGATCCTACTAGGTAGAAATTTTCAATATTTGGGTGTTTTTGTATGATTTCTGAAGTTGATGTGCTTTCTTTAACAATGTAATCTGAGATTCCTGGTGAGTTCGGTAAGTTGAAATTATCCATTAATTTTGGTTCTCTCAAATCAAAAGTTAGTACTACAACTTTTTCGCCATTTGAAGCAAAAGTTAATGCTAAGTTTGAAGCCATAAAAGTTTTACCTTCTCCTTTTGCAGTTGAAGTCACCAAAATAGTTTGGTTGTTTTCTGATTTTTTAAGATAATTTAAATTAAATAATAATAGACGAAATAATTCTGCTTCAGGTGAAGCATCACGATCTTCCGTTATCACAATAGTTTGTTTTTTGCTCTTTGCTATTTCACCTAAAAACGGTGCTCTTAATTTTTTAGTAAGATCTTCAACACTTGTAATTTTGTTATTCAATATTTCTTTCGCATAAATTAGTGAAGTTGGTATTGCCAAACCTAAAAGTAAGCCTGTAAAATAGAGGATTTTTTTATTTGGGCTAATTGGCCATTTCCCTGATTTTGGGTAGCTCACTATTCTTGTAGACGAAACTGGCGCAGCAAGAGATAATACTTCTTCTTCTCTTTTTTGTAATAAATATAAATACAGCCCTTCTTTTGTGCTCTTATCTCGGCTAATATCAATTAATTTTTTTTCCATGCCTGGCACTTTAGCAATTTTATAGTCATATTTATTAGCGTTAGCCAATAAGTTACCACTTGCTATAGAATACCCATTTTTAACATTCTTAATGTTTTGTACAATTGATTGACGAAGACTGTTCAGGCTTTGATCTAAATTAGCAATCACAGGATTTGAGCTTGAAGCTGATTGTGATAAATTCTGTTTTTCAATTAACGCTTGGTTATATTGTGTGATTAAACTATTTACGGTAGGGTCATTAATTGCAGTACCTCCAATTGTAGTTTCGTTGTTACTGTTTTGTAAAGAAAACTCAACACCTTCTAAAACATTAATTTGTGTTTGATATTCAGCAACGCGATTTTTATAATCGTTTGATTGCTGTATGTATGTATCAGCATTGTTTGCAATATTAGTAACAGTATTTTGTGTTTTAAAGTCTACAACCGTTTTTTCTACACCTTCAATTTCTCCAGACAATAGTGTTAGTCGGTCATCAATCATTTTGATGGTGTTTTCAGCTAATTCATTTTCATATTTTATAGTTTTTTCAATATAAGTTTCTATAATATTTGACAAGACCTCTTCACCTTTTTTTCTGTCATTAGAAATAAAACTTAAATTTAAAGAACCACCTGTTTTATTTGCAGAAGTAACACTAAGTCTACCTATATAGTTAGTAATAACGTCTTCTTTATTACCAATTTTGAAATATAGTTTTTGTGAATTATCAAATGAAGGGTTTTCTCCTTTAGTAGCAATAGTGAATGTACCATAAGGCGTAGTAATTACTTCGCCAAAAGTGTGTTGTGAATTTATTTCTTTCTCAACGTCATCAACTTTAATAGTGGCAGATAATTTGTAAGTTGTTGGGTCAATGTACTGAAAATGAACAGGTGTGTTATAAATTAAATTTTCAGCCGTTTCGTCTGCAGTTATATTAATTGGTATGTTATTACCATGTAGTTCAACGTCACGAATGGAACCTTCATTATAAAATGTAATATGATAATTATTTTTGGATATTACCTCTTCCATAACACCAAAAGAAGTTAAGATGCCTATTTCATCTTCTAAACTGTGTGTATTTTTAACTAAACCTAAATTTGTAAACTCAGTTAAATTATTTAAACCTTGGCCTGCTTCTACATTTTTTAACAGTATGGTGCTTTCAATATTATATTCATTTACCGCCCTATACCTGATGTGAAGGTATACAGTGAGTATACCAACAAATATTGAAACTAAAAATAGTGGCCAATACCTTACATATTTAAATATTATTGAACGGATATTTGTTTCTTGCTGAGAATTAAAATCTGAATGTGTTTCTTCCATTTTTTGGGATGAATTTAATAATAGGTTAGGATAACTTTGGTTTGTTAATTTTGGACTTTAATAGGCTTTTTCTTCTCCTCTAATAGCATTAGCAACTGTGTAATATATAATAGATAAATCTAACTGTAATGACCATTTTTCCATATAAAAAATATCATATCGAACTCTGTTAATAATATCAGCTTTTTCAACAATTTCACCACGGCATCCTTTAATTTGTGCTAATCCTGTAATGCCCGGTTTTAAAAAGTGACGGACTAAATATTTATCAACTGATTTCTCATATTTTTCAGTATGTAATTGCATATGAGGTCTTGGACCCACAACACTCATGTCGCCTTTAAGAACATTGAAAAATTGAGGTAGTTCATCAATACTTGTCTTACGTAAAATTCGACCAAGTTTTGTAATTCTCATATCGTTTTTAGTAGCCATCTTGGTATCACTAGTGTCACTTTTAGTCATAGATCTAAATTTGTAACATTCAAAAGTATCTCTATTTACACCGTGTCTTTTCTGCTTGAAAAACAATGGACCTTTTGAGTCTATTTTCATTAAAATCCAAATAATTGGGGTTAACCAAGAAAGAAGAAAAACTATAGCTAAACTCGAAAAAATAATATCAAATACTCGCTTTACAACGTTAGCATATTCTAACTCTAATGGTGATGCACGTAAGTTTAAAACAGGAACTTCACCGTATAATTCAATAGACATTGCTCTTGAGAATAATTCTTTATTATCAGGTATAATCTTTATTTTTTTAAGGCTATTATCAGCAATTTTCATTAACTCTTGAATCTCACTTTTTGAAAGTCTTGAAGCTAAACAATAAACTTCTTGAATATTGTTATCAAATATATAATCAAATGAAGTTTTTATATTTCCGAGGTAAGTTGGACTGCCAGATTTTGAGTTATCAAAATAACCCATGTACTTATAACCGTATTCGGGAGTATCGAAAATTCGCCTTAATTTTTTTAAGTTTTTATCTCTTCCGATTACTACAGCACGTACGCCTTTATTGTAGCCTTGAGACCTATAAAGGTTTCTTGAGAAATAAAAAACCATTCTGAAGAATGTTAGTACTAGGCAGATAAGTAGATATACTAGCACTAAGAAAGACGAATCATAATGGTGTTGACCCAAAAAAGTAAAAGAGGTAAAAAACACTAGGCCATACAGAATAAAAAGCAAAAGAAAATTTCTCAAATTAGTTCCAAAGCCTTCTCTTCTAGAAGTAGGATAGAAATCAATGCTGTAGGTAACTACATACCAAGATATATTGTAATATAATATACTATAACCACTTCTGTAAGTTTCAGGAGTAAGTAAATATAATATTAAGTTGATGGAAATTATATGAAATATAAATGAAAGTGGGACGACAAAATATGACTTTTTCATTTGTAACCTTTAGTATATGTTATATTAATTTGGTTAGTTATTGGTTGGTTGTCAAACAATAAAATTAATTGGAGAAACTTTGTACTAAATATTATAAGCTATACTTATAAAATAATAAAAAAAATTATTTTTATTTAGTGTACCAGTCATAAATTCTAGTGACTCCTTCTTTTAGTTCTACGGTGTGTTTCCAGCCTAATGCATGTAGTTTTGATGGGTCAGTTAATTTTTTCATGGTACCATCTGGTTTGTCAATGTTAAAAAACAATTTACCTTCAAAACCAATATTTTCTTTTATAAGTAATGCTAAGTCTCTTATTGAAATATCTATACCTGTTCCAATGTTTATGTGAGTGTTTCGAATCTCTTTAGTTGTCGTATCATAACAATCTTCAAAGTTTCTTTTTTCCATTAGAAATACACAAGCATCGGCCATGTCCTCACTCCATAAAAACTCTCTCATCGGTTTTCCTGAGCCCCAAATTTCTAAATGCACGGTGTTCTCTTTTTTCTGAATTCCGTACTTGTCTAAAATCGAATAAATAGCATTTTCACTTGCGCCACCATCAACACCTTCGATAGGGAGATTATTTAAATCTTTTCTAATAGTTTCCCAGTCATTATTTTCTAAAGCTTTACCAAGATGCATTTTTCGAATAAGAGCCGGTAATACATGAGATTTTTCTAAGTCAAAATTGTCATTAGGGCCGTAAAGATTTGTTGGCATTACAGATATAAAATTTGTTTTATATTGCAAGTTGTAACTTTCACACATTTTAATACCTGCTATTTTAGCTATTGCATATGGTTCGTTAGTATATTCTAAAGTATCAGTTAGCAGATAATCTTCTTTCATTGGTTGTTGACAAAGTTTAGGGTAGATACAGGTACTGCCCAAAAACATCATTTTTTTAACCTTATGAACATAACTTTGATGAATCACATTATTTTGTATCATTAAGTTATCATGTATGAAATCAGCTCTATATGTATTATTTGCTACAATACCACCTACTTTTGCCGCTGCCAAAAAAACATAATCTGGTTTTTCTTTATCGAAAAAATTAGCGACATCAACACTGTTGGTTAAATCGAGTTCTTTGTGAGTTCTAGTAACAAAGTTACTGTACCCTCTTGCTTGCAAATTTTTTATGATTGCACTACCTACTAGGCCACGGTGACCAGCAACGTAAATTTTAGCTTCTTTTTCCATATATGATATTGACGAACTTTTTTATTAGCATACCACATATTTATTATATATGGCATGCGTTTAATTTTTAGAATTAAATCTTTATTCGAAATAATTAAAAGTTTCGTAACCTCCTTTTTTCAAATGCTGATCTTTCTGCATTAACTTAATGTCGCTTTGCATCATATCTTTAAGTAAGCCCTGTAAATCATATTCAGGAATCCAACCTAATTTAGTATTCGCTTTTGTAGCATCACCAATTAATAAATCAACTTCAGTAGGTCTAAAATATTTAGGATCAACTGCAAGAACTTCTTTTCCAATTTCTATTTGAAATTCAGGGTTGTTACAAGCTTTTACATATCCTTTTTCGTCAATACCTTCTCCTTTAAATTCAAGTTCTATACCAACTTCGTTAAAAGCCATACGAACAAACTCTCTAACTGGAGTAGTTTTACCTGTAGCAATAACCCAATCTTCAGCCTCTTCTGCCTGTAAGATCATCCACATCATACGAACATAATCTTTTGCATGACCCCAATCTCTTTTTGCATCTAAGTTTCCTAGGTATAATTTGTCTTGTAAGCCAAGAGCAATTCTTGAAGTTGCGCGAGTAATTTTACGAGTTACAAAAGTTTCCCCTCGAATAGGAGATTCATGATTAAATAGAATACCATTACATGCATACATTCCGTATGCTTCTCTATAATTTACTGTAATCCAAAAAGCATACATTTTAGCAACCGCATACGGGCTACGAGGATAAAAAGGTGTAGTTTCTGATTGAGGAACTTCTTGCACCTTACCATATAATTCAGATGTTGAAGCTTGGTATATACGTGTTTTTTTCTCTAAGCCTAATAAACGTACAGCATCTAATATACGAAGTGTACCTAAACCATCAGCATTACCGGTATATTCAGGAACTTCAAAAGAAACTTGTACATGGCTCATTGCGGCCAAGTTGTAAATTTCATCTGGTTGAATTTCTTGAATTAAACGAATTAGGTTAGTACTATCCGTCATATCACCATAATGTAAAATAAAATTACGATTTTCTACATGAGGATCTTGGTATAGGTGGTCAATTCTATCCGTATTAAATAATGACGCTCTTCTTTTAAGACCGTGAACTTGGTATCCTTTTTTAAGTAAAAATTCGCTAAGGTAAGCGCCATCTTGTCCAGTTACGCCGGTAATAAATGCTACTTTCATAATTTAAATTATTTATAAAATGGTTATTTTGTTTTTATACTATTTATTAATTCTTTGGTACCGCTCCGCATTGTTAGCCACAAATTGAAAGCCACATAGTTGAAATCAAAAAGAAGAAATATCTGATATTCAGAGTCATTTCATACTTTTTTTAAATGTAAATAAAACCTTAAAACATTTAAAATTAAACACGCTAAGTTTAAGTTACAAGGTTTCATTTGAATCTCTATTGATATTTACGATGTATATAATATTATAGATGTTTATATGGTTATAATATATTTAGGTACCTCTATCATTGAGATAAGTTAAATGTCTTATTCTGCTGTTAAATTTGTCATAAGGTGATGTGTTAATTTTTCATGTTTAAAATTAATTATTAAACCACATCTTTAATTCTAGCATTTAAAACAATATCTAATCCAGGAATAATTAATCGCATTCTCTTTTTACCAATTTCTTGTATAATTGCATTATGATTTTTTAAAAAGCCATTTTTAATTAATAATTGATCACCAGGTATTAAATTTGATAAAGTAATTTCTTCAACAGTATCATTTTCCAACCAATTTTTAATAGTATTTATTTCTTCATCTTTCACTATTGCCGGTTTACCAAGCCAAAATAAATAACGTATCACTCCTGAAATATCAAAAACACGTTTTCTTTCTTTTTCATCGAGTCGTACAAAAACATATGATTTAAATAATGGTGTTTCAATTGTTTTCTTCCGATCGCTCCATTGTTTAATTTCTTTAATGATTGGACAATACACATCTATACCAATATTTTCAAGTTGCTGGGCTATTTTCTTTTCTTTTCTGTACTGTACATATATTACATACCAGTTCATAAAATAAATATTTTGTATTGTTATGCTTCCTGTTTTAACAGAAATACCTGTCAAAAATAAGTTAAATTTTTAACCACATATCTTTTAATTTGATATAGTTTTTGTGGTTTTTATTTATCGTAAAGACTTAATTTTATTTGAGTTAAAGTAAAATTTGATTGAGTTAAAAATTAATTTTTAAAAAATATTTGTAGGAAATTTCATCATAAAAAGTCATCCTTTTGTAATATAATATAATTTAATTCGTTACTTTTACAGAACCCAAATCTTAATGACGTATGCAAACTATTCAAATTACAAATGAAATAGCTGTTGAAAAGACTACAGCTTTTACTGAAAAAAAATCAGTAACCTTTTTAGAAAAATTATTAGCAAGGTTCAACAAAAAGTTTTTTAGAACTAGTATAGGCAGTAGACCCTTAGTGAGAAATAAGAACAAAACCGGTTCTGTTGCTGTAGGTAATTCAGTTGCTTATGATTATGAAAAAATTGCTCAAAATCAACTAGAATACTCAAAATTACTTGAAGGAAGAATACAAAAACTACATTGTAGTAATAAGAAATTCGATGCAGTTGCTTAATTCATATTCTAGATTTTAAAATAAATTGACACCTATAGTAAGTAAGGGTTTACATTTAATATTAAACCTTTATGTTTGTTGACAAAAATGATACTTATTATAGGTGTTTATTAATCTTGTTTATAATTTAAGCCATGCCTTTCTATTTTTTATAATTTTCCTTGAAGGCTGATTGCCACTTTTTTCTATTAATTCTATTTTATATAAAGGGTTAGAACCTAGTTTTATTATGGTTTTTTTTTTGACTTCATATCTTAGAAAATCAATAGTTAATTTATCACCCACATTAAATTTGTTTATATAGTCGCTAAACTTTTGTCCGTTCGGAAAAGGTTTGCCATTTATTAATGTAATAATATCATCTTTTTCAATACCAGCGATATAGGCAGGACTGCCAATTTTTATTGCACCAGAAATTTTGCCATTTAAATCAGAATTTATAACTGCATTGGTTCCAAAGTAAGGTGTTGAAATATCTTGGGTTAAAACAACACCTACTGTATTTAAAAGATTTTTGTAATCAGGCATTTCACTTTTATAGATGTATTTATTAAAGAAATCATCGCCAAATTCTTTTCCCGCATATTCATTCAACCTATTGTTCAAGTCTTGAATCGTATATGGTATTTCTTTTTTACCATAAGTGTTCCAAACTAACTTCATAAAATCATCTAAATTCAATTTGTTGTCACGTAGTTGTAAATCTAGAGCCAAACCGAGCATGCTACCATATGAATAGTATGAAATAAATGTATTTTCTCTATTTACGGGGTCTACGGAAGTTGCTGCGTCAACAAAAGGAGCTTGGTAACTCATTTCAATAGGATTAAAAAACTGTCTTGCGGGTGAATTCCAAACATAATTAAAAGTTCCAGTTAGTCCTTCTACATACTTTTCTTTACTGATAATACCTGCTCTACACAAAATAAGATTGGTATAGTAGCTTGTAAAGCCTTCAGCAAACCATAATTCACCACTCATATTTGCTTCTTCAAAATTAAAAGGTTCTAATGATTGCGGTCTTATTCGCTCAACATTCCATGAGTGAAAAAACTCATGAGAAACAGTACCAATATTACCTTCCATACCGCCATCAGCTAAACTTTTTGAACTAGTTAAAACTGTTGAGTTTCGGTGTTCCATACCATCTCTTGAAGCATTTGGCATATAACATGCTAAAAAAGTATATTCATTGTAATCAAAATCAGGAAGCTCACCAAACACTTTTTTTTCTTCCAAAACTATTTTCTTTACTTTTTCAAAATAAGTATCAAGTTCTTCTTCAGTTCCATTATGGTGTAAGTCAAACTTTATTGTTTTCTTTTTTCCGTTAGCTTCAATTACGTCAAATTTTCTAATACTGTAATCGCTAATTTCAGTAGGGCTATCCATAAAATACTGAAGATTTGGGGCGCTGTACGTATTTCCGGAAACCAGTGGTAATTGTGTGGCAATCTTCCAATTTAAATCTTCACGAGGCTTAAAATTTATTTCAATCTTTCTTTCTGAAAACTCAGGAGCATACATAAAGGTTGCAGGGGTATTTAAGTGGGCATGAGTTTCATCAATTTGACTATAAGTGCCATCTGCACGATTAGCAAAAAGTGTATAGCTAATATTAACTGTACCATTGTGATTATGAATATCCCATTGATACGGATTCGGCCTTGTCACTTTCAGAGAGTTACCTTTATTATCGATCGCTTTAAAATTATACACATTTTTAGCAAATTCGTGCAATGCATATCTGCCTGGAGAGGTTCTACTCATTCTAACAGTAAAAACTTTAGAATTAACATCAGAGAAATTTGCTTTAATTACTGCTTCGTGGTGAATAGCATTTTCAAAAGAAATACTGTAATTGTTTGTTTGTGCAATTGTAAGTGCGGTAAAGGTTAGGAAAATAAGAAGAAAAATAGTTTTCATTTAAAGAGTGTTTTAGTAATGCTACTAAGATAGTGTTTATATATATTTTACCTTTTTGTTAAAAAAAGTAAATTCCGAATTAACTTTTCTTGCGGCATATATTAATGATAATTTTTACCTTTACAGTATGCCAATTTTTCCCAAAAAACTGAGTAGAAAGTTAGAAAATCGTAAGCAAAAAAATGCATTGCGAATTTTGCCGAATTCCAATAATTTAATTGATTTTTATTCTAACGATTATATTGGTTTTTCTAAAAACAAAGTAATATTTGAGAATGCTTCACAATTACTTTTTGCTAATAACTTTAAACAGAACGGAGCAACTGGTTCTAGGTTAATTTCTGGTAATCATAATTTGTATTCGCAACTAGAAAATACAATTATAGACTTTCATCATGTTGAAGCAGCTTTAGTGTTTAACTCTGGTTATGATGCCAATATTGGTTTTTTTAGTGCTGTTTTACAGCGTGGTGATCTTGTTTTTTATGACGAATATGTTCATGCCAGTATTCGTGATGGTATTGCGATGAGTAACGCTAAAGCATATAAATTTAAACATAACGAAATAGAAGATTTAAAGCAGTTGGTGGAAAGACTTGTGGTTAGCACAGAGAATGAAGTTTACATTGTTACAGAGTCAGTTTTTTCTATGGATGGTGATTCACCTAATTTAAAAGCGTTTGCTGATTTTACAACTGATAATAACTTCCATTTTATTGTTGATGAGGCCCATGCTATTGGTGTTTTTGGTGATAAAGGGCAAGGTTTACTTCATGAATTAGGGATTCAAGATCAGGTTTTTGCACAAATTGTAACTTTTGGCAAAGCAATGGGTTGTCATGGAGCTGCAGTTTTGGGTAGTATACAATTGAAAAACTATTTGGTGAATTTTGCGCGTAGTTTTATTTATACCACTGGTTTATCACCACATGCTGTAGCAACTATAATTAGTGCCTATCAAGAGCTTTTACGTCAAAATAAAAACAGAGAAAAATTATTAGAAAACATCTCTTTTTTCAAAAATCAAATAGAAGAATTAAATATAGCTTCATTATTTATTAAAAGTGAGGCTGCAATACAGTGTAGTGTTATTTCAGGCATTGATAACGTAAAAAAATTAGCTTTAAAAATAGAAGAGAAGGGGTATTCTGTTAAACCAATTCTGTCGCCCACAGTACCTAGTGGGCAAGAGCGTTTACGTTTTTGTTTGCACAGCTATAATTCAAAAGAAGAAATTAAAAATTTATTAGTTACCTTAAACAAAAATTACAATAATGGCTGATAAATTTACAACCGTAGCAGCATTTGAATATGTTGCTGATCTTGAAATTTTTAAACTTAAATTAGAATCCGAAGGTATTCAAGTTTTTGTAAAAGATGGAAACATCGTTAATTCAGACCCTTTAATTAGTAATGCTGTCGGCGGTGCTAAAATTCAAGTGTTTACCGAAGATGAAGAGAGAGCTAGAGAAATTTATGATAGCATACGTAGTTATGCTATAGGTGATAATGGTCAGCCAATTACTTGCCCAAATTGTAAAGCTCAAAAATCAGAAAGTTATTATGAGCGTAAAAGTATATTCCATAAGCTGTTCCCATTTTTCGAAAAAAGAAAGTTTAAATGTTTAAACTGTAATATAATTACAAAACCATATTAAATTCATGAAACAATTTTTTGTAACAGGAATATCTACTGAGGTAGGAAAAACAATAGCATCAGCAATTTTAGTGGAAGCACTTGAGGCAGATTATTGGAAACCAATACAAGCAGGTGATTTAGAAACGTCCGATACCCACAAGGTTAAAGATCTTATTTCAAATGATAAAACAGTTTTTCATAAAAACAGTTACGCATTAAACACACCTATGAGTCCGCATGCTGCTGCGAAGATTGATGGAATTGTTATTGATAGAGAAAAAATAGAAGAACCGGAAACAGAAAATAATTTAGTTATTGAAGGAGCTGGTGGTTTGTTAGTTCCTTTAAATGATCATGATACTATTTTAGATATTATTATGCCGAATTATGAGGTAATTGTAGTGTCAAGACATTATTTGGGCAGTATAAACCATACGTTACTTACTGTTATGTGGTTAGAATTTAAAGGATATAATGTTTCCTTGATTTTTAGTGGTGATGAGCAACCTGAAACAGAAGAAATAATTCTTAAGAAAACTGGAGTAAAGTGTATTGGTAGAATAGATGAAGAACCATTTTTTGATAAAACTACAGTGAAAAAATATGCTAATAAGTTTAAAAAAGCCTTACAAGAATTATAATTAAGTCAATATTTGTTGTCGGAAGTATTAAGTGCTATTTATAGCTTATTCTGGCTATTAATTAGCATCTTTGTACTAGAAAAAAATAAATATAATTATTAAATAATTTTCTAGTGGGAAATATATCCGAAAGAGATAAAAAACACATTTGGCACCCTTTAACACAGCATAAGATACATGATACTATGTTGGCAATTAAAAAAGCTAAAGGTTGTATTTTAACTGATGAAGATGGTAAGGAGTATATAGACGGAATTTCATCATGGTACACCTCGGTTTATGGGCATTGTAATGACTATATAATTGAAAAGGTGTATGCGCAAATGCAACAATTAGATCAGGTTGTCTTTAGTGGTTTCACCCATGAGCCAGCGGTACAGTTGTCAGAAAAATTGATGGAAATTCTACCTGATAACCAACAAAAAATATTCTTTTCTGATAATGGTTCTACATCAACAGAAATTGGAATCAAAATGGCTATTCAGTATCATTTTAATCAAGGTAATAAACGTAATGTCTTATTAGCTTTTGATGATGCATTTCATGGTGATACTTTCGGTGCTATGTCTGTTTCTGATTTGTCAGTTTACAACGGATCTTTTGAAGAGTTTTTTATCACTGTAGAACGAGTTGCGCCACCAACAAAGGAAAATATAGCACATACCTTAGAACAGTTAGAAAAACGGTTGATACACAATGATATCGCAGGTTTTATATATGAGCCATTGATACAAGGTGCAGCTGCCATGCAAATGCATGATGTAGACGGACTTGGTGAGATACTTAAGTTGTTAAAAAAGTATGATGTAATCACAATTGCCGATGAGGTAATGACTGGTTTTGGTAAAACTGGAAAATATTTTGCATCAGATTATTTAACTGAAAAGCCAAATATAATTTGTATGTCTAAAGCACTTACTGCTGGTATGGTGCCTATGGGAGCTACGAGTTGTACTCAAAAAATTTACGATGCTTTTTATAGCACAGATATTGCAAAAGGCTTATTTCATGGGCATACGTATACGGCAAATCCTTTAGCTTGTGCGTCAGCGATAGCTGGTATAGAGTTGTTGCAGTCCGATGAGATGCAACAGAGTATGAAACGAGTAATCGCTTCGCATCAACAATTTAATGAAGAAGTTAAAGTGCACCCTAAAGTTGCTCGAACAAGACAAACAGGTACTATTTTCGCATTAGATTTGAATATTAAAATGGAACGTTACGGTAATTTAAGAGATCAATTATTGAAACATTTTATGGATAGTGGTGTGTTCCTGCGCCCTTTAGGAGCTACGATTTATATTTCAGCTCCCTATGTAATTACAGATGAGCAATTACAAAAAATTTACAGTTCTATTAAAGCTATTTTAGCAAAAATTTAAAGACGTTTTGAAAGAAGATATTTCAATTACAGCTATTTCTTCAATTTCTCCATTGGGTATTACACAAGAAGAAATTTGGAATGCTTACCAAAAAGACACTCATTTTTTAACTAAAAGAAATTTTGAAGCTGTTTCCACTTGGGTTGGTGCTTTAACCGAAGAAGGGGTTGAAGCAGTTGAAAAGCTAAAGTTATCCGATGCCAAATATAAAAATTTAGATGATAGTGTACTGTTTACCCTTTTTGCATCAAGACAAGCAATGGCACAAGCAGGTTGGTCAGCGGGTGATAATTTTGGAATCAATATTGGGTCATCACGAGGAGCAACATCATTATTTGAAAAATACCATCAAGAATATTTAAATGATAAAAAATCGTCAACATTAGCATCGCCAACAACTACCTTAGGTAATATTTCTTCTTGGATTGCACATGATTTACAAACTCAAGGACCAGAAATATCACATTCCATTACCTGTTCAACAGCTTTACATTCTTTATTAAATGGCGTAGCTTGGCTAAAAGGTGGCATGGCAGATAAATTTATGGTTGGTGGTAGTGAGGCTCCGTTAACACCTTTTACTATAGCGCAGATTAAAGCATTAAAAATTTACGCACGTGAAGAGGTTGAATATCCTTGTTTGGCTTTAGATTTAAATAAAACCCAAAACACAATGGTTTTGGGTGAAGGAGCTTCAGTAGTGTGTTTAGAAAAAGGAGTTCCGGATAATGCGTTAGCAGTTATTGAAGGTGTTGGTTATGCCACTGAAATTTTAGAACATAATATATCTATTTCAACTGATGCTGTTTGTTTTCAACGCTCTATGAAAATGGCTTTAGGTGATACAAACCCTGATGAGGTAGATGTAATAGTAATGCATGCTCCAGGTACTAGAAAAGGAGACTCTTCAGAAGTTTTAGCAATTAATGAAATATTCTGTAACAAAAGACCGTTTTGTACTACAAATAAGTGGAAGATAGGGCATACTTTCGGAGCTTCAGGAATGTTGAGTTTAGAGCTAGCAGTTTTAATGATTCAACATCAGAAAGCAATTAAAGTGCCTTATGTGAAATCAGGTGAGCTTCCAAATAAAATATCAAAAGTATTAGTAAATGCTGTTGGTTTTGGAGGGAATGCAGTAAGTATATTATTGAAAAAAGTAACCTAACTAATAAAATATAATTCTATGGAAATATGGTTTGATGCCTTGTCAATATTTGAAAAAATATATTGGATTATAGCATGTGTCGCTTCCATAATTTTTATAGTATTGTTAATACTAACGCTGTTAGGAGGAGGAGATGATCTTGATGGCGATATAGATGCGGAGATAGAAAGTGATACTGGTATTGAATTTCAATTTTTGTCTTTCAAAAATTTAGTTGGTTTTTTCACCATTTTCGGATGGTCAGGTATTGCATCTCTCGATGCTGATTTGCCAAAATACCTAGTTGTCGTAATTTCAATTATTTGCGGTTTAATAATGATGTTTGCAATGGCGTCACTGTTTTATTATCTAGCCAGACTTCAAAGTAGTGGTACGTTAAAATTAGCAAATGCAATAAATCAAGTAGGCGAAGTTTACCTAACTATTGGTGCTAACAGGTCTAAAGTTGGTAAAGTAAGTATTACAGTTCAAGGTACTTTAAGAGAACTTGATGCCTTAACGGAAGAATTAATTGATTTGACCCAAGGTAACGTTGTTTGCGTTACTAAAATCACTGACAACGGAATTTTAATTGTTGAATTACTAAATAAATAACTACATGCTATTATTACCATTACAATTGGGTAGCGGCGTTGCTACTTTGCTAACCATTGGTTTTGCAATTTTATTTTTATTTATCATTATTATCTCTTTTATACGTAGATATAAAAGGTGTCCTTCCGATAGAATATTGGTAGTGTATGGAAAAGTAGGTAACGGAAATTCTGCTCGCTGTATTCATGGTGGAGCGGCATTCGTTTGGCCGGTAATTCAAGATTATGAGTTTTTAGATTTAACACCTATTTCTATTGAGGTGAATCTTGTAAATGCGTTAAGTAAGCAAAACATTCGTGTAAATGTACCTTCAAGATTTACAATTGGTATTTCTACAGAGCCTGGGATTATGCAGAATGCTGCTGAGCGTTTATTAGGGCAAGGCATGCAGGATGTGCAAGATTTAGCAAAAGAAATTATTTTTGGTCAATTACGTTTGGTTGTTGCTTCAATGGATATTGAAGAAATTAATTCAGATAGAGATAAGTTTTTGACAAACATTTCTAAAAGTGTTGAATCGGAATTAAAAAAAGTAGGTCTAAAATTAATCAACGTAAATATTACAGATATTGTTGATGAATCTGGCTATATTGAGGCATTAGGTAAAGAGGCTGCCGCGCATGCAATTAATGCCGCTCGTAAGTCTGTTGCTGAAAAAAATAGAGATGGTTCTATTGGTGAGGCAAATGCTTTGCAAGATGAACGCACACAAGTTGCTGCTGCAAATGCGCAAGCAGTAGAGGGGGAAAATATTGCAAAAATAAATGTTGCAAACTCTGATTCACTACGTCGACAAAG
The DNA here is from genome assembly GCF_018861125.1 of Cellulophaga baltica. Taxonomy (GTDB): domain Bacteria; phylum Bacteroidota; class Bacteroidia; order Flavobacteriales; family Flavobacteriaceae; genus Cellulophaga; species Cellulophaga baltica_A. Next base: position 334,742 of record NZ_JAHKQN010000013.1, on the reverse strand, counting down.
AGAAGCGGAAGCTGAGCGTACTGCGATAGCTTCAGAAAAAGTACAATCAGCAAAAGCATTAGAGGAATCATATGCTGCTGAAAAAGATGCTGAATTAGCGAGAGCTGAACGTGTGCGTAGTTCTCAAATGGCAGATATTGTTGTACCTGCAGAAATTGATAAAAGAAAAGTAGAAATTGATGCTGAAGCAGATGCAGAGCGTACAAGACGCATTGCAAAAGGTGAGGCTGATGCGATTTTGTTTAAAGCACAAGCAGAAGCACAAGGTTTGTTTGAGGTTTTAACTAAACAAGCGCAAGGTCTTGATGAAATTGTAAAAGCAGCAGGTAATAATCCTAAAGATGCAGTATTGTTATTGGTGGCAGATAAACTTCCGGAATTAGTAAAAACACAAGCTGAAGCTATCAAAAACATTAAAATCGATAAGGTTACTGTTTGGGATTCAGGTGCAAAATCTGCTGATGGTAAAGGTTCAACGGCTAACTTTATTTCAGGAATGTATAAATCAGTTCCACCACTTCAAGAAATGTTTAATATGGCAGGTATGCAATTGCCAGAATACCTAAAAGGTAAAGACGTTAATGCCGAAGAAATTAAAGGAGAAATAGAAGATAATACTTCTAATAAAGAATAAATAAAATATAATTCTTGTGTAAAATTGAAGCCCTGTGGAATGTAAATTCAACAGGGCTTTATCATTAATCAGCAATTTCTTTATTGGGATTTGAATTACAAATAAGTTATTTTTGTGAATTGATTAAATGAGCTATATGAGCGAGACAAGACATAATTGGACAAAAGAAGAAATATTAGACATTTATAATAAACCTATGATGGAGTTGTTGTATGATGCAGCTACAATACATAGAAAAAATCATGATCCAAATACGGTTCAGGTTTCTACATTACTATCAATAAAAACTGGTGGTTGCCCTGAAGATTGTGGGTATTGTCCGCAAGCAGCTCGCTATCATACAAGTGTTGAGGGTAATGATTTAATGACGGTGCCACATGTTAAGGCTCAAGCGTTAAGAGCAAAAGCTTCTGGAAGTTCAAGAGTGTGTATGGGTGCTGCTTGGCGTAATGTTAAAGATGGCCCTGAGTTTGATCAAGTGCTTGAAATGGTTCGTACAATTAACAAATTGGATATGGAGGTTTGTTGTACTTTAGGTATGATTACTGAAAATCAAGCACAACGTTTGGCGGAAGCTGGTTTGTATGCGTACAATCATAATTTAGATACATCAGAAGATTATTATAAAGATGTAATTTCGACAAGAGCATTTGAAGATCGTTTAGATACTATAGGTAATGTTCGTAAAACTAACGTTACAGTTTGTAGTGGTGGAATTATAGGAATGGGTGAAAAGCTAGAAGATAGAGCAGGAATGCTAGTAGCTTTGGCATCACTTAACCCGCAACCAGAATCAGTTCCAATTAACGCTTTAGTTCCTGTTGAAGGTACTCCAATGGAAGATTTTGAGCCAATTCCTATTTGGGATATGATTAGAATGGTTGCTACAACTAGAATTGTTATGCCAGATACACAAGTTCGTTTATCGGCAGGTAGAACGGATATGAGTAGAGAAGGGCAGGCAATGTGTTTCTTTGCAGGTGCAAATTCTATTTTTGCAGGTGATAAATTATTAACAACACCTAATCCTGATGTTAATGATGATATGGCAATGTTTAAACTTTTAGGTTTAAATTCTCAAAAACCATTTACTAAAGTTTCACAACCAAAAACTGTTGAAGCGGCAGATTCTGAGTATCAAAATTTAGGAGAAAAACCAAAATGGTCACGCCCAGAGCATAAGATTGAAAGAAATGAAATAGCAAAAGCGAAGGCAAAACTTTCTTAAAATATATAAAAGTGCTTCGTTATCGAGGCGCTTTTTTAATTACCAGCCAAAACCAATTTATTACCTTTTTTAAAGCGTTGTCATTTTGTGAAAATAGATAACGCTATAGTTTATTTTAAAATTTATTACTATTGAATTTACAAGATATTCCTAGGGTAAGCAGTATTACAAAGGAAGACTTTATTGAGTATTATTTTAAACCGCAAAAACCTGTTGTTATAGAAAGGTTTATTGAGGATTGGCCTGCATTTACCAAATGGAATCTTGATTATATTAAACAATTAGCTGGTGATAAAGTCGTTCCGCTATATGACGATAGGCCTGTTAGTCATGAAGATGGTTTTAACGAACCGCATGCTAAAATGAAAATGGCGGAGTATATTGATCTGCTTAAGAAAGAGCCTACTAAGTTTCGTATTTTCTTATGGAATGCTCTAAAAGAAGTACCGCAACTTCAAAAAGATTACAAGTTCCCTAATGTTGGTTTGCGATTATTGAAGGGGGTTCCAATGTTGTTTTTTGGAGGTAGAGATTCGTACACTTTCATGCACTATGATATAGATTTTGCAAATATATTTCACATTCATTTTGAAGGTAGAAAAGAGATTATTCTTTTTGATCAATCTCAAAATCAATTTTTATATAAAGTACCTCATTCGCTAATAACGCATGAGGATATTAATTTTTCTAATCCTGATTTTGAAAAATGGCCAGCATTAAAAAAGGCAACAGGTTATAAAACCTATTTAGAACATGGAGAGGTGTTGTATATGCCAGAAGGTTATTGGCATTATATGAAATACATTACACCTGGTTTCTCTATGAGTCTAAGGGCTCTGGCTCGTAATCCATTACATTTTGGAAAGGCTGCATATAATATTTTTGTAATGCGTTATTACGATAATTTAATGCGTAGAATATATGGCCAAAAATGGATTGATGGTAAAAATCAAAAAGCAATTGATAAAACAAATAACAATCTCATTTAGTGTAATTTATTTAGTTTAGATATTTATCTTTGCCAACTAAAATTTATAACACTAATTATAAAAAATAATTTAATGAAAAAAGTATTAGTTCTTTTGACAATGGTATTGGGAGTGTCTTTTGCAAATGCACAAGCGTATACAGGAAGTGGAGATGATAAATTTCAAATAGGAGCGAATTTTCAAGATAACGGTTCTGGTATTGTACTTACCTACGATCACGGAATGGGAGAAAACTTCTCTTTAGGTTTATCTTCATCTTATATTTTAGGTGTTGAAGAATCAATAGATGCAGATTTTGTTGACCGTTTTGATTTGAAAGCACGTTTTAATGCAAATTTAGGAAGTGTTTTTCAATTAGGGAATAACGTAGATATTTATCCTGGTTTAGATTTAAGTTTAAAAAACTTTGGTGGCCATTTGGGTGGGCGTTATTTCTTTACAGATGGTTTTGGTTTGTATACTGAAATTGCTGCGCCATTTGCAAGATATGATAATGGTGATTTAACTGCTGCGGAAAAATTGCATAACCAATTTGTATTTAGTTTTGGTGCTGTATTTAGCATCAACTAAAGAAAAATTAAAACATAAAAAAAGAGCGATTGTTGTAAAACAATCGCTCTTTTTTTATTGAATATATTCAGTTATTTTTTCATAAATCAAATGGCTTTCCCAACCTCTATATAACAGGTAATCTGCTATTTTTTTTCTTTTCTTAAAAACATTTTTTTCGCTTATAGCATCAATTCTTTTCTCAATAAGTAAGTCCAGTGTTCTTAAATATTCATCTTCATCAATCTCTTTTAAGGCTGTGTTAATGTTATATTTCGATATATCACGAAGTTTTAGCTCATTTGTAATGCGTTTTTTCCCCCATTTTTTAATATTAAACTTTCCGCGAGCATAGCTTTTTGCAAATCGTTCTTCGTTTAAAAAATTCTCTTGAATTAAATGATTTATAATTTCATTTATTGCAATTGTAATCATTCCCATGTCTTTAAGTTTTTGAGTAACTTCTTTATGGCAACGATCTTGGTAAGCACAATAACTTTCTAGTTTTCTAGTAGCTTCTTCTAAGGTGTAAGAGGGTTGTGCGTGTTTCAAAGTAGAAAATAGTATTTATGCTAAGGTAATAAATCGTGATTTATATAAACAAAAAAAGCGACTTCATTGCTGAAATCGCTTTTGTTTAGTATATGGTTTTTCCGTCTTTGTTTTTAAAACGGTATTCAAGATACGTATACGCATCTCTAGGCTGTATTTTAATCCACCTTTTGTGTTCTAAAAACCATTTAGAACGTATTGAAGGAAAACCTTTAGTAATATACGCTGCAATAAAAGGGTGAATATTTAAAGTAATACCATTATCTTTTGCAGGTCCATTGAGTAATTTTTCTAGGTCAGCATTTATTTTGTCAATTAAAACAATTGGTGCTTCTACTTCCTGTCCTTTTCGGTTAGGGTCAGCTTCAGTTGTTTTAATATTCATTTCTGGCCTTACTCTCTGTCTTGTAATTTGTATCAGTCCAAACTTACTCGGAGGCAAAATTTTATGTTTTGCACGGTCATCCTTCATTTCATCACGAAGGTGATCAAATAGTTTACGTCTATTTTCTCCTTTTGTCATATCAATAAAATCAACAACAATAATACCACCCATATCACGAAGACGTAGTTGTCTTGCGATTTCAGAAGCAGCTAATAAGTTTACTTCTAAAGCAGTATCTTCTTGATTTTTTGCTTTATTAGACCTATTTCCACTGTTTACATCAACAACATGTAATGCTTCAGTATGTTCGATGATTAGGTAGGCACCTTTGCTCATTGCTGCAGTACGACCAAATGAAGTTTTTATTTGTCGTTCTATTCCGAATTTTTCAAAAATAGGAACGGTATTATTGTTATATAATTTAACAATAGATTCTTTTTCTGGGGCAATTTCTGCCACATAGTCTTTTACTTGCTCATAAAGGGTCTCATCATCAACGTGTATTCCTGTGAAGGAGTCGTTGAAAACATCTCTTAATATAGATGATGCTCTGTTTAGTTCAACTAAAACTTTTGATGGATGCGGAGCTTTGTATAATTTTTTACACATTACTGACCATTTTGCCAGTAAGTTTTGTAGATCTTTGTCGAGTTCTGCGACTTTTTTGCCTTCTGCAACTGTTCTTATAATTACACCAAATCCTTTAGGCTTAATACTTTTTACAAGTCTTTTAAGTCTATTTTTTTCTTCATTACTTTCTATTTTTTGAGAAACAGAAACGCGGTCAGAAAAAGGTACCATAACTAAGTAACGTCCTGCAATAGAAAGTTCAGAGCTAATTCTTGGTCCTTTAGTTGATATTGGTTCTTTAACAATTTGCACTAGTAAAGATTGGTTTGCCTTTATTACATCAGTAATAACACCATCTTTATTAATATCTTCTTGAAATGGAAAATCTTTTAACGAAAAATCTTTTAATTTTCCGGTACTAGCTTGCTTAATGAATTTTAACATTGTAGCAAATTGCGGGCCTAAGTCGTGGTAATGCAGAAACGCATCTTTTTCATAACCCACATTTACAAAGGCAGCATTTAAGCCAGTAACTGGTTTTCTAACTTTGGCAATAAATATATCGCCAACAGAAAAATTATTACTGTCTTCTACTTTTTGAAGTTCTGTTAATTTTCCATCTTTTAATAAGGCAAAATCGACGGTTTCGGAACTAGATCTTACGATTAATTCTCTATTCACCTGAATCAATTTTTATTTATAGATAAGTGTAATAAAAAATACTACACTTAGTACATAAATGATTAAACAATGTATATAATAAGTTAATTCAATAACTTATTTGAAATTCTCTTACGAATTTCGATGTCAATGAACGTTTTAAAATGAAAAAGTAGTTGAAACAACTACTTTTTCTTGTGACGGTTAGCTCTTCTACGCTTCTTGCGCTTATGTGTAGCTACCTTATGTCTTTTTCTCTTCTTACCACTTGGCATAAAACTATACTTTTAAGATTAATATTTTGTTATTTTACTTCTACGTTACTTTTCACACTTTCTACAAAAACCTTTGCTGGTTTAAAAGAAGGTATGTTATGTGCTGGTATTTTGATAGTTGTATTCTTAGAAATATTTCTACCAGTTTTTTCAGCTCTAGTTTTGATGATAAAACTACCAAAACCTCTTAAATATACATTGTCACCATTCTCCAATGAATACTTAACTTCCTCCATGAAAGATTCAACAGTTGCCTGTACATCTCCTTTTTCAATACCCAGTTTTTCTGAGATTCTCGTTACAATATCCGCTTTCGTCATTTTTTGAAATAGATTTATCTATGTTTTTTTCGGGATGCAAATATATAAATTAAAATTCAATCTACATCTTAATAGACTTAATTTTAAGTATATAAACCACTACTTTTGTTTCATAGCATTTTCAAAATGATTTTTTCAGATAAAATATTACATTGGTACGCCTTAAATAAAAGGGAACTTCCTTGGCGAAATACCGTCAATCCTTATAATATCTGGCTTTCAGAAATTATGTTGCAACAAACACGAGTTGCGCAAGGAACTCCTTATTATCTTAAATTTATTGAAAATTTTCCAACAATAAAAGATTTAGCAGACGCTTCTGAAGAAAAAATATTAAAACTTTGGCAGGGTTTGGGGTATTATTCCCGTGCAAGAAATCTTCATGCAACGGCAAAAATGGTCATAAATTCCTATAATGGTGAATTTCCTAACACCTATAAGGAGCTCTTAAAGTTAAAGGGAGTGGGTGATTATACTGCTAGTGCCATTGCTTCAATAAGTTTTAATTTACCAGAAGCTGTTGTTGATGGTAATGTAAATCGTGTTTTATCTCGCTATTTTGGAGTTGATATACCTATTAATAGTACTGAAGGAATTAAATACTTTAAAAAATTAGCTCAGGAGGTAATGAATGTTGAGCAAATTAGAGATTATAATCAAGGTATAATGGAATTCGGTGCTATACAATGTGTGCCAAAAAATCCCAATTGTAATGTTTGTCCTTTAAAAGATAGTTGTGTGGCACTAAATGATGATAAAGTTGATAGTCTTCCTATAAAAATTAAGAAAACTAAGGTCAGAAAAAGATACTTTAATTATCTTGTTATTGTTGATGAAGCAAATAAAACAATATTGCAGCAACGTACCGGAAAAGGAATTTGGCAAAATTTATATGAATTCCCTTTACTAGAAACAGAAAAAGATACTATAATAAAGGATGAGCAAATTAATAAGCTGTTGTCTGAGCTATCTATTAATGCTAAGTCATTTAAAAAGTACCAATTTAATGAGCAAAAAATTGTTCATAAATTATCTCATCAACATTTATATACTACATTTTACATTGTCAACGTTAATAATGAAATTGCTAATGGAGTTTCAGTTTCAGAAATAAGTAAATTTCCTGTTCCAGTTTTAATAGCAGATTTTATTAAAATGTTTAAAATTTAGTATTTTTGACGAAATATATTTGTTATGAGTGGTACGTTAAATAAGGTAATGTTAATAGGGCATTTAGGTGATGAAGTAAAGATTCATTATTTTGAAGGAGGAAATTGTATTGCACGTTTTCCGTTAGCCACAAATGAAAGCTATACAAATAGACAAACAGGTGAAAAAGTTACAAATACAGACTGGCATAATATTGTTATTAGAAACAAGGCGGCTGAGGTTTGTGAAAAATACTTGAGTAAAGGTGATAAAATTTATGTCGAGGGAAGACTTAAGAATAGACAGTGGCAAGGTGAAGATGGTCAACCAAGATATACGACTGAGGTTCATGTTCAAGATTTTACTTTTTTAACTACAAAAGGAAATTCGGGTAACAATCAAGGGCAACAACCAAGTCCGAGCCAAAATACTGCAGTTCAAAAACCTGCTAGTCCTGTGCCTACTAAACCTGCTGAGCCAACTTTTAATGAGCCTGTACAAGATGATGATTTACCATTTTAATTTAATAAATAAATTTTAACTTTTGGATCCAGACCCCTATAGTCAACTGCTTAACTTCGTTGTTTTTGATAGTGCTTTTGTACTTAAAGTTGTTGTGCTTATAATTTTATTAGTGTGTTCTGCGCTAATATCGGGTGCCGAGGTGGCATTTTTTGGTCTTTCGGCTACTGATATTCATGATATAGATGAGGAAAAAACAGCAAAAGGAGCTGTTGTTGTGACGCTTTTAGAAAAACCTAAAAAACTTTTAGCAACCATTCTTATTGCAAATAATACTATTAACATAGCTATTGTGTTATTGTTTAGTGCAATTGGCGATGAGTTGTTTTCTCATATTACTTATAAGTTATTAGGTGTAATTTCAGTTCGTTTTTTGTTAGAGGTCGTTGTGGTGACTTTTTTAATATTAATGTTTGGTGAAATTTTACCTAAAGTATATGCTAATAGAAACCAGAAGAGTTTTGCTCATTTTATGAGTTATCCTTTAAAGGTGTTAGATTTTGTATTTACGCCTTTAAGTTCGCCAATGCGTTCAGTAACATTATTTCTTCATAATAAATTGGGCAAACATAAATCTAATTTGAGTGTTGATCAACTATCACAAGCTTTAGAATTAACATCTGAAGGAGATACAACTAAAGAGGAGCAGAAAATATTAGAAGGAATAGTTTCTTTTGGTAATACTGATACTAAACAGGTCATGCGTCCGCGAATTGATATTTTTGCTTTAAACTCTGAAATGAAATTTTTAGAAGTTATTGAAGAAATAAAAAAGCGAGGTTATTCAAGAGTTCCGGTGTTTTCTGAAAATGTTGATAATGTACAAGGTGTTTTATATGTGAAAGATTTGTTACCTTATATAGATCGGAAAACATTTAGTTGGATGAGTCTGATTAGAGAACCTTATTATGTGCCAGAAAATAAAAAGCTAGACGATTTATTGTTAGAATTTCAAGAAAAGAAAATTCATTTAGCTGTTGTGGTTGATGAGTATGGCGGTACTTCTGGTATTGTAACTTTAGAAGATATTATAGAAGAAATTGTAGGTGATATTAGTGATGAGTTTGATGATGAAGATTTAATTTTTTCTAAATTAGATGATAAAAATTACCTTTTTGATGGAAAAACAAACCTTAAAGATTTTTATAAAGTTGTGAAAATTGATGATGAGGATGATTTTGAAGAACAAAAAGGAGAGTCAGAAACAATAGCGGGTTTTGTATTAGAAATAGCAGGTAGTTTTCCAAAAAGAGGAGAAGAGGTTGTTTTTAAAAACTATAAGTTTGTGATTGAGAGTTTAGACAAAAAAAGATTAAAACAAATAAAAATTACATTACCAGATGAGGCTTAAACTTAGCTTAGTAGTTGCGTTATTTGCAGTATTGTTTTTTGGGTGTAAAGATGATTATGTTATTCCGAAGCCAAAAGCAATGCTCCGACTAGAATATAATTCGCCAATTGAGAAGCAGCTAGATTTATCAAAATTCTCATTTAGTTATAATGAATTGTCTAAGCCTATCGTAAAAAACCAAAAATCAATAGTTTTAGATTACCCTTCAATGAATGGCTCTATTTTTATTACTTATAAAGATGTTGATGGTAATTTAAACAATCTTATTCGAGATGCAGAAAAACTATCTATGGAGCATATGAAAAAGGCTGATAAGATTGAGCCAAGGACTTTTATTAATGAAAAGGATAGAGTTTATGGCACCTATTTTCAAATTATAGGTGATGCGGCATCGCAATCACAATTTTACCTTACGGATAGTATTAATCATTTTGTAACTGGTTCAGTGTATTTTTACTCAAAACCTAATTACGATTCTATCTTGCCAGCTTCTACATATTTATCTAGTGATATGAGAAGTGTTATGGAAACTTTACGCTGGAAAGAATAAATTAATATTTATTTTAAGATTGCTTCAGCGTTTTCTATGCTTTTATTCATTTGGTCACGAAGTGCTTTAACCTTTAGTTCTTCTTCATCTAAAAGTTTTTGTTTTTCTTCTGTAAGTGCTTTTCCTTTTAAAATTTCATCACCATCAAAACGATCACCAAAACCTTTCATCCAGTCCATCATGGCCTTGTTGGCATCTTGTAAATCTTTTTTAGCATCTTCAAGCTCTAGCGTAGAGTCAGTTGCTTTTACAGTTTCAATTTTAGAATTTATTTCACTAATTAATTTTCCGATTGTGCTCATTTTCGGCATAACTTCATCATGTACAGCCATAACTTCTTGCATCTGAGTTTTCTTTTCATCTTTTTTTGAGTCTTTGCAGGCAAAAGTTAAACTCAGTGCTATTGACGCGAATAGTATGATGTATTTTTTCATGATAAATAAATTAGAGCTGTAAAGATATATTGTTTTATAGGTGGAGCAAAATAAAAATAGTCACAACCTTTTAATTTAGAGGTTGTAACTATAGTTTAAATGTTTTTTACAGTGAATACTGAGCACCAAAATTTAGGCTATTACTTGTTTCTAACTGAATTCCGTTTAGGTTTTGGTACAATGGAAATGAGTATTCAAAACCAAATCTTAGGTTTTTAAAAGCTCCATTTCTAATATAAGTGTTAAAGCCTATGCCTGAATTTATGTATGTTCCTCCTGAATTTGTAGTATCTGCAGTGGTTACCATCATTGGTGTTAAATCCTCATCGGCACCGCTAATTTCGTCGACATATAAACCCTCAACTCTTGCAGAAAAACTTAGCCATTCAGTTGTTTTATAAGACAACCAATTGTTTAGTGAATATTTGTTCCCAAAAGTGTATGACCTATCATTTTCGCCAGTTCTTAATGTTGCTTTTAATTGTGAGCCTAAGCCAATTGTTTTGTATTGTTTTAAATAGGTTAAACCTAAATCAATATCAAAAGTACCGCTACCAATTTGCATTGGGTAAGGTAGTTGAACTTCATCTGGTGAAGAAGCTGGTGTAACATCCATTTCATCGATACTCCCTGTTGGTATTGAAAAACCAAGTTGACCATGTAAAGATTGTCTTTTATTGTTTAAAAATTTATACAATCCAGAGATTTTTAAATCTCCAAATCCAAAAGATTCAGTTGAAAAATTGACACCTGTTCCTGTCACTAAATCCATACTCATTGAAGTGTAATTAGTCATTGCCATAAGTGTAATTTTATTACTAGGAGCATACATTAAGCCAAGCATATGCATATTCATGCTCATGTTTTCAGGACTTATAGCGTAACCTTCGTCAAAAACAGTTTGTGATGTTGCATCATCACTGCCTTGTTTAAGACTGTTCATATTCATCGTCATAAATCGGTAACTAAACATCCAATCTCCTTTGTTGTGAGTATGGTCAGCCATTACAGATATTGGCGCGTGACCATCAGGTCTGTTTGAGGTCCATTTTTCTTCTGTAGTTTCTTGAGCGTATACGGTAATTGATGCCATTAATATAAGGGCATATTTAAATATTTTCATTTTAATATGATTTTTTGTTTTAATGTAATTTGTGGCCCTAGAACATATATTCAGGACTTATTTTTTATTGAAAAATCAAATTAAATAGGAGGGTGAAAAAAATTGTAGACACCTTTATAAGTGTATATTTTAGGTTGATAGGTGCTATAGTTTAAAATATAATTCTCAATTTTTTGTATTGAAGAACTAAACGGAGTTAATATTCCAATAACATAATTTTCTTTTGAAACCTTTGGGGTATTGTTTTTGTCAGATTCATTTTGTTTATGAATTTGTTTTGCTAAAAAACATTTACCATTACAATTTAATTTGGGTTTGTCTTTATTTATACATAAAAACTCATTAATATAATCTTGATTTAAGGTGTAGTTAATTAACGGTACAATAGGTTTGGTTAATGCCGTTACATATAGAAGTAAACAAAAATAAGTGACTTTGATATTCAAATATTTTTTTGACAAAGATAGTATCAGGTGTATAGTACTTAAAATTTAAAATCTTAATAAGTGTTAAACTTTAAGTTTTGCTTAATAAAAAAGCACCTACTTAAGTCTATTTTTGACTTTGGTAGGTGCTTTGCTTTTAGTGAGGTTTAATTACTCAAAATCAGCATCACTTACATTTGTGTTTATTGTTGCTGAAATTAATTTGCTTTCCAGTTTTTGCGGACCAAAAGAGCTGATTTTTATACTAGGGAACATAAGTCCGTTAGTTTCTGTATAATCTTTTAAAATGGCTTCTTGAGATTGTGTTTGGCCATTCATATTAGTTACTGATGTTTCTTTGATTTTTAAACCAGATTCAACATCATAATAATAAGAAGCAGTTATTGCATCGCCAGTTACTTCAATTTTATAAGCTTTTGTATCATCTACATCTTCAATACCTACTAATTTTCCTGTTCCATTTTTAGTAAATGTTTGCTCAGGGAAAATGCCTAAAGAATTTTTCATATCTGTAGCAACGCTTTCTGGTAAAGACATTTTGTTTTCGCCTTGTTTCATGTAAAGTTCATCACCATTAGATATAATAGTTTGCATAGGGGTGTTATTCATATACATTGTCATTGCATATCTATCAATAGTTCTTTTTTCTTCTATTTTTACAACAGCTCCATTCATGCTTCCTTCGTAAACTAATGCTAAAGAAGTTAAAGTGGCAACTTTGTCTTTTCCGCCAATAGCCTTAAAATAGTTGTCAATTACTGTTTGAATAGATGTTCCCTCAGGTAAGGCTGTTTCATAATTTGGTTTTTCAACCTCCTTAATCATTTTGTTGTAGTATTTTACAGGTATTTTGTTTCCGTTAAAGCTTATGTTGTCTAAATTTTCTAAAACTTCACTTCCTTTACCTGCAACCACAATTCTAAGTTTATCAGTAGTTAAATATTTTTGAGCAACCTTTTGAATATCTTCAACGGTAATTGAATTAATTCGCTCTAAATAAGTTTTGTAGTAATCATCTGAAAGACCTTCTGTTTCAATATTAAGTGCATAGCCGGCAATAGTTTCAGGTTTTTCCAATGCCATAATAAAACGGCCCATGTACTTTGCTTTTGCATTCTCTAAATCTTTGTCACTTACAAGTTCGGTTTTAATTCTTTGAACTTCTTTTAAAATTTCAACGACAGAGCTATCAGTTACCGCATTTCTAACTTGTGCGGTAGCTCTAAACCTTGCTGGTGCATATTTGTCATTTCCAATACTCGAGTAAGAGCCGTATGTATACCCCTTATCTTCTCTAAGGTTTAAAAATAAACGACCTTCACCGCCACCACCTAAAATTTGATTCATTATTAAAGCAGGAAAATAGTCTTCATCACTCATTTTTAAATCAACTAAACTTTCAACTGCAATTTCTGATTGTACTGCATTTGGTATATCAATAAAATTTATTTGTGTATACAAAGCATTTTTTGGTCTTGAATATTGAAATGAAGGAGGTGTTGATTTAGTCCAAGAAGTAAAGTTTTTCTTAATTAATTTTTGAACTTCTTTAGTGTTAACATCACCAATAACTATCAAATATGCGTTTGCTGGCACAAAGTAGTTTGCATGAAAGCGTTTAACATCTGCAAGAGAAATATTTTCAACTGTTTCAGGAGTTGTAAATTCTCCATATGGGTGGTCTTTTCCATAGGCTAATGCTAATTGTGCTCTATATGCAATTGATGCCACATCTTTTTCTTCGCTTTTTAAACCAGTGATGATTTTTTCTTTCTCTTTGTCAAATTCTTCTTGAGTGAAATTAGGATTTATAGTGGCATCAGCCATTAATTCTAAAATTCTAGGAAAATATTTTGAAATAGAGCTAGCAAATGCACTCTGCGAACCAAAATTCATTCTAGCACCTAAAAAATCAACTTCTTCGTTAAAATCATCTTTAGGTATTGTAGTAGAGCCATTACCTAACAAGCTTGATACAAATGATGTAGTACCAGCTTTTTCTCCTTCTGCGATTGGCGGATTGTCAATTCTTAATTGAATGGAAACTCTAGGTAGTTTATGGTTTTCAACAATTAATACTTTTAATCCATTTTTAAGTTCAAATTGTTGAGGTTCGCTTAAATTTATTTCAGGTGCAGAGCCAGATTTTGGCATTACACTTCTGTCTATTTGTGCGTTTGCAATTACGGCAAATAAAGTGAAGGCTAATGTTATGTATATTTTTTTCATGATAGTGTTTAATTTGCAGGTTTTTCTTCAGGTAAATAATCCAACTCTACACGTTGATTCGGATTTAGATATTTTTTAGCTACGGCTCTAATTTCTTCACGAGTAATTGAGCGGTAAATATCTATTTCGGTATTAATCAAATCTGTGTTTTTATAAAGCATATAATTTCTTGCTAATGAATTAGCGATGCCTTCAACACTTGAATTAGAGTTTATGAAGCTGTTTTCAAACTTATTCTGTAATTTTTGATACTCTTTTTCTGTAATTAATTCAGTTTGAATCTTTACAATTTCTTCATCAATTTCAGCTTTAATAGCTTCAAGAGTGTTGTCGCCAACAGGTAAACCGCCTACTATATACGTTCCGTAATCTTCTTGCGATCCATTAAAAGCAAATACTTGAAGGGCCATTTTTTTCTGGTCAACAATTTTTTTATAAAGTCTAGAGCTTTTTCCGTCACTTAATAAAGTAGAGACCATATCTAATATATACGCTTCTCTGTTTGTTTGCTCAGGCGTTCGGTATCCTAGCATTATTAACGGAATCTGAATATTAGAATCTCTGAATTCAGCTTTTATAGTTGAAGTTATTGGTTCTTCTTTAAAAGTTTGTCTTTTAATTTCAGCGCCTTTTGGGATTGGGCCAAAATAATCTTGAATCATTTTTTTTGTTTCATCAATTTTAATGTCTCCAGCAACAACTAATACAGCATTGTTTGGTACATAATATGTTTTATTAAAGTTTTTAAAATCATCAAGAGTGGCACTTGCTAAGTGTTCAAGAGAACCGATTGTTTGCCAGCGGTAAGGGTGTTTTGTAAAAAGATTTTTAGACATTACTTCTCTCCATCTTCCATAAGGAGCATTATCGTAACTTCTCCTTTTTTCTTCTTGAACCACTTCTTTTTGTGTGTCTACTCCAATTTGATTAATTACTGGGTGCATTAACCGTTCAGACTCTAACCAAAGGCCAAGTTCTAATTTGTTTGATGGGAATACTTCGTAGTAATAGGTTCTGTCTTGAGTTGTATTTGCATTGTTTTTTCCACCATTAGAGCTTACAATTTCAAACCATTTTCCTCTTTCGATATTTTCGGTGCCTTCAAATAGTAAATGTTCAAAAAAATGAGCAAACCCTGTTTTTTTTGGGTCTTCATCTTTTGCGCCAACATGGTACATTACTGATGTTGTTACTAAAGGTGCGTTGTTGTCTTGGTGAAGAATAACATGTAAACCGTTGTCTAGATCATACTCTTCATAAGTCACCTCTTGAGCTTTTGAGGCTAACGTCACTAACGAAAGTGACATAGCTAGAAATAAATTTCTTTTCATTCTTAATAAGTGTTTAGTGTTCGTTTGTAAACTGAAAAATAAGCATTTGTAATCAAATTCTTATAGTGAGTGTGCTGTTTGTTAGTTTTGTTACAGATAAATTCAATTAATTTTATTTTTAGTGGGCTTTAAATAAGAATTTATTAATTAAATAATTTTTATAGTTTTAATAATCAGTTTTTTAGACCTAATTTAAAGCTGTATTTTTGTTGGTAAATATGAGGGTTTAGGTTTTTTTAAGTTTTATGTAAATTTTAAAGACAAAAACCCTTGTTAGTTAACGAATTAAGAGTATATTTGCACCCGCCTATTGAGAAATAGGTAAATTGATTTATTGATAAAATAACAAACACAAGCTATGTACGCAATTGTAGAGATAGCAGGGCAGCAATTTAAAGTTGCGAAAGACCAAAAAGTGTATGTTCACCGTTTACAGAACGAAGAAGGTAGCAAAGTTACTTTTGATAACGTTCTTTTATTAGAAGACGGAAGCAACATTACTATTGGCGCCCCAGCTATAGACGGAGCCACTGTTGAGGCAAAAGTCATTAAGCACCTTAAAGGTGACAAAGTAATCGTTTTTAAGAAAAAAAGACGTAAAGGTTACAAAGTTAAAAACGGTCATAGACAGTATTTAACTGAATTAGTTATTGAAAGCATAGTTTCTTCAGGTGCTAAAAAAGCAACGAAGAAAGCTGAACCTAAAAAAGAAGAGGCTCCTAAAAAAGCAGCTCCAAAAAAGGTAGCTAAAGCTGACGATTTAAAAAAAGTTGAAGGTATTGGTCCAAAGATTGCAGAAACATTAGTTGCTGCTGGAATTTCAACTTTTGCAGAATTAGCTAAAACTGATGCTGCTAAAATCTCTGAAATCATCTCTGATGTTCGTGGAAATCACGTAACTGACACATGGCCTGCACAAGCTAAATTAGCTGCTGAAGGTAAGTGGGATGAGTTGAAAAAATGGCAAGATGAATTAGATGGTGGGAAACCAGCATAAGTATTAATAAAATTAAAACCGTAACAAAATGGCACATAAGAAAGGTGTAGGTAGTTCTAAAAACGGTAGAGAATCAGAATCGAAACGTTTAGGTGTTAAGATTTATGGTGGTCAAGCTGCTATAGCTGGTAACGTACTTGTTAGACAGCGTGGAACTAGACACAATCCAGGTGAAAATGTATACGCAGGAAAAGATCATACTTTACACGCTCGTGTAGATGGTATCGTAAAATTCCAAAAGAAAGCGGGAGGAAAATCTTTCGTATCTATTGAGCCTTTCGAAGCTTAAGAGATAATTTCTTAATACAAAATATACCCTTTATTGCTTTAATTAGCGATAAAGGGTTTTTGCGTTAACTAAAGTTTACTTTAAATTAATATATTCTTAAGCTTAACCTTAAGCTATTCTAGTACTTTTCAAGATTAATTTATATCTGATTATAGTGCTTAAAAAATTTCTTTTTTTCTTCATATTATTTATTGTAAATACATCAATTCTTTTATCTCAAAAAAATGTAGTTCAACATGATACTTCTACTGTTGATATTACTTTCAATAAGTTAAACAATAGTTTAAAAGATAAGTTAGCGTCTGATAATGCAAAAGCTATCGCAAATGCACATTTAAAATTGGGTTCTTTTTGTCAAGAGAATGATGTGTATGCGGAAGCAATAAATCAATTTAACAAGGGTGTATTATTGTTGGAAAATAAAACTCATGATTATTTATATCTCGAATTAATTAATAGGTTGGGTATTGTTCATTTACATTTAAAAAATTACGATACTGCAGAAAGTTATTTTAAGAAAGGAGTAATTGAGGCTTTAGAGCGTAATGATAAACGCCAATTAGCGTATTCAAAAAGTAATTTAGGTACTTGTTTTGAAAAGAAAGGGAATTATATAAAAGCACTTGAATTACAAGAAGAAAGTTTAGGCCTTTATGAAATTCTACTAAATACAGAAGGCCTATCTGTTGTAAATGAAAATATTGGTAGTATTTATGAAGATCTAGAGAAGTACGATGTAGCGTTAAATTATTTTATGAAATCGCTTCATTATCATAAGCATAATAAGGATGCGAGACAAGCTAATATTTTAAATAATATAGGTGATGTGTATAGAAAAACTGGTGTTTTAGATAAAGGTTCTCACTATACGAATAAAGCCTTACTAATTGCAAAGCAAATACATGACAAAACTGAAGAAGCAAGTGCTTATAAAGATTTAGCTGAAAATCATCAATTTATGGGTAATTTAAATGATGCTTATACTTGTTTAGATTATTACATCACCATTAATAGGGCAAATGAAAAATTGCAAGTTGCCAATCAAGCCAGAGCTCTTCAGGTAATTTATGATTCTAAAGAAAAGAAAACTAAAATAGAGCTATTGCTCCAAAATAGTAAGGTTGATAAAGCACAAAATAGATTGTTATTAGTTTCAATTTTAGGATTTGCAGTTTTTGTACTTTTTTGGTACTTATATATTGTTAAAAAAAGAAAGCAAACAAAACAAGAGTTAATTTATAAAGAGCAAATTTTAAAAGCAGCACTTGAAAAAAAGAAAGTTGAGGAGAAAAATTTACAGCGTGAGGTGCATCTTAAAAATTCTTCGTTATCTAGATATAGTTTGCACCTTTCTCAAAAAAATAAAATGCTTTCAAATTTATCACATACTCTAAAAAAATGTTTAGAACGAACAAATGTAGATTTAAAACGTAAGCTAAATGAATTAATAAAGGAAATTGATTTTAACCTTTCACAAGAACAAGAATGGGATGAATTTATGGAGTTGTTTAAAGATATTCATCCGAAATATATTCAGAAAATTAATGATATAGCACTTGATAAACTTTCACCTGCAGAATTGAGATTAAGTATTTTGTTACGATTAAATTTGTCTTCAAAAGAAATTGCATCAATTTTACGATTAACACCTGATAGTGTTCGTGTTTCAAGGTATCGACTTAGAAAAAAATTACCTATTGATTCAAAAGCGGAATTAAGCACTTTTTTACACTCAATTTAACTTTAATTAATGCCAGTGTGTTCATAGTGTTATTGAAATGTAAATTTATCTTTATTGTTGCCCTCTTGTTTCCCCTGTTTGTTGTCATTGTTTCCCTTTTCTTTCCATTAAATAAACATGCTATGTGCTTGATTAACATAAATTTGAATTCGTAAAAATCAACGAAAACAAAAATGAAAAATTCTTTAAAATTTATCTTGTTACTACTCTTTGTTGCTTGTAGTAGTACTTCAGTTCAAGCGCAAAGTGGAAATTTGTCAGGTACAATTTCTGATGAAAATGGTTTAAGTGTTCCTGGGGCAACGGTACACATTGCTTCATTGAAAAAAGGAACAGTTTCTGATTTTGATGGTCACTATTCCTTAGTAAATATTCCTGTAGGTGATTATTCTGTAACAATATCTTATTTAGGGTATTCAAATATTGAAAAAGCAATAACTATTGGTGATGGTAGAACAACTTCATTGGATGTTTACATAGAGCCAAAAAGTTTAGAATTACAAGGTGTTGAAGTTTTAGGTTATGGTTTGCAAAGTCAAGCGAAAGCATTAAATACTCAGAAAAATAATATGAATATTACCAATGTTGTTTCAACAGATCAAATTGGTAAATTTCCTGATTCAAATATTGGTGATGCTGTTAAGCGTATTCCTGGTATAACAATGCAGGTAGATCAAGGGGAGGCACGTAATGTTATTGTTCGTGGTTTGTCTCCGCAATTAAACTCTGTTACATTAAACGGGAGTAGAATTCCATCAGCTGAAAGCGATAATAGAAACATTCAGATGGATTTAATTCCTTCCGATATGATTCAGACAATTGAAGTGAGTAAAGCAGTTACACCTGATATGGATGCAGACGCACTTGGTGGGTCAATTAATTTAATTACTAGAACATCACCACAAGGTTTTAGATTGTCTGCAACTGGAGGTTCAGGAATGAATTTTATTACAGATAAAGCTATTATCAATGGTTCCTTTTTGGTTGGTGACAGAAGTAAAAACGGAAAATTTGGTTGGATGATTTCTGCATCTTACAATAACAATGATTTTGGTTCAGATAATGTAGAAGCGGAATGGAGTGATGAATTTGAATATTATACTGGTGCTGATGATGCTGATGGAGACGCGATTTTACAAGAAGTGGAAGTTGACCCCTTCACAAGTGAGTTTCAGCAACGTGAGTATGTAGTACAACGTATACGCCGTAGTTTTTCAGCAAATATGGATTATAAGATAGATAATAATAACTCACTTTTTTTAAAAACTATTTATAATTGGAGAGATGATAGAGAAAATAGATTTAGACTTTCTTCTGAAATTTTAGATGCTGAAGATATTGAGTTAGGTGACTTTACGGTTCTTGATGGAATGTTAACTCGTTTTCCTGCGGAGGTAGCTCGTGAAACTAAAGGGGGCATTAGTGGTGGTAGAACTCAAAATGCACGTTTAGAAGATCAACGCATGCAAAATTATAGTATTGGTGGTAAACACTTAATTGGTAAATTAAAAGTAGATTGGATGACATCTTTCGCCAAAGCTTCAGAAGAGCGGTTGAATGAACGTTATATTGTTTATGCATCAGAATATTCAGTTTTAAATGATAATACTGATACGCGTTTACCAATAATGACCGCTGAAGACGAAGATGATGCTGTTTTAGAAAATTTTGAATATGATGAGTTATCTGAAGAAAATCAATTTACAAAAGAGGAAGATTTTAATGTATTCGTAAACTTTGAAGTGCCTTCAGACTTTTTTGGTCAAGGTGACGGTACAATTAAATTTGGAGCAAGAACACGTATGAAAACTAAACTACGTGATAATGATTATTTTGAGTACGACTTAGAAGATGATTACCCAACTTTAGCTTCAACTGTAACTAAAAATTTATCAGATGGTGATTTTCTTGCAGGTAGTCAATATCAAATAGGTTCTTTTGCTGATGAAGAGTGGTTAGGTAGTTTAGAGCTTACTGATGGTGAATCTATTATTGATGAGTTTTTGCCTGGTAATTTTAATGTAAGTGAAGATGTTTTTGCTGGTTATTTAATGGCGAATCAAAAACTAACTGAAAAATTAAGTATGCTAGTGGGCGTTAGAGTTGAAAATACAAAATTAGAATCTGATGGTTATAGCTTAACTTATATTGAAGAAGATGAAGATAATGGTATTGACGAAAGTATTTTAGTTGAAGAAGTTAATGATGAAAATAGCTATACAAATGTTTTGCCGGGTGTACATTTTAAATATGATGTAGCAGATAATACGGTATTGAGGTTAGCTTGGACAAATACATTAGCAAGACCTAATTATGAAGATATTGTACCAAGAGTTGAGATTATAAATGAAGATGATGAAATAGTAATTGGTAATCCTGATTTAGAAGCAACAACATCAATGAATTTTGACCTTATGGCTGAGCATTATTACAAAAATGTAGGTTTGCTTTCAGGAGGTGTTTTTTATAAAGATCTAGATAACTTTATCTATACTTTTGTTACAGAAACTTCTGATGATACTTTTGGTGAAGGCACCTCTGGGTATGATGTTTTTCAGCCATTAAATGGTGAAGGAGCTAGTATATTTGGTGCAGAGATTGCTTTTCAACGTCAATTAGATTTCTTGCCTGGTTTTGCAAGAAACTTTAGCATCTATTTAAATTATACATATATCACGTCTTCTGCAAGCGGAATAATGAATGAAGACGGTGATGAGCGAGAAGATGTAGATTTGCCAAATACAACACCAAACACATTTAATGCATCATTAGCATATAATGATAGTAAGTTTTCAGCGAGGTTGTCAGGTAACTTTACAGATTCTTATATTGATGAGTTAGGTGGTAATGAGTTTGAAGATAGGTATTATGACACGCAATTTTTCTTAGATTTTAATGCGAATTATAAAATTAATACTAGCTTAAGTATATATGCAGGTTTAAATAACATTACCAATCAACCTTTGCGTTATTTCCAAGGTCAAAAAGATTTAACACAACAAGTTGAATACTACGGTCAACGCTTAACAATGGGATTAAAATATGATTTATTTAAAAGATAATAAATCAATATAAAAATTAAAAGAGATACCTCTTAATTTGAGAAGTCTTACGTTTATAAAATATAACAAATGAAAAAAATTCTTTTATACAGTTTATTTCCAATTGCATTTATAACATCTTGTAAAACAGATAAATTACCAGCAATTGCTCCAGATGTAAAAACTGAAAAAACACTAAATGATACTGATGATCCTGCAATTTGGATCAATCCAACAGATGCATCAAAAAGTATAGTCTTTGGTACAGATAAAGAAACAAATGGAGCTATTTATGCTTTTGATTTAGATGGAAAAATTCTTGAAGAAAAAACGATAAGAAACATAAAAAGACCTAATAACGTTGATTTAGCTTATGGTTTTCAATTAAATGATTCTACTAAAACAGATGTTATTTTATTCACTGAGCGAGAAAAAAATCAAATTAGAATGTTTTCTGTTCCAGATATGAATCCTTTAGATAATGGTGGGTTTAAAGTTTTTGAAGATGAAACCAATCCTAAATTCACATTTCCTATGGGAATTAGCTTATATAAGTCGCCAAAAACAGATGTGCTTTATGCAATAGTGGGTCGTAAAGTAGGTCCTGAAAATGGATATTTATATCAATATAAAATTGATACGGACACTACGGGAATAGTTCATTCTACACTGGTTAGAAAATTTGGAAAATTTAGTGGTAAAAAAGAAATTGAAGCTATAGCTGTAGATGCTGAATTAGGTTTTGTGTATTATTCTGACGAACAATTTGGTGTGCGAAAATATTATGCAGAGCCAGAAATGGGAGACGAAGAGGTTGGTTTGTTTGGTTCAGAGCTTTTTCAAGAAGATATTGAAGGTATTGCCATAGCGCGCTTCGAAGATGGTACGGGTTATGTGATTGTTTCTGATCAACAAAAAGGACAATTTAATGTTTTTTCAAGAACTACTAATGAGTTTATAAAAGCAGTTAACTTATCTACATTAGAAACTGATGGTTGTGATGTAGTAACAGTGTCTTTAAATGACACGTTTAAAAATGGATTATTTGTAGCAATGAATGATGAAAAAGATTTCTTTTTCTATGATTTAGCTAAATTAGGAATTGAGAAGTAGATAAAATACTTAATAATTAAAAAAGGTTGACAGATAAAATGTCAACCCTTTTTTTGTTACCATTTTTGGTTTCTAAACTTTTTATTTTTCGCAAAAGCAACGGTTTCAGTTAAGTAATCTTCCAAGTTGTAATCGGGTATTGGTAAAATGCTTTCTAAAAGTGCTGTATCCCACTCATTGGGCTTTGAGGTCATGTATGGGTGTAAATGCACACCTATAGTTTCATAATAAAAAGCTTCTAGTTTTGATGCAAACCCTGTAGAGGTATTTATCAAATCTTCCGTAAATGAGAAGTTTGTGTATTCAACTGCATCTAAAATTTTGGTAATGCCTTTCATCATATTCGTTTCAGTAGAATGAACAATGTTTAATTGTTCAATATCTGTAGAAATTACTTTTGCAATCACCTGAGCGGCGTAATCTGTTGGTATTATATTTAAACCAGTATTTGCCGTTGTGGTTATTCTTACCTTGTCATTTGAAGAGGTATTATTAAAAAACTTTGCAAACAGATAAAAGACCATGTATTTTGATATAAAATAATTAGGACTATCTGTAATATTACCGCCAAGAACGCTAGGTCTTAAAATTTGAATTGGAATATTTTTTTCTTTTCCAGCTTCAATTAAAAATTTTTCTGATGCATGTTTTGATGCTTCGTAATGATTGCGGTAATTGTCACCTGTTATTTTTGTATAGTCGTTTTGTATTAGCCCTCCAATGTTTCCTGCAGCAAATGCAGTGCTTATATATACGAATTTTATAATGTGTTCATAAAAAGCATTAAAAATATTTTTAGTAAACTGTAGGTTCTCTTTAAATATTTCATGCTTCGCATTTGGGTCTGTAGATAGGTTTACAAAGCCAGCGGAGTGAATAAAAAAATCAATTTTAATACCATTTAAATAGCTAGTTGGATTTAAAAAATTAGTTGCATTAATAACTGTAATTTTAGCAGCTATTTCGGTAACATTTTTTTTAATAAAATTAGGGGCAAACTCACTTGATAGGATATTGTGTATTCGATTTTCAGGTGTAAGTGTCGCTTTTTTACGAACAGGAAGGTATATGTGTTTAATAGTATCAAAGCGTTGTTCTATTAATGAAAATAAAACTCTAGAGCCTAAAGTTCCTGTTGCGCCTGTTAAAAGTATATTCATCAATTTTATTTGGGGTTTTAAAAAACTAAAAATCCTTATTTAAATTAAAAATAAGGATTTTGAAATAATTCTATTTTGATATTTTAAAACTAGTATCTGTAATACTCAGGTTTAAAAGGTCCTTCAACCGTAACACCAATGTAAGAAGCTTGCTCTGGTTTTAATTCCGTAAGCTCAACACCTAAACGTTCAAGGTGTAATTTAGCTACCTTTTCATCTAAATGCTTAGGTAACATGTATACTTCGTTTTTATATTTATCACTGTAGTTCCAAAGCTCTATTTGTGCTAAAGTTTGATTTGTAAAAGAGTTACTCATTACAAAGCTTGGGTGGCCAGTAGCACAACCTAAGTTTACCAAACGTCCTTCAGCTAAAAGAACAATATCAGTACCATCAATAGTATATTTATCTACTTGTGGTTTAATTTCATCTTTAGTATCACCATAGTTTTCGTTTAACCAAGCAATATCAATCTCATTATCAAAGTGACCAATATTACAAACAATCACTTTATCTCTCATTGCTTTAAAGTGCTCACCACGAATAATATCCTTATTACCAGTAGTTGTAATTACAACATCAGCATTACCAATAACAGTTTCTAATTTTTTAACTTCAAAACCATCCATTGCAGCTTGTAAAGCACAAATAGGATCAATTTCAGTTACTGTTACGATAGAACCTGCACCTTTAAAAGAAGCAGCAGTACCTTTACCAACATCACCATAACCACAAACAACAACTCTTTTACCAGCTAACATAGTATCTGTAGCTCTTCTAATAGCATCAACAGCACTTTCACGACAACCGTATTTGTTATCAAATTTAGATTTAGTAACAGAATCATTTACGTTAATAGCAGGCATTGGTAGCGTACCATTTTTCATTCTTTCATATAATCTGTGAACACCAGTTGTAGTTTCTTCAGATAAACCTTTGATGTCTTTTGCAAGTTCAGGGTATTTATCTAAAACCATATTAGTTAAATCACCACCATCATCTAAAATCATATTTAATGGCTTACGATCTTCACCGAAAAACAATGTTTGTTCAATACACCAATCAAATTCTTCTTCATTTAAGCCTTTCCAAGCGTAAACAGGAACACCTGCAGCGGCAATAGCAGCAGCAGCTTGATCTTGTGTAGAGAAAATGTTACAAGAACTCCATGTAACTTCAGCACCAAGGGCAACTAAAGTTTCAATAAGTACAGCAGTTTGAATAGTCATGTGTAAACAACCTGCAATACGAGCACCTTTTAAAGGCTGTTCGTCTTTGTATTCTTCTCTTAATGACATTAAACCTGGCATTTCAGCCTCAGCTAGGTCAATTTCTTTTCTTCCCCAATCAGCTAAAGCAATATCTTTAACTTTATAAGGTACATAGGAAACAGTTTTAGTGCTCATAT
This sequence comes from Cellulophaga baltica, assembly GCF_018861125.1. GTDB lineage: Bacteria > Bacteroidota > Bacteroidia > Flavobacteriales > Flavobacteriaceae > Cellulophaga > Cellulophaga baltica_A. The sequence continues at coordinate 309,696 of NZ_JAHKQN010000013.1, read as the reverse complement.
CCTTTTTTATTTTTACTTTCGTTATATAGCAATTAAAATCACTCTTTTAGTGGTTGCAAAGGTACTAAAGCAATGGCTCTTTACAAAACAATTACGGTAACACCTAGTATAACAGTTTATATATGGAAGGTTTCTGAAACTGAAAAAGAACTAGCCACAGGTATTGTTTTAACTCCTATTTGCCAACAACGTATGTTGGGCATGAAATCTGAACAACACAGAAAAGGTTTTTTAAGTATAAGGCATTTAATGGCTGAAGCTGGTTATGTTGATCACGATTTGTATTATGATGTAAACGGTAAACCACATCTAAAAGATGGTAAACACATATCAATAACACACTCACACGATTTTACCGGTATTATTGTAGCCGATAATGATGAGGTTGGTATTGATATTGAATTGCAGCGAGAGAAAATATTGAAAATCGCTCACAAATTTACACAACCCCAAGAGTATAGAACGCTTGCAAATGCTGATGCTGTCATACGAAAACTAACTATTGTATGGGGAGCAAAAGAGGCTTTGTATAAAATATACTCTGAAAAAGGCTTGAGTTTTTTACAGCATATTGATGTGAAAGAATTTGATTTACAAGATTCAGAATCTATTGCTGAAATTATGTACCAAGGTAAAAACTCATCATACTCAGTAGATTATTTAGAATTTGAAGGATATACTTGTGTGTATTCCGTAAAACTATAATTAAAATAAAAATGAACATTTCCGTAGAACTTACTTTATCTCCATTACAAGACACTTTTGAGCCTGTGATTATTCAGTTTATAAAAAAAATGAGAGCATCTGGTTTAACAGTTTTAGAAAACCCTTTAAGTACTCAAGTTTATGGTGATTATGATCAAGTAATGGGAGTTTTGCAAACCGAAATTAAAGAAGCTTTTGAGCTTATGGATAAAGGTTTATTGTATATGAAAATTGTAAAATCAGACAGAAGCGATTATGAGCCCCATTTTTGATTTTCTATTTGAACAATATTACGAGTACGAAACACATTTTATTGTTCTTGAAGTTATAGCCGTAATTTTTGGCTTCTTATCTGTTTTGTTTTCTAAACAGAATAATATTTGGGTTTATCCTACGGGAATGATAAGCACATCAATATTTGTGTATTTATTACTTGTTTGGGGTTTGCTGGGTGATATGATGATTAATGCTTATTATTTTATAATGAGTGTTTATGGTTGGTATATCTGGACTAAAAAAGTTGATGGGGAGCATACTACTCCAATATCATACACTACAAAAAAAGAACATAAAATATCAATAACTATATTCTTTTCAACCATATTATTTGTATTTGTGATATATCAAATTTTTGATAAGTGGACAAGTTGGACTGCTTATGTTGATACTATAACTACTGCTATATTTTTTGTTGGAATGTGGCTTATGGCTAAGAGAAAAGTTGAAAATTGGTTATATTGGATTATAGGCGATATAATTTCAGTTCCTTTGTATTTTTATAAGGGCTTTACATTTACGAGTTTTCAATATTTAATATTCACCTTCATTGCCATATTTGGCTACTTCGCATGGAAGAAAAATATAAACAAGAACCCTCAGACATACTAAAAGTAGTTATGTTTGGGCCAGAATCTACTGGCAAAACAACGTTATCAGAACAATTAGCTAGGCACTATAATTCCGTTTGGGCACCAGAATATGCCAGAGAGTATTTGCAAGATAAATGGAATGAAGAGCGTAAAACATGTGAGCCGCATGATTTATTGCCAATTGCGGAAGGCCAAATGAAGCTTGAAAATAAATTAGCCAAAAAAGCTAATAAAATTTTGATTTGCGATACTGATTTATTGGAAACCAAAGTATATTCGGAAGCTTATTATATAGGACATTGCGATCCTACGCTAGAAAAATATGCTCTTGAAAATACATATGATTTATATTTTCTAACTTACATTGATGTTCCTTGGGAGGCCGATGATCTTCGAGATAAGCCTCTTGAAAGAGAAAAAATGTTTCAGTATTTTAAAGATACTTTAGATAAATATGATAGAAACTATGTACTTTTAAAAGGCGACAAAAAAACTAGACTAAAAACAGCTATTAACCATATAAACAAACTATTGAATTCATGATCACATTTTCAGAGAAAGACAATCAACAATTAGTCTCTAAAGGAATAGCAAAAGATAAAGTATTAGGACAAATAGAATCTTTTAAAGAAGGTATTCCGTTTGTAAATTTAGATAAAGCTGCTATTGTAGCTGAAGGTATTTCTAAATTTTCTGACGACGAGGAAAAGGAGCTAGTTGATAATTTTGAAAACTCTAAAAAAGGTTTAACGTTACTTAAATTTGTTCCTGCTTCAGGTGCAGCATCAAGAATGTTTAAAGCTTTTTTTAGTTTTTTAGATAAATACAATCCTAAAGAAGAAAGTATTGAAGATTATTTTTCGCGTACAGAAGATAAAGCCGTAAAGACATTTTTAGATGGTATGAAAGATTTACCATTCTATGAAATAATAGAAAAAAGAATAAAAGGTAAAGCAACTACAAAAGGTGAAGAACTTTACTTATTTATTGAAGATATGTTGCGCGATACGGGTTTAAATTATGGCTTTTACCCTAAAGGCTTATTACCATTTCATAACTATGGTGATTTTGCAGCTACGCCTTTTGAAGAGCACTTAAAAGAAGCGGCTTTATATGCAAGTACAAATAAAGAGGCAAACCTTCATTTTACAATCTCTGAACAACATGGCGATATGTTTAATGCAGAATTTGACAAAATTAAAGAACGAGTTTCTGCAAGTACCAACACATCATTTAATGTAAGTTACTCATTTCAAAAACCATCAACAGATACTATCGCTGTAACTTTAGAAAATGATTTGTTTAGAAACCCTGATGGTTCATTATTGTTCCGTCCAGGAGGTCACGGGGCATTAATTGAGAATCTAAATGAACAAGACGTTGATGTTATATTTATTAAAAACATTGATAATGTAATTAAAGATGCGCATATAAATGAAGTAGCTGATAGTAAAAAAGTATTAGCAGGTTTACTCTTAAAGGTTCAAGAAAAGGCTTTTGGTTATGCAAAAACTTTAGAGAGTGCAACAACGCTTGACGATTCTCTTATAGCTGAAATAAAATTGTTCACAGAAAAAGAATTGAATGTGAAATTTGATGAAAGTTTTGATAGTGCAGCAGTTGCCGATAAAATTACAACCTTAAAAGAAAAAATAAACAGGCCTATTCGTATTTGCGGAATGGTTAAAAATGAAGGTGACCCGGGTGGAGGACCTTTCTGGATTAATGACCGCAACGGAATATCATTACAAATTATAGAGTCTGCTCAGGTTGATGTAGATAATAAAGACCAGTTTGGTATTATGAGTAATGCAACACATTTTAACCCTGTTGATTTAATTTGTGGTGTTAAAAATTATAAAGGCGAAAAGTATAACCTTTTAGATTTTGTTGATGAGAAGCAAGGTTTTATTACAGAAAAAACAAAAGATGGTAAAGAGTTAAAAGCACTTGAGCTACCAGGGTTATGGAATGGAGCAATGGCATTTTGGAATACAATTTTTGTTGAGGTTCCAATAATTACCTTTAATCCAGTTAAAACTGTGACAGATTTATTGAAACCTGCACACCAAGTGTAACTTTAAAGTGTGTATTAATTACACACTTTTTGTGTAGAATACATACAATTACACAATTGTAAAATTTTCAAATAAAGTTAAAACCCATGTAATACAGTGTGTTACATGGGTTTTTCTATGATGTTTTGTTTTTGGCACTATTATTTCTATTAGACTAATAAGAATTTAAATAGAAAGAAGATGAAGAGTTTAGTATACGCAACAGCACTAGCGATAGGAAGTTTAGGAAATATTTCTGCGCATGACAAGGCACCAATTTTCCATGACGGAATAATGGATACTATTTTTTCTGAAGAATATAATGAGATTGGTCTTAATGATTTGCCTGATGCAGTCATGAACAGCTTTGAACAATCTTTTTCAAATGTATCAATATTAAATGCATACATGAATGACGATTATAATTTTAAACTAGAACTTCTTGTGGAAGATGAAGTTGTTGAACTTTATGTTGATGCGGACGGTAATTGGTTTGATATGTAAAACAATTTTTTTTGGGTCTATTTCTAAATAGATTATTTTGGTTAGTTTGGTTAAAAAGTTGCTTCGGCAACTTTTTTTTATGCAAAAAATTGAAGACAATTATAAACTCAAAAAATAAAGTGTATTTCAACGGAAAATGTAAATAAACAATAAAAGGTTTATTTAATTGTTTTATTTTTAGCTAGCTATGTGTAGTAAACCTATTACATGTTGTTAAATTGATAAGAATAAAATTATGGCTTTTATAGCAAAATTATTTATTAATGGTGAAGAACGTAACGTTCTTAATAGTAATTATGTCTACCACCAGTTGCTTGATGCTAGAGGAAAACCTAAAACAAATGTAGAAGGCGGACAAATAAGCTTTGTAGTAGAATCTACTGGTAGTGATTCTCTATTTCATTTATGGATGCTTGATGATTATCAAGTGTATGATGGATATATTCGTTTTTATAAGCGTGATGGTTTAACTAAACTTTTTGACTTTGAATTTGCGAACTGCTATTGCGTAGCTTTAAAAGAACAGTTTAGTGCAACAGGTCAAGATCCTTTGAAAATGGAACTCACTATTACTCCTGGGATACAACGCGTTCGCGATGTAATTTTTGAGAAAGTCTGGAACCCAAGTAATCCTTTTGAGGAGGCTCCGGTTGTTGAGGAACCTGCTGAACCACAAATATTATCATGCAGGTATACAGATTCTGAAGGGAATGAGGTGGAAGAATTGTATGAAGACAAATTGATTCTTGAAATTAAAACAGAAAATTGTGTAGGTAAGATGGTAGATATTGATTTGTCTGATGATGAATATGATTTTATGTATAATGGTATCCATCTAGAAAATGATATTTTAGAAGATTTACTAATTACGTCAAACCTTCAAAAGGTAGAATTAGAAATTATCGAAGAAGAAGATTAACTCCGCGTAAAACGAAACAAATGGCAACGGTAATATTACAAGAAGATACTAATAAAAAGGCAACTGCAAAAGCTCCAGGAGGAGGCGAAGGTGTTACAGAACTCATTTTTTTTCCAAGTATTAATAAAGATTTAGACCCTAATACAGAAGATACAATACAACAAGTTTGGGCCTTAGAAAAACATAGATTAGATTCTTTTAAAGAAAAAACAAAGAAATATGATGATGCTGTAAAGGAATTAGCCAATGCACAAGCACAATTGCCTAAGGCAAAAGATGCTGAGGGTAATGAAGTAATTAATGCTAGTGATTTAGATAGCCTTAAAGTAGCTCAAGATAAGCTAAGAGGATTAATATGCGAAGAGGAAGATGAAGAAAATATAGATCCTGTACCACAAGGAGGTTATAAGTCTTTAATTGAAGGTGTTGGTCTTGTTAGTAAGCGAACATACTATGCATCAATTCATGACTTAGTTGAAGTAAATGATGAGAAGCATAAAAGAGCCAGGTTTAAAAATTTTAAGTTTCCAGTAGATTTATACGCTGAAGATCCTACGTTGGCAAAAAGCATGAAATTTCTTTTGGATGAAATGGAAACCGATAGTAATGATGGAACAACGGATGAAAAGTTAAAAAAACAAAAAGAAGAAAGTGTTAATGTCCAAAAAGCAGAAGGTAATGATGCTCAAGAGGGGAAAGAAAATAAAAATAGTAAATTAAAAGATGCTTTAAAAAAAGTTAAAACAGAGATTAATGAAGAATGGAACTTTGGTAAAACTGATGGTACTTTAAAATTAAATAAGATTAATAATTATATTACTGATCCAATCATACGTGGTTTTTTAAACGATAAAAATGCCGAGCTAATTGACAATGCTGTAACTTTTTTTAATGAAACAGCTAATTTCAGCCACCAAGAAAAGGAACAAAAGAGAGATAAAATAAAAGCATTACTCGAAAAAGAGGTTTTTGATCATTATGATTGGAATAAAACATTATTACTAATTAGAGAAATTTGGGCAAAAACGGATGAGGATTTTGTAAATGAAATTATCAAAATTAAATATATAAAAATACCTTTAGAATTAGAAAAGAGAAAAGAATTAATAGAAGAGGTGTATGAACATCGATTACCAAATTTAATGTTTGATGCTAGCGGAGGTGCGCAACTTATGCGCTATTCTGCTAATGCAGGTGGTGTTACTAATTTTAATTTTACAGATGGTAAAGCATCTGCAAGTGTTTCTGCGGAGGCTAAATTTTCTTTAGCAGAAGCGGGTGTTCAAGCAAATTTGTACTTGCCAGATAATAATGGGATAGATTTAGAATTTAGTGTTGAAATAGAAACAGAGTGTTTTGATATTGAATTAAAAGATTCAAGCGCTAATTCAAATACAGAGGCGGCTACTTTTGCTCATAATTCTTCTTTTATGAATTCGAGTGCAGCACTTGATGTTGCTACACAGTTGCAAAGTATTGTATTTTTAAAAAATTCAGAGAAAGATAAAGAGGTTTTTATACAAGTGGTAGGTCAAGCTGATACTACTGGAGATGATGACTATAATAAAAGAATGGGCTATCGCAGGGCCAATGCTACACATGCTTTTTTTACGAATAATACGGCACAGTGGAACGAGTATTTTGAAGATGGTATTTGGGGAGACGAAGAACGAGATATGATTTATTTATCGGGCTATATGATGGAAAATTATCCTGAGATATATAAAAAGCGCTTCCTACATATGCAAATGAATGATAATGATAAATTAAAAGATATTTTAATACGCGAATTAAAGCTAGCTGTAAAAAAATATAAATATCCCCATTCAAACATTATTTCTACAGGAATTAAATCTAAAGTTTTTGATGATCAAAATGCAAATAGTAAACCTTTAGATGGCCGAGTAATATCAGGTACACTTGCAAACTTGGATTCTAAAGTTTCAGATAAACAGCTTATAGAAACTTATTTTAAACATACTAAAAACTTTATTTTTAGTGAAGTTCCTGGTATTAGTGAAAAAGATTTTAAAATATTTTATATAGATACTCTTGTAAATCCTATTTTAAGCGATGGAGAAAATAACTTAAATGTACAAAAAGAAGGTAGGGTGGTTGCTAATAGAACTGTAGGCTTAAATGTATATGAAAGTGTAAAGAAAAGAATACCTGAAGAAACAACTATAAAATTAGGACAGGGGCGTTTTCATGTAGAAGGTAGTGTGAGTGGTTTTGTTGGAGCTACCATTAATTTATCGGGTGGTTTTGAGGTTAATACGTATAAAGGAGTAGCACAATTAGTGGGTAAAAAAGACCCTACAGAAGAAAAAGCTACAGCTTATGAGGGTAAATTATTAGCAGCTACCGAAAAAGGAAAAAATAATCCATCAGCAGATGTAAGCCTTTTTGGTGCTGATGCTGGTGGTAAGGCTTCTGCTTTTGCAGGAGCTAAAGCGGAAGCTTCTTTAAGTATAGCACTAGAATGGACAAATCCTGAAAAAATAACTAATGGTTGGGGTATTTTAGCTAGTGTAGGTGGTGCCGTAACAGGTACCGCGGGTGCAGGGCTAGAGGGAGAATTTAAAATTGGTTTTGACCGCGATACCAGTACTTTTCAAATAAAAATAAAAGCCAATGCTACTTGGGGCTTAGGTGGTGGTGGTGCTATGAGTTTTAGTGTTGGTATTGAACAGTTATATGATTTTGTAGTATTAGTGTATCATAAACTAGAAGAAAATGACTTTAATATTCTTAAAGTTTTTGAACAAAAATTATATTCCGATAATTTTACAGAGTCTGAATCTGGAATTGATGTTTTTGAAGTGTATACAGGTTGGATATTAAAACTTTGGCAACAAAAGGATTATTTTAAAGCTGCAGGAGCTTTAATGGGAAGCTCTGCTGTTTTTGGTTTTTCAATTTTACAAGATTTTAATGATTTTGTTGATGAATTAAAAGAGTATGGAGAGAATAGAACTGAAACTGAGTATATGGCAGCAAATGTTATCGAAAATACAGATATGCTAACCTATGTCCCACCGAAAGTAAAAGGTCGTATGTTGTACCAATTGGCAGCTTATAAATATAATAAAATTATTAGAAAAGACAGGCAAAAAGAAATCGATGTCATAGCTAATTTAGTTTCTGGTGATTTATATGCTGATTTTGAAGAAGCTGCGTTGATAATTATTGAATCTATTACTCATGGGCGCGAATGGCAAGAAACTATGGAGCATATGGCTGTTAAAGCCTTAGATGGCACATACCAAGTACATGATGAGACTACCAAAGGAACCTCTGGGCGCTTTATAGCTGTACAAGAAAGTAAACAGTTTTTGCAAAACGAATTATTAACGGATACTGATGATTGGAAACGTTTTGAAAACCATATAAAAACTATTAAAAATTTGGATAAAGCATGGATAAAAGAATTTTAAAATTTCATAAACTATTATTACTTTTTTTTTTATTGGTTCAAAGTTGTAATTCACAAAAAAAAGCAACCCCAGAACAGGAACAAATTTTAGAAACTGCAAAAACTAATTTTGTGTTTGTAGAAGGAGGTACGTTTACAATGGGTAAAAATGGTGTTTCAATTGCTAGGGAGCATCAAGTAACTTTAGATAGTTATTCTATAAGTAAGTACGAAACAACTTGGGAGGAATTTGATTTGTATTTTTTATTAAATGAAAAAGAAATAATCAATCCACAATATAGAAAAAATATAGAGGATTACGGACCTAAATATGCAGCAAAAAAAAACACATGGTTTTTAGCTAAAGCGTATTGTCAATGGTTAGGGGAACAACTTAATTTACCTATAGATTTACCAACAGAAGCCCAATGGGAATATGCAGCACGTAGTCGTGGGTTAGATGTAGAGCATGCAACCAATAGCGGAAAAATTGAAGGAGGTATAAATGATAATTATGGAGTGGACAATAAAGTTGGAATTTATCCGCCAAATCCATTAGGGTTATATGATATGTCTGGAGGTAGACCTGAGTGGACAAATGATTGGTTGGCGTTATATTCAAAAGAACCTGTTGTAAACCCTAGGTTTGATAGCATAGTTTCTGGTACTGTAAAAGTAATTCGTGGTTTTCACAAATTAAGTAATTCTGTGTATATACGTAGCTCTAGAGAGCCTGAACAAGATGGCTTTGGCGGAGGCTTTCGTTGTGTATGCAATCAAAAAACACCTATAAAGTAATGCATATAAAATTGCTTTTATTCTTATTTTACATACTAGTTCAAAGTTGTAATTCACAAAAAAAAGCAACCCCAGAACAGGAACAAATTTTAGAAACTGCAAAAACTAATTTTGTGTTTGTAGAAGGAGGTACTTTTACAATGGGTAAAAATGGTGTTTCAATTGCTAGGGAGCATCAAGTAACTTTAGATAGTTATTCGATAAGTAAATATGAAACAACGTGGAAAGAGTTTGATTTATATTTTATGTTAAATGGTAAAGAAATAATTAATTCACAATACAGGGGCCATTTACAAGATTATGGTCCAAATTATGCGGCCAAAAAAAACACATGGTTTTTAGCTAAAGCGTATTGTCAATGGTTAGGGGAACAACTTAGTTTGCCTATAGATTTACCGACGGAGGCCCAATGGGAGTATGCAGCACGTAGCCGTGGGTTAAATGTAGAGCATGCCACGGATAGTGGAAAAATTGAAGGAAGTTTTACAGAGAAAAGAAACTATCCTGTTTATGATACAATTGTGGGGGCTTACCCACCGAACCCTTTAGGAATTTATGATATGTCTGGAGGTAGACCTGAGTGGACCAATGATTGGTTGACGTTATATTCAAAAGAACCTGTTGTAAATCCTAGATTTGATAGCATAGTTTCTGGTACTGTAAAAGTAATTCGTGGTTTTCATAAATTAAGTAATTCTGTGTATATACGTAGCTCTAGAGAGCCTGAACAAGATGGCTTTGGCGGAGGCTTCCGGTGTGTTTGTAACCAGAAAAGACCTATAAAATAATGCGTTTAAAATTGTTTTTGCTTTTATTTTACGTACTGGTTCAAAGTTGTAATTCACAAAAAAAGGCAACCAATGGAAAATAATATTAGATTTGATATTAAAAGAATAAGCAGGCTCCAATAAAGATAACATTATGTATAGTACTTCTTGCAGGAAGTATATTTCTTTATTTAGCTATAAGTCCGTACTGTTAATCAGATAAATTTTATTAAAAACATCACAACTAACAAAAGGATATATACGATTTTGAAACTGAGAATAGTAGGAATTCTAATGGAGATTAATCTAGAAATAAATATACAAAAATTTTTTCATTGGAAGCAGAGGAGGTTATTATGGGGATGATGTAGTTTTCAAATGGACAAGTGATTATGCGGGAAGTTTTAAGTCAAAAAAGGGTATTATGTTTACTAACCGTAGTCCTTTTTTTGATCAAATGAATGGAATAATTAAGCTCTCTGATGTTGAATTGGAAGATTTATTGCTACAGGATATTTCTAATTATTATAACGATTACCCTATTCAATTGTCAGAAACTGTCCTAAGTATTGTTTCAAATGAAAAATATATTTTTATTCTGACTAAAGAAGCTGAGCTTTATAAGCTATTGAAGCTAAATTATGAAGGGGTTACTGAGTCTAAGAGAGAAATTAAAATTGATTTTAAAGAAGACAATATAATTGATGAATTATCTTTAAGCTATAAAAATGATCAATTATATTGGCTTTTAATTACTGATAGATTTTCTCAATGTATAACAATTGATAAAATTGATATATCTTTTTAAATTACTTGTATACTTAAACTACAAATTAAATAGTGTTTACACACATTTACACACATTTACACACTATTAAACAATTATGAAATTCTTCATGTAAATATAATTGTCTGATAATCAGCTTTAGTTGTAATTATTATGCCAACTTCTTATTTGTGGTATTATTATTTCAATAGATAACACGAGTTAAATATTTAAATAATAAGATCATGAGAAATTTAATAATAGCATTTATATTCACATTTATAGGTTTTACTGCCTTTGCAACTGAAAATAGTATTAAGCCAATTAAAACAACCAATGTTGCTTTTGAAGAGCCTTATACTGAAGTTGGAGTCGAAGAACTTCCTATGCCGGTTTTAGAATCTTTTTCTGAAAATTTTCCTGCAGCGGAAATTTATAAAGCATATGTAAATCAAGAAAAGCAATTTAAACTCGAAGTTGAGTTAAAGGATGGTAGTGTTGAAACACTAATTGCTGATGAAAATGGAAATTGGATAAAATAAAAAATCAGACAATGCCCGGTTTTGGTTTGATGGAGAAAGAGTGCTATATGCACTCTTTCTTTATTTTATTTATATCATTTTAAATAAGGGTAACTTAAATATTTAAACTTATGTTTTATATACAACAATATGTGTAAATATGATTCCTTGTTTTGCATACTCAGGTACATAATTATACATAATTTTAATTTCTATAAAATTTAAAATATTGATAATCAGGTATTTGTAAATTAAAATACTTTCGGCATTATTATTTCTATATACTTAATAAGTATAACAATAAAAACATACACATCATGAAAAAATTAATTCTAGCATCAGTATTTACATTCGTAGGTTTAACAGCAATTGCTCAAGAAGAAAATGTTGTAACCGTTGAAACAGCAGTTGAAGAGGTGACACCAATTCAAGATGAGTATTCAGAAATTTCTAAAGACGAATTACCAGAAGCAGTTACTGCGGCAGTAGCTAAAAATTACCCTACTGCGTCAATTGACAAAGCACACGTTAATGAAGATATGGAATACAAACTTGAAGTTTCATTAGAAGATGGTACATCTGGAACTTTATATGCTGATGAAGACGGAAATTGGTTAGACCAATAAAAATAATATCCAGTTTAGTTTAGTTTAGTTTGGTTGAGAGGGAGTGCTTAGGTGCTTCCTCTCTTTTTTGTTATAAAAAGTCTTGTTTCACTGTATATAATCTACACGAATTACAATTACTGTTCACACAATTACACAAGAAATATTTTGTTCAAACAAGTTAAATAATTGTAAATCAACGTTTTATATTTTGAGTCTGGCTATTTTTTACTTTGGTATTATATTTTCAATAGATATAACAAGATTAATAATAAAACAGACATATTATGAGACAATTAATATTAACATCAATATTCACACTTATAGCTTTAACGGCATTCGCAAAAAATAATAACGTAACATCATTAGATGCTTCAAGAATAATAATTGAACCAAAGACAGATGCGTTTATCAAAATAACTGAACAGAAATTACCTGAATTAGTTTTAAAAACCATAACTAAAAATTTTCCATCAGCTAAGATTGATGAAGCATTTGTAAATGATAAAAAACATTATAAGCTTAAATTATCATTAACGGATGGAGCTTCAGGAGTGTTGTATACTGATGAAAATGGAGAATGGTTGAATCAATAAAAATAATATCCAGTTTAGTTTGGTTGAGAGGGAGTACTTAGGTGCTTCCTCTTTTTTATTATAAATAGTTTGTATATAATCTACACGAATTATAATTACTGTTCACACAATTACACAAGTAATATTTTGTTTAAATAAATTAAATATATGTAAATCAGTACATTGTATTTTGAGTCTGGCTATTTTTTACTTTGGTATTATATTTTCAATAGGTGTAACAAGATTAATAATAAAATAGACATATTATGAAAAAATTAATTATAGCATCAGTATTTGCATTTGTAGGTTTAACTGCATTTGCACAAAATGTAGAAATCGCTTCAGTAGATAATAGAAATCATGTGGTTACCGTAAAAAAAGATAAGTTTACTAAAATTCATAAAGATAAATTACCACGGCCAGTAGTGAATGCAGTAGCTAAAAATTTTCCAACGGCTAAAATTGATGAAGCTTTTGTAAATGATAAAAAGCATTACAAATTAAAACTATCTTTAAGAGACGGTACGACAGGTACGTTTTATGCAGATAAAAATGGAAATTGGATAGACCAATAAAAAATTACCCAGTTTAGATTTGTATCAAGTTGGTTTGGTAGAGAAGGGGTGCGTTTGCATTCCTTCTCTTTTTTATGAAAACTTTAAAACTTATAGACAGGCTTTTCTGTTGTATTTTTGCGTATCTATACTAACAAAACCAATTTATGCCTAAAATATTAATTATTGAAGACGATACTGCCTTTTGCCAAATGCTACAAAAGTTTTTGACAAAAAAAGAATATGATGTTGAAATTAGTTTTAGTGCAGAAGACGGAATAAAAAAATTTAAAAGTGACAGCTTTGATGCCGTAATAACAGATCTTCGTTTACCTAATTATGATGGTATACAGTTATTAACAGATATTAAAACTGAAAACCCCAAAACACCAGTTATTGTTATGACTGGTTATGCAGAAGTTTCTACGGCAGTAAGAGCTATGAAAAAAGGAGCTTTTGATTATATTTCAAAACCATTTACACCTGAAGAAATTGTAATGCTTATTAAAAATGCATTACAAGATAAAGCTCCACAAGCAAAAACTAAGGCTACTCCTAAAGCTGAAAATACAACTGCTACTGCAGTTGAGGTAGATACTACGGCTAACAATGGAGCAATCTCAGGTATTAGTGATGCATCAAAAAAATTAAATGAATATATTAATTTGGTTGCACCAACTGATATGTCGCTTTTAATTACAGGTGAAAGTGGCACAGGTAAAGAGGTTACAGCTAAAGCAATTCATGATAAAAGTAAAAGAAGTGCTTTCAATTTTGTTGCGGTAGATTGTGGTGCTATTCCTAAAGAAATTGCAACAAGTGAGTTTTTTGGACATATAAAAGGAAGTTTTACAGGAGCTATAGAAGATAAAATTGGACATTTTGAAGCAGCTAATGGTGGTACCTTATTTTTAGATGAGATAGGAAATCTATCTTATGAAAATCAAATTCAATTATTACGTGCGTTACAAGAGCGTAAAATTAAACGTGTAGGTAGCACAAAAGAAATTGATGTTGATGTTCGTATTATAACAGCTACAAACGAAGATTTATTAGATGCTGTTGAAAAAGGTAACTTTAGAGAAGATTTGTATCATAGGATTAATGAGTTTTCTATTGAAATACCTTCTCTATATGACCGTTTAGAAGATTTACATTTATTTGCAGATTTCTTTTTAGATAAGGCAAACGCCTCATTAGGCAAAAATGTTTTTGGTTTTTCTGATGAAACAATTGCTGTTTTTAGAAAATACCACTGGCCAGGAAATTTAAGAGAATTACAGAATATAATTAAACGTTCAGTACTACTTACAACTGGTGACTATATTGAAATAACAGTTTTGCCAAAAGAACTTTTTGAAGAAAATAAAAAACCAGAAAGTACCAATTTCTCAAAAGATGCTTACGAGAAAGAGCAAATATTAAGAGCTTTAAAAGAAGCTAATTTCAATAAATCAAAAGCAGCAAAACTACTGCAGATTACTAGAAAAACCTTGTACAATAAAATTAACCATTATAATTTAGATTTATAGTCTCGTTAGCATTCAATGCTAATTTTAATGCAATACAATTATTTTGTAATTGATTGAACTTAGTTTTTAACTCTTTATCAGAGATATCATTGGGTTTTATTTTTTCAAAAGCTTCTAAAATAGCCACACTATCTGTGGCATTTACTTGCCTAAACATTGATAACATTCTATGCGAAACAGAATTTATAGTAGAAAAGTCGTTCTCTTGAGTAGCCTTTTTAAGTTGTATAATATTTTGATCTGTATCTTTTAAAAAGGTATGCAAAACCTCAATTAAACTATCGTTATTATCACCAATAAATGATTTAATGGTATTTAAATTATAAAGACTTGAAGTTGTGCTTTTTTTGTTACTAATCGCTTCTTTCGGAAGGCTGGCTTTAGGGAATAGTTTAGACAATTGTTCTAAAAACTGATTTTTAGTAAATGGTTTTTGTAATGTAGCAACAAAACCAACTTGACTATAAATTTGTTTATTCAAGTCTTTTCTGCCAGTCATAGCTAAAACAGGTTGATTATTATAATGTAAATAGTTGTCCTTTTTTAATTTCATAATAACCTCAAAGCCAGTAATATTAGGCATTTGAATATCGGTTAGAACAACATCGTATTTCAGAGTATTTTGTTTCGGTATTTTTGAGAAATCTGAATATGTAATTGCCTTTATTTTTGATGTCTCACAAACTTCTTTTAGTAACCGTAGCATAGCTAAGTCATCATCAATAATTAAAATGGAAAGGTTAGGGGCAAACTCTGTAACTTTTTTTTCAGCCACAGTTTTTGGTTTTACTTTAACTTTTGAAACCTTTAAAGGTATTTGTAAAGTAAACACACTACCACTTCCTTTTTCGCTTTCAAGGGATAAAGTACCATTTAACAAATCAGCTAATTTTTTAGATATAGTTAAACCTAAGCCATAGCCACCATATTTCTTTTCTGTACTATCATCAGCTTGTGTAAATTCTTTAAAAATAGTTTCTTGCTTATCTTCTTCTATACCTATACCTGAATCAATTACATGAATTATTGTTTGGTAAATTCCAGGTGTTTTTTCAGTCACAGTTGCTTTAATGGTAATGTGACCTTTGTGTGTAAATTTATAGGCATTACTAATAAGATTTGTAATTATTTGGCGTAACCTGAACGGATCGCCCAATACCATATGTTCTAATTTGTTGTCTATTTCAATATGTAGTTCAAGCTTCTTTTGCTTATTTATTTCTTGTAGTTCTAGAGCAGTATCATTCAATAAGTCTGAAAGGTTGAAAGGGATATTTTCAGTTTTTAATTTACCAGCTTCTAGTTTAGAGTAATCTAGTAAGTCATTTACTAAGCTATCAACATATGATGTGGCAGATTTTATATTTTTAAAATAAGAAGTTTGTTTTTGTGTAAGTGATGTATTTTCTATCAATTCTGAATAGCCTGAAATTGTATTCAGTGGCGTTCTTAAATCATGACTTACCGTTGCAATTAATTGATCCCTACTTTTTAGTAATGATTCAGAAAACTTTTTCTCTTTCTCTAAATTTTGTCTGTAGGCTTGTACTTGCCAATAATCACGAGTAATTAAAAAAGTAAATATACCAACAATTAAAAACCCAAGTAAAGCTGCAATACCAGCCAATCGAGTACTCTTTTTTAATATATCGTCTTTTTTTTGATTGTTGATATTTGTGGTATGAATAACTTCTTCTTCGAAAGCTGTAATTATATTTCTTAATTGTTGTGAAAGTTCTAAATCATTTTTATTAATTTCTTTTTCTTTTTTAGCCAAGTTTCTTTGCGAAATAAGGTCTTTATTTTTGGCATCTGAAAGTATCTTTTTTGATGATCTAATAATAGAATCAATCTTTTCGGGGTCAGTAATATTTTTTCCATCATCAGGTACATTTGCATTTAATAAAGCAACCCATTCATCAAGAACTTTACGTTCATAATCTGGCAATTTTTCTGGGTTTTCATTAAAATCATAAATAGAAATTTTATCAAATGAAGCTTCTAGTTGTAAAAATTTATTTAAAGCAGCATCTAACGAGCTATTGGCTTCGTTTTCTAATTTAAGCCTTCTTAATACTTCGTTATTATAAGTTTTTTGTTTTAAGAGTTCTTGAACACTGTCTAATAAGCTAAGTTGGTATTCACTTGTAATTACATTTTTAAGAGAGTCAATTTCAATTGAAACAGAATCAATTTTTTTAGCATAAACACTAAAGCTTTCTTTTGTTTTATTTTGCAAAGCCAGTTTTGATAAACTTTCTGCCTCATAAAGTTGTGTTAGTAATGAGCTGGTTTTTATAAGCTTGGTGTCGTTTTTTGCGGTCTTATTAGTAGCTAAGTAAGCTTTTGCCTCCGATAATATAAAGATACCCGATGCTAATGCTAATCCGCCTAAAATTAGGTAACTTAAAATAATTCGTAAAGTAAATTTCTTTTTAGATTTATTTTCTTGCATACAATTTTTTACTTGAGTAATACGTACGTTTTAAAGGGTAAAACAGTTGGCAAAGTAGTGTTAATTAATCAATATTTTGTTTTAAATATAGCTGTTTTAGGCTAAAAAAGTTAGTTGTTTTATTATTCTGAAAATAAATATTGTTTATTTCGAATACGATTTTATATTTGCACCATCTCAAAGGGGTGCTGATAACCAAAATTATACAATTAATTTAGTTTGAAGCTGAGATTATACCCAATGAACCTGGGCGGGTAATGCTGCCAAGGGAAGCGTATATCGCCATTAGGAACGTGTAACGGTTTCATACTTTTAAAAAGTAAAAGCCAAACTCAATTTTAACAAGAATAACAGCCCCTTTTATTTGTCACTAACTATTAGTACGAATGAAAATGCTTTTTTCAAATTCCAAAATTTCGCCATTCTCTCAAAATGGCAGCACTAAGCACATAGTGCAAAACAAAATTTTAGCAGTAACGCTACTATTTGCAACTCTAAATGCTTTTTCTCAACAACCAAAAGACTCTTTAGAAGGCAAAAAAGTGGTCTTAGCTGAGGTTTTTGTATCTGCACTTAGAGTTACAAAAGAAACTCCGGTTACTTTCTCAAACCTCACTAAAGAGCAAATTAAACCTAGAAATTTAGGTCAAGATATACCTATTTTAATGAACTTTTTGCCATCAGTAGTAACAACTTCTGATGCTGGTGCAGGTGTTGGTTATACAGGTATTCGTGTCCGTGGTAGTGATGCAACTAGAGTAAATGTAACTATAAACGGAATACCTTATAATGACTCAGAATCACACGGTACTTTTTGGGTGAATATGCCCGATTTTGCTTCTTCAACTGAAAGTTTACAATTGCAACGTGGTGTAGGTTCTTCAACTAACGGTGCAGGAGCTTTTGGTGCGAGTTTAAATTTATTAACAGACGCTGTTTCGCAAGAGGCATATGGTCAAATCTCTACCTCAATAGGTAGTTTTAACACTTTAAAAAACACTTTAAAATTTAGTACTGGTTTGCTGAATGATTATGTAGAAATTTCAGGTAGATTGTCGCAAATTAATTCTGATGGTTATATTGATAGAGCTTCTTCAGATCTTGAATCATATTTTTTGCAAGCTGCTTATTATGATGACAATACTTTATTAAAAGCGATTCTTTTTGGTGGACATGAAGTTACATACCAAGCTTGGTACGGTACGCCATTGGCTAGAATAGAAAATGATGCGCAAGGTATTGAAGATTTTATAGTTGAAAATGGACTTACGGAATCTGAAGCTGAAAATTTAAGAAACTCAGATCGTAAGTATAATTATTATACCTATGATAATGAGGTAGATAATTACAAGCAAAACCACGCGCAATTACTTTGGAACGAAACTTTAAATGAAAATTGGAGTACAAACCTAGCATTTCATTATACTAAAGGTAGTGGCTATTTTGAGCAATATAGAGAAGAGGATGATTTTGAAACTTATGGTTTTGAGACCATTACTGTTGATGGTGAAGAAGTAAACACTACCGATCTTATTCGTAGACGTTGGTTAGATAATGATTTTTATGGTACTGTGTTTTCTGCTAATTATAAAAAAGAGAATATAGACTTAATTATTGGTGGTGGTTATAATAAATATGAAGGCGAGCACTACGGTGAAATTATTTGGGCTAGGTATGCAACTACTAGTAATATTAACGACCGATATTATGATGATAATTCTACTAAAACAGATTTTAATATCTATTCTAAAATAAACTACAAGCTTAATAAGCAATGGAGTCTTTTTGGTGATTTACAGTACAGAACTGTTGGCTATGAAGCAAATGGTGAAGATACTGGTTTGGTTGATGATACTTTTAATTTTTTCAACCCTAAAGCCGGTATAACTTATGATATGAATAGGAATAATAATTTATATTTTTCGTATGCCGTAGCAAATAGAGAACCTAATAGAAATGATTATGAAAGTGGAAACCCTAAGCCTGAAAAATTAAGCGATTTTGAATTAGGGTGGAGATATGTTTCTGAAAAATTACAATTGAATACTAATGTGTATTACATGAATTATAAAGATCAATTGGTTTTAACGGGTGAATTAAATGATGTAGGGGCACCTTTAAGAGAAAATGTTGGTGATAGTTACCGTTTAGGTCTTGAGATTGATGCTAATATAGCATTAGGAGATCATTTTTCATTTAGACCAACATTAACTTTAAGTGAAAATAAAAATAAAGATTTTTATTTTCAAAGAGATGGTGTATTGCAGAATCTTGGTAATACAGAAATTTCTTTTTCACCTAGCGTAATTGCAGGTATGGCTTTCTCATATATGCCAACAGATAATTTACAATTTGTATTGTTAGGTAAACACGTAGGTGAACAGTATATGGGAAATATTGATGCAGAGAGTTCAATATTAGATGCGTATTCTCAATTTGATTTTAACGTGCAGTATGAGATTAACACCAATACATTTATTAAAAGTATCGTAGTATCAGGTTTAGTTAATAATATTTTTAATGAACTTTATGAGTCTAACGGATATTTTTATACTTATGATGATACTTGGTCAACTCCAGGTGAAACAACTACAATTGAAGGTGCAGCTTATTATCCGCAAGCAGGAACAAATTATTTATTAGGAGCTACGTTTAATTTTTGAGTAACTTAATCTATATAAGGCAAAGGGAATTCCAGCATAATTGGAATTCCCTTTTTTTATTTTTTACTTTTGTTATTGTAAACGTATAAAAGCATTAAAAATGAATAAGCCAGTTAGATGGGGAATTATCGGATGTGGATCAGTAACGGAGGTTAAAAGTGGTCCGCCTTATAAAAATACTACTGGTTTTAGTTTAGATGCTGTTATGCGCAGAGATAAAGCTAAAGTTGAAGATTATGCCAAACGTCATGGAGTGCCAAAAGCATATACTGATGCCTCAGATTTGATAAATGACCCAGATATTGATGCTATTTATATTGCAACACCGCCAGACACGCATAAATTATATGGTTTAGAAGTTGCAAATGCTGACAAGCCTTGTTGTATAGAGAAGCCTTTAGCGCCAAATTATGAAGATAGTTTGGCTATAGTTGAAGCATTCAAAGCTAAAAACATACCGCTTTTCGTTGCTTATTACAGACGTTCATTACCACGTTTTTTACAAGTAGAAAATTGGTTAAGAACAAAAAAAATAGGAGAGGTGAGAAGCATTTGTTGGAATTTATTTAAGCCTGCAAATGACATTGATTTAAGTGGTGAGTACAATTGGCGAACCGATAAAAAAATTGCTCCGGGTGGTTATTTTGATGATTTAGCTTGTCATGGGTTAGATCTGTTTGCTTATTTATTAGGTGCAATTAAAACAGCTCATGGTGTTAGTACGAATCAACAAGGTTTATATACGGGAAAAGATGCGATAACAGCTTCTTGGATGCATGAAAATGGGGTTACAGGTTTGGCAAACTGGAATTTTGGAAGTTATAAACGAGAAGATAAAGTTGAAATAATAGGTACAAAAGGTCGTATTCAATTTTCAGTATTTTCAGAAGAAGATATTGTGTTAGAAAATGAATCGGGTATTCAAAAGTTGTTTATTGAAAACCCAAAACACGTACAACAATATCATGTTGAAAATTTAAAAGCTGATTTAGTTGATGGCAAAAAGCATTCATCAACGGGTGAAACTGCATTAGAAGCAAATTGGGTAATGAGTCAAATACTTAAATAAGTACTTAGTTTGAAACTGAAATAATATTACCACTAGCTGTCACTGTGTATTCAAGCATGTTGTAATAACCATCTACACTATCCTCAACTTCACTTAGTAATTGACCGGTAAATAAAGTGTAGTTATAATCTTCACAAGAACAAGTAACCGAGTTGCCACTGCTATCTAAAGTCATTGTAGAACAACTACTAATGGCGTGGTTTGGGCAACTAGCCTCATATGCTCTATAACCACTAAACGATGTGCTGGTTTTTATAACAAATATGCCGTTAATTCCTGCTTGGCTATTATCAATATATACTGAGCTACCTTCGTTAGTTAATGAACTATATAAAGGTAAATTTGTGTTAATTGTGTAACTAAAATTATACTCCGTTAAGTACGGATTTCTGTTTGTGCTATTGCTATCACAGGCACTAAATAAAATCAACAAAAAAACTCCAAAACATCTCTTCATAACATCATTGTTAATTGGTAATTGAATTACAAAGTTGAACAAAAAAAATGTATATTTGTCTTAAATCCTCTTGAAAAAAGAGGATTTTCTTATTTTATTAAACGTTATACTTATGAGTAAAACATCTTATTATACAGCAGAAGGATTAAAGAAGTTGAGAGACGAGCTTAATCAACTTAAAGATATTGAGCGCCCAAAAGCTTCAAGAGCTATTGCAGAGGCTAGAGATAAAGGAGATTTATCTGAAAATGCTGAATATGATGCTGCTAAAGAAGCTCAGGGATTATTAGAACTTAGAATTTCTAAATTAGAAGAAACATATGCAAATGCTCGTTTAATTGACGAGTCTCAATTAGATACCTCTAAGGCTTTAGTGCTTTCAACTGTTAAACTGAAAAATCAGAACAACGGTATGGAAATGAAATATACATTAGTAGCTGAAAGTGAAGCAGATTTAAAGACCGGAAAAATTTCTGTAAACTCTCCAATAGGTAAAGGCTTATTGGGTAAAAAAGTAGGCGAAATAGCTGAAATAAAAATACCTAGTGGGATTTTAAAACTTGAGATTTTAGAAATTACAAGAGCTTAACCAGTTCAATTTTTTAGTATCTTAGAAGAGATATTTTTTTTAAAAGTTATATAATGTTTGAATTAACCTATAGGTCTTTAGCTGTTTCTAGTATTAGTAAACAAGAAATTACATCAATATTAGAAGAGGCGAACGACTTTAATTCTAAGCATAATATTACAGGTTGTTTAGTTTATTATAACAACCATTTTATTCAAATTTTAGAAGGCGAAAAAAAAATTGTAAAAGACATTTATAAAAAAATAAGTACTGATAAAAGGCATAAAAATGTTATAACATTGTCAGAGGGGGAAAAAGATATTAAGTTTTTTCCTGATTGGAATATGGCATACGCTAGCCCAAATGCATCTGAAGTACATTTAGAAGAAGTTAAAATGTACGCAAACAATCTTTTATTACTGTCTGAGTTCATGGACAAGCCAACAACTACTTTAAAAATGTTTTGGGAAGGTATTAGAAGGGTTATAGAAGAACCGAAGTATTAATTTTACAAATTAAAAAATGGCTACTATTTTTACAAAAATTATAAACGGTGAAATTCCTTGTTATAAAATAGCTGAAGATGCTGATTTTTTTGCCTTTTTAGATATTAACCCTAATGCGGTGGGGCATACACTTTGTATCCCTAAAAAAGAAGTAGATAAGCTTACTGACTTAGATGAGGCTACCTACACTGGTTTAATGGCATTTTCAAGAAAAGTAAGTTTGGCTTTAGAAAAAACGGTAGATTGCAAGCGTGTTGGTATGACGGTTATCGGACTTGAAGTGCCCCATGTTCATGTACATTTAATACCTTTAAACGACATGAAAGATGCTACTTTTCAGAAAAAAGAAAACCTAACTAAAGAAGAATTTGAAACAATTGCGGCTAAAATAAGTGAGGCATTGTAATCGTTTAGTTTACTAATAATCCACTTTCAAGCATAAAATAAACTCCTGCAGCAATTACAGCTATTACTACTAATAAAATTATGTAGAATAGTGAGGTGAATTTTACCGATGATTTTTGTGGCGTTGCCATTTTTTGATAGTATTCAAAAACACGTTCTATATCTGGTGTATACGCAACAGGATAAATTTGTGTGTGACAAGTTTTACATTTTAATTCCGAAGTAATTTCGTTTGTAGTTTTGTGTACAAATTTACCGTAGCTATGTTTCTGGAAAAAAGAAAGTTTTAGTTCTTGATTAAAGCATTCAGGACAGTTGTTAGTTAAATCAGCCTCTTTAATCACCTCATGTTTAATCTTTGCCATAACGCATCTCTCTAATTAATTTTAAAGGACATTTTCATAATAGTGCCTTCTTTACTTGAAGAAAGTACTCTTATTTTCCCTTTATGATATTCCTCTACAATTCGTTTCACTAATGATAATCCTAAGCCCCAACCTCTTTTTTTAGAAGTAACACCAGGATTGAAAATAGTTGTATAGTCTTTTTTTAATATACCATGGCCAGTATCAGTCACTAAAACTACGGCATTATTTCCTTCTTTTAAAATTTCAATGCTGATGCAACCTTTACCGCGCATGGCATCAATACCATTTTTAACCAAGTTTTCAATAGTCCATTGGTATAATGATTTGTTTAGTTGTACGGGTAAAGTGGTTATTTGGCTCTCAAAAGAAAATAAAATTAGTTTTGAGCTTCTTCTTTTTAAGTAATCAAAAGCATTTTTTGTTTCAGTAACAATATCAAGTTCTTCAAGTATAGGTAACGATCCAATTTTTGAAAAACGTTCGGTAATTGTTTCCAGTCGTGTAATATCTTTTTCTATTTCTGACGTAATGCTAGGATTTATATTTTCAGCCTTTAAAAGTTCATTCCAACCTAATAATGAAGTTAAAGGGGTTCCTATTTGGTGCGCAGTTTCTTTTGCCATTCCGGCCCAAAGTTTATTCTGTTCTGATGATTTATTTGTTTTGAAAAAGAAATAGATTACGGCGCCAAATAAAAACATAATAAGCAATAATGCTATTGGATAAAATTTCAATTTGTTAAGTACTTCGGAGTTTCCGTAGTAAAGTGTTGCTAAATCTTCACCTTTATGATCAATTTTTATAGGAGTGTTTTCTGCTTTAAATTGGCGTATTTTTGCCTCAATCAAAGCAGTGTCATTAATGGCATCTTTAGGCATGTTACTCACCTTAATAGCGCCATCTCTATTAACCAAAACCATTGGTGTTGAGGTGTTATTCTGAAATATTTTTAAAGGTAAATTTCCTGGGTCAGCATCAGCGGGTAGTGATTGTAGTTCAACCAAAGCACTTGCCCAAATTTCAACTTTGTTGCGTTCTTCTTCTTTAAATTTTTTAAAAAAACTATTGGTGTTCCATAGTATAAGACATACAATAGCAAACGAGGCAATTTGTAATATTATAGTTGTAGTTTTCTTTTCAGGATTAAAGTTCATTCTTGCAAATGGTTAATTCTCTGACAATATAACGTAATTAGTTAAAAGATATTCTATCTAACTTAGTCCTATTCAATTTTTCATAAATGGCGTTAATTTATGTACTTTTGCAGTGCTTGTGTTTGAAATGATTTCTTTTTCATTCAAATACAGACAGTAACGTAAAAGCACAAGAATATTTCACATATAAATTACACACTTTCTACTAAGAAAGTAGTATCATCAAATTAAGAGAAGAATGGAAGTACAAGGAAAAGTTAAAATGGTTGGCGAAACGCAAACTTTTGGAAATAACGGTTTTAGAAAAAGAGAAGTAGTTGTAACTACTGAAGAGCAGTATCCACAACACATAATGGTTGAATTTGTACAAGATAAATGTGATTTATTAAATAGTGTGCAAGTAGGTCAATCTGTTAAAATAGGTATTAACTTAAGAGGTAGAGAATGGGTTAACCCGCAAGGAGAAACTAAGTATTTTAATTCTATTCAAGGTTGGAGAATTGAAAATTTACAAGCAGCGGCAGCTCCTGATGCAGGTATGCCTCCTGTTCCTCCAATGGATGCTTTTCAACCAGCAGATAATTTAAATGAAGAAGATCACGACGATTTACCTTTCTAAAAAAAATAAATATTTGACAAAAGGCTTATTTAGGATACTAAATAAGCCTTTTGTTTTTTATATTGTATTGATATTATAACAATCACCTCTCTTAATTAGTATGTATTTCTTATCAGATAAATTAGTTTTTCCAGCTGTAGAAGAAGCAAGCCCGGAAGGTATATTGGCTGTTGGTGGTGATTTATCTCCTGAGCGATTAATATTGGCATATAAAAGTGGAATTTTCCCTTGGTTTGATGACGATCGACAAATATTATGGTGGAGCCCTGACCCTCGTATGGTACTTTACCCAAATAATGTTCGGATATCAAAAAGTATGTGTAAAGTCCTAAAAAGTAATCAGTTTAGATTAACTAAAAATACTTGTTTTGATGTTGTTATTGATAACTGCGCGAAAATTAAGCGAGAATTTCAAAATGGCACGTGGATTACGAGTAATATGAAGAATGCCTACACAAAACTTCATGAAATAGGAATTGCAAAATCTTATGAGGTTTGGGAGAATGATGTTTTAGTTGGTGGCTTGTATGGTATAGATTTAGGACATGTTTTTTGTGGTGAGAGTATGTTTAGTACAGTAAGTAATGCATCAAAATTTGCTTTTATTCATTTAGCACAAGAATTAGCCTTAAAAAACTATACATTAATTGATTGTCAAGTGTATACTGAGCACCTAGAAAGCTTAGGTGCAGTTGAAATATCAAGAGATAAATTTATTAAAACTTTACAAGGAAAAGATTAGTGAAGAAGTAATTAAATAAGCGTGGCTATCATCATGCGTATAATTTTCATACCTATAATCTATACCTGCATGTAGTTTTGTTTTTTCGGTGAGTTGCATTCCAATATTACCAATAAAACGGTGGTCATAAATAGGTTTGCTTTCTTCTTTCACACTTAATAAAGCTTCAGTCCCCGCTATTAAATAAAATTCGCCAACATCTACCATTTCTCCTGAAAATGGAAAATCTAAAGTAAACCTGTACCTAAACCTATGTGCAGTATTTGAATTGAATAAACGTTGTTCAGCCCTTAGCCTATGACCGTAACGTACAATTTTTGGTTTGTGTTTAATACTGTATTGTTCGGTAATTCTAAGCTCATCTTCTTGGCTGTTTCCAAAATTTGCTCTAAATCGGTATAAAACACCTAGTGCGATACTTTGGTTTTCTCTAATTTTTAATTCCGAAAAATGAGCTACATCTATATGCCTAGCTTTAGTATATTGCTCATTATCTTTATAAATATAAGATCTATTTGCTACTGAAAAAATATGCTTATAGCCGGCAGTAACTCTATAATTTAGTGCAATAACTGGTTCAACATAAACTGTAGGTGTATTTTGTGCTAGAGTATTTGTAATAATTAATAAACTAAAAATAAAAAAAGTTTTTTTAGTAAAGGATGTGATCATAATTAGGTGGAAGTGATTTTTTTATGCTTTTGAAATTACCACCAGCATCAAATAAAATTTGAAAATCTTCATATTTAGCTTCTTTTTTACCCGCAACCATTAGCTCATAGTTTACGGTAGGTAACATTAAATTTTGAAAAGCATTTTTTAAGGTAGTTTCGGTGCTAGTAAGCGTTGTAGCTTTATATTGTTGCTGTATTTTTTGTATTTTATACATGCTATAAGTATTGTGTAAATACCTTTCAATTGCTTCATAACTATCATTTGGGATATCTACACTTTTTATTTTTATTTCAATATCTTCTAGTTCACCTTGAGTATCAAATTCAATACTATACCACAAACGTGCTTTTTTAAACTTTACTTCAAAACTTGTAATGCTACTATCAATTTCTTTATAGTATTTTATTCTTTTGGCATCACTAAGTCTGGTTTCAATTAACTGTAATGCTTTAGGAGGAAATTCTTTTTTACGAATACGGAATTCACGTTCGTATTTTTCTTGAGCAACTACACTAAAAGTGCTGAAAATGAATGATAATACGACTAAAAAATTAAACTTCTTCATACCTAAAACAATTTATTTCATGGTCATTAACCATACCAGTTGCTTGCATAAACGCGTAAATAACAGTGCTACCTACGAATTTAAAACCTCTTTTTTTCAAATCTTTGCTAATTGTATCAGAAAGTTCGGTGTTTGCAGGTGCTTCTTTATAATGGGCTACTTTGTTTTTTATTGTCTGGTTGTTCACAAAACTCCAAATATAAATGCTAAAGCTTCCAAATTCTTCTTGAATTTTAAGGTAAGCTTTAGCATTTGAAATGGTAGCTCGTACCTTTAGTTTGTTTCTAATAATACCTGAGTTTTGTAAAAGTAATGCTATTTTATCTTCATCGTAATCACTAATTTTTAGGTAATCAAAATTATCAAAAGCTTCTCTAAAATTTTCGCGTTTACGTAATATGGTTATCCAACTTAGTCCAGCCTGGAATGTTTCTAAAACCAAAAACTCAAAAAGAGCATCATCATTTTTTTCGGGCACACCCCATTCTAAATCATGATAAGCTTCGTAAAGTTTGTCGCCTACACACCAGCCACACCTGTGTTTTTCCATAATTTATATCAAAATATCTAAGGTACTTAAATTTTGTAATTCACATAAATAATAGTAGTGTTAATTTGTTAAGGCATGGTAAGTTCACCAGCTTCAATAGCTTTTTCTCCATTTGCTGTAACGCTTTTGTAGAATCTAAAAAAAGGTTTTTTGTCTTCACGTTTTAAAGTAATAAGCGTGTTTTCTTTTACTTTTTCTACAGCCGTAACTTCTACTTTTACACCTCTTAATTGTTGAAAATTGGCTATAACTCCTCTTTTTACAATAATATTTTTTTTAGGAAAATTAATGTGTTTACTGTTAATAGGTTTGCTAATAATTAATTGATTGCCAACCTCAATAGCTGGTTCGTTTGTTGTGCTTTGAGCATTAACGAAGTTTAGAGATGTTAGAATACCTAATAAGAATACCGTTTTTTTCATGGGTTAAAATTTTTAAGTTCAAATTATTAGACCTAAAATATTAATAATAATGCATTACTATCTTTAAAAAATGTTAAACTATCGAATTATAATAGTATTACTATTACATTTGTAAAATATTTTTAGATAGTAAATAGATGGATGAGTTCTTACAAAGCTTTAAAATTATAATTAACGAGAAGATTTACGTGAAGGATCCTGAATCAACAGATTTAGGGAAAAAAATTATTGAGCAAAGTATTTTACTTATACATGAAATTGGAATAGAGAAATTTACTTTTAAAAAATTAGGTGTTGTCATCGGTTCAAACGAGAGTTCTGTGTATCGTTATTTTGAAAATAAGCACAAGTTGTTGTTGTATCTAACATCTTGGTATTGGAGTTGGGTAGAATATAAATTGGTCTTTTCAACAAATAATATAACAAAGAGTAAAAAAAGATTAACCATTGCCATTGAAAATATAACAATGAGTATCGAAGAGGATTCTACGTTCTCACATATTAATGAGGTTATTCTACATAAGATTGTAATTAATGAATACTCGAAATCATACTTAACTAAAGAAGTTGATATTGAAAATAAGAACGGATATTTTGTTATTTATAAGAGGTTAATATCAAGATTGAGTATGATGATATCTGATTATAATCCTGAGTATGCTTTTCCGTCTAGTTTGGCAAGTACCGTTTTAGAAGGTTCTTTACATCAATTTTTTTTAAAAGAACATTTTCCAACCCTTACAGATTGTCATGAACCGCAATCACCAACTCAATATTTTACACAACTAGTACTTAAAACATTAAAATAATGGCAAACCCAATATTAACTCCCTGGCAAAGATTAGTCGGCTTATTAAAGCTTGATAAAAAAGATATTTTTCAGACATTTTATTATGCAATATTTGCAGGTATTGTAAACCTATCATTGCCTTTAGGTATACAAGCGATTATAAATTTAATACAAGGTGCAGAAATAAGTACCTCATGGATTATTTTGGTGATATTAGTAACCGGTGGTGTCGCTTTTGCTGGTGTTTTACAATTAATGCAAATACGAATTATTGAAAACGTACAGCAGAAAATTTTTACTAGAGCTTCATTTGAGTTATCATATCGTTTCCCAAAAATAAAAATGACGGAATTACGAGATTATTATCCGCCAGAACTTGCTAATCGTTTTTTTGATACCATTAATATTCAAAAATCAGTATCTAAAGTATTGTTAGATTTTCCAGCCGCTTTACTACAGATTCTTTTTGGGTTGATTTTGCTTTCTTTTTATCATCCATTTTTCATTTTATATGGATTACTATTACTTATATTAATTTATATAGTTTTTAAGTTTACAGCTAAAAGAGGTTTGGAAACTAGTTTGCAAGAATCTAAATACAAATACAAAGTAGCGCACTGGATTCAAGAAATTGCACGCTCACTTATTAGCTTTAAGCTTTCAGGAAAAACCAATCTTGCTTTAAAAAAGAATGATGCTTTGGTTGATGATTACTTAAAAGCTAGAGAAAGTCATTTTAGAATTTTGGTCATTCAATTCATACAAATGATTGGTTTTAAAGTACTAGTTACTGCTGGTTTATTATTAATTGGCGGTTTGTTGGTGTTAAACCAAGAAATGAATATTGGACAATTTGTAGCGGCAGAAATAATCATATTATTAGTAATTACTTCGGTTGAAAAATTAATTCGTGGTTTAGAGACTATTTATGATTTACTAACTTCAATTGAAAAATTAGGACAAGTAGTTGATAAAAATTTAGAGTCACAAGAAGGTGAATTGCCGTTAACTGATGAGACTGATATTACGATAGAATTAGATAATATTTCATACAAATTGTACGGATCTGATAAAACAATGATAAAAAATTTATCATTAAAAATCTTACCTAAAACAACAACTTTAGTTAGGGGTGGTAATGGTTCAGGAAAAACAACATTGTTACGTTTGATCTCCGGACTTTTAGAACCTACTGAAGGTAATGTGTATGTCAATGATGTTTCGTTACAAAATATAGTACCTAATCATTATAGGTCTTTCATTGGGCAATCATTAACTGAAGAAAGTACATTTGAAGGAACTATTTTAGATAATATAACTTTTGGTTGTGATACTGTCTCTCAAGAAGATTTGTATTGGGCAATTGAAAAAGTAGGCCTGTCTAGTTTTGTAAAAGAACAATCAAAAGGTGTAAATGCCTTTTTATTCCCTGAGGGACAACAAATACCCTATAATATTACAAAGAAAATTGTATTAGCTAGGGCTATTGTAAATAAGCCAAAACTTTTAATATTAAAAGAACCATTAGATCAATTAGATGAGCAAGATGTTATAAGAATAATTGATTTCTTGACTAATAAAGATAACCCTTGGGCTTTAATTGTGGTTAGTCATGATGCACGATGGTTGAATGCTGTTGATAGAACAATAGTACTGGGTAATGGTAGAATAATTAACGAAAAATAATTTGTTATGCTTAATATTTCAAAAAACAAATTTAATCAAGATCATAACCTTGGTAAATATAAAGCATTAGACCGAGCTTTTAATGAGAGGGATTATCCGCATTTTAATAGGTTTTTAATGGCTTCGGCAATATTTGGTATTATTGTTTTGTTTTTACCTTGGACTCAAAATATAAGAGGTACAGGAGCTTTAACAACTTTAAAACCAGACCAAAGGCCTCAAACTATACAGTCGCCAATACCTGGTAGAATTGAAAAGTGGTATGTACAAGAAGGTGATTTTGTAAATAAAGGCGATACTATTCTATTTATTTCAGAAATTAAAAATGAATATTTTGATCCTCAATTAGTTGAGCGTACAGGTAGTCAAATTAAAGCCAAAGAAATGTCTGTTGAATCATACACAGGCAAGGTAAAGGCATTGAATAATCAAATTAATGCTTTAACAAATGAGCGTAGTTTAAAATTGCAACAAGCAAAAAATAAACTAATGCAATCAAAACTTAAAGTACAGAGTGATAGTATTGATTTAGAAGCTGCTCAGACAAATATTGATATAGCTGAAAAACAATATGGTCGTACAGTAAAACTACAAGAAGAAGGTTTAAAGTCGTTGACTGATGTTGAGCAGAAAAAGCTTAAATATCAAGAAACTCAGGCTAAGTTAATTTCTCAGCAAAATAAATTATTGGCTAGTAAAAATGAGATTATAAATGCTGAAATTGAAGTTAGTAGAGTACAAGCTACTTATGCAGATAAAATCTCAAAAGCGCAAAGTGATAAATTTACAGCACAGTCTAATCAGTTTGATTCTGAAGCTCAAGTAAGTAAATTGGAAAATCAGTTTACTAATTACGAAATGCGTAATGATTTATATTACATAAAATCGCAACAAAGTGGTTATGTGAATAGAGCAATAAAAGCAGGCCTTGGTGAAACTTTTAAAGAAGGTGAACAGCTGGTGAGTATTATGCCAGATTATTACGAAAAAGCTGTTGAATTATACATTGCCCCAATGGATCTTCCTTTAGTGCATAAAGGCGAAAAAGTACGTGTGCAGTTTGACGGGTGGCCGTCAATTGTGTTTAGTGGTTGGCCAAATGCATCTTTTGGTACGTATGGTGGTGTTGTAATTGCTATAGAAACTTTTATAAGCGCTAATGGGAAGTATCGTATTCTTTTAGAGCAAGACCCCAATGATGAACCTTGGCCAGAACAAATTCGTGTGGGTTCAGGTGTTAGTGCTATTGCTTTGTTAGAAGATGTTCCAATTTGGTATGAATTATGGAGACAATTAAATGGTTTTCCACCAAACTATTATACGCCTGAAACCAGTAATGAAAATGCAAAAAAATGATAAAAAAATATACTTTTTACATATCATTATTTCTTAGTTGTAGTTTTTTAAATGCTCAAAAATTAGATGCTTCAATTTTAGAATTTGAAGAGTATTTGGGTTACGTTAAAAAATTTCATCCAATTGCAAAGCAAGCAGATTTACTAATGCAATCTGGGCAAGCTAAATTAATGAAATCTCGTGGTGGTTTTGATCCTAAAATAGAAGTTGATTTTAGTAAAAAGGAATTTAAGGGCACAACATATTATGATAAATTAAATGCTACTTTTAAAATTCCTACTTGGTACGGAATAGATGTAAAAGGTTCTTTTTCTCAAAATGATGGTACGTATCTAAATCCTGAATATACAGTGCCAGAAGATGGTTTGTATAGTGCAGGTTTAAAAATGTCTATTGGGCAAGGTTTATGGATTAATGATAGAATGGCGACTTTAAAAAAGGCTAAATTTTACAAAGAGCAATCAAAAGCAGATAGAGAAATTACAGTAAATCAAGTTTTGTACGATGCTTCAATTGCTTATTTTAACTGGTTACAAGCTTACAATGAAAGTTTAATTTTTGAAAATTTTTATAAAAATGCACAAGTACGTTTTAGTGGGATAAAAAGGAGTGCTGAACTTGGGCAAATAGCAACGATTGACACAGTTGAAGCTAAAATTACCATACAAAATAGAGCTTTAAGTTTAGAGCAGGCAAAATTAAATTTAATAAAAAGTAAACTTGAACTTTCGAGTTTTTTGTGGTTAAATGATGTACCTATTGAATTGCAAGAAACGATAATACCTGATCAAAATTTGGTAGAAGATATTGATGTTACTTTAGAAATTTTAGGAAAGCCATTAGATAGTTTTACGATTGAAAATCACCCAAAATTAAAGTCTTATGAGTATAAAATAAAAAGCTTAACGGTTGATAAAAATCTGAAAGCAAATAAGTTGTTGCCTAAAATAGATGTA
This sequence comes from Cellulophaga baltica, assembly GCF_018861125.1. Lineage (GTDB taxonomy): Bacteria > Bacteroidota > Bacteroidia > Flavobacteriales > Flavobacteriaceae > Cellulophaga > Cellulophaga baltica_A. The sequence goes on along the minus strand of NZ_JAHKQN010000013.1, from coordinate 277,103 downwards.
GAATATAATTTTTTAACGGAGACACCAGGTGAAATAAATTCTTTTGAAACTGAATATTATAAAGGCGGAATTAATTTTCAATTACCACTGTTTTTAAGAAAAGAACGTGGTGATTTAAAGCTGGCAAAATACAAGTTGCAAGATGCAAAATATGATAAGGATAATGTCCAGCTTCAAATAAGAAATAAAATTGTCTCTTTATACACTGAGTTAGATTCTTTTGAGGTTCAAAATGAATATATTTTTGATATTGTTACAAATTATAGAGCATTATTAGCGGCTGAAGAGCGCAAATTTAGCTTTGGTGAAAGTTCTGTTTTTTTAATAAATTCAAGAGAAAGTAAACTTATTGATGCGGAATTAAAGCAAAATCAAATACAAAATAAATTTTTTACCGTAAAAGCTAAATTGTTTAATAGTTTAGCGTTGAGTCTTGAAAATCTATAGTAGTTTTATAGTATAAAATTAGTCCTACTATGCCTAATACAAAAAACAAAGGATTAAAAGAGCTTTTACAAGCAAGGTCTTATTTAAACCGTTCTCGAGTTCTTCGTTTGCGTTTTAAAACATTTATTAAAGACTTTTTATTAATATTTATAGGTATATTTTCTGCGGCCTTTGGTTTAGAAAGTTTTCTGTTACCTAATAATTTTATCGATGGTGGAGCAACAGGTATTTCGCTTTTAGCAACAGGAGTTTTTAAATTGCCTTTATCATTACTAATACTTTTGGTGAATATACCATTTGTATTTCTGGGGTATAAGGTAATAGGTAAATCATTTGCTATTAAAGCAAGTATTGCAATTTTGGGTTTGGCAGTTGTGTTGGCAACTGTGCATTTTCCTGAGGTAACTCAAGATAAACTTTTAGTAGCTGTTTTTGGAGGTTTTTTTTTAGGTGCAGGTATTGGTTTGTCAATTAGAGGTGGTGCGGTTTTAGATGGTACAGAGGTGTTAGCTATCTATTTGAGTAGAAAGCTGAGTACAAAAATTGGTGATATTATTATTTTAATCAATATTGTTATCTTTTTAACCGCAGCTTATTTTTTATCCGTTGAAACTGCCTTGTACTCTATGCTAACGTATTTATCTGCTTCTAAAACATTAGATTTTGTAGTTGATGGTATTGAAGAGTATAATGGGGTTACTATTATTTCTGCAAAAAGCGAAGACGTAAGAATCATGATTACTGAAAAGCTAGGTCGTGGAGTAACAGTGTACAATGCAAAAGGTGGTTATGGTAAATTAGGAATTCAAAAAGATTATGATGTTATTTATACTGTTGTTACAAGGCTGGAAATTAGAAGATTAAATATCGAGGTTTCTAAGATTGATGCCAATGCTTTTATTGTAATGCACAGCATAAATGATACTCGAGGTGGTATGATTAAGAAAAGACATTTGTAAGTTTTTTTAACTTTTTTCTACAAACCTGATGTAAATCAGTTTTTTAGCTGATTACAGTATTTAATTTTATATCCCAAATAAAACAAATCAAACATGCTGGAAAATAATAACATCGTAAAAGATACCACTACAATAATAGAAGATAGTTTGCCAAAAGCTATTTCATATGAAGAATATAGAACTATGGTGGCTAAATTAGTTGAAGAGAAAAAAGCAACTGGTATTGTACAAACGGAAGCGCTAACTAATTACACGATGCTTAATGATAAACGTATGAAACGTTTAGATAAAACTACAAAGTTTAGTGATGAGGCAATTGCTAAAATTGAAGCTTTTAATAATAAAGTAACTTGGTTAGTACTTACAGAAAGTTGGTGTGGTGATGCTGCGCAAACCATGCCAGTAATGAATAAAATGGCCAATTTAAATGATAATATAGATTTTAAAGTAGTTTTGAGAGATGAGAATACTGAGCTTATGAATCTGTTTTTAACCAATGGTGGCATGTCTATACCAAAGTTGGTAATGCTTGATAGTGAAACTAATGAAGTTTTAGGTGATTGGGGACCAAGACCTAGCGAGGCCACAAAAATGGTTGAAGATTATAAAAATACGCACGGTACTTTAACTCCTGAATTTAAAAAAGATCTTCAAATGTGGTACACAAAAGATAAAGGGCAAAATACTTTAAATGATATTTTAACGAGCTTTTTCTTGAAATAGATAAGTAATAGTGCCTTTTTGAGAAGCTTTGCTTGTGCTGTTAAAACGTGCTTTTTTAGCATAAGCAATTGCATTATCTATCAAACAGCCATTTTCAGTGGTTGAACTTTTTTTGTTGTAATCAGCTTCAATAACAGTACCGTTATTATCTACTTCAATATTAATCACAATTTTACCACCTTCAATGCATGTATAAATTGGAACAGGTAATTTTCTATGGCTTCTTTCTACTAATGAATAAGAAATTGAGGTTCTACGTTTTGCTAAATTATTTGTAGGTACATCTTTTTGAGCTTCACGTTCGCCTAATAGTTCCTTTTTTTTACGACGTTTTTCTCTGAGCTCTTTCAAGCTAGCGGCATAATTGCCTGAGCTTGCATCAGAAGTTAACAATTCTGATTGTTCATCAGTATCAGAGCTAAGTTCAGATTCTTCCATTAACTCTTCAAGTGTTTTTAAAGGCTCAGGATTTCCATAACTTGCTTTTGCAGTTTCGTTATATGCTTGATGACTTTTTACTGATTCAGATTTAGATTGCTCTTGTTCAACTTCTTCTTCAATCAGCTCTTCTGGAATTTCTTCCATCATAGCTAACTCAACAGTGTATTCTTCTTTTTCTTTTTCGCTACCTAAATGTATGTTGTACAGCACCAACACCACGATAGACATGGAAAAAAAGGTTATAAGTAAAGAAAGTTGACTTCTGTTTAAATTCATATTTCTAATAACCACTTTTTTAGAATATTATTTTAAAAAATCGTTGAATGGCAACGTTAAAGCTTTTTTTTCTAAGAATCAGCTTCTGGTAGTGCTAATAACTTATTAAAATCTTCTGTGGTTATAGCATTATTTACGTCGAAATCACCTATTTTGGTTCTTCTTAAAACTGTTAAATGTCCGCCAGAATTTAAAGCTTTTCCAAAGTCATAAGCCAAAGAGCGTATGTAAGTTCCTTTGCTACAGACTACTCTAAAATTTACATTATTACCATCAATACTTGTAATTTCAAATTCAGATATGGTAATCTGACGTTTTTTAATTTCTACTTCTTGGCCTTCGCGTGCATATTCATATAAGCGTTTACCGTCTTTTTTTAATGCAGAAAAAATAGGCGGTACTTGTTCAATTTCACCTATAAATTGAGTAGTAGTATCTTTTATTAATTGTTCTGTTATATGATCCGTTGGGTATGTTCGGTCAATTTCAGTTTCTAAATCGTAAGATGGTGTAGTTGCACCTAAAGTAATAGTACCGGTGTATTCTTTTGCTTGCCCTTGCAGTTCACTTATTTTTTTAGTGAATTTACCTGTGCAAATAATAAGTAAACCAGTAGCTAAAGGGTCTAGTGTACCTGCATGACCAACTTTTATTTTTTTAAGTTCAAACCTTTTTCGTATACTCCATTTTATAGAGTTTACTGCTTGAAAAGAAGACCATTTTAATGGTTTATCAATAAGTAAAATTTGTCCGTCTAAAAAATATTCTTTCGTTTTCAATAGGTATACTTTCTAAGATTTAAGCTAAATATCCGTGCGCAATAGCAATAATACCAACTATTAAACAATAGATAGAAAAATAAGAAAGCTTACTTTTCTTTACTAATTGTATCATCCAAGTACAGGCCGCTAAACCAGCAAGAAAGGCAGCAATAAAACCTGCGCCCATTGCAACATTATGATCGCTGTTAAAAGTTAATTCACCACCAACTAAATCTTTCCCAATTTTACCAAATATTAACGGTACTACCATTAAAAATGAAAAACGAGCCGCTTTAGTTTTGTCAACACCTAAAAGTACTGATGTTGAAATTGTAGCGCCGCTTCGTGAAATACCGGGAAGCATGGCAATAGCTTGTGATATACCTACTATAAAGGCATTTTTAAAACTTACTTTTTTCTCGGTGTCTTTAGCTTTATCAGCAAAATATAAAAGCACTGCAGTTATAACTAGCATAAAACCTACAAAGCGAACGTTACCACCAAAAAAGCTTTCTAGCTGCTCTTCAAAAAATAAACCAATCAATACGGCTGGTAACATTGATATAATGATCTTTAATGAAAACTGTGTTTCTTCGTTCCATTTAAATTTAAACAGACCGCCTAATATTTCTAAGATATCTTTTCTGAAAACTACAATAGTACTCAATGCGGTTGCAAAGTGGAGTACTACGGTAAATAATAGGCTTTCTTCTGGTACAGAATTATCACCTAAAATAGCTTTCCCTAATTCCAAATGACCACTAGAAGAGACAGGTAAGAATTCAGTTAAACCTTGAATTATACCTAGGATAATAGCATCTAAAGTTTCCAATTATTTTTTCTTTTTTGGGTTTAGTAAAATAGCGTAAACTTCTATTCCTAAACCTATTAGTACTAAGGTTGGAGCTAATCTAATACGTCTGAAACTATAAATTTCAGGGTTAAATACATTGGGGTCATCGCTACCGCCACCACTCATAAGTATAAAACCTATTGTAATAAATGCCAATCCTATAAACATGAACATGTAATTTTTCTTTTGAAAAATAAATTCTTTTTCAGAATTGGAGTTATTGTTGTTTTTAGCCATGCTGCAAATTTAATAATATAATTCGTCTGTCCTAAGATTTAAAAAACGTTGTGTAGCAAAATAAGTGCTTATTAATGAAATTAATAGCCCTAAAATAAAAACACTACTAAAAAGTATAGCAATTATCACGGGGTCGTTAAGTAAACCTAGTTCAGGAAAATTATCATTAATGTAATATAGTGTACCTGCTAACGCGGCCATTGCTACCAAAGCACCTAGCATACCTAGTTTTAAATTGGTCCATATAAAAGGCTTGCGTATAAATATTTTTGTAGCACCCACCATTTGCATGGTTTTAATAATAAATCGTTTTGAATAAATTGATAATCGAATAGAACTATTAATAAGTAATACTGCTATAAAAGTGAAAATACCACTGGCAACTAAAATCCAAAAACTAATACGTTTTACATTATCATTTAAAAGCCCAATTAAAGGTTTGTCATAACTAACTTCAGCCACATAATTTTTGCTTGAAATCTCATCGGCAATTTCCTGTAGTTTTTCTGGAGTAACAAAATCGGCATTTAAGTGTACATCAAGTGAATTTTTCAACGGGTTATACCCTAAAAAATCTTGAAAGTTTTCACCAATATCTTCACTGTGTTGTATAGCCGCTTCTTCTTTAGAAACATAAACAGCTTCTTTAGCGTATTCGGCCATTGCTAAGCTTTTTTGAAGTTGATCAACTTCTACTTGTTTGGCAGTATCTTTTAAGAAAACAGATATGGTAATTTGCTCTTTAAAGTGGTCGGCCATTTTCTTGGTGTTTAAGACTAATAAGCCCAATATTCCTAACAGGAAAAGTACAAGCCCGATACTTAAAACTACTGAGAAGTAGCTTGATATTAATTTTCTTTTTTGAAAACGCTCAAAAGATTTACTCATAAATTCACTTAAACAATACGTAAAAATACTAAAGTAAATTTAATATAAAATCTATCTTAACACTTTACTGTACTATTATTATAAATTTTGTACTAAAAAGTTCTTTTGGCTATCTTTTCGCCTTTCCTATAATAAACTTATTTTTGCTTCGCATTAAAACCAGCAAGGTTTAAATAAACTTTATATAATGAACTACGATTTCAACGAAATTGAAGCCAAATGGCAAAAATATTGGGCAGAAAACCAAACGTTTAAAGCAGCAAACAATTCTGATAAAGAAAAGTTTTATGTATTAGATATGTTTCCTTATCCATCAGGTGCAGGCTTGCATGTTGGGCATCCGTTAGGGTATATTGCTAGTGATATTTATGCGCGTTATAAAAGACACAAAGGTTTTAATGTATTACACCCAATGGGGTACGATTCTTTTGGTTTGCCTGCTGAACAATATGCAATTCAAACTGGGCAACATCCAGCTGATACAACTAGGGTTAATATAGATGGAGGTTTTGATAAAGAAGGTAATGAAATTAAAGGGTACAGAAAGCAATTAGATGTGATGGGTTTCTCTTTTGATTGGTCTCGTGAAGTACGCACTTCTAATCCTGATTATTACAAATGGACACAGTGGATTTTTATTCAGTTGTTTAACTCATGGTATAATAATGATAGTAATAAAGCAGAGGATATTTCAACTTTAATTGCTCTTTTTGAAAAAGAAGGAAATACAACGGTTAATGCTGTTTCTGATGAAGATATAGAGGCTTTTACAGCGGAACAATGGAAAGGTTTTGATACTAAAAAAAAGCAAGAAATACTATTACAATATAGACTTACTTATTTAGCAGATACTGAGGTAAACTGGTGCCCTGCATTAGGTACAGTTTTAGCGAATGATGAGATTGTTAATGGCGTTTCAGAACGTGGTGGGCATCCGGTTATTCGTAAAAAAATGACACAGTGGAGCATGCGAATTTCTGCATATGCGCAACGTTTGTTAGATGATTTAACTACGGTGGATTGGCCACAACCTTTAAAAGATTCACAAACCAATTGGATTGGTAGAAGTCAAGGCGCATCGGCAATTTTTAATGTTAAAGATCACGATGATAAAATTGAAGTTTTCACTACAAGACCTGATACTATTTTTGGGGTTAGTTTTATGACTTTAGCTCCAGAACACGATTTAGTGTCTAAAATTACAACTCCAGAACAAAAAGAAGCGGTTGAAGCTTATATTGAAGCTACTGCAAAACGTAGTGAGCGTGAGCGTATGGCCGACGTAAAAACCATTTCTGGTGTTTTTACTGGTGCATATGCAGAACACCCTTTTACAAAAGAGCCAATTCCTATTTGGATTGGTGATTATGTACTAGCAGGTTACGGTACAGGAGCTGTTATGGCAGTGCCATGTGGTGATCAGCGTGATTATGATTTTGCGAAACACTTTAATATTACAATACCTAATATTTTTGAAGGTGTTGATATTTCTGAAGAAGCTTTTGCTGATAAGGGTAAAACAGTAATTACTAATTCTGATTTCTTAAATGGCTTGCCGTATAAGAAAGCAATGAAATTAGCCATTTACGAATTAGAAAAAATAGGTCATGGTAAAGGTAAAATTAACTACCGTTTGCGTGATGCTGTTTTTAGTCGTCAGCGTTATTGGGGAGAACCTTTCCCGGTATATTATGTTGATGGAATGCCTCAAATGATTGATGCAGAACATTTACCAATTGCATTGCCAGAAGTTGAAAAATACTTACCAACAGAAACAGGTGAGCCACCTTTAGGTAATGCTACCATTTGGGCTTGGAATACAGAAACGAATGAGGTTGTTGATAACAGCGAAATAAATAACACGACTGTTTTTCCATTAGAATTAAATACCATGCCAGGTTGGGCTGGGAGTAGTTTTTACTTTAACCGTTATATGGATCCAAATAATGAGAATGAAATATTCTCAAAAGAAGCTATCAATTATTGGCAAGATGTAGATTTATACATTGGTGGTAGTGAACATGCTACGGGTCACTTACTATATGCACGTTTTTGGCAAAAATTCTTGTTTGATAAAGGTGTAGTGCCTAAAAATGAGTTTGCTAAAAAACTGATCAACCAAGGGATGATTACCGGGACTAGTGCTTTAGTTTATAGAATTAATCTAAAAGTAGTTGAAAAATCAAAAATTATTCTAAGGGAAAAAGGAGAAGCAATTATTCCAAAAGAGGCGTTTAAGTATATTTCTGTTAAGTCAAATATATTTGCATCTTATAAATTATTAGATTCAATTTCGAGTAAAACTGTTACTTCTTCTAATTCAGTTATTACTGCAGAAAACATAGAATTAGCTATAAAATTGATGAGTATTTTTAAAGTAGAAAAAAATATAATTGATTTAATTAATGATGGCTCGCATATACTAGACATCAGTTATGATTGTATTCGTATTGATGTAAATAATGTGGATGCTTCAGATAAAATTATTGATTTTGGAAAGTTGCGAGATTGGAATGATTTTCAGCACGGGAATTTTATAGATGACATTGGTGTAATTATTAAAAATGTTGGAGAATTTACAACAGGTAGAGAGGTTGAGAAAATGTCTAAACGTTGGTACAATGTTGTAAGTCCGGATAGTATTTGTGTAGAGTATGGTGCTGATAGTTTGCGTTTGTACGAGATGTTTTTAGGACCGTTAGAACAATCTAAACCTTGGAATACTGCAGGTATTACAGGTGCACATGGTTTTCTTAAAAAGTTATGGCGTTTGTATGTTGATGACAACGGCGTAAAAGTTACTGATACTGAAGCATCAAAAGACAGTTTAAAAACATTACATAAAACCATTAAAAAGGTAGAAGAAGATATTGAGAATTTCTCATTCAATACATCGGTTTCAACTTTTATGATTGCGGTAAATGAATTGTCCTCTCAAAAATGTACGAGCAGAGAAGTTTTAGAGGCGTTAATTATTCTAGTTTCACCTTATGCGCCACACATTGCAGAAGAGTTATGGAACAAATTAGGGCATTCTGAATCTATTTCTACGGCACCTTTTCCGAAATTTGAGTCATCGCACTTGGTAGAAAGTAGCAAAGAATATCCAGTTTCTTTCAACGGAAAAATGCGCTTCAAATTAGAATTACCGCTTGATTTATCTAAAGAAGAAATTGAAAAAACGGTAATGGAGCACGAAAAAACTCAAAAACAATTAGCAGGTAGAACTCCTAAGAAGGTAATTATTGTTCCTGGTAAAATAATAAATATAGTTGGTTAATATTTTGATATTCAATTATTTGCGTTGTAATTTTAACAGTTAGGGCGTAAATAATTGTGACTTTAAGATCAATTGCGATATTTATGTTAAAAAGTCTTAAAATTTTTATTTTTTGTTAAAAAAAATTCATCTCATTAAGATTTTCATTAAAGCGTTAGGTTGCAATTGTTAAATGTTTGTTTCTTAAACATTTCACGTCATTTTGTTTTTTTTTTAAAATAATTTATCCCAAATTTGGATCGACTAATTATAATAAATGTAACACGAGTGAAGTATATTGTTATGGATGGCAATTTTATTTTTACTCGTGTTTACTATTAACAGAGATGAAGGTGATTTGCGAAATTCAAGTTATTAACATGAATCTCTGTACTGAAAATTCATCATTTTAAAAAACAACCCTCGAAAGATGAAAGTAGGTATTCCTAAAGAAATTAAAAACAATGAGAGTCGAATAGGTATGACTCCTGGTGGTGTTTTCGAACTTACGAAAAACAATCACGAAGTATTTGTGCAATCAACTGCAGGTGACAATAGTGGTTTTTTAGATGAAGATTATATTAATGCTGGAGCAACAATTCTTGAGACTATTGAGGAAGTTTACGCTATTGCAGATATGATTGTTAAGGTAAAAGAGCCAATTGAGGCAGAATATAGCTTAATAAAAAAAGATCAAATTGTATTTACATATTTCCATTTTGCATCAAGTGAGCCTTTAACAAAAGCAATGATTGAGAGTGGTGCTGTTTGTATTGCTTATGAAACTGTTGAAGATAGAGAAGGTACTTTACCATTGTTAACACCAATGTCAGAGGTTGCTGGTAGAATGTCTATTCAGCAAGGGGCAAAATATTTAGAGAAACCAGTTAAAGGTCGTGGACTTTTATTAGGTGGTGTCCCGGGTGTGCCTCCAGGTAAAGTTTTAATATTAGGTGCAGGTGTAGTTGGTATGCAGGCGGCAAAAATGGCTTCTGGTTTAGGTGCGCAAGTAACTATTTTAGATATTGATATGAAACGTTTGCGTTATGCTAATGACGTATTGCCAAATAACTGTACTACATTATTTTCTAACGAATATAATATTAGAGAATTTGTTCAGACACATGATTTAATCATTGGAGGTGTTTTGTTAAAAGGTAAAAAAGCCCCAAATTTAATTACTAGAGACATGCTTAAAACCATGAAATCTGGTGCTGTAATTGTTGATGTTGCTGTTGATCAAGGTGGTTGTGTTGAAACTACAAAACCAACAACACACGAAGATCCCATTTATATTATTGATGAAATTGTACATTATTCTGTAGCGAATATGCCAGGTGCTGTGCCATATACATCTACATTAGCGTTAACTAATGTTACTACAGCATATGCTTTAAAAATTGCAAACTTAGGTTGGGAAAAAGCATTAGCTTCTGATCCTGGCTTGCAAAAAGGACTGAACATATCTAAGGGTGAGGTAGTTTATAAAGAAATTATTGAAGCTTTTGATTGGGTATCATAAATACCTAGAAAATATATACTTATAAAATTCTGACATTTTTTCCTGTTTTGACATTCGGAGAATTTGGCGGGATTTTTGCTTTCTATAAAGTATGTTGCAAAGAGCAGAATCTTTGCTATATTTATTAAAAATTAAAATTATGATACGTTATTATATATTAATAGGTGGTATTGCGTTAATTAGTTGGCTAGTAAGCAATAAACTTAAAAGTAAATTTAAAAAATATTCTCAAGTCCATCTACGTAATGGAATGAGTGGTGCTGAGATTGCCGAGAAAATGTTAGCAGATAATGGTATTAGAGATGTAAAAGTTATATCTACACCAGGTATGCTTACGGATCACTATAACCCATCTAATAAAACAGTAAATCTAAGTGAAGGTGTTTACAATCAAAGAAATGCAGCAGCAGCAGCAGTTGCGGCTCACGAATGTGGTCATGCGGTGCAACATGCTACAGCATATCAGTGGTTAACAATGCGTTCTAAATTAGTGCCAATTGTAAATATTACATCAAGCATGTCGACTTGGGTAGTTTTTGGTGGTTTGGCATTAGGCGCAGCGGCAGGTGTAGGTTTTGGGTATTATGTTGCAGTTGCTGGTTTAGTAATGATGAGTATGGCAACAATATTTAGTTTGATTACACTCCCTGTAGAATACGATGCAAGTAATAGAGCTTTAGCTTGGCTTAAAAATAAAAATATGCTTTCTCAAGAAGAATATGCAGGTTCTGAAGATGCATTAAAGTGGGCTGCAAGAACATATTTAGTAGCCGCTATTGGGTCTATAGCAACATTGGCTTACTGGGCACTTCAAGTTTTTGGAGGTAGTAGGGATTAAATTTCTTTATTTGAAATTAAATAAAAAGCTCCTTTATAAAGGAGCTTTTTTTATATAGATATTTGTCTTTCAATTTGTTGTTCTAGGGAAATGAATGTTTCTGTTCGTGAAACACCTCCAATTTGTTGAATGTCTTTATTTAATACCTGCATAAGGTGTTCATTGTCTTTACACAATACTTTTATCAAAATAGACCAGTTACCTGTGGTATAGTGACATTCTAATACTTCAGGTATTTTTTTTAAAGCTTTTACTGCCATTGGATTACTCATTGCTTTGTCTAAATAAATACCAACATAAGCCATAGTAGAATATCCTAATACTTTAGGGTTGATAACAAATTTAGAACCCGCAATTAATCCTGAATTTTCCAATTTTCTAAGCCTTTGATGTATTGCGGCACCAGATATTCCAATTTTACGTGCTATTTCTAAAACAGGTTTACGCGCATCTTCCATTAAAAAGCGTAATATTTTTTTGTCTATTCCGTCAATTTTAATGTTTTCCTTATCAGATTTCATAATTACTATTTCAATTTAAAACTAAATATACTAATTGTGTTTAAATATATTAGTTGATTTTGTTGTCAATCGAAAATTATGGTTTTAAACTTCAAGGTTGTAACCTAAATATGGTGCTTCTTTTTCTTTAAATATAATGCCGTATTTTTTTAATTCTGATAGAATAGGCGTGTAGACCTCTTTCTGTAATGGAATTTGAACACCAGGTGTTGTAATTTTTTTATTTAAAATTAATAAAGTAGCAATTGCCACTGGTAATCCTACTGTTTTTGCCATTGCGGTGTGAGACCTATTTTCACCCATAACAACCATGTGAGAATCAAGTTGCTTTTTTTTTCCATTGAGTTCGTATCCAAATTTATGATACATAACAATCATATCTTTATCAGTATTTGCAAGTGACCAGCTGTCTTCTAATATAAATTGTAGTACCTGTGCAGGAGTTGCATTTTCTAATGTAATTATCTTAGTGGTATGGAATAAATTAAGCTCTTTTAGTTTTTCCCACATTACATCATCTTGATCAATTTTTAAATAATGGCGTAATTTGAGCTCTACTGTATTTGTGGGAGAATAAGGTAAAAATAGGTTTACAAACTCTCGATAACTCATGCCTCTTGAATTCGCAATAGTATAGCTGTCATCTGTCATTCCTAATTGAACAAACATATTCCATGCTTTTGAAAATCCTACTCTTCTTATAGTCCCTCTATAAAGGGTTAGTGCACTTGTAAGTCCGTAAGCCTCTCTGTACTTTAAAGAATCTCTATTAGGATACACTTCAAATTTCCCAAAACCATCTACTTCAATAAATTCTGTTCTTCTAAATATTTTGTGATACGGAATGTATTTGTAAGTCCCTTCTTGTATGAATTTTGCAGTACCGCCTTGACCAGCGAGCACCACGTTTCTAGGGTTCCATGTGAATTTATAATTCCATAAGTTGGTATCACTTTCAGGCGCTACCAAACCGCCAGTAAAAGATTCGAATAATAGAATATTCCCTCCTTTTTCTTTTATAGTATTAATAACTTGCAATGCACTCATGTGATCTATACCTGGATCAAGACCAATTTCATTCATAAAAATCAGGTTATTTTTTTTGGCTTCCTCATCTAATAATTTAATTTTATCACTTACGTAAGAAGCTGTAACCAAGTGCTTTTTAAATTTAATGCAGTCTTTTGCAATTATAGTATGTAAAAAAGCAGGTAGCATTGACACTACTATATCAGATTGTGATATATGAGTTTCTCGCGTAGGAGTATCAGAACTATCTAATTTAAGTATTGTGAAGTTTGAATGAACTTTAAATTTTACAGGTATTTGTTCAGGGTTTATATCTGCAATAGTAATGTGTAATTTCTCACTATCTGATTGCTCTAAAAAATAGTCTAATAAATAAGATGTTGATTTTCCGGCACCTATAACTAATATTTTTCGAAGCATAGTTTTGTATCTTTATAGTATGATATTCACAGCAAGTGTTGTTGTGTATATAAAATTACTAATAAATATTGTTATGAATAAAACAATTTTTACAACAGGAATTATATTTGGTACTACAGCAGTTATACTTGGAGCTTTTGCTGCACATGGCTTAAAAAATGTATTAGATGTTACTGCATTAGAATCTTTTGAAACAGGAGTTACCTATCAAATGTATCACGCTTTTGCATTAATGATTTTGGGTAGTATTTCTAAAGTTGAACCTCAAAAGAAAAAGCTAGTGTATTGGTTGTACACTATTGGTGTTGTATTCTTTTCTCTTTCTATTTATTTGTTGGCTTTAAATAATTTTTTATCCTTTGATTTTAAGACTATTGCATTTATAACTCCCATTGGTGGTTTATTGTTAATTTTAGGATGGATTTTCTTTGGCATTCGCTATTTTAGATCTTAGTGTTATATTTTATATACTTTTTAATATAATCTGTTATATTTTTAATAATTTTAGGTAATTAAACCTTGTAATTATTATCAATATGGAAGAAATTTCGAAAACGATTTCGTTGGAAAAGTACGGAATTACAGCGGGAAAAATTAATTACCAATTATCATCAGACGAGTTGCATGCAATTACTCTTGCTAAGGGCATGGGAAAAGAGGCGTCTTCAGGAGCACTTGCTGTAAATACAGGAGAATTTACTGGGAGATCACCAAAAGACAGGTTTATTGTTAAGGATGATATCACTAAAGATAAAATTTGGTGGGGAGATGTCAATATTCCTTTTGATTCTGATGCGTTTGATGAGCTTTATAATAAGGTAACCTTGTATTTAAATGATAAGGAATTGTATGTAAGAGACTCTTATGCTTGTGCGGATGATGATTATAAACTGAATATTCGGGTGATAAATGAATTTCCGTGGTCAAACATGTTTGCTTATAATATGTTTTTAAGACCTACGGAGCAGGAGTTAGAAGATTTTATTCCAGAATGGACAATTGTAAATGCTCCAGGTTTTATGGCTGATGCTTCAGTTGATGGAACAAGACAGCATAATTTTGCGATATTGAATTTCACTAAAAAAATTGCTCTCATTGGTGGTACTGGTTATACAGGAGAAATAAAAAAGGGAATTTTTTCTGCCTTAAACTTCATTCTTCCGGTATACAAAGAAACGTTACCCATGCATTGCTCGGCAAATATTGGTAAAGAGGGTGATACGGCAATTTTCTTTGGATTGTCAGGAACAGGAAAAACAACTTTATCGGCAGACCCGAATAGAAAACTAATAGGTGATGATGAACATGGTTGGACGAAAGAAAATACTGTTTTTAATTTTGAAGGAGGTTGCTATGCAAAAGTTATCAATCTATCAAAAGAAAATGAACCTGATATTTTTGGTGCTATAAAAAAAGGGGCGATTTTAGAAAATATTAAAATGGACGCAAACGGAATTGTTGACTTTGAAGATACTTCTATTACACAAAATACAAGAGTAAGTTATCCAATTGATCACATTAATAATATTCAGGAGCCTTCGATTGGTAAAAACCCTAAAAATATTTTCTTTTTAACAGCAGATGCTTTTGGTGTTTTACCTCCAATATCTAAGTTAACGCCTAGCCAAGCCGCTTATCATTTTATATCTGGCTACACAGCTAAAGTTGCAGGTACTGAAGCTGGTATTGTTGAACCTATGCCTAATTTTTCTGCTTGTTTTGGTGCGCCATTTATGCCATTGCACCCAACAAAATATGCCGAAATGTTGAGTAAGAAAATGATTGATGCTAGTGTAAATGTCTGGTTGGTAAATACGGGTTGGACGGGTGGCCCTTACGGAATTGGTACTCGTATGAAACTAAAATATACAAGGGCTATGATTACTGCTGCTTTAAATGGTGATTTAGGTTTGTATTCGTACGATAAATACCATATTCATTCTGTATTTGGTGTAGCACAACCACGGGAATGCCCAGGAGTACCTACAAAAGTACTAAGCCCTAGAGCAACTTGGGATAATGATGAGAAATACTATAAAACAGCTTTTAAGCTTTCTAATGCATTTAGAGAAAACTTTAAAAAGTTTGAGTCGTATGCGAATGAAGAAATAAGACGCGGTGGTCCGCAACGTTATGCGTTCTAAAACAAGAAAAAAGCCTCTTATTTAATAAGAGGCTTTTTTGAAATTCAGAGTTAATAACTCTTATTTTTTATTGATAACAGTAATATATTTTTGCAATGCCATTGTCATAGAAGGTGTTTCAGGCGTTGGTGCCTTAATGTCAATTCTAAGTCCGGCTTCAGTTGCAGCTTTTACTGTTGAATTGCCAAACACGGCAATTCTAGTATCGTTTTGTTTAAAATCAGGGAAATTCTTTAATAAAGATTCAATGCCTGAAGGGCTAAAGAAAACTAAAATGTCATAATAAACATTTTTCAAGTCAGATAAATCACTAACAACAGTTCTGTAAAAAATACCTCTAGTCCATGTTAAACCTAATTTATCTAATGTTTCAGGTACAATAGGTTTTAAACTGTCGGAAGAAGGTAATAAGAATTTTTCGTCTTTGTATTTTTTGAATAAAGTAGAAAGATCTAAGAAATTCATTTTTCCAACATAAATTTTACGTTTTCTGTACACTACATATTTTTGTAGATAATAAGCAACAGCTTCTGACTGACAAAAATACTTCATTGTGTCAGGAACTTTAAAACGCATTTCTTCAGCAATTCTAAAGAAGTGATCAACAGCATTTCTACTTGTTAAAATAATAGCAGTAAAATTACTTAGGTCAATTTTTTGTTGTCTAACAGTTTTTGCATCTACACCCTCAACATGTATAAAAGGTCTGAAATCAACTTTAACTTTTTCTTTATCAATAAGTCTTGAATATGGGGAGTTTTCCATCTTTGGCTCTGGTTGAGACACCAAAATTGTTTTTACTTTCATGTACATCAGTCTTTAAAGTAGTCTCCAATTAGCACTATGGGTGCTATTTCGAGTGTGCAAAGGTACAAAATAAAATATAAAAAATTATTTGTTATTAATTTTTGATAATTTTTTATTACAGTAACCCATCCAATAGCATTAATTAATATTATGATGAGCATACTTGTGTAAGCTACAGTTTTTGAGTCATTTAGTACATAAGTTAGTAAAATGTTTGCTATGAACATAACAAAACTACTGTAGTTTAAATACGATAATTTTTTAAAGAGATACTCGGTAATTTCTCCGGAGATATTGAATATAAAGGCATTGCCTAATTGAAAGAAAATTTTTACAATAAAGAAAATCAATAAAACTCCTAGTATAATAAAATACAGTGTTAGTGTTTTGTTTTGGCCACTAAATGAAAATATATCATTCAATATATAGATGAATAATGCTAAGTTCAGCACTTGAAAAATGAATAAAAAAACATTAAACCAATGTGATAATTTTTCCTTTTTATTATATAAAAAAATATATTTATTGTTAAAAGGCAAGATAATGAAGTTCAAAAAGCGATTGTAGTACAAACTCTTTGCAATGACTAATGCCAAAACACTACAAGATAGAATTATGGTAATCCAATCTGTACTCGTTACATTTCTTAATAAAGCATCATTCATAAAAATGGTTTAATCTACTAATTTAATGTTGTCTCCGTTCATGCCTGGGTATAATCCGTTTTCAGATATAGCTACTTTAAAATAACCAGGATTTTCCATCTTATATTTTGGGAGTTTAAAACTAAAGTATGTAGTATCGTTTGTTTTTAAAACTTTATTCTCAGTATTTTTTTGTTGTACGGTAATTGGTACAATTTCCTTTGGTCTTTTATATTGGTTGTGATAAGCAATATTAAATTTCAGTTTTCTTAAAGCTATATCTGTTGTATACGGGTTGTAAACCTTTAAAAGAATAGTTTCATTGGTACCTTTTTTAATTTCATCTTCTTCAAGTATGCATTGTAATTTTCTAAATGATTCAAAATCATTTATATGTTGTGCATAATTAATTTCAGTACCACCAATAAGAAATTGGAAAGCTTGATTCTTGCTGTCATATTTATTCACATAAAAAACCTCTTTATGTTGCATGTAAGACTCACTATCATCAATAGAATATTGATTTCTTCGGTACCAAACATTGTTTAATGAGAATGAACGAACACCAGAATAAAACTGATACATAGGTGTTTTTCGGTATGAGTTTTCAAAAATTACAGGAGTGTCGCCAGCTTTTTCGTGTAGATTTTGAACCCATTCTTTGTTCCCATGAGACTCATAATGTAAAGGAGAAATTTCTTCAAAAACAAGGGCAAAACGAGCAATCGTAAGTATAGCAATATTTACTAATCCTAATCTGAAAATCCATTTTCTAGCATTTTCATTTTCTAGCATATAATTAAAAGCAATAATTGCTAATGAAATAGAGATTACTATAATCCATTGTGTTTGTATTCTTCTGTTAAAACTTGAGATGAAGAAGAAAATTAGTGTTCCGTAGGTTAAAAACAATAGAGCCTTTGTATATAAATCTTTGCCATGCGTTTTTATTAAAGCCTTATAAATCCAGAAAAAAGGAAGTCCAAAAATTGCCAATAAGTTTACAAAATATCCTATTGTGAAATCATTTAAATCATAAGCTCTATTAGGTCTTTCAAATAAATGATATTTAATAGATACAAAATCATTATCGTATAACCAAAGTAAATGCGGTGCATAACCAATTAATGATACTGTTACAGCCAACCAAGCAAGTTTATTGGTTAGTAATTTAAGGTTAGAAAGTAATACAAATACAATAACTAATACAGCATGGTATTTACTGTACATTAAAGCACTCATAATAAGCCCTAAACCTAGAGCTAATGGTACTGATGGTTCTATGGTAAACTTCTTGTAAGCGTATAAAAATAAAGCTGTAAAAAACAATAAAGGTGTGTCTGGTAAGGTTAAAAAGCCATAGGCTGTTAACAGTGTCATAGAACATGTAAGCACAAAAAAGTGAAGTACATAATCCTTTTTCTTAAGGTTATCTATTTGCAACCAAAGTAATAATAGTGTACCTACGGAAAGTATACAACTCATAAAACGAACACCAAGTTCGCCATTAAAAAAGTAACTACTAATTTTTATTAATAAAGCAACCATAGGTGGGTGATCAAAAAAGCCCCAAGCCATGTTTTGTGAGTAATACCAGTAATACGCTTCGTCATAAATTAATTGTGTAAAATGACTTTGTACCAAGTTGATAACAAAAATGATAGCGAGTATGTAGATAAATAATTTAGGAAGTTTCTGCATTATAAATAAAACAAATTTTGGGCAAAATTACGAATAATAAGATATTGCCTCTTCATTTTATTAAAATCCGTTAAAGAAACTTCTAAAAAAAGCATAAATGATTTACCCTAATTTCGTTAACATCATAAAAAAGTTATTTTTGTAGCCACATAGATTTGAATTAATGATTGATAGTTTAGTAATTATCCCAACATATAATGAAATAGAAAACATAGAATCAATTATTCGAGTTGTTTTTAAATTAGAAAAAGAATTTCATGTTTTAATTGTTGATGATAATTCGCCAGATGGAACGGCGGCAAAAGTAAAAACATTACAAAAAGAATTTTCTGGAAAGTTATTTATAGAAGTTCGTAAAGAAAAAGCAGGTTTAGGTACTGCATATATTCACGGATTTAGATGGGCAATTGAAAAAAAGTACGATTATATTTTTGAAATGGATGCTGACTTTTCACATACACCAGCAGATTTAATTCGTTTGTACAATGCTTGTGTTCAAGGTGCTGATGTTGCTGTTGGTTCACGTTATGTAAAAGGGGTTAATGTTGTTAACTGGCCTTTATATCGCGTGCTTTTATCATACGGAGCTTCATTTTATGTGAAGTTTTTTACAGGTATGCGTGTGCATGATCCAACGGCAGGTTTTATGTGCTACAAGCGTAATGTGTTGGAGGCTATTGATCTTTCAGCAGTGCATTTTGTTGGTTATGCATTTCAGATAGAAATGAAATTTAGAGCACATTTACGAAAATATAAAATAGTTGAAGTTCCAATCGTTTTTACCGATCGTGTTTTGGGGAAATCAAAAATGAATTCATCAATTGTGCGTGAAGCGATATTCGGGGTTTTAAAAATGAAATGGATGAGTTTATTCCGTAAACATAATTTTAAAGGATAATGAAATATTTAATTAAGAATGCAACTGTAGTAAACGAGAATTCGCAAAAAGTAGCAGATATTCTTATTCAAGACGATATTATTGTTAAAATAGATTTAGATATTTCTGATGCTCAAGCTCAGGTAATTGACGCTAGTGAAAAATATGTTTTTCCGGGAGTAATAGATGATCAGGTGCATTTTAGAGAACCAGGTTTAACACACAAAGGAAATATTGAAACGGAAAGTAGAGCCGCTGTAGCTGGTGGAATTACTACTTTTATGGAGCAGCCAAACACCAACCCGCAGACCACAACTATTGAAAAGCTTGAGGAAAAATTTGCAATGGGTGCTAAAAGTTCTTTTGCAAACTATTCTTTTTTATTTGGTGGTACTAATGATAATTTAGAAGAGCTTAAAAAACTAGATAAAAATGCATGTTCTGGGGTAAAGCTATTTTTAGGGTCTTCAACTGGTAATATGTTGGTGGATAGAGAAGAAGTTATTGAAGATATTTTTAGAAATACTGAAATGGTAATTTCTGCGCATTGTGAAGATGAAACTACGATAAAAAATAATTTAGCAGCATATAAAGAAAAGTATGGTGATGATATTCCTATGGAATCACACCCCTTAATTAGAAGTGCTGAAGCTTGCTATTTATCGTCATCAAAAGCAATTGATTTAGCTAAAAAGACAGGAGCAAGATTTCATGTGTTTCATTTGTCAACAGGTATAGAGACAGCATTATTTAGTAATGATATTCCTTTGAAAGATAAGAAAATAACTGCTGAGGTTTGTTTGCATCATTTATGGTTTTCTGATGAAGATTATAAAACAAAAGGCTCTTTAATAAAATGGAATCCTGCAGTAAAAACAGCAACAGATAGAGCGCAGTTATGGGAAGCTTTTTTAGATGGTAGAATAGATGTTTTAGCAACAGATCACGCACCACATACTATTGAGGAAAAGGATAATGTATATACAAAAGCACCTTCAGGTGGCCCGTTAGTACAACATGCTTTACCTGCTATGCTTGAAAAATACCATGAAGGCGTTATTAGTTTAGAGAAAATAGTAGAAAAAATGTGTCATAACCCAGCAATACTATTTGAAATAGAAAAAAGAGGTTATGTACGTGAAGGGTATTTTGCAGATTTAGTGATTGCAGATTTAAATACACCTTGGACAGTTACTAAAGAAAACATTGCTTATAAATGCGGTTGGTCTCCTTTTGAAGGGACTACGTTTAAATCAGAAATATCACATACATTTGTAAACGGACACTTAGCTTACGAAAACGGAAATTTTTCAGAAAAGAAAAATGCTAAGCGTCTTACTTTTAATAGATAATCTATGAAAAAAATCGGATTTATTTTTTTGTTTTTTGCTATTGTTTCTTGTGTTGAAAAATTAGTTGAAGCTCCTGATGATCTTATCTCAAAAGAAAAAATGACCGATATCTATTTCGATTTGGCTATTCTGTCAGGTGCCAAAAACACCGATAGTAAAATACTAGCAAAGCATAAAATTGAGACTATGGATTATGTATACAAAAAGTACGATGTTGATAGTCTGCAATTTGCGAAAAGTGATTTATTTTATGCATCAACTCCTGTTGTTTATAAAGAAATTTATGAAAAAGTTCAAATTAAAATTGATACCGCTTTAAGTGTTGTAAAAGCTGATCGTTTAATTGAGAAAAAACAGGATAGTATTGATAGGGTTAAAAGATTAGATTCTATAAATAAGAAAAAAGATTAACTAACTAGTAGTTTCTTGTTTGAATAATTTAGAACAAAAGGCTAGGCTCGCGTCAATAGATTCAAATTTGTAATCAAAAGTTGTTATTGCTTTTTTATTGCTATATTTTTTTTTCTCATCTATAGATTTCAGGTTTTCTTTAGTGACTTTTCTATCTGTATTTAGTAAAATATTTCTAATCCAATCTAATCTCCATAATATTTGAAGTTGCCATTTCTTAAGCATTTTAGCTGGTGCCTTTAAGTTTAATTCACGTGTGATTTTCGTAAGTACATCCTTATAAAGCATATTTTCACTAATACAAATAAACCTTTCTTTGTCAATCTTTGTATTCATACTCAATAGTAACAGTTGTACAACATCATTTACAGCAACAAAACCTGTTCCACCGGGCGGATAATAGTTGTAGCCTTTTGATGAGGTGGTAAATAATGTACCACTTCCTGAAGTCCAAAAACCAGGGCCTAAAATAACTCCGGGATTAATAATTGCTACTTTAAGTCCTTCTTGAGAACCACGCCAAACTTCCATTTCTGCATCAAATTTGGTTAATGCATATACATTCGCATCTTTACTGCTCCAATCTGATTCTTCGTCTACAACATCAGTATTAGCATCTTTACCAATAGTAGCAATAGAGCTTACGTAGCTTAGCTTTTCTATTTTATTTGCAATGCAAATGTTTACAATATTGGCGGTACCTTCACAATTAATTTTAAATAGTTTGTTGTAATCTTTTGGGTTAAATGATATTAAAGCGGCGCAATGATATACGTGTGTGATATCTTCAAATGCTACTTCGAGAGCAGGAACATCTAAAATGTCTGCAGTAACCCAATCAATTTTAGAGAATAAATTAAGGTGATTTTCAGTATAGTAAGAAAATACTTTTTCAACTTTACTTAAGTCGCTATTTTCTCTTCGAGTAGCAATCACTTTATTTTCGGTTTTGGTTAATTCAACCAATAAATGTGCTCCCACTAACCCTGTACCACCAGTTACTAAAATCATGGTTTAAAAATAAGCAATACCATTGTATTTATTCAATTTTAAGCACTGTTAAAACAGCACATTTCTTTTATATTTGCAACTCTTTTAAAAAATGATAAAAATGAAGACCAATTTTGTAGCAGAATTAAAATGGAGAGGCATGTTGCACGATGCCATGCCAGGAACAGAAGAGCATTTAATGAATGAAATGCAATCGGCTTATGTTGGTATTGATCCTACTGCAGATTCGTTACATATTGGACACCTAGTTGGAGTAATGATGTTACGCCATTTTCAATTAGCTGGTCATAAACCCTATGCGTTAATTGGTGGAGCTACGGGAATGATTGGTGACCCATCTGGTAAATCTGCTGAACGTAATTTATTAGATGAAAAAACTTTGCGTCATAATCAAGAAGCTTTAAAAGGGCAACTTTCTCGTTTTTTAGATTTTACAAGTGATGCATCGAATGCCGCTATTTTGGTTAATAATTACGATTGGATGAAAGACTTTTCGTTTTTAGAGTTTATTCGTGATGTAGGTAAGCATATTACTGTAAACTATATGATGGCGAAAGATTCTGTAAAAAAGAGATTGTCTTCAGAAGCCAAAGAGGGAATGTCATTTACAGAGTTCACATACCAGTTAGTTCAAGGTTATGATTTTTTACACCTATTTAAAGAACACAATTGTACATTGCAAATGGGCGGTAGTGACCAATGGGGAAATATTACTACGGGTACAGAGTTAATAAGACGTATTGGTGGTGGTAAAGGTTATGCATTAACTTGTCCATTAATAACAAAGGCTGATGGTACTAAATTTGGTAAAACTGAGGGTGGTAATGTTTGGTTAGACGCAGATAGAACATCACCTTATAAATTTTACCAATACTGGTTAAATACATCTGATGATGATGCAGAAAAATATATAAAAATATTTACTTTTTTAACAAAAGAAGAAATTGATTCTTTAATTGAAGAGCATAAACAAGCACCACATTTACGTGTGCTACAAAAACGTTTGGCTGATGAAATTACAGTAATGGTACACTCTAAAGAAGATTTAGATAATGCTGTTGAAGCTAGTGCTATTTTGTTTGGAAAATCTACTTCTGAAAGTTTAAAAAAGTTAGATGAAAAAACATTTTTAGATATATTTGATGGCGTGCCACAGGCTGAAGTTGCCATGAGTGATATTGAAGAGGGTCTTGACATGATTGGAGCTTTAGCGGCTAAAACAGGTTTTTTGGGTTCTAATGGTGAAGCACGTAGAGAGTTAAAACAAAATTCTATTTCTGTAAATAAAGAGAAAGTTAAAGAAGATTACGTAATTAATAAGGAGGACTTGATAAATGATAAGTTTGTTTTATTACAGCGTGGTAAGAAAAACTACTTTGTACTGGTAGTTGCGTAAAAAATATAAACCAAAATCAATATATTTTTAAATCATGCGTTGTTGATTAGTAACCAAATACTATTGTAACCAATGCGTGCTATTCTTAAATTTTTTATATTGATTTTGGTTTTTTCTAGCTGTGATAAGTTAGATGAATTAACAAAGTTTGACATTGACTATGATAGTCATGTAACTATTGAGTCTTCAACAGTAGTAGATTTACCATTTGATGTATATACGCCAGATATGGAAACTAATTCAGAATCTGAATTTGAAGTAAATGACACGCGTAAAGATTTAATTGAAGAAATTCTACTTAAAGAAATTACATTAACAATTACATCACCCGAAACAGCAGATTTTAGTTTTTTAGAATCTATAGAGGTTTATATTGATGTTGAAGATTTAGATGAAATTTTAATTGCTTCTAAATCTGAAATTGATGGAACGGAATCTGTTTTAGAATTAGATCTTACGGATATAGACATTCAAGAATATATTAAAAAAGATTCTTTTGTACTTCGTATGAATACCGTTACTGATGAGGTAATGAGTCAAGATCATGAAATTGATGTACATTCCGTTTTTGCAGTTGATGCAAAAATATTGGGTTTGTAGAGCCATTATTAAAACTTCAATTATGCTCTAGAGTAGAAGAACTTATGATTTGTGCAGAGTTTTTTACGTCTGAATTTATTTTACAAAATGTATTTTTTACTCTTTTTGAGATGTTGAAATAAGGAATCCAAATTACTGAACCAATAAAAGCTCTGGTTATTTCATTATATGATTCGGAAATTTCAGCGTTGGTAAACGTAAGATCTGTGAAAAACTGGAATGCAATGTAGTCAAGTAATATGAATAAAAAATTTGAGATATAAAATATCGTCATTAGTTGAGGTATACTCGTTCTTCTTTTATAAAATAAAACGATAAGTAAAATAGAAAATATTAAAAACAAATAATTATAAAACAATTCTAAACCATAGATGCCAATCAGTATATTGTAATTTTCTAAACCTGAATCTATAAAATTTATCCAGCTGTTTTTATTATAATATGATGTCTCAGTAATTAAATCAATAAGCATAAAAATAGGAGTAAGTGTAAGTCCTATAGCTGGTAAAACTAACCATCCGCCAATACTTAAATCTAATGCGTTTGCATAGGGTTTTGGATTATACTCTTTAAATATTTTTATGGAAAAGTAAATTCCAATTGTTATTGCTATTAAAATTATAATAATTGAAACCCAACTAAATTTAAATTCATTTAAGTTTTGATTATAAGTTAAAAAGTAGGAAAGTTGATTCTGTATATCTTCATGATCTTTTTGAAATTTAACTAATTCCTTTGCGTTAATAATTTCTTTATTTAGTTCGTAGTTATGTTCTACACTTAAGTTTTTCCCATATCCTTTTACGATATTTTTATAACTAAAACCATTTCCTTCTATTGATACTGTTGAAGGTTCAATACTCCATTCTTCAGGTAAATATACTGATGTTTTTTGATGAAATTTTAAATTTTCGCCTAAGTAGTATGGCATGCTTCTATCTACTGAAGTAGTTTGAGGATATGAGATGTATGACTCTAATACAAGTGGATATATTTCTGTGTATATATAAGAATCATTTTCAGCATCTAACCATAAATCGTTTAATTTGTAATATTCTTTTACGGTAACAATGTTTTCAATATTCCTGTCAAAGTCTGTAAATTTTACATTATCAATAGATTCAATTCCTGGGTAAATATTACTGTAATAATTAGTAAAATCTCGTTTAATAGTTTCTTTAGGGGAAGAATTAAAGTAGCTACGCATGTAGTCTGCTTTAACTCCTTTATAGGTTGTTTCTATAAGAAAAGAAGCTCCCTTTCCGATAGAATCAATTGTAATAGTTTCGTTGATGCTTATTTCAGAATTGTTTGAACTTTGTATGTCAATTAAATTTGATTCACCGTTCTTTATGCGTAATCCTTTTTTGTAATTAGGTGTTGCTATATTTTTTAAATTCCCTCCTTGGCTCGATATTGTTGGATCAATAAAATACTGTTTACCTTCAAACTCTAAATTAACAATGCAATGATCAAAAACTGTATTACTTGGGAGTTGATTACTAATTTCACTTTTATTTAAAGTATTTACTAAAACCGGATAGGCTTCAATTCCTTGGTCTTTTAATAATGTCACAAGTAGAAGAGATTTATCTTTACAATCGCCATACCGTTGATTGAGTACTTTGTTGGGTGAATTTGGCTTATAAGCACTAATGCCAGATTCAAACCCCAAATAGCGAATCTCGTCTTGTACCATTCTAATGGATTTTATAATTTCATCCTCTTTGTTAATTGGTTTTTCATCTTGTTTATTGAGAGAAAGTCCAGAATTATTTGTGTTATATAGGGGTAGCGCCCAATTGACTACTTCACTCCATGAGTTAAAAGTAGAATATGAAATTCTTTTTTGAGGATCATACCAATATGGTGTATTGCTTTCATAAATTGTATAGTCTAATCCAATAGATTCCCATAAATATTCAGTTTTATCATTACTTATTTCTATCTTAGGTTTATTTGCTCCTTCAAATAGTTTGTAATTAATACTTGCTTTGGAATCTGTTATTAAACGCTGGTATATTTTATTTACCGGAAAATTATATTGTTGATATAATGTAGTTGCATAATGCCCTTTGTTTACAGGGTTTAGGCCAGTGGTTGTGTACGAATATTCAATAATATCTCCTTCTCTAACATCAGACAAATTAATGATAGCAGTCAAAGAACCATCATAAAGCGAACGCTCCATATTTGTTTCTCTTTGAATGTTTTGAATTGTAGTCGTTTTTAACTTGTCTATTTCAGAACCTTCTCTAATAAGTAATACTTTATGAAATTCTAATTTTTGATAAGAAGGGTCGTATGAAATGTTAATATCAGACATAGTCTGTATACCTTCAGCATTTAAAATTTTTATAGAATAATGTCTGTAAATAGCTTGTTTCGGCAGATTTTTTTGCAAATCAATTAATAAGTATTGATAGCTACTATTCTCATCTAAAATTTCAGTTTCGTTTGTATTAATATTTTTGACCCATGATGGTGTTGGTGATTTATCAGCCTGGTAGGTTGCTTGAGTGTTATACGATAAAAGGGAAAGTAGTACAGAAAATATTAATTTCATGTTTTGTGGTTTGGTTGATTTCGGGGTAATCTTTTAAAACTACCTTGGTAAAGTAAATATAAAACAACTATTGTATAAATTGTCTTTTATTGGAGAGCTAGCAAGAAATTTTGCTCAAAAAAGCAGTTGTTGTAATTAAAATTTTAAAACACCAATAAATTACATCCTCTAATATCAGAATTGTCAAATCTACCTAAGATAGAGAAAGTATTGTCGTCAAACTTTTTTCCTAAATCTTGTGTTGCAATAAATGAACAAGACTTGATATTGGCTAAATCAATTACATTTAAGCCACCAGTTTTTCCATTTTCTTGATAGCTAAGCGCATCTTCTGTATCCCGAACAAGAATGTCCATCCAAGGTGGTGTTTCAAAAATACCGTTTCCCTTAGAGTAACCTTGTGAAAGTAACTCAGTCATACCGTATTCAGAATGTATTTTATCTACACCAAAACCTGATTTTAAAATACCATGTAGCTCTTCACGAATCATTTCTTTTCGTCTCCCTTTCATACCACCAGTTTCCATTATAATGGTGTTTTTAAGGTTTAGTGCATAACTTTCTGTTAGATCTAAAAGTGCAAACGAGACGCCAATTAAAAGAATTTTTGTTCCTTTCTTGTCTAGTTCAATTAACTTTTGAGTTAACAATTTTAAATCATTCAAATAAAAACCACTCTCAGAGTGTCTGCTTTTTTTAATTAAATCGTCAGCCATGTAAATTAGTGATGATCCTTGTCTTTCTAAATAAGAAGGGAGTAATGCTAATACACAATACTTGGTTATATCTCCATAAAAATAATCGAAACCTTTTAGGTAGCTTTCTTCATAAATAGCAACATCGGCAACAAAGTGTTTGCTAGTTGTGCTACCTGTGGTGCCACTACTTGTAAAGATAATTTCGGCCTTTTGATTTGAGCTGACTATTTCTTTTGACTTAAAAAACTCGATAGGTAAAAAAGGTATATCCTTTAATTTTTTTACAACATTAGGTGTTTTGTTTAGGTGATTGCAGAACTCTCGATACACCAAATTATTCGTGTATTGTTCGCAAAAAATTTTTAACGAAAGCGAATTAAATTCTTCTGCATTAGTAATGCTAAAAATATCTTTTGATGTAATAGGTGCTTTCATAATAACAAAAGTAAACATACTAGTTGTTTTCATAAAACAAAAAACTCCTAATCCAGAAATTGGAAAAGGAGTTTGGGTTAGCTTGATGTATTTTGTGTTATTTAACTACTAACTTTCTTGAAGTAGTTTTAGTGTTTTCTGTTACTTGTATAATATAAATACCTGTATCAAGGTTAGATACATTCAATTTATTATATGTTGTATGTTCTTGCAGTGCTACTTCTCCGAACAAATCAAATACTAAAATATCTTTGGCAATATTATCATGTGAAGCTACAGCTGCTAAATCATAAAATTCTGTATTTGAAAAATTATTAAATTTTTCAATTTCTTTATCGTTAGTTTGACTATTTAAGTTTTCATTACCTAAAAATGAAATCGTGATAACTGTCAGTAATATAAAGTAGAATTTTTTCATATCTCTTGTGATTTGGATAACTGATGTAAATTTATGGAAAGTGTATCTTGAGTGTCATTAATTGTTGTGAAACTCATTTTATTGTAGGTCAAACACACTATTTTTATTATTTCAATACAATAATTAGCTAAAAAGCCAGTTTGAAATTGGTTTTTTTTGAGATGTGTGGTTGTATTTCTAGTAGAGCTAGATAATAATTTTGAAATAGAATAAAAAGGAATAACTACTTATTAGTTAGTTAATAAGAAATGTATTATTACTTAATAATAAGTTTTCGGGTAGCTACTTTGTTGTTTTCAACAACACGAAGCATATACATACCGGCATCAATATTTGAAAGGTTTAATTCTTTACCTATAATAGTAGTCTCTATAATTTTTGTTCCGAGTATATCGTAGATTGCAATTTTTTTCGGAGCATTTAAAGTTGTGCTTATAAATACTTTACCATTAGTAACCGGGTTAGGGTAAATTTTAAAACCATCAATGGTTTCATTTGCTGTAGTATGTTGAGCAAATGCGAAGGTTGTAAATAAAAAAATAAGTATAAAGTAAAGTTTCTTCATATATTTTTATAAGCAAATGGTATGTTACAAATATAGTATTTTTTGTAGCTAAGCATCTTTGCAATTGGAATATCTAAAATATTTTCGATGAATTGCGTATAAAAATGTCAAAACGAACTAAGGTGTTGGCGGTTTTATTCTTAAATTAAATAATTTTTAAAATTACATAAATAGTAGTTTTTATTAGTAATTATTAAAACAGGCATATAAATATAAACTATATGTTAACTGAATATTGAAAAATAGAGCTTCAGAGTTACCTAAATGTTATGATATTAAATCAACGTTAAGTAGGTATATACATAATAGTATTATCTTTACTTTTGGGCGAATAGTCAATATTTATGACCTTAATGCAAAGCGTATTCTATACTATTTTTATTAAATTGTAAGTATTACATTAACTCTAACAAACAAATAGATATCAAGCAGATGAAAAACAAAGACATTAGAATATTATTAGTTGATGATGAGCCAGATATTCTAGAGATTTTAAGTTATAATTTGAGTTCTGAAGGGTATGATGTAAGTACAGCAAAGAATGGAGTTGAAGGTGTTGCTAAAGCAAAAAAGAAACAACCACACCTTATAATATTAGATGTAATGATGCCAGAAATGGATGGTATTGAAGCTTGTGAAGTTATTAGAAATACTTCAGGTTTGGAAAATACAATTATTACTTTTTTAACTGCTAGAAGTGAAGATTATTCACAAGTTGCTGGTTTTGATGCTGGTGCTGATGACTATATTACAAAACCAATTAAACCAAAAGTTTTTGTTAGTAAAGTAAAAGCATTACTTAGAAGGTTAAAAGAAGATACTGCTGAAGTAGAAGATATTGTAAAGGTTGGTAATATTGTTATTAATAGAGAAGAGTATAAAATTATCAATAACGGTAAAGAACTTACTTTACCAAGAAAAGAGTTTGAATTATTAGCGTTGCTAACTTCAAAACCTAATAAAGTATTTAAAAGAGAAGTTATTTTAGATAAAGTTTGGGGTAACGAAGTTGTTGTGGGTGGTCGTACAATTGATGTTCACATTAGAAAACTTCGTGAAAAAATAGGTGATGATAACTTTAAAACTGTCAAAGGAGTAGGCTATAAGTTTATTATATAATGGCTATATTATTTAAAAAATCTTACAGATTTGCTTTTAGGTCTGCTCTATATATAACGATTACAATAACATTAATTTTAATAAGTTTTGCTTGGTTAAAAGATGCTTTGGACTGGTGGCTAATTGCATTATCGTCTTTACTTACCTATGTTATTTGTTTTTTTGTGATACAACTTCGTGTTGAAAAATTTATCTACAAAAGAATTAAGAAAATCTATGATGATGTTTCTCTTTTAGAGTCTTCTAGTCTTTCGTCAAGAACAGTAACTACTGATATGAGTAGTTTGACCAATGAGATTGAAAAATTCGCAAAAGACAAAAAAATTGAGATTGAAACACTAAAGGTTAGAGAAGAATATAGACGTGATTTTATTGGAAATGTATCACATGAACTAAAAACACCACTTTTTACTGTTCAAGGGTATATTTTGACCTTGCTTGATGGTGCGGCGAATGATAAAGTAATTCGAAAAAAATACCTTCAGAGAGCAAATAAAGGAGTGGAAAGGCTTATTTATATTGTTAAAGATTTAGATTTAATTACCAAATTAGAAACGGGTGATTTAAATCTTGAAGTATCAACCTTTAATATTGTTGAGTTGGTGCAAAGTGTTTTTGATTTATTAGAAATGAAAGCGGCTAAAAAGAAAATAGCACTCACTTTTGATATGAGATACAACTCACCTATAATGGTTAATGGTGATAAAGAGAAAATTCAGCAAGTTATAACTAATTTATTAGTGAACTCAATTAAATATGGTGAACAAAACGGTACTACTGAAGTTAGCATTGAAAATTTGGTAAAAAACCGTGTCATTGTAAGAGTTACGGATAATGGAGAAGGAATTGCAAAAAACCATATTCCAAGACTTTTTGAACGTTTTTATAGAGTAGATAGAAGTGGTAGTCGCCAAGAAGGGGGTTCAGGGTTAGGACTTTCAATAGTAAAACATATTATTGAAGCTCATAATGAGAAAATTTATGTTGAAAGTGTGGTTGATGTAGGTTCTGAATTCTCATTTACACTTGAAAAAGCACAAGAAAAAGTTGAAGATGTAGCTGTAGAAAGTTAAATAACACTTGTTACAGTCTTAATATAAAGAATTTCTTAGCTTTGCCGGCACAAAATAAGATTTAGGGTGGGTAGTAAGAACAAACTAAAAAGATTTAAAGAAAACGAGACATTTGATAATGTGTTTCAGCCATTACGTGAAGATGTTTATAAAGGTGAATTCCCTTTAAAAGGCAAATGGAATACGTTCTTTAAAAATGATAATCCAATAATTTTAGAATTAGGTTGCGGTAAAGGTGAATATACTGTTGGCTTAGCAAAACTACATAAAGACAAGAATTTTATTGGTGTTGATATTAAAGGAGCTCGTTTTTGGCGTGGTGCAAAAACTGCTATTGATCAAAACTTGCCTAATGTTGCTTTTATTAGAAGTCAGATTGAATTAATTGATCAACTTTTTGCAGAAAATGAAATTTCTGAAATATGGATTACTTTTCCAGATCCTCAAATTAAATACAAGAGAACAAAACATAGACTTACCAACAAATTGTTTTTAGATAAATATTGTCATATTTTAAACGAAACAGGAGTCGTAAATTTAAAAACAGATAGTGAGTTTATGCATGGCTATACTTTAGGTTTACTACATGGTTCTGGTTTAGAAGTAATTTATGCTAACCATGATGTGTACAAAAATGCAGGTAGCCCAAAAGAAGTTTTAACTATACAAACTTTTTACGAAAATCAATACCTTGAAAAAGGAAAGCCTATCACATACATACAATTCAAAGTTAGATAGATGCATTTACTAATTTTGTTTTTTGCTACTTTTTCGGCGGCTTTTATGGCAACAGTTCCTCCGGGATTGTTGAATATGAATGCAGCAAAAACAAGCGTAGATAAAGGTAAGCTAAACGGAATTATCTTTAGTTTAGGGGTTTCAGTGACAATAATACTGCAAGCCTATATTGCGGTATTAATTTCTAAATATTTACACAATCACCCGAGTGTGGTTGCGGTATTACTGAAAATAGCATTGGTGGTTTTTGGGACTCTTGCAATATATTTCTTTATAATTGCGAAGCGCAATAAACCTAAAAAAAAGAAAACCATCAAGGTTAGTAAAAAAAACAGTTTTTTTAAAGGTGTTTTTTTAGCGTCAATTAATTTGTTGACAATCCCTTATTATAGTGGGTTAAATGCAATGTGGAAAGCATCAGGTTGGATTAAGTTCGAAGCATCAGATATTATCATTTTTATTTTAGGTGCAGGTTGCGGAACTTTTACGGTTCTGTATTTATATACGATTTACTTCAATAAATTAGAATCTAAAAACAATACATTTTCAAGGAATTCAAACTATATATTAAGTATTTTAATGTGTATCTTATTTGTCATTACAGTATTTCGACTTCTTAATTATTAGGTATGAAAGAAGAGAATGTCAATTTTTTCGAGAAAGTATATGAAGTGGCTAAAAAAATTCCCGTTGGTCGCGTAACTTCTTATGGAGCAATAGCAAAATATTTAGGTGCCGCGCGTAGTGCTCGTATGGTTGGTTGGGCAATGAATGCATCGCATAATATGGATGATGTTCCGGCACATAGAGTGGTAAATAAACAAGGTTTACTAACTGGTAAACATCATTTTGATGGTACTAACCTAATGCAACAATTATTAGAGAATGAGGGTGTTGTAATTGTTGATAATCAAATTCAGAATTTAGAAAAACATTTTTGGGATCCGTTTACGGAATTAGAGTAAATATTTACATAAGACATTCTTATCAAACTATGTTATATTTCAATTTCAACCTTTCTTAATATCAGCCCTATAGCTTATCTTTGTATTTTACAATTCAGTTTTATTAATATAAAGAGAATAGTTTTACGTAATTGCATTTAAAATTTTGTTTTTTTATTGAAATGATTAAAAAAAATTACGTCTTATTACTTAAATTGAAGCAATAGATTCAAATGAAATTAGAGAAAAAAGATATCCTCAAAGCATTAGAAAACATTACTGTACCTGGTGAAGGTCAGAATATGATAGAAAGTGGTGCAGTTAAAAATGTTCAGATTTTTGGTGATGAGGTTGAAGTTGATATAACAATTGCAAACCCAAGTCTTCAAGCACGAAAAAAAACTGAGGTTGAGATTTTAAAAATCATTCATAAAGAAGTTTACGAAAAAGCTAAAATTAAAATTAACATAAAAGTTGAAGCTCCTGTAGCTGCAGATAAGCCAAAGGCTAATGAAATAAAAGGAAAACCATTACCTGGAATCAAAAATATAATCGCAGTAGCCTCTGGTAAAGGTGGTGTAGGTAAATCTACTGTAACCGCAAATTTAGCTGTTACTTTAGCAAAAATGGGCTTTAAAGTAGGCTTGTTAGATGCTGATATTTACGGACCATCAATGCCAATTATGTTTGATGTTGCTCAAGAAAAACCTTTAGCAGTAAATATAGATGGTAAGTCTAAGATGAAACCAGTTGAAAGCTATGGTGTAAAATTACTTTCTATTGGCTTTTTTACGCAACCTAACCAAGCAGTAATTTGGAGAGGACCAATGGCTTCAAAAGCATTAAATCAAATGATTTTTGATGCACATTGGGGAGAAATAGATTTTATGTTGTTGGATTTACCTCCAGGAACAGGTGATATTCATTTAAGTATTATGCAAGCTATGCCTGTAACAGGTGCAGTTGTAGTAAGTACACCACAAGAAGTTGCATTGGCTGATGCCCGTAAGGGTGTTGCAATGTTTCAGCAAGATTCTATAAACGTACCAGTGTTGGGTATTGTTGAGAATATGGCTTATTTTACACCAGAAGAATTGCCAGATAATAAGTATTATATTTTTGGTAAAGAAGGGGCTAAACATTTATCAGAAGATTTAAAAGTTCCGTTTTTAGGTGAAATTCCATTAGTACAGAGTATTCGTGAAGCAGGAGATGTTGGTAGACCAGCGGCAATGCAAACAGCAACACCTATTGAGTCTGCTTTTGAAGAAATTACAAAAAATGTAGTGCAAGAAGTTGTAAACAGAAATGATAGTTTACCACCTACTGAAGCTATTAAAATAACTACTATGGCGGGTTGTTCGCCGGTTAAAAAGAAATAATTATGACGTCGGAAGAAGTAAAATTAAATGTTGAAAAAGCATTAGAAGAAATTCGACCTTTTTTACAAAGTGATGGTGGCGATATATCATTAATTTCTATTGATAACGATACTTCAGTAAAAGTAAAGTTGGAAGGTGCTTGTGTTGGTTGTTCGGTAAACCAAATGACCTTAAAAAGTGGTGTTGAAATGACCATTAAAAAATACGTGCCACAAATAGAAGAGGTTATCAATATAGGATAACTTAAAATTTATAAAAAAGAGTACAATTCCCAATGGTAAGCTATGCGTATACCTGAGGGAATTTTAAATAATAAATAACCATGTCAGACGTAAAAATTAAAATTAAAGACAGAGAAGGAGTTTTACACGAGGTTGATGCTCCTACAGATATGAACATGAATATTATGGAGCTTGTACGTGCTTACGAACTTGCGCCAGAAGGTACTATTGGTGTTTGTGGTGGTATGGCAATGTGTGCTTCGTGCCAATGTTATGTAGAAAGTGATACAAACTTACCTGAAAAGTCTGATGATGAAGATGCGATGTTAGCAGAAGCATTCTATGTAAAAGATAATAGCCGTTTAGGATGTCAATTACACATAAATGAAGAAATGGAAGGTTTAGAAATTGAATTAGCTCCAGAAAGTTAATTTTCTTTTTCATTTCAAGCATTAAAAACTAGCCCTAAAGTATAACTATACTTTAGGGCTAGTTTTTTGTTTCAAATAAATTAACTTTATGTGTAACAATTAATTAGTAATTGATACTAATTAAAAAAACCTAAATACGATAACAATTATGAAAACACTAAAATTATGTATTGCTGTATTTTTTATAGCAATTAGTACTTCCTTACAAGCACAAACTGCCGATGAAATTATTTCTAATTATTTTGAAAATATTGGAGGGTTAGACAAACTTAGCGAGGTACAAGGAATGAAAATGATAGCTAAGGTGAATCAACAGGGAATGGAAATTCCACTTGAAATCATTCAATTAAAAGAAGGTAAGCAAGTCACATTAATTAACTTTCAGGGGAAAGAAATTAAGCAAAATGCTTTTGATGGTGAAACACTTTGGAGTCACAATTTTATGACGATGAAAGCTGAAAAAAGCGATGCAGAAGCAACTAGTAATTTTAAATTAAATGTCAATGATTTTCCAGATTCATTTATCGATTATAAAGATAAAGGGTATACTGTTGAGTTATTAGGTAAAGAGACTATTGATGGTGCAGAGACATTCAAAATAAAATTGGTTAAAGAACCTATATTGGTAGATGGTAAGAAAGAGGAAGATATTTCTTTTTACTATTTTGATGCTGAAAACTATGTTCCAATTGCAATTCATTCAGAAATTAAAACTGGACCAGGAAAAGGAATGACCTCAGAAGTTACCATGAGTGATTACCAAGAAGTAGACGGACTATACTTTCCTTATGCAATAACTCAAGGTGTTAAAGGGCAACCAGGAAGCCCTGTTACTATATCTTCTATAGAATTAAATCCAGAAATAGGAGATGAAGTATTTACTTTTCCTGATGTAATAGAAACAGAAGAATAACATACCACAACTAAAAGGCCTTTTATCAAGGTCTTTTTTAATATAAAATAAAGATGAAAAAAATAATAATTAGTTTTTGTCTTGTGTTATTTACAATTCTTTTGAGTTCTGCACAAGACAGTAATTCCGGTAAAGAAATTTTCGGAGATTTAACCGCAAGGCATATTGGCCCAGCTTTAATGAGTGGCCGTATTAATGATGTTGAGGTTCATCCAACAAATAGTAGAATTGTATATATAGGTTCTGCAGGTGGTGGTGTTTGGAAATCAAATGATGCAGGTACTACTTTTAATCCAATTTTTGATGACTATTGCCAATCTATTGGCGCAGTATCATTAGACCCAAATGATCCTGATAATACCATTTATGTAGGTACAGGAGAAACTTGGCCACGTAACAGTGTTTCAATAGGCGATGGACTTTATAAATCTACTGACGGAGGTTCAAATTGGAAAAAAATTGGATTAGAGCATTCTGAAAGAATTTCTAATGTAATTGTAAATCCAGAAAACTCTAAAGAGATTTATGTTGCAGTGTTAGGTGCATTATGGGGTGATAATGAAGAACGTGGTGTGTATAAATCTTCTGATGCAGGAGAAACGTGGGAGAAAATATTATACGTAAACCCTAAAACTGGTTGTGCTGATTTAATAATGGATCCTAATAATTCCAAAATATTATACGCTTCTATGTGGGAGTTCCGACGTACTGGTTGGAGTTTTGAGTCTGGAGGCAGTAACAGCGCATTGTATAAATCTGTAGATGGCGGAGCCACATGGAATAAAATACATAAAGGATTTCCTGAGGGGCAATTGGGGAGGTTAGGGATTGCTTTGGCACCTTCTAATTCAAATGTTTTATACACTGTTATTGAAGCAGAAAAAGATGAGCGCAAAGGCCTATACAGAAGTAGTGATGCAGGGGAAAACTGGACACAGCTGAATAATGATTTTGGTATTACGGTTAGGCCGTTCTATTTCTCAAAAATTGTTGTTGATCCAAGAGATGAAAATATAATTGTTAAAGGTGGTTTAAGTGGTTCTATTTCTAAAGATGGAGGAAAGACTTTCAAATCATTAGGAAGAATGCATAGTGATATTCACGATATAGCATTTAGCATCAAAGATTCAGATATTATGTATGTGGGTACAGATGGAGGGGTTTATCGTTCAATGGATGGAGGCACAACTATGGAAATTGTTGAGAATTTACCGTTGTCGCAATTTTATCATGTGAGTGTTGACCATGAAACTCCTTATAATGTTTATGGTGGATTACAGGACAATGGTTCGTGGTATGGTCCGTCATCTTCACCAGGAGGAGTAGAGGCAAGGGATTGGAATTCTGTTGGGTATGGAGATGGTTTCAGAGTGTTAAAACACCCTACTAAAAAAATAATCTATTCTGAAATGCAAGGAGCAGAGAACGTTTGGCGTTTTGATGTTGACCGTAATGTAGCTAAAACTATTCAGCCACTTACTACTGAAGAAGATATCAAGCTTCGTTTTAATTGGAATGCTCCAATGGCTTTAAGTTCACATGTGCCTGATCGCTTTTATATGGGAAGTCAGTTTCTTCATAAATCAGATGATATGGGAGATACTTGGAAGGTAATTTCTCCAGATCTAACAACAAATGATCCAAAGAAACAAACTCAAGAGAACTCAGGCGGACTTTCAAAAGATAATTCTGGTGCAGAAAATCATACTACAATATTTACTATAGCAGAATCGCCACTTGATGAAAATGTTATATGGGTTGGAACAGATGATGGTAACGTTCAAGTTACTAAAGATGGAGGAAAATCTTGGGAGAACACATCTCAAAATATTTCAGGTTTACCAAAAAACACATGGACTTATCATATTGAAGCAAGTGTATTTGACAAAGGCACAGCTTATGCTGTTTTTGATGGCCACACAATGAATGATAAAAATACATATGCATATAAAACCACAGATTTCGGGAAGGCATGGAAGAATATAATAACTCCTGATGTATATGGTTTTGCAAGAAATATTCAAGAGGATTATGAAAACCCCGATTTATTATTCTTAGGAACGGAGTTCGGACTTTATGTAACTTTAGATGGAGGATTAAATTGGAAGAAATTCACCAACAATATGCCATCTGTAGCGGTTCATTATATTGAATTACAACAAGAAACTAACGATTTGGTAATGGGAACACACGGTAGAGGTGTAATTATTATTGATGATATTTCTCCATTAAGACAGTTAGATAATAATGTTCTTGGTAAAACATTACATTTTTTTGATACAAAGCCAACTGTAATGAATGAAAACACTAGTTTTTCAGGAAGTTTTGGGGCAGAAACACAATTCGTTGGTCAAAATAAAACCACGGACGCTCAAATAAAATATTATTTAAAGAGTAGACATACTTTTGGGAAAATGTCTTTAGAAATACAAGATTTGGAGGGCAATAAAATTGTAGAATTAGGTCCTGGTAAATCAAAGGGAATCAATATTGTAAATTGGGGATATACTAGAAAACAACCAAAGGTAGCTAAGGGTAAAACCTTTTCATTCGGCGGTTTTTCTTCTCCAAAAGTACCGGCAGGAACTTATAAAGCAGTCCTTACAAAAGGAAAAGAAACCTATGAACAGACTTTTGATTTAGTTTATGACCCTAAATCTACCTTGACAGAAGCAGATCGAAATTTAAAGAACTCTACAATCATGAGTTTGTATAATATGACAGAAGAATTAGCGTATATGGTTTATGAACTAGATGCTATGCTAGCAAAAGCGAATACTGATAATAATACAAAAATGTTGAAGAAGTTAAATGAATTGAAGGAGACGTTGGTAATAACTACAGGAGATAATTATGTGGGATCGGCAGAACCTCAATTACGTGAAAAAATGACTGATTTGTATAGTAAATTAATCAATAGTTACGATAAGCCATCTGCTTCAGAATTAGATAATTTGAAAGTAATTTCTGAGCGTTATAACAAAGCAAAAAATAACTTATATAAATTAAAGAAGAACTTTAAAGGTTTTGATGAATTGAAATTAGATGATTACGAGAAATTCTTAGTAAGTAATTGAGCTTTTTTGAAAATGAATTATTTTAAAAACAGTTGCTGAAAAGCAACTGTTTTTTTATATCCTCGCCTGATAGGTGAATAAATTAAAATAACGTCCTTCTTTAACAATCAACTCGTCGTGTGTGCCTTGTTCTGCAATGCGCCCGTTTTCAATAACTAAAATTTGATCGGCTTTTCTAATTGTACTTAATCGGTGTGCAATTACAAATGTTGTTCTTCCTTCTGTTAAGGTAGCTAAGCTTTTCTGAATTAAAGTTTCACTTTCAGTATCTAAATTAGAGGTTGCTTCATCTAAAATTAAAATTTTAGGGTTTGCTAAAATTGCTCTTGCAATAGCAATTCGTTGGCGTTGTCCGCCAGAAAGTTTTACGCCGCGCTCACCAATTAAAGTATCTAAGCCTTTTTCAAAAAGATCTGTAAACTCATTTACATAAGCTGAAACTACGGCATTTTGCAAATCTTCCTCATTAGCATCAGGTCTTGGGAATAAAATATTGGCTCTTATTGTTCCTTCAAATAAAAATTCATCTTGTAAAACAACACCTAAATTTTTTCTGAAACTGTTGAGGTTTACTTTAGATACATCTTGTCCGTCAATTGTAATTGCTCCTGATTGCGGATCTAAAAAGGTAGCTGCCAAACCAGCAATTGTAGATTTTCCTGACCCTGAACTACCTACCAATGCAACTACAGAACCTGATTTTACTTCAAAATCAATGTTATGTAACACTTCTTTATCTTCCTCGTAAGCAAACGAAACATCATTAAAAGCAATATCACCTTTAATATTTTCCAGCATGATCGTTCTGTTTTCTTCATCAGCTTCAGGAGTCATATTCATTAGTTCTTCTGTGCGGTCTAAACCAGCTAATGCTTCTGTTAATTGACTGCCAACATTACTCATTTGTACGATAGGCGCAACCATTAAAGCGAGTAAAAATGTAAACTCTAAATACTCACCAATAGTAAGTTCCTCTATAATTAATAAATAACCTCCGTAACCCATCATAATTGCAGTAGTTGCAATACCAAGTAAGAAAATTGATGAGCTGGTCATTATAGCAGTAGCGGTTAAACTCTTTTTTACGTTTTTGTATAATCGATCAACACCTTTTTCAAAAACCAGGCTTTCTTGTTCTTCAGCATTAAAGCCTTTTATAACACGAACACCACTTAAAGTTTCAGTTAATCTACCTTTTACTTCCGCATTAATTTTACCACGTTCTCTAAAAACAGGGCGAATTATTTTAAAAGCTTTAAGTGATATAACAGCAAAAAGTATTAATGGTGCAAAAGCCATTAATGTCATTGCTGGACTTATTTTTATTAATAAAACTATAGATACAATAGCAGTAATACTACCACCTACAAGTTGAACTAAACCAGTACCAATTAAATTGCGAACACCTTCAACATCACTCATAATACGTGAAACCAAACTTCCAGATTTTGTATTGTCAAAAAAGCTTATGGGCAAAGAGAGTACCTTTTTTTGTACTTGCGCTCGTAATTCAGATATTAAATATTGTGCTTGAATACTTAAAACTTGTGTTAGTAAAAAGGAGGTTATTGCTTGTACTAGAAATGCAATAACTACTACAATCACTAATGTTTTTAAAAATGAAATGTCTTTGTTGGGTACCACATCATCCATTAAATATTTAAGAGACATTGGAGCAACAAAGCTTGCTGCCTTACTAATAGCTATTAATAAAAGGCCAATGAAAACTAAATTTCGGCGAGGCCAAATAATAGTTTTAAATGCGGTGAGAATACTAACTTTTTTTTCAGCCATGTTTGTGAGTGATTGTAATTTTTTTGTTGAAGCAAAGTTACTTTAAATTGATTGGATTATTGCTTTGTATGCTTTAGTCGGTTTTTTTTGTTAAAAATTAGCTTTTAATAATGAAGTCTTTTAATTTCAAGGCAAATAATAAACCACACTAATGAAAAATGCCCTATTAGTAGTTATTGTAATTACTTTTTTTGGTTGCCAAACGAAAGAGAACAAAAAATCGATTCCTGCTGTATATGCCAAGTATGTTGATAATATAGAAATTATAAGAGATGATTTTGGTGTGCCTCATATTTATGGAAAGACTGATGCTGATGCTGTTTTTGGCTTGTTATATTCACAATGTGAAGATGATTTTAATCGTGTTGAACAAAATTATATTTGGGCAACAGGTAGGTTGGCAGAGGTTGAGGGAGAAGAGGCTTTGTATAGTGATTTACGAGCTAAATTGTTTATGACTCAAGAAGAAGCGATTGCGAATTATGAAAATAGTCCGGATTGGTTGAAAAAATTATGTAATGCTTTTGCTGATGGAATAAATTATTATTTAGAAACACACCCTGAAGTAGAACCAAAATTACTGACACATTTTTGAGCCTTGGATGCCTATGTATTTTAGTGAAGGTTCAATAGGTGGTGATATTGAACGTATATCAATTGAAAAAATAAAAGCCTTTTATGAAAATGGAATTGAAATTCCGGAAGCACTCGATGTAAAATTAAAAACGAAAGAAGAAATGGCGGAGCCACAAGGTTCAAACGGTATTGCCATTTCAGGTGACTTAACAGAATCGGGAAATCCAATTTTATTGATTAATCCACATACCTCATTTTTCTTTAGAGGTGAAGTTCACATGGTAAGTCATGAGGGTTTAAATGCATACGGAGCAGTTACATGGGGGCAGTTTTTTGTTTATCAAGGTTTCAATGAAAAAACAGGATGGATGCACACCTCTACGTATACTGATGTAATGGATGAGTTTAAAGAAATAATTGTAGACTTAGAAGATAGTTTGGTTTATCAGTACGGTGAAGAATTACGACCTGTAAAAACCGGTGAAGTAATTTTAAAGTATAAAGTGGGTGATAGTCTTCTGGAGAAAAAACTTCCAACATATAAAACACACCACGGGCCAATTACACATATTGTTGACGGGCAATGGACAGCATCTGCTATGATGTGGGAACCCGTAAAAGCCTTGGAGCAATCTTTTGTGAGAACAAAAAAATCAGGATATAAAGAGTTTAAAGAAATGATGGATATTCGAACAAATTCATCAAACAATACTGTTTATGCTGATGCTGAAGGTAATATTGCTTATTTCCACGGAAATTTTATTCCTAAAAGAGATACTTTATTTGATTATACTAAACCAGTAAATGGTAGTGACCCAAAAACAGATTGGCAAGGTTTACATACGGTTGATGAAAATATTCTATTACTAAATCCTAAAAATGGATGGCTTCAAAATTGTAACTCGACACCTTATACATCGGCATTAGAATTCAGCCCTAAAAAAGAAAATTATCCAAATTACATGTCAAAAGATCAAGAGAATTTTAGAGGTGTTCATGCTATTGAATTGTTGACAGGTAGAATTGGTTATACTATTGATAGTGTTATTGAATTAGCGCACGACCCATACTTGCCAGCTTTTAAGGGGTTGATACCAGGTTTAATTGAAGCTTACGATAGTAATAAAGATAAGAACGTGAAATTACAAGAACCTATTGATGTTTTAAGGCAATGGGATTTTAAAACTTCAGAAAATTCAGTAGCAATGACTTTGGCACATTATTATGGTACCATGTATAGTAAAATGGTAAAAGCGCCAAAAGGTTTGAGCTATATGGAACGTCTATTATATTTTGGTAACGAATCACCAAAAGGAGAACGTTTGCATGTTTTTGAGTCAGTTATTGAAACTTTAAATGCTGATTTTGGCACATGGAACACTTCGTGGGGAAATGTAAATAGGTATCAACGTTTAAATGGTGATATTCGTCAAGCTTTTAATGATAGTTTACCAAGTATTCCTATTGGTTTTGCATCGGGTAGATGGGGAGCTTTAGCGGCTTATGGAGCA
Source organism: Cellulophaga baltica (assembly GCF_018861125.1). Taxonomy (GTDB): domain Bacteria; phylum Bacteroidota; class Bacteroidia; order Flavobacteriales; family Flavobacteriaceae; genus Cellulophaga; species Cellulophaga baltica_A. Next base: position 234,525 of record NZ_JAHKQN010000013.1, on the reverse strand, counting down.
CGTTATGATAACAATACTAAAAAAATATACGGTACTCGTGGAAATAGTTTTGTAGCCGTAGTGGAATTTGGAGATAGAGTAAGAGCAAAAACCATGCTGGCCGGTGGGCAAAGTGGAGACCCCAATTCGCCACATTTTAATGATCAAATCAATCGTTATGCGAATATGCAATTTAAAGATGTTCCCTTTTATCAAAGTGATGTTTTAAAAAGAGCTAAAGAAACGTATAAACCTGGGGAGAGAAAGTAATAGTTAAGAAGTTAAGGTGATTTTTTTAATTTATCTATCTACTTGTTGAGAAAAAAAGATAATAAAAGGTTATTTAATTAAATAACCTTTTATTATCTTTTTTTATAGTTCTAACCTCTTGGTTCTGGTACTGTAATTAATTTACCTAAAAATAATGCATTTAAAAACAATCGGTTTGTTCCATACCATGAACCTCTAAAGTTAGGATTGTCGGCAAATAATACCACACGACCACTTCCTAGTTTTGATACTATTAACGAAGCTGAAGGTTGCACAAATTTAGTCAGGTTTTCATTAGTAATAAAACCATCAATATGTGGTTTTTGGCTATATTTTAAAACCGTAGCGTATTCATTTTTACTAGGGCTTAGCCAAACTTCATTATTTTTATAAACAGGAATAGTCTCGTCATGGTAACCGAACGCTAATGGGTGAGTAGTATCTATATCAGTTTTTAGAATAATACCACCTATGCTTTCTTTTCCAATATTTTCAGATGCATTTGCAAATGGTTTCCTGATTGCTTTTTTGGTAGAATCTTTAGTTACAGTAATTAATTTTTCAGCTACAATATTTTTTTCAATTACCCATTTTGATGCAGTAGCTATAGTGATTAAAGTATTGCCTTTTTGTACCCATTCTTTAATTTTGTTTTGTTGTTTGCTACCTAATTTATATCTACCAGAAACCATAACAAGGGTATTGTATTTATCAAAATTGATACGATTAAAATTACGTAATGGAATTTTTGTAATTGGCATCTGCACGCGCGTATCCAATAAATGCCAAACCTCACCAGCTTCAGTATAATTGACTCCATCGCCTATTAGCATAAACGCTTTGGTCTTTTTTAGTGGAGCCATCAACTTGCTTCCTAAATCTATTCCTTTTAAATTATAACCAGAATTTACTGCCATCATAGGAACTTGAAACTTTTCTTGTGCTTGTTTTAAAAGTTGATAGATCTCTTCTGAGTTTTTCTTTTGTGATTTAACAGGTAACATTAATGTTCCGTAACCAAAGTCAATACCTTTTGAACCTGTTTTTACAGTAAAGGGTTTGTATGAGCTTGATAGTACAAGTCCATTTTCTTGTAGGTAATTTAAAACAGCAGGAGCATTGTAATCATCCCAATTTATCAAATAGGCATATTCAGATTTTTGAATAGCTTCAACAGTATATAAATTTTTAGTTGATGTGATTTTATCTTTTAATGAGACCGATTTTACAGGGGAATACTTCATATTGTAAAAATTAGCCAATGACCATGCGGAAGCATCATAATAAACACTATCATTATATTTTTCATAGGTTTCAAACATGGTTTGAACCATTCTGTATTGTTTCTGTTTGGTTGGTACAACAAATGATTTTTCAGATTTATAAATATCAATTTTATGCTTTAAAAGCATATCAATAAAAGCTTTTGTTCTGTTTTGATCAAAATTATCATTAAAAGAATATCCACCGATTTTTGAGTTTGAAGATTTAGTTAAGGCACTCTTGAAAAAATCTTGCTGATATTTTCGCATTAATGCCTTGTTTTCAACAGCAGCTTTTACGGTGGTAATACTTGATGTATATTGATTGCGAATTGTAAAAGGGAATGTAATCTCACCAAATGCAGTTTCTTGTTTGTACCCTCTTGAGCCACCTTGTTCAAATAAAAGTCCTAGACCACCTTGTAAATCAGGGTAAGAAGAACCATAACCAGGATACGTGCCATCAAAAATTTCTTTTGTAAAATATAGAGAACCAATACTATCTAAAGCTTTTGCAAAATAGTCAGCAAATAAATTATTAAGACCTTCATAGTTTTCTTTAGGCATTATTGGGTCTAACGAACCATTTGTTTTCATTGGTTCAAAAAAATAGGTGTCTTGGCTTCCCATTTCATGAAAATCAGTAACAACATTTGGGTACCACTCATGGTACCACTTTAATTTGTTTTGACTTTCAGGATTGATTGCCAAAAGCCAATCTCTATTAAGGTCAAACCAATAATGGTTGGTACGTCCACCAGGCCAGTATTCATTATGTTCCGCATCATAATTATCAGCTACTTCAGGTGAGCCTTGGTAACTGTTGGCCCATTGTGTATGCCTATCGCGACCATCAGGGTTTATGGTTGGATCAATAAATATTACCGAATTTTCCAGATAATTTAGTATTTCTGGGTTATTAGATGTTACTAATGTATACGCTGTTAATAATGCGGCTTCAGATCCTGAAGACTCATTACCATGAACATTATAAGCTAAATTTATAAAAACAGGTATCTCATCATAATTACTAACATTTTTGCTAGGGTCTGTAAATAAAAGATGTTTTTCTTTCAGCGTATCTAACTTTACTAAGTTTTCAGGAGATGTAACCGTTAAAATAACAAGTTTTCGACCTTCATGAGTTTTTCCATAGTATTGAATGGTTGCTCTATCAGACAATAAAGCTAATTTTTCTAAATAAGAAACAATAAGATCATGTCTTGTTTGATGTTGTCCAATTTCATAACCAAGGTATTCTTCTGGTGATGGAATGTCAGAGTTGTAGGGTTGGTATTTTTTTAGAAAGTAATCTTGCGCTGATAATGAAAAAGAACAAAATAAAAATAACAGTACTAGTCTTTTGATCATGAATATTTAATTAGAGTTAGTCAAATTAAATATAAGAAGAGTTTATGCAACTATTGAATGTGAAGTGTATTAATACCTAATTAATTTTAAGTATGTAATTAAAAGAACTAATTACTGTGAAATTACAATATTACTTATTCTTTAACTACGACAAATGTAGCTACAGAACCTGCTGATAATGTCCATTGATTAGCGAATATTAATTTCCCTTTGTCATCATAAGCATTTATTTGTGCGGTGTTTGGGCTAGATGAACCTTCGTTCAAGGCAGTGAATTCAACACGATTAAAACCGTCTTTTAAATCAACATTTACACCTTTAAAGGCACCCGTTAAAAACATTTTAGGTTCTACTTCCACGCCGTTAACTGTTATTTTTATAAGGTCACCATCAACAAATTGATGATCACGGCAAACAATACCAATAAAAGAACCACTACTTTTTACATCACCTAAATACATATCAGGAAAGTGCTTTCCTGGACTACCTTCAAAAATCCCTTTTACTTTAGCATCTAATTCTAAATCTTCACCAGCTTGTACCAAATCTTTATTAGGTAGCATAGATATTTTAGGATCTAAGGAATCTTTTAATTTCTGAGGATCGGGTTTTTTTAGTAAATCGGGCATGTTCAATGACAGACCTTGCTTTTTTTCAGGAAGAAGACTTACGTTAGAAGTTTCTTCTTTTCCTTTAATATTTAATGTTTGCGTTTTTGGAGTATCATATTGACTGTAGCCAACTTCAAAAACAAAAAAACAAAGTAATAAGCCAATAATCCGCATCATAGGTTAGTTGTTAACTGCTTGTAAATGTAACAAATACCTTGCCAATGAAATTTTAAAGTGATGTTAAAAATATTGAAAAGGCTATTTATTTATTCTTCGCCAAGCTCTGTAATTTTCTTTTCATATAGTTTTTTACTCTCAACTACTGCAATATTAAGCTCTTGCATAATACCGTCAACACGACCTTCAATACTTTTCATTTGATCATTAATGTTATCAAATGAATTTAATGCAGCGGCAACTTCTAATGCTTTTACAACTTCAACAGCATCACCATGTAAAAGGCGAAGTTTTCCAATTGCTTCAGATGTGTTTGCTAATGTACCGTTGTATTTAGTTTTAGCTTTATTGATAGCTTTTAAAAGTGTTTTTTTGCTAGTCTCATCACTCAAACTATTCGTTTGTTTTTCCATAGCAGAAAAAAGATTTGAAGCTTTTGTTTTTAAATCTTCATATTCTTTATTTAGATTTTCTACTCTTTTATTCACTTTTTCCCAATCGCCGTAAACTTTTGCAAATTCTTTATCTTCATTTTTAGTGTCTTCAAGGGCACTTTTTAATGAGGATAATGATTCTAAACCAGAGTTTACAATTTTATTAGCGTTCTCTTTTTTGTTCTCAAAAGTGGATACTTGTGATTTAAATTTTTGTTTTAATCGGATTAGATTTTCAGGGCTTTTATTTTTCCAACAAGATGATGCGGTAATGACAATTAAAATAAGGGTAATCGATTTTTTTAACATGGTAGTGTTTTATAAATAAGGCGCTAAATTAATCAAAATCAGCGCCTATTTAAAATTTTAATGCGAACTACTAGAAATCAAAGCCAAAACCAAACTGAACTATATTGCCTTCTTTTGAATTAAAATAGCCTACGTTTAATGATAAAAAATTATAACCACTTGCCCATAAACCAGCACCTTGTGAAGTATGCCATATATTAGAGTCTTCATTTGGGTTCCAAACCCTACCATAATCAAAACCACCATAAACTCCTACGGTTATAGGTGCAACTAAAGTCATATATTTTTTTACTCTCCATCTTAAATCGGTAGAGTTATAGAAATATGTTTTACCCGTAAATCGCTCATCTCTAAAGCCTCTAAGTCCGTTATTACCACCTATTGAGGGCATGTTGTAAAAGAAATAAGTATCACCAAAAGTTGTACTAACTTCAGCTCTTGTACTAAATGTTACATCACCTGAGGGTATTATTTTTTGCGTTAAACCAGCTTTAAGTTTTACGTAACCAAATTGATTGTCATTAATTGTGGTATTTAATTTGTAGCCTGCGTTTGCACCAAACATAATTGCTTTTGAAGGAAAATCTTTAGAATCGTCATTATCATAATATGCCTCAACCGAAGTACCAATGTATTTTTGATCTTCAAATAATTCTTCACTAAAGTTATTAGAATTAAAAAAACGATTGTCAATTTCAGTAACATCGTATGATTCATATAAAGCCTTTATTTTTAAAGTATGATACGTTATTCCGGCATCAACTTTTGTTATTTCAACACGAGCTCGGTTGTAATCGTTACCTAAATCATCATCAAGATTGACAGTTTCATTACCAACCCCAAAAAAGTTATTAGTGAATTTGTTATTTGTATGGTAAGAGTTTATTTCAAAATCCCAACCAGGAAATATGTTTGCGAATATACCATTGTAAGAAAGCTCTAATGCTTTGAATCCAAAATAATAATTAGCAACTATAGTGTGCTTTTGCCTAAAATCATTACGATTAAATCCGTTGTTTTTAAAAACATTTGTAGCGCCTAAATACAAACCGTCATCTGTTCTAAAACCTAAATTTGGTACTAAAATATTACTATTTTCTTTAAAATAACGCCAATGATACATGTTGGTTTTGTAAATATTTGTCAGTTGCGTTGCAGGTTTTTTACCTTCAAACTTAGTTTTTTCATGTTGCCAATCGTAAATTTTAAGACCTTTTTTGTTTTCAATGATAAATTTATCATCACCATAACCACCAATAAATCTAATAAAAATTGTTTTTTTAGCATCACCAGTAACCTCAAAAACATCATCATCACCTAAACCGTATATCCAAAGTTCTTTAGTATCTTTTTTATTAAATACACGCTCAAATATTATAGGGTCTTTTTCATCAGTAAGAATACGTTTGATAACAACTTTAGTTTCGCCGTCAGGCATTCTTGTAATCTCAAATTTATCGTCTTTTTCAGTACCACGTAATGATACTGTTTTGTCAAGATACTTACTATACGCTTTTGCATCTGACTGCAAAGTTATAAGACGTAATTTTAAATTTTCACGAATTTCAGCAGATGTTGAATCTTGAACTTCAATAGGTAAATTTTTAAAAGCTTTATCAATTTGGTCGGCTGTTAAGTGCTCTTGAATATACTTAGCTTCTTCTTTCCAAACTCTCGAGTCATATTTAGTTAATATAGCTCTATCTAAACTATTACCATTGTTATTCAACCACTTTACATCTTTTATATCTGCTCCGTATGATTGCCACATACGACTGTTGGGAACAAATAATTTTACAATTTTCATGGCATTTCCATCAAACTTTGGAAAAGCGTTATCTCTGTCTCTTGGTACAGGTTGAAATTCTTTATTCCCATCATTAGTTTCATATTCAACCCATCTCCATTGATCTTCATGTCTATCCCAATCGCCAATTAGCATATCAAAGATTCTAGCTCTTATATAAGCGCGTTGGTCTACCGTGTAAGATTCATCACTTTTAATTTTTTCTAACATATCAGTAGTGCTTTCAAAATCTGTAATTTTTCCAGCTTCATCAATGTCTCTTTTGTAACCTTTATAATTTAATTGTTCGTCAGATGGTCTTTCTTCAATAAAATAAAGTTCATCACCAAATTCAGTATTTAAATTACCTAATTCACTTTGTTTTGGAATGTAAAATAATTCGGGACTTGAATGGTTTACACCAATAGACTGGCATAAAGGATTTATGACTAATTGCATGTATGGATGTGCGGTGGTGAAGAAGTCTGATATTGTTTCTTCTGTCCATGTGTCGTGGTAGTCACTTTCGTCGTATGCAACACCTTTGATTATAAATTTTAAATATTTTAAAGCGTCTTTTTTTAACGAGCGCATGGCATATTCTTTACCATCTTTATCTTCTAAACGAAGTGAATATGATTGGTGTCCACCACCTTGTTTGCTTACTTTTAAGCCTCCGTAAAGTGTATCTAGCAAAGCAATTTTTGCAGTTACAGATTTACCAAAATATGATCTATAACGTTCGCCCCATAAAAATTTGTAAAATCCAGTTTTATCTAACTTTTTAGGATCACTCAAAATACTCTTATCTATAGTTTTTCTAGTGTTTTTGGCATAGGTGCCTTTTGTAGTATCTTTTACAAATTCAGGGAGTATGCTAAGATTATTTTTTTCTTCTGAGGCAGTAATGAATGTTACTTGCGATGATCCATTATCAAAATATACCAATTTAGCAAAGCCTTTTTTTCCGTAAGTGAATTGCCCTTCATATTTTAATGTTCCGCCTATAGCGTTTATTTTGTCCTCAGTTCTTTTTGTTGCCGTATTTTGTGTTAAAGAACCCGAAATGATTTGATGAACATTACCGCCAGTTAAGTATTGTAAACTTTCTTCATGGCCGGAAACAAAAGTAATTCTGTCAGATGCTTTTGCTAATGAGCTTAATATCATTCTCAAAAATTCGTATTTCCGAGACATTAAATCGTCAGAAGAAAATCCGCCATATTCACTAACAGTATTTAATACCGTGCCGATTATTGGAGCTGGGGTCATATGTGTTTTGAAAGTTTCTTTTCCAGCGTACTTACCATTGCTAAAAATTGGATGATGCATTGCAATTACAATATTTTTTCCTTGCCCATCATTTATATATCCTTCAACCTCTTCTAGAAAACGCCTTCTTGTATTTATTTCAGAACATTTTTTATTAATGTTTTCTAACTGTGACCAATTAGATATAAACCAATTAGAGTCAATTAAAATTAAATCTAAATCGTCATTAATTACTTTGTGTTCAATTGGGCATGCATTTTTAGGGAAGAACTTTATATCGTCAGCGTCAAATTCATCTAAAAAATCTTCAATTTTTTCTACATCTCTGGTATTGTAACTTTTCCATTCATTATTACCAGGTATAAAAATTGTATTCCCTTTAAAATTTGATGCTAGTGCAACTTCTTGCCTAATTAGTTTCTTGTCGTTCTCCCAATTATCTTTGTATTTGCTAACATTATCACCTGTAAAAAGTAGTGTGCTATTTGCATTTGCATTTGCAAGTTCTTTCTTAAGCGCTTGTATTGCATTAGGTGCTCCGTTAACTAAATCACCCATACCACCAGCAATATAAAAAGTGTGTTTAATCTTTTTATTTGAAGGTGTTTTAGTAACAAATGCTTTATTTTCTTGTAATTTAAATGTTGCACAACTATTTAAAATAAAAGTGATTAGTATTGCAGTACTAAAATAAACAAGATGTTTTATGTGATTCGATTTTTGGTTCTTTTGCATCATATTTGGCTTGTTATTTCTATTTATTGATTTTTATGTTGAAGTAGAAATAATAAAAACTTCATAAAAATATGTTTTTAAATATTCGTTTGTAGCACGAATATACGCTCGAAAATCATGTTTTTATTTAAATAATAGTAATTACGATAGTATTCTTCTTATTTGAGATAATGTTTGTTTTTTGCAATGACTTTCTTCGTGACTGTAACCAATAAAAAAATAGTTATGAGAATTAGTTTAATGTTTTTTAGTGTATTCATTACCGTAATATTTATGAGTTGTAAGTATGATAATGGTGATGTGCCAAAAGCAGTAAAATCAAGCTTCGAAACTAAATATCCTAATGAGAAAGAGCCAAATTGGTCGACCGATAAAAATGACAATTTTGAGGCTAAATTCAAAAAAGACGGTAAAGATCTTAGAGCTGATTTCACGCCACAAGGAAAATGGATTGAAACAGAAAATAATATAGATGAGGAAGATTTGCCTGAAGTTATAAAAGAGTATTTAGAGAAAGAATATGATGATCATAAAATTATAGAAGTTGAAGAAGTAGAGCACAACAGCAAAGGCTTTTTTTATGACGTTGAAGTATCAAAAGAGAAAAAGAAAAAAGATATTATGTTCACCAAAAACGGAACAATACTTAATTAAATCAAATTTGTTTGGTCTTATAGTTACTTAGTTTTTGAGGGCCTTCTAAAAGCTCTCGAACCACGCGTAAAATACCATCTTCGGTAGTAGCTATATGCCATTTAATTAATGAAATATTTCCGTTTTCAATTTCAATACCGGTAATACTCCTTGGGTGAACACAGCTACCATCATTAAAAAAAGGAATATCGCCAGGTTCAGGAAAACGAGGTCTGTGGGTATGACCAACAATGGTGATTATTAATTTATTTTGAACAATCCATTTTTTTATGCGTCGTTCAATTTTTATAAGTTCAGTATAGTTCTTTGCAGGGCTTGTAGGGTCTGCAATACCCCAAACTTGTAATGGTTTCCAAAGTACTCGAACAAGAAACCTGCCACAGCGCCAGAAAGTATAATTCCACCAATCAGCTTGGTGGCCATGTGTTAAAAATATTTCTTGGTTGGTATCTTCATGCTTTAAAACAATTGCTTCATTGTAACTAATATCTTGAAAAAGTTCTTTTTCGCAACCTTCAATAGGTTCAAAGTAACTGTTTAGTTGCTTTTTTACATAGGCATCATCTTTATAAACCATATCGTGATTGCCCCAAATCATATGCAATCGCCCTCGAATATGAAACTCACGTAAAAGCTTGAAAACATTTTTATGTGCGTCAAAAATAGAACTGAAATTTATGTTCTCCCACAGTTCGTCACCATCACCCAATTCAAAATACTCAAAACCTTCTTTAAAATAGTGTTTTAAAGCGTGAAAATAGATATTTCTGTTGTTAGCAAAATCATCAGCAAAACTGTTATCACCTCTGTGGCAATCACTAAAAAGCACAAATCTAGAATTGTCGTTAAACGGCACTCTTTTTGCATTTTTGTAAGCTCTTGAAAGTCTTTGATTAGATGGCATTTAGGTGTTTTTTATAAATATCTAAAAAAGTAGCGAAGCTATGTGTTTTATACCGATAAATTTATAGATTTTCTTTTGTAATTTTGTATTTTAGATTACGACTAAAAATATGATGAAAAATAAATTTAATTCTCCGCTAAGTATGCAGGTGAGCTTTAATAAGTTATTAAAGCATTATGATGTTATGGCTAATAGTGATGATGAATTTATTGCTTCAAAAGCAAAATATATTCTTGATAGTCAAGCGCCTTACCCAGAACTTCGTGACGGGTTTACTGATGTAAGTTTATTGGATAAGCATAAGGATGTTATTCGAATAATGTTGCAAGATAGTTTCTCAGAGGTACTGTCTGATAATGAAATTAAAACGGCATCTTTACCATTCGGTAATATCGTTTTTAACTCTTCAAATAGATTTAAAAAAATACTAAAAGAAGCTGGGGGAGAAGCTTTTGCTCCTGTGTTAAATTACATGCCTGATCATTTTATGTATGTTTTATCATGCACAGTAATACTAAGTTTACACTACGGTTATACGGTAGATTTTAAACGTCCTTTCTTTTACGATATTCCTGATAAAAATGGTATTATGCGCCATTATCGCATTTTGTATAATGCAGATTTTATGGAGATTTTACCTACTGAGAATTCAAAAGAATTATCACAGGAAGATATAAACGAGTTATTAGAAAATTTTGATGACATAGCCTTGTGGCAAGAAAAAATACCACCAAATAGTTTTATTGGTAAAGGCTTTGTGATATCAACAATGTTTGATGTTACCAATGAACATGCGATATCAGAAATAAAATCTAGTTTAATTGCTAGTGAAAAAAGAGCATCTGATAATTTCATGCAAAATTTGCAAGAAACATTTAGGTCGTTTTTTAGTGTTGACGATATTCAAGCAGGTTTTGTAACCTATAATACCAAAAAAGATCAATTTGAAAAAGTTATTGGTGTTGGTATGGAAAGCTTTATACTTAATGATAAAGATTTGGTTAATTGTAAAGATTCACTTTGTCAATCATCGTATAAAAAGCTTTTAAACGATAATTCATATTTTTCAATATCAGATGTTGATAAATATTATGATCTTTCTGGTGGACTAAAGCCTTACGATAATTTACATGCACAAGGTATTAAAAGTGTAATTTTTGCTCCTATAGCGGATAATGGAAAATTACTTGGTGTTTTAGAATTAGTTTCTAAAACAAAAAATGCATTAAACTCTGTTAATGCAAATAAGTTAGATGATATTATGCCTTTTATTGTTACAGGTGTATTACGTTCTAAGCATGAGGAAGAAAATAGAATTGATGCTATAATTCAAAACGAATGTACATCAGTACACTCTTCTGTATATTGGAAATTTAAAGAAGAAGCATATCGTTTTATTGCAGATAGTTTAGAAGGAAGGCAACCTTCATTTAAAGAAATTGTTTTTAAAGACGTTTACCCATTATACGGGCAAATAGATATTAAAGATTCTTCGGTTGCCCGCAATATTGCTATTCAGCGTGATATTATGATTCAGTTATCAGAAATAAATAAAGTATTATCTTATGTTTGGGATAAATACAAACTTCCAGTATTTGAAGAATTAATGTTTAGAACCAACAATCATATTGACGAGGTAAAAGAAGTGCTTAATACAAATAGTGAGCAATCTGTTTTTAGTTTCGTGCAAAATGAAATAGTTCCGGTTTTTGAACATTTGAAAACTCAAGGTGATGAAGATTTATTGAGTATGATTACAGCCTATGAGTCGGATATTGATATGGGAACAAAATCATATTATGATCATCGTAGAAATTATGATGAAAGTGTAATGGCTATCAACAAAAAGTTATCATCGGTTCTCGATAAAAAACAGAAAGAAGCACAAGAAATGTTTCCACACTTTTTTGAACGTTACAAGACTGATGGAGTAGAGCATAACATGTATATTGGAGCATCAATAGTTGACCATAAAGATTTTGATCCTCTTTATTTGAGCAATTTGCGATTATGGCAATTACAAGTAATGTGTGAAATGGAATTTAAGCATTATGAGCTGAAGCCAGAATTATCTGTGCCATTAGATGTAGCTTCACTTATGTTGGTTTACAATGGTTCTTTAGCAATCCGTTTTAGAATGGATGAAAAAAGATTTGATGTTGATGGTACGTATAATGCGAGGTATGAAATTATCAAAAAAAGAATTGATAAATCATTTGTAAAAGGTACAACAGAACGTATCACACAACCTGGTAAATTAGTAATTGTTTACTCTCAAAAAAGTGACGAGCTAGAATACTTACGTTTTATAAAGTTCTTAAAATCTAAAGGATATTTTACTGGTTCAGTCGAAATAGTTGATCTTGAAGGTTTGCAAGGTGTATCAGGTTTAAAAGCTATTAGAGCTAATATAAATTATCAAATTGAAAACCCGATTTCAGAGGAAAAATCGTTTACATACGAAGATTTGATGCAAGAGATAAAAAAATAAAAATTACCAACCTTCAATTAGGTTGGTAATTCTATAATTCTTTCAGGGCCGTAAAATTTCAAGGCTACAAAAAACGCAACTACGGATAATACCATTCCTATCATAAAAACGGTGTAAGTCCAGCGTAATAATTTATATTTTTTATTTAGTACTACACCTAAAAAGTATAAATCTTTAGTTAAAGTAGAATATACATCATCTTGGTTTTTAATCAACTCTTTTATAGCCCATTCGTACTCATCTAATTTCATTTTATAAAAATTACCGAAGAATAAAAGGTTTACCTTTTTATTTTCAACATCTTCTTTAGTAAACTCACCACTTGTAACGTTTGGCCTAGTTGCCAGTACAGACATAACCATTGAGGTGACACTAAAAATAACAAATATCATAGCAGGTATAACTAAGTAATCATTTGAAGGGTTATCTAGTTTAGGAATTAAATTTGATAATATTAATGAGATAATAATAGCGTTTACTGAAAGCAAAATATTTGCTTTAGTATCAGCAATATCACTTAACTTTAAGTGGTTACTAAGTGTAACCCTAAACATAGTTTGTATTCCTCTTTCAGGACTTTTATTCTTAAGGTTTACTTTTAATTCTTCTTTCTTAAGAAGCTTGCTATTTTTTTTCTTGTTTTTTAATAGCTTCTTTAGGTTATCATCTTTTTTAGGTTGCCAATTTTTAACGGCATAATCAGTATAATATCTGTGAATGCCTCTAAATAATTCAATATTTTTATTACGCCATTGTTTTCTGGAGTAATCTGCACTACCAAGGTTGCTCAATTCTTCACGTAAAAACTCAGAGGTCTCTATATAACTACTTTTTGCAAAATGAGAACAATCAGCATCTTTTATAATTTCTTCTAAAAGATTTTGAGGCTTGTGATCCATTTTAGTTGCAAGTATTAGATTCTTAACCGTTTCTATAAAATTAGGGTTACAATCTAATTTTTTTAAAAAATCATTTGCAATTTTCGCACTACTTTCTTCGTGATTATTAGGGCTTATTGTATATCCAGTGTCATGAAGCCAAGCAGCAATTGTAATTGCGTTATTTTCCTCATCTTTTAAATTATAAAAATTTAGTAATTCTTTAGTACTTTTAACGACTCTTTGGGTGTGCCTAAGGTTATGATATAAAAACTTACTATCTAAATTTTCAGTTAGTAATTTAGTCGCATACTCTTCAGCCTTTAAAACTATTTCTGTCATAAGATTGAAATTATAACGTCCAAATTACAAATTTTATAATTCATTAATTACTGCTATGCGTAAACATTTTATACTAATTATGATTCTTTTAATATTTACCGGTTGTGCCACGTACCAATCTAAATATAAAAATGAAGAAAATAAGATTGATAAGCCTACGACAAAAGAAATATCGCATACATTTTATTTAATGGGTGACGCGGGTTTATCACCCATAGGAGGTATGAATGCGAACTTAAAGGCTTTAAAAAAAAGACTTAATATTGCTGATAAAAATAGTACGGCTATATTTTTAGGTGATAACATATATCCTGCAGGTTTACCAGACCCTATTGATTCTACTATGGCATTCAGGACTGCGGCAAGCCATTTAAATGCACAAGTGGCTACTTTAGAAAATTTCAAAGGATCTAAATTTTTTATTCCAGGTAATCATGATTGGTATACTGAGGGTTTAAAAGGCCTAAAGCGAGAACAGAAATACATACAAAGGGCTTTAGATAGTGATGAGGTTTATTTTCCTGAAGATGGTTGCCCTATAGAAATAATTGAAATTAATGATGACGTTGTTGTAATAGCTATAGATACAGAATGGTATTTGACAGATTGGAATAAAAGACCAGGAATTAATGATAAATGCGAGATAAAAAGTAGAGCTAAATTTTTAATTGAATTGGAAGATGCTATAAAGGACAATAGGGAGCGAACAACAATTATAGCTATGCATCATCCGATGTTTACATATGGGGAGCATGGAGGCCACACATCCTTTAAAAGACAATTCTACCCTTCTCATAATAGTATTCCACTCCCAATATTGGGTTCATTCGCCAATATATTAAGAAAAACAGCAGGCCCTTCCATTGAAGATGTAAATAATAGTTTGTACAGAGATTTAAAAAATAAGGTAACCACATTAGCACAGTATTCTGATAAAGTCATTTTTGCTTCTGGTCATGAGCATACCTTGCAATATATTGTTGAAAAAAGTACACCACAAATAGTAAGCGGTTCGGGTTCTAAAAAAGGCCATACTAAGTTGCTAAATGGTAGTGAATTTACTACTGGTCATATGGGCTACTCGGTGTTAGAAGTTTATAAAGATGGTTCGTCAAAAGTTAGATTTTATGGTTTAGATGAAAATGAGGAAGAAACATTTTTATTTGGCTCAGAAGTGCTTGGTGAAGATTTAGTCGTTAATGATGAAAAATACGATGATGAATTTCCGTCTTTTGTTGAAGCTTCAGTCTACTCTAAAGAAGAAGTTGATAAATCTAAATTGCATGAAAAAATTTGGGGTAAAAAATATCGTGATTATTATGGGGTAAAAGTAAAAGCACCAACCGTACTTTTAGATACTTTGTTTGGTGGTTTAAAACCTGTAAAAAAAGGTGGTGGGCATCAATCCAAATCGTTGCGACTTGAAGCTAAAGATGGAAAGCAATATGTAATGCGTGCAATACGTAAAAGTGCAGAACTATACCTACAATCAATGGTTTTTCAAGATCAATACGTTGCAGATGATTTAAAAGATACATTCGGAGAAAAATTACTAGAAGATTTTTATACAGGTGCGCACCCTTATGCACCATTTACCACTGGTATATTATCTGATGCTGTAGGTTTATTTCATACTAATCCAGTTTTATATTATGTTCCAAAACAGTCATCATTAGAGCAGTATAACGCTAATTTTGGTAATGAGTTGTATATGATTGAAGAGCACACAGGTGATGGACATGGCGATTTAAAAAGCTTTGGATATTCTAATGATTTAAAAAGTACAGACTCTATGTTAAGGGATCTTCGTGACGATGAAAAATATAGTGTAGATACTCAATTATATATAAGAGCTCGTTTATTTGATATGGCAATTGGTGATTGGGATAGGCATACAGATCAATGGAGATGGGCTGAATTTAAAGATAAAGAAACCAAGAAAGTAGTTTATAAGCCAGTACCAAGAGATAGAGATCAAGTTTTTTCTAAAATGGGGGATGGTGCTTTAATGAATATAGCTACAAGAATAATTCCTGGTTTACGAATTATGGAAGGTTTTAATGAAGAAATAAGAAGTGTTAGAGGCTTTAATTCTTCACCTAAAACTTATGTGTTAGATATGGCTTTATTGGGTGAGACAAATGAAATTGATTGGGTAAAAGAAGCCAATTTATTAAAAATTAATTTGACTCCTGCGGTTATTGATGAAGCTTTAAAAGCAATGCCAGAAGAAGTTCGAGATGGGACTATAGATGAGATTAAAGCAACGTTATTAGCGCGCTTGTCAACAATTGAGGCCACTGCTAAGGAATATTATTCTATACTAAATAAGTTTGCCGTAGTTACTGGTACTGATAAAGATGATTGGTTTGAAATTACGCGTTTGAGTGATAATAAAACACAAGTAAAAGCTTATAGAAATATAGGAGGTGAAAAAAAGAAACTTTTCTTTAATAAAACATTTGATAAACAAACGACAAAAGAAATTTGGGTTTATGGCTTAGATGATGACGATTTGTTTGAGGTTAGTGGGGAGAAAAACAACGCAATTAGAGTTCGTTTAATTGGTGGTCAAAACAACGATATTTATGATATTGAAACATCTAAAAAAATAAGTGTTTACGATTATGAAAGTAAAAAGAATACGCTTAAAAATACGAAAGGTGCAAAAGTAAAACTTATGGATGATTATGTTGTAAATACATATCAACCTTTAAAGTTGAGGTATAGTACCAATCAAATTATACCAACTATTGGTTATAACCCTGATGACGGTTTAAAAATAGGCTTTTTAAATACCTATACTTATAACGGTTTTAGGCAAAATCCATTTACTGAAAAGCATGATATTAGTGCTTCGTACTATTTTGCGACTAGTGGTTTTGATATAGCCTACACAGGTGAATTTGCACATATTTTTGAAGGATGGAATTTAGAAATAGATGCACGTTTTACGAGTCCTAATTTTGCAATAAATTTCTTCGGATTTGGCAATGACACAGACAATTTTGATGATGATTTAGGTTTAGATTATAATAGAGTGAAATTTGAAACCTTAAGATTTGCTCCATCACTGGTGTGGAGAGGTAGACTTGGTGCTAAGCTTAAAGCTGGTTTATTAATAGAAACTATTGAGGTGGAAGAAACATCAGATAGGTTTATAAATGAATTTTATCAAGAAAACGGAACAGATACAAGAAGAAGTTTTGCTGGTGCAGAAGCTACTTATTCCTATGAAAATAAAGATAACAATGCATTCCCAACTTTAGGAATGGGAACTTCATTATTAGTAGGGTATAAAAGAGATATTGACGAATCAGATAGTAGTTTTGGTTATGTAGTTCCAAGCATTTCATTTGACTATAAACTTATATCCAATGGTAGATTGGTTTTAGCAACTAAATGGAAAGCTCATTTTAATATTGGTGACGACTTTGAATTTTATCAAGGTGCAAGTATTGGCGGTAACGATGGTCTTCGTGGTTTTAGAAATCAAAGATTTACAGGTAACACATCATATTACCAAAATACAGATATACGATATAGTTTTAGAAAAATGCGAACAAGCATATTGCCTACCGCGATGGGAATATTTGGTGGCTTTGATTATGGTAAAGTTTGGTTAAAAGATGTTGATTCCGATACATGGCATACCTCTTACGGTGGTGGTTTTTTCTTAAATGCAACAGATATTATTTCAATAAACACAGCACTCTTTAATAGTAAAGATGGGTTGCGTTTTTCTTTTGGTTTAGGATTCGCCTTTTAAATTGAAGCGATTATTTTAAAGAAAAAGAATATAGATTTTGCCCTGTTTTACCTCGTTCTTCATCAGAGATAAGCAGGGTTTTTTCATCTTTAAAACATACAGATTCTAACTGTGTACTAGTACCTAAATCAATAGTTTCTAAAGTGCCAGTGGTAAAATTTTCAGATTTAAAATCAGTAAATATCCATAAGTACCCATAACCAAGTAAAACTACTTTTTTTCCGCTAGGAGAAATAGCGGCAGCTGTTACTTTGCATGATGCTGCTGTTTTACAAGGTGTAAAATTACCAATAAGTTCAGCATCATAAGTTCCTTTTTCAGCAGGTACCTTATAAATTAAAGCTTTGCCAGAAAAAGGATTTGATCTGTTTTTAGTAATAATGTAGATGTAGTTATTATTATAAAATATAGCCTCTGAATCATAAATTAAATCCTTTTTTTTTGGTGGAAATTTTTTCTGTTCAGGGTAATTAATATGAATTTTTTCAGCATCAATATGGTCACCAGGTTCATTTTCAGGATTTGGAAGTTTATAAATGACTAAATCGTCACGTTTGTTTTGATTATTTCCAAGATCAGCAATATAAATGTTACCTCTATCATCTGTAGTTAAATCTTCCCAATCGCTATTGGTTGCATTTTTTACTTTAAATTCTTTAGTGAGTTCACCGTTAAAACTTACCTGATATAAAACATCTTCATTGCCATGATCTTCAATAAACCAAGCACGATCATTTCCATAGTACGCAATGCCTGAATTTTCTCCTATTTTATTAGGTAGCTCAGTTATTATTTTTAATTGTCCGTAATTTGAACAGGAAGATAATATTAAAGTGGCAAGAATTGTTATCGATTTCATTTGAGAGTTTTTAAGCTTTTTTTCAAAAAGTATTTACCTTACAAAGCAACAAAATAAGATTTTTAATAGCGTGAATTTCCTGTTAAATAGAAAATTAACATTTTAAGAAAACGTTGTAGTAGCCAAATATTGAGTAAAAGTTAATGTTTATTGAGCTTAGGTATCTTTTAAATTAAATATTCTAATATATTTATAGCTGTAAATTATTAATTTAAACAAAAATGCTAGGAATTTTTTCGTTTTTAGGATTTACAGTCCTTGTTGCTGTAATTTCTTATTTTGCTACTCGTAATACAGATGAGTCCTCTTCAGATGGATATTTTTTAGGAGGTAGGAGTTTGACAGCTGGGGTAATTGCGGGTTCATTGTTACTTACAAACTTATCTACAGAGCAAATAGTTGGTTTAAATGGTAGTGCCTATAAAGATGGGCTATCAGTAATGGCATGGGAAACTTTGGCTGCTTTAGCAATAATTGTTACTGCTATATTTTTATTGCCAAGATATTTGAAAGGTGGACTTACAACAGTGCCACAATTTTTAGAAAAACGTTTTGATACTTCTACGAAAACGATTACTTCAGTTTTATTTTTAACGGGTTATGTTGTAGTTCTACTGCCTGTAATTTTATATTCGGGTTCCGTTGCAATCAGTGGTATGTTTGATATACCCACACTTTTAGGAGTTTCTGATAAAATAGCATTAGTAATTTGTATTTGGGGTATAGGTGTGATTGGATCTATTTATGCTGTGTTTGGTGGCTTAAAAGCTGTTGCTGTATCAGATTCTATAAACGCAGTTGGTTTATTAATTGGAGGTTTGTTAATCCCCGTTTTTGGATTAATGGCTATTGGTGATGGTAACGTTTTTAATGGTTTAGATGTTTTAATGCAAGCAAACCCAGAGCGTTTTGACTCAACAGGTAATCAAGGACAAGAGGTGCCTTTTGCAACTATATTTACTGGTATGATGTTAGTTCAGTTGTTTTATTGGGGGACAAACCAACAAATTATACAACGAGCTTTAGGGGCTAAAAATTTAGCAGAGGGTCAAAAAGGATTATTATTGGCGTCATTTATTAAAATCCTTGGTCCACTAATATTAGTGCTTCCGGGTATGATTGCATACCATTATTTTGATGGTAATTTAGCTTCTAGTGATATGGCTTATCCAGAATTGGTTAGAGCGGTATTACCAAAACCATTAGTTGGTTTTTTTGCAGCTGTACTTTTTGGTGCAATATTAAGTTCATTTAATAGTGTGCTAAATAGTTCAGTAACATTATTTGGTATTGATGTTTACAAGCAACATATTAACAAAACAGCTTCTGAAAATACAGTAGTTAAATACGGTAAAATATTCGGAGTTACATTGGCATTAGCGGCAATGTTTATAGCTCCGTTAATTGCTAATGCAGGTAGTTTGTTTAGCTACTTACAAGAAATTAATGGTATTTATAGTATTCCAATTTTCACAATCATTGTGGTTGGGTATCTAACTAAAAGAGTTCCTGCAATTGCGGCTAAAATTGGAATCTTTTTTGGTTCGTTTTTATATATATTAAGTCAGTTTGTTTTAAAACCTTATGTATTTGGTGAAGACAATTATCCGCATTTTTTACATGTAATGGCAATTCTATTTATTACAAATGCTGTTATAATGTTGATTATAGGTAAACTAAGACCTCGTGAAGTGCCTTTTGAGTTAGAGTATACAAAACAAGTGTCTATTGAACCTTATAAATATGTAAAACCCGTAGGTATGGGGATAGCGGCAATTGTAATCTTTATTTATATATATTTCGCAAGATAATTTACAAAGGAGCTAATTTTAGCTCCTTTGTCTTTTAAAACTTGTTATTAAGCTTAATTTTTTTGTATTAAAATTGGAAAAACGATACCTTGTGTAATTAATTTTTAAAAGGATTAAACCTTGAAACGTAAGATCACATTAAAGCATATTGCTCAAGAATTAGAGGTTTCTATTTCTACAGTTTCTAAAGCGCTAAAAAATAGCGAGGAGATTAGTAGAGAGACTAAAGATAAAATTCAAGCTTACGCAAAATTATACAACTACAAACCAAATAATATTGCTATTAGTCTTAAAAATAAACAGACTAAAAATATTGGTGTAATTATTCCTGATATTGTACATCATTTTTTTACAACAGTATTTAGTGGTATTGAAAAATATGCAACTAGTAAGGGCTACAATGTTATTGCATGTGTTTCAGATGAAACCTTTTCAAAAGAAGTAATAAATTTGGAAGTTTTAGCAAATGGTAGTGTTGATGGTTTTATCATGTCACTATCTACCGAGACTCAATTTAATAATGATTA
Source organism: Cellulophaga baltica (assembly GCF_018861125.1). Classification (GTDB taxonomy): domain Bacteria; phylum Bacteroidota; class Bacteroidia; order Flavobacteriales; family Flavobacteriaceae; genus Cellulophaga; species Cellulophaga baltica_A. The sequence goes on along the minus strand of NZ_JAHKQN010000013.1, from coordinate 214,084 downwards.
TCAGCATTTAAAAGAATTAAAAGACCAAGGTGTTCCGTTAGTACTTTTTGATAGAGTTACAGATGAAATAGAATGCGATAAGGTAATTATTGACGATAAGGGTGGAGCTTACAGGGCTACTAAAAAGTTAATTGAATCTGGCAGAAAAAAAATAGCTTTAATTGCTACTGAAGATTATTTGAGTGTAAGTAAAGATCGTCTCTGTGGTTATGAAAAAGCATTAAGAGAAAGTAATATTGAAATAGACCAGAATTTAATTTTACGTTTGCCTTTAATGAACAGTATTGAAGGTAATGAAATGGAAACCTTTTTTGAAACTCAAGAAATTGATGCCGTTTTAAGCGTGAATGAAATTTATGCCATTCATGGTATGCGTTTGGTTCAAAAAATGGGACTAAGAATTCCTGAAGATGTTTCATTTATTGGTTTTACTGATGGTATATTATCACGTTTTTCTAATCCTAGTTTAACTGCTGTTGCACAACATGGTGAGCGTATGGGGGAGATTGCAGCAGAGATGCTTATTGAAAAAGTAGAGAACGAAAGTGAAGAAGAAGAAACGTTCACAACTGAAATTATAAAATCTACTATTATTGAGCGTGAATCTACTATAAATTAAGTAATTCACTATTCTATCGTATTTCATTAAAATTTTATTTAGGTTTGAATATCTTTCACCTAAATTACTAAAGTAATGAACACAGTAGGATTTATTTTTGATTTAGACGGTGTAATTGTTGACACTGCAAAATACCATTACCTTGCCTGGAAAAAATTAGCCATTGAGCTAGATTTTCAATTTACCAAAGAACATAATGAGTTGTTTAAAGGTGTTAGCCGTAAACGATGTTTAGAAATTTTACTAGACCTAGCTAATGTTGAAACTACTGATGAACAATTTGATCGTTGGATGGTTGAAAAGAACATTGATTACTTGGCTTATATTGAAAAAATGGACAAGTCTGAAATACTACCAGATGTGCCTGAAGTTCTTGAGTTTTTAAAACAAAAGAATATACCTATTGCATTAGGTTCTGCAAGTAAAAATGCGCGTGCAATTTTAGAAAAAGTAGATTTAATACATTACTTTAATACTATCGTTGACGGTACAAATGTTACTAAGGCAAAGCCAGACCCTGAAGTTTTTTTGATTGCAGCTAAACAGTTGGGTGTTTTACCGAATAAATGCATAGTTTTTGAAGATGCTGTTGCAGGTATACAAGCTGCTAATGCAGGTGAAATGATAAGTATAGGTATTGGTGACGCTACAATATTGTCTGAAGCAAATTATAACTTTAAAGATTTTACCGAAATGGATAAAAACTTTTTAGAAAAACTTATTGGATAACCTATTTAACTCGTAAGCATGAATCAAGATTATATACAACCCGATGTTTGGTCGATTATTGAAGAAGGTTTTGATAAAGAGCGCATAAAATCTTCAGAAAGTTTATTTAGTATTGGTAACGGAGCCATGGGGCAACGTGCAAATTTTGAAGAACATTATTCTGGTGATACTTTTCAAGGGAGTTATATTGCGGGTGTTTATTACCCTGATAAAACCCGAGTTGGTTGGTGGAAAAATGGTTATCCTGAATATTTTGCTAAGGTATTAAATGCGCCAAATTGGATTGGAATAAATGTATTTGTAGAAGGAGAAATTCTTGATTTAAACACTTGCAAATCGGTTTCAAACTATAAAAGAGAGCTAAATATGAAAGAAGGTTGGTACCAACGTTCTTTTATAGCAGAATTGTCTAATTCAATAACGATAGAAGTAAAAACCACCCGTTTTTTAAGTTTAGATATTAATGAAATTGGAGCTGTAAATTATGAGATAACAGTAGTAAATGATGATGCTACAGTAATTTTGGAACCATATTTAGATAGCGGCATTACTAATGAAGATAGTAATTGGGATGATAAATTCTGGAATACAACAAAAATATCTTCAGAAAATAATAGGGCTTTTATTGAAGCGCATACTATGAAAACTGAGTTTGCTACCTGTACTTTCATGCAATCTCAATTAGTATACAATGGTGCAGTTGTTGAACAAAATCCGACTGAGAAAAAAGAAGAACTTAAAATAACACATCAATTTACTCAAAAAGTAAAAGCAGGAGAGACTGTTGTGCTTCAAAAATTTGGTGGTTATACAGTAGATAGAAATCATGACAAATATAAATTAGTTGATGCTTCAAAGAAGGCATTAAAAAAGGCGACCGATTTAGGTTTTGATGCTCTTTTAGAACAACAGAAATTAGCTTGGGCTAAAATTTGGGAAATGAGCGATATCACTATTGAAGGTGATGTAAAAGCACAACAAGGTATTCGTTTTAATATTTTTCAGTTGAATCAAACTTATTTAGGCACTGATTCTACTCTAAATATTGGGCCAAAAGGTTTTACAGGTGAAAAATATGGAGGTAGTACTTATTGGGATACCGAAGCATATTGTATTCCGTTCTATATGGCAACAAAAGAGCAGAATGTTGCGCGTAACCTTTTAGAATACCGATACAATCACTTAAAAAAAGCAATTGAAAATGCTGAAAAATTAGGCTTTTCAAATGGAGCAGCATTGTACCCAATGGTAACAATGAATGGTGAAGAATGTCATAATGAGTGGGAAATAACTTTTGAAGAAATTCATCGTAATGGAGCCATAGCTTTTGCAATTTATAACTACTTCCGTTTTACGGGCGATTACACTTATATTCCAGAAATGGGTTTGGAAGTTTTAATCGGAATTGCTCGTTTTTGGCATCAAAGAGCAACTTTTTCTACTCAAAAAGATAAGTATGTAATTTTAGGAGTTACTGGTCCAAATGAATATGAAAATAATATCAATAACAATTGGTACACAAACTATTTAGCAAAATGGTGTATTAATTTTACAATAGAACAATTGAAAAAAGTTGCTGATGGTTATGATCAAGATTATGATAGAATTATTGGTGTAACAAAGCTTTCTGAAAATGAAATTGACGCTTGGAAAAAAGTTGCCGAGAACATGTATTTTCCATATTCCGATGAATTAGGTGTTTATTTGCAGCAAGATGGTTTTTTAGATAAAGAATTAATTACGGTTGCAGATTTAGATAAATCGCAACGCCCAATAAATCAAAAGTGGAGTTGGGATCGTATTTTACGCTCACCATATATTAAACAAGCAGATACGCTACAAGGTTTTTATCTTTTTGAAGATCAATTTACAACTGAAGAACTAGAAAAGCATTTTGATTTTTATGAGCCTTTTACGGTACATGAATCCTCTTTATCACCTTGCGTGCATAGTATTCAAGCATCTAAATTAAATAGAATGGAACAAGCGTATACATTCTATTTAAGAACATCAAGGTTAGATTTAGACGATTATAATAAAGAAGTGGAAGAAGGCCTGCATATTACGTCAATGGCAGGAACTTGGATGAGTATCGTTGAAGGTTTTGGTGGTATGCGTGTGGTTGAAAATAAATTATCCTTCACACCAAGAATACCGGAGCAATGGGAAGCTTATTCTTTCAAAATAAATTTTAGAAACAGAATATTTAAAGTAACCGTTTCACTAGCTAAAACCACTTTTGAATTAGAAGGGGATATGGAAACCTCTATACGTGTGAATGGCAAACGTGTGTTTGTTACGCCTAATAAATTAATTGAAGTTTTTAATTAAAATACATTGCTATGGCTACTAAAAAACACAAAAAAGCTGTTGTTTATCAAGTGTTCACCAGGCTTTTTGGAAATACAAATATGACCAATAAACCGTGGGGAACTATTGAAGAAAATGGAGTAGGTAAATTTACAGATTTTTCAGCTAAGGCCTTAAAAGCTATTAAAGATTTAGGGGTTACACATATTTGGTATACGGGTGTACCGCATCACGATGTAATTCGAGATTATACAGCTTATGGAATATCAAACGATGATCCTGATATAGTAAAAGGCCGTGCAGGTTCGCCATATGCAGTAAAAGATTATTATAATGTGAATCCTGATTTAGCTAAAAATCCTGAAAAGCGATTAGAAGAATTTCAAAATTTAATTAAAAGGAGTCATAAGGCAGGTTTAAAAGTAATTATAGATATTGTTCCGAATCATGTTGCTCGAAATTATGAAGGCAAATCTACCCCTGAAGGTTTTGAACCTTTTGGAGCTTCTGATGATACAACTGTGGAATATAAGAGAGATAACAACTTTTATTACATTCCGGGAACCGAGTTTAAAGTTCCAGATTGGCGTGATGGTTACACGCCTTTAGGTGGAGAAAAAAATCCTTTAGAAGATAATAAGTTTACCGAAATACCTGCTAAGTGGACAGGTAATGGCTCAAGGTCAGCACAGCCAGACTTTAATGATTGGTATGAAACTGTAAAAATTAATTATGGCGTTAGACCAGATGGTCACTATGATTTTGATATGCTACCTGATGATTTTGATACAAAAGACTACAAAGAGCATTACGAGTTTTGGGTAACGAAAGATGTACCTAGTTCATGGGTGAAATTTAAAGATATTGCGCTGTATTGGCTTGCAATGGGTGTTGATGGTTTTAGGTATGATATGGCAGAAATGGTTCCGGTGGAATTCTGGAGCTATTTGAATTCACATATCAAAATGAAAAATAATGATACTTTCATAATGGCAGAGGTATATAATCCGGGTTTATACCGTGAATATATTAATAAGGGTAAAATGGATTATTTGTATGATAAGGTAGATTTGTACGATGGTTTAAAGCATATAATGGCAGGCCATGGTTGGTCTGATCATATTCATACAGTACAAAATGGTATTCAAGATATTGAACATAATATGCTTCATTTTTTAGAAAATCATGACGAACAACGAATTGCTAGTCCTGAGTTTGCTGGTGATGCTAAAACTGCGAAACCTGCAATGGTGGTTTCTGCAACAATAAGCACATCACCAACTATGATTTATTTTGGTCAAGAAGTTGGAGAACCTGCTGCAGAGCATGCTGGTTTTGGTAGTCCTAGCCGTACTTCAATTTTCGATTATATTGGAGTGCCTACCTTACAACGTTGGGTAAATAATAAAAAATTTGATGGCGGTCAGTCAACAGATGAAGAAAAGGATTTACGAGATTTTTATAAGCGTTTATTAAACTTCACCATTACTAGTGATGCTTTAATAGGTGAATACCAAGAAACGCATTTTTTTAATAAAGAATATACCGCTAATTATAATCATAGATCTTTTTCGTTCTGTAGATGGTCAGCGAATGAAAAATTGTTGGTGATTAGTAATTTTGATGTTGACAAAACCTATGAGTACGAGTTTAAAGTTCCTCAAGATATTATACAAAAATGGGGACTTAGTAAGAATACTGCTTATCCCTTAGAAGATGAATTATATAATCAAGCAAAATTAGACCTAAGAGTTGGTGACGATGGTATTGGTCGTTTTGATATTATTGTTTACCCGTTACAATCATTTATTTTCAAACTGAAATAAGATGAAAAATATTTTTATAGCTCTTTTTCTTGTTTTAAGCTTATCATGTATGGAAAATAAAAAACTATTAGTTATAGGGCACAGAGGTGCAATGGGGCACGAAACAGAAAATACAATTGCATCAATTGAAAAAGCCTTAGCATTAGAGGTTAATATGATTGAGATTGATGTTTTTAAAATTGCTAGTGGTGAAATAGTAGTTTTTCATGATGATAGTGTTGAGCGTTTAACAAACGGGAAAGGTAATATTGAAGCGTTTACACTTTCAGAATTAAGAAAATTAGAAGTTGTGGGGGGTCATCAAATTCCATTATTTACCGAGGTTTTAAATATAATAAATAAAAAGGTCCCATTAAATATTGAATTAAAAGGAGCAAACACAGCAAAGGATGTTGATGAAATTATTAAAACTTATATATCGGAGAAGGGCTGGGAGTTAAATGATTTTATTATTTCTAGTTTTAATTGGGATGAATTAATCCTAATGCGAGAAGTAAATAATGATATTGCTGTTGCAGTTTTAATTGAAGATGAGAACCCGTTAGAAGCTATTCCATTGGCCAAAAAATTACATGCGGTTGCAATTAACCCTGATGCCGATAAATTGACTTTAGAAATTGCAAACAAAATTAGAGAAGCAGGATTTAAAATCTATCCTTGGACAGTAAATGATCCGCAAAAAATAATAGAAATGAAAAGAATTGGTGTAGATGGAATGTTTACCAATTACCCTGAAAGAGTAAAATAATGTTTGATGTATTAATTGTTGGTGGTGGTGCGGCTGGTTATTTTACAGCAATTACGATTGCAGAAAAAAATCCTGAATTAAAAGTGGCTATTCTCGAGCGAGGAAAAGAAGTTTTAACTAAAGTAAAAGTTTCTGGTGGTGGTCGGTGTAATGTGACTCATGCAGAGTTTGACCCTAATGAGTTAGTAAAATACTATCCAAGAGGAGAAAAAGAACTTAAAGGGCCATTTCATACATTTTGTAGTGGTGACACCATTGCTTTTTTTGAAGAGAGAGGTATTGCTTTAAAAATTGAAGAAGATGGCAGAATGTTCCCGGAAAGCAACACATCACAAACTATTATAGATTGTTTTGTTAACGAAGGAGAACGTTTAGGGGTAAAAGTCTTAAAAAATAGTTCTGTTGTTGGAATAGAACCTATTGAAAAATCTGATAAAAATCCGCTTGGTGGTTATTCGGTGGAATCTATTCAGAAAAAATATCATGCTAAAAAAATAGTAGTGGCTACAGGTAGTAATCCTAAAATATGGAAACTACTTGAAAAACTAGGACACAAGATTGTACCACCAGTTCCGTCATTATTTACATTCAATATTAAAGATGAAAGAATAGAAGGTATTCCTGGTGTGAGTGCCAATGTAACTGTGGATGTTCTTGCTAAAAAAACAGGTCAAAAAGTAACTATTGATTTAAAAAGCAAAGTAGCTTCAAAAACAATTTTAGAATCTGAAGGACCATTATTAATAACGCATTGGGGCATGAGTGGGCCTGCAATTTTAAAGCTATCAGCTTGGGGTGCTCGAGTTTTAAATGAAGCAAATTATAAATTTACAATTCGTGTAAATTGGTTGCCAGAATATCATCAAGAAGCAGTATTGAAGTTGTTAATACAAGTGAAAGATGTAGAAGCTAAAAAAACGGTTCTACGTACACACGCCGTAGATTTACCCAAACGATTATGGGTTAAATTGGTAAAAGCTTCCGGTATTGCTAGTGATACAAAATGGGCTGATTGTACCAAAATACAACTTCAAAATTTAGCTAGAGAACTTACAGCAGGCGAATATGCGGTTGATGGTAAAAGTACATTTAAAGAAGAATTTGTCACTGCTGGTGGTGTAGCTTTAAAAGAAGTAAATTTTAAAACTTATGAAAGTAAATTAATACCAAACTTATATTTTGCAGGTGAGGTTATTAATGTTGATGCTATAACTGGCGGATTTAACTTTCAAAATGCATGGACAGGTGCTTTTATTGCAGGCACAGCAATTGCAAATAAATCAGAATAGATGAAAACATATATCTTACTTTTAAGAGGTGTTAATGTTGCGGGTAAAAACAAAATGCCAATGGCAAGTTTAAAACTGCTATTGGAAGGCTTAAATATATCTGAAATTCAAACGTATATACAGAGTGGAAACGTAGTTTTCAAATCAACAGAATCATTAAACACGTTGGAAGTTAAAATTAGTAAAGCTATAGGCGATATATTTAATTTTAAAGTGCCAATACTACTTATTGAAGCTTCAAAATTTAAAAGTATTATTGAAAAGGCCATTTTTTCTGAGGTTGAAAATACAAATTCATATTTTGTGTTATTAAAAAATAAAGCAGCTAAAAAACATGTAAGTGTTTTAAATTCAGAAAACTATGAAAACGAAAGTTTTATAATAACTGATAATTGTGTTTACTTGTCTTGCAAAAAAGGTTATGGGAGAGCAAAGTGCAATAATAATTTTTTCGAGAAAAAATTAAAAGTTCAAGCAACTACTCGTAATTTTAAGACTATGTACAAATTATTAGAAATGTCTAATTAATTTAATTGCCAAATGCTGAAGTTTAATACAGTTGCAAAACAAACCCAGAGTAAATAAGGGATCAGTAAATATGCAGCGGTTTTATCTACAACTTTAAACCATTTTATAGTAAGTATAATTAAAATTAGAAGAGTAATAATTACTAATAGTGCCATAAAGGGCATTTTGAGTCCAAAGAAAATTGTACTCCATAAAGCATTAAATAATAGCTGAAAAATAAAATGATATAATGCTGTTTTTACCCAAACATGATGGAACCCTTTAGCCCATACAATTCCAGCAGAAATACCCATCATTGTATATAAAACAAGCCATACCGGAGCAAAAATTCCATTTGGCGGATTAAAGGAAGGTTTATTTAATGTAGGATACCAATCAATTATTGAAGCTTTTGTTGCAAAACCAGATAAAAATCCTAAAACCAAACAAATAGCAATAGAAATAGCGATGTAATATAATTTTTTATTCAAAATAGTTGTTGTATTGCTACTAAATTAATGATTTAATTTAATTGACAATACACTAAAAACTATCTTTGTAAAAAATATTTTTTTATGACCGAAACTGACTTTTTACCTTCTGACTATATAAATGATGTTAAAGAAGGTTCTGTAAGCTACAAATCACCTAGTAACATTGCTTTAGTCAAATATTGGGGAAAAAAAGAAAATCAGTTACCGCAAAACCCATCAATAAGTTTTACACTTGATGCTTGTGCTACCACTACTAAAGTTACTTTTAATAAACTTGAAAAATTAGACGAAAACTTTTCATTTGATTTATGGTTTGAAGGTAAAGAGAAAGAAGATTTTAAGCCTAAAATAAATACATTTTTGTCAAGAATAGAAATATATATTCCATTTTTAAAGTCATACCATTTTAAAATTGAAACCTCAAACTCTTTTCCGCATAGTAGTGGTATAGCTTCGTCAGCTAGTGGTATGTCTGCGCTAGCACTTTGTTTTATGGATATTGAGAAACAATTAAACCCAGAAATAACTGCAGATTTTTTCAATAAAAAAGCATCTTTTTTAGCGCGTTTAGGTTCAGGTAGTGCTTGCAGAAGTATTGAAGGTGATTTAATACAATGGGGTGCTCACGAACAAACGGAAGGTAGTTCAGATTTATTCGGAATAAAATATCCTTACGAAGTACACGAGAATTTTAAGAACTTTCAAGATACAATTTTACTTGTTGATAAAGGTCAAAAGCAGGTGAGTAGTACGGTTGGTCATAATTTAATGCATAACCATCCTTTTGCTGCAGAACGATTTAATCAAGCTCATACAAACCTAAACAAGTTAAAATCCGTATTTAAAAGTGGAGACTTAATTGAGTTTATCAAAATTGTAGAAAGTGAGGCATTAACCTTGCATGCAATGATGATGACAAGTATGCCATATTTTATTTTAATGAAACCAAATACATTAGAAATTATTAATAAAATATGGGAATTTAGAGAAAAATCAAACTCACATATATGCTTTACTTTAGATGCAGGTGCTAATGTTCATGTATTATATTCTGAAAATGAGAAAGCTATTGTAAATCAGTTTATTAAAGATGAGTTAGTTGTTTTTTGTGAAAACCAGCAGTATATTTGTGATCAAATAGGTTTCGGGGCAAAAAAACTTTAGATAACAATCATATTATTGATTTTTTTGCGTTTAATTAGCATTAAAATTCTAGTTTAGAAATTATTAACCAACAATTTTAGAACAGTGAAAGGACCATTATTTTACTCAAAAATTCTACTTTTCGGAGAATATGGAATTATAAAAGATTCTAAGGGGCTTTCTATACCTTATAATTTTTTTAAAGGAGCATTAAAACCAAATGCAACTTCTTTAGAAGCAAAAAAATCCAATGAGAGCCTTAAAAACTATGCGCTTTATTTAGAAGAACTTTCTAATGAACAACCTGAGCTCGTTACTTTTGATATTAAAACATTGAAAATGGATGTGGCTTCGGGGATGTATTTTGACAGTTCTATTCCACAAGGTTATGGTGTTGGTAGTAGTGGTGCATTAGTAGCCGCTATTTATGATAAATATGCTTTTGATAAAATTACTGTTTTAGAGAATTTGACTAGAGAGAAATTATTAAACCTTAAATCTGTTTTTGGTGCTATGGAATCTTTTTTTCATGGTAAATCTTCTGGTTTAGATCCATTAAATAGTTATTTAAGTTTGCCAATTCTTATAAATTCGAAAGATAATATAGAATCAACTAGTATACCTTCTCAAAATCCAGCAGGTAAAGGCGCTGTTTTTTTATTAGATAGTGGTATTATCGGCGAAACAGCACCGATGGTTCAAATTTTTATGGAACAAATGAAAAACAACGGCTTCCGTAAAATGTTAAAAGATCAATTTATAAAACATACTGATGCCTGTGTTGAAGATTTTGTTAGTGGTGATGTAAAATCATTATTTAGCAATATAAAACAATTGTCACACGTTGTTTTAGATAATTTCAAACCTATGATTCCAGCACAATTTCACAAATTATGGAAACATGGGATTGATACGAATGATTATTATTTAAAATTATGTGGCTCAGGTGGTGGTGGTTACATTTTAGGTTTTACTGAAGACCTTGAAAAAGCAAAAAATTCATTAAAAGGTCATAAATTAGAAGTGGTTTATAACTTCTAAACTTCATTATCATATGATTAATAGGAAAAACAAGCTCTTGCTATTGAAGTTATTGAGTCTTTTTTCTGTTGTTCGAGGTTATAATATTTTGATTATTATAATTGCCCAATATTTGGCATCAATATATATATTAGCACCAGAACTTCCTTTGCGTAAAGTAGTTTTTGATGTTAATTTATTTTTAATAGTACTTTCTTCAGCAATGGTAATTGCCGCAGGCTATATAATTAATAATTTTTATGATGCAGAGAAAGACATAATTAATAAACCTAATAAAACAAAATTAGATAGGTATGTAAGCCAGCCATTTAAGTTAACAACCTATTTTATTTTAAACTTTTTAGCGGTATTTGTTGCGAGTTCTGTATCATTCAAAGCGGTATTATTCTTTTCATCATATATATTCGGAATATGGATTTATTCTCATAAACTAAAAAAAATACCTTTTGTTGGTAATTTTGTTTCAGCAACTTTAGCAATAGCACCTTTCTTTATTGTTTTCGTTTATTATAAAAACTTCGAACGGGTAATTTTCGTTCACGCGCTTTTTTTATTTTTACTAATTCTCGCTCGTGAGATGATTAAAGATTTAGAGAATATAGCTGGTGATATTGCCCAGAATTATAAAACGATTCCTGTTTTATACGGTGAAAAAACTTCAAAATTCTTAATTGGGTTTTTAATTTTACTAACCCTAGTTCCGTCATTATTATTAATTGCAAAATTTGATGTTGGTTATATGCATTATTATTTTGTAATGTGTGTATTTCTATTCATTTCGTTCTTATTTATTCTGGTTAAATCAGGTTCTAAAAAACATTATATACTATTACACAACATATTAAAGTTTATAATAATACTAGGTGTTTTTAGTATCTTGTTGATTAATATAGATTTAGTATTAAATAGAATTTTATAAATGGATAATTTATTAAAAGTAGCACTGGCTCAAATTTCACCTGTATGGTTAAATAAAGGGGCAACCTTAGTTAAAATTAAAACTTCAATTGAAAACGCGGCAAGTGAGAAAGCAGAATTAATTGTTTTTGGAGAAGCACTTTTGCCAGGTTATCCTTTTTGGTTAGCACTAACTAATGGAGCTGCTTGGGATCTTAAAGTTAATAAAGAAATTCATGCGCATTATGTTCGTAACTCAATTCAAGTTGAAGCAGGTGAACTAGATAGTGTTTGCGCTTTAGCAAAAAAACATAATATTGCTATATATTTAGGTATTATGGAACGAGCTAAAGACAGAGGAGGTCATAGTATTTATTGTTCTTTAGTCTATATTAATGAGTTAGGAGAAATAAAATCTGTACATAGGAAATTACAACCAACTTATGATGAACGTTTGACCTGGGCACCTGGTGATGGCAATGGTTTAAAAGTTCATCCGCTTAAAGAATTTACTGTCGGAGGGTTAAATTGCTGGGAAAATTGGATGCCTTTACCTAGAACAGCTTTATATGGTTTGGGTGAAAATTTACACATTGCAGTATGGCCCGGAAATGAAAATAACACAAAAGATATTACACGTTTTATAGCTAGAGAGTCACGTAGCTATGTGATTTCTGTTTCTTCATTAATGAGTAAGAAAGATTTTCCTGAAGGAACACCTCATCTTGATAAAATATTAGAAAAATCTCCAGAGGTTTTAGGTAATGGAGGCTCTTGTATAGCTGGGCCAGATGGTGAATGGTTGGTAGAACCAGTTTTATATGCAGAAGGTTTAATTTATCATACGTTAGATTTTAATCTTGTTTATGAAGAACGACAAAATTTTGATCCAGTGGGTCATTACTCAAGACCAGATGTTACAAAGTTAACCGTTAATAGAGAACGACAATCAACTGTTGAATTCAATGATTAACAATTGAATTTAAGCTTTTATAAATTAGATACTTAAATCAACACTTAGTTTGGTTATACATCCAAAATCCTTTACTACCTTTGTGCAAATTATTTTTTTATGAGTAGGTCAGATTCCAACAATGATAATAAGGCTTCAGGGAGACAGGGAGGAACATTTAGAAAGAAAAGTTATGCTAGAGGTAATTCTCCAGTAAAGAAAAACGTCGCTCCAAAGAAACCTTCTAACCCTAATATTTTACGATTAAATCGTTATGTAGCAAACTCTGGAGTTTGTTCACGTAGAGAAGCAGATATTTTTATTGCAGCAGGTAGTGTTACTGTAAACGGAAAAGCTGTTACTGAAATGGGATACAAAGTTAATTTAACTGACGAGGTTAAATTTGACGGTCGTTTATTAAACCCAATTAAAAAAGAATATATTATACTTAATAAACCTAAAGATTTTGTTACCGTATCAAAAGATGGTAGAGGTAACCGAAGCGCAATGGGTTTAATATCAAATGCTACAAGAGCTAAACTTTTACCAGTTGGTAAAATGGATAAATCTTCAATGGGTTTAATGCTTTTTACAAACGATGGAGAGTTATCTACACGATTAAATAGCCCAAAAAACGGTTTACGTAAAATTTATCACGTTGAGCTTACAAAACCTTTTAAAAGTGCAGATCTTAAAAGAGTTCAAGATGGTTTGATGGTAGAAGAAAAGATAGTTCGTGTTCAAGATATTAGCTATATTGATAATGCCCCAAAAAATCAAGTAGGTATTGAAATATACAGTACTAGAAATAATATTGTACGTCGTCTTTTTGAAGAGTTAGACTATGAGCTTGTGAAATTAGATTTAGTTGTCTATGCAGGAATTACCAAAAAAGATTTACCAAGAGGACACTGGAGACCACTTACTGAGCAAGAGGTTATAAATTTAGGTATGATAAAATAATATTTTAGTCAATTTACTTAACTGTGCATGGATGAAACTTTTTCAATGTAATAATTGCAATAATATTGTTTTCTTCGAAAATAATTTTTGTCGTAAATGCGGTTGTAAATTAGGCTTTCTTGAAAAAGAAATGGCGCTCATTTCGTTAGACTCAAAATTAACGGAATGGGTATTGCCTAACCAGAATAATTCTGTTTATCGTTATTGTGAAAACTATAAGCATGGTGTTTGCAATTGGTTGGTTGAAGCTAATGGCTCCAAACTTTGCAAAGCATGTAGTTTAAATACTATTATCCCAAACCTACAAACGAACCAGAATAAAGAGAAGTGGAAAAAATTAGAGGTTGCAAAACATCGCTTAATTTTTCAATTACTACAATTAAAATTACCCATACAAAGTAAGATAGTTGATAAAGAATCAGGACTCAGTTTTAATTTTTTATCGAAGCAAGAAGCTACAGGTGAGAATAAAAACTTGATGACTGGCCATGCAAATGGTGTAATAACCATTTTACTTTCTGAGGCAGATTCTGTATTGCTTGAAAAAATGAAAAAGGATCTAGATGAGAAATATAGAACCTTAATTGGGCATTTTAGGCATGAAGTTGGTCATTATTATTGGGAACGTTTAATTAGAGATAATAATCAAGTATTAGAACAGTATAGAACTTATTTTGGAGATGAAAGAGTTTCTTATGCTGATGCCTTGGATAAACACTATAAGCAAGGTCCTGTGCAGAATTGGCAAAACAGTTTTATCAGTGAATATGCTTCATCACATTCTTGGGAAGATTGGGCCGAAACCTGGGCGCATTATTTACATTTAATGGATACCTTGGAAACCGCTTATTACTTCGGTTTAACTGTAGATACGAGAATTGATAATGAAAATCCTATTCAAATGGAAGCATTGTTTGATCCTTACCAAAACAATAATTTTGATAAGATTGTAGATTCTTGTATTCCTCTATATTCTGCAATTAACAGTATGAATAGATCTATGGGCATAGCTGATGTTTACCCATTCGTAATTTCAGAACCCGTAATTGAAAAAATGAAATTTATACACCAGACCCTAAAAAAATGGGCTTGTTAAGTGTTTAAAAATAGATTTGAATTACTCAAACAACAGCCAATAATTTGGGTCTAAGATCATTGAATCTGGTTTTGATTTTAAATTAATCTCAAAAGTTTCAGATTGTTTATCTACTTCTATAGTTTCAATTTTTATTTTATCACCTTGTACAATTCCAATTTCTAATGGGAAATTGTAAACATGATGCGTTTGTAATTGATTAATAGTTATTTGAAGCTTTTTCTTTTTGTAATTCCATTCATGTTTTAACTTTGGGTGTCCTTTAATAAATAACCATTGTTTAAAAAATGCTTCTAAGTTTTCACCAGATGCTTTTTCCATACATTTAATAAAATCATCAGTTAAAACATTTGAATTTCGGTAAGTTTTATAATAGTCTCGTATCCCTTTCCAAAATACTTCATCTCCCAATTTATGACGTAACATATTTAGTACCCAACCCCCTTTTTGGTAACTGTTTACACTCAACACTTTCATTGGGTCTGTTATTGTAAGATCTACAATTGGTGCCGGATTTTTTTTGTAGTACTCGATTACTTCTTTTCGGTCAATAGCTAACTCTTTTTTTCGCGCTTTATCACCGTGGGCATGTTCTAAATATAAGATTGAAAAATAGGTGGCAAAACTTTCACTCAGCCAAACGTGATTCCAAGTTTTTTCTGTTGCAGAATTACCAAACCATTGGTGTGCAATTTCATGAGCTATTAAATCTTCAACATTATTTTTACCATTCACTGAATTTTCAAAATAAGAAATAGTTCCAGCATTTTCTAGTCCGCCCCATTGTGTTTTAGCTTGCATGTTAGCTAATTTAGCATAAGAATAAGGACCAATATTGTCAATAAAATATTCGAGTACATTTGATGCTACTTTGTAATCAGAAAAGCCATCAAGTCTGTTTTCAGGATATACCCAAGCAGTCACAGGAATATTATGAATTATGTCTAATAATTTACTGGCAAATTTAGTAACACCAATAGTGACAACTTTCATTGCAACAGGTGAAGGTTCTTTGTAAGTAGTAAGTTTAAAACCATTATCTAAACTGCTCTCTTCAATCTTTTTTCCTGTGGCAACTACATCATAATATTCAGGTGCAGTAACTCTAAACTCAATCGTAGCTTTGTCATATGGGTGATCAACAGATGGCAACCAATGTCTCGCTAAATTAGGCCAGTTATCTCCAAAAAAAGAACGCTCCCCAAACTTAGTAGTTGAAATTACTAAACCTCTTTCAGGTATTCCGTTATAAATGATCTTAAAAGTTTTTAACCCTTTTGTAGCTTCAGTTGGTGTAATACTAATTTTATTATTCTTATGAATAAAATTTACAGGTGTATCACCTTCAAAAACATTGGTGACTTCCATACCAAAGGTTTCTGACTTTCCAATTAGGTCTAAATCAAAAGAACCTTCAATATTTTTAAACAACACATTAATTATTGCCTCACCTTTAATTTGATTGTTCTCATCATTAAGAGTAAGACTAAAAATATAGTCTTGAATATCAATATTTTCATTTTTTTGATAGGTGTCTTGAGCAAAAACACTAGGAACACTTATTAGGAATAAAACAATACTGATACTTTTTTTAAGACTAGATAATGTCAATTTCATTTATGTTTTTTAAAAGGGTTATAATGATGAAATTAAAATATTTTTTTCATTTTCTCGCGAATATCATTTAAGCATAAGTTACCCAAACTACCTTCGTGTGTGTGTTTAATATCTCTTTTTGGTGAAAATGTACCTTCGTTAATTTCTTTACCCATTTTCTTGTATGCATCTCTAAACGGAATACCGCTAAGTACCAATTCGTTTAATGTATCAACACTAAATAAATAATCATATTTAGTATCCCCAAGGATGTTTTCATTAACTCTGACTTCTTTTAAGCTAAAAGTCAAAATCTCAATACAAGCTCTCAAATCTTGTATGGCAGGTACTATCACTTCTTTCACCAATTGTAAGTCTCTGTGGTATCCACTTGGTAAATTATTCAAAATCATAGTTAACTGTGTAGGTACTGCTTGCAAACGGTTACATTTACCTCTAATAAGTTCAAAAACATCAGGGTTTTTCTTGTGTGGCATAATACTAGAACCAGTTGTTAATTCATCAGGGAAAGAGATGAAATTAAAATTCTGACTCATATACAAACAAATATCCATTCCCATTTTTGATAGGGTAGCGGCAACGCTACTGATACCAAAAGCAGTAGCTTTTTCAACTTTACCACGGCCCATTTGAGCGGCAACAACATTATATTTTAAACTAGCAAACCCCATTTCTTTAGTGGTGAAAATACGGTCAATAGGAAAAGAGCTTCCGTAACCAGCAGCACTACCTAATGGGTTTTGATCAGCAACTTTGTAGGCAGCATCAATAAAATATAGATCATCAATTAAACTCTCTGCATATGCAGAAAACCACAAACCAAATGATGATGGCATTGCAATTTGTAAATGTGTATAACCAGGTATTAAAACCGATTTATATTTATCAGCAAGGTTTAATAAAAGATCAAAAAGAACTTTAGTTTCTGATTTGATTTCAGTCAATTCATTTTTTAAATACAAATGCATGGCAACCAAAACTTGATCGTTTCTTGAACGTGCAGTGTGTATTTTTTTACCAGTATCTCCTAGTTTTTCAATTAAAAGAAACTCAATTTTAGAGTGCATATCCTCAAATGAATCTTCAATAGTAAAAGTTCCATTTTCTATAGTAGCACCAATATTATCAAGCTCTTTTACTAAGTTTTCAGTTTCTTCTGCAGTTAATAAGCCAATTTCACCTAACATTTTAGCATGTGCTTTTGATGCTATTACGTCATATTTAGCTAATTGTAAATCTAATTCTCTATCGTTACCAACCGTAAAATGGTCTATTTTTTTATCAGTACTAAATCCTTTATCCCAAAGTTTCATAATCCTAATTATTAAGTAGTTTGTATTAAGTATTTAGTACTTAATTCTGTTTAATAAATCCGTTTAATATTTTAATGTATAAATCGATACCCTCTTCAATTTCGTTTACGTAAATAAACTCATCAGCAGAATGCGATCTTGTACTATCACCAGGTCCTAATTTTAAAGACTGACACGTAAGTGCTGCTTGATCAGACAGGGTAGGAGAGCCGTAAGTTTCTCTTCCTAGTGCTATGCCTGATTGTACTAACGGATGATCTTTATCAATTTTTGATGAATTAAGTTTTAATCCGCGTTCTTTAATTTCACAAGGCGCTTTAGCTTTTAGCAAATTGGCTATTTCTAAATTAGAGTAGCTGTCATTAACACGAACATCAATGACTAAATCTACTTGTGAAGGAACTACATTATGTTGTGTTCCTGCATTTATTTGCGTTACCGTAAGTTTTACATCGCCTAAAGCTTCGGATGACTTCTCAAATTTATAATTTTTAAACCAATCAAGTACTTCTATTGTATTGTAAATTGAATTGTCGTTATTTGGATGAGCTGCATGTGAAGGAGTCCCTTTTACAACAGCATCAAATACCACCAAACCTTTTTCTGCAATAGCTAAATTCATTAGTGTAGGTTCACCAACAATAGCAACATCAATATGTGGTAATGAAGGAAGCAAACCTCTTAAACTATTAACTCCTGCATTTTCTTCTTCTGCGGAAGCAACCATTAATATGTTGTGGTTTAAATCTTCTGCGATATAAAAATAAGAAAAGGTCGCGAGCAATGAAACCAAACAGCCACCTGCATCATTACTTCCTAAACCGTATAATTTACCATCTTCAATATGAGGTAAAAAAGGATCTTTTGTGTATGCTTGATTAGGTTTTACTGTATCGTGGTGAGAGTTTAACAAAAGCGTTGGTTTTGTATCATCCCAATGCTTGTTTTTAGCATACACATTATTATTATCTCTCGTAAACGGAATTTCAAAAAAGTTGAACCAATCTTGAATTGCTTCAGCAGTTTTATCCTCTTCTTTTGAGAATGATTGAATACTAATCAACTGTTTTAATAGCGCAATAGCTTTTTCTGTAAGTTGTTTTTGATTCATAATTATATTGTAATTGTTGTAAATAAAGTAGCATCAGTTTTTATCATTTCGATATCACCTAAACAAACTTTAGTTACTTTATGATGTAAAGCATGATAGCAATTCTCTAATTTAGGAAGCATACCATCTGCAATAATTTTTTGATCTAGTAATTCTTGGTATTTATTTGAATTGATATGTTTTACTACAGATTCTTCATTTTTAATATCTAATAAAACACCTTTTTTTTCAAAGCAATAATATAAGGTGGTGTCAAAATTTTTACTCATGCCTATAGCTATTTCTGAAGCTATTGTATCGGCATTGGTATTTAAAATTTGTCCGTTACCATCATGTGAAAGTGCACAAAAAACAGGTGTTAAGTCTGCATTTAATAACGTAGTTATTAAATTGGTGTTTACACCATCAATATCACCTACAAAACCATAATCGATATTTTTTACAGGTCTTTTGTGAGCTTGAATAGCATCGCCATCTGCTCCACTTAAACCTATAGCGTTACAATTATTGGCTTGTAATTTACCTACAATCTTCTTGTTGGTTAACCCACCGTAAACCATTGTGATTATGTCAATACTATCAGCATCAGTAATACGGCGGCCATTTACTAATTTAGATGCAATGCCTAATTTACTTGCTAATTGTGTAGCTAATTTTCCGCCACCATGCACTAATATTTTAGGACCTTCAATTTTGGAAAATAGCGTTAAGAATTTATCTAATTCAGTAGTGTTTTCAATTACATTGCCGCCAATTTTAACTACTGATAATTTTTTCTTATCCATAAGAATTATTTTAATCTGCCTTTTTGTTTAAGACAGATTTTCTAATATTTTTTTTAATACGATTTGTGCTGCATATGTTCTGTTGTTGGCTTGTTCAATAACAATACTTTGATTGCTGTCTAAAACAGCATCTTCAACCACAACGTTTCTTCTAACAGGTAAACAATGCATAAATTTAGCAGCGCCTAATTTTTCTTTAGTCATCATCCAGTTTTTGTCATTGTTCAGTACTTGACCGTAATTTTTATAATTACTCCAGTTTTTTACGTAAACAAAATCAGCATTCTCTAAAGCTTTTTCTTGATCATGCTCAATCATAGCATCTTTTGTAATGTTAGGGTCTAGCTCATACCCTTCAGGGTGTGTAATTATAAAATCTGCATTTTGCTTTAACATCATTTCAGTAAATGAATTGGCTACAGCGTGTGGTAATGCTTTTGGGTGTGGAGCCCAAGAAAGTACAATTTTCGGCTTGTCTTTCGTATTATTTTCAGCAATAGTAATTGCATCAGCTAAAGCTTGTAATGGGTGGCCAACAGAACTTTCCATATTTACTACAGGAATTGTTGTGTGCTTTTTAAAACCATTTAAAACAACTTCTGCTTCGTCTTTTTCTTTGTCTGTTAATGAAGCAAAAGCTCTAATAGCAACTATATCACAGAATTGAGAAACCACTTGAGCGGCTTCTTTAATGTGCTCAGAAGTACCTTGATCCATAACTGTTCCGTCTCCATATTCTAAAGCCCAACCTTCACTGCCAAAGTTCATTACCATAACTTCAAGACCTAAATTCATTGCTGCTTTTTGAGTGCTTAAGCGTGTTCTAAGACTGTTGTTAAAAAATAATAAACAGATAGTTTTGTTCTCTCCTAAGTTTTTAAAAGCTTTAGAATTTGCCTTTAACTCTTTTGCATCAGCTACCCATTTTGGTAGTGAATCTATATCTTGTATGCTTGTGTAATGTTTCATTTGTAATTTGTTTCTAGTAAAGCAACTAGTTGTTTTACTATCTTATTTTTGTAAAGTTACTTTTACCGTTTATAGCATCAGTAATAAAATTTTCTCTTAATCCGTTTACAATCCAAGTTTCTATATTAGATGCATGTGCAATTGTTGCGGCTTCAACCTTAGATTGCATACCACCTGTTCCATGTGTTGATTTACTGTTGCCAACCTCATTTAGTAATTCGTTTAAGTTAATTACTTCTTCAATAGTTTCAGGCATATCAACTTCAAATGATTTTTTAGTGTAAACACCATCAGTATTAGTAGCAATTATCAGCAAATCTACTTTTAATAAAGAAGCCGTAAGTGCGGCTAATTTATCATTGTCACCAAATTTAATTTCGTCCGTAGCAACAGTATCGTTCTCATTTATAATAGGAATAAAATTATTTGCAACCAGAACATCAATGGTGTTTTTAATATTTGATTTAGCTTTTTGGTTCTCAAAATCTGAATAGGATAACAAACATTGTGATGTAAATAAACCAAGTTCTCTAAAATTTTCTTGAAAAATACGCATCAAGTGAGGTTGTCCTATTGAGGCTAAAGCCTGTTTTATGTTAATATCTTCACCATTATGTTCTAATTTAACAAATTGCTTTGCCGCTGCTATTGCACCAGAACTAACGATGATAAATTCATACTCATCTTTAAGACTTTCTATTTGGCGACCAATATCTTCTATTTTTCCACGAGAAATATGATTCGTTTCTTTTGTTAAGGTATTGGAACCTACTTTTAATAAGATGCGTTTCTTTTTCATTTTCAATTTCGTGTTTTAAAACATTTATGGTCTTATTTGCCCTTCACCTAATACATACCATTTATTGGTAACCAAGTGTTGCAATCCAATAGGGCCTCTTTGGTGTAATTTATCAGTACTAATTGCTAATTCGCCACCCAGACCAAATTGAAACCCATCAGTAAAACGTGTTGATGCATTATGATATACTGCTGCAGCATCAACAGATTGTAAAAATGTTTCTGCTTTTTCAGTATTTGAAGTAATGATAACAGCCGAATGTCCGCCACCATAGGTGTTTATTTTTTCAATAGCATCTTCAACATTGGCTACTTGACCAATTACTATTTTATAATCTAAAAACTCTTTATACCAAACATCGTCGTTTTCAATTTCTTTAACACCTTCAATTTCTGAAAATATAGTATCTGTTAAAATTTCAACATCACTCTTTTTAAGTTCGTTGATTAAGTGTTGTAAAAACTCATGCTTACGAGGCATATCGGCAGCAATTAAAACTTTATCTAAAGCATTACATGCAGATATTTTTGTTGTTTTAGCATTGATAATGATATCAATAGCCATTTGTAAATCTGCTTCTGAAGAAACGTATGCAAAATTATTACCACGACCACTAATTATTACTGGGCAATTAGCGTGTTTTTTTACAAAAGAAATTAGTTTTTCACCTCCACGAGGAACAATTAAATCCATCTTTTGAGTAGGATTTTCTAAAAATGCTTGTGTTTGTTCTCGGTTAAATTGTAAATAAGTAACCCAGTCAGTATTACAGTCATTTTCTTCTAAAGCTTTATGCCATAAATCAACCAAAGCTAAATTACTATTTAGTGATTCTTTACCACCCTTTAATAATATTTTATTTCCAGATTTAAATGCAATTCCTGCTGCTTCAATTGTAACATCAGGTCTAGATTCATAAATGATACAAACGGTGCCAAATGGTGCTGTTTTATTACTTACTTTAATACCGTTGTCATGTTCAAAAGCAAAACGTTCAACACCTAAAGGATCTGTTTGACTAGCTAGTTGCTGTAATGATAAAATCATTCCTTTAATTTTATCATCATCAACTTTTAATCGATCGGCCATGGCTAAATCATCACCAGAATACGCTTCTAAATCTATTTTATTAGCGGCTAAAATGGTTGATTTTTTTGATGCTACTAAGGCAGCCATAGTATTTAAAACCTTATTACGTTGTTCTATGTTTAATATTAAGCTCACTTTAGTTCCTCTTTAAGTGCGTTGAAAAATGTATCTATATCTTGTTTTGTAATATTTAAAGCAGGTAAAATTCTCAATAAGTTTTTGTTCATTGCACCACCTGTAAACATGTGTTGAGTATGAATAAGTTTTTTGCGTAAGGCAGCTACTTCAAAATCAAATTCTAAACCAAGCATTAGACCTCTACCTTTTACTTTTTTAACTTCAGGAATTTCTGTGGCACAAGTTTTGAAATACTCACCTAATGTAGCGGCATTTTCAATCAAATTATCTTTTTCAATAACCTCTAAAACTGCCATTGATGCAGCACATGCTAAATGATTACCACCAAAAGTTGTACCTAACATTCCGTATTTAGCTTCAATACTTTCATGAATAAGTACACCACCTACAGGAAAACCATTCCCCATACCTTTAGCGATACTTACAATGTCAGGTTGTATGTTGTGATGTTGAAAACCGAAAAATTTTCCACTTCTACCAAAACCACACTGTACTTCGTCAGCAATAAGTTTTACATTGTTAGCTTTACAAAGTTTTGCAACGCTTTGATAAAAATCAGTTGAAGGCTCATCTAAACCACCAACACCTTGTATTGCTTCTAAAATTACTGCACAAACATCACCTTTTTCAATTTCAGTAGTGAATGAAGCTAGATCATTAAAAGCTAAAAAAGTAACCTTTTGTTGCTTATTAATTGGCGCATTTATCTTTTGGTTATCAGTAGCAGCTACTGCTGCAGACGTTCTACCGTGAAAACCATTATTAAATGCTAATACTCTAGATTTTCCTGTTTCAAATGAAGCTAATTTTAGCGCATTTTCATTTGCCTCAGCACCAGAACTACATAAAAACAAATTGTAATTATTGCAATTTGATAATGTACCTAATTTTGTAGAAAGCTCAACCTGTAATGGGTTTTGTACAGCATTGCTATAAAAACCTATTTTGTGTAATTGATCTTCTAATCTTTTTACATAGTGTGGGTGAGAATGCCCGATTGAAATTACAGCATGTCCACCATAAAAATCTAAATATTCTTGTCCTTTGTCATCTGTAACAACTATTCCTTTTGCACTTACAGGTGTTACATCATAAAGTGGATAAACATCAAATAGTTTCATAATTCCCCTTTTTTTATTTCACTTATTTTTTCATAAGATGCTACAATACCTTGTATTAATGACGAACTTAAACCTTGATGTTCCATTTCGTTTAAACCCTGTATTGTACACCCTTTTGGAGTCGTAACTCTATCAATTTCTGCCTCCGGATGATTGCCAGATTCTATTAACAAGTTTGCAGCACCATCGCAAGTGTGCATTGCTAATTCTTGAGCTTCTTTAGCATCAAAACCAAGTTGAATAGCACCTTGAGTTGTAGCGCGTATTAATCGCATCCAAAAGGCAACACCACTAGCACAAATTACTGTAGCTGCTTGCATCTGACTTTCAGGAATTTCCATAGAATGGCCCATCCGGTTGAAAATAGCTTTAGCAAGCTCAATTCGTTTTTTACCTTGTTCATTACTACAAATGCAAGTCATAGATTTACCTACAGATATTGCTGTATTTGGCATACTACGGATGATGTTATGATCAGTACCAATAATTGCTTCAATTTGAGAAATAACCACACCTGTAATGGTTGAAATTACCACGTGTTTTTCATTTAACAAATCTTTTACATCAGTAAGAATTTGCTCAAATTGTGCTGGTTGAACAGCAAATATTAAAATATCAGACTTTTCAACTGCTTCTCTATTATCAGAAGTAACAGTTACGTTTCCGTATTTTTCATATTTAGAAATTTCTTCTGTATTTCGTTTCGTTAAATACATACTAGTAGCACCATTAGAATTTAATATTCCTTTGGCGATAGCTAATCCTAAATTTCCTGCTCCTATTATGGCTACTTTCATTTTTTTAATTTTACTGCTTTTTAATTTAGATTACGCTCAATCAATATTTGTTCGCTGAGTGAAATCGATGCTAAAAAACTCCTGCTTTTAAATTCAGTCCTATATTTTCCTCAAAACCAAACATTAAATTCATGTTTTGTACTGCCTGACCAGATGCTCCTTTTAATAAATTATCTATAGCTGAAGTAATTAGAAGACGATCATTAAACTTATGTAAATGAATATGACAGTGATTAGTATTTACTACTTGCTTTAAATTTATTTCTTGTTCTGAAATATGTGTAAACAAAGCATCTTTATAAAAATCTTTATAGAGAGCTATTGCATCTTCTATACTACCTTCAAACTTAGTATAAGCTGTAGCTAAAATTCCTCTTGTAAAATTCCCTCTGTTAGGTAAGAAAAATAATTCTCCTACTTCATTGTTATAAGAAGCTAAACTTTCACCTATTTCGCCTAAATGTTGGTGAGTAAAAGGTTTATACCACGATACATTGTTATTTCTCCAACTAAAATGTGAAGTAGCTGATGGACTAACGCCTGCACCAGTACTACCTGTCACAGCATTTATATGAATTTCGTTATTTAAAAGTCCTGCTTTTGCTAATGGTAATAAACCAAGTTGAATAGCTGTCGCAAAACAACCAGGATTAGCAATATAATTTGCTTTTTTAATTGCAGGCTTATTTGTTTCGGGTAAACCGTAAACAAATTTTTTGCCATTTAAAATAGCATCAGCATCTAACCTAAAATCATTACTCAAATCAATGATTTTTGTGTTAGCAGAAAAATCATTTGCATTTAAAAATGTTGTTGAATTTCCGTGACCTAAGCATAAGAAAACAACATCTACATTTAAGTTTACATCACCTGTAAAAGCAATATCAGTAACCCCTAATAAATCAGGGTGTGCTGTTGTAATTTTTTTTCCAGCTCTTGTGGTACTGTACACAAAATCTATAGTTACTTCTGGGTGGTTTAAAAGTATTCTGATAAGTTCACCTCCAGTATATCCAGAACCACCTATTATTCCAGCTTTAATCATATATTATTACTTAATTCGATTAATTTCGTAACAAATGTTCCTACTTTAACTATATTATCAGTTAGTTCAAAAAATTTTGAAATTTTTGGAGATAAATTTTCGTTTAATTTTTGTTGATCCTCTTTACTTAAGTTTTCAAATTCTTTTATCCAATTTTCAAAATATGCTCTACCTTTAACTGTTAGCCCCATAAATGAATTCTCTACCAAATTTTCTGAAATTAAATATTGAGTAGCTGTTAGATAGTCTTGATAGCTATAATCACCATCAAATATTTCTTTAATCTCATTTTTTAAATCACTTTCATTTATTGGAATTTTTGTTCTTCCACTTGTTTGAAGATAGATTTTAAACAATATCAGATGGATATAAAGATCTCTTGTTTCAAGTAATTTTAAAATACTATTCATTACTATTGTTTACGTAGTTGTATATTCTACCTGAGTTTGAGAGCATTTTAATAAAGCCTTTAGCATCAGTTGCAGACCAACCCTTATTAACTTCACCGTAACTTCCAAAAGCATCCGTCATTAAATCATGTTCAGATGAAATTCCGTTTAATCTAAATTGGAAAGGGTATAAGCTTAAGAAAACATCTCCAGAAACAGTCTTTTGTGTATCTGTCAAGAAAGTTTCAATATTTCTCATTACAGCATCTAAATAATTGCCTTCATGTAATAACATTCCGTAAAAATTACCTTGTTGCTCTTTTTGGTATTGTTGCCATTTAGTTAGTGTATGTTTCTCTAATAAATGGTGTGCTTTTATGATAATTAAAGCGGCAGCTGCTTCAAAACCAACTCTACCTTTTGTACCTATAATAGTATCACCAACATGAATATCTCTGCCAATTGCATATTTAGAAGCCATAGTTTCTAATTTTTCAATATTTGCAACAGGATTATCTTTAGTGCCATTAACTGCAATTAACTCACCTTTTTCGAAAGTTAGTTTTACATCACTAGGTTCTTTATCTTGTAATTGACTTGGGTATGCACTATCTGGTAAAGCATTTTGAGATGTCAATGTTTCTTCACCACCAACTGATGTCCCCCAAAGCCCTCTGTTGATTGAGTATTTTGCTTTTTCCCAAGGGTAATCAATGCCATTCTCTTGTAAATAAGCAATCTCAGCCTCTCTTGAAAGTTTATTATCTCTTATTGGTGTAATGATTTCTATTTCAGGAGCTATAATTTGAAAAATCATATCAAAACGAACCTGATCGTTACCAGCACCAGTACTACCATGAGCAATATGTGAAGCCCCCACTTTTTTAGCGTAGTTTACAATTTCAATAGCCTGTACAATACGCTCAGCACTTACTGAAAGTGGGTAAGTATTGTTTTTAAGCACGTTCCCGAAAATTAAAAACTTAACTACTTTATCGTAAAAAGTTTGAACAGCATCAATTGATTTATATGATGTTGCACCTAATTCAATAGCTTTTTTTTCTATTTCACTGATTTCTTCTTTTGAAAAACCACCTGTGTTTACACTTACAGCATGAACTTCAAATCCTTCATCTTTTGATAAATGTTTTGCACAGTATGATGTGTCCAAACCACCGCTATAGGCTAATACTAATTTTTTCATTATTCTTTCTTTTTTATGAAAAGGGATTCTTTTATACTTTTTAATTTTTTGAAAGCTTTAGGGTTTGCTTTTTCATGGCCCTTAGTTACTTCGTTTTCTGCTTTCTTTTTATTGTCAGTTGCAGGGTCATACAACATGCCGGTGCACAAACACATTTTTCGTTCTGTACGTGTAAGAATGTCAAAGTTTTTACAAGTTTGACAACCTTTCCAGAATTCAGGATCATCCGTAAGTTCTGAGAATGTTGTTGGTTTGTAGCCTAATTCGTAATTAATTTTCATTACTGCTAAACCAGTAGTGATTCCAAAAATTTTAGCATCAGGAAATTTTTCCTTTGATAGCTCAAAAGTTTTTTCTTTTATTTTTTTAGCAAGTCCTTGTGACCTGTAATCAGGGTGAACGATAAGGCCAGAATTGGCAACAAATTTCTCATGCCCCCAGACTTCTATATAACAAAAACCTGCAAACTTACCGTTGTCTAATGCAATAATAGCATTACCATTACCTAGCCTTTTACAAATATATTCCGGAGTTCTTTTTGCGATTCCTGTTCCTCTGACTTTGGCAGATTCCGCTATTGTATCGCAAATAGCTTCAGCGTATTTAAAATGTGACTCGTTAGCAATTTGTATTTCCATTGCCAATTAGGATTAAGAGTAAAAAATTAATTGAAATATTGTTTTGTCTTTCTGCGGAAATGGACTCACCTATTTCCATAATATATCACACCCTTACGGGCGACGGCGTGTAGGTGTAAATGAACGCACAGGAGCTATTGCCCTGTCTGTAGAAACTAATATGTGTGCGTTTTTATTCATTATCGAGTCAAATGTACAAATTAAATTGACTTTTCAATACTTGTTGTCTAATTTTTACAAAAATTTCACTTTTTGTTACGAACGATACTTAATTCGTAAACCATGTACCCTATTACTAAAATATATTCAAGAGCTAAAATGCCTAAATGTTCTATGTAGTTGGCATTGGCATAAGCGTAATAACTTAAAATGATTACTCCTGACCAAATTAGTGCAAACCTATACTTTGTAAAGACAGTTAAGAACACTAGGAATACTACATACCAAGGATGTACAGTGGTTGATATAAAATAATAAATGCTGAGCACCCAAAGCATTGAGGTAATTAAGACCGGTAATTTCTCATTTTTTCTCAAAAAAGTAAATAGGAGAACAATTCCGATTGTCAATAACGGAGTTACTTTACCATATACTTTTACGATTTCCCAAGGTTTGCCATCAAAATAAGTTATTGAGATGGTTTTTATAATGTTGTACACACTTGCATTAAATTCAAAATTTGAAAACCATAAGCCAACAGTATCAGAATAATTACTAATGAATTCTGATGTGTAAAATGGAGCTAGTAATAGGATTGAGGTAACACCAACAATACTATAAAATTGAATACTTTTTTTAAAACTAAAATATTTAAAGAATAGTGGTAGAAAAAGTAATGGCACTAATTTTATTGAAATAGCACATGCATAGATTATACCTGCTAATTGCCATTTATTTTTCGATAGCAAGTATAATGACCAGGCAAAGAAAAAAAGCATGACACCTTCAAAATGAAGATTGCCTGTAAGTTCTACAATAATTAATGGATTTAAGAAATACCAAAATATTAAATGTGGTGATAAATTGAGATTTTTTAATAGTTTCTGACCGAAATAAACGATACCTATATCTGCAAGAATAATTATAATTCGCATTACAATTACAGAACCTAAAATTGATTTACAACCTAAAACCGAAGCAATAGAGAATATAATCTGATTTAACGGTGGATAATTACTATGAAATTTAGGGCTCAAGTCTCCCATTCCTGTTAATAATTCTTGGGCATTATCAATAACTAAGTTTGGCTGCTTAATTAGTTCATTTGGGACTTGTAAATATGGGTTTTGTAAGTTGCTCACCAACTCCCCATCCCATATAAAACGATAAAAATCTTGAGAAAAATTAGGCAGAATACAGATGAATATGATTCTGAAAATTATACCTGAAGCGAGTAAGAATTTTAAATTCCATTTTTCAAACTGAATGAGTTTAAAACAAAAAACTAATAACGCAAAAAATAGCGTTATTAGTTTTATAAATTCTGTTCGTTCAAAATGGTATGCGAATGTATAATACAAGATGCTACTAAAAAGCACCAATAAGATTGGAAGTTTATGAAGTTTCCAATACGAATACATACTTATGCTCTTGAAGTAAGAGATTTAAAGAATACAAATCCAAAACCTAAAAATAGCATGAAATGAAAAGGGAATAATCCGAAATCATTTAAAGGTATAGCACTATACATTCCAAAAAGGAAATAAATCATAAGCGCCGCTTCTAATATCATGTTTGGTGATAATTTTTTAGCTAAATATTTGTTGCCTTTCCAGCTGTCTTTAATATTGTTTAAGTTGAATTTTGGTGTACGTACAAATTCACTTCTTTTGCCCATATGACCTTCTAATACCGCAATTGAATTGTGTAAAGAGAAACCAAGTGCAACAGAGAAAAATGTAAAGAATATTTTTATGTAATCAACAAAGTTATTGATACTGCTACCTTGTATGCTTTTGTAAGTAAACCAATAACAGACAAATAGAATTATAGTACTAACTATGAAGAAACTAGTTACTTCAAATATCCAACCTAAATGTCCGTAGCTGTTTTTAATATATAACATAGGTATGCTTAAAAGAGCAACTATAAAAACACATAAGAACATTGAGCTGTTTAGTAAGTGCATTACCCCATGAAATTTTGTTTTAAAAGGGATGTTTTTAGCTGTTACAACACTAGTAACGGTTTTTCTGAAATTTTCAGCACCACCTTTATTCCATCTAAATTGTTGTGAACGCGCAGCGCTAATAACTACAGGTAATTCAGCAGGTGTTTCAACATCTTCTAAATATTTAAACTTCCAATTTTTAAGTTGTGCTCTGTAGCTCAAATCTAAATCTTCAGTAAGAGTATCACCTTCCCAGTTACCAGCGTCAAGAATACAATCTTTACGCCAAATACCAGCAGTACCATTAAAGTTGATAAAATGCCCTTTTGAGTTACGGCCAACTTGTTCTAAAGTAAAATGCGCATCTAAAGCAAAAGCTTGTATTTTAGTTAATGTTGAGTAGTCACGGTTAATGTGTCCCCAACGTGTTTGTACAACACCTATTTCAGTATCTTTAAAGTAGATAACAGTTTTCTTTAACCAATCAGATGATGGTAAAAAGTCAGCATCAAAAATGGCAATAAAATCACCTTTGGCAATTTCTAAACCTTCTTTTAATGCTCCGGCTTTAAAACCTTGTCTGTTAGTTCTACAAATATGCTTAATATCTAAACCAGTCTCTTGTAATTTTTTTACGTGAGCTGCAGTGTCAATTACTGTATCATCAGTTGAGTCATCCAATACTTGAATTTCTAACTTATTGGTTGGATATTCTATTTTAGCTATATTTTCAAGCAATCTATCCATTACATATTCCTCATTATAAACAGGAAGTTGAATGGTCACAAAAGGAATTTCTTTTGGGTCTAAAAGATTGAATTTTGGCGCTGTTTTATCTCTTCTTTTGTTTCCTAAGTAGTTGACTAGTAAGTTAAGTTGAGCAAGGCTGTAGAAAAATATTAATAGTAATGAGATACTATATACGGTAATGATAACGTAAGAAATTACTAATTCCATATTATTTTAAACTGTATTTAAAAATCCAAGTTAAGATTTTAATGCCAGCAAATATACTACCTTTTACGGTACCAGACACTTTTGACACTCCAATTCTTTTTTTATAACGCACTGGTACTTCGGTATATGAAAATTTGTTTTTTAATACTTTTAATTGCATCTCAACCGTCCAGCCATAAGTTTTATCTTGCATGTTAAGTGCTAGTAACTTATCGTATTTTATTGCTCTAAATGGTCCTAAATCTGTAAAATTAGCACCAAAAAATATTTTCATTAATACAGTTGCAAGCCAATTACCAAAAACCTGTTGTGGAGTCATAGAACCCTCTTCTCTTAAAGCTTTATCTCTTGCGCCTATAACCATATCAATATTATTATTAATAATTGGGGCAACTAATTTTGTTAGTTCTTCAGGGTAATCAGAATAATCACCATCTAAAAAAACAATAATATCTGGTTGTTTAGCTTGTTCTTCAATATAATGTAAACCTTTTAAACAAGCGTAACCATAGCCTTTTCTGTCTTCTGTTAAAACAGTTGCACCAGCATTTTCAGCTTTTAAAACGGTTTCATCGGTTGAATTATTGTTTACTACAATTGTTTCAGTAACAGTAGCAGGTAATTCATTAATCACATGAGCGATAGAGTCTGCTTCGTTAAAAGCAGGTATTATAACTTTAATTATACTCATTTATCTTAAGTCAGATAGTTTGTTTTCACTTCTAAAGCTTGAAAAACTAAACCATTCTTTAATTTTTTGTCCATCTTTATATTTTTCTGCAGAAGTCAATTTTTGATTGATATATTTTAAGCAATATCCATTTTTAATTCCCATACTTAATTGGCATTTATGATTTATAAAACCTTTTGAATCATAAAATAACCACCATTTTGACTTTTTTCCCTTTATATAGTTACCTGCTTTTGTAGGTTTTCCATGTTTAGAAAAATAATGCCAATACGCATCTTTTTTATTGTTTTTATAATGTCCTTGTTCAGAAACTTTTCCGTTTTTGTAATAGAATAACCAATACCCACTTTTAGAGTTATCATCTATCCAACCTTCTGATTTTAATTCGCCAGAATCGTAATAATTCTTGGTATATGTTTTTGCTAAAATTGTATTAAAAGCGAATATACAGAAGCAAACATAAAGAAAAGCTTTGAAATGCATGGTTCTTATTTTTTGTTTACAAGCTCCATTAAATCAACATCGTTTCCTAAAAGAACTTCAGTTGGGTTAATACGACCTTCTTCTGGTCCGTTTTCTAATTTTAATACACCACGTGGGCATACAGCAGAACAAACACCACAACCAACACAACTTGAACGTACAATGTTTTCACCTTTTTGGGCATAAGCTCTAACATCAATACCTTGCTCACAATACGTAGAACAGTTACCACAAGAAATACATTGGCCACCATTAGTTGTTATTCTAAAACGAGATTTGAAACGTTGTACAAATCCTAAATAAGCAGCTAATGGGCAACCGAATCTACACCAAACTCTATTTCCGAAAATTGGATAAAATCCAGTACCAATAACTCCAGCGAATATAGAACCAATTACTAAACTATATATGTTTTGTATGCTTGAAGTTTTTATGCCTAAAACGGTACCTGTTTCAGCAAAAAAGCTATACAATGTTAAACCCGTCATTACTACAGCAAATAAAAGTACACTGTGTATTAACCAACGTTCAACTTTCCACGAAAATAGTGATTTACTTGAGTGTTGCCTGTACGGGTCACCTAATGTTTCGGCTAAACCACCGCAACCACAAACCCATGAACAATACCATCTTTTACCAAAGAAATAAACCATAACGGGTACAATTACTAAGGTTAAAACAACACCCCAAACTAAGATGAATAAACCAATTCCACCACTATTTAATAGTGATTTTAAATTCCATTGAAAAAAGAAGTCATAATCTAAAGGAAAAGCATTTTTAAAATCATAATAAGGCATTTGTAAGCGCACCATTATTTCAGGAATAAGAAAGGCGAATACAATTTGAAAAAATAATACCGATGTTGTACGAACAACTTGATACATATTATGACGGTATTTAATGTACATACGCACAGCCATAACAGTCATTATTACGCAATACATAAAACCGTATACAAACCAATGGCCTGCAGGGTTACCACTTAAACTCTCACTTATAGGATCAACAACCAACGTCCAGTTTGTTGCATATTGTGATGCAAAATAAAGTACCAAGTAAAAAGATACTAAAAATACAAATACCATCCAGGCAATCCAACCTCTATTAGTCGCTGAATGAAGGTAAATACCATCGTTTTTAATTCCTTTTTTACCCAATAAAATAGCATTTGGTAAAATGAACATAAGTGCGCCAATAATACCTAACCCGAAGGTTAAAAACCACATTAGCCCCTTGTTTTCGGCAATAAAACCTGCGGCAGAAGTTTTACCAATAGCAGTGGCCATATCTTTTGCACTGGTGTATATTTTTTTTCCGTATTCTTTATTTTTAACGTGAACTTGGTTTGCGTTTTCTAATGCATCACTTACTAATGGAGATAAAGATTGCATACCGCTAAATTCCCTACCAACAATAGTTTTTTCTACATTCTGAATAAATACTTCACTCTTTATTTTTTTTTCGGACACAAAAGTGTCAAAATCTTTTTGTGTTAATTTGAATGAACCTGATAATGGTAATGCTGTAAATATTGCTAAGCCAATTAAGAATATTACAAGGCCTATGTTTTGAATTGTTTTCATGATGTTTATTTTTTCCTTGTAATTAATTATGCTTTGCTAAAAATTCGTTTCCAGCTTTTCTTTTTAGGAGTAATGTTTGAATTAAATTCTGAATTAAATTTTGAGACAATCTGCTGTTCGTAATTCTTAAAAAATTCAGGGTCAAAATTGGCGTCTTTTAAATATTCTAGTACAAAATAAATGTCTTTTTTCTCAGTGAGCCAACGGTCAAAAATTTCATGACGCATTCTAATTCCAAAAGTATTTATGCCCAAGAATTCTTTAGTGTCCTTTTCATAAGAAATGGTAATGCAGGTATTTTCAGTACTATGTCGCCAATGAAAATGTTCTTCGTAATCAGGTTTGTTACGCATACTATTTACCCAACCATAAGTTTGATATTCAATATCTAAAAATTTTGCAGAATTAAACCAATGTCCTGGGCTATATTTTGTTTTGTTGTCACAAATAGTTTGTGCTAAAGTTTCACCCATCATGCGGCCCGTATACCATACAGCTTCAATAGGTCTTCGTTTTCCAATACCTTCATGTTGCTCAGCACAATCACCAATAGCATAAATATCTTGTATATTAGTTTCTAAATAACGATTCACTTTTACACCTCTTCCTATTTCAATCCCAGATTCTTTTAAAAAATCTATATTGGGGGTAACGCCAGCAGTTAAACCAACTAAATTACAATCAATAATATCACCTTTGTCTGTTCTTACTGCTTTAGCATAACCTTTTTCATCGGCGATTATTTCTTCTAAATTCGTATCTAATCGTAAATCTATATGATGATCTAAAATATGTTCGTTTATAAGTTGCGATTCTCCATCAGGCAAAACTCCATTCCAAAAACTTTTTTCACGGACTAAAAAAGTAACAGGTATTTTTCTAGACCTGAGCATTTCTGCCATTTCAATACCTATTAATCCGCCACCAACAATTACGGCGCGTTTGCATTGCTCGTTATCAGGCGCATTTTTTTCTATGCCTAATAAATCTTGTTTAGAGTACATACCGTAAACGCCATCTAAATCTTGACCTGGCCATCCAAATTTATTTGGTTTAGAACCTGTGGCGATAACTAATTTATCATATGACATTGAGCCACCTTTTTTTAAAACTAGTTCTTTGCTTTCGTGATTTATTGCAGTAACAAAATCATTAACCAAATCAATTCTATTTTTTTTCCAAAACCAGTTTTCATAAGGTTGTGTATGTTCAAATTTCATATGACCCATGTACACATACATTAATGCTGTTCTAGAAAAAAAATAATCTGTTTCAGCAGAAATAATGGTAATTTTTTTATCAGATAATTTTCGAATATGACGAGCGGTTGTAATACCTGAAATTCCGTTACCAATAATGACAATATTTTCCATAAGGTTTGATTTGTTGTTTTGGTTGAGTCGAAACAAAATAACATAACTTAACAAAAAAAATTAATTTTTTCTGTTATAACTATGTGATACTTTTTACAGTTATTTGGTTCAACTTAAAAATTAACCGCATTATATTTAATTAATTTCCTAATTTTATATTGTAAGTAAATAACTACAAAATATGAAAAATATTTTAAAACCTTTATTTGTCACAACATTGTTTTTATATTATTCAAATTCGTTTTCTCAGCAAGAAATAATTGAGAATAAGAAAGAAAAGAGTAACATACAACAGTATACGCCCTCTAAGTTAATAGGAAAAGGACAGATTGACTTAAAATGGTTTAATAATTTATATACACAAACAGAAAGCACCTTTTCTGAAGGGTCCGAAGATCGTCAGACCTTTTTTACATCTACCTTAGAACTATATACAGGTGTTGGTGAAAATAAGCGATGGAATGTTGGTGCTATTTTAGAATTTAGATCTAATGTTATAGCTGATAGAAATGCTTTAGAAGTGTTCAAATTTGATGGTGAATCTGGTACAGCACGTTCTGGTTTAACATCAATTGCACCTTCTGTTAAGTTTGTTCCTTTTGCAAAAATCAGTAATTTCAGTATACAAAGTTCATTCTATATTCCTTTAATAGATAATGAAGTTGAAGAAGGTGTTTTTTTAGATCAAAAAGGATATACTTGGCAAAACAGATTTTTTTATGATTATACTTTTCCGGGTGATAAATGGCAATTGTTTTCTGAGTTAAATTCTGAATTCCATTTTGGTAAAAATGCTGTTTATGATGAGCAGGGAGACTCTATTGAGGGTAGTTTTGCGAATAACAGTTTAAACTTAACTCCGGGGTTATTTTTAAGTTATTTTCCATCTTCAAAGTTCACAGTTTTAGCATTGGCACAACATTCACAGCGTTTAGATTTAGGTAACAATTTTACACAAGATTTTACGGCACTTGGTGGTGGATTAAAATACCAGTTAACCGACGCTTTAAATATAGAAACTTTGTATACAAACTTTGTGAGAGGTAATAATACAGGTTTGGGTGAAACATTTAATGTCGGGCTTAGGGCTATTTTCTAATTCTAAGCTATTAAAACCCTATTTTTGATTTGATAATAATAGATAATGAAAAAAATAGGATTTCTTTTTTTGTGCATATTACAATTTTCATGTACAAGTCAATCTCAAACGAAAATTAACGGAATCAGTTTTGTTTCGTCAAGAGAAGGTGTTGCACAGGATCATGTAGAAAAAGTGGTCAATTTAAATGCCAATCATGCGGCAGTAATGCCTTTTGGTTTTGTGCAAAATATAAATTCACCTAAAGTTAATTTTAATACAGACAGGCAATGGTATGGTGAAACAAAAAAAGGAGTAAGCCAATACATTGATATTTTGCATAAAAATGGAATAGCCGTAATGATGAAGCCTCAAATATGGATTAGAGGAGGTGAGTTTACAGGAACTTTAGAAATGCATACGGAAGAAGATTGGAAAATATTAGAAGACACGTATAGAGATTTTATTACCATGTATGCAAAAGTAGCCGCAGATGCTAAAGTTGATATGTTTTGCATAGGTACTGAGCTTGAAAAGTTTGTGGAAAATAGACCAAATTATTGGTTGAAGTTAATAGTTGAAATAAAAGAAATTTACAAGGGTAAATTAACCTATGCTTCTAACTGGGATGAATTTAAAAAAACACCTTTTTGGGAAGAATTAGATTATGTAGGTGTTGATGCCTATTTTCCACTTTCTGAGGCTAAATCACCTACAGTAGAAAATTTGAAAGCTGGTTGGAGGTATTGGAAAGATGAATTGGCTACTTTTTCTGAAGAAAAAAGTAAACCTATTTTATTTACAGAGTATGGTTATAGAAGTATGGATTATACTGCAAAAAAACCATGGCTTGTAGATAGAAATGAAGAGAAAGTTAATTTAGAAGCTCAAGTAAATGCAACACATGCCATAATTGAAGAGTTTTGGCCAGAAAAATGGTTTGCCGGTGGTTATGTTTGGAAGTGGTTTATTAATCACAAACGATCAGGTGGTATTGAAGATAACCGGTTTACCCCACAAAATAAACCAGCAGAAAATACGATTAGAGAATTATATAAAAAATACCAATAAGTACCACCAAATGCCATAAACCATGAAAAACCAATTTTTACTATTTTTTGTCTTCATAAGTTTTACTTTATTTAGTAATGCTCAAGAACAAATAGTCTTGCAAGTTGATTTTTATGGTTTAAAAAGAAATAAAGAATCTTTTTTAAAGTCATTGTTATTGGTAAAAGCACAAACTGCTTTAGATTCTACACTAATAGAAACTGATATAAATAGGCTTAAGCGTTTACCTTCAATTGCACATGCTTATTATAAAGTAGAATTAATTTCAAAAAAAAACTATAAAGTAACCTATGGTGTAGAAGAGAATTTTACGTTAATACCTTTTGCTAATGTTTTTTCTTCTTCAAATGATGATTTGGCTTTTAGGCTTGGTTTACAAGAATTTAATGCTTTTGGTAAAAACGTAACCTTAGGAGGTTTTTACCAATATGATATTTTTAATTCATTTGGTTTATTAGTTAGAGCGCCTAACTTATTTAGTAGTAAACTGGGGTTGGCAGTAAATTATAATGATTTTATTACACGTGAACCTGCTTTTTTTGATGCAGGTACCGTTGATTATAGGTATAGAAACAAAGGAATTGAAATTTTAGGTCTATATGAGTTTAATGCCAGGCATAAGGCTGAATTTGGGGTTAGCTTTTTTACAGAATATTATGATTATTTAGAAGGTTTTTTGAATGACGATGTGCCAGAGAGTTTAAGTACAAATAAAAAGCTACTTAAGCTATTGTACAATTATGAGAATATTACCTATTATTATCAATATTTAGATGGTTTTAAAAGTGCTTTAAATTTGCAATATGTGAATAGTACCGATGCATCACTGCCAGATTTTTTAATCGGGTTTAATGACTTTTTATATTACAAGCGTGTTGGTAAATTAGGCAATTGGACAAATAGAGTAAGGCTTGGTTTGGCAAGTAATACAAGCAGTCCGTTTGCGCCTTTTACGGTAGATAATAATTTGAATATTAGAGGTGTTGGCAACACTATTGATCGTGGCACTGCGGCCATTGTTATAAATACAGAATACAGACATTCGATAATTGATAAAAAATGGTTTGTACTACAAGGCAATGTGTTTGTTGATGGAGGTACATGGCGAAACCCAGGTGGAGATTTTAATGATTTTGTTGATGAAAATAATATTAGAATATATCCTGGTGCAGGAGTAAGGTTTATACATAAAAAAATATTTAATGCCGTTTTTAGAATTGATTATGGTTATGGTATTACTAAAAACGGAACAAAAGGTTTAGTGTTTGGAATTGGTCAGTATTTTTAGTAATATTTGTAAATCAATCCCTTAGCTATGAATTTATCGAAATTTATTACATCGGTTTTTTGTTTTATTTCAACGCTTTTTATTTTAAATTCTCAAGAGAGTAAACCTACTTTTGTTGCTAAAAATGGCGATGGAATTGTGCAAATATTATATAGGGAAGGTTTAGATAAAAATGAATATTATCAAGAATTTTTAAGCTTAAATGAGGGTAAAATAAGCAAGGGCAGTATGCTTCGTATTGGTGAGGAGTATAAAATACCAAAAGCAGCTGTTTCTTATAGAAGCTTGGGGAGGAAAATAAACTTAACTACTGGCGTAGAAACTTCAATTTTTAACCCGACTAAAGCGGGGTTAAAAAAGAGAGATACTATTTTAAATAACTCGGTGTATTATTTGCTATTTGATAAGTTTAATAATCATGATTTATCCGTAGTAAATTCTGATTCAGAAAATAAAAAAACCTTAGCATTTGCTGTAGCTAAAGAACTTTTAGAAAAAGGAGCTAGAGTTTTTCTTTTTGAATATGACTCTATAGAAAATACAGGTTTAGGTGATTTTGTTGCAAAAATAAATCAACAATATTTAAAGCATCAAGAAGAGTATCAACGCTTATTAGTTGTTGATGTAGAAAATGGTTTCAATTCATCTGCTATAATTGATATTGCTCACCACCAAAAGAGTGAAAAAGGTAAAAAGTTATCTGATAATTTAGAGCGTGTTTTTAAATCTAACAGAATAAAATTATATGCAGATAGTAACAATGGAGCTCCTTTAACTGAAAAAACTAGCTTATATTTGGCAAACAATGCACTTCCGGCAATGACTTTTATTACTGTAAATAGTAATAAAAATAAGAGTATGGCAACAAGCAGTAAAAATAAATTTATTGATGTTATCTCTACTGGCATACAAGTTGATTATTCTAATATTGAAATGGAAGATTAGTAATAGTTCATACAAATAATAGATAATTTTAATGTCAGTTTTTAAGTTCAGAAAATCATTTTTTTTTGCAGTTGTAGTTACCGTAGTTTTTAATGGTATAGCACAAGAGACTCTGCAAACTGTTGTTGCAGAAAAAGGTGACGGCATATTGTCTTTATTAAGAAAACAAGGTGTAAACCCTTATGAAGGCTATGATGAATTTATTTCATTAAATATTGATAACCTCAGAGATAGTACTCATTTATACGAAGGTAGGGTTTATAAGATTCCCACAGTTCTTAATACAAAAGTGGAAACGAAAACTAAAGATGTTACAGGTATATCATATGCTATTTTTGGAGATAAATATGCAGAGGTTATATCACAAAGTACAAGGTTAGAAGGTGCTGTTTATTATTTAGTTTCAGGTCACGGTGGTCCTGATCCTGGGGCAATGACCACGTATAGAGGTAAAGCTATTGCTGAAGATGAATATGCTTATGATGTGACATTAAGGCTTGCAAAAGAATTGTTATCTCATGGAGCGATGGTGTATATCATAGTTCGTGATCCAGATGATGGTATTCGAGATGACCGTATTTTAGAGATTGATAGAGATGAGGTTGTTTACCCTGATAAAATAATACCACTCAACCAAGTCGCTAGATTAAAACAACGAGTTGAAGTAGTAAATGAACTTTACAGAAAAAATAAAGGTAAGTACCAACGTTTAATTGTTACACATGTTGATAGCAGGAGTAAGGGTCAAAATATTGATGTTTTCTTCTATCATCATGAAAAAAGTACAAACGGAAAAAAATTAGCAGAGAGTATTCATAAAACTTTTCAAGCAAAATATAAGAAATACCAACCCAATCGTACTTATGAGGGTACTTTTGAAGATAGAAGTTCGCTTTATTTGGTAAAAAAAACGCACCCAGCAATGACTTTTATTGAAATTGGAAATATTACCAATAAAAAAGATCAGCGCCGTATTTTAGATTATGAAAATAGACAAGCTTTAGCAAAATGGATTAGTGAAGGTGTTCTATTGGATTATGAAAAAAAATAAAAATTACTGAATAGCAATATTTCTCTTGTAATAATCGTGTAGTTCATCGGGGCCAGCGCCAAGTATATTTTTTAAGTGGATAACTCCAAAATGATATTGTAGCTTAACATTGCCATGGTTTCTGTGTTTTCTAGCAGAAGTTTTTACATGATCTGGTAGAATTGTAAATTTTGTCGCTTTATAGGTGCGAGCAATAAACTCGTTATCTTCATAGATAATGTAGCTCTCGTTAAAGCCATTCATCTCGATAAAAAAATCTTTAGTAATAAAAAGTGATTGATCGCCCCCTCTACAAATTGTATGGTTAATTTTTGTGAGCAG
This sequence comes from Cellulophaga baltica, assembly GCF_018861125.1. GTDB lineage: Bacteria > Bacteroidota > Bacteroidia > Flavobacteriales > Flavobacteriaceae > Cellulophaga > Cellulophaga baltica_A. The sequence continues at coordinate 173,501 of NZ_JAHKQN010000013.1, read as the reverse complement.
TGCGAAAAAGTTTAAGAATTTTGAGTCGGAATCAAAACGCATTTCAAAACACCCAACTTTATTTCCTTGCGCTACAGTGTTAATAATACTTTCGTCAAAGTTTTTAGGAGGAAATGTATCTGCATGTAAAAAATAAATAATTTCACTTGTTGCACGTTGAGCTCCAAAGTTTAATTGTTTTGCTCTACCTTTATTAGAATGTATAACTGTTGCACGATTATTGAGTAATGCTAAATTTACCGTGTTATCAGTACTGCCGCCATCAACCACAATAATTTCTTTAATGTGGTTGGGTGAGCTGTTTTCTATAAGGTGTTTTAGTATTCTTGATATATTTTTTTCTTCATTATATACAGGAATAACAACACTTATTTGTGGCTTACTTACTTTCATTTAAACTCCAGTCGTAAGTTAAATAGCTAATTTTTACTTTAGATTCAATTTTTGTTTTAGCATAAGGTTTTATAAAGTCAATTACAGAACCGTTTTTGGTAAAATCGTCTTTAAACCATTTGAAAATAGCAGATAACTGCACTTTATTAGGTGTTATAATATTGCGTTTTTTATCATTCACAAAATCAATCGTTGCTTGCTTAAGTTTGGCTTGTGTGTTTGTAGCGGTATAAGCTTCATTTGATAATTTAGGACAAGAATAAGAAGCACAGTTAATAGCAAAGTGAATACGTGGTTCATTCATTTTTCTAAGAACTTCATGCTCAATTTGACCCAATGAAAACGTTTTGTTACCAACTTTAAGCCATTCTTTATCCCAAGGCTTACTAATATCTTTAATGCTTTTTACAGGATAGTTTTTTAATATTAGTTTAACCGTACCTGCATTATATAAATTAATATAATAGGCTAACTTTTCATTTTTAGACCAGTCTTTAGAAGGTGCATTGCTAGCTAAATATTGTAAATAAGCATCTAGTTTTGCTTCATCTTTTTTAAATGCTTTGTAATTAACATCACCATTTTGATTGATGTATTTTTTTGATAAAGTATTCCAAGATGTATGGTCTGGCTTAGAAAAAATTACAGTTTCACTGCTGTGATTAGCATACGTGTTTACTGAGAAAAAAGTTATAAGAGCTAGAAATATTGTTTTCATTTGACTAATTTTTTATTTTTTAAATTAGTAGTCGCTCTTTTTGTAACCTTACAAAGTTTACAACTGTTTTATCAATTCTTTAAACAAAGTCACCATTTTTGGTTCCGTATCTTCAGCAGTTGCGATAATGTCATTTATATCGGCAGCTTCTAAATTTTCAGGATCGCATTCATCAGTAATTACTGATATGGCGATAACAGGCAAGCTTAAGTGATTTGCAACAATAACTTCTGGCACTGTACTCATACCAACAGCATCCGCTCCAATGATCTTTAGCATTCGATATTCGGCTCTTGTTTCTAGCTGAGGGCCCACAACCGAGGCGTAAACACCTTCTTTTAGTGTGATGTTTTCTTTTTTTGCAATGTTCAGTAGTTTTTCACGCATTTCAGCATCATATGGTGCACTCATGTCAGTAAAACGACTACCAAATTCAGAAACATTCTTAAATGCTAATGGAGAATCTCCTTGAAGATTGATATGGTCTTCAATTAACATCATATCTCCTTTTTTAAAGCCTGTGGTAATACCTCCAGAGGCATTAGAAATAAACAATTTTTTAATACCTAATTCATGTATAATTCGAATCGGATAAGTCACGTCAATTAAATCGTAGCCTTCGTACCTATGAAACCTACCTTGCATAACAACAACTTTTTTGCCTTCTAAAGTTCCGTATATTAATTTGCCTCTATGAAACTCTACTGTAGCTAACGGAAAAAAAGGAATATGATTGTAATGCGCCTCAATAGAATCTTCTATTTGATTTGCTAATTTTCCTAATCCAGTACCTAAAACTATACCAACTTCTGGTTTGTCAAAACCTTTATTAACTAAATATTTTATAGATTCTTGTATTTCTTTTTTTATCATTCTGCTATTCTAAATTTTTTAAAAAGGGTTGAAATGCGCTAATATCTTTAATGTCTTCATATACATCAACATCATTTCGTTCCTCTAAAAGTTTTATTTTTTTATTTTTTAAATCTGATAGTGTTGCGTCTAATACACTCTCAGTTCCCCAATCTTTGTTTTCAAAAACTGAAGTTTCTAAGTGTTTCATCCCTAATAAATAGTAACCACCATCTTCAGCAGGCCCTATGACAAAATCATTATCATTTAATTGGGTAAAAGCATTTTCTATATCTGCTTGGCTAAGGTCAAACATATCACTACCAATAATTATAATTTTTTCAAAGCCAGTTTCAAAACCATCTTTAAAAGCATTAATCATTCTTTTGCCTAAATTTTCACCACACTGTACTCTTTTCTGGTAAATAGAATTTTCCCAAATGTCATTATCCCAAATTGTTTCAGAATAATAGACTTGTTTTGTTAGGTCTAAGTTCTCAGTAATTTCAACAGTACGTGCAAGTAGAAATTTATATATTTCTAATGCTGTTTCTTTACCTACAGTTGCAGCTAATCTTGTTTTACCTTTCCCTAGTTCAGGGTTTCTTGTAAAAATTAAAAGAAGGTTTTTTGTATTCAATTATGAAGTGGATTTATGATCTATAAAAATAGTTAGATTTTTGTAATTACAGAAAAGTAAAAATCTCTTATTCATAAACTTTTTTACCTTTTTTTAAAAGTTTACCCCATTCTTTGTCGTAGGCGTGAACTTTTTTGGTTTCGTTGTTTTTGGTGTCGTAAATAGGAAAATCATTTTCTATCCATTTAAATATGCCACCATATAAATTCTGAACATTTGTAAAGCCATTCTTGGTTAATTGCTCTCCAATATCTTCAGATCGCACACCAATAGAGCAATAAACAACCACATTCGCATTTTTTTCAACTTGTATATTGTTAATATCAAAACTTTTGTAGCCAACCCAAATAGCATCTTTGAGGTGACTAACATTAAACTCTTCTTTTTCTCGAGTATCTAAAACAATTACGTTTTTAGTTTCTTGTAATTTTTTAGTTGTAATGTAAGGGATGCTATTGTCGTTAAACTTTTCTAGAGCTTTATCAATGCTTTTTTGAGCTATTAAAAAACTACAGCTAGAAAAAAAATATAGTAAGAGTAAAGTCTTTTTAAACAAAATACAAATGTGTTATGTTTCAAAAGTAATGATATGTAGGCTGTGTTTCAAATTTGCATGGTTAGTGTTTTGTAAATTTATAGTGTAGAAAAACCTTTTAAAACAATAAAACCCGATTCGTTAGAATCGGGTTTTTTGTGGTGCCTCCAGGAATCGAACCAGGGACACATGGATTTTCAGTCCATTGCTCTACCAACTGAGCTAAGGCACCAAAGCCGTTAAGCGGGTGCAAATATAATTTCAATTTTCCGATATCCAAATAAAAAACGAAAAAAATATTAAATCTTTTTTTAGAATTTCGGAACTTTACATCATGAACCTAGTAATAGACGCAGGAAACAGCCTAATTAAGATTTCAATTTTTAAACAAAAAAATGAAATATTCAGTGAGCAAATTGAATATTCGTTGTTTGTTTCGAAGATAAAAGCAGTATTTGCACAATTTCCGAATATAAATAATGCAATAATTTCATCAGTTGGAGCATTAGAAAAAAAAGATATTGTGGTTGTAGAGCTTTTTTGCAAAACAATATTGTTATCTCATCAAACTAAAACGCCTTTTAAAAATTCATATGCATCACCAGAAACTTTAGGAGTAGATCGTATTGCATTAGCGACTGCTGCTTTTTATGAGAATCCGAAAGGGAACACTCTGGTTATTGATGCTGGTACGTGTATTACATATGATATGGTTAATGATTATGGAGAGTATTTAGGTGGTTCTATTTCACCCGGATTAAAAATGAGGTTTAAAGCATTACATGATCAAACTTCAAAATTACCATTACTTGAGGCTGGTAATATTTTAGATTTTATAGGGAATACAACCGAAACAAGTATTCAAAGTGGTGTAATTAACGGAATTGTTGCTGAAATTGATGGGATTGTTTCGAAATATGAATCTAGGTTTAAAAATTTAACAGTTATTTTGACCGGTGGTGATGCGTTATTTTTGTCTAAAAGAACAAAAAATAGCATATTTGCCAATCAAAAATTTCTCCTAATGGGCTTGAATTATTTATTGGAATACAATAAGTAATAAAAGTTCTGAAATTTTTTAAGTGTTAAATGTATTTTGATTTTGTTAAACTTAGTATCTAAAAATTTTAAGTTGTAACTAAAATAGTGCGATTACAACATCTTTTAGTTGATTTGTATAATGTATTATTTTTTAGATTTTTAATTAGCTGAATTTTAATGAATTATAATTCAATTAAAAGCTTTTTTAGTTCAATTTTTATTGTTCTGAAATTAGAATAAATTGTTTTTGGCACAACTTTTGGAAGTAAGTTACTGTTGTTCTTAATTATTGATGTTTGTTTTTAAATTGATTAATTAAGAGTAAGTATAAATATTAAAACAAGAAATTTATTAAATAATACAAGCTGGAATACCATTGAAAGTGGTAAATTGTCCCAAAAAATTAAAATAACTAATAAACGCTATATACAAATATCTCACAACTATGAAAAAGAAGTTTTATATCGTTGCCATTGCAACATTAGGTTTTTTAGGTTTTGCGAATGCTCAGAATCCTGAGTGTAATACAAACCTATCTGTTTACGCAGAGCACGTAAAAGTTAAAAATTACGAAGCAGCTTATACACCATGGAAAATGGTTTATGATAACTGTCCTGCATTAAATAAGGCTAACTTTGTTTACGGAGAAAAAATCTTAAAATACAAAATAGGGAAAGCTACTGGAGCAGATAAAACTGCATTTACTAATGATTTGATGGCATTGTATGATGCAAGTAGAGTTCATTTTCCTACTAAATTTGATGAAGCTGATGTTCTTATAGATAAAGCTCTATTGATGAATAAGGAAAAATTAGGTTCTGATCAAGAAATTTATGATATCCTTCATAAAGCTTTTACTGAAGATAAAGAGAACTTTAGTAACCCACAAGCATTATACCTTTACTTTTCTTTATTAGTAGATTTGCATAAAGCAGGTGCTAAAGACTTACAAGAAGTTTTCGATACATATGATGATGTAATTGAGAAGATTGGTGTTGAAAACAAGAAATTAACAGATAGAATTACTCAGTTAATTCCTAAAGAAGACAACGGTACAATTACTTCTAAAGAAAAAAGAAATTTAAAAGCATATACTCAAAACTCTGAAAACTACGGTAAAATTGAAGGTAGTATCGATGCTAAATTAGGAGCTTTAGCAGATTGTTCAAACTTAATTCCTTTATATGAAAAGAGTTTTGAAGCTAAAAAGGGTGATATTACTTGGGTAAAAAGAGCTGTAAATAGAATATATAACAAAGAGTGTACTGATGATCCAATGTTTAAAAAATTATTAGATGCACAATTAGCTATTGAGCCAACTGCAGATTTATATGTGTACTTAGGTTTATTAGAAAACAAAGCAGGTAATAAAAATGAAGCTTTATCTAACTTTAATAAAGCGATTGATTTAGAATCAGACAGTACTAAAAAATCTGATTTACTTTACAAAGTAGCATCTATTTACTCAAGAACAAGTAGATCTTCTGCTAGAAGTTATGCTCAAAAAGCAATTGATGCTAACTCATCAAACGGTAAAGCATATTTATTAATTGCTAGTTTATATGCACGTAGTGCTAACGATTGTGGTACTTCTGCTTTTGAAAAAAGAGCTATTTACTGGAAAGCTGCAGATGTTGCACGTCAAGCTGGTAGAGTAGATCCATCATTAAGTGGTAAGTCTAGTGGAGCTGTAAATAGCTACATGGCTAAAGCACCATCAAAAGAAATGATATTTAGCTCAGGTATGGCTGGTAAAACAGTTACCTTTAATTGCTGGGTAGGTGGTAGCGTAAAAGTGCCTAACTTATAAGATGACTAAAAAATCTTTATATAACATAAAAAGCATTGTCGTAGTATGTACTATGACGATGCTTTTTTTTGCTTGTTCTAGCGATTACAAACGAGTAGGTGCTGATGCGAAGAAAAATTTATACCCACAAGGTATTGCCGAAGATTATAAATTGGTGTATACTGAAACACTTGATCCATTACGGAGTACTTCAACTGGCGATTCAAAAAAAATTGCTATTTTAACTGGTGCGGTTAGTGAAGATTATGAAAACCTGGAATTTCCATATAGAACTTTTCCAAAAGGATTAAAAGTTGAATTTTTTGATAAAGAAGGAAATAAAAGCATAATTTTGGCAGATTATGGCATTATATATTCTGGCACAAATCTTATAGATTTGCAGGGCAATGTGGTTATAGAAATGCAAGACGGTAAAACTTTGGAAACTACCCAATTGTATTATGATCAGGCAACGCAGTGGATATTTACCCAAGAAAAATTTAAATTTTCTGATGATATTGATGGGACTTTAATTTATGGTAAGGGAATGGACTTTAATAGAGATTTTACCATATTAAATGCTCATAAAACAGGAGATGGTTATAAAATAATTAATGATAAATTAGATGACTAAGATATTAAAGTATACCGAATATTTATATTTAATAGTAGCTGTAATTGCAATCTATCGCGTTTTTGTAGATTGGAATATTAACCGTCAAATGGCTTATCTCTTTATGGGTTTTACTGTGATGTCATTGGCTATGTATGCATTTAGAAGAACATACAGACGAAAATTTGAAAAACGTCAACAAAATAATAAAGATTAATTGGGAACTTCTATAGTAATCATTGTTTGTAGTTTGTTATTATCTGCTTTTTTTTCAGGAATGGAAATAGCATTTATATCTGCGAATAAAATTCATATAGAAATTGAAAAAAAACAAGATGGTTTTTTAGCTAAAATACTAACTAGGCTAACAAAAAAACCCTCTAAATTTATTGCCACAATGTTAATTGGCAATAATATCGCCTTAGTTGTGTATGGTTTATACATGGGTGATTTATTAATGGATTGGTTTTCTGCTTTTCAATTTTCAGAGAATCAAATTGTAAAGTATCTTTTGGTTGACTTTAACCTGTTAAGTCAGACAGTTATATCTACGTTAGTAATTTTGCTTACAGCGGAATTTTTACCTAAAGTATTGTTTCAAATATACTCCAATGTACTTTTAAAAGTATTAGCATTTCCTGCGTATATATTCTATATTTTATTCTCGTTTATATCGGAATTTGTAATAAAAATATCTGATGTAATTCTTAAAGTTTTTTTTAAAACTGATGGTGATGAAGTGCAATTGGCCTTCAGTAAAATAGAGTTAGGTGATTACATTACAGAGCAAATGGAAACTGTTGAAGAAGAAGATGAAATAGATTCTGAAATTCAAATTTTTCAGAATGCTTTAGAATTTTCTGCAGTAAAAGCGCGTGATGTAATGGTGCCAAGAACAGAAATTGAAGCTGTAGAAATTCAAGAAAATCCTAAGAATTTAACCAAAAGGTTTTCAGAAACAGGTTATTCTAAAATTTTGATTTACAAAGAAACTATTGATGATATAATTGGGTATGTGCATTCTTATGAACTATTTAAAAAACCCAAAACCATCAACAGTATTTTAATGCCAGTAGAGTTTGTGCCAGAAACAATGCTTATAAATGATATCTTAGGGAGTCTTACAAAAAAAAGAAAAAGTATTGCTGTTGTTTTAGATGAGTACGGTGGTACTTCTGGTATTATGACTGTTGAAGATATTGTTGAAGAGTTGGTTGGTGAAATTGAAGATGAGCATGATACTACTGACTTAATTGAGGAACAAATAAGTGAAAAGATATATAAGTTTTCTGCACGACTTGAAGTTGATCATTTAAATGAGAATTACAAATTAGAGCTACCAGAAAGTGATGAATACGGAACTTTAGGAGGTTTAATTGTTCATGAAACTACTGAAATTCCTGAGCAGAATTCTCAAATACAAATTCAAAACTTCTTATTTACAATTATTGAGGTTTCAAACACCAAAATTGATTTGGTATCCCTTGAAGTACTTGAAAAAGAGTAACTTTTGGCAACCGAATTATTATATTTTTTCTTTTTAGTATTTAAAAGAAAAATGGTATTTTCGTCGCCTGATATAAAATAGTAAAAAAATAATGGCAATTTTAGATAAAATTAGAAAGAAAACAACCATATTGATTTTAATTATTGGTTTGGCGCTATTTGCATTCGTAATATCTGGTATATTTAGTGCAAATGCATTTTCTGGAGCTAAAGTAGGTTCAGCTGTTGCTGAAGTTAATGGTAAAGAAATTTCTATTGACGGATTTAGAGGTAAGGTAGATGCTGCTACACAACAATATGGCGCAAATGCTTCTGCTATGCAAATTGTAAATAATGTTTACGAGCAAGAAGTTAGAAATTCAATTCTAGAAGAACAATTTGATAAATTAGGCATTTCTGTTGAGCAAGACCAAATAGTTGATTTTTTAAGAACGAATCCTAGCTATTCTCAGTTGCCACAATTCTTAAATGAAAATGGTGTTTTTGATGAAAATAAATTTATCGAGTTTGTTGCCGATTTAAGAGATAACAACCCAGCAGGTTACCAACAGTGGTTACAGACTGAAAAAACTATTATTTTTGCAGCTAAAGAGCAAATTTATAATAACCTGATAAAATCTGGTATTAGTACAACGTTAAAAGAGGGTGAGCTAGATTATAAGTTAGCTAATGATAAAATTGATATTAAATACGTAAGAGTACCTTATACTTCTATTCCTGATAGTACTGTATCAGTAAGTAAAAGTGAGATTTCTGATTATGTTAAACAACATCAAGATGAATTTGAGCAAGAAGATAGTAGAGATATTCAATTTGTTTATTTCGAAGAAAAACCTTCTTTAAATGATGAGAATTCTGTAAAAGAAAGTGTTGTTGCTTTATTAAATGACAAAGAAGAGTTTAATGCTACAACAAACAAAACAGATATAATTAAAGGTTTTGCTAATACAAGTGATAATATTGCATTTTTAGATCTAAATTCAGATGTTAAGTTTGATACTATCTATAAACCAAAAAGTGCTTTACCTGCAAAATTTGCAGATACAATTACTTCTTTAAATATTGGTGGTATTTACGGTCCATACCGTGATGGTAATTTTTACAAAGTGTCTAAACTTACAGGTAAAAAATCTGGAGGTAATGTAAAAGCTAGTCATATTCTTGTTTCTTACGCAGGTGCTCAAAGTGCAAGTGCTGATATTACAAGAACAAAAGAAGAAGCTGAAGAAAAAGCAAAAGAGGTTTTAGCTGACGCTAAAAAGTCAGATGCAGTATTTGCTGATTTAGCAAGAGAAAATTCTGATGGACCTTCTGCACCAAGAGGTGGAGATTTAGGTTTTTTCCAAGAAGGAACTATGGTTCCTAAATTTAACGACTTCGCTTTTGGTAATAAAGTTGGTACTGTAGGAATGGTTGAGACTGATTTTGGTTTTCATATTGTGAAAATTATAGAGAAGCAAGATATTTATCAAGTCGCAAACTTAGTTAGAGAAATTGAAGCTTCTGAAGAAACAATTGATATGTTGTTCCAAGATGCTACTAAATTTGAAATGGAAACACTTGACGGTAAATCATCATATACTGATATTGCTAAAACTAGTAACTATGTAGTTAGACCTGTTAATAAGGTAAAAGCAATGGATGAAAATCTACCAGGTTTAGGAGCGCAACGTGCAATCGTACAATGGGCATTTAATTCTGAATCTGAAATAGGTGATATCAAGCGTTTTGATTTAAATGATGGTTACGCGGTAGTTCAATTGACTGCAGCTTACGAAAAAGGCTTAATGAGTGCTGAAGATGCTTCTGCACAAGTGTTACCAATTTTACGTAAAAAGAAAAAAGCAGCACAAATTATTAGTGCAAATAAAGGTAAATCAATGGATGCTTTTGCAACAAGCAATAATTCTCGTGAAGCAACTGCTAGTGCATTGACAGTTAAATCACCAACAATTCCTGGTGCAGGTAGAGAACTTGCAGTTGTTGCTACAGCTTATGCTTTAGGTGAAGGTAAAAATTCAGGTCTTATTGAAGGTGAAACAGGTGTTTTTATGGTTAGTGTTACTAAGAAAACTGATGCTACTAAACTTGACAATTATAGTACTTTTGCAAATACTTTAAAGAAGTCTAAAGCAAACAGAGTAAGTTCTTCAGTATACCAAGCTTTAAAAGAAGGTTCTGAAATTGAAGATAATAGATCAATGTTCTACTAATAAATAGGACAATATACTTTATAAAAAAAGCCTCTTTTTGATAAAAAAGAGGCTTTTTTTTATGCTTTAGTTTTTTGTTTAAAGCAACATATCATTATAACTTAAAATAGTGTTATATCCCTTATTTCTAAAGTAATCTGGTGTGTTCGTATTGCCAACTGCCATTATAAAATCGCCACCCCATGCGCCTAAACTTTTTACGGCACCATCATAATCAGAAAATAAAAGTTCTTTTACAGGTGTTTGTTTAGTTATTGATGCTACTAAAGCTTCGTGATTAATAATTAGATTTTTAAAAGTTTCAACATCTTTACAAGCTATAAATTGTTGCGTTAACTCTGATAATTCACTTGTGAACTGATTTTTATCAAAATCAGCCTTTCTATATGTAGCAATACCTTCACGACTATTTTGTTTTTTATTCAAATGAATAAAATAGATAGCTTCTTTAAAAGTTGGATTAAAAACTACCTCTTGAACTTTCGGTTTTTTATTTTTTACTGAATAAATAATGGGTGTATCGTGTTTTGCACATGCAATATCATAGCCACTTCCAGAAAAAGAATTCCAGAGTAAAGTGTATGGATTTACATTTGCCCATTCTGCAATATTATTTAATAAAGTAGAAGAAGAGCCCAGTCCCCAATCTCTAGGAAAATCTAGAGTTGTTGTTGCATTTATCCCTTTGTAGTCAGATAAAAATTTAGGATTTAATGCTCGAGCTTCATTAAGCATTTTTGATAATGCTGTAGCTGTATCATTGTCCGATGAACTTAATTCTTGTAAAGTCTCTAATTCAAAAACTCCTTCAAACCAAACCTCATTCTTGTTGGTATAACTTTTCCATGTTAAATTATCACTTTCGTTTGAGCTAATATGTAATGCTTGTCCGTATTTACTAGGTATAGCAAGACTAAGAGCTCCATCAAGAACCCCATATTCTCCAGTAATTAATAATTTGCCGTTACTATAAAAGTTGTTAGTCATTACTTTTAAAGTTTGTTATAGGCTTCGATAACAGCGCTATGTGTAATAGTATTTGTTTTAAAATGCTCAACCAATGTTACTTTTTGTTCTTCACTAGCTCCTAGTTGATTTAAAATATTCATCAGGTGCATTTTCATATGTCCTTTTTGTATTCCAGTGGTAACTAAAGAACGCACAGCACCAAAATTCTGAGCTAAACCGGCAACGGCAACTATTTGCATTAATTCTTTAGCTGAAGGTTTTTGAAGTATTTCTAAGGCTAATTTTACTAAAGGATGTAATGAAGTTAAACCACCAACAGTTCCCAAAGCAAGAGGAATTTCAATCCAGAATTTAAAAATATTGTTTTCTACAGTTGCATGTGTTAAACTACTATATTGTCCATCTTTGGCAGCATAGGCATGAACACCAGCCTCTATAGCTCTAAAGTCGTTACCAGTAGCTAAAACCACAGCATCAATACCGTTCATTATACCTTTGTTATGTGTTACAGCTCGGTAAGGTTCCGCTTTAGCGATAGCAATGGCCCTAATCATTTTCTGAGCAAAATCTTCTGGAGAAATATTCTTATCGTCATTAAGTTCTTCTACAGGACAAGAAACTTCAGCTTTTACAATACAATTTGGTACATAATTACTTAAAATGCTCATCACAATTTCTAATTCTTCATATGAATTTGAAAAAAGTAAACTGTTTGTAAACTCTCTTTTAAGAGTTTGAGCAAACTGCTCTAAGCAAGTATTTATAAAATTCGCACCCATTGCATCTAAAGTTTCAAAAGTGCAATGTAACTGGTAGTAATCTTTTAAGTCTTCGGTTTTATCTTTTAAGGTTATAGCGGTTATGCCACCACCTCTTTTTTTCATGTTTTTGGTAATGTCGCTTGCATCATTTTTTAAAACAGATTCAAGGCCCGTAAAAAACTCATTTAACTTGGTAAAGTCTCCAGTGTACATAAAATGTACTTGTCCTACTTTTTCAGTACCAATAATTGAAGTTTTAAATCCACCTCTTTTAAGCCAAAATTTTGCGGCTTTACTTGCTGCGGCTACTACGGAACTTTCTTCAATAGCCATAGGAATGGCGTAAAGCTTGTCATTTATTAAAAAATTAGGAGCAATACCTAGAGGTAAATAGTAGTTACTTACAGTGTTTTCAATAAACTCATCATGTAATTTTTGTAAATCAGAGTCGGCATTCCAATAGCGCTTTAAAATTTTAATGGCTTCATCACTATTTTGAGTGTAGTTTTCCGCTATCCAAGCTATTTTTTGATTTTTAGTAAGTTTGGAAAATCCTTCTATAGGAGTAATCATAAATTGTCTGGTTTCTGAGTTCAAAGATAGTAATTACCAAATATTTATTTGATGAGAAACTTTAGTCATAAGTAAAGCCTCGTGTTTGTTATATTTATTGTTAAATGTTTATTTTTATGTGAAATTATTATTAAACTTGGGCTACCAAACAAAACGGAAACATTTCATGAAAAAAATAGTACTTCTATTTTTATTTATTTGCAGTACAAATATTGTAATAAATGCACAGAAAAAACAAGTCACTTTAGAAGAAATATGGAAAGAAGGAGCATTTAATACTGAAAGGTTAGATGTATTACGGTCCTTAAATAACGGAACACAATACACAGTATTAAATTTTGACAGAAACTCAAGAACTACAAGTGTTGATACATATGATTATGAGACTTTAAATAAAGTTGGTACAGTTGTTAACTCAAAAGATTTAAGTGGTATTCAATTTTTTACTTCATACGAGTTTAGTGCTGATGAAAGTAAAGTTCTATTAGCAACAGAAAGTGAAGCAATTTTTAGAAGATCATCAGTAGGTATTTATTATGTCTATGATGTGAAATCAAAATCAGTTGTAAAAATATCTGAAAATAAAATTCAAGAGCCAACCTTATCACCTGATAACAAAAAGGTTGCTTATGTTTTTGAAAATAATATTTACATATTAGATTTAGAAAAAAACACCACAACTCAGATTACTACAGATGGTGTTAAAAACAAAATTATTAATGGGGTTACGGATTGGGTTTACGAAGAAGAGTTTACTTTTGTTCGTGCATTTGACTGGAATTCTGACGGAAGTAAAATTGCTTTTTTACGTTTTGATGAAACTGAGGTTCCTGAATTTTCGATGGATATGTACGGTACAGGATTATACCAAACACAAGAGGTTTTTAAATATCCAAAAGCTGGTGAGAATAATGCCATAGTTACTTTGCATATGCTAGATGTAAAATCTAAAGTAATATCAAAAATCGATATAAACAGTCCTTATTATATTCCACGCATCAAGTGGATGAATAATAAAAACATGTTAAGTGTTCAAACTATAAATAGGCATCAAGATAATTTAAAACTGTATGCTGTCAATGCTAAAAATAATAAGGTCTCTCTATTATTAGAAGAAAAAGATAAGGCTTATGTTGATGTTACAGATAACTTGACTTTTTTAGAAAATGATAGTTTTATCTGGACGAGCGAGAAAGACGGTTACAATCATATTTATTTATATAATGAAGATGGTGATTTAATGAACCAGATTACAAAAGGTGATTGGGAAGTAACAAGCTATTATGGTTACGATCAAAATGAAGATAAAATATATTATCAATCTACCGAAAATGGCTCAATTAACAGAGCAATATACAGTATAAGTAGTGGTGGCGATGATAAGCTACTACTAACAAAAAAAGAAGGACAGAATAGTGCGGATTTCAGTACAAACTTTACGTATTTTATAAACACATTTTCTAGTGCAACTACACCGCCAGAATATACTTTACACAAAGCCTTAACGGGTGAAAAAGTAAAAACTATTTTAAATAATAGTGTTTTGACTAAGAAATTAGAAAGCTATGACATTAGTCCTAAAGAGTTTTCTACAATAGCAATAAATGGTAACGACTTAAATATGTGGATGATTAAGCCATCAGACTTTGATGCTTCAAAAAAATATCCATTATTCATGTTTCAATATAGTGGCCCAGGTTCACAACAAGTAGCGAATAAATGGATGGCTTCAAATGATTATTGGTATCAAATGTTGGCATCAGAAGGGTATATTGTGGTTTGTGTTGATGGTAGAGGAACTGGTTTTAAAGGTCGTGACTTTAAAAAAGTGACTCAAAAAGAATTAGGGAAATACGAAGTTGAAGATCAAATTGCAGTAGCAGAAGAACTAAGCAAATTACCGTTCATTGACGAAGATAGAACTGGTATTTGGGGTTGGAGCTTCGGAGGTTTTATGTCCACAAACTGTATTTTAAAAGGGAATGATACTTTTGAAATGGCAATTGCTGTTGCGCCAGTAACTTCATGGCGTTTTTATGATACAATTTATACAGAACGTTACATGCAAACACCACAAGAGAATGCTAGTGGTTATGATGAAAATTCTCCTTTTAATTATCCAGAATTATTAAAAGGGAGGTATTTATTAGTTCACGGTACAGGTGATGATAATGTACATGTGCAAAATACCATGCGAATGGTTGAAGCTTTAGTGCAAGCAAACAAACCGTTTGATTGGGCGCTTTATCCTGATAAAAATCATGGTATTTATGGTGGAAATACAAGACTTCACTTATATACTAAAATGACCAATTTTATCAAAGAAAACCTATAGGTTAACTATTTAAAAAGAATACAACTAATAAATATTATATGAATAATACGGTTAAGCTTGACCACGAGAAAGAATTATTTGGTCATCCAGTAGGGTTATATGTTTTGTTTTTTACAGAAATGTGGGAACGATTCTCTTATTATGGAATGCGCGCACTTTTTGTGCTTTTTTTAGTGTCTGAGACTACATCAAAAAACCCCGGCTTTGGTTGGACAAATAAAGAGGCTTTGGCTATGTACGGAACATATACAATGTTAGTGTATGTATCATCAATACCAGGTGGTTGGATTGCAGATAAATTACTAGGTCAGAAAAAAACAGTAATGCTTGGTGGAGCTTTACTGTGTATAGGTCATGCAGTTTTAGCATTTAATTCAGTAGCTTCGTTTTACGTAGGTTGTCTGTTTATTATTTTAGGTGTTGGCTGCTTAAAACCAAACATTAGTTCAATGGTTGGTGGTTTGTATAAGCCAAAAGATGAAAGAAGAGATTTAGGTTTTTACATATTTTATATGGGTATTAATATCGGGGGTTTTTTAGCACCAATATTGTGTGGGTATATAGGTGAAAATATTAACTGGCACTACGGTTTTGGTTTAGCGGCAATTGGAATGTTTTTAGGTCAAGCAGTATATATATGGGGACAAAAATATTTAACTCATGTTGGTAATCTTATCTCTAGAAAAAATGAAGTTGATAAAGCTATTTTAGATAAGCCTTTAACTTCAATTGAAAAAGATAGAATTAAGGTTCTTTTAATATCATTTTTATTAATCATTTTATTTTGGGCTGCTTTTGAACAAGCAGGAGGATTGATGAATTTATACGCAGAACAAAAAACAGATAGAAACTTTTTTGGTATGTTCGAAATTCCAGCATCTGTATTTCAATCGGTAAATTCATTCTTCATTATCACATTGGCTACTGCAGTTGGTGGTTTTTGGTTAAAATGGAGGAAGAAAGGTAAAGAATCTTCTTCTTTATTTAAGATTGCTGTTGGTATGATTATCATGGCACTTGGTTTTGGCTTTATGAGTGCTGCATCAATTGAATATGCTAATAATGGTTCATCTGCCATGTATTGGATTATATTGGCTTATTTATTACATACTATTGGTGAATTATGTGCATCGCCTGTTTCGTTATCATTTATTACAAAGCTAGCTCCTTTAAAATATGCCTCAATTATTATGGGTCTTTATTGGGCGGCTACTGGTTTTGGAAATAAAATTGCAGGTATTATAGGTGAAGCTTCTCAAAATTTAGGAGAGTTTGAAGTGTTTACGGGTATTGCTGTTGTGTGGACAATTATTGGTATTTTGGTAATCGCGTTATTGAAACCATTAAAAAGATTAACTCATGGTGCAGAAGATGGTGAAGTTAAAATAGTTAGCTAATCTTTTAAACTATTAAGATATAAAGCTCCCTTTTCACCTGTGTAGTGAAAAGGGAGTTTCTTTTTTATGCATGTTTTTCTCCACAATTGAATATCAGATTTATAATTACTCCCATCGGCTATTACAAAATTAGGCTGTAAAGAATCGATCCATCTTTCTAAATTAATATTAGGTGATTGTGTTAGCAATAAATATTCTGTGTTTTTAGTATTTGGATTTAATATAGCGAGACTGTCCACTATAAATAAATTTCGATGATGTAGTTTATAACTGTTTTGTAACGAATCCGTATTGATAGAAACAATACGCTCTCCAATATCGTAATTAGTAATTATGTTTTGTAAACGATCCGGATTATTACTGAAAATTGTAGCTGTAGTTCCATTTTGATATAGTAATGCAGTGTTTTTAGATTGGTGTAATATGGTTACAGATTCGTTATTTTTTACTTGGTAAGTATTGTAAATTATCCAAATTTGAAAAAGTATTATAGTAGATAATAATACTACAATTCGTTTAAAAGTAGCTTTGATAAAAATTAAGATGAGTGAAACTATAATGATATAAGCTAAAATTAATTGAATACTATCAAAAGAGATGTTTTTAAAAATAAAAGCTTCTTGCTGGGCTATCCATTCAATAATTGTGTTCATGAATTTGATAAGCTCATTATAGCCATAGGCTATAAAATTTGGAAGTATATTTAATAATGAAAGTAGAATAACGATAATACCGCCAGCTAAGATAAATCCTAAGCAGGGTACAATTAATAAATTAGATATAAAAAATAAACCAGGAAATTGATGGAAGTAAAATACACTAATAGGTAACACTCCTAATTGTGCAGCAATACTTACACTTAACAATTGCCAAAGTTTATTTAAAATATAATTTTTAGGGAACCATAACTTTTGTAATATTGGATATACCCATAAAATTGCAAAAACTGCCAAATAGCTCATTTGAAAACCGACTTGAAATAAGTATGTAGGTTTTACCAGTAGAATAAAAAACATGGATAATGCTAAAATATTGAACTTGTTTGCTGGTCTATTTAAGTAGTCTGCATAAGCCAAAAACGAAAACATTGTTACGGCTCTAACTATAGATGCTGATAAACCCGCTAAAAATGCAAAAGCCCAAAGTAATATTACAATTAAGATTAATTTTATTTTTCTTCCGTAGGCAAGGCGTGTAATTGGTTGTAGTAAAAACTGAAGGATTAAAAGTAACACACCAATATGTAAACCAGAAACTGCTAGAATGTGAATGGCACCAGCATTTTTGTAATTATTATAAGTTTCTTTGGCTATATCATTTCGTTCCCCCAACAGTAAGGCTTGAATGATGCCTAATTCATCTGATCCAAAATTTTCACCCCTTAAGTTTTCAATTATATGATTTCTCCAAGATGCTGCTATTCCGTAAATGGTTTTTCTTTCGTTTTGAATGGGTATAAAGCTGTGAGGTTTTAAGTATAACTGTTTTTCAATTCCCAACTCATTCAAATACGTTTTGTAATTAAACTCATGAGGATTTAAAGGTTTACCTATATTCGATAATTTTTCATAAACAATAATCTCATCATCAATATGTAAATAATTATTTATTGAATCTTTTGATACAGAAAGTAAAACTTCACCTGAGCTTGCTTTTTCTTCAACGTAAATTAATTCAGTAATATACCTGTTTGAATAGCGGTTTGGTTTAAGTACTTCGGTAATTTTTAGATGTAATTCTTGAGGATTTTCAGAGGTGTAGTTTGAGTAGTGGTTTATGTGATTTTTAGGCTTGCTTAATGCAGTTGTGAATACTCCAATGCAAGTTGTAAGTAATATGGAACTATAGCCAAAAATATATTTGTGTTGCGGTTTTTTAGATTCGTATAAAAACCCTAAAATAATTAGTAGTGTAAAAACAAAACAAGATGAAAGAATAAAACTAACATTAATATACGAGCCAATAATAATACCTAAAACTAAAAAGAGTGTCAATTTTATAGGCACAAATTTTAGTAATTGCATGGTTTATTAGTATTTATAGCACTCGAGTAGCTTTTACAAAAGCATTATTCCAGTACCCTTCTTTTAATGAAGATACAATAACACCACGTGATGTGGTAGCATGTATAAATTTAATTTCTGATTTTTTTACGGAAACAACAAGTCCTACATGATTAATTCGTCTAGATTTTCTACTTGTTTTAAAAAAAAGTAAATCCCCTTCTGCAACATTTTTAAGATTAATATTTTTGCCTTCTTCGGCCATAACATAAGAGACCCTAGGTAATGAAACATTGTTATTATTAAATGCTACATAGAGCAAACCAGAACAGTCCATTCCTTTTTTTGTAGTACCACCGTATTTATATTTTGTTCCAGAAAAAGCAATAGCATCATTAATAATGTCAGAAGCTTTATTGTCAGTTTTTCTTGATTTTTCTAATTTAATTTCAGGTAGCTTAGTATCAATCTCTTTATTGCTATCACCACTGACTGTAATTGTCTTTTCGTAATTTTTGCTACGATAATTTTTCCTTTTTTTGGAAGATCCACAGCTGATTATTAAAAATGAAGAGAGAATGTAAATATACTTGCGAGTCATTAAATAGAATTTGGGGAATCTAAATTCAAATTTAAAAAATTATTTGTTACAGAATTTTTCTTGAGCAAGGTAAATATGTTAAAATAAGAAAGTTACTATTTTAAACTATCAATCATTAAAGTCGCAGTATTTTCACTAGCACCTTTACCACCAAGCTTTTGCTCTAGTTTATTATATTCGCTAAGTAATAGAGCTCTTTTTTCTGGGTTTAGAATCTTGTCAAGCTCTATAGATAAATTATTTTTGTTTAAATCATCTTGTATCAATTCTTTAACTACCTCTTTATCCATAATAAGGTTTACAAGTGAAATGTATTTTAAAGTAATTATGCGTTTCGCAATTTGATACGAAATCCAATTTCCTTTGTAGCAAACCACTTGTGGTACTTTAAATAAGGCAGTTTCTAAAGTTGCTGTGCCACTAGTAACTAAAGCGGCATGTGAAACTTGTAGTAAGTCATATGTTTTATTAGCTATAAGTGTAACGCCAGATTGTTTTAAAAATGGAGTGTAAAATTCTAAGTCTAAACTCGGAGCACCGGCAATAACAAATTGATATTCTGTGTAATTTTTAGCCACTGATAACATCACAGTAAGCATTTTTGCAACTTCTTGTTTCCTACTGCCAGGTAGTAAAGCTATAATCGGTTTGTTTTGATTTAAGTTATGTTCCTTTTTAAAGCCTTCAATATCTACTTTTGGGTAATTATCAATAGCATCAATTAAGGGGTGACCCACAAAGTTTACAGGAAAATTATGTTTGTTTTTGTAAAAGTTTTTTTCAAAAGGCAATGTCACATACATTGCATCAATAGTGTTTTTTATTTTTTGGATTCTACCTTCTCTTGAGGCCCATATTTGGGGAGCAATGTAGTAGCTTGTTTTAAAGTTTTCAGCTTTAGCCCATTTTGCTATACGTAAATTAAAACCAGAATAATCTATAAAAACTAATAAGTCTGGATTATAAGCTTTAATGTCTTCTTTGCAATAACTAATGTTTTTAAAAATAGTACTAATGTTTGTTAGCACTTCTAAGAAGCCCATAAAAGCAAGCTCTTTGTAGTGCTTAGCTAGTGTGCCGCCAGCGTTTCGCATTAAATCGCCACCCCAACAACGTATATCCGCTTGTGGATCATTTTTTTTAAGCGCTTTAATTAGGTTTGAGCCATGCAAATCACCTGAAGCTTCACCTGCAATTATGTAATATTTCATTATTTTAATTCACAATTAGTACGAACGATGTATGCCAGGTTTGATTAAAAAACTTTATAATACATGATAAGTAATGCTGTCATTAAGGTTGCAATTAATACACCTTTAGCTCTTAAATCACGTTTGATTTTTAAAAACCCAAAAAATGCTGCTAAATTAAGTATAGCTCCTAAGGCTAATAAACTGCCAACATGACCCTCAGATACTGCTACTTTGTAAGTTTCAATAATACTTAATTTAGAAAATATGATAATGTAAAGCAATGTTCCTGTAGTATTGGCTATAAGTCCAATAATAAAACCTATAAGTACTTCTTTTTTATTCATTATAAATCCCAGTTATTAATTTTTTGAATGGCGTGGTGTGCAGTAAGGTCAAATTTGGTTGGCACAACGGATATATAATCATTTGCTAACGCCCACTCATCAGTATCCTCACCTTTATCTAAAAGTTCAAACTCACCAGTTAACCAATAATATTCTTTGCCCATTGGGCTTGTGCGCTTATCAAACTTTTCTTTCCAGTTGGCTTTTGCCTGTCGGCAAACTTTAATACCTTTTATAGCCTCTTTTTCTAATTTAGGAATATTTACATTTAAAACTACGCCTTGCGGAATTCCGTTTGTCAATGCTTCCTTTACAATGGTTTGAATTGCATCTTTTGCATGGTCAAAATTAGCTTCCCAATTAAAATCGCACAATGAAAAACCTATAGCAGGTATTCCCTCAATTCCAGCTTCAATAGCAGCGCTCATAGTTCCAGAATAAATTACATTTATAGATGAATTTGAGCCGTGATTTATGCCGCTTACTACAATATCTGGTTTTTTTTTCAGTATTTCTTGTAGTCCAAGTTTTACACAATCCGCAGGTGTTCCACTACAACTATATTCAAGTGTTTTGTCATCGTCTAAGTCAATCATAACTTTTTTGGAATACAGCGTATTGTCAATGGTTATCGCATGTCCCATGCCAGATTGAGGACTATCAGGTGCAACAACAACTACTTCACCTATCTCTTTCATATAACTGACTAATGCACGTAAGCCTGGAGCGGTAATACCGTCATCATTAGTAACTAAAATCAAAGGTTTTTTCATTCTGGATAATTTATATTGTAAAAATACGTTTTTCATAAAGAATTGCTGAATAAACTGTTTAACAAAATTTTGTTATGCCTCTTTTTATAGTGGCATGGTTTTTTCAGTATCTTAGAGAATTATATAGGTATTAGCACATTTTATTGAAATTGTTTAGACCTAAAATAAAAATAAGTACATGAAAAATAAATTAGCCTACGCTCTCTTAATGATGCTCTTTGCGGTAGCGTCATGTAGTTTTACAAATAAGTCTTTTGAAAATGATGATAAGGATAAGCTTTTGCTTGATCTGATTACTTATGTATTAGAAAAAGGCCATTACCATCCTAAAGATATAAATGATGATTTTTCAGTAAATCTCTTTGAAGATTTTATTGATGGGTTAGATCCTACAAAACGTTATTTCTTAGAAGGAGATATTAAAGAGTTTGAACAGTATAAGTATCAGATTGATGATCAAATTAAGAATACGGATATTTCATTTTTCAATCTTGTATATAGCAGATTAATAATTCGTATGAAAGATGCTCAAGAAATATATAAAGATGTACTTTCTGAGCCTTTTGATTATAATGATGAAGAAATTATTGATATAGATTATGATAATCAATCTTTTGTAAGCTCTAAAAAAGAACTAAAAGAGCGTTGGAGAAAACAGTTAAAATATGCTACCTTAGGGAATTACGATTCAAAAATAACAAAAAGTGAAGAAGGAGAAGATGATAAAAAATCGTTATCTCCTAAAGAAGCAGAAGAAGAAGCTCGTAAAGATACTGGTAAAACTCTAGATGAGTTTTTTAGTTTTGTAGATGACTTAGATCGTAAAGATTGGTTCGTACAATATATCAATACAATTGTAGAAGAATTTGATCCGCACACATTTTACTTTGCACCAGAAGAAAAGGAAAAATTTGACACTAGAATGTCTGGTAAGTTTGAAGGTATTGGTGCTAGATTACAAAAACGTACTGAAGGTATTAAAATAGTTGAAATTATTTC
The DNA here is from genome assembly GCF_018861125.1 of Cellulophaga baltica. Classification (GTDB taxonomy): domain Bacteria; phylum Bacteroidota; class Bacteroidia; order Flavobacteriales; family Flavobacteriaceae; genus Cellulophaga; species Cellulophaga baltica_A. Next base: position 151,253 of record NZ_JAHKQN010000013.1, on the reverse strand, counting down.
TGGTGGTCCTGTTTGGAGAGATCAACAAATTGAAGTTGGTGACGAGATATTAAAAGTTGGTCAGCATGATGGTGAACCACCTGTGAGTATTGTAGGGATGCGTTTAGACGATGCTATAAAATTAATAAAAGGTGCTAAGGGTACTATTGTTGATTTGACTATGAGAAAAGTTGATGGTTCTATTCAGGTTATTTCTATTACACGTGATGTTGTTGAATTAGAAGAAACTTTTGCTAAGTCTGCTAATGTTATAAAAGACAATCAAAAATTTGGGATTATCAATTTACCTCAGTTTTACGTAAGTTTTGATGATTATGAAGGCGAAAGAAATGCAGCTTCTGATGTGGCAAAAGAGGTTGAGCGTTTAAAAGAAGAAGGTGTAGAGGGTCTTATTTTAGATTTACGTGATAATGGCGGAGGTTCTTTAAAAACTGTTGTCGAAATGGCAGGTTTATTTATTAAAGAAGGACCAATTGTTCAGGTGCGTTCTAGCAATAATGAAAAAGAAGTTCATGATGATACTGATGATCGTATACAATGGGATGGACCTTTAGTTATTTTGGTAAACGAGTTATCTGCTTCTGCTTCTGAAATTATGGCGGCTGCAATGCAAGATTACAAAAGAGCAGTAGTGATAGGGAGTAAGCAAACTTTTGGTAAAGGAACAGTACAAAATGTAATTCCGTTAGATAGAATTGTGCGTAGTAATGATCAAGGAGATCTAGGAGCTATTAAGTTGACTACGCAAAAGTTTTATAGAATTAATGGTGGATCTACGCAATTAGAAGGTGTAAAATCTGATGTTGTGGTTCCGGACAAGTATAGCTATATTGATTTAGGGGAGCGTGACCAGCATAACCCTTTAGCTTGGGATAAAATATCTCCTGCTGATTATAAAGTTTGGGATGGCGCTATCGATTACGAAACTACTATTGCAAACAGTACAAAACGTATGGCTAGCAATCCTCAAATCAAATTAATAGAAGAAAATGCTAAGTGGTTGAAAGAGCAGCAGAATGAAACTAAAGTTTCATTAAACTACAATGATTATAAAGATGATGAAGAAAAAAGTTTAGCAAAATCTAAATACTTTAAAAAGTTAAATGACTACGATTCTAAATTGACTTTCGAATCTTTAAAATATGAGGAAAGCTTGTTTACACAAGATTCAATTTTAAGAGAAAAACGTAACCGTTGGCACCAAAGTTTGGCTAAAGATGTTTATGTTGAAGAAGCAATAAATGTTTTAGAAGATTTAAAAGGTAACTCTATAAAAAGTGGAAAGTTAGCGAGTATTAAAAATTAATACACTTTTGTGATATTTACATGCACAGTATAAAAAATCCCATTCATTTTTGAATGGGATTTTTTATATTAAGAACTACATGAAAGCATTGAACAGCCAACTTTATTGCGTGCCCAGTCAGGTCTTTTAGCGAACCACTCTTCGTAATTTGTTTGCTCATCATATGGGCTTTTTAGTAGTTGGTAAAATGTATCAATTAATGAATAATCTTTTTCATTAGCCTTATCAATTGCAAGCTGTGCCATATAATTCCGTAGAACATATTTAGGATTTACAGCGTTCATTTTTGTTTTTCTCTCTAAATCGGATATAATTTCTTGTTGTAAGCGTTGTAAATAAGTAGCAAACCATGCTTGCCATTTTTCTAAGATGTCTTCTTTTAAATCTTCTGGAGTATAAAAAGCATCATGTATTTTTTCTATAGCAGTAGAAATGCTATCTTCTTTATGTATTGACCCTAAATTTCTAAAAAATATGGTCATATCAGTTTCAGTTAATTGCAAAGCTTCTTCTAGTGAACTCAGTAATTCAGGGTCATTATCATCTAGAGATATAAGCCCAATTTTATTTCTCATCATTTTTAAATACCCAGTAGCGTAATTAATTTTATAGTCCTCCAAAATTTCTTCAAAAGGTTCTGCATCTTCAATTAATGGGTATAAAGCATTAGCTAATTGGTATAAATTCCATAAACCAATATTGGGTTGGTTTTCAAAACGGTATCTTTTATGTTGCCTATCCGTAGTGTTTGGTGTCCAACTAGGTTCGTAACCTTCAAGCCAACCATATGGGCCATAATCAATAGTAAGTCCTAAAATAGACATGTTATCTGTATTCATAACCCCATGAACAAAACCAACGCGTTGCCATTCAATAATCATTTTTAAAGTACGTTCACTAACTTCTTTAAAAAATTGAATGTACCCATCTTTACTATTCTGTTCTAAATGTGGATAAAAATGTTTGATTGTATAGTTAACTAAGGTTTCAAGCGTTTTATAATCTTGTCGAGAACTGAAAATTTCAAAATTACCAAAACGAAGAAAAGACGGGGCAACTCTGGCAACAATAGCTCCTTTTTCATATTCCGGATTTCCGTTATATAAAACATCGCGTAGAACTTTATCGCCACTTAATGAAAGTGATAAAGCTCTTGTTGTTGGTATACCTAAATGTTGCATAGCTTCACTTAATAAATACTCTCTAATTGATGATCTTAATACGGCCAAACCATCAGCAGTTCTAGAATATGGTGTTTCTCCGGCACCTTTTAATTGCAGCGCCCAACGTTTATTGTTGTGTACAATTTCACCTAAGTTAATGGCTCTGCCATCACCTAACTGACCGGCCCAATTCCCAAATTGATGTCCGCCGTAACACATCGCATAGGGTTTAGAGTCTTCAATTATAGCATTACCTGTAACAATATTTAAAAATTCTTGTGTTTTTATAGTAGTAGCATCAAAACCCAAATGTTCTGCCATTTCATTAGAAATGTGAATAAGTTCAGGTTTTGTTGTCTTTTTAGGAGTAGCATATGAAAAACAAGCTTCCGCTACTTGCCTTCTAGTGTTTTCTAAATTAGGGTCGGCAGGTAATTCTGATGTAAATGTATCTTGTAAATCAATTTTCATAGCATACTATTATTTAAATTTGACTGAATTAGTCGTAATATAAGTTACAAAATTAAAGTAACTTGTGCGTTTGATGTGCTCTTATGAATAAAAAAACTATCTATAGTATTTTAACGGCTCTTTGTATTATTGGCTTTTGGCTTTTTGATAATTTTTATACTCCAGATACATATTCTGACCCAGAAAAAAAGGAGGCTGTAACAAGTATTGCTACTAACTTTATACCTAGCTCAACTACGGGTGCGGTAGTAAAGCACAATAATTATATGCTTTCTTATAATGAGAAACATGAACAAGCTGAATGGGTTGCTTATCAACTAGATAAAAGTCAATTGACTTATGATGATAGAAAAAGGCCTTACTTTATTGAAGATCCGAAAGTTAAAACTAAATCTGCTGATTACCGCAATTATAAAGGTTCTGGTTATGATAGAGGTCATTTATGTCCAGCGGGTGATCGCCGATTTTCAAAGTATGCTTATGATGAAACTTTTTATACCAGTAATATAAGCCCGCAAAACAATGCTTTTAATGCGGGAATATGGAATGAACTTGAAAAGCAAGTTCGGTATTGGGCAAAAAAATACGGAACAGTTTATGTAATTACAGCTGGTGTTTTAGAAAATAATCTAGCATCTATTGGTGATGAAGATGTGAGTGTCCCTAATTATTTTTATAAGATTGTTGCTCGTGATGATGGTGATGCTGTTAAAATGATTGGGTTTCTATTTAAAAATGAAGCAAGCAATACCTCTATTAAATCTCATTTAGTTTCTATTGATGAAATTGAACGTAAAACAGGGATCGATTTTTTTGAAAATTTACCAGATGCTCTAGAAAACAAACTAGAAAGTAAAGTGGTTAGTGACGGCTGGAAATTCTAGAAACCTTCCTTCAACCGGTTTGAATCCATTTTCAAAAAGATAAATAATAATGCTGTGAAACCTAATAAACCAGAGCCACCATAACTGAAAAAGGGTAGTGGAATACCAATGGTTGGTAGCAATCCAATTACCATCCCAATATTTATAAAATAGTGGACCAATAAAATTGAGACTACACCATAACCATACATTCTATTAAAAGCATTTTTTTGTCGTTCTGCTAAATAAACTAAGCGTAGTAGTAAAATGCTAAATAAGATAATTACGGTTGATGTGCCAATAAAACCCCATTCTTCACCAACAGTTGTAAAAATATAATCAGTATGTTGTTCTGGTACAAAATCGCCTTTAGTACGTGTGCCTTCTAAAAATCCTTTTCCGAAAAAACCGCCAGATTCTATTGTTTTTTCAGATTGATAAGTGTTGTAGCCTATTGTTTTTCGAATAACTTCTAGTTTTTTAGGATCTTTCTCCAAACTTAGCCATAAGCTAAAACGGTCTCTATGTCGTTGTTCAAAAACATTTTCAAAAACAAAATTTACTGATAATGAAAATAAGATGGTAACCAGTAGCGCAATTGATATTGGTATTACGGGTATTTTAAATGATTTCTTTTTAAGCAGAAAGAATAATGAAACTAGAATACCTAAAACAATGGTAATCCATATGGTACCAAACATTAGTGTGCATATAAATATTAAAATAGTAAATAAGCCAATACCTAAATAAAATACAGGAATTCCTTCTCTAAAAAGAACAAATACTAACGAGAAAAATACCAATGCACTACCAGGATCAGGTTGCGGAATTACTAAAATTGCAGGAATGAATAACACTAAAAAACCGTAAAATTGATGTCTTTTCCTCTTTATATCCGTTTGAATATCGGTTAAATATCGTGCTAAAGCTAATGCAGTGGCAACTTTTGCTAGCTCAGAAGGCTGTAAATTAAAAAAGCCTAAGTTATACCAAGATGTTGCTCCGGCAATAGTAGTACCAAAAACAAACAAACCTAATAATAGAATTAATGCAATTACGTAAATAACACTTGCAAACCGTTCAAAGAAGTTACTTTCAAGTGCAAGAATTACAATAATTAAAATAAAATTGATTCCAATAAATAATATTTGCTTCCCGTAAATTGAAGAAAAATTGAAAGCTAGTTCGTCTTCAGAATAGGTACTTGCATAAATGTTTACCCACCCGATAGTTACAAGTAGAATAAATATTAAAATAGAAAGCCAGTCTAATCTTTTTAAAACACTTTTACCAAACACGCTCATTAATTATAAAAGGTTCTCCACTAAGTGGTTTGGCATATTCTTTTTCTAAAGTTTTTTCCAACATTCTTTTTTCTAAATCTGTTCTGGTAATTTCTCCTTTCAGGTATTTTTCAATCATTAAAGTTGCAATGTGACCTGCATATCTACCACCGTAATAACCGTTTTCAATATATACGGCAATTGCTATCTTAGGGTTGTTAACAGGTGCAAAAGCTACAAAAACAGAGTGATCAGTAAGTTGTTTTCTAACGCCATCAATTTTTGTGAAATTCTCAACAGTTCCTGTTTTTCCAGCAATCTCAATATCTTTTACTTGTAAGTAGTAAGCGGTACCTCCTGGTTTTGCATACACATCAGCCATACCTTGTACTACAGGTTCAAAATATTGTTTGTCAATTGTTGTGTGTTTAGGTTCGGTAAAATTAGGATTAGTTATTTTTTCACCTTCAACCTTTTTTAAAACGTGTGGTGTAATATAGTATCCGCGATTTGCAATAGCAGCAGTCATGTTTGCTAACTGAATTGGTGTTACTAAAACCTCACCTTGACCAATAGCATTTGATATAATGTATGATGATGACCATCTATTATCACCATACATACGGTCATAAGTTTTTTTAGTGGGGATTAGTCCACTTCTACCAGTAGGTATATCTGAGCCTAAGAAATTACCTAACCCAAAACTTTTTACATGTTTATCCCAAACATCCATTGCTTCATCAGACGTTTCATATTTATCATATATTTTTCTAAATGTACCAGCAAAATAGGCATTACAAGATTTTGCAATACCGGTAATTAAATCTCTGTGTCCGCCTCCACAGTGGCAACCTCTTTTCTTTTTCCCGACATAAAAGCCATTATAACATTGTATTCTTGTTTCTGGTGTTATCACATGCTCTTGTAATGCAACTAAAGCATTAATGGTTTTAAAAGGCGATCCAGGTGACGTTTGCGCTAACACAGATCTGTCGTAAGTTGGTTGTGCAATGGAATCATTATATAGTTTTGTATAATTTTTAGAACGTTCTCTACCTACTAATAGTGAAGGGTCGTATGTTGGTCCAGAAATCATAGAAAGTATTTCTCCAGATGCTGGCTCAATAGCAACAATTCCACCGCGTTTACCATTCATTAATTTTTCTCCATATTCTTGAAGTAGTTTATCAATAGTAATCGTAATTTCTTTTCCTTGTTCAGGTAAAGTATCTAAAGCACCATTTTTATATGGTCCAATATCTCTATTAAAACGATCTTTCTGTATATATTTTACACCTTTTTGGCCACGTAGTAACTCTTCGTATTCTTTTTCAATTCCAGTTCGGCCTTTAAGTTCACCTTGTTTGTAGTATGGATTTTCACTTAGCTCGTAATCGTTAACTTCTGATATAAATCCAAATACATTTGCGCCACTATCAGTATCATAATATCGCAATGATCGTTTTTGAATATAAAAACCTTCATACTTACGCATTTTCTCTTGTAGACGGGCATAATCCTTTTTTGAAAGTTGCGGAACCATTACCGATGGTAACCTTGTGGAATATCTTTTAGCTTTGTTAAGCTGTTTTAAAAAGCGTTCTTTTTCAATTCCTAGTAAATTAATAAACTCTAAAGTGTCTAATTTTTTAACCTCTCTTGGGATAACCATAACATCGTAAGCGGGTTGGTTTGCAACCAATAATTTGCCATTACGATCATAAATATGGCCTCTTTCAGGGTAATCATAAATAGCTTTAATTGCAGGATCTTCTATTACTGTTGAAGTGGAATATTTAAATATTTGCAAATAAGATAGTCTCCCGACAAATGAAAGTCCGATTATTATAATTATTGAAGATAAAAGTATTTTTTTCATTTTACGCAGTACTCGAAAAGGGGTTTACAAAGGAAATAAATATCGCACCTAATAAATAGTTCTACGTAATATTTTATTCTTTTTTAACACTAAAAAGGGAACTAAATAAAATACACAAAACTAATGATACGCTACTTACGACGAATATCTTCTTTAAAATTAGAATATAATTAGCGAAACTAAAAACTTCTAGCAAAAAGAATACAGTATGATGTATAAAGACTAGGAATGCTAGGTATGCAATTTGTTGTAATCTTGGTACGCTGGTAAGTTTGAAGTTTTGAAAATCATAGTTAACGCCAAAGCAAAAACGCATAATTGATGGCCTTAAAAAAGCGATAGTAATTGTAGCGGCAGTATGAAAAGCTAGAGTGTCTGAAAAAACATCAATTGTAAAACCTAATAAAAAAGCAACTATCAAAAATATAGACTTGTTTTGTTTAATGGGGTACCAATAGATGAACAGAATGTAAATCATAGGGTTTATAAAACCCATATATCCAATTCTATTACACACAAGAACTTGTGCTATTACGAGCACAATAAATCTGATAATATTTATAAAATATAAATTAGTCGCCATTCTGGGTTTCAGATTCTAATTGTTCAATTTCTAGTCTATTTTTATTATTTATGATATATACATTTTTAATATTAGACATATCGTTAAACAATGTAATATCAATACTATAAGAGCTTTTGGAAGTGTTTAAATCAAATGCTTTTATTGTTCCTATAGGAATATTTTCAGGGAAAATACTTGATGATGCTCCAGTTAAAATAGTATCACCAACTTTTAATTTTACTCGTCTAGGAATATCAACAAGCTGTACCGTATTGTAATCTTTTGTATTCCAGATTAAAGAACCAAAATTATTAGTGTGCTTAATTTTTGCGTTTAGATTCGATTTTCGGTTTAAAACACTTTGCACTCTTGAAAAATGCTTACTTGTATTTTCTACGATTCCTAAAATACCAGTTGGCGTAACAACACCCATATCTTGTTTTATACCGTCTTCAGAACCTTTATTGAGTGTAATGTAATTATCTAAGTGAGAATAGCTGTTTTTTATAATTCTACTGCCTATAATAGTGTAGTCTAAAAATATAGAGTCAAATGCAGTACTATCAATAGGAATTTCTACATTATATTCTTTATTCATTAGATAATTACGAAGTTGCATATTTTCTTGCACTAGTTTTTCGTTCTCTTTTTTTAGGTTTATATAAGAAGAAAAACTATTTGAAGTATTGTAGATACCACCAGTTATGCTATTGGCAGAATTAAAATACTTTGATTGATGATAAGAATGTGATTGTATCGTAAATGCCAAACTAATAGCAAACAGGAATAAATAGAGTAACAGATTTTTATTCCTAATTATAAAATTGATAATGCGTTGCATTCACTTCAGCTCTTTTGGGTAGTTTAAAACCCCTAAAGTAATGAGTTACTTTAGGAGTCATAACTTTTGCTATTTTATCAAGATACTTTTGTATCGATCCAAATTCTTTAAAGAAATACCAGTACCTCTAACAACCGCTCTTAATGGATCTTCAGCGATGTATACAGGTAAGTCAGTTTTTTGTGATAATCTTCTATCTAAACCTCTTAACATAGATCCACCACCTGCTAAATAAATACCAGTATTGTAAATATCAGCAGCTAACTCTGGTGGTGTTTGCGATAATGTTTCCATTACAGCATCTTCAACACGTAAAATAGATTTATCAAGAGCTTTTGCTATCTCTCTATATGATATTTGAACTTGTTTAGGTTTTCCTGTTAATAAATCTCTACCTTGAACAGACATATCATCTGGTGGTGTCTGTAAATCTTCAGTAGCAGAACCTATAGAAATTTTTATGTTTTCAGCAGTACTTTCTCCAACGTACAAGTTGTGTTGTGTACGCATGTAATAAATAATGTCATTTGTAAAAACATCACCTGCAATTTTTACAGATTTATCACAAACAATGCCACCTAAAGCAATAACTGCAATTTCGGTAGTACCACCACCTATATCAACAATCATATTTCCTTTTGGTTGCATAATATCTAAACCAATACCAATTGCAGCGGCCATTGGTTCATGTATTAGGTAGACTTCTTTACCATTTACACGTTCAGCGGATTCTTTTACTGCACGCATTTCAACCTCAGTAATACCAGATGGAATACAAATTACCATACGTAATGCAGGCGGAAACCATTTTTTCTTTAAAGCTGGTATGTTCTTAATGAACATGTTTATCATCTTTTCAGAAGCATCAAAATCGGCAATTACACCGTCTTTCAATGGACGAATAGTTTTTATATTCTCATGGGTTTTACCCTGCATCATGTTGGCTTCTTTACCAACGGCAATAATTTTACCACTAACTCTATCTCTGGCAACAATAGATGGACTGTCAACAACTACTTTGTCATTGTGTATAATAAGAGTATTAGCTGTACCTAAATCTATAGCTATTTCCTCTGTTAAGAAATCAAAAAATCCCATTCTAAATTATTTGGTTGTGGACTAAATGTAAGTTTAATCGATGAAAGAACAAAATTAATGTTTAAAATGACGTGTTCCTGTCATTACCATAGAAATTTCATTTTCATTGCAATAATCAATGCTTAATTGATCTTTTATAGATCCACCAGGCTGTATTACACTTGATATTCCACTATTATGAGCAATTTCAACACAATCAGGAAAAGGGAAAAATGCATCACTAGCCATTACCGCACCATTTAAATCAAACTCAAATGATTTTGCTTTATGAATAGCTTGGTTTAAGGCATCAACACGTGATGTTTGTCCAGTTCCGCTTGCGCATAACTGCTTGTTTTTTGCTAATACGATTGTATTCGATTTTGTATGCTTACATAGTTTTGATGCAAAAAGTAGATCTTCAACTTCTTGACTTGTTGGTGCTGTTTTTGTTGCTGTTTTTAAATCAGCTGCAGCATCTGTAATATTATCTTTATCTTGAACTAAAACACCGTTTAAACAAGTACGTACTGATGTTTCTGGTAATTCAATTTCATTTTGTATTAAAATGATTCTGTTTTTCTTTCCTTTCAAAATTTCTAGAGCGTCAGCGGCATAACTCGGTGCAATAACTACTTCGCAGAATAATTTATGAATTTCTTCAGCAGTAGCTTTATCAATTTCTTTATTACTGATTAAAACACCACCAAAAGCAGAAACAGGATCACCTGCTAAAGCATCAACATAAGCTTGGTGTAATGTAGTTCTTGAAGCTAAACCACAAGCATTGTTATGTTTTAAAATAGCAAATGTCGGTTCATCATTTTTAAACTCATTCATTAAATTCACAGCAGCATCAACATCTAATAAGTTGTTGTATGATAATTCTTTTCCATGAAGTTTGTTGAACATCGCTTCAAAATCACCAAAGAAAAATCCTTTTTGGTGTGGGTTTTCTCCGTACCTTAAAACTTGACCATTAGTTTCGCTAACTTTTAAAACAGTCTCTTGCTTATCTTTATTAAAATAATTAAAAATAGCAGTATCGTAATGTGATGATACATTAAATGATTTTGCAGCAAAACGCTTACGATCTTCAATTGTTGTAGTTCCCTCGTTAGCGGAAATTAACTCTAAAACCTCAGCATAATCTTCCATTGAAGAAACACAAAGTACATCTTTGAAGTTTTTTGCGGCGGCTCTAATTAATGAAATACCACCAATATCTATTTTCTCAATAATATCTTGTTCTGGTGCACCACTAGCAACAGTTTTTTCAAAAGGGTATAAATCAACAATCACAATATCAATTTGCGGAATTTCAAATTCTGCTAATTGTTTTTGATCATTTTCATTATCCTGACGGTTTAATATACCACCAAATACTTTTGGGTGTAATGTTTTTACGCGACCACCTAAAATTGAAGGGTAACTTGTTACATCTTCAACAGGAACTACATCTATGCCTAAATCTTTTACAAATTTTTCAGTTCCTCCAGTAGAGTATATGGTAATCCCTAATTCTTGAAACTTTTTTACAATTGGTTCTAATCCGTCTTTATGAAAAACAGAAATTAATGCTGATGTAGCTTTTTTTGTGGTGCTCATTTTCGAGTGCTTAATATTAATTTAATTAAGCATACAAAAGTAATTTTTTTGAAATTAAAAAACCCTTCATCTTATTAACAAAAAGCCAAAGTTTTAAAGAATTTTAGCAACTTCTGCATTTATGAACTCTAAAAAGCGCTCATCTTCGGTTGTAAATGGGTCAGGAGTGTTAGAATCTATGTCTATTTGTCCTACATTTTCACCATTTATAAATAATGGTACAACAATTTCAGCTTTAACTGTAATGCTACATGCAATGTAATTATCTTGAGCTTGTACATCTGGTACAACAAAATTTTCATTACTTACGGCAACCTGTCCGCAAATACCTTTTCCAAAAGGTATAATGGTATGGTCTGTTTCAGCTCCTGCATAAGGGCCTAGCTTCAATTCATTTTTATCTCCGTTTTTAAAATAAAAACCAACCCAGTCGTAATGTGTTACATTCGCTTTAAGTAAATCACATATTTGTTGCAATTTTAAATCTGAATCTGCTGAAGCTTTTGTTATTTCTAAAACTTCGTTTCTTAAATTTTCAAACATAAGTAGTGTGTGCCTAAATTATTTATGCAAAAGTCGAATATAATATTTAAAAATTATACATCTTTTTTACATAAATTATAGTTAATGCCAACAGTATGTTAATCACTTCATTGATTTATTTAGTAATTTTGTGCTAATGAAAAAACTAATTCATAACATATTTGCAGTATCAATGGCTTTATTGCTATTGGTTTCTACCACTTCTTGGAAGGTAGAAAAGCATTATTGTATGGATGTTTTAATTGATGTTGCTTTTTTCACACCAGCTGAAAATTGCGGAATGAATCTTACTTCAGATGGTGCAACCCCTACTGATTTGGGAAAGCAGTCTTGTTGTGATGATGAGGTAATTGCTGTTCAAGGGCTTGATAATGTAAAACCTTCTGGTGATGATTTTGATTTGCAACAACAATTATTTCTCTTTTCATTTTCGTATTCATATTTAGGTTTGTTTCAAGATGTAAAATCTGAAAACATACCTCATAAAGATTATTCTCCTCCACGTTTAGTAAAAGATATTCAGTTGCTAGACGATGTTTTCATAATTTGATTTTCATAGTTTTATTCTTATCACTTATTATAAGTGTAAAGTGCTGTTTTATAAAATAGTACTTAAGTAATTGTTATATAATTCAATTAGATAAAGCTACAATGCAAACAGTTTTTTATGTAAAAAATATGGTCTGTGACCGCTGTAAAATGATTGTTTCACAATCATTACAAGAACTAGGTGCTACATTACTAAGTGTAGAACTTGGTCAAGTAATTGTGGCTTCAGATAATAGTCTAAATCTCGAAAAAGTTAAAAATGCTTTAGAGAAAAATGGATTTGAATTAATTGCTGGTAAGAATGAAATTCTACTTGAAAAAATAAAATCAATACTTATTGATTTTGTTAACCCTGATATAATTAATGAAGATGAAAATATATCTTCTTATGTATCAAAAACAATGAATCGTGATTATGCTCTTTTAAGTAAGCTCTTTAGTAAAACAGAGGGTTTGTCAATAGAAAAATATGTTATCAATTTAAAAATTGAAAAAACGAAAGAACTTATTCAAATGAATAGTTTGAGCTTTTCGGAAATTGCCTATACGCTTGGTTATAAAAGTAGCAGTCACTTAGCGCGACAATTTAAAAATCAAACAGGTTTGTCAATGTCAGAATACAAAAACTTCCAAGATTGGGATCGTAAGTCATTAGACCAAATTGTATAAGTATTAACCATAACTAGTCAAAAGAAAACAGCATTGCTCCAGTAACTTTGTAGTGTATTTTTAAAGTTTAAGATAATGAAAAATATATATCATATTCACGGGATGACTTGCAATGGGTGTAGAACTCATGTTGAGCAAACTTTGGCTAAAGTCAAAGGAGTTACTAATGCATCAGTTGATTTAAAAAAAGCTGAAGCTACGCTTGAGACGAATAAAAAAATCAGTTTAAAAACATTGCAAAAAGCAATGGAGGCTGATGGTGGACATTATTCAATTCATAAGTTAGGTGATCATAAGCATAATGAAGTAAAAAAAACTGAGACACAAGAAAATGGGAATGGTGTGTTTTATTGTCCAATGAATTGTGAAGGTGATAAAACTTATGATGAACCTGGTGATTGTCCTGTCTGTGGCATGGATTTGGTTGAGGAAGTGAATTCATCAATGGCGAATGTGCAAGAGTATACTTGTCCTATGCATCCTGAAGTGGTTAAGGGTGAGCCTGGTGATTGCTCAATTTGTGGTATGGATTTAGTGCCAAAGGAACCGAGTGCTTCAGCGGAAGATAAAAGTTATAATAAACTTTTAAGAAAGTTTAAAATAGCTGTAGTTTTTAGCTTGCCAATTTTTATAATTGCGATGTCAGAAATGATACCTAATAATCCGTTGAATAATATTTTACCTTTAAAATATTGGAATTGGGTGCAATTTACTTTATCAATACCTGTGGTTTTTTATGCAACTTGGATGTTTTTTGAGCGTGCTTATCGTTCTGTAAAAACATGGAATTTGAACATGTTTACTTTAATTGGTATTGGTGCAGGTGTAGCTTGGTGTTTTAGCGTATTTGCAATTTTAGTTCCTGATTTTTTTCCTGATCAGTTTAAAACTGACAAAGGTACTGTTCATGTTTATTTTGAAGCAACGGCTGTTATTTTAACATTAGTGCTTTTTGGTCAAATTTTAGAAGCTCGTGCACATAGAAAAACAAATTCATCAGTAAAAGAGCTTTTAAAATTAGCACCTAATAAAGCTGTTAGAATAGTTGATGGTAATGAAGAAACTATTGCAATGGATAAAATTGCAGTTGGTGATTTATTAAGAGTGAAACCTGGTGAAAAAATTCCTGTTGATGGTATTATTATAGAAGGAGATAGTACTGTTGATGAATCTATGATAACGGGTGAGCCTGTTCCTGTTCAGAAAAATAAAGATGATAGTGTTAGTTCTGGAACTATAAACGGTAAACGTTCATTTGTAATGAAAGCCGAAAAAATAGGTTCAGATACATTGCTTTCTCAAATTATTGACATGGTGAATAAGGCAAGCAGAAGTCAAGCACCTATTCAAAAATTAGCAGATAAAATTGCAAGTTACTTCGTGCCAACAGTTGTGTTTGTGTCTGTAGTTACTTTTGTTGTTTGGGTTGTTTTTGGTCCTGACCCTGCTTATGTATATGCATTAGTAAATGCAATTGCAGTATTAATTATTGCTTGCCCTTGTGCTTTAGGTTTGGCAACGCCAATGTCAGTTATGGTCGGTGTTGGTAAAGGTGCACAATCAGGTGTTTTAATAAAAAATGCAGAGGCTTTAGAGCGAATGGATAAGATTGATACACTTATTATTGATAAAACCGGAACAATTACAGAAGGAAAACCTACTGTTGAAAAAGTTGGAAATAAAACCGATTTTGATTCAGAAAAAGTACTTCAATACATTGTTTCGTTAAATCAACAAAGTGAACATCCATTAGCGGAAGCTACAGTTGACTACGGAAAATCAAAAAATGCAACATTTTTAAAAGTCTCTGATTTTGATGCTGTTACAGGTAAAGGAGTTAAAGGTGTTATAGACGGTGAGACTATTGCTCTGGGAAATGAAAAAATGATGTTAGATAATGATATTACCATTTCTGATTCTTTAAAAGGGGAAGTAACTAGTTATCAAAAACAAGCAAAAACTGTTTCTTATCTAGCTGTTGATAAAAAGGCTGTTGGTTTTGTTGTAATAGGTGATAAAATAAAAGAGACGAGTAAAAAAGCGATTCATGAATTGCAAAAAATAGGAATTGAGGTTGTTATGCTTACGGGTGATAATGAAGATACTGCGAAAGCAGTTGCTCAAGAACTAAATTTAACGGCTTATAAATCCGGAATGTTACCGCAAGACAAGCTTGCTGAAGTAGAGCGATTACAAAGCGATGGAAAAAAAGTAGCTGTAGCTGGTGATGGTATAAATGACGCACCTGCATTAGCAAAAAGTGATGTAGGTATTGCAATGGGTACGGGTACTGATGTTGCAATTGAAAGCGCAGCAATAACATTAGTAAAAGGTGATTTGCATGGAATTGTAAAAGCATACAAATTAAGTGTAGCAGTGATGAAAAACATCAAGCAGAATTTATTTTTTGCATTGCTATATAATACAATAGGTATTCCTGTTGCAGCGGGTGTTTTATTTCCATTTTTTGGTGTGTTGCTTTCTCCAATGATAGCAGCCTTGGCCATGAGTTTTAGTTCTGTTTCAGTAATTGTAAACGCTTTGAGATTACGAACAGTTAAGATTAATTAAAGTAAAATAAAAAGTTTAAATGAATAAATATATAATAGTATTGGCAACAGTATTTATGCCTTGGTTAATTTTTTCGCAAGAAAATGTTGAAGGGGTAGTTGTTGAAAATGCTAATCCTAATTTAGGACTTCCTGGAGCCAATGTGTACTGGATGAATTCTCAAATAGGAGTAGTAACAGACATTGACGGAAAGTTTTCTATTCCGTATAAAAATGAATTTAATAAATTAATAATTAGTTATGTAGGTTTTGAATCTGATACCTTGACAATTAATGAGCCAAAAATAATTAAACATGCCTTAAAAGCATCAAATACATTAAATGAGGTAGTTGTGCAACAAAAACGTGATGCCGTACAAAAGTCCTATTTTAGTTCTCAAAATGTAGTAACTGTAAATAGTGCAGAACTATTAAAGGCTGCATGTTGCAATCTTTCTGAAAGCTTTGAGACAAACCCGTCTATTGATGTAAATTTTTCTGATGCACTTACAGGAACAAAGCAAATACAAATGTTAGGGTTAACAAGTCCGTACCTTTTAATTACACAAGAGAATATTCCAATGGTACGTGGTGCTTCACAGGCATTCGGATTAACATTTACTCCGGGTACTTGGGTTGAAAGTATTCAAATCACAAAAGGTACAGGTAGTGTGGTAAATGGTTATGAAAGTATATCTGGGCAAATAAATGCTGAGTTAGTCAAGCCTTTAACTGATAATGCTGTTTTTGTAAATGGTTATTTAAATGAAAACGGAAGACAAGAAATAAATGCGCATTTTAATAAAAAACTAACCAATAAGTGGAGCTCTGGTTTGTATGTTCATGCTAATCAGCGAACACAGAAAGAGGATGACAATGAAGATGGTTTTTTAGATGCACCATTATCTAACCAAATAAATGTAATGAACCGTTGGCAGTATCAAGATGCAGAAAAAGGATGGGTAAGTTTTTTTAATATTCGTTTTTTAAATGATGAAAAGCAGGTTGGTGAAACAAACTTTAATCCTGATACAGATAGGGTGGATTTATTAAGTAGAAATGAGGGTTTTACGCTTAGCGGAGATGAAGTTTGGGGAAGTGAGATTGATACACGTAGGTTTGATACTTCTTTAAAATTAGGTTACGTTGTTCCTGAGTTGCCTTATCAAAGTTTTGGTTTTCAAGCATCTTATAGTAAGCATATGCAAGACTCGTATTTTGGAGTAAGAACTTACGATATTAATCATGAGAGCATATATTCAAACCTAATCTTCAATTCCATTTTAGGAGATACCAGAAATAAATTTAAAACAGGTTTAACCTTTGCTTATGATGGGTATGATGAATTTGTAAATACGATAGATTATTCTAGAGTTGATAGGTCTGTTGGTGCTTTTTTTGAATATAGTTATGAGAACCTTGAAAAGGTTAGCTTAACAGCAGGTCTACGTGTAGATGATCACAATAGTTTAGGGGCTTTTGTTACTCCAAGATTTCATATACGTTACACGCCATGGGAACATGCAAGTTTAAGAGGTTCTTTTGGTAGGGGAAAACGTGCGGCTAATATTTTTGCAGAGAATCAACAATTGTTTGCGTCATCTAGAGAAATTGTGATAAAAAATTCAGGCGGTAAAATTTATGGTTTAGACCCTGAAGATGCTTGGAATTACGGTGTGAGCTTTTTGCAAGGTTTTAATTTTTTTAATAGAAAAGGAGATATAACTTTTGATTTTTATAGAACAGATTTTAAAAATCAAATAGTTGTTGATTGGGAAAACCCACAAGAAGTTTCTTTTTATAATTTGGAAGGTAAAAGTTATGCAAATAGTTTTCAAGTAGAATTAAATTATGAAATTCTACCGCAATTAAATGTGAGAACAGCTTATAAATATTATGATGTTTCGGCAGACTATGAAAGTGGAACATTGCAAAAACCATTACTTGCTCAAAATAGATTTTTTGCAAATATTGGATATGAGACAAAGCCTAAAGAAAATGGTGCACAATGGCGTTTTGATTATACATTACATAGGTTGGGGGAAAAAAGATTGCCTGACACAAGTACTAATCCAGAAGAATATCAGTTAGAAGAATATTCTTCACCGTATAATCATATGAACGCACAAATAACCAAAGTATTCTCTAATGTATTTGAAATATATGCAGGTGGAGAAAATTTATCAAATGTAACACAAGAAAACCCTGTTTTAGGAGCTGATGACCCTTTTGGTTCAAATTTTGATACTACAATTGTGTATGCGCCTATTATGGGTAGGATGTTTTATGCAGGATTTAGATTTAAAATAAATTAAAAACAATTAAATAAAATAAATATGAAAAAAGAACTAATTGCAGTTTTTGCATTGTTGATTACAACAGTTTCTTTTGCTCAAGAAAAGAACAAAAAAATGAAATTTGATGTAAATGGTAAATGTGCCATGTGTAAAGAGCGTATTGAAAAAGCTGCACTAAATGTAAAAGGTGTGAAATATGCTTCTTGGGATATTCCTACGCATCAATTATCTGTAATACTTGATGAGCGTAAAACAAACCCAATGAAGATAAAAACAGCCATTGTAGCTGTTGGTCATGATACAAAAGAATTAAAAGCAACAGATGAAGCTTACCATAGTGTTCACCCTTGTTGTTTATATAGAGACGATAATTCTGATGATGGGGCTACACATTAATAAGAGTGCCTTTAAATGTAAAAACCGCTTCAAATTTATTGAGGCGGTTTTTTATTTACTCACTATAGATAGCCATTACAGGAATATCTAAATGATTTAAAATATCTTCTGCTAAACTAAAAGAAAATAAACGTTGGTAAAAATTACGTTTATGATTAATCACACAAATCATATCAATAGAATTGTCTATACAATATTGTGATAATGATTTTTTAAGGTTAATAGTATCTATAGTTTTAAATTCTACATTATTGAGGTTTTTTAACTGCAGTGAATCTTTAAAAGCGCTCATTAATGGAGATATTGTTTCACTGTGTGCTAAATCAAAATGAATTACGTGTAACTTAGAATCAAATTCTTGAGTCTGTAGAATAACTTGTTCCAAAGGCTCTTTTTCATCTTCACGATAATCTACTAAAAATGCAATATTGTTTAAATAGCCATCAAACTTAGCTTTTTCAGGAATAGCAATTACAGGTTTATTTATATCTTGGAGAATTTTAATAGTATTTGTTTCCATGAAAATATCAAACAAGCTGTTTTGCTTATTTTGAGTCCCCATGATAATTAATTCTATTTTATCCTCTTTGCGTATTATATATTGTTTTAATGAATCGATAAAGTTTCCTTCATCAACAACATACTTTACTTTTAAATCTCCTGCTTTACTTTCTTTTATAAGTTTATGAAAAGGAGGGAATTTATCTTTTTTACTTCTGAAATTTTGAATATCTACTTTATTGTAAACTTTTTGAGTTTCTTCAGATATTTCACTGTTCTCAGAATATGTGTGATAAACAATAAGTTTAGAATTAGACTTTTGAGCGTATTCCATTGCGTATGTAAAAGCATTCAATGACAGCTCTGTGAAATCGGTAGGGAATAATATACTTTTCATCTCTTTTCTTTTATTATTACACTTCAATTATTATTAAAAATATATACTATTTATAAAGTAGCTAAATATTTAACAACATATACTAGAACTATACTTACAATTAATCCAATAAAAACTTTTACCAAATCCATTCCTAAGTTTTTGAACATATCTCTTCGACCTTCCTTTTTTCTTAGCATAAAGTTTAATGCAATTTCCCTACCAGCAAGAATACCAATGAACACCCATGTCGTACTCATAGGTACATTATTTAATTCTTTAAAATAAAACAGTATTATTCCATAAGATAAATCAATAAGCGTCGCAGAACGAATATCTACCGTGTTGGTTTTCGACTTTACAATTTTTTGTATTTTACCACCTTTTTTAGCGATAATAAAAGCTAACATTCCTAATATAATAACTAATGAAAATAGCAATTGCCATAACTCCAATTTTCTTGGTAAGTAGACATATATGTTGGCGAAATCTTGAATAAGCCATTGTGACCATAAAAACCCAGTAGAGAACCATTGTAAAGCTGTCCAGATTTTACGTTGTTTAGGTGTAATTGGGTTTTCAATAAATTTCTTTTCTAATACTTTTGATACAATTGCGTATAAAATTATTGCGGCGGCAAAAGCCACTAAATAACCAGAGATAGATTTGATAACCATGTCATTCAAATTTTTCTGGTTAAAAAATGTTAGTACCATAAAAGAAGTACTAACAGGTATACCTGTTCTTGTTAAAAGCATTAATATTATTGGAGGTAATATATAATACCAAGCAAAAGGATCGGGCATTGGGTATTTAGTCAAACGGCCATAAGATACATCACCATCATAAGCAACATAACCGTAAATAAGTGTGAAAGCCAATATGCTACCAGCAAATAACCAGAGTACCCACCATTTTTTTCTTTCATTTGAACTTAAAAAAGTTCCTAAAGTTTGAATGGTGTCATTTCCGACTACAGAGTAAGCGGCTAGGGTAAAACCCAGATAAATCACGACAAGAGAGAAATCCATTTACAATTACGTTTAGTTTAGGTTTGCAAAAAAACTCTTTTCTAAGGGCTTTATTGTTATCATATGGTTATATCTTTTAAAAATATGTCTTTTTTAATAAAAAAACCCGTTAATTAAATTTAATCAATTAACGGGTTTTCTATATGTAATTTTAGTACTACATCATGCCTGGCATACCGCCACCCATTGGAGGGCCAGCAGGAGCAGCATCTTCTTTAATGTCAATTAAAGCACACTCTGTAGTTAATATCATTCCTGATACAGAAGCAGCATTTTCTAAAGCAACTCTAGTTACTTTTTTAGGATCGATAATCCCAGCTTTCATCATATCAGTATATTGTTCAGATTTTGCATCATAACCAAAATCTCCTTTGCCTTCTAATACTTTAGAAACCACTACTGAACCTTCACCACCTGCATTTTCAACGATAGTACGTAAAGGAGCTTCAATGGCTCTAGCTACAATTTGTAAACCTGTTTCTTCGTCGGCATTTTCTGATTTTAATTTAGAAAGTACAATTTTTGCACGAACTAAAGCAACACCACCACCAGCAACAATACCTTCTTCTACGGCAGCTCTAGTTGCATGTAATGCATCGTCAACTCTATCTTTTTTCTCTTTCATTTCTACTTCAGAAGCAGCACCTACATAAAGTACAGCAACACCACCAGAAAGTTTAGCTAAACGCTCTTGTAATTTTTCTTTATCGTAATCAGAAGTTGTAGACTCAATTTGAGCTTTAATTTGATTTACTCTAGCTTTAATGTTATCAGCATTACCAGTACCATTTACAATAGTAGTATTGTCTTTGTCAATAGCTATTTTTTCACAAGTACCTAATAAATCTAGAGATGCATTTTCTAATGCAAAACCTCTTTCTTCTGAAATTACAGTACCACCAGTTAAAATAGCGATATCTTCAAGCATAGCTTTTCTTCTATCACCAAAACCTGGAGCTTTAACGGCTGCAATTTTTAAAGAACCTCTTAATTTGTTTACAACTAACGTAGCTAATGCTTCACCATCAACATCTTCAGCAATAATTAAAAGTGGCTTCCCTGATTGAGCAACTGGCTCTAAAACAGGAAGAATATCTTTCATTGTAGATATTTTCTTGTCGAAAAGTAAAATATATGGGTTATCTAATTCAGTAACCATTTTTTCTGAATCAGTTACGAAGTAAGGAGAAAGGTAACCTCTGTCAAACTGCATACCTTCAACAACATCAACATAAGTATCTGTTCCTTTGGCTTCTTCAACAGTAATAACACCTTCTTTACCAACTTTGCCAAAAGCTTGAGCAATTAGCTCACCAATTGTTTCATCGTTATTGGCAGAAATAGATGCTACTTGTTTTATTTTGTCAGAAGAATCACCAACTTTTTGAGATTGTTTAGCTAAATCAGCAACGATTGCTTCAACAGCTTTGTCAATTCCTCTTTTTAAATCCATTGGGTTTGCACCAGCAGCAACGTTTTTTAAACCTTCTTTTACAATTGCCTGAGCTAAAACAGTTGCCGTTGTAGTACCGTCACCAGCTAAATCATTAGTTTTTGAAGCTACCTCTTTAACCATTTGTGCTCCCATGTTTTCTAACGGGTCAACTAATTCAATTTCTTTAGCAACACTAACACCATCTTTAGTTACAGAAGGTGCGCCAAATGATTTACTAATAATTACATTTCTACCTTTTGGTCCTAATGTTACTTTTACTGCGTTTGCAAGCGCGTCAACTCCTCTTTTAAGGCCGTCACGTGCATCTATGTCAAATTTTATTTCTTTTGCCATGATTGTATATTGTTATAATTTGTTCTCAACTAGTGAGAAGTTATTTAATTTTTTTTTGAAATATCTATTAGGTAGCAACGGCAATTATACAATTGCTAAAATATCACTCTCGCGCATCATCAAATAATCGGTACCTTCTAACTTAAGCTCTGTACCTGCGTATTTACCATAAAGAACAGTATCGCCAACTTGTACGGTAACACTTTCGTCTTTTGTTCCAGGACCAACTGCAACTACTTTTCCTTTTGAAGGTTTCTCTTTAGCTGTGTCAGGGATATATAATCCGGAAGCAGTTTGTGTTTCAGCTGCCATTGGCTCTATAAGTACTCTGTCTGCCAATGGTTTAATGTTAACTTTAGCCATATTATTAATTTTATTTAAATGATTTATTAATTTCTTGGATATATAAGACAGAAATTATGCCATTGCTAATTTACTGACACTTTGTAAAACAAAAAATGCCAGCTTGTCATAAGCTGGCATTTTGTAACTGTATGTAGTGTATTGTTTACTCTGAATCTGTAGCAGGAGTTTCTGCATCAGGAGTAGCAATAGGCTCAGGTAATGTATCAGGAATTGTATTCTCAATACTGTTACCTTCTAATAATTTAGATTCTGATTGTGCGTAGTTATCTTTTAAAGAAATATTCGATAATAAGATTAATACGATTAGCAATGTTGCTAAAGTCCAAGTACTTTTATCTAAAAAGTCACCTGTCTTTTTAACCCCACCAGCTACTTGGGTTCCACCGCCACCGAAAGAAGATGATAATCCTCCTCCTTTTGGGTTCTGCACCATAATAACCAACATTAATAAGATACTTACGATGATTATTAGAACTAAAAATATTGTAAACGTGTTCATTTATTTATTTTCTTTTTGTATTTTCTGTACTAATTTAATTTGGCTTGCAAAGAAACTACTTTTTTCTGGATATTTCAAACTTAAAATTTTATATGCTTGAATTGCTTTTTTGTACTTTTTTTGCTCTAGATAAACTTTAGCTAATGTAACCGTCATTAACTCATTTTTATCCATTTTTCTAGATTTTTCAATACCTGTGATAGGTGCTGTTTTTTCTTTAGGAACAATTTTTGGATTTTTTTCTATAAATTGATCTATTAAATCAAATTTTTTCTTTTTTGAATGTGCCTCTTTTTTTGGTGTTAAAGTTGCTGATTTAGACTTTTCTTCAAGAACTTTTACTTCATTTTTACGCTCAATTGGCTTCTTTGTAGCCAATTCCATCCATTCTTTAAACGAATATTTTTCCTTTTTAGTGAACGGTAGTGGGCTTCCAATAGTATTTTCGTCTTTATCTATTTTTTCCACTTTTTTTTTAAGCGCAATTTCTTCATCAATTTTTGGGTCTTTTGATGAAAATAAAGAAGGGTCTAATATTTGTTCAGCATCTTTTATATTTTGTGGTAATGCCTTATCTGTTTCTAACTCTTTTTCCTCAATTAGAGGTGTAATTTCTTTATCAGCGATTACAGTTTCAAATTCAATGTCTTTTTCTTTAAGAGGTAAGATTTTTCCGGAAATACTATCAGCAATACTATTTTGCAAGAACTCTTTTGATGTAATAAAATCAAACAAAATGTCTCTGTCAGCTGTATAAGCCGCTGTAGTTTTTAGAGCGCTGTTGTATTTAAAGCTGTTGAGGTTTCTTAAGCCTTTTAATTGTAGGGCTCTGGCAACTTGAAAATAAGGAAACTCATCCAGAATATCATCTAGCTGATTTGTTTGAACAGGTGAAATAACCTTTTCAGGATGTTGTAATAAAAATGTAAAATCAGATACATTCATAGTTTTAATTTACCAGTCTGCTAATGATGCGTTAAAAATATCTTGGTGTATTCTATCAAAAATTTCTTCTAATGCTTCATCTTTAATTGAGGCGTAGCTCACTGTGGCACCATAATCATAATAGAATGAAAATTTTTGATCAAAATCAACTTCTTCTTTTGTTTTATTAAAAAAACGAACGTTAACACTCATTGTTAATCTGTTTTGTGCTGCTGTTTGATCGGAAGTTGCTGTCATCGGTGTAATTCTGTACTCAGTTATTTCTCCTTCATAAAGCAAATCACCACCATTAGAAGTTAAGTCTAAAATGGTTTGATTTTGAATATAATCTTGTAAGCCAGTAGTAAAATCTCGTTCTAAGCCAGGTTCAAAAGTTGAACCAGGAGTTTGGGTTGCATAATTTTGAAAAAGATTTACTTGAAATGTTTTTGCTGTACCAACATCACCACCTGTAAAATTATAAATACCACAACTACTTAAGTTTAACGTGATAAGCAGGATGAATGAATAAGTGATTATTTTTTTCAATGTTTTATATTTAAATTTTATAAATCGTATTGTTTTATCTTACGGTATAAAGTACGTTCAGAAATACCTAGTTCTGCAGCTGCTGCTTTTCTTTTTCCTTTGTTGCGTTCTAAAGACTTTGTGATTAATTCAATCTCTTTTTCTTGTAAAGATAAGGTTTCTTCAACTTCTATTTCTTCAGCAAAATGGTATTTGTCTTCTACAATTGGCTTACTGAAATTGGTTTCGTTTTTTGGTTCAGGTAAATGTAATATTTCATTAATTTCTTCTTCTCTATGAGAATAGTCTACATCGTCATTATCATTTTTACCGTATATTTTTCTAATCAATGTTTCATTTTCTTCTTGAACCTTACCTGTGTCATTGTTTTTAAGCAACTCCATAGTTAGTTTTTTAAGGTCATTTAAATCACCTTTCATATCAAAAAGAACCTTGTATAGTATTTCTCTTTCGTTGCTAAAGTCACTTTCTTTTTTATGCTTATCAACTACTGCGGGTAAATTAGAGTCGCTGGCATTTGGTAAATAGCTAAGTAAAGTACTTGATGAAATACTTCTTTTTTCTTCTAAAACAGAGACTTGTTCCGCAATATTTCTTAGCTGACGAATGTTACCGGGCCATCTATATTTTAAAAGTAAATTAACCGCTTCATCATCTAAGCGAATGGTAGGCATTTTATATTTCTGACCAAAATCAGAAGCAAACTTTCTAAATAATAAATGAATATCGTCTTTACGATCTCTTAAGGGTGGAAGATTGATTTCAACAGTACTCAGTCTGTAGTACAAATCTTCTCTAAATTTTTCTTTTTTAATGGCTTCAAACATATTTACGTTTGTAGCGGCAACTATGCGAACATCAGTTTTTTGTACTTGCGATGAACCTACTTTTAAAAATTCTCCATTTTCAAGTACACGTAATAAACGCACTTGTGTTGTTAATGGTAACTCACCAACCTCATCTAAAAATATAGTTCCTCCATCGGCAACTTCAAAATAACCACTTCGGGTTGAAGTTGCACCTGTAAAAGCGCCTTTTTCATGACCAAAAAGCTCACTATCAATTGTTCCTTCAGGTATAGCTCCACAGTTCACAGCAATATATTTAGCATGTTTTCTGTGTGAAAGCGAATGTATTATTTTAGGCATCGCCTCTTTACCAACACCACTTTCACCTGTAATTAATACAGAAATATCTGTTGGAGCAACTTGTATAGATTTTTCAATAGCACGATTTAGTTTTAAATCGTTACCAATAATTTCAAATCGTTGTTTTATGGCTTGTACTGATTCCATTTTTAGTTGTTTTCTGAAAGTTCCACTGCTTTACCTAATAGGGTTGCTGAAGTACAGTCAGTAATTTTTACGTTTACAAAATCACCTACTTTGTAATTTTCTTTAGGGAAAATAACAACCGCATTGTAAGGGTTTCTTCCCATCCAGTCATTCTCTGATTTTTTAGATGTACCTTCAATTAAAACCTCTTCTATTTTACCAACATGTTGTTTGGTTCTGTAATGACCAGCTTCGCGTTGTACAGCAATAATTTCGGCAAGCCTTCTCTTTTTAGTTGTTTCAGGTACATCGTCTTCTAGTTTTCTCGCGGCCATTGTTCCTGGTCGTTCAGAATACGAATACATATAACCAAAATCATATTGTATTTTTTCTAGAGCATAAAGTGTAGCTTGATGGTCCTCTTCAGTTTCTGTAGGGAAACCTGAAATCATATCTTGAGAAATAGCACAATCAGGTAAAATGCGTCTAATATTATCTATTAATTCAAAATACTCTTCAATAGTATGTAGCCTATTCATTTCTTTTAGAATGCGGTTACTTCCACTCTGTACAGGTAAATGTATGTGTTTACAGATATTCTGGTATTTTGCGACTGTTTCAATAACATCAAGTGTCATATCTTGAGGGTTTGATGTAGAAAAACGAATACGCATTTTTGGAAATGCTTTTGCGACCATTTCTAATAGGCTAGAAAAATTAGTCGCTGTTGCTTTTTGCATTTCAGTAGCATTTACAAACTCTTTTTTAAGTCCGCCACCGTACCATAAATAACTATCTACATTCTGACCAAGTAATGTAATTTCTTTAAATCCTTTATTCGATAAATCTTCAATTTCTTGTAAAATAGATTTAGGTTCTCTACTACGCTCTCTACCCCTTGTGAAAGGTACAACGCAGAACGTACACATATTATCGCAACCTCTTGTGATAGAAACTAAAGCACTAACTCCGTTAGTGTTTAAACGAACAGGTGAGATGTCGCCGTAAGTTTCTTCCTTTGATAAAATAACATTTACGGCATCACGACCTTCATCTATTTCTTGAATAAGATTAGGTAGATCCTTGTAAGCATCGGGGCCTACAACCATATCTACAATTTTCTCTTCTTCTAAAAATTTACTTTTTAAACGTTCGGCCATACAACCCAAAACACCAACCTTCATATGTGGGCGATCTTTTTTTACAGCGTTGTATTTTTCTAATCGTTTACGAACTGTTAATTCTGCTTTTTCACGAATAGAGCAGGTATTTACTAAAACTAAATCGGCTTCTTCTAATTTTTGAGTGGTATTAAACCCTTCTTTTGAAAGAATGGAAGCTACAATTTCACTATCAGAAAAATTCATAGCGCAACCATAACTTTCTATATAAAGTTTACGGTCATTACCTATTGTTTTTTCAATAGCAAGACTTTGTCCTTGTATATCTTCATTTATAATCTTCTCTTCCATATATAATTCGAAACTGAATTGGCAATTTGTTTGCAAAGATACTATTTTTAGATAGGTTCTGTCAAATTGGCAGTTAAAATATTTGAAATTTTACTGTGTTAGTAATCTTGAATCTGTAGCAAGAATATTTATTTAATATAATCTGTGAGAATTGAAAATGAGCTCAACTTCTACTTTTTCTGTTTAGAAATAGTTTTGTGTATTATTTTTTTAAAAAAAATGTTTGAATTTATTGATTACTGTCTATATTTGACAAAATTTATTTAGACTTAATATAAATAGTGATCATGAAGTTAGTTAGGAAATTGTATTTTGGTCATTTAGTATTTTTAATGTTTCTTTTTTTTTGTTTAAACTCGTTTTCACAACAAATTGAGGGTGTTGTTTTAGATACAAATGAAGAACCAGTGATGGGGGCATATGTTTATTTGAATAATGCTGATGTTGTTTTGTCTGATTACAATGGTGAGTTTTCTTTCGGCTCTTCTTTAAAAGAGTTTACACTTAAAGTAAGAGCGGGTGGTTATGTTGATTTGCAAAAAAATATAGTGTTGAATGATGGTGTTCCAATTCATCTAATATTACAAGAACAAATTAATCAATTAGAAGGTGTTGTTTTAATTGGAAAAACAGAGGCAGAATTAATACGTGAGGAGGCTTATGCGGTTGAAGTTATTGAAAGTAAAATATATCAAAACCTATCAGTAAATGCAAATGCTATTTTAAATAAAGTCCCAGGTGTTAATATTAGGCAATCTGGTGGACTAGGAGAAGATGCGGTAATGTCTTTAAATGGTTTGTCTGGTAGTCAAGTTAGAGTGTTTATAGACGGTATCCCAATGGAGTTTTTTGGTTCTTCATTAAGTCTAAACAACTTTCCTTCAAATTTAATAGAACAAATAGAGGTTTATAAAGGTGTTGTTCCAATTCACCTCTCGTCTGATGCTTTAGGGGGAGCCGTAAACTTAACGACTAATAAAAGTCAAAAATCTTTTTTAGATGCTTCTTATAGTTACGGGTCATTTAATACGCATATAGGTTCATTGAACGCTCAATTTAGAGATGATAAAACCGGATTTACAGCTCGTGTAAAATCATTTTATAATTATTCAGATAATAATTATAAAATAGATGTTAATTTATTGAATACAACCACAGGAAATTACGATGATTTTACTACTGAAGTAGAGCATTTTTATGATGCTTATGAGTCTAAAATGGGATGGTTGGATCTAGGATTTACAAATACTAGTTTTGCAGATGAGCTAATGGTAGGTTTTATGTATTCTGAAAATTATGACGAGGTGCAACAGCCTGAAACTGCTATAGGAGATAGTGAGCAACCTTATGGGGAAGTTTTAGAAAAAGAAAATAACCTTATCTCTACATTTAATTATTCTAAAAATCATTTTTTTATTGAGGCTTTAAGTCTCGATTCTTACATAGTTTATGTTGATTCAGAATATAGATATACTAATATTAGTGAGGATGTTTATGATTGGTTTGGTAATAGTACATTAGAAGAAGATGGAACGGGAGAAGGTGATGCTAGGCAAACTGATTTAACGTTAGATTCTAGAAATTTATTAGGAAATTTTAATATTGGTTATGCTTTTTCAGAGACTAGTAATTTGGCATTTAATTATAATTTGAATTTTTTAGATTTAGAGGGTAGTGATCCATTTAACACAGAAAATAGTACTAGATTTAGTGACCCTATCTCTTTTAATAAACAAGTTTTAGCAAGTAGTTATACAAGTGCTTTTTTTGATGATGAGTTAAAAAGCACATTTTTTGGGAAGTATTACAAATATACTCAGAACAGTACAGATACGAATTATTCAGGGGATGAATTTATAGATACCTCTACAGATTATGGTCACTTTGGTTATGGTTTTGCGCTTTCCTATTTTTTAAATAATTTTCAATTTAAAGGTTCTTTTGAGCATGCGGTAAGGTTTCCTGATGTAATTGAGTTATATGGAGATGGTGTTGGGTATGATGCAAACCCATATCTAGAACCAGAAGAAAGTAATAATTTTAATTTGGGCGGTATATTTAAGACTGCAGTAGATAAAAATAATATTATACTTTCTGTAAATGGCTTTATTAGAGATTCAGAGAACTTCATTTTTGCACAAAGACAAGGAACAACTATAGTTTATGAAAATTTAGAAGATGTTTATACAACTGGTTTAGATTTTTCTGCGAATTACAATTACGATAATAAAATCAATTTAAATATTGCTGGAACCTATGTTAATCAGGTTAACAATCAAGAGTTTATTGCTGGAGGTGAAAATTCTCTATATAAAGAAAGAGTGCCAAATGAGCCTTATTTATATGGTAATATAACCTTGTCTTATAATAAAGGCAATTTGTTAAATAAAGAAGATAATTTCTCTGTTACTGCTAATCAAAATTATGTCCATGATTTTGATTATAGATGGAGCAATTTAGGCTTTTCTGACACAAAGTATGTAATACCATCACAAACAACAACAGATTTAGATTTTGTTTATAGTTTGAAGAACCAAAAGTATAATTTTTCTTTTGGAGTTTTAAATGTTTTCAATAGGGTAACTTATGATAACTTATTTCAGCAAAATCCTAGAAGATCAATGAATTTTAAGTTTAGATATTTTATAAATTAAATAAATCAAAAATGAAAGGGAAAATTAATTTTAGTTTAAAAATGAGTGTTATATTATTGTCATCACTGTTATTTATTCAGTGTAGTGAGGATGATTCTGATTCTGTAAGTGTAGAGGATGAAGAAGCTACAACAGAAGGTTCAAGTTATTACGTAGGTATTGAATATGGTTCAGATGGTGCAGATTATTTAAGTGTAGCTGAAAGCTTGTCTGAAGGTGTAGTTTCACCTGTTAACAACGGTTTTGAACAACTAGCGTGGGCAAGTTATATTCAAGGTGAAGATCAATTATTTAGTATTGTTTCTTCTGCATTAACAAGTTATGCAGAAGACGAAAATGGTAATTTGTCAGAAGGATCATCTGTTACTACAAGTTTAGGTGTTTATGCTTATGATGTTGTTGATGAAAGTACGTTAGTAGCAATTGGATCGCCTTGGTATTCAGCAGGTAGTAGGGATATTTATGTTATAGATACTGATGTAATGTCTATTACTTCAACTGTTGAAACAGAATTAGGTAATTATACAGATTCTGAGACTGGTGAAGAAATTTATTCAATGCCTTCTGGTGCAAAAGTGGCTGGAGATTATCTTTTCATTTCCTACTATTTGGTTGATTTAGATGGGAATGTTATTGAGGAAAATAAAGCTAAAGTAGCTGTGTACTCTTACCCTGGTTTAGAGTTGCAAAATACAATTACTGATGATAGAATTGCAGATATTGGACGTTATTATTCTGAATATGGAATTGTTGAAGATGAAAATGGCGATGTTTATGTAATGTCTAGTTCTTCTTTAGCTTGTGGTTGGTATCCTGTTCCTACAGTAAATTCTGGTCTTTTAAGAATTAATAGTGGAGAGGCTGATTTTGATGATAGTTATTATGTAGATTTTGAAACTATCAGCAGTGGTTATAAATTAAATGATTTATACTATGTTGGTGATGGTAAAGCGGTAGTTAGAATTTTATCTGATGATAGTGAAGCATGGTCAACATATTCTCCTAACTCAGAGAGTCCTGTGTTATCTTTTGGAATTTTAGATATTTATGAAGGTTCATTTACTGAGTTGTCGGGAGAAATGGAACTTAGTGGCGGTGGCTGGAATGGTGTTGTCTTTGTTGAAGATAATACGGCTTACGTAGGGGTGAGTAATTCTGATTATTCAGGGGTATATGTTATAGATGTAGAAAACGCAACAGTAGTTGAAGGTGCTGATATAGATGGTAATTATGCAAAGGCTATTTTAGGTCTATAATAATTATTTTCAACTTATAAAGAAAGCCTGTACTGATATGTATAGGCTTCCTTGTTTTTATAAAGTATTTTAGCATTTATAAGAAACAAAGTTGCGTTATGTCTAAAAAAAAACGCTGGTCAACAAAAGCCGTGATGCATCAGATTTATGAGAATAATATGTGGGGCGGAAAAGAGAATGATTTTTATTCGGGTGATGGTTCGCATGATAATAAAATTGTAGAACCTTATATAAATGTGATGATACAGTTTTTTCAATCTTTTAGAAAACCTATATCAGTTTGTGATTTGGGGTGTGGTGATTTTAATGTGGGAGAAAAGTTAGTCGCACACACCAGTAGCTATATAGCGGTTGACGTGGTTGATAGCCTAATTGAAAGAAATAAAGAAAAATTTAAGTGGGATAACTTGGCTTTTAAATGCCTTGATATTTGTATGAATGAATTGCCTATTGCTGATTGTGCGATAGTTCGTCAGGTAATGCAACACCTGTCTAATAATGAAATTTTAGAATTGGTTAAACAATTTAAGAAATATAAATATTTGATTGTAACAGAGCATATTCCTAATGCCGAGTTTAAGCCAAATATAGATATAGTTACAGGCCAAGGTATTCGGTTAAAAAAGAAAAGTGGCGTATTGCTAACAGAAGAACCTTTCAATTTAAAAACCGTTTCTGAAGCGAGAGTTTTAGAAATTGAACATGATGATAAAAGCTTGATAGTTACGACGTTATATGTAATGTTTTAATAAAGTTTAAAAAATGACTATATAGTCCAAATTGTATTTTTTACAATTAAATTAAATGTAGTTAAGTAATAGTTTTGTAAAATCATATTTAAATAAGGTGTCTTTTTTTAGGTGCTTTTTTTTATTTTTATAAGCTATATATTAATGTTAAGGTGTAAAATTAAAAAATTGGTATACTTTTGTAATACCAAAAACTAGTTAATGGCAAAGAATTTAGTAATCGTAGAGTCACCAGCAAAAGCAAAAACCATTGAAAAATTTCTAGGAAAAGATTTTAAGGTGGAATCAAGTTTTGGTCATATCGCAGATTTACCTTCTAAAGAATTGGGGGTAGATGTTGAGAATGATTTTGAAGCAAAATATATTGTTAGTAAAGATAAAGCAGCATTAGTAAAAAAATTAAGAGATTTATCTAAAAAAGCAGAAACAATATGGCTAGCTAGTGATGAGGATCGTGAGGGAGAAGCTATTTCTTGGCATTTAGAACAAGAACTTGGTTTAGATAAATCGAAAACTAAACGTATTGTTTTCAATAGTATTACTAAGTCTGCAATACAAAAAGCTATTGAAAATCCAAGGGAAATAAATTATGACCTTGTAAATGCACAACAAGCAAGACGTGTTTTAGATAGGTTAGTAGGTTACGAATTATCACCAGTACTTTGGAAAAAAATTAAACCAGGACTTTCAGCTGGTAGAGTACAATCTGTAGCAGTGCGTTTAATTGTTGAAAGAGAAAGAGATATTGAAGCTTTTACGCCAGAAGCATCTTTTAAAATTACAGCGCAATTTAAGACTGCAGAAGGAAGTATTTTTGCAGCAAAATTAAATAAGACATTTAAAACTAAGGAACTTGCAAATGAATTCTTGAAAAAGAATTTAAAAGCAAATTTCGAAGTAGCTAGTTTAGATAAAAAACCAGCGAAAAAATCACCAGCAGCGCCATTTACAACTTCAACATTACAACAAGAAGCATCTCGTAAATTATACTTTTCAGTAGGTAGAACCATGCAAGTAGCACAACGTTTGTATGAAGCAGGTTTGATTACTTACATGAGAACCGATAGTGTAAACTTATCAAAGGAAGCGTTAGATGCTGCAAAAGAGGCTATTGAAGAACACTACGGGAAAGAATATAGTAATTCTCGTAATTATGTAGGTAAGTCTAAGGGGGCACAAGAGGCTCACGAAGCAATTAGGCCTACAGATATGAAACGCCATTCTGTTTCATTGGAGCGTGATCAAACAAAATTATACGAACTTATTTGGAAGCGTACATTAGCTTCTCAAATGAGTGATGCACAATTAGAACGTACAAATGTAAAAATCAGTTGTTCTGGTCATACCGAAGAATTCTCTGCAAACGGAGAGGTAATCAAATTTGATGGCTTCCTTAAGGTTTATATGGAAGGACTTGATGATGAAGATGTAGCAGAAGAACAAGAAGGAATGCTTCCTGCAATGAAAAAAGGAGAAGCATTAGATAGTAACTATATTACAGCAACAGAACGTTTCACTAGACCT
Organism: Cellulophaga baltica; assembly: GCF_018861125.1. Taxonomy (GTDB): domain Bacteria; phylum Bacteroidota; class Bacteroidia; order Flavobacteriales; family Flavobacteriaceae; genus Cellulophaga; species Cellulophaga baltica_A. Next base: position 118,230 of record NZ_JAHKQN010000013.1, on the reverse strand, counting down.
CCGTATAGGTTTACTGAAGCATCTTTGGTGAAGAAATTAGAAGAACTTGGTATTGGTAGACCATCTACTTATGCGCCAACAATTTCTACAGTTCAAAACAGAGGTTATGTTGAAAAAGGTACCGTTGAGGGTGTTGAGCGTAAATATGTTCAATTGGTTCTTGAAAATGATGCTGTTAAAGAGAAAGATTTAACAGAAACTGTAAATTCAGAAAAAGGTAAATTAGTGCCAACTGATATCGGTATGATTGTGACAGACTTTTTAGTTAGTCATTTTTCAGGTATCATGGAATATAACTTTACAGCGAAAGTTGAAGAAGATTTTGATGATATTGCTGATGGTAAAGAGGATTGGCAAAAAATAATGAAATCTTTCTATAAAGATTTCCATCCGAAAGTAAAAGATGTAGAAGAGAATGCTGATCGTGCTAGTGGAGAACGTATTTTGGGTAAAGATCCAAAATCGGGCAGACAAGTATTAGTGCGTTTAGGTAGATTCGGACCAATGGTGCAAATTGGATCATCTGAAGAAGAAGAAAAACCAACTTTTGCAAGTTTATTGCCAACACAATCTTTAAATACAATTACGTTTGAAGAAGCAATGGAGCTTTTTACTTTACCAAGAAATTTGGGAACGTATGAAGGTGAAGAAGTGTTAGCTAATGTTGGCCGTTTTGGTCCGTACGTAAAATTTGGGGATAAATTTATTTCACTTGATAAAGGTGAAAGTGCTTTTGATGTTGGGTTAGATAGAGCTATTGAGTTAATTGTTGCAAAGCAAAAAGCAGATGCGCCAATTGCTACATATGAAGACCTTGAGGTAACTAAGGGTGTTGGGCGTTTTGGACCATTTATTAAATGGAACGGAATGTTTATCAATGTAAATAAAAAATACGATTTTGATAATCTTACTCATGATAATATTGTTGAACTTATTGAAGTTAAAAAACAAAAAGAGATTGATAAGGTTATTCACGATTGGAAAGAAGAAGGTATACGTGTAGAAAAAGCCCGTTGGGGAAGACACAATGTTATAAAAGGTAAAATAAAAGTAGAATTATCAAAGGATGTTGATGCTACTAAAATCACCTTGGCTCAGGCACAAGATATGATTGAGAAAAAAACACCTAAGAAAAAAACAAGGGCGAAAGCCAAGCCTAAGGCAAAAGCCAAAACAGCAACAAAAAAGAAATAATTTCTAAAGTACATGGTTATCAAAATCATGTACTTTTTTTAAATAATAATTTAATACAGTAATTTTTTAATGGCATTCGATTTTTTAGTTCCAGTTAATGATAAATTATTAGCACATTGCGAGCTTCTACCAGCTCAGGCATTAGGGAATAAAATACACAAGCATACTTCAAAAGATGGTTTACCAGAAATGGCCAAAGCATCATTTGCAATTATTGGTGTAAATGAATCAAGAAATGCCTTTGAGAAAAAAACAGAAAAACTTAACCTTTTTGATATTCGTCTTCAGTTGTATAAGCTAATGACAGGCAATTGGAATAGTTCTATTATTGATTTAGGTGATATTGAAGAAGGTGAAGCTGTTACGGACACTTATTTTGTGGTAAGAAAAGTTGTTGCAGAGTTGTTAGAAGATGATGTTATTGCAATTGTAATAGGTGCAACTCAAGATATAACTTACCCAACATACAGAGCTTTTGATGACCTTAGGAATATGGTTAATTTAGTTTCTGTTGATAGTAGATTCGATTTTGGTGATAACGATGAACTTATTTCTTCTCATTCTTATATGAGCAGAATTATTACAGATCAACCTAATAATCTGTTTAATTTTTCAAATATTGGTTATCAAAGTTATTTTTGTGCCCAAGAAGAATTAGATTTAATGGAGCGTCTGTTTTTTGATAGTTATAGGTTGGGGGAAATTTCATCAAATATAGCTCTAGCAGAACCTGTTCTAAGAGATGCTAATATTGTGAGTATCGATTTAAGGTCAATAAAAGCAAGTGAAATATCAATGTCGGCTAACTTTTCACCAAACGGTTTTACAGGAAAAGAAATTTGCGCGATAGCTAGATATGCAGGTATTAGTGATAAAGTAAATATTTTTGGTGTATACGAGGCAGATAATACGCCTCAGTCATACCAAATTATTGCACAAATTATATGGTATTTTATAGAAGGGCATAATTATAGAGTAAAAGAGTCTCCGTATGTGAAAACTGAAGACTTTACAAAGTATATTGTTCCGACTGATGCAGATGATTTAATCTATCATAAAAGTAATCTTACCAATAGATGGTGGGTAGAAGTGCCAAGTATTTTATCTTCACATAATAAATCAAATTTAGCAGCGTTATTACCTTGCACGGAACAAGATTATTTAGATGCTTGTAATCAAATAATTCCTGAACGGTGGTTTAAAGCTTATAAAAAAGGCTTTAATTAATAAAAAATTAAAAGGATAATGCAATTAACACAATAAATTGTTTAAAACTAAGTTTTAGAGAGTGAATAAATGTGTTTTTTAAGTTACTACATAATCGAAATTTAACCTAAGTATGAAGAAGCTATTGTTATCATCTATAGCGTGTGTTGTTTTACTAAGCAGTTGCGGATCTAAAACAAAAGGAGAGCTAACCGGAGCCCAAGGAAAAAAATGGTATCCAGAAAAACCTTATGGTATGGAGTTAATCCCGCAGGGATCTTATATCATGGGTAAGAGTGAAGAAGATCAAGCTCAAGTTCTAAACGCGCCAACAAAAACTGTTACTGTACGCTCTTTCTATATGGACGATACAGAAATTACAAACAGTGAGTATCGTCAATTTGTAGAATGGGTACGAGACTCAATAGTAAGAACTAAGTTAGCTATTTTGGCTGATGAATTAGGTCTTGGTCCAGAAGATGGAGGTATTGGCGATTACGCTTTTAAAGATGCCGACACAACAAGATTATCTGCATATGATAAATATATGTTAGACAACTATTCAGGATTAGGTGAAACTGGTTATGAAGGTCGAGGATTAGACTTAGATCAAGATCTAGTATGGGAAACTTCTGATTACCCAGATGAGTATTATGTTGAGGTAATGGATCAATTATATCTTCCTGAAGAAGAATCTTATAATGGTCAACGTACTATTGATGTAACTCAATTAAAATACAAGTACTCTTGGATGGATATTGAAGCGGCTGCCCGTTCAAACGGTAAAGGCACTAGAAGAGATTTCATCAAACAAGAAGAATTAGAAATTTACCCTGATACAACAGTATGGATTAGAGATTTCGAATATTCTTATAATGAACCAATGCACAACGATTATTTCTGGCATGATGCTTACAGCGATTATCCTGTAGTTGGTGTTAGCTGGAAACAAGCTAAAGCATTCTGTAACTGGAGAACTAAATTGAAGAATGACGATCAAAAGTCAGCAGGTAAACAATTTGTTAACCAATTTAGATTGCCAACTGAAGCAGAATGGGAGTATGCAGCTAGAGGTGGTATTGAAGGTGGTACTTACCCTTGGGGTGGACCATATGTAATTAGTGACACTGGTTGTTTTATGGCAAACTTTAAACCTCAAAGAGGTGATTATGCAGCCGATACAGCATTATATACAGTAGAAGCTAAATCATTTGAACCAAACGATTACAATTTATACAATATGGCTGGTAATGTTTCTGAATGGACAGATTCTAGCTACGATCCGAACTCTTACGAGTATGTATCAACAATGAACCCGAATGGTGGTTCTGGCCAAAATGCCAGAAAAGTTATCCGCGGTGGTTCTTGGAAAGATGTTGCATACTTTTTACAAGTAAGTACAAGGGATTATGAATATCAAGACTCAGCACGTAGTTATATCGGTTTTAGAACTGTACAAGATTACATGGGTGAGGAAGAATCTAGACCTTTGAATTAAAATTAAATAAATCAATTATTTTTTAACCCAATCCTTTTATTAAATTAACCTGAAATTAAATTAAAAATTATGGCACAGTCAAAAGCAACAAAGAAAATTTTTAACATGGCCTATGGCCTTGGAGCATCTATCGTAATTATCGGTGCATTATTTAAAATATTACACTGGGAGTTAGGACCATTAAATGGTGGAGTACTTCTTGCAATTGGTCTTATTACAGAGGCACTTATTTTTGCAATTAGTGCATTTGAACCAGTTGAAGACGAATTAGATTGGTCTTTAGTATACCCTGAATTAGCAGGTGGTGAAGCTACAGCTAAAAAGCAAGCTAACGTACAACAAGAAGTTGCAGAAAGCGAAGCATCTTTATCTAAAAAATTAGATAACTTATTAAAAGAAGCTGGTGTTGATGCAAGTCTTATGGAAAGCTTAGGTTCTAGTATTAAAAACTTTGAAGGTGCTGCTAAAGGTATCGCTCCAACAGTTGATGCAATGGAATCTACACGTAAGTATTCTGATGAAATGGTACAAGCTGCTGCTCAAATGGAATCTTTAAATAGCTTATACAAAGTACAATTAGAGAGTGCAAGCAAGCAAGCTTCAATTAACGAAGAGGTTGTTCAAAACTCTACAGTATTGAAAGATCAAATGGCGTCATTATCAACAAACTTATCTTCTCTTAATGGAGTTTACGGTGGTATGTTGTCTGCAATGAATAAAAACTAATTATCGATTAGATAAAACCAAATCAAATTATTAACATCTAATTCGAAAAAACATGGCAGGAGGAAAACAGTCACCAAGGCAAAGAATGGTAAACTTAATGTATTTAGTTTTCATTTGTATGCTGGCATTAAATATGAGTAAAGAAGTTTTAGCTGCTTTCGGTCTTATGAACGAAAAGCTAGAAGTTTCTAACCAGAAGACGTCAGATAATAACTTAGCATTTTTAGAAGGGCTTGAAACCAAAGCATCTGAAAACGCAGAAAAGTATGCTGAAGATTATAAAAAAGCACAGCAAGTTCAAACTTTATCTCAAGAGTATTATGATTACCTTGAAGGTTTAAAGAAAGAAATGACTGCTGGTGTTGAAGATCCATCTGATTACACAGTGATGGATAAGTCAGATTATTTAGATCAAAAATTCTTTGAAGGCGAAGGCTTAGCGGCTGGAGGTAAAGAATTCATGAAAAGAATATCTGAATACCGCTCAAAAGTATCTGGTTTAGTACCAGAAAGATTAAAAGGTTCAGTAGTTGCTAGATTTGAAACTGGTGATGCTAACGGTAAAGTTGAAAAAAGAGATAAGACTAAGCAAGATTGGATCAACTATCACTATGAAGGTTTTCCTTTAATCGCTTCTTTAACTAAAATTACAGCTTTACAGTCTGATATTAAGTCAACTGAAGAAGATGCGTTAAAAGCAATGTTAGAAGGTAACTTAACTAGTCAAGTTTCTTTAAAAACGTTTAAGACATCTCTTTTCGGATCAAAGTCTGCTTACTACAGTGGTGAGAAGTATGATGGTAAAATCATCATTAGCAAAACAGATAACTCTTCTACTCCTGTAAAGGCAGATATTAAGTTAGATGGTAGAGCTTTAACAGAAGGTAAAGATTATGTTCTTGAAGCAGGTGGAGTTAAATTACTTATTGGAGCAGGTGCTCCTGGTGACCATGAGGTTGCTGGTACTTTAACCTTCATGCAAGATGGTAAAGAAGTTCCTGTGGATGTAAAAAATACTTTTGCAACTATATCTAAACCAAATGCAGCTTTAATTGCAGCTGACAAAATGAATGTTGTTTACCGTGGTGTTGCTAACCCAATGTCTATATCTATCCCAGGTATCCCTGATAATAAAGTTTCTGCTTCAGCAGCTGGTTTATCTAGAAAATCAGGTAGTAAATACAACATGATGCCAGGAAAAGGAAGAACGGTTACTATTACTGCTTCTGGTAAATTACCTGATGGTCAAACAGTATCATCTAGATCTGAATTCAGAATTAAGGATATTCCAAGACCAAACGGTTCTATTAGAGGTGAAACTAACACAGCTAAAATGCCTAGAAAAAACCTAGAAATTGCTACAGTTGGTGCTTTATTAGAAGATTTCGATTTTGATTTAAATCTTGCAGTAAGCGGGTTTAAAATTAAAATACCAGGTCAGCCAACAGTTGTTGTTAGAGGTAATAAATTAAATGGGCCAGCTAAATCAGCTTTAAAAAGAGCTAAGCGTGGTGATGCAATACAAATATTTGATATTGCTGCTTATATAACAAATAATAAATCTTACAAGCTTAAGAAAGTATCTCCAGTAGTGGTTGAACTTACAAACTAGTAAGAAAAATTTATTGAATGAGTTATGAATCGTTCAGAAAAAGCTTCTGAACGATTTGTAGCAAATTTTATAAAGGTGTAACACAAATAAATTTTTTAGAAATGAATTGGAAAAATGTATTATTAATTGGAGCGGTAGCATTATTACCTATATCTATGATGGCTCAGGCAAATATTTTAAATGCCAAAACGCCAGCAGATATCGGTAAGAAAACTGACGCGCAAATAGAAATGGATAACGATGCTCCTTTAGAATATGGTTATGTAGATGACAGAGATATTCTTTGGTCTAAAACTGTATGGGAAGTTGTTGATTTAGATGAGCGTGTAAATTTCCCGCTTTATTATCCAATTGATACTGTTGATATAGGTTCTGACAGAAGATCTTTATATGATGTTTTAATCAAAAACATTAAAAACGGTAAAATTAAAGACATCTATGTAGATTCTTATTTTACTGAAAAAAGAAAGTTTTCAGACTTAGCTGCAACTTTACAGAAAACAGATACTACTGATTACGGTTACGAGCAATATAATGCTGGTGAGCAAGTTTCTCCGGAGTATATCAATCAAAGAGATTTAACTGCTGCAGATTTAGAAGAGTACTTAATTAAAGGTATTTGGTATTTTGACAAGCGTCAAGGTGAATTAAAATATCGTTTGTTAGGTATTGCTCCAAGAGCTCCAGATGTTAACTTTATTGATGATGAGTCTATGGACCAAGAAGAAAATAAAGTTGCTTTATTTTGGGTTTGGTATCCAGGTGCACGTCAAGTGCTTCATGAGGCTAAAGTGTTTAATCAAAGAAACTCTGCACAACCAATATCTTTTGATATGTTGTTAAACGCGAGACGTTTTAATGCAACAATCTATAAAGAAGATAACGTTTATGGAGATCGTGAAATTAAAGATTATATTTCAGATAACTCATTGTTCCAATTATTAGAATCTGATCGTATCAAAGAGACGATTCGTGATAAAGAACAAGATATGTGGAGTTACTAAACTAGAAAATTCCAATTCTAAAATATTTTAAAAGTCTTAACCTTTGAAGGTTAAGACTTTTTCTTTTTATATTATATTCTAATTCTGCTTAGCTACTAAATTATTTACCTTTGTTTCATGGTAGATTATATTGTTGTCGGTTTAGGTTTAGCGGGTATTTCATTCTGTGAACAATTAGAGAAAAATGGTAAAACATTTCGTGTAATATCTGATGATTCTCAAACATCTTCTGTTGTTGCAGGTGGTATGTATAATCCCGTGATATTAAAAAGATTTACACTGGCCTGGAATGCTAAAGATCAATTAGAAAAAGCAATGCCATTTTACAACCTTCTTGAAGAAAAGTTGAAGATTAAAGTTGATACTAAAGTAGCTGTGCAAAGGCGTTTTGCATCAATAGAAGAACAGAACATGTGGTTTGAGGCTTCTGATAAACCAAAGTTAAATAGTTTTTTGTCTACTAATATTATTAAGAATATAAATAAAGCTATTGATGCTGATTTTGGTTACGGTGAGGTTTTAGGCACTGGAAGAATTGACACTGAAAAATTGATTGTAACATATACAAACTACTTATTGTCAAAAGAAGCTTTTAAAAAAGAAACTTTTGCATTTGATGATTTGAAAGTTGAAGATGATTGTGTGGTGTATAAAGAATTAAAAGCCAGGCATATTGTTTTTGCTACAGGTTACGGTTTAAAAGAAAACCCATATTTCTCGTACTTGCCATTAAATGGAACAAAAGGAGAGCTTTTAACAATAAAAGCTCCAAATTTAAAGGAAGAAAATGTAATCAAATCTTCGGTATTTATAATTCCTTTAAGCGATAATTTATACAGAATTGGTGCTACCTACAAATGGAAAGATAAAACTAATGTGCCTACACAAGAATCAAAAGAGGAGCTAATAAATAAGTTAAAATCTTTTTTAAATTGTGATTACGAAATTGTTTCACATGTAGCCGGTATACGACCTACAGTTGCTGATAGAAGGCCATTGGTTGGTACACACCCACTACATTCACGTTTGCATGTTTTAAATGGTTTTGGTTCACGTGGTGTAATGATAGCGCCAACAGCTTCAGAAACACTGTTTAATGCTATAGAAAACGATGAACCTGTTGACTCAGAAATGGATATCGCTAGGTTCACGAAAAAATATTTTAATAAATAAATTTTATTTAGCTGAGTTTTTCAGTGTTATATTTTTTAACCGCATTTTTATCGTAGCTAATAAAAAAGTTAATCCAAATATTACGTGATAATCTAATAATTACAGGCATAAAAAATATTAGTGTTCCTATAATAGCAAAAAAGCTCGTTAGTAATCCAGTTCCAATAAATAAAAATGAAATTACAAAAGCAGCAACGGCAAATGCAATACCAACTGCATAACTTACATACATCGCACCATAAAAAAACGATGGTTCTATTTTATATTTAGTATTACAATGCGAACAACGTTCGTTCATTTCAAAAATTTGACCTAAATGATACGGATTTTTGTCCTTATACATACTTTCATTATGACATTTAGGGCAAGTTCCTGTTAAAATACTGTAGAGTTTGTTTCCTTTTTTTAACATTTGCAGAAAGTTTGTACAAAAATACATTTTTCTGTAATTTTCATCTGTAACAATAGTCACATTTTATGCTTAATATACACAACCTTTCTGTCTCATTTGGTGGAGAATATTTATTTGAAGAAATTTCATTTCGTTTAAACCCAGGAGATAGAGTTGGACTTATTGGAAAAAATGGTGCAGGGAAATCTACACTATTAAAATTATTATCTAAAGATATGCAGCCAGACACTGGTGTTATAGCTTCAGATAAAGAAGTTCGAATAGGCTTTTTGCGACAAGATTTAGATTTTGAGCAAGGCAGAACAGTACTTGAAGAAGCTTACCAAGCCTTTGAAGAAATAAAATCTTTAGAACTACAATTAGATGGCATTAATCATCAATTAGCAGAGCGTACCGATTATGAAAGTGATGGCTATACAAAATTAATTGAAGATTTGAGTGATATTACCCACCGTTATGAAATTTTAGGTGGTTATAATTACCAAGGAGAAACAGAAAAAATTCTTTTAGGTTTAGGTTTTAAACGTGAAGATTTTGATAAACATACCGATACGTTTTCTGGTGGATGGCGTATGCGTATTGAATTAGCAAAATTACTTTTACAAAGCAATGATGTTTTACTTTTAGATGAGCCTACCAACCACTTAGATATTGAATCTATAATTTGGTTAGAGAACTTTTTAAAAGGGAGTAATAGTGCTGTAGCTATTGTTTCGCATGATAAAATGTTTTTAGATAATGTAACAAATAGAACTATTGAAATATCATTAGGTAGAATTTATGATTACAATAAACCATATTCTGAGTTTTTAGTTTTAAGAAAAGAAATTCAAGAGCAACAATTAAACGCTCAAAAGAACCAGGAAAAACAAATTCAACAAACGGAAAAGCTAATTGAGAAATTTAGAGCAAAAGCATCTAAAGCCTCAATGGCACAGTCGCTTATTAAAAAATTAGATAAGTTAGATAGAATAGAGGTTGATGGAGACGATAATAGTGTGATGACATTACGTTTCCCAGTTTCAGTCACTCCAGGTAAGATTGTGGTTGAAATTGAAGACTTATCTAAACACTACGGTGAAAAGGAAGTTCTTAATAATATTGATTTATTAATTGAACGAGATATAAAAACTGCGTTTGTTGGCCAAAACGGGCAAGGTAAATCTACTTTAGCAAAAATAATGGTTGGAGAGTTGGAGCACCAAGGAAAACTGAAATTAGGGCATAATGTAGAGATTGGGTATTTTGCACAAAACCAAGCGGAGTATTTAGATGGTAATAAAACCATTTTAGATACGATGATTGATGCAGCTAATGAAAAGAATAGAAGTAAAGTTCGCGATATTCTTGGATCTTTTTTATTTAGAGGTGATGAGGTAGATAAATATGTAAAAGTGTTATCAGGTGGTGAAAGAAACCGTTTGGCTTTAGCTAAAATGTTATTACAGCCTTTTAATGTCTTGGTGATGGATGAACCTACAAACCACCTTGATATAAAATCGAAAAATGTTTTGAAGCAAGCCTTACAAAACTTTGAAGGCACTTTAATATTGGTTTCTCATGATAGGGATTTTCTTCAAGGACTTACCAGTAATGTATATGAATTTAAAGATGGTAAGATTAAAGAATATTTAGGTGATATCGATTTTTATTTAGAGCAACGCAAAGTAGAAGATTTTAGAGAAATTGAGAAAAAGCAACCTGTAAAGACTCAAAAAGCAAAAAAGCCTAAAAAAGAGATAAGCTACGAGGATCAAAAAAAATTAAAATCTTTAAATAATAAGTTAAGTTCCATTGAAAGTGATATCTCTCAACTAGAAAAAGAGATTGAAACAATTGATGCAGATTTAGTTTCTGATTATGATACTACAATAGCTAAACCTAATTTTTTTGAATCTTACGAGAAGAAAAAACACTCACTTAAAAAGTATATGCAAGATTGGGAAGATCTAACTTTAAAGTTAGAAAGCCTACAATAGATAAATTCTTACTTTCACAACTGCTTTTTTAACTTTCACAACAAAAATTAAGAATATGAGTGTTGTTCAACGATTAAGTTGCTGAGTATTACAGTATTATTATTAAATTTGTAGGAGTATTCTTATATTGAATGTTATTTTCAGTAAATAATTAGGTTTCATTTAATCCTAAATTTCATGATAAAAAAATTACTTATATTAAATTTATTATTATTTAACTACGTTGCTTTTGCAATTCCTAAGGCGGAAAAAAGTGCATTAATTGATTTGTACAAAAGTACCAATGGTGATCAGTGGACAAATTCATGGAACATAAAATCTTCAGTTAAAAAATGGGATGGTGTTATTATTGAAAATGATCATGTAGTTGCTTTAAACCTTTTTAACAATAACCTAATTGGTCAAATACCATCAACTATTGGGCAGTTAAAGGGTTTAAGAAAAATAAATCTTGCATTCAATAGATTAGAAGGTGAAATTCCTTCAGAAATTTATACTTTAAAAAACTTACAAGTAATAAGATTAGGTAAAAATAATCTTAAAGGGAAGTTATCTAGTACTATTGGAAACTTACAAGAATTGGTTTTTATAGATTTGTTCTCAAATGATATTTCGGGTGCTATACCAGAAACTATTTGTGAATTAAAAAAGCTTAAAATTTTATCAATTGGTAGTAACCATTTAAATGGTCAAATTCCTACAAATATTGGAAATTTAGAAAGCTTAGAACGTTTAGAAATTTCAAATAATGAGCTAATGGGAGAAATTCCAACTACATTATCAGAAATTAAGACTTTAAAATCACTAGTTATTGCTGAAAATTCTTTTTCTAATAAATTTCCAAAAGAGATTTTAAGATTACCGAATCTTAAATTTGTTCAAATACAAAAAAATGATTTCGACAAAAAATATCTTAATGAAATAGTTTTGTCAGAAACAAGTTTAGCATTTTTTGAATACGATCAAGATAAAACTGAAATTATAAAAAAAGACATAATAGAAATTCATAATAGCGGTGAATTTAGAACTGCTGATATAAAATTTGAAGATGATGATGAATAAAATGACATTTTTTAGTGGTAAGAAAAGCTTTTTATTACTGGGTGTAATTTTAATGTTTAGTTTTTCAGTATTAGCTGAGGTTTCTAAAGAAGAAAAAAAAGCCCTAATTGATTTATACGAAAATACAAATGGTAAAGAGTGGGGAACTACTTGGGATATTAATACTCCAGTAGCAACATGGCACGGTATTACCGTTAAAAATGATGCTGTAGTAAAAATCAATTTATTTCACAACAATCTACAAGGTGTTCTGCCTTCAAGTATTGGTGATTTGAAAAATTTAAAAGTTTTAAATTTAGCTTTTAATCAATTAACAGGTGTTTTACCAGAACAGATTAGTTATTTAGAAAATCTTGTGATTTTAAAAATTGAAATGAATAAATTAAAAGGTTCATTACCTGATGATTTAACGAATATGAAACAATTACAAGAGCTTACTGCTTTTAATAATTTTTTGTCTGGAGGACTGCCAAATAATATAGGAGATTTATCAAAACTTAAAATATTGAATCTTTCAAGTAATAACTTTAAAGGAGAAATACCAACATCTATCGGAAGTTTAGAAAATTTAGAATCTTTAGGACTATTTGAAAATAGCTTGCAAGGGCATATGCCAGCTGAGCTTGGTAAACTTAAAAATTTACAAGAATTAGTTTTAGCAAATAATAGTCTTGACGGAGCTATTCCTAAAGAAGTTGGTGAGCTTGTAAGTTTAAGAATTTTTCAAGTTCAGAACAATGGTTTTGATTCTTTTGAAGATGTTCACACCATTAAAACGAATAGCTTATTAGTGTTTGATTTTGATAAAGATAAAATAGAAACAGAGCCAGAATATAAAGATATTAATGTATATAAAACAAGAGTAGCAAATACTGTTTTTGAAGACGAAGAGTAATAAATGTATAGTTTAGTTTGAAGTTAAAAGAGAGGTGATATCACTTCTCTTTTTTGTATTTTAGACTTTTTAATAAGAAAAGTTAAAGTTTGGCGTTCTAATAATACCAAATCTAAATACTACCATTAAAATGAAACTGCTTAACCAGAATGTTATTACCATTTTTGTGTTAATTTTTTGTTGCTCCATACAAGCTCAGGTTATATCTGATACAGAAAAATCTGTTTTACTAGATTTTTACAAAGAATTGAATGGTAATCAATGGACAGCTAAATGGAATTTAAAACAACCAATATCAACGTGGCATGGTTTAACTATCAAAGATGGTCATGTAATTGCTATAGATTTAAGTAGAAATAACTTATCTGGAAAAATACCTAAAAGTATCGGAGAGCTAGAATATTTAACTTCCTTAAATCTATCATTAAATAAAGTTTGCGGTAAACTACCGCAAGAACTATTCTATATACCAAATATTAAACTTGTTAATCTAGAAATGAATAATTTGAAAGGAAATTTACCTAAAAATTATTCAATGTGTGAAAATTTGGAGGAACTTACTTTATTTAACAACTCTTTTGATGGTCCTATTCCTTCAAGTATAAAAGATGCCTCAAATTTAAGAGTAATAAACATTTCAGGAAATTATTTTGAAGGAGGTATACCTAAGGAAATTGAAATTTTAAAAAAAATAGAAGTTTTAGGTTTATTTGGCAATAAACTTAGTGGCATTATAACTATTGATTTTGAACAATTCCCGAATTTAACTGAGCTGAGTTTAGCGTACAACAATTTTGAAGGAGAAGTGCCAAATGGAATTGAAAAACTAAAAGAATTAAAATATTTGCAACTACAAGGAAATAGATTTTCATCATATGAAAATTTAGAAAAATTAAATATTGAAAATTTACAAACATTAGATAGCGATAATGTAAATTTTAAGGATGATTCTTCGGAATATATTATCGATTAGTTTCTTTCGTAAAAGATAAATGTTAAAGCCTTGAAAGAGTTAGTGTTATTAGTGCTCACTCTCTGTTTTTACTCATGCTAAATAGTTGGTTTTAAGATATGTTTAACTAAATTAGATTAAACTATTAGATAGTTTTGTCATCATATACCGAACTAAGCTATCACAAACTAAATTATGAGAAAAATAGTACTATCTATTTTAGGCATTGTCCTAATAGCGCTTTCTATTTATGCAGCAATTGCATTAGTTAATAATAAAAAAACTAATAAGCCCAAACCAGATAAAGTTGTTAAAACAGTTTTTTCTTCTAAAGTCAAAAACGGTACAGTTCCTATTGTAATTTCGGCACATGGTAATGTTGTAGCAAAAAGGCGTGTTGAACTTTATGCAGAAGTACAAGGTGTTTTTAATAAAGGGAGCAAACTTTTTAAAACTGGTGAAAGTTATAATAGAGGAGAAACTATTATTAGAATTGACGCTTCGGAATATACAGCAACAGTTCAATCTGCTAAAAGTAATTTGTATAATCTGCTAACTTCAATAATGCCCGATTTAAGGTTAGATTATCCTGAAATATATGATAAATGGCAAGCATATTTAAGTTCTTTTGATATGAATGCTGTAACGCCTGAGTTGCCAGAAATGACAACTGATAAAGAAAAATACTTTATTACAGGTAGAGAGATCCTTACTAGCTATTACGATGTTAAAACTTTAGAGCAACGTTTGGCAAAATATAGAATAACAGCCCCTTTTAAAGGTGTACTAACTGAAGCATTAGTGAACGAAGGAACTTTAGTTAGAACTGGTCAAAAACTAGGGGAATTTATCAATACAGATGTTTATGAGCTTGAGGTATCAGTGCCAAAAACCTATAGTGATTTATTAAAGATAGGTGAGAGTGTTACTTTAATTAATTTAGATAAGACAGATGAGTACACAGGCATTGTTACACGTATTAACGGTAATGTAGACCAAGAATCTCAGACAATCAAAGCTTTTATTGAAATTAAGAATGAAGGTTTAAAAGAAGGAATGTATTTAGAAGCAAAACTAAATGCCAAGAAAGAAGAAAATGCTATAGAAGTTGATCGTGGTTTGCTTTCAGAGGCTAATCAAATTTTTGTAATACGCGATAGTATTTTAGATGTTGTTGATGTTACTCCAATATATTTTTCAGATAAAACTGTAATTTTAAAAGGTGTGCCAGAAGGTGAAACTATTGTAGCTAAACCAATAGTAGGTGCTTATGCAGGTATGCTGGTTAAAAAAATTGATGTTAACCAAGAAAATACAGTTGACTAATGAGAAAAATAATATCGTATTTTATTAAATACCACGTAGCTGTTTCTGTTTTTCTTTTAGCAGTTGTAGTTTTTGGTATGGTTGGGGCATTATCATTAAAGTCTTCCTATTTTCCTTTAGTTGATTCTAAAATTATAACGGTCACAATAGCTTATCCTGGTGCGTCACCTCAAGAAATTGAAGAAGGAATTGTTTTAAAAATAGAAGATAACTTAAAAGGACTCGAAGGAGTTGATAGAGTAACATCCACTTCAACAGAAGATAGTGGATCAATTACTGTAGAAATAGAGAAAGGGGAGAATATCGATTTTATGCTTTTAGAAGTAAAAAATGCGGTAGATAGAGTTCCATCTTTTCCAACAGGTATGGAGCCATTAGTAGTTGCTAAAACTGAGAATATTAGAGAAACTATTAGTTTTGCAATTAGTGGAGATAATATTCCTTTAGTTACTTTAAAGCAAGTTGGAAGGCAGGTTGAAAATGATATTCGTGGTATAGAAGGCATCTCTCAAATAGAAATATCTGGTTTTCCTGATGAAGAAATTGAAATTGCAGTTAATGAAAATAGCTTATTAGCCTATAATATTTCATTTAGTGATGTTTCTGCGGCAGTTTCAAATGCCAATATTTTAGTTACAGGGGGTAATATTAAAACCGATGCTGAAGAGTTTTTAATTAGAGCGAATAATAGAGCTTATTATGGTGAAGAACTTTCTTATTTAGTAATTAAATCTACACCCACAGGTCAAACAATTAGATTGAAAGATGTTGCCATCGTTCGTGATCGTTTTGAAGAAACACCAAATGCATCATATTACAACGGAAACTTATCAGTATCAGTTGAAATTACAAATACGAATTCTGAAGATTTAATTGTATCAGCTGATAGAGTTAAAGAATATATTGAAGATTTTAATGCGAAATATAACAATATTCATCTTGATGTTGTTAGAGATCAATCAATAACATTAGGCCAACGTACGCAACTTTTAATTACCAATGCATGGCAAGGAATGTTGTTGGTGCTCATATTTTTATCATTATTCTTAAATACACGTTTAGCATTTTGGGTAGCTTTTGGTTTGCCTATATCATTCTTAGGAATGTTTATTTTTGCAGGATATTTTGATGTTACAATTAATGTGCTTTCTCTTTTTGGGATGATTATCGTTATTGGTATTCTGGTAGATGATGGAATTGTTATTGCGGAAAATATATACCAACATTACGAAAAAGGGAAGTCGCCAATTAATGCAGCTATTGATGGTACTCTAGAGGTTATTCCGCCAATTGTATCTGCGATTATAACTACATTACTAGCATTTTCTATGTTCTTGTTTTTAGATGGTAGAATAGGAGATAATTTTGGTGAAGTTTCGGTAATTGTGCTCTTAACATTAATTGTGTCTTTAGTAGAAGCGTTAATAATATTACCAGCCCATTTAGCACATTCTAAAGCTTTAAAAACTATAGAAAAAGAACCTACCTCTAAAATAGGACAAGCTTTTGCAAAATTGCGTGTAATTAATCAATTAGGTGATCGTTTTATGAATTGGATGCGTGATGATTTTTACTCACCAATTTTAAGATTTGCTTTAAAATATAAGATACTGACTTTTTCATTTTTTGCAGTTGCTTTAGCATTAACTATGGGTTCTGTTGGTTCAGGAATTATTAGAACCGCATTTTTCCCTAACGTAGCGAGTGATCGTGTTTCTATTAGTTTAGAAATGCCAAACGGTACAAATGAAGTTATAACTGATTCTATAATCACGCTTATAGAAAGTAAAGCACAAATTATAAATCAAGAATTTACCGAAAAGTATCTAAAAGGTACTGATAAAGTTTTGTTTGATAATGTAATTAAAAATGTAGGTCCAGGTTCTTCTACAGCTTCGTTATCAATTAACCTTTTGGTCGGTGAAGAAAGGCCAGATAATATTACATCTGAATTAGTTTCAAATAGTATTCAAGATCTTGTAGGTCCAGTTATCGGTGTTGAAAGCTTGATATATGGTTCGGGTGGTAATTTTGGTGGTGACCCTGTTGCTGTTTCATTATTGAGTAATAATATTGTAGAATTAAAGCAGGCTAAAAAAGAGTTAAAAACAGCATTACAAAACAACGCTCTTTTAAAAGACGTTGCAGATAATGACCCTGCCGGAATTAAAGAGATTAAATTAGAGCTTAAAGAAAATGCTTATTTATTAGGCTTAGATTTACAAACGGTAATGACTCAAGTAAGGTCTGGTTTCTTTGGGGTGCAGGCACAACGTTTTCAACGTGGCGAAGATGAAATTAAAGTTTGGGTTCGATATGACAGAGAAAACAGATCATCTATAACTGATTTAGATGAAATGAGAATTAATACTCCAGATGGAGGAAAAGTTCCTTTAAAAGAGATAGCAAGTTATGTTATTGAGCGTGGTGATGTTGCTATTAATCACTTAGAAGGGCAACGTGAAATACAAGTCACAGCTGACCTTAAAAATAGTAAGGTTACCAGTGGTACAGATATTATGTTAGATATTAGACAAAATATAATGCCTGATATTCAATCTAAATATTCATCAGTATCAGCATCTTACGAAGGTCAAAATCGTGAAGCAAAAAAATTCTCTGATTCATTACGTTTAGTTGGTTTATCAGTATTAGCATTAATCTATATAACTATAGCATTTACGTTCCGTAGCTTTAGTCAACCATTAATGTTATTGCTTTTAATTCCTTTTTGTTTACCAGCGGTATCATGGGGGCATTGGATTCACGGTTTCCCAGTAAACATACTTTCATTATTAGGTATTATCGCCTTAATTGGTATTATGGTGAATGACGGACTTGTGTTAATAGGTAAGTTTAATACGAATTTGAAAGAAGGTATGAAGTTTGATGATGCTATTTTTGAAGCAGGTAAATCACGTTTTAGAGCAATATTTTTAACTTCAATAACAACTATTGCAGGTTTAGCGCCTTTATTATTAGAAAAAAGTAGACAGGCACAATTTTTAAAACCAATGGCAATTTCAATCTCATATGGTATTGCATTTGCAACAGTACTAACTTTAGTAATGTTACCATTATTTTTAGCATTCAATAATAAACTTAAAGTAATTGTCAAGTGGCTAGCTACTGGCGATAAAATTACGAAAGAAGAAGTTGAAAGAGCTATCAAAGAAAGAGATGAAGAAGAACATTTTAACGACTAATAAACCTCAGTAACCAATGAGAAAATTATATATAATACTACTTTTCTGTTTTTGTGGATCTATTTTCGCTCAGGAGAATTTTTTAACTAAAGAAGAAGCGATTGCGATTGCTTTAGAAAATAATTTTGGAATTAAAGTAGCTACAAATGATTTAGAAATTGCAGCAAACAATAAGAGTATTTTAAACTCAGGATATTTGCCAACACTGTCAGGTTCAGCAAGTGCAAATTATAATGATTTAGATAGTAACACAAAATACCCTGGTCAGTTTGATGATGATGGCGTTACACCAAGGGCTGATTTAGAAATTGATCACGCAGAGTCTAGAGATTATAGTGCAGGTCTTAGTTTAGATTATACCTTGTTTGACGGTTTGGGTAGGTTTTATACTTATAAGCAATTAAAGGAGCAGTATCAGTTAACAGAATTGCAAGCGAGAGAAACAATTGAAAATACAATTGTTCAAATGTTTAGTGTGTATTTTCAAGTAGCACAACTTACAGAAAACTATAATGTTTTAGAGCAGGCTTTAGAGATTTCTAGAGATCGTATTATTCGAGAAGAGTATTCTTTTGAGTATGGACAAAATACAAAGCTTGATATTTTAAATGCACAAGTTGATTTTACAAACGATAGTATTTTATTATTAAATGCAAAACAAGACTTAGTGAATGCAAGACGAGATTTAAATGTAGTACTTAATCAAGACTTAAATAAAGTTTATCAAGTTGATACTATTGTAATGTTTACACCTAGTTTAGAGCTTGATAGTCACATTTTAAAGTCTAATGAAAATAATGTATCCTTATTACAAGCAGAGAAAAACTTGAAAATTAATGAATACGATATTAAAGTTAGTAAATCTGGTTACTTACCTACAGTTGATCTAACAGGTGAATATGGCTGGAATTTAAGTCAGAGTGCATCAAGTTCATTTTTACCAGGACAAGTAATACCTGGGAGTAATAGAAATACTTATGATTTAGATTTAACTGCGAGTTTAACATGGAATTTATTTGATGGCGGTACTACGTCAGTAGCTGTTAGAAATGCTAAAATTGCTTATGATAATCAAGAGATAGTTAAAAAACAATTGGCACTTGAGATTGAACGTGATATCCAGAATGCAAAAACTATTTATGATAATTTAATTAAGATATATCAGATTCAAGAGCAAAATGTATTAACGAATCAGAATAACTTTGAGCGTTCAAAAGAGCAATTTCAGTTAGGTAGAATTACGTCGATAGAATTTAGGCAAGCGCAAATTAATTTGTTAGACGCAGGCACCAATAAAAATTTAGCAAAATATGATGCTAAATTAGCAGAGGTAGAATTATTGCAATTAACTGGGCAGTTGTTGAATGTAAAATTATAATATGTACGAGCACTTTTTTCAATGTCCGTATTGCTGGGAAGAAATATCTATGTTGTTAGATGTTTCGGTAACTAGGCAAACTTATATTGAAGATTGTGAGGTATGCTGTAACCCAATCGAGCTCACTCTTGAATTTTCAGATAGTGAACTCGTTGGATTTTCTGCTAATGATATTGAGCAATAGTATCTTAATTTGTATTATCTAACGCTCTTCCTATTAAAGTTTTACCTTCAAGTATTTCAAAAGCCTCTTTATTAGCAACATCATCATGTAAACTTCTAACTAAAGTTTGAGCAACATCGTCTCTTGAAATTTGTCCACTTTGATTTAATTTTTTAGATAATTTTATTTTGCCAACACCTTTATTATTTGATAATGTTCCAGGGCGTACTATCGTATAGTTTAAGTCACTTTCAGTAAGGTATTCATCTGCATTATGTTTAGCTTTTAAATACTCTTTTAGTTTTGGTGCATTTTCTGGTTCGTCAGCTCCCATTGAGCTTAACATTACAAACTTTTTAACCTTGTGTTTTTCTGATACTTTAATTAATTTTTTAGCGCCTTCTTGGTCAACTTCTACGACTTTTTTACCGCCAGAACCTGCTGCAAAAATAACTTTGTCTATATTTTTTGTAGTATCAGTTAAGTCACCTTCTAAATCGGCGAGTATCGTGGTGATATTTTTATCTGAAAATTGTTTTACTTGTTCTTCTTTACGAACCATTGCTATTGGATTAAAATATTGTGATTCGTTTAAAAGATGAACTATTTTTTTTCCTGTGGTACCATTGGCACCAGCTACTAATATATTTTCCATTTTTTTAGCTTTTTTTGATTCGTAACAAAGGTAAAAGCTATGTGAATGATTTATTATTGTGGATACATATTTGATTGACTCAAACCAGTAATTCAGTAAAAATTAAGATAATTTAGCGATATCCTCTTTAGTAATGAATGATAATTCGTTTATAATTCTTGAATTTCTATTCTTGTATAAACGTGCAGTGGAAGTTTCGTATGAAGTTTTTGTAACAATAGTCATTGCTGTTGTTTCTACTTTTATTTCTTTTTCTTTAGCTGCTTCTTGAGCTTGAGCAGTTACTCCGATAAAAATTAAAGCGATAGTTAAAAGTACAGTTTTCATAAATTGCGTTTTGTTACACTAGTATAACGCTGTGAATATTGTTTTAATAGGTTGTGATTCGCTCAACGACCTTATTTTTCGATGTAGTGAAAAATATCAGATTAGGTGTAAAAAACTAGGGTAAATGACACAGGTATTATTTTCATGTTACCGATGTAAACTGTAGTTCATCTATTGTTGTTGTATTATGTTGAGAACTTTGGTGTTAGAATTTTTAAGAAAAGTTTAATTCTTTTTTTATAATAAAAAGCAACTATTTACGCTTTTAGGTATCTGAAGAGTATAATAGATTAATGTAATGAAAGAGTTATTCGAGTATTTCTTAAGAAGCATTAATACATATCCTATTGTTTCAATAGTAGTTTGTGCATTGGTGGTTTCTTTTTTAGTGTATTTAGAAATAAAAAAGAATTTTAGAAAAAAAGCCTAGTTTTAAAAATTAGGATTATTTACTATAATAATAACATACATCTAGTTTTAAAAAAGTAAGAAAAACCAACTATATTTAGTTGGTTTTTTGTTTTAATAAATGTAATCTAAATATTAAACATTATTAGTGGTTGTAATACTACTTTAATCTATTTGTTATATGTTAAATTACACTTGTGAACCTGTTATAATATTTGAGATAGATAACCAATATGGTGTATTAAATGATCTTTTTTTAAGAATTCATAAAATCAAATATCATAAAGTTTTAAGCTGTGTTCAATTGTATTAATTTTTCTATTTTTAACTACTTTAAAATTTAAATTTTAGGTATAAAAATAGAAGTGAATGAAGCGATTTATTATTTTTCAATGGTGTGCAGTATTATTTTTTAATTATTCTTTTGCTCAAAAAGATTTTTCTTTTCCAATCTCACATAAAGTATTTGAAATAGAACCCTCTAAAACAGATGCTAGAATTACTGAGGCTAACACTCCACATTTAATTGCGTACGATACCACTATAAAACAAGGAAAGCTCTTATTATTTATGCCTGGTACAAATGGTATTGCGCTCCGAGGACCTAAAAAATTATTTTTGACTGCCATAGAACAAGGGTACAGGGTAATCAATATATCTTATATAAATACACCTGCAGTTGCAAGAATATGTAAAGATGAAAATTTAGAGGCAGATGCTAAATGTACAGATGCTTTTAGAACAAGAAGAATTTTTGGCACTAACGAATTTCCACTAATTGCCGATCAACCATACGATGCTATTGAAAATAGATTGGTGAAGCTTCTTCAATATCTTTCAAAAATTGATAAAGATGCTAATTGGAATATGTATTTAAATGGGGATCACCCTAATTGGGAAGAAATTGCTCTTGCAGGGCAATCACAAGGAGGAGGAATGGCCGCATTTATAGCGAAAGACCATTTAGTAGCAAGAGTAATTGACTTTTCTGGTGGTTGGGATTATAGTGCAAAAAATAAGATAGCGACTTGGTATGCAAAAAAAAGTACAACACCATTAGACCGATGGTATGGTACCTACCATGCTCAAGAGCCAATGGCAAAAACGATTAGAGAAACTTACCTTGCAATGAAAATACCAGAAAGACATATTTACGCATTCGATTTAGATTTTCCTGAAGGGAAAAAAGCACATTCCAATGCCATTAGAAATATAAATTACAAAAAAGAGTGGATAGATTTATTAGGTAGAGGAAATTAATATAGAAAAACAAATTATTATATGCAGTTTATTAAAAAATATGGTTTAAGTCTTTTGTTTTTAGGTTTTTTATCATGTAATAATGTAAGAGAAAAGAAAGAAAAGTTGGAAGAAGAATATTTAGATACACATATTGAGAAAGTTGATGATAGAATGAATGTATTAGGTCTTATTGGTGGTACATCATGGCATTCTACGGTAGAATATTATACAGCTATAAATACAGCTGTTAATAAAAATTTTGGCAACAACACCAACCCACCATTAATTGTTTATACTATAAACCAATCTGAGGTTCACAGGTTTCAAAAAGAAAATAAATGGGATTCTATAGCCAATATGTTAGTTAGTGCGGGTAAACATTTAACTGATGCTGGTGCAAAATCAGTTATGTTTTGTGCAAATACACCACATAAAATGTATGATGAAGTGCAAAGTAAATTAGATATTCCTGTAATTCATATTGCAGATGCAACCGCGAAAGAAATTAATAAAGAAGGAATTAAAAAAGTTGGCTTTTTAGGTACAAAATACAGCATGCAAGGTGATTTTATTACAGGCAGAATTGAAAAAAACGGAATTGAAGTTGTTGTACCCGAAGATGAAGAGGTTATTAATGAATTGCAAAGAATTATTGAAGAAGAACTTACCTATGGTGTAGTTGAAAAAGATTCTAAAAAATATGTGTTGAACGTAATTAGTAACTTGAAAGAAAAAGGGGCTACAGGTATTGTACTTGGTTGCACAGAATTTCCTTTAATGATTTTTCAAGATGATTTAGAAACACCAATATTTGATACTACAGAAATACATTCTAAAGCAGCTGTAGATTATATTTTAAAGCGATAATTTTTGTGTGAATGAATTTTATAAAAATTCATTCACATAATCACTTAAATCATATATAGTTATACTCTTTATTAGCTTAGATAGTATGCTACTACCTATAGCGCTTCTATAGCCACCAGCACAATGAACTACGATTGGTTTATCTAAAGGTACTTTTCCTTCTGAACTTCTCAATTCATTTAAAGGGATTGATATTGAGTTTTTAAATATTTTAATATTGTCAATTTCGCTTTTGTTTCTGATGTCTATTATTGTGTAATTATCAGGATTGTTTTTAAAGTCATTAATGTCTAAAATTTTAGTAGAAGAAAAATTTGAATTATCTAACGTTAAAGTTCCTTTTAATTGTTTTTCGTATCCAATTTTTGCAACTCTATTTAAAATTACTTCTTTATTTTTTATAGAATCTAAAATTACATAGAATGGTTCCTCAGGTTTAATTATTGAGCCTAACCATGTTTCAAATTTATCGTTTTCTGAATTAGCCATGATGTTTATAGCATTTTCTAAATGATTTTGTTTAAATACTTTTTGATTTCTAATATCTATTAGAACAGTGTTTTCATTATTTAATTGGTCAACTTTAAAACGAAATAAAGGTTTAGAAATGTTATACTTTAAGTTTTTAGCACCATTTTTATTAATAGCTACATTATAGCCAAAATATGAAGGAATAAATGGCTGGTCTTTTAAAATGTGTGTAACAAATTCATCTTCTGAAGTACCCTTAAAAGCCCAATTTTCTTCTCGCTCTCTTTTTAAAGTGCTAGATGAATCAGTACTCATATTTTTACCACATAATGATCCAGCACCATGTGTAGGGTAAATAACAGTATCATCGGGTAAATTATTAAATTTATTCTGTATGGTATGATACATATTTTTTGCTAACTCTTCTCTTTTGGCTTTTATGTTACCAGCCTTTTCTCTTAAATCTGGCCTTCCTACATCACCTATAAATAGAGTGTCTCCTGAAAACATAGCAACATTATTTTCCTCGTCTTTTGCGATAATTGTAATACTATCTGGTGAATGTCCTGGTGTATTTATAGCTTCAAAAGTTATTCCATCCATTTTAAGATTATCACCATCATCAAAAGAATTATGAGGGTAATTAGCATTTACTAATTTACTAGTGTATATAGTTGCTCCAGTTTCATTATGTAGCTGCAAGTGACTACTAACAAAATCTGCGTGAGGGTGTGTTTCAAAAATTGCAATTATTTTTGCGTTATATTTTTCTGCTAATAAATAGTATTGTTCTGGATTTCTTGTAGGATCTACTATAGCCATTTTGCCATTACTAACTATGGCATAAGAATAATGTGCTAAAGGCTTATCTTCAAATTGTATAATGTTCATATTGTAATTTTTATATTACCAGCCTTATTACTAATAATAAAGCCGGCAATTAATTTTTTTAAATATTTTTTTTAGCTAAATACCATGAAGTTTTTTCTAGTGAATTATCTTCAATTCTTTCATTTAATTCATCTAAATTTTTAGGAGCGCCAACAGTAACTTTATCTCCTTTTTTCCAATCTAAGGGCATTGCTACTTTATGTTCATCAGAAGTTTGTAAAGCTTCAAGTGCTCTTAAAATTTCATCCATATTTCTGCCAACATTTAAAGGGTAGTACATAACGAGCCTAATTTTTTTCTTAGGATCTATAAAAAATACTGCGCGCACTGCAGCAGTCTCACTTTCATTTGGTTGTAGCATTCCGTATAATTTAGATATTTTCATATCTAAATCGGCAATTATAGGAAAATCAAAATATATTCCTGTAGTTTCTCTTACGTTTTGTACCCAACCTAAATGGGCATGAATACTGTCTATGCTGAGCCCAAGTAGTTCTGTGTTCAATTTGTCAAATTCACTTTTTCTGGTTGCAAAACCACTCATTTCTGTTGTGCATACTGGAGTAAAGTCTGCAGGATGAGAAAACATTACGATCCATTTATCTGTAGCGTAATCAGATAGCTTTATTTTACCTTTTGTTGTTACAGCATTAAAATCAGGAGCTAAATCACCAATTCTTGGCATTGAAATAAATTCTTTTTGTGTTGTTTTTAGAGTATCCATTTTATTTGTTTTTGAATTTTGATACTGTAAAACTACTAGCAATAACTTCGGTTAATTGTAACAAGTGTTACTTATCCTAATGTATTATTCTATGCAATTATAAGTTTTTTCGATAGTTGAAAAACTATATATTTATGTTAAAATAAGCCAGCTAAAATTTATGAAATTGTAATTTTAATACGGAGAATACAAATTACAAATAATGAGGTTTAAAAGTAGTTTTAAAATAATTCTAGTATCAGCGATTTTAATTTTTAGTTATTGCAACACAATGGCACAGAACGACGCTAAAAAAATAATATCTAAGCATTTTAAAAATTTATACCAAATAAATGATTCGTTATATAGATCAGAGCAGTTTAAGAAAAAAGGAGTCAGTTACCTTCAATCTCTTGGAATTTCAACTATAATTAATTTAAGAAGAGTTAAAACTGACGATAAAAAGATAAAGGGTACTACTTTAAAAGTGGTGCAAATACCTATGAAAGCTGGAATATTAAGTGAGAAGGATATCACTAAAGCTCTAAAAGCAATTAAAAAAGCTAAGCATTCTGTTTTGGTGCATTGTTGGCATGGCTCTGATCGTACTGGTGCTGTAATAGCGGCATATAGAATGGTGTTTGAAAGTTGGACAAAGGAAGATGCTATAAAAGAGTTTAGAAGAGTAGAGTTTGGATATCATGAAAAAATGTACCCAAATTTAATAGAATTGTTACGAGATTTAGACGTAGAAAAAATTAAGAATAAACTTGATTAAATAAGCATTATAGCTTAGGATTCATTAATTATACCTTTATTTAATTAGGTATACTTTATTAATTTAACTTAAATGAAAGAAAACGTTATCTATCATTTAAGTTAAATTAATTTTTTTTTGCGATTATTTAAAATTTGCAATATTTGGAACTTCGAGGAAACAAAAAAATCCAATTATTATGAAACGATTATTCCTCACAATTATACTTAGTGCAACAACTTTTGGAAGTTATGCGTCTGCAAACCAAATAGAAATAGAAACAACAACAATTAACTCGCAATTTTTTGTAGCAATTATTTCGGGAGTTCTTTTGGCACTAATTTTTCAAATTATTTTAACAGCCTTGTCTGTCGCAATGGGCATTACTATGATTGGTAATGTTAAAGAAAATTATGTGAACGGTAAGGTGAATCCATCAAATTCTGTAGACAAAAAAGATTTTGAGTTTGATCAAAATTATGGAGATAATGGTATTTCAGCGGGTGTTAAGGTAAGTTCTACTTTCGGAATTTGGTCTTTAGTAACTACTGCAATTTCTCTTTTTGGTGCTAGTGCTTTAGCTTTAAATTTAAGCTTTCTTGGTAGTACGGCTTCAAATTTAACGGTAGCTTTAGTTATTTGGGCTTTATTCTTTTTAATATTATTTTATTTAGAAACTAAGATTGTAAATACTGTAATAGGTGGGTTGGTGACAACTGCAACATCAGGCCTAAAAAGTTCAGCAAATTTGGTAAAAGAAATGTTTACAAAATCTGAAGACAAAAAAATTGAAAGCACAATTCATAGTACTATTGATAAAATTAGAAAAGAGTTTGATGTGAATTTAAATACATCAGAATTAACATCTGTATTAGATAAATTCTTTACAAAGGTAGATGACAAATTACCTGATTACGATAAGTTGAAAAAAGATTTAGAAGATGTAGCTAAGAAAAGTAGAAACAAAAATTCTTCAGGTAAGTACATGGCGATACAGCAAGTTTTAACAAAAGCAATTGAAAAAGCTGATAAAACTAATGATAGTAGTGATAAAGAAGGAAAATTAGCTCAATTAAAAACTATTCTTTCTGAATTTAAAGATGCCTATTCTAGTGATGACTCTACTTTAGAAGGTGTAAAAGATATTGTTACGGAATATACTTCAATTGAGAAATCTCAAATAGATGAAAAAATCAATGAAGTAAAAGATTATATATCAAAAGCAACCACAGATACTTTTTCAAGTGAAAGTTTTAATGAAGATTTTAGTGCGATATTATCTGACCCAAAATCTGCTGGTGCAATTATATCTTCAAAATTCAGTGAGTTTGATAGAAACGAGATAATTGAAACACTATCTAAAAATACAGCATTAGATAAAGAGCAGCTCAATAATTATGCTGATAAAATTGATGGAGTAATTAGTGATACTCGTAAAACTATAGAAGAGAATGATATAAATACGATTAAAGCTGGAACAGAAAAATCAATAGCTAATTTCTTAAGTGCTGCCAATAAACAAGAACTGAATTATGATGATTTAAAACGTGATTTAAATGCAGTATTAGATAATCCAAAAGATTCTATGGCTATCATAAAATCTCGTTTAAGTAAAATGGATGCTGATACGGTGAAAGCACTTGTAACTAACAATAAGTATATTGATGAAGAACAAATTGATAACGTAACTTCTAAGGTAAATGAAACAATTGCCGCTATAAAATCTAAAGTAACTTCTATTGAGCAAAAAGCACATGAGCAGTTAGAAATGACTAAACGAAAAGCAGTTATTCAAGCAGAACATACAAGAGCAACTGCAGCTTCTGCTGCATGGTGGTTGGTAATAACCGTTATTCTTTCAGGTGTAGCATCAATGGTGGGTGCTTGGTTAGAGATAAGTTAATTACATATTATATAACAATTAAAAAAAAGAGAATATCAAATTCAGGTATTCTCTTTTTTATATAAACTAAATATTAAATATTATAGAATTGTAATTTTTATTAACAACCATCATTATGGAACTAGATATTAAAGAAGTTATTGGTGTTTTGGCAGGTGTTTTTACCACAATAGCTGTGTTGCCTCAAATTGTAAAGGCTGTAAAAACACAAAAAGTTTCTGATATAAGTCCGTTCATGTATATAATATTATGCATTGGAGTAGGTATGTGGACTATCTATGGGGTAATGAAAAAGGATTGGCCAATTATTATTACAAACGGAATATCACTTGTATTTAATAGTGTGATGCTTTATATTCTAATAACACAAGATAAAGACTAGTGTTCATTTTCAATTTTTTCCTTTTCATTTTCAATTTTTTTATCAGCTTCTTCTTTTGAAAGCATTGGATGATCTTCACCCAAACCAATGATAGCAATTAGATTGGTCACGGCTGTATAAAGCATTAAAATTACAGTTATCATTAAACCACTTACTATAGAAGTAGACGCTAAAGTTATCCAATAAATAATACGATACCATGATGTTGGTATGTTTTCAGATTCGGCTATCGGAATATTAAAAAATTGAAATAGTATTAATGAAGAAATAAACAATATAACATCAAATTTAGCAATACTTAATACTTGCTTATAATATCTTTTTTTAAGTGTGTTGCGGGAACCGCTACTAATACTTAATACCGTTAGTAATAAAGCTAGAATAGTTGCTGATGCTAATACGATGGTGTTGCATAGCATATTTAAACCACTTAATGATACTTTTAAAAGGTGTTTTGCTTCGTAACCAGAAATGTTTCCCAATAAAAATACACCAACACCAGTAAAAACAGTAGCAATTATTCCACCGTATATCGCATTTTTATTATCCTCTATAAAGCTAAGCATGGCATCAATTAGTTTTTGTAAAATAAAAACTAATTTTTATTCATTAATAATTGATGCGGTTTAATAATTAACCTAATTAAATTGTTGTTTTATACACACATTGAAAAATTAAAATAGAATTAATGAAGAGTTAATCTCTAGGCCATAAAACCGCCTCTTAAATCATATATTTCTTTAAAGCCTAAATTATCTAGTGTTTTTGCAGCCTTGCCACTTCTAGCTCCTGAACGACAATAGATATAAACAGGTTTTTCTTTATCCAATTTATTAAACTCTATTTCAAAAATTTCTGGTTGATAAAAATCGATGTTGATTGCATTTTTAATAGCCCCAGTTTTATATTCTTGTGGAGATCTTACATCAACTAATTGTAATTTTTTAGTATTACTTATTGCATCTTTAAATTCTGTAGATGAAAGTTTTTTTATGTTTTTTGATTTGTTACCGAATAATAGGTTAAGTAAAGACATAATTAGTTTTTAAGTTTAGATATCTAAATTTTATGTAAAACTAATTTTATTATAAGTGAAAGACGGTAACAAAAGTTACAATGATAGTTGTTTTATAAAATTTATAGAGCTGATAATTAAGAGCGTATATGTAAAGATAATTTGCTATAAAATAAAAAAACCACTTCGTTAGAAGTGGTTTTAATTAGTAGCGGGAACTGGACTCGAACCAGTGACCTTCGGGTTATGAGTTTTTGATACTATTACATCAAATTACCCTAAAACCCTTTATATACTATACTTTAAAGCCTCGTTAATTAATTTTGATATCATCTGATATCAATAAATATCATCATTTGTTGTACCTATGTTGTACCCAAAATTGTTATCTTTATAGCCCAAAGGTAATATTATGGCAACAGTTAGAGTAGTTTTAAGAAAGAAAAAGAATAAAGCAGGTTTATACCCTATTGCTATACGTATTACTAAAGACCGAAAAAGTTCTTATTTAAATACTGGTCAATATATCGAAGAAAAATTTTGGGACGAAAAAAATCGTAACGTTCGAAAGTCTCACCCGAACTCTCAGGTATTGAATAATTTTATCTTATCCAAAGTTGCAGAGGCGAATGATAAGGTTCTAAAATCCGAAATGACAACGGAATATGAAACTGTTTCTGAAATAAAGGATAAAATTGTAGTTTCAAAAAAGCTTGGTTTTTTTGATGTTGCTGATATGCATCTTCAAAATCTAAAAAACAGAAATAAGCATCATCAATATGATACTGAGCTTGGACGACTAAAAAGATTCAAAGAATTTTTAGGTAAGGATTCTATAGCGTTTAATAAACTTAACGTTACAATTCTTAAAAAGTTTGAAGCCCATTTATTGCATACCAGAAAACTTTCGCCTAGAACCGTTGTAAATTACCTCATACTAATAAGAACCATTTTTAATTTAGCCATTTCTGAATCGATAACAGATAGAGGGCTTTATCCTTTTGGAAAAGGAAAAATGACTATACGGATTCCTGAGTCCCAAAAAATTGGTTTCACTGCAGATGAAATTCAAAAGCTAGAAAATGCAAAAGATATCACTGAAGCGCAACAAAAGGCAATTCATATATGGCTTATCAGTTTTTACTTTGCGGGTATACGCGTTGGTGATGTTTTGAAATTAAAGTGGTCAGATTTTAATGATGATAGGTTGCTGTATCGAATGAATAAAAACAGTAAACTTGTTTCACTTAAAATTCCTGAAAAGGCAATTAAAATTTTTAGTTATTATAAGGTACAACAAACAAATGACGAACTTGTTTTCCCACAGCTAAAAGGCGTAAATCTTGAAGACACAGAGGAAGTCTCTAAAAGAACACAGTCTATTACTCGAAACTTAAATAGAAGGCTACAAATTGCAGCTAAGCAATTTGGAATAAAAAAGAATATAAGTATGCACATTGCAAGGCATAGTTTTGGAAATATATCTGGGGATAAAATTCCAATTCAAATGTTACAAAAATTATATCGTCATTCTTCAGTAACAACCACAATACGTTACCAAGCGAACTTCGTAAATAAAGATGCCGATGATGCGTTGGATAGCGTGGTTAATTTTTGAATAATTCTAACTTTGCAACATAGTTGCACGAAAATCTTTTTATCTTTGTAACTTGAAATACTTCACATTCATATTAGCAATTTACTTTTTAGCACTTAATGGTGTGCCTTGCAGCGATACGGTAAATAGTAATGACGATTCCCAAGTGGTTTCGGTAATTGACTATGATGGTGAGCACGACCAAGACTGTGAATTATGTTCGCCTTTTTGTCATTGTCATTGTTGTCACGCTCATACTATAGATTTTGGCATCACTTCATTCGAACCACAGCTAGATAAAATTTCAAAAAAATACTTCGACCACTTAAATAGCCGAGGTAAAAGTATATCGCTCTCTCTTTTTCAACCTCCCCAGGTATAATTCAGTTTATAGATAGGATAATTATATCCTGTTTTGATATCTCTTTCGTGAGAATATCAATTGTATGCATTTAGTTTTTTCTAAAGCTAAATGTCATCGTTCAACTGAATTAACACCTTTTTTATAATTAATAAAATCATTGATTTTTCAATCAATAACAAATTTATTATTGGTCTGCTTACCCTTGCATTAGTCGGTGCAGGTATTTATAGTATGACCCAAGTTCCTATTGATGCCGTACCAGATATTACAAATAATCAGGTACAGGTCATCACACAATCGCCCAATTTGGGGACTGAAGATATTGAACAATTCGTAACCTATCCCGTAGAGGTAGCAATGAGCAACCTACCCAATGTCAAGGAAATCCGTTCGATTTCTCGTTTTGGACTTTCTGTTGTAACCATTGTATTCGACGATGATGTAGGAACGTATTTGCCCAGACAGCTCGTTGCCGAAAAACTGACAGAAGTACAGGAACAAATACCAATGGGCTTCGGCAAGCCTTCTATGGGGCCAATTTCAACGGGATTAGGGGAAATCTACCAATATACCATTGAAGTGGATAGTGAGCACCAAGACGAATATTCAGCTACTGAACTGCGAACGATTCAGGATTGGATTGTCCGCAGACAGATGGCTATGGTTTCTGGCGTTGTTGAAGTGAATGCCTTCGGTGGACATAAGAAACAGTACGAAGTATCTGTTGACCCAGACGAGCTTCGTGCCATTGGTATCACAATTTCGGATGTGTTTTCCGCTTTGGAAAATAACAACCAAAATACAGGCGGTGCGTATATCGAGCGTAATCATCAAGCTAACTTCATCCGTGGCGAGGGTCTTGCCAGAACTGTTTCGGATATTGAAAATATGGTCGTTAAGACGGTTAACGGTATTCCCATCAAAATAAAAGATGTAGGGGATGTCACAATGGGAAGTGCCGTGCGATATGGTGCGCTGACCAAAGATGGAAAGGGCGAAGCCGTAGGCGGAATGATTTTAATGCTGAAAGGTGCTAATTCCAACGAAGTTATAAAAAATGTTACCCAAAGAATGGAACAGATTCAGCAATCACTTCCAGATGGGGTAAGCATCAAACCCTTCCTTGACCGTAGCGAATTGATTGCGGAAACCACGGGAACAGTAACCGGAAATCTTTTGGAAGGTGGTCTCATTGTAATTTTTGTTTTGGTATTACTTTTGGGTAATTGGCGTGGCGGTTTAATCGTTGCTTCCACCATTCCCCTTTCCTTATTGTTCGCTTTTATCTTAATGTACGTTTTTGACGTATGGGCTAACCTAATGAGTTTGGGGGCTATCGATTTCGGTATTATCGTAGATGGTGCGGTTATCATTGTGGAAAGTACCGTTTTCTTAATGTACTCGTATGTAGTGAAAAAGAAAGCTGTAAGTTCTGAAACGCGGGATGAAATCGCAGCGAAGTCATCAAAAAAGATGATGAATGCCGCTTTTTTTGGTCAGCTCATCATTTTAATTGTATTCCTACCTATTCTCGCTCTCGAAGGTGTTGAGGGCAAGATGTTCCAGCCTATGGCGCTGACCTTCATCTTTGCGATGATTGGGGCAATGTTACTTTGTTTGACTTATGTGCCAATGATTTCGGCTTTATTCCTAAGACCACCAAAATCAGAAAAACAGTCTTATGGCGATAAGTTTGTGCATTGGGTAGAGCAAAAGTATGAGCCACTACTTACTAAATCACTCGTCAAGGGTAAAGTGATTATAGGCATTGCCGTTGCACTTTTTGTAGTTGCCATTTTTGCTTTTACCAGAATGGGCGGCGAGTTCATACCACAATTGGACGAAGGCGATATTGCTTTCCACGCCATTTTAAAGCCTGGTAGTTCTCTTACTGAAACCATTGAGACCACAACAAAAATCGAGCGTATTGTAAAAGCAGAATTTCCAGAAGTAGAAACTATCATAAGCCGTATCGGTGTGGCCGATGTGCCTACCGACCCTATGCCAATGGATATTGCCGATGTATTCGTCATCTTAAAACCAAGCGATGAGTGGACATCGGCCGAAAGTAAGGGTGAACTGGTACAAAAAATGAAGGATGCCATCAGTATCGTTCCAGGTGTCAATTTTGAATTTACACAACCAATCGAGATGCGATTCAACGAATTACTTACGGGTGTCCGTGAAGATGTTGCTATTAAATTATTCGGGGAAGATTTGGATGTGTTAGCAAGCAAGGCTGAGGAAATGGGCAAAATAATAGCGACTGTTCCTGGTGTTGCAGATATGAAAGTAGAGGCCACGGACGGACTGCCACAAATAACCATTGATTACAACAGGAACAAGTTGGCACAATACGGTCTAGAAATTAACCAACTCAATAATGTAGTCCAAGCCTCTTTTGCTGGTGGAAAGGCAGGCGTAATTTTTGAAGGTGAAAAAAGATTTGATTTGGTAGTTAGACTGCAAAAGGAAAGTAGAGCGAGTATCGAGGACGTCCAAAACCTATTCATCAACCTTCCTAACGGTTCGCAAATCCCGCTACGGGAAATTGCAGACGTTAGCTACGAACCCGGTCCAATGCAGATAAGTCGCGATAATACCAACCGTAGAACATATGTGGGTATCAATATCCGCGACCGTGATGTTAAATCGGTAGTAGAAGATATTCAGGCAAAACTGGATGCTCAATTTGAGTTGCCCACAGGATATTATTTACGATATGGTGGTGCATTCGAAAATCTCGAACGTGCCAGCAATCGATTACAAACCGTAGTTCCAATTGCCTTAATACTAATTTTTATCTTGATTTATTTCGCATTAAAATCCTTTCCGCAGACCTTGATGATTTATGTAGCCATTCCGATGGCAACCATAGGCGGCGTGTTCGCCCTGTGGTTAAGAGATATGCCCTTTAGTATTTCAGCAGGGGTAGGTTTTATCGTGCTTTTTGGGGTAGCGGTACTGAACGGATTGGTAATGATAAGTGGACTTAATGAACTGAAAAATGAAGGCGTTACCGACCTAAAACAGCGAATAATGGAAGGCACTAAACGTAGAATACGTCCTATTATGCTAACGGCTTTTACTGATATTTTAGGGTTTCTTCCAATGGCTATTTCAGCATCAGCAGGGGCTGAAGTACAGCGACCATTGGCTACTGTTGTCATTGGCGGATTACTAACTTCGACACTCTTGACACTTTTTATCCTTCCTGTTTTTTATCAATGGGTTGAGCAACGTTCGGAACGCAAGATAAAACTTAATCCAAAATTCGTTACTGCAACTGTGGTAGTCTGTTTAATGTTTACATCCACTTTCATTAAAGCGCAGCAAGTTCCACAGAATGATTCCCTACAAGTTATATCATTGGAAAAAGCAGTAGAAGTTTCAAGAGAAAACTACCCGTTATTGAAGATGAAGCAGTTGGAAATCCAAAGACAAACTGCACTCAAAGGCACAGCTTACAATTTTGGCAATACCCAAGTGTTTACAGGTGGTGAAGAAATATCAGATAGTCAGGGTGTTTATACTTTAGTTGGTTTAGGGCAACAGAATATCAACCTATTCGGTATCGGTGCTAAAAAGCGTTTGCAAAAACAGCGTATCGCTTTGGCCGAAACAGCTCTTGACCTTTCTGAACTTCAAGTAGAACAGGAAGTTAAAAAGGCGTGGTCTCAAGCCTATCAACAAAGGCAGAAATTTGAACTGTACCGTGAATTGGATTCTATCTATTCACAATTTGAAAAGGCCATTCAACTCAACTTTGAGGTGGAAGCTATTTCGAGATTAGAATATTCATCGGCAATGAATCAAGCTTTACAAATCAGTAACAAATTGCAACAAGCAGAAAGCGACTATGCTATAGCCTTACAAAAATTGAATCTTTGGTTGGTATCGGACACATATTATTCTGTTCCTGACACTTTAGACGGAAATGAGGTTAGCGTATTGGGAATGAATACGGATTTAGGTAAACACCCTGAATTACAACTTTCTCAAAAGCGCATTTCTGAAGCAGAAGCCAATTATAATGCAGCACGTTCCGATTTGATGCCCAATTTCAACTTACAGGGCGGACTTCAAAGAGTGAATGGTAATAGTGGGTTTTATAGCTATCAAGCAGGTATTTCTATTCCTCTTTTTTCAGGTTCGGAACGTAGCCAAGTAAAAGCTGCCAAAATAGACAGCGAAATTGCAAAAGCAAATGCAGACTTTACCCAACGGCAATTGCAATCTGAATATCAGCAGACAGTACAAGCTTATGAAAAATGGGAAAACTCTTGGGATTTTTACAGAAATAAAGCCTTGCCGCTTGCAGAAGAACAACGCAAAGGCGCATTGCTTGCCTACAAGGAAGGGGCGGTGGACTATGCCGCTTTCACTCAAATCATACGGGATGCCATACAGACCGAAATGGATGCATTGGACGCTCTGGACAATTATTTAAAATCAGTTTTTGAACTACAATATTTCAAACAATAACAAATGAAAAATATATCTAAATATACAGTTATCGGACTATTTACGATGCTCTTAGGCCTAACAGCTTGCGGCGACTCTAAATCTGAGACGGCAGAAAAGAAAGAGGGAAATCCAGCAATGGAAGAAGCACACACGGAAGGCGAAGCTGAAGAAGTGATGCTAACGGCTAAACAGTTCGATGCATTACAAATGAAAATAGACACATTGCAAATGCGAAATATGAGTGGCTATGTGGAAGCAAATGGTCAACTGGAAGTTCCACCCCAGAATGAAGCAACTATTACTTCAGTTGTAGGTGCAAATGTGGTTTCTATCGAAGTAATCGAGGGCGATAAAGTCAACAAAGGGCAAACAGTCGCTTATTTATCCCATCCCAATATCATTCAAAAACAGACCGATTACCTAAATGCATATAGTAATAGCCAATTTCTTAAAAAGGAATTTGAAAGACAAAAAACTTTGTATGATGCTGGTGTGGGTAGTGGCGCCAATTTTCAAAAGGCAGAAGCTCAATATGAGGCATCCCGAAGTATGGCAAACGGTTTAGAAGCACAGCTGCAACAATTAAATGTTAGCGCTTTGGGCGTTAGAAAAGGGACTATTTATCAGCGTGTTGCCTTGCGCAGCCCCATAGAAGGATACGTTCAAAAAGTAGAGGTAAAAACAGGACAATATGTAGAACCGCAGACCGACCTAATGGAAGTTGTGGACACCCGACACGTTCACGCTGATTTGATGGTTTTTGAAAAGGATGTGTATAAAGTCAAAAAGGGTCAAAAGGTTACGTTTAATATACAATCCAATCAAGGAAATGAACTAATCGCAGAAATTTATTCGGTAGGGAAAACTTTTGAACAAAATCCTAAGGCATTGCACGTACACGCTGAAATCGAGAACAAACAAGGCAACCTGATACCGGGAATGTATATTCAAGGGCGTATTCAAACGGATAATGCTATGATGAGGGCAATCCCGGAAAGCGCCATAGCTTCAGATGATAATAGGTCATTTGTCTTTGTAGCTAAAAAAGAAGGTGAAGATTGGCAATTTATGCCTGTGGAAATCAAAAAAAACATCTACGATGGGGAATGGATTTCCGTTGATTTTCTTACAGACCAAGAACCTAATACAAAATATGCCCAAAACAATGCCTACTATCTGATGGCAGAAATGAAAAAAGGCGAAGCGGAACATAGCCATTAATACAGATTAAAACCATCATAAGATGAAAGAAATAGAAAAAACATTAGAAAACAAAAATGTGCGTCCTACGGCAATGCGCATATTGATTTATAAATATATGGCCGAAAAAAAAATCACGTTTGCATTGACCGATATTGAGAATGCTTTTATCAAAGCAGACAGAACCACCTTGTACAGAACCTTAAAAACTTTTGAGGAAAACGGTATCGTGCATCAGATAGACGATGGTACTGGTACAACCAAATATGCCTTATGCGAGCTTGGTTGCAACTGTGAGATAGAACAGGATTTGCACCTGCATTTTCATTGTAGCAACTGCAATGAGACGGTCTGCCTAACGGAACATAAAATTCCACATATCAACCTTCCAGATGGTTACATCGCAGAAGATGCGAATTTGGTACTGAAGGGAATCTGCGAAAAGTGTAGCGGTCAATAAATGCACTTCCGTTGCATTGGTTCTTAACATAAATTTGCTTTTTAATACACAAAAGAAATGAAGATAAAAACGGTTATTCCAGACGGTCTAAAGAAGCACTATAACAAAGAGCTTGAACTGTACCGCATTTCGCTCCTAAAAGGTGATTTATCTAAGGCTTGGCAGTATCTTGAACGTTCTCACATATTGGGGCAGTCATATCCATATGAGCATAGTTATTCTCATTGGTTGATGCTCAAATTTGGTTTAAGACAAAAGAACCTTAAAGAGGTTTTAGGGCAAATTCTAAGGCTAGCTATAGGTGGTTGGAAATCATTCATCGACCACGTACCAACTGGAAATACTGGCGGTTCTGATGTCCCTCCTTTAAAAAGAATGAAACTTCCTCTCGATTTGAAAACAGTTTTAACGAAATATAACGCAGCATAATGAAAAAGAAAAAAGTAAACTTACGTGACTTAGAACCAAAAGAACACCAAGGCGAACACAGTCACGATGACGGTCATAACCACAGCAGTCCTGAAGAAGTCTCAAATTTTAGAACCTATATACCAGCTATCTTCAGCTTTGTGATGCTGATAGTGGGAATTGCAATTGATTACTTTGATGCCTTTCTGTTTTTCAAAGGATGGATTCGCATTTTGTGGTACACAGTAGCATATATCCCAGTTGGATTTCCCGTGATTAGGGAAGGATGGAAAAGCATTAAAAATGGCGATTTCTTCACAGAATTTTTCTTAATGTCAATTGCCACTTTAGGGGCATTTGCCATTGGCGAATATCCTGAAGGTGTGGCTGTAATGCTCTTTTATGCCGTTGGTGAACTTTTCCAAAATGCAGCTGTCAATCGTGCCAAAAGAAATATAAAAGCTCTATTGGACGTACGTCCTAATGAAGCCTTGGTCTATCGCGAGAACGATTTTGTTTCGGTTAATCCTGAAACCGTCGAGATTGGCGAAAAGATACAAGTGCGTGTGGGTGAAAAAGTCCCACTTGATGGCATTCTACTTTCTGATAGAGGCTCTTTTAATACTGCTGCCTTGACAGGCGAAAGCAAACCTGATACTATTGCTAAAGGCGATACTGTTTTTGCTGGAAGCATAAACCTCGATGGCGTAATTGAAATCGAGACTACCAAGGAATTTAAGGACAGTTCCATTGCACGTATTCTGGATATGGTACAAAATGCAACTGCCAGAAAATCAAAGACAGAATTATTCATTCGAAAATTTGCGCGGATTTATACACCTATAGTTGTTTTTCTTGCAATTGGACTTACACTCTTACCATACTTTTTTGTAGATGATTACGTGTTTAGGGATTGGCTATATCGCGCATTGATATTCCTTGTGATTTCGTGCCCGTGTGCGCTGGTTATTTCTATTCCTTTGGGCTATTTCGGCGGATTGGGTGCGGCATCCCGAAACGGTATTCTGTTCAAGGGTGCATCTTTTCTCGATGCAATGACCAAAGTGAACACTGTCGTAATGGACAAAACCGGAACGGTTACCAAAGGGGTTTTCAAAATTAAGGAAATCAATTCCATCATATTTGAGGAAGCTGAGTTTATGAAATACCTGATGGCTATGGAAGAACAATCTACCCATCCTATTGCAAAAGCGATTCTCGAATACAAAGCAGACGGTTCGGATTATGAAGCGACTAATGTTTCAGAGGTTGCCGGAAAGGGATTGAAGGGTACAGTCAACGACAAGACTGTTTTCGTCGGAAACAAAACGCTGATGACATCGAATAACATTGAAGTTCCATCTGCAACCAATGACATTGTGGAATCAATCGTGATGGTTGCCATTGATGGAAAATTTGCAGGTTATGTAACTATTGCCGATGAACTGAAGGAAGATGCCCATCAAGCCATAAAACAAATTAGGGAATCGGGAATTTCGAAAATTATTATGCTTTCGGGCGATAAGGATTCCATAACCCAACAGGTCGCAAAAGAATTGGGCATAGATTGGGCAAAAGGTGGGTTGCTGCCAGAAGATAAGCTCAATGAAGTGGAAATACTTAAAAAGCAACCCGATACGAGAGTGGCCTTTATAGGGGATGGTATCAATGATGCGCCTGTATTGGCAGCAAGCGATGTAGGTATTGCAATGGGTGGTTTGGGTAGCGATGTTGCGATTGAAACTGCTGATGTCATCATCCAAAACGACCAACCGAGCAAGATTGCAAGAGCTATTAAAATTGGGCATTCAACCCGTAGAATCGTATGGCAAAATATTGGTTTGGCATTCGGTGTGAAAGTAATTGTACTTATTCTGGGTGCTGGTGGATTAGCAACAATGTGGGAAGCCGTTTTTGCTGATGTAGGTGTTGCTTTGCTCGCTATTCTTAATGCCGTTAGATTGCAGAAAATGAAGTGGAAGGATTCTTAAAAGCTCTTATTATGACCGAGCAAATAAAAATAGTTTCAAATTAATTAACGCTATCTTTATAAGTCAGAAGAGGTTTTAATTTATGATACACATAATCACAACTGGCGGTACAATCGAAGGTTTGGACTATATTGATGATGGTGGCACTACTTCATCCAATGTAGGTATTAAGGATTTTTTGGATAAGGCAAATGTCAATTTTCAATATAATATCGAAAGCGTCTTCAAAAAAGACAGTCGTGCAATAACAGATGATGACAGAGAGCTATTGGCGAGCAAGATTAAGGAAACTAATGCGACTAAGATTCTAATTACCCACGGCACTTTCACTATGGAAGATACCGCAAAATATATAGGAAAGCTCAATTTGAACAAAACTATTGTTTTGGTTGGGTCATTCATATTAGGTTCATCTGCAAACACAGATGCGCCTTTTAATTTAGGATATGCAATTAGCTCATTACAGCTTCTAAAACCGGATGTTTATATTGCTATGAACGGACAAATTTTTCTTTGGAACAATGTTTTCAAAAATTTAGAAACCAACAAATTTGAGCGCAATGAGTAGAAATATAAATGTTTGGAACTTCGATACATTGGACAACGTTCTTCTATCTAATATTAGATACGGTCATTGTATTGTTTACACTTTACTTTTCTGGAAAGAAAACGCACAGTAGCTTTAAGCGTTTTCTAATTCTTGGCTTACTATTCGTGGCCTATAATGCAACTGGCGGATTTCTTCCAACAAATAATTTTATTGGGCCTTTTATTATTCAATATATAATAACGTATAGCGTGGCAATTACGCTGTGCGTTTTCATTGTGCATTATCTCTATAAGGAATACGATATTGTTGTTCTGAAGTATAATTCTTCCATTCGTAATCTTGCTATATTCACGAGTGTTAGTTATATCATTCTTTTTTTAATTCCGTATTTCGTTACAGGGTCTTTAGACTCTGCCAGATTCCTATTTACCATACCAATATCCATAGCTGCCATTATATTTCTGTTCATTTTTTACAGAAGGATTTCTAATCCAAATAATCCAAATGCCTTTATTTTAAGACGGAATAGACTTTCTATAGTAAGTGTAAGCAGTATTGCGTTGTTACCTATTTGCACGGCTATTGGCGACTATCAATGGATAACCTTTACCGTGATGAACTTGGCTTTTTATGCCATAACTACAATTGAAGTAGATAGGTATTTATATTTCATAGAAAATAATAACCGAATGTACGAGGTGTTTGCTCTAAAGAAAAAGCAGAAAGATGAAGCGATAGAGAGTAAAATATTTTATGAAGATTTAACAAGACGAGAAATTGAGATAGCACTTTCCATTTTAAGTGATTTAAGCTACCGAAATATTGCTAAAGATTTATTTATTGCCGAAAGTACTGTATCAAAACACGCATCCAATATTTTTAAAAAGACAGGCGTAAAGAACAGACGTGAATTCTTGAAGCGATTTCGTAAGAAAAAAATGTAGCCGTATTCATTCTGAT
This sequence comes from Cellulophaga baltica, assembly GCF_018861125.1. Lineage (GTDB taxonomy): Bacteria > Bacteroidota > Bacteroidia > Flavobacteriales > Flavobacteriaceae > Cellulophaga > Cellulophaga baltica_A. The sequence continues at coordinate 76,826 of NZ_JAHKQN010000013.1, read as the reverse complement.
AAGCATTGATTTTAGAGTGTTTCACAAAAAATCCGTAGAAAAATACGGTGTATTCCGTATTTAATTACGGAAAGTTTTCCTTGTATAATTACTACGTAAAGCTAACTTACAGACAGTTCCATAAATTCCACTAATGAGCTACAAATTTTATTATTTAGAGCTGTCATTACTTAAATTTTGCAGGACAATGAAAACAAAAACGCAACCTAATCAACTAAATCCCATTCCTATGGTTTCCAAACAAAAATTGCCTTCTTATGAATTCTCAAATACTATCAAAAAAACTACTTCAGGACCTGGATGAAATAAAATTTCAATATGAAAATATTTTAGAACGGGCGTATCGTTCTATAAAACTGTGTCGCAAAGTTTTGAGCACTTACAAAAAAGAAATCCTCAATAATGAATTTAAAACTACCAAGGAAGAAATAGAGTTCTTCAAAGAAACCAAACAGATTCCTCTCATCAAACTCATCTACTTTTCAGAAATCCATTCTTTTGAAATTCAATTTCCTAAAGGGAATAAACATTCTCAGTTAAAATCCATTAAAAAGAAAATCAACAAGGTAAATCGCTTTTTTCTCTACAATATGGATTTTGGTCGTTACGTTAATTCTGGTGCGACCCATTTTGACGAGGAATATTACACGAGAGATTCTATGGAAACATTTCATATCACTACCTCAAAATTCTATTTTCAAGACCCAGAATTTTGTACCCCTAGAGATATGCTTTTGGGCAAATACAAGGCTTATGATTTCTTAGTGACCTATTTAGATGAAAAAAAGCATAAAGTTCGTAAAGGATTAAATGGGAAATTGTCCACCATAAAACCAATTGAAAAGATGGACTGGCCTTTTTCTAATACAGACTACGTGGAATTGGTTTACGCATTGTGTGCGAAAGGATTGGGTAAACAGGAAAAACAGGGTATAATGCAAGTTTCAAAAAAGTTACAACAGCTTTTTAATATTGAGCCTAAGGACATCTACAAAACCTATCACGATATCAAAAACAGGAAAAACAGTAGAACACTTTTCCTCGACGAACTCTCTACATCACTACTCATAGAAATGAACAAAAGCGAGGAATAGACCTTCAATTTTTTTATTATGCCTTTCTATTTGAACTGTTAAAAGATACCGTAGTACGGTTGACCTACGGTAATTGAATTCTACATTTGTTTTTCATAAAATTTAGTTCAATTTGATGGTGTCGATTTAGAAAAACGACTTCAAAACTTACAAAAACACACCAAATTTCAAAACGTTAAATTTTAACCGTAGTACGGTCGTACTGGGGAATAAAATCCAATAAACCTATTCAAATTTGTAGAACGAAAGTCAAATCAAGTTAAGGACTATCAATTAAAAATTTAAATTCCTGATAGTCCTTTTCTTTAAAACCGTTCTATTATGCCGACAAGTATTATTACCACAGACGACCTTCGAGATTTCAAAATGGAATTGCTCGATGACATCAAAAAACTACTTACCAATCAGTCCAAGGGAAAACTCAAAAAGTATCTCAAATCTTCCGAGGTTATGGACTTGCTTCAAGTAAGTCCTGGCACATTGCAGAATCTTCGCATCAATGGCACATTGCCATACACAAAAGTGGGTGGTATCATCTACTATGACACAGAAGAAATTCAAAAAGTTATGGATGCTAACCGCGTGCATCACGGTCTAAATTTTTAATCGATGAACTATATAAAGCTACTTAATGCGGCTTTTGAAAAGTTCTATTTTGATGACCGTTTAAATCCTACTCATATCAGTTTGTATATGGCGTTGTTCCAAGAATGGAACAGCAGCCGCTTTGCAGATGAATTTTATGTAAATAGACGGGATTTAATGATGGCTTCCAAAATAGGCTCAAAATCCACATATCATAGGTGTGTAACAGATTTGGACTCGTGGCTTTACCTGTGTTATTTCCCATCTAACAATCCATATAAGGGCAGTAAAATTAAGATGTCCATTATCGGTACAAGTGATGAACCAGATATGGGACGGTACAATCCCACCTTAGAACAGCTTGCGGAACAGTACCATCCCATTCGTGAACCAGTTGTGGGACAGCACCATCCCATAAATGGACAAGCTCTAGACCCACACCGTCCCACCAGTGGACAAGCATTGGTATCTACTATAAACAATACAAAACAAGAAAACAATATAAAACACCCAAAGGGCTGGCAGGCCGTTATTGATTTTTTTATTGAAAAAGGTTTTAATGCTGATGAAGGAAAAAAATTCTACGAGCATTATGAAGCTCGTAATTGGCAAACGAGCGATGGAAAATCGATTAGAGATTGGCGTGCAGTAGCCAAAAACTGGATGGATAGAACCGAACTTTTTGACGAAGAAAACAAAGTAAACAAAAAACAAGCGTCCCAAATCAAGGACAACTTGCGAACCACTAAAAACAAAGATTATGGACAACCCCTCTAAAATTACCGAAGGTGGCGTGGAATATTCGATAGGAAAATTTGATGGTAAAAGTGTACTCTACGATTTTCCAAAAATTCTGATTTACTTGAATGCCAAAGGAAAACTACTTTTCGGTAAAAATTTCAGAATTTACAATGAGGATAAAGATATCCTACTAAAGCTCTGTTCTTACTTCATAAAAGATAAAGAGAGCTGCGCTACTTACGGTATTGATATCAACAAAGGTATTCTTCTTTCCGGACCTGTCGGATGTGGTAAAACCAGCCTTATGAAATTGCTACGCCACATTGTTCCGATGCAACGACCTTACGAAATGATTCCTTGTCGGAATGTGACTTTCGGTTTTAACCATCTTGGTTTTAAAACTGTTGAAGAATACGGCAATACTAGATTCTATTGCTTTGATGATTTGGGTGTTGAACCAGCTGGAAGATTTTATGGAAAAGACTTGAACGTAATGGGCGAAGTGTTATTATCTAGATATGAACTATATCTCGATACCAAACATAAAATCAAAACGCACGCTACAACAAACCTAAACGCTGAAGAACTGGAAGAACGGTATGGTAATCGAGTTCGCAGCAGAATGCGCGAACTTTTTAATTTAGTTGCTTTTGACACGAAGGCTGGGGATAAGCGCAAGTGATTGAATTTCAAAATATACTTATCAGTTTAAAAATTTAGTTATAAATAATTTGGAATTCAGTACTTTTGTTTTATGGTAGCAGCAGAAAAGATAAAGGCATTATTACAAAGTTATGGTGACGAAGACGATAGCCGTTTTTACACCACAGCAATGCAAATTGCCGCAGCTGAAGCTAAAAAAGGTCATACCAAGTTGGCTGAGGAACTGAAGGGCCTTATTGAGAAAATAAAGTCCAAGCGAAATGTAAGTTCAGTAACCAAGACAAGAATTCTTCCCGTAAACGAAGCCCAAAGAGAATTAAAAGATTTATTAGAAGTTTATCGTCCGCATATCAAAACCAAGGATATGGTTTTGACCGAACAAGTTTCAGAAGCAATCACTCGTATTCTTTCTGAACAACAAAAATTCGACCAACTCTTACAGCATAATTTAGAACCAAGAAGAAAATTAATGCTTGTTGGACCACCTGGCTGCGGAAAAACAATGACAGCCAAAGCGATTGCTGGTGATTTAGAAATTCCTTTATTTATAATTCGTTTAGATGGTCTGATTAGTAGATATATGGGCGAGTCTATTGCAAAACTTAAACTGATTTTTGATTCTATGTATCAGCATAGAGCGGTTTACTTGTTCGATGAATTTGATTCCATTGGTTCGAATAGAAGTTATGGAAACGATGTCGGGGAAATAAAAAGAGTCTTGAATAGTTTTTTGATGAACATCGAAAAAGATAAATCAAATAGTTTACTTATTGCAGCCACTAACATTCCTGAATCATTAGATAAAGCTCTATTCAGACGTTTTGATGATATAATACAATATCCTCTTCCAAGTGATAAAGAAATAGCCAAACTTTTAAAAGTTCAACTAAAGGGATACTCTCTAGCCAAAGGTAAAACTATAAGTTCGCTTTCAAAAGAAGCGGTAGGCTTAAGCTTTGCAGATGTTTCAAATGCTTGTAAAGATGCCATAAAAGAAATGATTGTACATAATACAGATAAAGTTTCATCAACAATACTTCTTAAATTCATTAAAAGTAAAAAGACCCAGTTTTAATAGATAAATGCCAAGAAATTTAGACCACATAATTCTTTCTGGGTATGCATCTACCGAGTCTTATACAAGTCCAGGCACAGGTCGAAGTCGAGTACATCCTATTAGTAGAAATAGAAACACCCACGGCAATGTCTTACGAGATAAGCTAGGTATTGCTATAAATTCATTCAGAGAAGGTTCCGATACTGATTTTGTTTATTTAGAGTTTATTTCTGAAAAAGATTGTCTTTTAGCATTTGATAGTTTTGAAGATGGAAGAGGTTTGGACTATCGTTTTGTTTCCTCAAAGCTAGAAAAGGTAATAGTAAATGACCAAGAATGCGAACAATATAGAGCTTGCGTTTTTCTTAACATTAGAGGAATTTCAAAATTTCTAGATAAAATAGAGGCTTATCTAAACCCAGAAAAAGATACGCAAAATGGAAACCCAAGTAACACACCATTACTTAACAATATAGCTGACATTCAAAGAGCTACATTATCCAGCTTTTGGCAGGAAAGTGAAATCGACTTTCCTGAAGAGGATGAAGAGGTGTGGTGGGAAGTTTGGTTGAGACGAGAAGATTTTCAAAACGATGTTCGTGAAGATGAAGCTGTCATCAATATGTTGGTCGACAACATAATTGTTGTTGCAGAACGAAGGTTATTATTTCCAGAACACATAGTTCGTATGGTTCGATGTACCGCTCGCGAACTTTCTACTACAATTTTATATTCGGACAAACTGGCTGAACTAAGAAAGCCCAAAGAAGCAGCCAACTTTTTCACAGGACTAGATAATGATGATGCAAATGATTGGGTAGAAGACCTAAAGAACCGCACAATTAATAGAACTACTGATGATTCAGTAATTATCTGTATTTTAGATACAGGTGTGAATCGTGGTCATCCACTTTTAGAAGATTTTCTTCCAGAAAGGAATATGGATTCTGTAAACTCTGAATGGGGAAACGCTGATACTGATAGACACGGGCACGGAACACCAATGGCAGGAACCTCATTGTATGGCGACCTTACTGATATATTGCAAGATACTTCAAACATTGAAATATTCCATCGTCTTGAATCCATCAAATTAATTCATCCAAATAATCCGAACCAACCTGAGCTATATGGTGCGGTGACAGAAGAAGCTATTGCAAGGGCAACCATTCTAAATCCAACAAACAAACGCATTCTTACAATGGCAGTGACTGCAACAGATGGCCGTGACAAAGGGAAACCTTCATCGTGGTCAAGTTCAGTTGACAAGATTGCCTTTGGTGAAGAGGGAATTACAAATGACAAATCATTGTTTTGTATTTGTAGCGGGAATACCGATATAAATTACGTTTCTGAGTATCCTCAAAAAAATATTGAAGAATCTATACACGACCCAGCTCAAGCATTCAATGCGTTAACCATTGGTTCAATTACTCATAAAACCGTAATAGACCAAGCCCAATTTAGAGGCGCGACCCCATTAGTTCAAACTGGTGGTATGTCCCCGAGTAATAGCACCTCTCTTTCGTGGGACAATAACTGGGCATTGAAACCCGAAATAGTAATGGAAGGTGGTAATTATGGTATTCATAATGAAGGTATTATTGACCCAGATTCACTTCGACTGCTCTCTGTCGGTAAAAATTTTAGAACAGAGCCACTACATAGTTTTGGTGACACAAGCGGTGCTACTGCCTTGGCATCGAGATATGCTGCAATGTTGACTTCGCAATATCCTACATTATGGCCAGAAACTATAAAAGGTCTTTTAGTGCATTCAGCAGACTGGAATTCTGAAATGCTCGCAAATCGAAATATTGAAGAACTGAATAATCCTGAGCAAAGGGATTTATTACGGACTTTTGGTTATGGTATGCCCAATTTTGAAAAAGCGGTTCGAAGTGCAAATAACTCTCTTACAATTATAGCGCAGGAATCTTTGAGTCCTTTTGTACTTGATGGCAGCACCGTTAAAACTAACGAAATGCATCTGCATAGTTTACCTTGGCCTACAGAGGTTTTAACCGCTCTTTTTGATAGCGAAGTAACACTAACAGCCACTTTATGTTATTTCGTAGAACCAAATCCTGGAAACAAGCAATATAGTAAATCATACTATTATCAATCTCACGGTCTTAGGTTCAAAATGAAAGATTCTGGTGAATCTATTGAACACTTTCGTGAAAGAGTAAACAGAGAAGCACGGATGGAAGACCAAGGCGGTTCTTATTCTGGTGAAAGTTGGATTATTGGTAATAAAGTAAGAGACAAAGGCTCAACACATAAAGATATTTGGAAAGGCACGGCAGCTGACCTTGCTACAAGAAATACCGTCGCCATTTTTCCTGTAAATGGTTGGTGGCGCACTAGAAAAAAGTTACTTCGTTATAATAACTCGGTAAGATATAGTTTGATTTTATCAATAGATTCTGCAGATAACAATATTGATTTGTATACGCCTGTACTGAATCAAATCGATATTCTTATCTAATGTTCTAAAATATCTAATATTTTTCTTCTATGATTGATGGCTTTGATAAAAATGAAAAATATTACGGCGAAGTCTGGTTTGTAGAAAAAGAAGATGAAAAGCAATTCTGTGTAATGTCATTTAATGATGATGACATTTGGTTAGAAACTAACCTACACTCAAAACAAAGAAGTTATAAAGAACCTCAAATTTTAGGTCTATTTACCGGTCTTGGATATATAACGTTTATTGATTGCCGTATACAACATTCATCTAGTGGCATAACTGAAACTAGAATTTATAAAGCAAAATATTCATTTGTTAGTCATCAACACTTAATCGATACCCAAACGCTTAAAATAAAGGAATTCTATATTGTAAATGACGTTATTTCTAAATGGGTGAGTCATACGCTTTGGTACGACCATACCGAAGATAAACTTCACAAAAAGATTTTTAAAGATGAGTACTTAGTTGAAAATATTAATTTAAAAATCACAATAAGCCATTACCAACATATCAGCACCAAAAGACAAACAGGTTTGGACATTTCTAACCGAGGTGCGATAAAATTTGAATTAGAAGAGCCTATAGATATTCTGGGGGCAATTGCGTATTACAATCAATTTCAAAAAGTATTACAATTAACTTTTGGTCGTTCAGAGAAATTTAGAAAATTTAGTTTTAAATGTCTAGGCTGCGGTGAAGACAAAGATTTCTATTATAAAGATACGCAACTAACAAAATCTACTTCAACCTTTATCCATACAGATTACGAAAAAGTAAAAAGCAGCCTCAAATCGATATTAACAGCTGCATACACAGATGACACTTTTAAGTTTTGTTTAGATAAATTGATGGAAAACTTTATAGGTAAGCACCCAAGTCATAATAAACGTTTCATCAATAGTATTTCAGCCTATGAAGCTTATTGTAAAAATTATTCAAAAGAGGGAAAAAATCAATTATACAAGCGTATAAAAGAGAATGAAGAAATCTTCATAAAAATTGGCGATTTTGCAGATGACATTTGGAAAACATTCCCAAATAAAGTTGTAAGAGCTAGAGACTATCATATTCACAGCAATCTTGATAATAAAAATATCTACTCTGAATTCGAATTACTCTATATCAGTTTCTTGTTTGATTACACTATAGCCTATTTACTGCTAGCAGAGCTTGATGACATCGAAGATTCCCTTTTAAATAAATTCATCGAACAAGGCAAGAACACCTTTGTAGGTTTACAAAGAACCAATGTGATACTTGGTTCAAATCCTTTAACTTAATTCCTTTTTTTATTTAGTGTACGGATTACCTTTATAATTAAATCTTTTAAACATTTTACCACTTCAATTCCTAACTCTTTCATAATTCTATCGATTTTAAAATGGTTGATGCGATTTGCTTAATATTTACATAACCTGAAATATAATTACCCTCATCCTCATTACTCAAAAACCCCAATTCCAAAAGCACGGAAGGACAAAAACCAACTGTTTCTCGAAGCACTTGAAAGTTGGCAAACTTCACACCTCTACTTTCATATCCTATCACTGTGCAAAGCATTTTTTCAATTTGATAGCCGACAAAAACAGATTCTTTAGAATACTTCGCTTGTTTCTTTGAAGCATAAACTTCAATTCCTCTTGCATTTGGATTATCCGAATGATTACAATGCAACGACACAAATAAATCAGCTTTTAAAGCTTTGGCTAGTTTAGTTCTATCTGCCAATGAAATTAAGGTGTCTTTATACCTGGTCAAATAAATGTCCAATGGTTTTTCCAATTTTCCATTTAAGCTCAAAATCTCATTTGCAATATTCATTACTATATCCTTTTCCTTCATTCTATTTATACCTATTGCACCAGCATCTTTTCCACCGTGTCCGACGTCGATTACAATTCGTTTTTGAGTACTCGCTTCCTGACCCAAAATGATGCACATTTTCAGAACCAAAATCACAAAACTGACGTTTTTGAGCACTTTTTTTATTTTCAATTTTCAGGTTATCAACAACTTTCCTTCAAAAATTCATAGCATTTGATGCCAAATAATAGGAATTAAATTCAATTAATATCAAATAATATTTTATTCACAAATTATTGATTTTCAGTTATTTATATACAAATATATGTAAATTTCTACTAACGAAAACAACATAAAAATCTAAACAATTTTATTATGAAAAAATCACTCTATTTAGCATCATTTCTTTCACTCTTATCCACTTCGCTTTTTGCTCAAATTGGTGGTATTGAAGATTCAGTTAATGATGTTGGCGACACTATCAGAACTATTTTTCCAATTTTATTAGGTGTCATCTTCCTAGTTGGTTTCTTGTTTAATGCGGGACATTTCTTTGGGGAAAACGCAGACCTTAAAAAAGGGATTACTAGAGTACTTGTATTTGTTTTGATTGCTGGCGCAGTAGTCGGCATCTTCACATACTTAATAGGAATCGTAGTATAAATGAAACGCTTCGAGGTCTATAAAAATATTAGGAAACGGGCAGTCATTTTTGGGTTGCCTATTTCCTTGTTTGCATTAATGATGGTTGCGATTCTTGCTTCGTTATTAATCATCATTTTTTCATTCAGCTTCTTAATGATAATAGGTGTTATGGTTTTTAATACAGCCTTATACATCGCTCTTACAAGGATGGCTAATAATCCACAACTTTTTCAAACAGCTAAAGCCTTCCCTAAAATAATAAGTAACAAAAGAAATTCTGGCTTCGATTATGAACAAGATTAATCTTTCAGCATATAACCCTATTACGGATATTCAAGACAATATCATATTTGCCAATAATGGCAATGTCGTCCTATGCTATGAAGGAACGCTACCAGAAATCTATTCACTATCTGAAAAAGACTTCGAGGACATACACGGTGCTTGGTTTCAGGCTTTAAAATCATTGCCCATTGGTACGGTGGTTCAAAAACAGGATATCTACCTAAAGAAAATATACACTTCAGAAAAGCTTCCGGATACAACCTTTTTAGAAAAAGCGACCCACGACCACTTCAAAGGGCGTGATTATATGGAACATCGTTGCTTTTTGTTCTTTACGCTCACTAAGAACAAAGCGTTGAATAATTCAAAATATGTCAACCCTTTTCGTAAAGTTTCCAAAGGAATTGTTCAACAATTGGATGATAACGTTAAGAGCTTCATCGGTTCAGTAAGCGATTCTATCACCTTTATAAACAATAGCCGAAAGATGACCTTCGTTTCGCTTAAAGCGAAAGAGATACAGCAACTCACAAATGGCTATTTCAATGGCTTCAATGATGGGTTTGATACCGATATCATACTAGATAAAAAAAGCGTCAATATTGGCGAAAACCATTTTGATGCCCTAGCTATCAATAGCGAACTGTGCTTTGGCGAAAGTGTACAGAGTAGCAAGACCAATGAGAAATTCACATCTGACGATTTTGTGTTTCATCAAGGGTTTATTGATGGCTTAGGGCTTACGCTTAATGAGAATCACATAGTCAATCAAATCTTGTATTTGGATGACAAACAGAAGTGGCGCAAGCTGCTTGATAAGAAAGTTGAAGAACTGAACAAAAGTTCCAATTTCGGCTCTCAGAACAAAGTCGTACTAGGCAAAATTCAACACATTCTCGACCAGATTAATGCCGATGATAATGCACGAATAATCCGTGGTCATCTAAACATTGTGTATTGGGATAAGAACCCTAAAAATTTAAGCCGAATCGGTTCAAAAATTAAAACTGAGTTTAAAGAACTGGACGTTATCCCATACTATCCAAGAGGCGAAGAACGGAAGAACTACATCCTTAATAGTTACTGCTGTTTTTCATCCAACTTTTCAAATAACGATTTATATGTGACAGATTTAAAGCACGCTTTATGCCTGTTTATCAACAATACTAATTACAACTCAGATGCTACCGGAATCATCTTCAATGATAGAGAATATAATGTACCTGTTCTAAAAGATGTTTGGGACGAACGCAAGAAACGTATAAAAGCACGAAACTTCGCCATTTTCGCACCAACGGGCGAAGGGAAATCGTTTTTGGCCAATAATATTTTACGCCAATATTTTGAAAGTGGTGTCCGTCTGGTCATCATCGACTTGGGTGGTTCTTACACCAAATTCGCAAAACTATATCCTGAGAAATATACCGTACTCAGATATGAAAGCGGAAAGAACTTAGGTATCAATCCTTTTTACATCAGCGATGTAAAAGATTTGACACCGGAACGGTTGGAAGACTTGTCCGTTTTCCTGTTTGAACTGTTCGCTTCAGATTTAAAAGTGACCAAGGCACAGTCTGTTTCTGTCAAGAAAATACTGAAACATTATTACGATAGTACACCGGAAAATCACTCATTGGATGGTTTTTACAGCTTTATAGAAATAAACCAAGAAGACCTTCTAAACACTCTAAAAATCCATCCCGACTACTTCAACGTCACAAGCTTCTTGCACGTAATGTCTGAATATGTCGGCGATGGTCTATATAGCTTTCTGTTTGAAGTGAGTGAAGACCAGACCTATAAAATTGAAGACAAACGATTGATTGTTTTTGAACTGGATGAAGTTAAGGACAATAAGGAAATCCTGTCCGTAATGTTGAAGCTGATTAAGTCAGCCATCCAAAGAACCATTTGGAAAAACAGAGCTGAAAAAGGCATTATCCTATTTGATGAGTTTGCTAAACAACTCAAGTTTGACAACGTACTGGAAAGCGTCGAGTTCTACTACCAAGCCATTCGTAAACAGAATGGCGCTATTGGGATTATTCTACAATCTATTAATCAGCTTCCTAACAATTCTACTTCCGCCAGCATCCTAGAAAACACACAAGTTGTTTACAGCTTGAATAATGAAAAAGGCTATGATGAATTGGTTAAAAGACTCAATCTATCTAGCCACGATTTAAACCAATTAAAATCCATTAAAAACAATCTATCTGGACCTCGGAAGTACACCGAAATGTTCATCAAGATAGGAAAGGAAAGTAACATTTTTAGGCTCGAAGTTCCGAAGGAAGTATATGCGGCTTATTTGACCGATGGACAGGAAAATGAAGAAATAATGAAGCTCTACGATGAGCATCACGATATGGAAAAAGCAATAACTCAATTCACATCTAAAAAATAATATTATGAAAACAAAAATCTTAGTACTCGCAATGGTATTACTGTTAAGCTTTAATATGAAAGCTCAGGGAATGCCCACTTATGACAATACCAACTTTATCAGTTTGGTAAAACAGCTTTTAGAATCTGGAAAGCAGACGGCTCAAATGATTAAGTCTGTACAGTTTTTAAAAGATGCTAAAGAGAGCATAGAGAAAGTATCTAGTGTTGTTCAACAACTTAGGGCAGTTGAAGAAATAGCAGCCAACAATCAACGCCTTATCAATGTAATGCAAAACGACTTACAGGATATTTTAAACTCGCCTTACATCAAACCCGAGGAAGTTACACGGGTTGCGAAATCGTTTGATGCAATAGTCCAAAACTCTCTGGACACCGTTGACTTTATGGGCGAAATCTTATCTAGCGACAATCTAAAAATGTCGGATGCTGAACGTGCTGAAGTTTTAAAGGAAAAAGAGCTGGAATCAAAGCAAATGGTTTCAAACATTCAAACAAAAACGAAACGCTACAAGGATATTATATCCTTCAGAAAAATGCAGGACAAAATTAATAACCGAGAAACACAATACTAATAATGACCGCAGCCATACTTTTAGGGATTGGACTGGAATACATTGATGCGGTATTTCAAACCATACAGAATAGCAGCTTTTCGCAATATACCATTGCAGGAATGAAAACGCTTGCTGTATTGTTCTTTTTGGTCAATATCCTAAAAAAATATAATGAAGGTATTGCGGATAAGGATGGTTATACTTGGGGATTGAGCCCAAGTGAATTAACTAAGAACTTTGCGGTTGTTCTTTTGGTCATATTTTCAACACAGGTTTTAGGTTTTTTTGATAGCATCTTGGTTTCCATTGAAGCGCAATATCGTGGTACAGCACCAGCTTTATTGCCTTTGCAGATGCAGGACATTCCTATTGAGGAAGATGTAAGTATTATAGAGGTAGCGCAAGCAGCAATGACGCTCTTATACGAAGCTTTGGTAACACCACTTTATGGATTCAAAATATTTGCATTTATAATTAGTCTTTTCCTTTGGATTCTGGATTTGTTTATCTACCCACTATTCCTTGCAGAACGTTATTTTCTATTAGGTATAATGCAAGCTTTCTTTCCCTTGGTTATAAGCTTGGCAGTTTTTGAGAAATTCCGTTCGCTTGCTTATACATTTTTCAAATTGTACGCTGCAGTCTATATGTTAGTACCAGCCTTCTTTTTGGTCAATGTGTTTGTGAATGCCCTCTATACTGAAATCAATACTAATTTTTGGACAAACCTTTTTGGAACAGATGTTGGCCAGGGCTTTTTTGCGCCAGTCGTTCAACTTGGTTCAGTTGGTTTCATTGTTTTTCTGAAATTCAAATTATATAAACGCGCTACATCTTTTACCCTCAGATTGTTTACTAGCTAATTCCAATGAAAATGAAAACACCTTATAAAAATATCTATGCAGTCTTAAAATTGAACAGGTTTATCGTGTTAGCAGTTGTCATTTTTGCAATGTTATCCAGCACCTTTTCACTTTGGATGGCATTTACCACCAATAAAAATGCTCTCAATAGTGCTTTTGCCATCAATACAGATGGCAGCATTATTCCGCTGAAGCTCGTTACCCAAAAAGAAAATTTTAGGGTTGAAGCTCTTGCTCATTTAGACCTGTTCTACAAGTATTTCTATAACATTGACGCCAGTAATTATGAACGGAATCTTGAAAAGGCGCTGTGGCTAGGTAATAGTTCTGTTGACAATTTATACCGTCAGAAAAAAGCTGATGGTGTCTATAACCGTTTGCTGCAATACTCGCTAGTTCAGAAAGTACTGAGTATTGATTCACAAATCGAAGAACAAAACGGAACATATGTCTTTAAAACGGTTACTGTTTTTGAAATAAATAGAGGTTCAATAATAGACACTTACGAACTTGTTTCTAGTGGAAACTTAATTCCTGTTGATAGAAATTTTCCAAACAATCCACACGGATTGTTAATTACAAACTATTTCGAGAACACCTTAAAAAAATTAAACGATGAAAGTTGAGCCGATAATCGGCATTTAAAAACCACGATTATGAAAGTAGAAAAAAATAAAATTGTCTTTGCAGCTGTACTGGCTGTGATTTTCATATTCCTGATTTCCTATTCTGTAATGGTTATGGGCGATGATAAAAGTGAGAATGAAAATCTTGAACAGACCTTAATTCCCGATTTAGAGGAAAACCAAAAAGAGTACGATTCAAAATTAGATGCTATTAATGACCTAAAGGAAGTTCGTGAAAATAATGCACCTAGTATCTACGATGAAAAACTAATTGATTCCTTGGGCTTTTATGACCCAGACCTGCCGGAACGTGAAAAAGAACGTATTGTAGATAGTATTTACGACGCTGGTAAGATTCAATATTCTGAAAAGCAATATCAAAACTTTGGGCAAAGGAAAATTGCTAAGAAGGAAGCAGTATCAATTGATTCAGCTGAAATCAAAAGAGAACAAAAAATTGAAGCGAAAGAATTAGGTCTGGAACATCAATTGTTCTTTGCCGCTTCGCCTAAACCGAATGAATTTTCAATTATAGGCAGTACCGATGAGACTATCTATGTCATCGTCGATGGCGACCAAATCGTAACGGCAAATACTAGATTAAGAATGCGCCTTACTAAATCGGCAACTATCAATGGTAAGCTGATGCCAAAGAATACGCCAGTTTTTGGGTTTATTAGTTTTCAGCCCAATCGTGCGCTCATTGAAATCGAAAATATCAATCATCATCCTACAAAGCTCAAAGCATTTGATTTGCAAGATGGTAGTGAAGGCATCTATGTGCAAAACAATTTCCGGGCAGAAGCCACCACCGAAGTTTTGGATGATATTATTGGTGACATCAATATTCCTAGTGTTCCACAAGTAGGCGGACTTACACAAGTATTTCGGCGTTCTAACCGAAGGGTGAAAGTAACCGTGCTGAACAATTACAGATTAATCCTAAAACCAAAATTATGAGAACAATAATCCTAATATTGATTGTGTCTATTTCGGCTTTTGCAAAAGCGCAAACAAACACAGTCCTCGATACCATTTATGCAAACGACACCAAAAACGTAGCCCTGTTTTTTCCAGAACCCATAAGACAAGGTATAACCGGTTCAGATAATTTTGTCTTTACCTACAATCGTGAAAAAGAACAATATTTTGGACTTCTTCAGGCAAAGCCTGGGAAGGAAAGTAATCTGCTGGTAGTCAACAGAAGTGGTTCAATTTTTTCGTATATTGTCAGGTATAAAAAGCAGCTAGCAAAGCTCAATTATTTCATCCCACTATCAAATAGTATCGGGAATGAAAAGCCAATAGTAATCGACTCGATTCAGGTTAATACTTCTGAAAAAAGTATAGATAACAGAACATACTATTATCAAAAATTCTGTTCTTATCTTCTTGACAGAAACCAACGCATCGGTCGAATTAAGAAGCGAAACGAAGGCATTGTTTTGAGTGTTGAGAATATTGTTTTTGATAAAGAAGAACTCTACTTCGTTATCCAGATTGAGAATAATTCTACCTTGGATTACGATTTAAATTTCTTGAACCTTTCAATCGAGACTCGTCAAAAAGGAAAAAAGAAATCTTTACAGAGTTTGTATCAAGAACCTATTTACAAGCACAATCTACCGTCAAAAATTGCAGAGGGTAAAATGTTACAATTCATTTATGTGTTGCCCAAATTTTCATTATCCAATGACCGCAGGGCAATTTTAGAATTGAACGAGAAAGATGGCGAGCGAAATATTGAATTAAAGATATCACACAGATATATCAATAACCCAAATTAATAATATTATGAAAAGATTAATCATTTGCTCACTCGTACTTATATTTATTTCCTGTACAGAAAATAAGAATATGTCCCACACAGAAACCGCAGAAATTGTTGCGAAAAGTTTTTTCTCAAAAGATGAATCGGCTCTAAAGAAGCATACCACATCAGAAGGATATGCTAGTTTGATTACGGTTCAAAATATGTTGTCAGATTCTGATAAAGAAATCGAGGTAGAAATCTTAGATGAAGCCATTGATGGTGAAATTGCTTGGGTAAGATACAAAACGTCCTATGATGGAAAGACGGGTATTTTTAAGCTCGTCAAAAAAAATGGTCAATGGAAAGTGACTAATAAAGGCCCGAGGGAAAAAGGGTCATTTTGAAAACAGCCTAATTATTCCTTTTCAATTTACTTTTATCCATTTTCATCCACTCAACAATTTCATCGTTGCGATACGAATTCATACCTATACTATCTTTTGACATTCGAGCGGCGTCGGTCAGTTTAATAAATGTAAAATCAGGATTGTACAAATGCTCTAAGTAATATGAGAGTAACAATTTCTTGTCTGGATTTTTTTTATCTTCTACTTCATCATTAACGTGTTTGTCTTTCTTGTGCCAGGAAGCTTCATCTGCTAAGTTTTTAATGTATTGGGTATTCTTTTCTGATGAAAAATAAATTGTCTCTTCTGATGATATGGCTTGTAAAAGATTTAGGTTATGAATATCATAATCATCGGTTAGAGATACCGAACGTTCATCATCAAAATTTATCTTATACGCCCATTTATCGTAGTAAATTAAATATAGCTTCGGTGAAATAGGAAAGAAAATTATCAATCCAGTACTTAATAAACCACCGTTATTAGGGGATTTTTTTCGTGATAACTGGATAGGGTTAAATTGTATAAATGGATTATCTGAAATTATAAATTCTGTAGTCGTCTCGTTTTTTAACAGACCCAAACTCAAATCGCCTGTTATAACCCAATTGTCCATATTATGAGCTAAATTAAAAGCTGCTGGTTCTGGATGCGCTACTCTATATTTTGAAAAATCTATTTTGCTTAAACTTTTATCATATTGTGCAATTTTCCGAATACCAGAATTTATCTTTTCTTCTGTATTTGCGACAGACGCTTTTGTTCTAAAAGCATACATCATTACAAAATGAAGTAAGAAAGAATAGTTCTTTGTTTCTAAGTTTGGAAGGGCATAGTCTTGTTTAATATGATTTATTACTTTAGAAGCCGTATTTTCACTATGCGCTAAATAATCCTCAAAAATTGCATCCTGTCCGTAATAATATTTTTGCTGCGCCTGAGATTTAATAGGGGCGCTTTCAATAACTTTATCAGTACCTTTTAGATATAAATTAATTGACTTTAAATTGGTTGCAATTGAAAAGCTTCTTAGTAAGAATTGGGATATGAAATGCTGTCTTTTTTTATTAGCCACTTCTATTTTTGGCTTTTATTTTCCAACTTAATTTCCCAATAACCTCTTGTATCGCCGTGACGTACTAAAAAGCCTTTATTCTTAATAGCTGTAATATGTTTACCGACAGCAGATTCATTAATACCTAAAGCTTCTGCTACTTCATTATATGTTATAGAAGGACTTGCAGCAATAAGTTTAAGTACTTCTTTTTGTCTTTTAGTTAAAGCTTCAGCTGCATCAATTGCACCACCTTTTACACTACCTATTGCACCACCTATTACACCACCTATTACACCACCTTTTTGATTATCTTCTTTATCATCAACTTTAATAGAAGTTTCATTAGTGTTTTCTTGAATTACAAATGTCATTCTTAGGAAATTATCAGAAAAACTAAAACTTTCTTTTCCATAATGTCCTAAAATTCGAGGAATACCAGAACCTAATTGCTCCACCAGTTCTAAATCCTTGAAAATACGCATCAGTTCCTTGTTACGTGGAACTGAAAAGCCTTCAAAAAATTCTTGCTTGCTCAATCCTTCAGGTAGACCACCAGCCGATGTAATTTCAATTCTATCCGCAAAAACTTCAAACTTTGGGGTAATCTCATTTGTATAGTCGTTATGCACAAAGGCATTAATAATAGCCTCTCGTAATGCAATGGGATTCCAAAGATTAGCCTGTTGCCTTTCTTTCGATGTGATTTTTGTTGTAGTTCTGTTCTCAACTGCAATTTTATCTATTACTTGCTTAGTAGCTTTTACCAAACATTCGTGACCGTATTCGTTGCTTTCTATTAAGTCTGTTCGGGTTATGCCAGAATACTTAGCAACCTTAATAGAGGTATTGTTTTTATCTGCCAAAAGATATGCAGCATAATTGAACGCGCCATCTTCAGTCAGTAATTCTAAATTCTTTGAAAATGCTTTGCCGAGGGTATATCCCGATTCCTCGTAGTAAATTTTCAACTGGCTAAAGCTCAAATCCTGTCGACTAGCTCTAATTTTACTAATGGAATTTCGGGTACGTTTAGCAAACAGCTCATCAATCATTTTTTGTGGCATCGGTTCGGCTGCTGAACCTAAACGAACGAAACATCCCTTTTCACTCATCCCATATTTTTTAAGATGATATGGTTTTTCTGGACCGCTGGCTACAATAATTTTCAGAATATTCTTGTTGTCTTTTTCCTCACTCACAATATCGAACAAACCAAGTGCTGAAGGGCGGATATTATTTTTGAGTCTATCCTTAATCTTCAATTGGTCGCCATCTGCATCTGCCAAACCATAAGTCTTTCCGTCTTTATCAATGCCAATGTATAGAATACCACCTTCACGGTAGTTTAGGAATGCGATAACCTCTTTTTCAAGCCCATCGGACAATTCTCGTTTATATTCTATGCGGTTTGTTTCGGTCATTAAT
Organism: Cellulophaga baltica; assembly: GCF_018861125.1. Lineage (GTDB taxonomy): Bacteria > Bacteroidota > Bacteroidia > Flavobacteriales > Flavobacteriaceae > Cellulophaga > Cellulophaga baltica_A. The sequence goes on along the minus strand of NZ_JAHKQN010000013.1, from coordinate 58,380 downwards.
TCAAATAAAATCGGACAGTAAAGATAATAATATTAAGTTGTGAGAATGGGTTTGATTCATCACTATGCCTACTTAATTCCATATATTAATTGTCGTTGTTTAAAGGCAGATTTGCCACCTTCGAGAATTTCGCAACTAATTTCCCTAGTGCCCTTCCGGTCAATAGAACCAGCTTCCAAAACGTGTGATTTTACGCTTGTACTTTTTAATGGAATTATTAATTCTGCATCGCCCAATACAGCAATATTTGGATTATGTGTTACAATAATTACTTGTCTAGATTCCTTGATTTTCCTTAAGTTTTTTACAATGGTTTTAAAAATAAATTCGCTATCCAAGTTATCTTCTGGTTGGTCAATAATCAATGGGGTCGTACTTTTTGAAAGCATTAGAATACCTAACAATACTGACTGCTGTTGACCTAAAGAGAGTTGTGATATTGATTTTGTGTTTCTTAGAGTCTTGCCAGTATCTTCATCCTTGTACAACCTTGTTACTGAAATTGATGGTCTATCTTCAAATGGCAAGGCTTCGAATTCCTCGTAGGTAAAATCCTTTAGAATTCTATTTATTATATTTTGTGCTTCATATTCCCCCACAAATCTTTTTCCTTCCTCATCTTCCAAAGCCGTCAAGGCATTAACATCTTTTCGAATACATACATCTACAAATTCAATTGGCGACAATCTTTTAGTAATTAAATTAGCTCTTGGCACTTGAGAAGTTCTCCAATCCATAGTTACCTTTAAAAGCTGTTCAAATTCATCAGAATAATTGCCCTGGTCGTATTTGACATTAATGAATAAGCCGTCAAGCGTATTCTTTAAATTCTCATTTATAGTTTGCGCAAAATCATTTCTGAAATAAAAAATTCTCTGTTTGATGTCCTTTCTCCGGGTCATTAGTTCTTTGCGGTCTTTTTGAAGCTGGGCTAATAATTTTTTACTGCTCTCAAGCTTTTTAACCCTACTGGTCAAATCAATAATATCTTTGGAAATCTGATTGATTTTCCCTAAATCAAATGGAATACCCTGAGCTTCTAACTCTTTCTTTTTAGTATCCATTTGGCTTTGAATTGTCTTTTCTTTTGCTGCCCAATTTTTAAGTTCTGTTCTTAATTCTTCAACCTTAGTCCCTAGAGCTTCATTAAGTTCCCCTGCTTTAGATTTAACGATAGTTGAAAAATCACTAACAATATCCTTTACCTTTTGGAAGTAATCCTTTCCAACGACGATTTCATCATCGGATAGCTGCTCAAAATTTTCGAACGTTTCTTCATCGTTCAAAATATCTCTGTACGTTTGAATTAACTGTTTTAAGTCATCTATTAAATCTTTCCTTATCTGCCTTTCCTTTATAAGCGCATTTTGATATTTTACCAAGTCGCCTGCCTTTTGTTTCTTAAGATTTTCTAATTTTTTTTGCTCATTTTTTAAGGCTTTTTTTGTCTCAACGAGGCTAAGAAGCTCTAGTCTCAGTTTTCTTGATTCACTTTGATTCTCCAGTAATTCGGCAATAATCTCTTTGTCTTCTGAAACCAATGTTTGCAAGTCTAAAAACTCATCCAGAAAATCGATTAATACTGTTGGATTTTCATCGCTATGCTGAATAGTATCTGCTGTTTCTCCTTGACCGTAACTTTCAATATCAATCTTTGAAATTCCATTAATTGGGTCTGTAATATTTTGTGTTTCGTTATTTTTCTCCCTTGAAAATTCAATAGTTTGCCCAGCTTCGTCCGTATATTTCAATTCAATTTTTTGTGGCCATACTTCAGAGTCAACAACTTTAGATGAAGATTTATTTCCTGATGTTTCGCGCAAGGTTTCTAAAAGGGTTGACTTACCTGCGCCGCGACTACCAATAATACAGGTTAAATTTGGGCTTAAATCAATATCCATTTTATCTAACAGCCCGCCTTCAAGAGAAATATTATTGAAAACTGGTCTTTGTTCAGGAATTAAATCTTCAAGTCTTATTCTTGATTCGTGGCTCAATAATGCAACCTTAAAAGCGTGAAAGTTCAATTCATCAACTTTTATTCTAGTTAATTTTTCATTTCCTTCGGCATTAGTTCCTAATTTGTTCAATGTGTGAGAATCCGAACCCATTAACTTAGGCAAAATTTGGTCTTCATCTAAAAGTAAATCTGTACGTCTCAAACCGACAAGTCTTTTTCTATTTGCATCATCATCCGCATCGCTATAGAGGTTGAAATTCTCTTTCTTAGATATCTCAAGTCCTAGAAGATTATGATGACAGAATATTTCCTCAATTGGCGGTCCATACCGACCAATGGTCTTTTCAAATCCTGAGTCAAGTTCAATATGTGCCAAAACACCAACTCCACCTAATTGATATGCAAAATCCAAGCATTCCACTATACCTTGAGATGTCGTTTTCTTATCATCGCTAATAGTCAATTTACCATTAAAAGACCTCAAACCCTGAAAGGTGTCGAAGTACAATAACAAATGTCCTTGAGTAGTAGTTACTTCAATACCTGGAATTACTAAAATATCCTTACCCTCGGCATAGTTTATTGCGGTATTTGAATTGAATATTTCATTATGGTCGGTAATGCTAATAATCTTTAATCCCTTATCGATAGCGGTATCAACAATCGCTTCTGGTGTCATTGTTGCATCTTTGACATCATAAGAACCGAATTCCCCGTATGAATGTATGTGTAAGTCTGCTCTAAAAAAATTTGCCCCTATTTCCATTTATCACATTAGTATTTAAGATTTAATAATGCAATAATTTTAGGACTATGCCAAAGGATTTGTGAATTTAATCTCAACATATTTAATCTCAACTAAATATCGACTTCGCCTCATCATATACCCGCTCAAAATTAGCCGCTAAATCCGCCTGAGAAAACTGCTTCGATTCTTTAGGAAGTTCCCTTTGAATATTATCTAACCTAAACCGAACTTTTTTATCTTTTCCATCAGCATAAGTTATAAATTCTCCCTGCTTTAATCTAAAGAAAACATCAGCTCTTATCTTTGGGATTTCTTTCTCTCCAGTAGTAATTCGTGTATCAAAATCAAGATTATGTCCACGACTTATGCTCTTGGTTGGGTCTTTAATGATTTCAAAAAAGCGTTCGTAATATTTTGCGGTATCTGGGTCATTGACTTTACCGAAAAACTGGTAGGACAGATTGCTCAAAATAGCTTTGCTTGCTTTATCGCCATACATCATATCATTTTGAATCTTATCCTGCATCACATAGATGGTAGAAATATCATAACTTCTGAGGGTTGCCGGAATACGGTGCATATTCAAAAGTCGTATTGTAGGCGCTTCTTCCATTAAAAGAAAGGATGGTTCTGAATTTCGTACACTCATTTGCTTGGTGATTGTGTGAATAATAGTGGCAATCACAGGTGAATACGAAGTTTCAAATTTTGGATTGTTCACAACGGAAATTACACAAGGATTTTCAGAACTATTTATGTTTAGCGGTACTTCATCTGCAGACAATGCCATAAAAATCCGCTGTGTACTAATTAGTTTAAGCGCATTGGCTAGCGTACTTTTCACACCAGCGGTTTGTCTTTCGGAATCTTTACCACTAATAAATGCATCAGCCATTGCTCTCGATGTGGTGTTGGTTTCCAGAAATTGGATAAGGCTATCGGTATCCAAAAATTGATAAATAGCAATTAAATGTGGTAGCGTACAGAATTGTGGATAGGTAGTTTTTAGTTTCCAAATTAATCCACCAATTAAACCTTCTGCAGCATCGTTGAAAAATTTTGTTGTTCCCGTTGAACCACTTTCTCTTTGCTCTAAAAGGTTTTCAATTAATACCCGTGACACCTCGTTTACACTTTCTTCGTTCTCTAAATAGCGTGGGGCAATAGGATTTACCCGATGAATGATTTTATCAAAAGAAATAACCTTAAACGGAATATCGCTATCCTTAAAAAGTGGATATGCCATTTCTGTCAGTTCAAAATCTTTGTAATCGTGAATGATTCCGCAAAAACGCTCTTTCCGAAAATGTTTTAGAAATCCATAAACCACACTTTCGGTTTTTCCACTTCCCGCAGAACCGATGACGGATGCGCCACGTTTGATGTTATCTAATTTGAAGTTTCCTTTAGTGGTTGCAAAATTAACTTGGTATTTGCTATCGCCATTTTTTGGGTTCTCGGTTTTATGCAGAAAAACGTATAGTCCTGTATTAACTAATACTAGCGGACAAACTAAATACAACAAAATCAATGTTAATTCATTCCCTTCAAAAACAAAGATTACGAGGGTCAAAAGCAAAATGAAATTCAGAAGAAACGAATACTTGCTTACCCGAAACATCGCATAGAAAACAGTACTAGTCAAACCAATAATTGAAAGTGTCGTTATGATATTATCTATCTGCATATTACTTAGATTCCAATGGAACTCGATTTTATGGCCACTTCTGCGCCACTTCTTAACCGTTTAAAAACCCGAAGTGCAATTTGTGCTTGGCTTACTGGAATGCTCGGTATTACTGGCAAGCCTGTTTTTGTAATCATTTTGAAAGCCAACGCCTTTTCGTTTGCAGGCAGTTTCAACAAGGCAGCAAAATAAAGGTTGGGGTTTTTTACAAAATCTTTTCTTGCTTTGTAGGTTTCCGCAAAGTTGCGTTTGTAAACAAACTTTGAGTCGAAAGTTGCTTCCGCTTTCGCGAAAAACGTATCACGGTCAAAGCCGCGCTTAACGGTTTTTCCATTCAATTGTACATCAGCAGCTTTGTATTTGCTTCCTGGTGATAAACTGAATTTGTTGGATGCATCCTTTCTGCTCACTATGATATGAATATGACTTTGGTTTCCATCTTTTGCCATTCCCTGGACAATTCGTTTCCCATTTAGTTGATGTGGTGCTTGTCGTTCCAACTTGGCCATTTCTCGTTTTAGTTTAATGATATTACCTTCAGCTCGTCCTTCTTGCACATTTCGGATTTCAGTTTTTAGCTGAAGTATTTTAGTGGCATACGGTTGGTTTTCCCTAACCTGAAAATCCGTTCCTTTAAACGTGCGTTGATGTTCTATTTTTGCATAGTACTTTATGTCATCGATACCAACCGGTCGTCCTTTGATTTCCCTGTTGAACGAAGCCACATAATCCTTCATCAGTTCACGAGTGTATTTCTTCAAATCTTCACTACTGTTTTGAAGTTTTCGCAATTCATATTTTGAAGGACTCACGGTAATTGAATAGAACCTTGGTTCGTGTTTTTCCAGTTTTGCGGTATTGCCATCTATTTCTTGGATGACTTCTTCGGCAGAAATTTCATCGCCATATTGGTTAAAAAAATGTTCCATATCGCGTTGTTCCAGTCCTTCGTTTTCTTTCTCTAAATACCCGACAAAATCTGCCGAACTTTTAGAATAGTTACCGCCCATTTTTTGAGGTGTTATGCTGATGTACATAGCTCAAACATTTAGAGTTGGTTGCTTGGGGTTTTCTTTTCGCGAAAGCGGACTCCCTTTTTTTCTTCGGAATATTTCTTTTCCAAAATCAGCGGTTTTTTGTTCGGCTCTTCGGTTTGAAAAAGTGACTGTATCATCGCTACCGTAGGTTTGGTTTGTGTCTTTTCCACATCCCTCATTATGGCGATGACCGCATTAATTCTTTTAAGTAATTTGGCTTCGATAGTTCTTCCCGTAGGACCTAATTTTTCCTTTGGTGATATCTCGTTATAGAAGAAAAAATCAAGCATATTTTCCATCGCTTCAGTATGTGTCTTGAAGTGTGTTTTTGAAAATCCCTGAAAACGTTTGGCGGTTTTCCGTTTGAATCTAATAGTGATGAATGAATCCATTTTCTTTCGCTTTTTTGAAGATTTGACGTAAATCCATCCCTATTTACAGGCGTTTCAAAGCCATTTGACGCAAATTGATAAAATTTTCAAAACTCGATTATTTTCAAAACATTGAAAATCAATAAGTTAAAACGAAAATGAAATATGTAACGCGGCTCTGCCCGTTACCCTCTTGCTATTCCATTTCGTCCCGCGCGCGGGACAAAAATCCATACAATCCAGCTAAAAAGCTGATTGCCTTTTTCGGAACTGTTCAAGTTCCGATATGTAAAAAATAGATGGATACAGCTATCAGCGAAAGTCAAAAATGGATAGCTATATTAATTTATGTGTGCTGAATTTCAGCGAAATAAAGATACGTTTTTTTATTGAACTGGAATTAATTAAACGGAAAAACACCTCCAAAAACTTAGAGGTGCTTGATTATTAAGTTTAGAAAATTAGATGTTGAATACGTATTTATAAGAATATAAATTCCGAAGTGCTTCTTCCTCAATCATCGTTTCAAAACAGGTATAATTTTCTTTTACGTATTTGCGAATAGCATCGCCAAATTTTCGTTCCACATCTTTTTTAGAATTCTCTAAAAGTCGGTTTTGAGCTTCTTCGCTCAAGTCTGTAAAATTGAGATATACCATAGCCTTTTATTTTACAAAATTCCATTGTCAGAAAAACTATAGTAATCGCCATCGGGCGCAAATATCAAATGGTCAAGAATAGTAATATCGAATAATTTTGACGCCTTTTTAATCTTGGTCGTTAACCTTTTATCTGCATCACTAGGTTGTAATTTTCCACTTGGGTGGTTGTGCGTTAAAATTATGGCTACTGATAAAGATTTTAAAATGACAGCAAATAAAATCCGTAAGTCTATTAACGTACCTGTAATTCCACCTTGCGAAAGTTGATACACCCCTTTTACCTTATTGCTGTTGTTCAATAATACAACCTTGAAGGTTTCTTGTATGCTTATTGTGCCTTTATCCCAATCCTCATAAAGTAGTTCTGCTGCATCTTGTGAACTGCTAATTTTATGCCACATAGAGGATTTCAATCCACCTTTGTAACTGATTTTTATTTCATTAACTTGTGCTTTCATTGTTTATGTATTTAATGTGTGAATAATGAAAAAGAGGGCGCAACTTTCGAAGGTTACGCCCTCTTAATTTTAAATGCTACTTGTCATTTTTAGACCCAAGTAATAAGATTTCATCGGCTACAACTTCCGTTACATAGCGTTGGTTGCCATCATCGGTGGTGTAGGTTCTAGTTTTAAGTTTGCCCGCAATTCCAATCTCTTTACCTTTTTCAACAAATTTCTCAACGATTTCCGCAGTCTTGCCCCAAGCAACAATCGTATGCCAATTAGTATCCGTTTGTTTCTCGCCTTTATCGTCTTTGTAATATTCGTTTGTAGCTAGTGAAAAACGGGCTACTTTCTTTCCACTTTCAAGGTTCGTAATTGTTGGTTCTTGTCCAACGTTTCCAATTAACTGTACGTGATTTTTAATAGTACTCATAATAAAATATTTAAGTGATTTATATTTCCCCTATTGATTTAAAACAGATTAAATTTTAAGGGGTGTTTGTTCTTTTCTTCTGTGCACCGCACAATGGATAGAGTGGGTTTTGTCAAGACTTTTAGGGTAAAATCAGGTGTGTTTGCGACGTAGTAAAATCCTCGGATTTTCAAGGAAGTAGAAACCTTATTTTTCACTAAAACTTTGTACAGTCTTGATAAGTTCCATAAGGGCATTAGAAATTCTTTTAAACGCAGTTGCGTTTGAGCGTACCGGCAGTTAAGCGAGATAAGTAGCTGTGGTTAAGTTAGAATTGGTTATGTCGTACCTGTTTTTCGACGACCCGAAAAACAACAAAGGCTTTATCCATTATAAACCCCTTAAAATGTGTAAGGCAGCGGTTCGGTTTTTAAGAATTTTCGAGGAAGCACTCAAGAAGGGCTTACCGTAAATTCTGCTAAGAAAACCGAAGTGATGACTTTCCGTTGTAAAAGCGGACTTAATTCACAATTTTGGCTCGGGAATGTAGTGTTCCTTCCCAGAGCATCGGGAAGGGTTAACGGAATGGAAAGCTGAAATTGGGGATTGTGTCCAAGACATTTGTAGTGAAGCTCTTTTCACGAAATGTAGCTTTTCGCAAAATGCAGGGGAATGTGCTGAGTGGAATAGTATAGACAATTTATATATCTATGATTAAAGTTAAAACTAAAAAGGGCTGACTACTAAAAGTCAACCCTATCTATTTACTCTAATTTACTTTAACTCGTATATGCTTCTACCTAATCTCTTCAATCACACTACCACAAGTTAACATTTCTTCACCATAGTAAGGATTACGAATATCTTTCTCAGTACTTAACCAAACAGCGCCTTTGTTGTTATTTGCCATTGGACACTTTTGAACGTAGAGCATAGGTTCAATATCTTTTAAACTCATCGCAATAGGAACCATATTTTCATTGAGCACAACTAAATGTTTGCGTTGCGTTTTCAAATTATCATTTTTAGCAATATTATCTAGCATTTCGATACTTTTCTTAATATGTGATTGTTCCATTTTCCCTAAACTCGTTCTATCTACAGATTTCAATGTTGTCGATGTAGCTTTTGCCAAAATAGAAATCTGTTTGGTATCGCTAGCTATGAAGGCATCCTTCATCTTAAGATATGCATTTATTACAGGTTGAAACTTTTCTTGAAACTCTATTGGCAATTTAATCTTCATCAAAGATGTTGTATTGGCTTTGTTTTCTTCGCCACTTTGCGTTCCTAAATGTCCTTCGTGACCCGTCATTGTTTTACCACCAGATTTATTCATCATAGATTTCTTACCCTGCAACTGTGCTGCTGCGTCAACGGTAAATGTTCCGTTTGTAACAATTTCATCTCCATTTTCTAGACCTGATGTAATAGTGAAATTGTCGCCCTTTCGAACACCAATAGTTACTTCTCGCATTTCAAAAACAGCTTCATTTGGATTGGTCTTTATATATACTAAAGAACGCTCTCCCGTCCACAAAACAGCAGTTGCAGGAATACTCAATGACTCTTCTATAGTCTGTATTGTACCTTTTATTTTACCAGTAACAAACATTCCTGGCTTGAACAAATTTTCTTTGTTATTCAAGGTTGTACGAACCGTTACAGTTCTAGTATTAGTATTAAGAACAGGGTCTATAAATGAAATGACTGCATCGAATTCTTTATTAGCGTATGCGTTCGTAGTAACCTTGATTTTCTGTCCTTTATTAAACTGAGAAATTTGATTTTCATACGCATCAAATTCTGCCCAAACGGAATTAAGGTTACTCACTTTTAAAATAGGTTGACCTTGTTTTAAATAGTCACCTTCTGAAGCCATTACCATAGCTACTGTTCCCGAAACCGTGGCGTATATTGGAAAGTTCTCACGCACTTTTCCAGACGATTCTATACTGTTTATTTGACTTTCAGAAAGCTTCCATAATTTCAATTTATTACGTACCGCATTATATAAAGCTGGTTGCGATTCTTTTAATGATGCAGCTGTAATTAACTCTTGTTGTGCAGCTACAATATTTGGCGAATAAATAGTGGCTAATAATTGTCCCTTATTTACTTTTTGCCCTTCATAGCTAACATTCAATCGCTCCAAGCGACCATCAAAATAACTTGCTTGGACGGCGTTGTTTTCTTCGTTTTCAGCAATCTTTCCTGAGAGTGAAATCATTCCGTCTTCATCAGAAGTTGTAACGCTCCCCACAATACTGGTCTGAATATTAGCCAAAGCCATTGCATTTTCGGTCATCTTAATTTCATTGGCAGATAGACCTTCTGCACCAGTTTCCGCAGGAATTAAATCCATTCCACAAATAGGGCAATCGCCAGATTCAGATTTCATAATTTGTGGATGCATAGAACACGTCCACATTTGAGTAGCAGCTGCTTCTGAATGGTCGTGATTATCTGCTATTTGAGAAACACTTTTCGAGTTATTTCCGAATAATAAATAACCACCAAGCAATCCTATGATTACTGCAATACCGAGATATAAGATGTTTTTTTTCATAATTTCTATTTTTCATTTTGAAGACGATTTATCATCGCTTTCATTTCTTCTATTTCCTTTTTTTGAGCTTTGATAATATCATCCGCTAACTTCTTAACTTCTGGGTCTTTGATATCAGCACGTTCACTAGTCAATATAGCAATAGAGTGGTGTGGTATCATAGCCTTCATCCATAACACATCACCAACGATAGGTGCTTGTGTTCTAACCAAACCTAAAGCACTTATAAAAAGGGCAATACTTCCAGCTATGATAGCAATATTCTTTTTTTTATTTTGATACATATTTCGCATCGCTACAAACATTATAATAGCCATTGTAGCTATACCTAAACAGCTCATATAAAATCGTGTTAGACTAAAATACACGTGGTCTATGGCATACGTGTTTAAGTACATTGTGATATACATTGCTATAAAGGATGCTACGAGCATACCTACAAATTTAGAATAATTTCCTTTTTTCATTTCTCCGTGATTGTTCTCTTTTGAATTCATTTCTAATGGTTTTTTAGTTTTTAATTTATTGATTTTGTTTTAAGTCTAAGGGCATTTACGATTACCGAAACCGAGCTAAAACTCATTGCTAATGCTGCAATCATAGGCGACAATAAAATTCCGAGAAACGGAAATAAAACCCCTGCCGCTATGGGTATACCAAGTGTGTTATATATTAAAGCGAAAAACAGATTTTGCTTTATATTTTGCATTACTTTATCACTTAGATTTCTAGCTTTTACAATTCCGTGTAAATCTCCTTTTACAAGAGTAATCATAGCGCTTTCAATAGCGACATCTGTTCCTGTACCCACTGCAATACCTACATCACTTTTTGCTAATGCGGGTGCATCGTTGATTCCATCACCTGCCATCGCCACAATGTGACCTTGTTCTTGTAATTTCTTGACTTCTTCAAGTTTGTTTTCAGGTAACATTCCTGCCTTAAAATTTTTAAGATTTAACTCACTTGCTACCGCTTGCGCTGTGTCGTGATTATCGCCTGTAAGCATTATTACTGATATGCCTTTGTCCTGAAGTTCTTTGATTGCTTTAGCACTCGTAGCTTTAATTTTATCGCCTATGACCACATACCCTGCTACACTGCCATTTACTGCCAGATAGGAAACGGTTTTTCCTTGTTTTTGAAAAGATTGCGCTTTGGCTTCCTTTTCTGATGAAATCGTTGCATTTGCATATTCAATCATTTTTGCATTTCCTAAGTCAAGTTTTTTACCTTCAACCGTTCCCTCTACACCTTTTCCTGTTACGGCACTAAAATTATCGGTTTTTGATATTTCGATATTCTGTTCCCTACCATATTTCACGGTAGCTTCGGCAAGTGGATGTTCACTAGAACTATTTAAAGAAGCTATAAGTTGGGTTATTTCACTTTCAGAAAATGAATCATTGAACGAACCCATTTTTTCTACGGTAGGTTTTCCTTCAGTAATCGTTCCTGTCTTATCAACTATCAAAGTATCTACCTTGTCCATTTTCTCTAAGGCTTCGGCGTTCTTTATGAGCACACCATTTTGAGCACCTTTACCAACACCTACCATCACAGACATTGGTGTTGCCAAACCTAAAGCACAAGGGCAAGCAATAATCAATACCGCAATAGCATTTACAAGTGCATAGACATAGGCTGGTTCTGGACCCCAAATTGCCCAAACACCAAAAGTTAATAAAGCTATAATCACGACCACAGGCACAAAATATCCTGAAACAGTATCTGCTAGTTTTTGAATAGGTGCACGACTACGACTAGCATCGTTTACCATATGTATGATTTGAGAAAGCAACGTGTCGCTACCTACTTTTTCAGCTTTCATTAAAAAGGATTGATTACCATTAATAGTTCCGCTACTTACTTTATCACCCTCGATTTTATTTACAGGAATGGGTTCGCCTGAAATCATTGATTCGTCTACAGTGGTATGGCCTTCTGTAATTGCACCATCCACGGGAATTTTATCTCCTGGTTTAACTCGAAGGATATCTCCTTTTTGAATTTGGTCTATGGAAACTTCTTCTTCATTGCCATTAACTACACGCATCGCTTTATTGGGTGCGAGTTTCAACAATTCTTTTACAGCCGAATTAGTTTTGCTATGTGCTCTTGCTTCTAAAACTTGACCCATCAATACAAGGGTAAGTATTACAGTTGCAGCTTCAAAATAGACGTGAACTGCACCAGATTCTGTTTTAAATTGCTCAGGGAAAAAATCTGGAAACAACATACCAAATACACTAAATAACCAAGCGACACCTGCACCGATACCGATGAGAGTGAACATATTTAGATTCCACGTTATTATACTTTTATAGGCACGTTCAAAGAACATCCAAGTAGCATAAAACACGACAGGGATTGAAAGTGCAAACTGAATCCAGTTCCACGATTTTTGCTCCATTACATCGTATAATGGATTGTTGGGAATCATCTCGCTCATTGCGATTAAGAAAATAGGTAACGTAAAAGCTACTGCTATCCAGAATTTCTTGAGTAACTTCTTGTAGGTCTTCTCTTCTGCGGAAAGGTCTGGTTGCATAGGTACTAAATCCATTCCGCAAATGGGACAAGCTCCAGCTTCATCCTTAACAATTTCTGGATGCATCGGACACGTCCATTGCTCAGATGAAGTAGTTGACAAATTTTGTTCTTCTACTAAATCCATTCCGCATACAGGACAATCGCCAGATTTATCATAGATTTTATCGCCTTCGCAATGCATTGGGCAATAAAATATTCCCGTTCCTTTGCCTTTAGACTTTTCCTCTTTGGTTTTGTTCGCTTTATGATGCTCTCCCAATTTATGTATGCTATAAGAACCACCATCATTTTGCATTGCTTTTTGAAATGTCTCGATAGGAATATGAGATTCCATTTCAATAGATGCTTCAGCTTTTTCTAAATTTACCGAAACATTAGTAACACCTTCCACTTTAGAAAGTGTTTGCTCTATGTGATTTCGACAACCATTACAGGTCATTCCGTGTATGTGAAAGGTGTGTTTCATCTTCTATTCTTTTAAAAATATTTATTCGTGTTTATGACCGTTTGCTTTATGGTCTTCGTTTTTTACAAGCGTCATTCCGCACGTACCACAAGTGCCTTCTTTATCGCTACCACTATCTTTACAATGCATAGGACATACATAAACAGATGTGTATTCCGCACCCTGCTTTTCGGTAGTTGTCTTTGCTTTTGTTTCAGTTTTATTGTCTTTACAAGAGACCATTGTAACTGTTGCAATTATTATCATTGCCACTAAAATTGATTTAAAATATTTCATTGTTTTGTGTTTATTGAGTTATTAAATAATTGACTACCGCACTTTGCGCATAGTATGTTGTTATAGCACTTATCTGATTGATTTGAAACTTCAATTGTAGTTCCTGTATGTCAAGCACATCATTAAAATCGATAGTTCCCGTTTCATAATTCTTGATAAGAATTTCTTCGGCATCATTTGCCTGTTTTAAGTTCTTCTCTTGTGTCTCATATTTAATCCGAGCTTGATTGCGTTGTGATATCGCTTTCGCGAAAGCAGACTCTAAAACATTTAAGCGGTTATCTTTTTGAGCTGTTATTTCTAATTGCTTCAACTCGTTCTGCTTACTTCTTGAATCATACTTTTTATTGAAAATGGGAATAGTGACCGAAACCATCGGCATAAAAATATCTTTCCCATTATCGCTAAAACTCATATCAGGTCGCTCGGAAACCGGCACATAATCCAACCCAAAACCAATCATAGGATTGCGTTCAGTTTGATTCAATAATTCTGATTGCGCTATGGATTCGTAGAGTTTGTCATATTTAAGCAACTCTGGATTAAGCGTTAAGGCGTTTTCTGCATAAACGATATTTTCGACAGGGAACAAAAGTTCTTCAATGACAGTTACTAACGTAGATTTATCTCGATTAAGTAATTTATTAAAAGTGGTCTGCTCTCCTAAGTATGCTTCCTCTAATACTTCTTTTTGCTGTTGCAATTCATTTTGTCTAATCTGTAATCGCAACACATCTACTGCGGATGCTTTTCCAACTTCTACAGAAGTAAGTGCCAGTTTTTCATAGGTTTTTAGTAATTGAATATTCTCTTTAAGTACTTTTTGTTTAGCCTTAATGTCATACAGTAAGTAATATGATTGAGAAACAGAAAGTCCTAGTTTACGTTTCGCAATAACAATTTCTACATATTCTGCATCTACCATTGAGCTAGCATAATTTTCTCTAGCCGTAATCGTACCAAACCAAGGCAACATTTGTCTTGCCGAAAATCGTGCGCGTTGCGCTCCTGTTCTAGTTTCAGGCTCACTTACAAAATAGCCTGCGCTAAATTCAGTATTTGGAATCCAGTCAGCTTCATTTACTTTTTCTTCAGCTATATTGTGACGAAGATTATAAGCTTGAATCTCTGGACTATTACTTTCTGCTTCCTGAATATAGGATTGTAATTGTTGTGCTTTCGCGAAAGCGGAAACAAACAAAACACAGATAATGATTTTTATATTTTTCATTTGTTTGCTCTTTTTAATTTTATTTCTTCTCTCCAACTGTACAATACTGGTACAATAAAATAGGACGTAATGTCAATCACCATTCCTCCAAAAATTGGGATAGCCATTGGTATCATAATATCACTTCCTTTTCCTGTGGATGTTAATACAGGAAGTAAGGCAAGAATGGTGGTTACCGTTGTCATTAGGCAAGGGCGGATTCGTTTTTCGGCAGCTTCTAATGCTGAATGTCTAATGCTTTTTTTATCCGTAGGTTTATCACGGTCAAAAGTTTGCGTGAGGTAGGTCGCCATTACCACACCATCATCGGTAGCAATACCAAATAATGCGATAAATCCAACCCAAACAGCCACACTTAAATTGATAGTTTTCATATTGAATAAGTCACGCATATTCTCTCCAAAAAAACTAAAGTTGAAGAACCAATTCTGGCCATATAACCATATCATAATGAAACCACCCGCAAAAGCTACCGTGATTCCTGTGAAGACCATAAGTGAAGTAGAAACAGATTTGAACTGGAAATACAAAATCAAGAAAATGATAGCTAGAGCTAATGGAACTACGACTGAAAGTGTTTCTTCTGCTCGCAACTGATTTTCGTATGTTCCCGTAAATTGATAACTGATTCCTTTGGGAACAGTTAGTTCGCCAGCATCTATTTTCTGTTTAAATAATGCCAGTGCATTTTCTACAACATCTACTTCGGCAAAACCATCAAGTTTATCGAATAACACGTATCCGATTAAGAAAGTATCTTCACTTTTAATGACTTGTGGCCCTTGCTCGTAACGAATATCTACCAACTCGCCTAACGGTACAGGACTGCCTTTTTCTACTGGAACATAAATCTTTTTAAGGTCATCTGGATTACCACGTAATTCTCGTGGATAACGTACACGAATACCATAGCGCTCACGACCTTCAACAGTTTGGGTAAGAGGCATTCCGCCAACAGCTACTTGCAATATTTGCTGAATATCCATAATCGACATGCCGTATCTCACTAATCGTTCGCGTTTAATATCGATTAACAAATAGGGTTTACCCACAATACGGTCTGCAAAAACAGCTTGTTCTTTTACGCCTTCCGCTTGTTTTAGAATAGTTTCAAGTTGCAATCCAAATGCTTCTATTTGCCCTAAATCTTGACCTTTTACTTTGATTCCCATAGGCGCTCGCATTCCTGTTTGCAGCATTACGAGTCTGGTTTCAATAGGTTGCAGTTTTGGTGCAGAAGTCACACCTGGAAACTTAGTAACCTTCACAATTTCGTTCCAAATATCATCAGGACTATTAATCTTAGGTCGCCAGTTACGATAGTATTCACCATCTTCATCTTCAACTAAATGTTTAGAATGAATAGTAAATGGGTCTCTTAATTTTGATGTGTCATAGGTTGCATTTTCATTGTCAATATCTGTATTAGGATTGATAACAAAATTACCGTCTTTAGTGATAAAGAGTCCATCTTCATTTACTTTATAGCGTTGCTTTTTACCTTTTGCATCGTGCATATATTCAGATTTGTACTGAATCATATTCTCATACATTGAAAGTGGTGCAGGGTCAAGCGCAGATTCCGTTCTACCAGATTTTCCCACTACCGTTTCAATTTCAGGGATGGTGGCAACTGCCATATCCAATTGTTGCAATACGCGCTTATTTTCTTCTACACCAGCGTGTGGTAACGAAGTAGGCATTAAAAGAAACGAACCTTCGTTAAGTGATGGCATAAATTCCTTTCCTGTGTTATTCATTATCCACGCACCAGAAATAAGGACAGTTGCAGGAATGATAAGAAATAGTAATTTATTAGCTAATGCCCATTTTAAAATCTGACTGTAATATCTTCTGAAAACTGAGAATATTCCTAAAATTCCGAAGCATATAATAGACACGAATATTAGATTGAGAATGATACTTCTATCAAATCCTAATGGACGCCAGTATGTTGCTAGCAAAATCACAATAGCAACTGATGCTATTATGATATTTATAAGGTTTGCTCGCTTTTTAGAAAGTGTATTTCTAATAGTTAATATTGCTGTAATACCAAATGCAATTAAAATCAAGCCTAACCAGTACCCATAAACTATTGCTATAGCACCAACCACAATAAGTGAACTATTCAATACATAATTGAACGAGTTTTTGATGTTCTTTTTCTTAAATAAGTAAGCTGCTAATGGCGGAATTATAAATAACGCAATTACTAAAGATGCCGATAATGCCATCGTTTTTGTAAAAGCAAGTGGACGAAATAATTTTCCCTCAGCGCCTATCATCGTAAATACAGGAACGAAACTTATAATAGTGGTAAGTACAGCTGTTAAGATTGCTCCTGAGACTTCAGCAGTAGCATTATAGATAATTTGGTTTATGGTGTACTCCTTACCATTTTCATTAAGGCGTAATTTTTCATCATCTATATGCCTTATCATATTTTCGGCTAGTATGACACCTACATCGACCATTGTTCCAATTGCAATTGCGATACCTGAAAGTGCTACAATATTTGCATCTACATCGAATAGCTTCATTGTTACGAAAACCATCAGTACAGCTACAGGTAATAACCCAGAAATTAAGATAGAAGCTCTTAAATTGAAGACCATTATGATGATAACCAAAATGGTTATTAAAATTTCTAGCGTTAATGCCTCGTTGAGCGTATTTAGTGTTTCCTCAATAAGCTCTGTACGGTCATAAAATGGAACTATAGTGAGTTGAGATGTGCGACCATCCGCCAGTACTTTTGAGGGCAAACCGCCTTTAAGCTCATCAATCTTTTCTTTTACATTAGTGATGACTTCCATCGGGTTTGCACCGTAACGAGCAACAACGACACCACCTACAACTTCCGCTCCTTCTTTATCTAGAATACCACGTCTTGTTGCTGGTCCAAGTGTAACATTGGCCACATCTTTAATACGTAATGCTGTGAAATTTTCAGAAGAAACAACTGCATTTTCTATATCTTCAATAGACTTCACATAGCCTAAACCACGAACTAGATATTCAGCTTGGTTAATTTCTAATGTTTGCGCACCTATATCCTGATTACTTTCTTTTACGGCTTTTACAATTTGGTTCAAACCAATTTTGTACTGACGCATTTTTTCAGGATTCACGTCTACTTGATATTCCTGAACATAACCACCTATCGAAGCAACCTCTGAAACCCCACTTGCACCAGAAAGTGCATATTTTACATAGTAGTCTTGAATACTGCGTAGTTCCTGCAAATCCCAACCGCCAGTTACATTTCCATTTTCATCACGCCCTTCTAAGGTGTACCAATATATTTGACCCAAACCTGTGGCATCAGGACCCAAAGCAGGATTTACGCCATCTGGCAGTAAATTTGCAGGCAGTGAATTTAGCTTCTCTAAAATCCGACTACGTGACCAATAGAATTCTATATCTTCTTCAAAAATGATATAGATACTGGAAAAACCAAACATAGAAGAACTACGAATCGTTTTTACTCCAGGAATACCAAGCAATGAAGTGGTTAAAGGATAGGTAATTTGGTCTTCAATGTCTTGTGGCGAACGACCTTGCCACTTTGTGAAAACAATTTGTTGATTTTCGCCAATATCCGGAATAGCATCTACAGCCACGGGATTTGAAGGTAGAAAACCAGTTTCCCAACTAAAGGGTGCATTTACAATACCCCAACCTACAAATAGGGTGAGCATTAAAACGGCTACGAGCTTATTCTCGATAAGGAATTTGATAGCTTTATTAAGCATATGGTTTGATAATTAAACAGTTATGAAAGATTTGACATTCTGGAATACAGAAAAGCAAATACAACAAGTTGAGCCCAAAACGATAGTTATCGTTGGGCGCATTTAATACTGTCTAATAAATCAAATTAAAAATGTCTGGTGCAAGACTTGCACATCCCGTTTGACAAACTGGGGGGAATAATCTGTATAAGGAACTTCTTTAGATGCTGTTCCTTCAAAAAGATTAATGTAAGAATAAATAAATGATGCAACAAAAACTTGTTGTTCAAATGTAAGCGTACTAAAATTATTTTTTAAATCATCCTGTCCTTCAAGAACTATTTGTTCGTCTGAACAGCAAGAATTTTTAGACATTTTTGGATTTTCACAGTTAGAAGCTAACTGTGCTTTTTCCATTCCACAAGTTTCTACATTATGAAAAAAAGAATAATCCACCATATTATCTCCACAATAATGCATATCAATAGTGAACGACATCGTAGAGAATAACACTACAAAAGCCATCGAAATTGACAATATTTTATGGAATACTTCTTTCATATCTAAAACAAAGTTACAAAAAATTAACAGTTTTTATTCGGATTAACAATATTTTAATTCGCTGCGTTCCACTTTAAATAAACTGATTCCCTGCGGTTTGAGTTGGAAAATCTAGGAAAGTAACGCTTAAATAATAGTATTCGACCGCTTTTAATGGCAAATAGTGATAATCTCAATTAGGTAAAGGAAAATAGCAGAATGTTGTACCTATGTTGTACCCAAAGTATAAAAAAAGCCTTTCAATTTCTTGAAAGGCTTAATTTTACTAGTAGCGGGAACTGGACTCGAACCAGTGACCTTCGGGTTATGAGCCCGACGAGCTACCTACTGCTCTATCCCGCGGTTTGCGTTTCCAAAATAATCAACTTAACTTTCAGTTCATAATGCTGACTGTATTATTTCGGACTGCAAAGATAGTCAATTATTCTACATCTCCAAATCTATTTCATTAAATTTTTATAAATTTTATTTTTAGTGTTTTTTACACTTTCAAATAGCGTAGATATCTATAAAATCTTCCTATTTTGTAATGATTTTTAAGTCATTTATTATTTTAGAGTATTTTATATGGAAAACTATGGTTTGTTGTCAATACTACCGCCAGTAATAGCAATAATTTTAGCATTAAAAACAAAGCAGGTTTACATCGCACTTCTTTTTGGTATATGGTTTTCATGGTTAATAATTAATGACTGGAATTTTCTAACAGGAACCTTAGCGGCGATTGAGGGTATGGTGAATGTTTTTAAGTCAGAAGGAAATACAAGAACCATTATGTTTAGTGCATTGGTGGGTGCGTTGCTCTTATTTATTCAATACTCAAGAGGTGTTGAAGGTTTTATAAATCAATTAAATAAAGTAATTCTTTATTTTGAAAACAAACAAAAAGGGTATAGTAGAGTAATAGTTCAAATATTAGCATTAGTTACAGGCTTATTATTGTTTGTTGAAACAAGTATAAGTTCACTAACTGTTGGTACTTTGTACCGTCCTGTTTTTGATAAATTAAAAATACCAAGAGAAAAATTGGCATATATAGCCGATTCTAGTTCAGCTCCATCATCAATATTAATTCCCTTTAATGCTTGGGGAGCTTTTATAATGGGTTTAATCGTAACGCAAGGTTTAGAAAATCCGTTTGGCTTAATGCTTTCATCAATAGCCTATAACTTTTATCCAATTTTAGCCATTTTAATAGTTGTAATTGTTATTCTTACTAAAAAAGATATTGGTCCAATGGCCAAGGCAGAAAAAAGAACTAGAGAAACGGGCAAGTTATTAAATGATAATTCAAAACCGATGCTTTCAAGTGAGGTTACTTCATTACCACCTAAAGAAGGGATAGAAGCAAAGGCATATAATATGATAGTTCCTTTGGCAACTATGGTTTTTATGATGCCTATAAATTTAATTTATACAGGTTGGGATGCGGTTGAAAATTCAACTTCTTTTTTTGACCATGCATTTAATGCTATTAGTAATGGCTCAGGTTCTTCATCAGTATTATATGCAGTTTTAACCGCTATTTTGATTGCGATGGTTATGTATCGTTCTCAAAAAATAATGAAAACCAAAGAAATGATTGATTTGGTTTTAAAAGGAATAAGTGAATTAATGCCTTTAGCTCTTTTAATGTTATTGGCATTTGCAATTGGTGATGCATGTAATCAATTAGGTACGGGTGATTTTGTTGCGAATTGGTCAAGAGAATGGTTGTCTCCGCAGTTTTTACCAGCTGTTATTTTCATTATCAGTTCATTTATAGCTTTTTCAACAGGTACATCATGGGGTACTTTTGCGATTATGATGGCTATTGCAATACCAATGGCTGAGGTTCATGATGCGGAAATAACTTTGGTTATTGCAGCAACTTTAGGTGGCGGAATTTTTGGTGATCATTGTTCTCCAATATCAGATACTTCAATAATATCTTCAATGGCATCAGCAAGTGATCATATAGATCATGTGAACACTCAATTGCCTTATGCGTTAATTGGAGGCGTGATTACTACAGTGTTGTATTTAATTTTAGGCTTTGTTTTAAACTAAGTAGCGCCACAATAACTATCTTTGCCTTTTAAAATGATAAAAAAGTAGAATGGCAGATCATAAAGCTGGTTTTGTAAATATTATTGGAAACCCTAATGTAGGTAAGTCAACCTTGATGAATGCTTTTGTTGGTGAAAAATTATCAATCATCACTTCAAAAGCACAAACAACACGACACCGTATTTTAGGAATTGTAAACGGAGATGATTTTCAGGCAATATTATCTGATACTCCTGGTATAATAAAACCGGCCTACGAATTGCAATCTTCAATGATGGACTTTGTAAAATCGGCCTTTGAAGATGCTGACATTTTAATCTATATGGTTGAAATAGGGGAGAAAGCTTTAAAAGATGAGCGCTTTTTTGAAAAATTAAAGAACTCTAAAATTCCAGTTCTTTTATTATTAAACAAGATTGATGTATCTGAACAAGGTATATTAGAATCACAAGTACAATACTGGCAAGAACAATTACCAACCGCAGAAATACACCCAATTAGTGCATTGCAAAACTTTAATGTGAAAGAAGTTTTCTTCCGTATTATTGAATTGTTGCCTGTTGCACCACCTTATTACCCTAAAGACCAATTGACAGATAAGCCAGAACGCTTTTTTGTTAACGAAACTATTAGAGAGAAAATACTACAAAACTATAAAAAAGAAATTCCGTATTCAGTAGAAATTGATACAGAGGAATTTTTTGAAGATGAAGAGATTATTAGAATGAGATCTGTAATTATGGTTGAGCGTGATTCTCAAAAGGGAATTATTATTGGTCATAAAGGTAGCGCACTTAAAAGAGTTGGTGTTGAGGCTAGAAAAGACTTAGAGAAGTTTTTTGACAAACAAGTGCATCTTGAGCTTTATGTGAAAGTGAATAAAAATTGGCGTAGTAATACTAACCAGTTAAAACGTTTTGGTTACAATCAAGGCTAGTTTTAGCCGATAAACTTCTATATAAGTTTGAATTAAATCCTTGGATAACAATTATTCAAGGATTTTTTTATGCTTAAATCCATCAGAAAAGGGTAAACTTTTAATAATCAATAGTATTGTAAATAAAAACATAGTATTTTCTTTAATTTTAAATAGTACTTTTGCACAAAATATCAAAGTATGAGTGCTATTGTAGCCATTGTAGGGAGACCTAATGTAGGGAAATCAACTTTTTTTAACCGATTAATTCAACGTAGAGAAGCTATTGTTGATGCTGTTAGTGGTGTTACGCGTGACCGTCATTACGGAAAAAGCGACTGGAATGGTCGTGAATTTTCAGTAATTGATACGGGAGGTTATGTAAAAGGAAGTGATGATGTTTTTGAAGCTGAGATAGATAAGCAAGTAGAATTAGCTATTGATGAAGCTGATGCCATAATTTTTATGGTTGATGTAGAATCTGGTGTAACAGGTATGGATGAAGATGTTGCTAAACTACTTCGTCGTGTTAAAAAACCAGTTTTATTAGCGGTAAATAAAGTAGATAATTCAAAAAGAGCTGAAGATGCAGTTGAATTTTATGCACTTGGTTTAGGTGATTATTATACTATTGCTAGTACAAATGGTAGTGGTACAGGTGATTTGTTAGATGCACTTGTTGAGGTGTTACCAGAAAAAGAAGAAGATACTAGTGATGAGTTGCCTCGTTTTGCTGTAGTAGGTAGACCAAATGCAGGTAAATCATCATTTATAAATGCTTTAATAGGTGAGGAGCGTTATATTGTAACAGATGTAGCAGGTACTACACGTGATAGTATTGATACAAAATACAATCGTTTTGGTTTTGAATTTAATTTAGTAGATACAGCAGGTATTCGTAGAAAAGCTAAAGTAAAAGAAGATTTAGAGTTTTACTCAGTAATGCGTTCTGTTCGTGCTATTGAACATGCTGATGTGTGTATTTTATTATTGGATGCCACTCGTGGTTTTGATGGGCAAGTACAAAACATATTTTGGTTAGCACAGCGTAATAATAAAGGTATTGTTGTTTTAGTCAACAAATGGGATTTGGTTGAGGATAAAGAAACCAATAGTATGAAACAATATACGGAGAAGATTAAAAAAGCAATGGAGCCATTTACAGATGTGCCTATTATTTTTATATCCGTATTAACTAAGCAACGTATTTTTAAAGCAATTGAAACTGCGGTTCAGGTTTACGAAAGTAGAAGCCGAAAAATACAAACACGTAAGTTTAATGATGTGATGCTTCCTATTATAGAGAACAATCCGCCACCAGCTTACAAAGGTAAATTCGTGAAAATTAAATTCTGTACGCAATTACCAACTTCATACCCGCAATTTGCATTTTTCTGTAATTTACCACAGTATGTACGTGAGCCATACAAACGTTTCTTAGAGAATAAACTTCGTGAAAATTTCGATTTTAACGGAGTTCCAATTTCTGTTTTTATGAGGAAAAAGTAATTTTTCTCCTTAATAAACAAAAGAGCTATTA
>NZ_JAHKQN010000013.1:0-35123 GCF_018861125.1 Cellulophaga baltica | reverse complement strand
TAATAGCTCTTTTGTTTATAGAATTAGTGGATTGAGATTTCTAGCCCTAAAATAGCATTACTCAACATAAATAATAATTGAACTTTCTGATACTTCTGTTTCGTGAGAAGCCACTAAATCTATAGTTCCAACTTTTACTGGATAGCTACAGCAACCAGTGGTATTGTTTTCAATAAGTTCTACATCGGTAGTCATAGTAATATCATTAGCTATGTTTAATATATATGTGTTAATATCATTTTCAACACCTAAAACTTGTATGTAAATATATCCATTAGAAACTTCGAAGCTAGTTACAGTATCACCATTTGCATCTGTAATCGTTACATCTTCAGCGGTGTAAGTTTCATTAGAAAATAAATTTTCTCCAGACGTTTTATTGATTACCGATATAAGTAAATTTGGTCCTCCTTCACAAGATATGGCACTGCAATCTTCTGAACCGTCATCACTACCGCAAAAAGTTAGTAATAAGAATAGAGGTAATAGAAGTAATTTTTTCATGGTTATTTTTTTAATAAGATGTAATATTTAGAAAAGGTTGCTTTTTAAAGTTTACCAACCACCAGAAGCACCGCCTCCGCCGAAACCGCCTCCGCCAAAACCGCCACCGAAGCCACCACTTCCACCGAAACCACCGCCGCCAAAGCTTCCGCCTCCAGAGCTGTGTCCGCCACGACCCATATTACTAAGTATGATAGCATCCCAGATATCAAACCCGCCAGAACGGTTTCCTCTATTGCCTCCGTTGCTGTTGCCGTTACCACGGTTTCTATTGGTAAGAATAATAATAATTACGATAAAAATAATAAAAGGCAATATTTTTTGAAAAGGAAAAGAGTTGTTTTCAAAGTTTCTGTTTTCGGAAAACTCGCCATTCAGTGCCATTATAATAGCATCTGTACCTCGGTCTAAACCATTGTAATAATCGCCTGTTTTAAACTCAGGAATTATAACCTGTTCTATGATTTTTTTAGATAAAGCATCAGTAATAGAGCCTTCAATCCCATAACCCGTATTGATAGCAACTTTTCTATCATCTTTGGCAAGCAAAAGTAAAATACCGTTGTCTTTGCCATCTTGCCCAATGCCCCATTTTTGTCCCCATTGTGCACCTAAGTAATTAATACCTTCGCCGTTTGTAGAGCCTATAATGGCCACTACAATTTGTGTTGAGGTACTATCTGCATAATGTTTGAGTTTTTGATTTAAACTATTTTGTTGCGCAACAGATAAGAGGCTTATGTATTGGTAAACCGCTTTTTGGTCACTAGGCTTTTCTGGTATTTGAAATTGGCTATAGCCAAAACCAAAAACCAATAAAAACAGGATGATTATATTACCCTTTAGAAACTTCATTACTAAGTTCGTTTGTGTCATTATGTTGCCAAGGAAAATGTTTTTCAAGTTCAAAGCCAGCTTTTAATATGCCATCAATAATCCCTTGTTTAAAATTTCCTTGTACAAATTGTGCTTGAATAGTATCTTTTGTAGTATCCCAAAAATTATCAGGTACTACTTTGTCAATGCCTTTATCGCCATAAATCACAAACTTTTTGTCATTTACTGCCACATAAATAAGTACACCGTTTTCTTCTTTAGTATTATCCATTTTTAAAAAATGAAAAACTTCTTGGGCACGTTTAAAATGTTCTATTTCACTGTGCGCTTCAAGGTGTACTCTTATTTCGCCTGAAGTGTTTTTTTCAGCCTCAACAATAGCTTGTACAATTTCTTGCTCTTCTTCAGCTGTTAAAAAGTCTTCTACTTTAGACATTGGTGTAAATTTTAGTTGAAATCAAAATTCACGTCAGGAGCATTTTCAGCACCTGCATTTGAACTAAATAATGACATGGCATCAAAACCACCAAGAGCAGCAATAATGTTAGTAGGCATTTTCTTTATTTTAATATTGTAATCACCAGCTAAATCGTTAAATCGATTTCTTTCTACGTTAATTCTATTTTCAGTACCCTCTATTTGTGATTGTAATTCAAGAAAATTTTGGTTTGCTTTTAAATCAGGATAACGTTCAACGACTACCATTAATTTACTTAATGCACCTGTAAGCCCACTTTGTGCTTGCTGAAAAGCTTCCATTTTTTCAGGAGTTAAATCATTTGCATTTATTGATGTTGATGTTGCTTTAGCACGTGCTTCAATAACATCAGTTAGAGTCCCTTTTTCAAAATCAGCGGCACCTTGTACTGTTTTTACTAGATTGCCAATTAAATCACTTCTACGTTGGTAAGAACTTTCAACATTTGCCCATTGCTTAGTTGCTTGACCTTCCATTTCTACTAATCCATTGCTTGTATTTACGTACCAAATTCCTAAAATTGCAATTATGCCCACAATAGCAATAACCGCGATTAATCCTTTTTTCATTTTAATGTTTATTTATAGTTATAGTTGATTTTTTATTTTAATAAGTTCAGCTTTGACACCTTCTAATTTTTGAATAATATCAAAAGTAGATAATGTTTGGCTTTTACTTTCTTTTAGGTGAGTTTTAGCACCATCTAAAGTAAAACCACGCTCTTTTACCAAGTGATAAATAAGCTGTAAGTTTTTCACATCTTGAGGTGTGAACTTACGGTTTCCTTTAGCATTTTTTTTAGGCTGCAATACGTCAAATTCCTTTTCCCAGAATCTAATCAATGACGTATTTACGTTAAAAGCTTTCGCAATTTCGCCTATACCATAATATCTTTTTTCAGGGAGATCTATATGCATTAATCTAATGATTGATTTTCTTGAGAAGCTGTTTTCAGCATGTTATCAAACTCTTCGGCAGATAAACTTCCGTAATAGAAATTAATAGGATTAACTCGTTCGCCGTCTTTAAAAATTTCATAATGTAGGTGTGGCCCTTGAGACCTACCAGTGCTACCTACAAAACCAATTAAATCACCACGTTTTACTCTTCTGCCAGAAGTAACATTGTATTTGCTTAAATGGGCATATAAACTCACATAGCCAAAACCATGGTCTATTCGAATATGATTTCCATATCCTGAAGAATTACTATCTGCTCGAGTAACTTTCCCGTCACCAGTTGCGTAAATAGGTGTTCCTTTAGGAGAACTAAAATCCATTCCCCAGTGCATTTTTTTAGCTTTTGTAAATGGGTCAGAACGCCAGCCATAACCAGAAGCCATACGTTTTAAATCTTCATTTTTAACAGGCTGTATAGCAGGTATAGCAGCTAGTAGTTTTTCTTTTTCTTTAGCAAGCTTAGTAATTTCATCTAATGATTTCGATTGAATTACCATTTCTTTCTGAATAATGTCCATTCGCTTTGTAGTAGCGACAATCATATCAGAATTATTAAAACCTTCTAATGATTTGTAACGGTTAATACCACCAAAACCAGCTTTACGTTGTTCTTCAGGTATTGGGTTTGCCTCAAAATACAAACGGTATATATTGTTATCTCTATCTTCAATATTTGCAAGTACTTCTTCAACTTGCATCATTTTTCTATTTAAAAGCTCAAATTGTAATTCGTAGTTTTTAACTTCGCGCTGTAGTGATAATTCTTTTGGAGTATTTATTATAGTAGTATTCAAAAGAATAGTAAGGCCAAGTAAACCGAATAAAAAAGAGCCTAATAAAAATAGGCCTATATTCCTATATTTTTTAGATTTTTGGGCTTCTATTTTTCGATACGATAAAGTATCTGGATCGTAATAATATTTTACTTTAGACATAAATGGATTTTATCCTATTTTTGTGCTTTAAAAATTAAGTTAATAAACAAATATAAAAATTGTTTTGCAGAATTAGTTAAAATTATAAAAACCTTATGTTTTTTAGGGTGTTATATATGTAGTTAGGCAAGTAACAATAAAAACAAAAGAATGAAATCTCAAGAAATACGCTCAAAATTTTTAGATTTTTTCATAGGGAAAGGTCATAAAATTGTTGCTTCTGCACCTATGGTTATAAAAGATGACCCTACATTAATGTTCACTAATGCTGGGATGAACCAGTTTAAAGAGTTCTTTTTGGGTAATACGGTGCCTAAATCTACTCGTGTAGCTGATAGTCAAAAGTGTTTGCGTGTAAGTGGTAAACATAACGATTTAGAGGAAGTTGGTAAAGACACCTACCACCATACCATGTTTGAAATGCTAGGTAACTGGAGTTTTGGTGATTATTTTAAAGAAGATGCTATTGCTTGGAGTTGGGAGTTTTTAACTGAGGTTTGTAAAATTGACAAAGATAGTCTGTATGTTACCATTTTTGAGGGTAGTAAAGATGCGGATCAGTTAGAGCAAGATTCAGAGGCTTTAGAACTTTGGAAAAAAATAGTACCAGAATCTCAAATTCTTTTTGGCAACAAAAAAGATAACTTTTGGGAAATGGGTGATCAAGGGCCATGCGGGCCTTGTTCTGAAATTCACGTAGATATTCGTTCTATTGAAGAAAAAGAAAAAGTATCAGGCGCTTCATTAGTAAATATGGATCACCCACAAGTGGTGGAAATATGGAACCTGGTATTTATGCAATACAACCGTAAAGCAAACGGATCATTAGAACCTTTACCAGCAAAGCATGTTGATACAGGTATGGGTTTTGAGCGTTTGTGTATGGTAATGCAAAATGTACAATCTAATTATGATACTGATGTATTTACACCAATTATTAGAGAGATTGAAACCATTACCAATGGTACTTACGGTAAAGATGAAAAAATAAATATTGCAATTAGAGTAATTGCCGATCATATTAGAGCAGTAGCTTTTTCAATTGCAGATGGTCAGTTGCCAAGTAATACAGGTGCAGGTTATGTAATACGTAGAATATTGCGTAGAGCTATACGTTACGGTTTTACATTTTTAGATACAAAAGAGCCTTTTATGTATCGTTTGGTAGAAGTACTTTGCAATACAATGGGTGAGGCTTTTCCGGAATTAAAGAGTCAAAAACAACTTATTGAGAATGTAATTAAAGAAGAAGAGAATTCTTTCTTAAAAACCTTAGACCAAGGTTTAGTGTTGTTAGATTCTATTATTGCTAATACAAAAGGAAAACAAGTTGATGGCCGTAAAGCATTTGAACTTTATGATACATATGGTTTTCCGATAGATTTAACAGCTCTTATTTTAAGTGAAAGAGGTTTTGATTTAGATGAAAAAGGTTTTGATATTGCAATGCAAGAACAGAAAAATCGTTCGCGTTCTGCATCAGAAGTATCAAAAGATGATTGGACTATTTTACTAAATGATTCTGAACAAGAATTTGTTGGTTATGATCTATTATCGGCTAATGTAAAAATAGTTAAGTACAGAAAAGTTACTTCTAAAAAAGACGGAGAGCAATTTCAATTGGTATTTAATTTAACGCCTTTTTATGCAGAAGGTGGTGGTCAAGTTGGTGATAAAGGGTATTTAGAGCAATCAAACGGTGATGTTGTTTATGTGCTTGATACTAAAAAAGAGAATAATGAAATTATTCATATCACTAAAAACTTGCCAAACAATACTGCAGAAACATTTAAAGCTGTAGTTGATGAAAAACAACGTAGAAGAACCGAAGCAAACCATACTGCTACGCACTTGTTACATCAAGCACTACGTGAAATATTAGGCACGCATGTAGAGCAAAAAGGTTCTGCGGTACATTCTAAATATTTACGTTTTGATTTTTCTCACTTCTCAAAAGTAACAGCAGATCAATTAAAAGAAGTTGAGCAATTTGTAAATGCAAGAATAGATGGTAATTTGCCATTAGAAGAAGGTAGAAATTTGCCAATGGAACAAGCAGTTGAAGAAGGTGCCATGGCATTATTTGGTGAAAAATATGGAGATGCTGTTCGCACAATACGTTTTGGAAAATCAATAGAACTATGTGGCGGTACTCATGTTAAAAATACAGGAGATATCTGGCATTTTAAAATAAAATCAGAAGGAGCAGTAGCGTCAGGTATTCGTAGAATTGAAGCGATTACTTCAGATGCAGTTAAAGATTTTTATACAGAAAATGACCAAACACTTTCTGAAGTTAAAAATATTTTAAATAACACAAAAGACCCCCTAAAGTCAGTTACTTCATTACAAGAAGAGAATGCTAAGCTTAAAAAAGAGATTGAAGCTTTACTAAAAGATAAAGCAAAAAACTTAAAGGGTGATTTGCTCAATGAGATTGAAACAATCAATGGAATAGACTTTTTGGCTAAAAAAGTAGATTTAGATGCTGGTGGTATTAAAGATTTATCATTTGAAATGGGAGGTAATAAAGATAATTTATTCTTGTTATTAGCTTCTGAAAATAATGGTAAAGCAATACTATCATGTTATGTATCTAAAGA
The DNA here is from genome assembly GCF_018861125.1 of Cellulophaga baltica. Taxonomy (GTDB): domain Bacteria; phylum Bacteroidota; class Bacteroidia; order Flavobacteriales; family Flavobacteriaceae; genus Cellulophaga; species Cellulophaga baltica_A. Next base: position 28,807 of record NZ_JAHKQN010000013.1, on the reverse strand, counting down.
GCTTGTTGCAAGTAAAGAGATGAGTGCTGTAACTGTAGTTCGTGAATTAGGTAAATATATACAAGGTGGTGGCGGTGGCCAACCGTTCTTCGCGACTGCAGGTGGTAAGAACCCAGCAGGTATTGATGAAGCTATCGCAAATGCGAAAGCTTACTTGTAGTTTTTAATAGTATTTGTAAAAAGACTTAGTATTGTATCTTTGAAAAAGATGCCGTATTAAGTCTTTTTAATTTATAAATATGAAACTTCAAACAATAATTCCTCTAGCTAAAGCAAATAATCAAATTGATTACAACAGTCAATTATTAATGTTAGGTTCTTGTTTTGTAGAAAATATTGGAGATAAGTTTTCTTATTTTAAGTTTCAGTCAGTACAAAACCCATTTGGAATTTTATTTAATCCTAAGGCAATTGAAACATTAGTTACAAGGGCTATTTATGAAAATACATATACGAGTGAAGATGTATTTTATTTAAATGAGCGTTGGCAATGTTATGATGCACATTCTAACCTTTCAGCAAATTCAAAAGAAGAATTATTAAATAATTTAAATACTGCATTAGAAGTAACCCTTCAGCAAATTAAAAAAGCGTCACATATTCTTATCACTTTAGGTACAGCTTGGGTGTATCGATTTAAAACAACCAAGGCTTTAGTGGCAAACTGCCATAAAGTACCTCAGAAAGAATTTACGAAAGAACTACTCTCTGGGGCTACAATACAAGAAAGTCTAAATAGTATTGTTACCTTAATACAATCTATTAACCCTGATGCGCAATTTGTGTTTACAGTATCACCAGTAAGACATATAAAAGATGGGTTTGTTGAGAACCAACATAGTAAAGCACATTTATTAACTGCAATTCATCAAATAGTAAAACAAGAGGCTATTTCATATTTTCCTAGTTATGAGATTATGATGGATGAACTTCGTGATTATCGCTTTTATGCTGATGATATGGTGCATCCAAATTCAATTGCAGTCAATTATATTTGGGAAAAGTTCAAAAATGTTTGGATTAATCCCTTAGTTTTAGATGTAATTAATGAAGTAGATATAATTCAAAAAAGTATAGCACATAGGCCTTTTAATGCTGTTTCAGAACAACATCAAAAATTTTTAAAAAAGCTTGGTGTTAAAATTACTCGTATTCAGAAAGTATATCCATTTATGAAATTTGAAGCATGAAAAATATAATTATAGGCGCAGTAGTAACTTTAGCATTTGTCTTTATTTATAAATCTTGTAGCGAAACATCAAAAGACAAATCAATACTTGAAGAAAACTCAATGTTAATTCAGCAACAAATAGATAATGTATCAAAACTAGTAGTTACTGAAGGTCATTTTGCTGAGGTTTACAATTATAAAGATTCTCAACAGCTTTTTGGACCTTTAATTACAGCTCAAAAAAAAGCATTAGTTGTCGTTAATGCAGATGTAACAGTTGCCTATGATTTAAGTAAGATTGATTTTCAGATTGATGAAGCATCAAAAACCTTAATTATAAAAAGTATTCCTGAACCAGAAATAAAATTAAATCCTGATTTTGAATATTATGATGTTACTGCTGATTATTTAAATCAGTTTAACGCAAATGACTATAATAAAATAAAGAAAAACGTTCGTGCATCATTATTAAAAAAAGTAGAGCAATCTACATTAATAACGAATGCACAAAACCGATTATTAAGTGAATTATCTAAATTTTACATTCTTACAAATTCTATGGGGTGGACTTTAGAATATAATGGAAATGTGGTTGAAGATAATTTTTCTACTTTAATTAAAGACTAATTAATTTACTCGTAATTACAAGTTATTTATAAAATTTAAAGCCTTTGTAATTTTATATTTTCGGTTTTATCGATGAAATGCAACATGATTTTATTTCACATACAAAAAATGTGAGTTCGCAACATTTTATGAAAGTGGGTGATTTATAATTTTATCTTTAAAATGAAATTAAAATCTCCAGATTATGTCACAAAAAGCAAAAAGTATAATTTATTTCACTGTTTTAGTAGTTTCATGTGCAGTATATGCAGTAACTGATGATTCTAATTCAAGCCAAGATAACTTAATAACTATTGAAAATGAACAAGGGCAAGAAGTAACAACCGTTTCCTATAGTAATCAGTATTAAAATAAGAAATACCTACTATCTTATTTTTAAATAAATAAAAAAGCCTGAATTAATTAAATTCAGGCTTTTTTGTGTTTAAATCTTTTTCTTAATGTACAATTGGGCAACCAATAGCCTTTGTGTAATTAGGGTTTGGTTTTTCGCCTTTCTCTAATGCTGCAATAGCATCTTCAACATATTTAGTTTTTACATTTTCAGCAGATCTAGAGTTATCGTCAATAGCACCAATGTATTGTACTTTCATATCACCATCTAATAAGAAAACATGAGGAGTTCTAACAGCACCGTATAAAGGTTGAATTTTTTGACCTTCATCAACTAAATATGGGAAAGTAAATCCTTTTTCTTTAGCTCTAGCCCGCATATCTTCATAGCTTTCACCTTTGTGATCTTCAGGGTTGTTAGCGTTTATGGCTATAACAGGATATCCTTTTGGGCTATAAGTATTGTTTAATGCAATTAAACGCTCTTCGTACATTTTAGCAAACGGGCATTCGTTGCATGTAAAAACAACAACATAACCTTTAGCATCTTTATAATCACTTAAAGAAACTGTCTCACCATCAATATTTTTAAGTTCAAAATCGGTAGCTGTATCTCCAATTTTGTAGCCACCAATTTCGTCTAAAGTTTTAGTTTGTATTGGTGATCCACCACCACCTTTTGGCGGTCCTTTTCTATCACCTGGAGGTGGGCCTTTATGATCTCCTGGAGGAGGACTCATTTTATCAGATTGACCATCTTCATTTGTTGTTTGTTCGGAAGCTGTTGCATTTTCTTTTTTGTCTTTACAAGCAACTACTGAAAAAGATAAAAAGCTAAGCAGAGCAAGAGCAAATGCATATCTTTTTACAAAACGTAAGTTATAATTATTCATATTTAAGGTATTTATTTATTGTTTAATTGTTTGTTGAACAGCTTTTTCTAATTCTTCATAACTATTAAAAGGAGTATCAAAATAAGCACGTTTATTTTTATTGTAGATAATAGTAAAAGGTAGCGCGCCAGACCAATTAGGGTTAATTTTATCAATCCATGTATTAGCATCTGGGTCATCTAATATGATAACTTCTTGCTGTAAATTTTTCTTTTCAATAAAAGGTGTAATTTTCGAAGTAATGTCTTTAGGGTCATCCATACTTACCATAATCATTTTCATTTTTTCGTGATTATGTTGTTCATAATATTCTTGAAAATGAGGTAATTCTTTTACACACGGTGCACACCATGTTGCCCAAAAGTTAATGATATATGTAGTGTCATCATTTTTATGAAGTAAAGGATCTAAACCATCATAATTATAGACTTTTATGTCCTCGACAACTTGAGTAGGAGTAGCTTCTGGTTGTTGTTGTTGTTGTTTCTTAGCAGAATCATTACAAGAAGTAAGTAATAATGTGATAAGGGAAAGAGAGACCAAATAATATTTAATCATAAGCTTTTATATATTTTGAATAAATGTATTCAAAATGTATTTTGATTAAAATTTTAGTCTTGTTTTTTAGTTAAAGTTTAACAAAGAAAAAGCCCGTTAACTAACGGGCTTTTAAGTATTTTTAATTTGAAGTTTGTGGCGGATATGCCTTTAGAATTTCAAATACAAACTCATTTATTCTTTCTTCTTTCTTTTGAATGTTTTTTGTTTGGTATAATGAACCCTCACCTTTACCTTGCCAAACTAGCTGTTTATCATTAGCATCAATTAAATCTATATATAAAGAACCCTCAGTTCTTGTGCTAACTTGGTTTCCTCCATACATTCCCATACCACGTGGGCCACGGCCACCATAAAAATAAGGATTCCAACCCCAACCGAAACCACCGCCCCAGTAATTGTTGTATACATCAACTTGTTCTCTTTCTTTAGTGAAAATGCTTACAAGCACATCAGGCTTTTCAGATTTTTTAAAACCCCTAGAATCCATCTCGGCTTCAATAGCTCGTAAAATTCGTTTCTTGTCTAAATCAGAAATTTGAGCTTTGTCAATACCTGTCTTATAGAAAGCATATGTATTGTATGAATTAAAATCAGCATTAGTATCATAATCACTTAAAACGCGAACAGATGTACATGAGTTTAAAAAGAGAAGCGTGAGCACAGGTAGTGCAAAAAGTTTAATCAATTTCATAATCTTATCATATTGGGTTACTATTTTTTAATCACAACAATCATGCCGTAAAACCATCAATTGTTTTGTCTATTTGTTTTATTATCATACCCATAGGGGCAATGTCTGCAACCGCTTTCACAGCAATAACCTCTTTTTAAATGGTATTGTTTTGTAAAAACTCTATAGCCTTCATTTGAGAGGTAATAATCACCTTCTTCAATGGGTATTCTTTCTTTCATTCAGGTTTATGGTGTATTGTAAATTTAATTTATCTTTTAATATTTAGCTGTATTCTAGTAAACTTTAACCTTAATTTTATGCAAAGTTTAATATTTCATTTGGTCGAATTTATATCTTTATAAACAAATGGCATGCTTTTAGCTCTTATCTTTAGCATGAAATTAAATGTATAATGATTTTAGTATCAAAATTCTTCTTTGTTAAAAACTATGTAGGGCTAAGCTTATGGCCTTTTATCATAGTTAAAAATAGTTCTTTGAAAGAAGATACTGTTTTAATAAATCATGAACGAATACATTTAAAGCAGCAAGGCGAATTATTTCTATTGCCATTTTATTTTATTTATATGTTAGAGTGGGTTATAAGGTCTATTATATATTTAGATACTTATAAAGCATATCAAAATATTAGTTTTGAGAGAGAAGCTTACGCTAATGAAAGAAATTTAAATTACCTTAATGAACGTAAGCCTTTAGGGTTTATTAAATATCTTTGAACCCTCAAAGTATAGAGTATTAAGTGATAAGCAATAAGCAACAAATAAAATCTAAGCTTTTAGAAGATAAAAAAATCACTCTTTTTATAAAAAGGGAAGATCAATTGCACCCTTTTATTTCGGGTAATAAATACCGAAAGCTTAAGTATAATTTAAATGAAGCAAAAAAGAACAACTTTGATAGTATTGTTACCTATGGTGGTGCGTATAGCAATCATATTGCAGCAACAGCATATGCGGGTAAAGAAAATAATATAAAAACAGTAGGTGTCATTAGAGGCGAAGAACTTGCTGATAAATGGCAAGAAAATCCAACCCTTTCTTTTGCAAATGCCAATGGAATGCATTTTAAATTTGTTTCTCGTGAATGGTACAGAACAAAAGATAAGACAACTGCTTTACAAGTTTTAGAAGCTGAATTTGGTCAATTTTATAATTTACCTGAAGGCGGTACAAATCAACTGGCAGTTAAAGGTTGTCAAGAGATTTTAAGTGATAAAGATGAGTCTTTCGATGTAATCTGCACAGCAGTTGGTACTGGTGGTACAATTGCAGGAATTATTAATTCGACTAAAGAAAATCAAAAAGTAATTGGTTTTCCAGCACTTAAGGGAGATTTTTTACAAAAAGATATTCGTAAATTTACCGACAAATCTAATTGGAGCTTAAATTCTGATTACAATTTTGGAGGTTATGCGAAAGTCTCAGAAGAATTAATCGATTTTATAAATGATTTTAAGTTAGTACTTAATATACCGCTTGATCCTATTTATACAGGTAAAATGATGTACGGTATTTTAGATTTAATTCAGAAAGATTATTTTAAACCAGGAACAAAAATTTTAGCAATACATACTGGCGGTTTACAAGGTATTGCAGGCATGAATACAAAATTGAAAAAGAAAAATTCACCCTTACTATTATTATGATAAAAAAGATTACTATACTGGCTGTTCTTATTGTTTTTACAGCCTGTAAGTCTCATAAAAGAACAACAAACACAACATCAAGTAGCTCTACTACGGCACATAAAAGTGAGAAGCTAGAAGAAATACATACTGATAATGGCGATGTTTATGTGTTACCAGAAGATTCGGGTGAGTTTGTTAAATTTCCTATAAATTCTGTTGAAGAATATATTGCAACATTTGCCGAAATTGCTCAGTTTGAAATGAAAGCTTATGGCATACCTGCGAGTATTACACTTGCACAAGGTATATTAGAAAGTGGAGCAGGTAGAAGTACATTAGTTAAAAAAACAAACAATCATTTTGGTATAAAATGCCATACAGGTTGGAAAGGTGATTATGATTTTCATGACGATGACGAAAAAGGGGAATGTTTTAGAAAGTACAACCACCCAATGTATTCTTTCCGTGACCATAGTGAGTTTTTATCTTCAAGAGCACGCTATTCATTTTTGTTTGATTTAGATAATGATGACTATAGAAATTGGGCAAAAGGCCTAAAGCAAGCTGGCTATGCTACAGATCGTAAATACCCAAGTAAACTAATCTCTTTTATAGAACAATACCAGTTATATAAATATGATGCTTACGTACGTAATGCAGGGTATAAGGTAACAAGAACAGCAAAAGAATATGAAGTAAAATCACATACAGTAGTAAAAGGTGATACTTTGTATTCTATTTCAAGAAGATATTTTATTTCGGTTGATGAAATAATGAAAATGAATAATTTGAAAAATAGCAATTTAGCAGTAGGTCAAAAGTTAGTTGTTAAAACATTAAAAAAATAAGTACCATGCAATACCAAAGAAGTAGTGCGTTATTTAATGAAGCACAAGAATATATACCAGGTGGTGTAAATTCACCAGTACGAGCTTTTAAAGCTGTTGGTGGAACGCCAATATTTGTTAAGGAAGCTAAAGGAGCTTATTTAACCGATGAAGATGGGAATAAATTGATAGATTATATAGCCTCTTGGGGTCCGTTAATTTTGGGTCATGCTTATGAGCCCGTAATTGAAGCTGTAATTGAAAAAGCAAAAAAAGGAACTTCATTTGGTATGCCAACTGAAATAGAAACAGAGTTAGCAAAATTAGCAGTTTCTATGGTGCCTAATATTGATAAAATTCGTTTCGTGAATAGTGGAACGGAAGCTTGTATGAGTGCTATACGTTTAGCTCGTGGTTATACAAGTAAAGATAAAATTATAAAATTTGCCGGTTGTTACCATGGGCATTCAGATTCTTTTTTAATTCAAGCAGGTAGTGGTGCTGTAACATTTGGTAGCCCTAATAGTCCAGGAGTTACACAAGGTACTGCAAAAGATACTTTGCTTGCTAGCTATAATAATTTAGAAAGTGTTCAAGCACTTGTTGATGCAAATAAAAATGAAATTGCAGCTATTATAATAGAACCTATTGCTGGTAATATGGGTTGTATAATTCCTGAAGAGGCGTTTATTAAAGGCTTAAAAGAGTTATGTACTAAAGAAGGTATTCTTTTAATTTTTGATGAGGTAATGACTGGCTTTAGATTAGCTAGAGGTGGAGCCCAAGAAGTATTAGGTATTAATGCTGATATTGTAACTTTTGGTAAAGTTATTGGTGGTGGTTTACCGGTAGGTGCTTTTGCTGCACGTAAAGAAATAATGGCAAAATTAGCACCAGAAGGACCAGTTTATCAAGCAGGAACATTAAGTGGTAATCCATTAGCTATGAGTGCTGGTTTGGCAATGTTAACAGCATTGAATAATAATCCTGAAATTTTTAGAAGTCTAGCAGATAAAACAGCATACCTGCATAAAGGATTATCAAAAGTGTTGACAGATGCAGGAATTATACATCAAATCAACAGATTTGGAAGTATGATATCTGTTCATTTTACAGATGAGCCAGTAGTAGATTTTGAATCTTCTGCTAAAGGAAATAATGAAACGTTTAAAAAGTATTTTCACGGTATGTTAAGTAATGGAGTTTACTTACCGCCAAGTGCTTTTGAAAGCTATTTTTTAAATGATGCTTTATCGTATGAAGATATAGATGCAACTATAAAGGCATTAGAAAATTTTGTTACTGATTTAAAATAAAATAATATTTTCAATACAATTTAAAAAGAGGCTTTAAGCCTCTTTTTTTATACTTAACAAACTGATAACCTATTCTTAAACTCTTGTTGTATTACGATTATATATAAATTTTAATCTTTGGTAGAATCAATATTAACCAATGATTATTGAGTTTGCTTTTTATGTTTTAAGTGCTATCAGACTAAATTTTGATACTCATCCAGACTATTCTACTTCTTTAAAAAAGGCAAACAAATGTAAATTTACATATTAATTAATAGTATATGAAAGTTCTATACGCAATTCAAGGTACAGGAAACGGGCATTTAAGTAGAGCAAGAGATATTATTCCTTTGTTACAAAAAAAGAATATAGAGTTAGATATTTTATTAAGCGGAACACAGGCAGATATAAGTATTCCGTACCCAATAGCTTATCAGTTAAAAGGCTTGAGTTTTATTTTCGGAAAAAGAGGAGGTGTAGATATTTGGAAAACATACATAAGAGCAAATTCTAAAAGACTTCAAAAAGAAGTAAAGAGTTTACCTATTGATTCTTATGATCTAATTATTAATGATTTTGAACCTGTAACGGCATGGGCATGTAAATTGAAGAATAAATCGTGCATAAGCTTGAGTCATCAAGCTGCAGTATTGATGAAAGAAAGTCCTAAACCAAAGAAATTTGATCCGATGGGGCAATTAATACTTAAAAAATATGCACCTACAACAAAGCAATACGGCTTTCATTTTAATTCGTATTCAAGTCAGACTTTCACTCCTGTTATTCGACAAGATATTAGAAATGCTGCGGTTAAAACTCTAGATCATTACACCGTGTATTTACCGTCATATAGCGATGAGAAAATAGTAAGTGTTTTATCGCAAGTAAAAAATGTAAAATGGCAAGTATTCTCAAAGCATCATAGAAATACGGTTCGTGATGAAAATGTTTTGATAAGACCAATTACCAATGAAGCTTTTGTAGAAAGTATGGCAACTTGTACCGGTATGCTTTGTGGTGCCGGTTTTGAAACACCAGCAGAAGCACTATTCTTAAATAAAAAATTAATGGTCATACCTATGAAAGGGCAATATGAACAACAGTGTAATGCTGTGGCCTTAAAAGAAATGGGAGTATCGGTTATAAAAGCACTTAAAAATAAGCATCTTGAAAAGATCAAGAATTGGGTAAACTCAGATGCTCGGGTTGAGGTTAATTATCCTGATATGACTGAAGAGATAATTGACCGATTATTAAAAGAAGCATTTATCAAATAAGTTATTTTATTATGAATATTACTTCTAGTTTAAAAAAATCAAAATTATCACGTAAAAATTTTGGTGAAGACTTTGTTTGGGGTGTATCTGTTGCTGCTTATCAAATAGAAGGTGCGCATGATGTTGATGATAAAGGAGAATCTATCTGGGACAATTTTACTAAAAAAAAAGGTGCTATCTATAAGAATGAACATGCTCAAGTATCTTGTGATTTCTATCATAAATATCAGGAGGATATTCTGTTGCTAAAAAAAATGAATATTAAAGAATTTCGTTTTTCATTGTCATGGTCACGAATTATTCCTAATGGAGTAGGAGAAGTAAGTGAAAAAGGTGTTGAGTTTTATAATAATGTTATCAATTTTTGTTTAGAACATGGTATTACACCTTGGGTAACTCTTTACCACTGGGATTTACCACAAGCTTTAGAAGATAAAGGTGGTTGGACAAATAGAGAGGTAGTCAATTGGTTTAAGACTTTTTCAACTGTATGCGCAAAACATTTTGGTGATCGTGTAAAAAAATGGATGGTTTTGAATGAACCAATGGTTTTTACTGGCGCAGGTTATTTTTTAGGAGTTCATGCACCTGGTAAAAAGGGTTTAAAGAACTTTTTACCAGCAGTACATCATGCTGTTTTATGCCAAGCAGCTGGTGGTAGAATTTTAAGAGAACTAGTTGCTGATGCATTTATTGGGACAACATTTTCTTGTTCATATATTACCCCTGTAGATAAAAAGCATAAAAATATAGTAGCAGCTAAAAAAGCTGACGCAATGTTGAATAGACTTTTTATAGAACCTTCGTTGGGATTAGGTTACCCTTTTGACGCTGCACCAGTTTTAAAAAAGATCAAAAACTATATTCAACCCGGAGACGAAAAAAATGCAATATTTGAATTTGACTTCATTGGTATCCAAAACTATACGCGTGAAGTTGTTAAACATAGTTATTTAGTACCCTATTTAAGTGCTAAAATTGTTGAAGCGAATAAAAGAAATGTTAGGACTACAATGATGAATTGGGAAGTTTACCCCAAAAGTATTTTTAAAATGATAAAACAATTTAATGAGTATAAAGGAGTCAATAAGATTATAATTACTGAAAATGGTGCTGCTTTTAAAGATGTTGTTGAAAACGGTGAAGTTGACGATATTAGAAGAGTAAATTTTTTGAAAGCGTATTTAAAACAAGTATATAAAGCTAAAAGGAAAGGTTTAAAAATAGATGGATATTTTGTGTGGACTTTTATGGATAATTTTGAATGGGCAGAAGGATACAAACCAAGGTTTGGTTTGGTACATATAGATTTTGAAACTCAAAAAAGAATTGTGAAAGCTTCAGGCAAATGGTACACTAAGTTTTTAAGTAAATAATAAAACCGATACTAATTTAAGTATCGGTTTTATTTCCACTGCATAGGGTAGCTCAAACTTCATTTATTTCTGTCCTCTTCTACCACCGCCTCTTTTATCTTTCATTTCTTCTTGAATAGTTTCCCATTTTTGAAACTGCTCATCTGATAAAATGTTTTTCATTTCTTCTTTTTGTTCTTCACGTTTTGCGTCCATTTGAGCTTTCATAGCTTCACGTTCTTCTTCTGAAGGTTTTGTTCTTTCGCCGCTTTTACGTGCTTCCATTGCGGCTTTTCTTTCTTCAGCATTTTTAAGATTCAGATTATAAATTTTAGTTTGCTGATCTTCGCTTAAATCAAGAGATTTTGTCAACCTTTCAGTATTTTTTGTTGCAAATTCTTCAGGATCAATATCTCTTCTTTCTCTTTGCTGTGCAATAGCATTAATACCAATAAATAATACGATAAGTGTTATTACTTTTTTCATGTTCTTAATTTTTAATGATTAGATAGTCATAAGATTATGTTTTAATAAAAAGGTTTAAATAGGGCCGATAATTTTATCGGCTCTATTTAAGTTATTCTTCAATTTCAGTATGTTGTTTCTTATCTCCTTTTTTTCTAGAATGTTTTTTACGATCTCCGTGTCCTTTTTTCATTCTGTTCTTTTGCATTTTTTGCCACTTCTCAAATTGCTCTTTAGATAATATTGATTTCATCTTTTTCATTTTAGCAATCTTTTGATCTAACATTTTTGATTCTCTTTCAAAACGTTCATCTGAACTAGGTTTTTTTCTTTCTTCGTCTTTATTAGCTTTTTTACGTTCAGCCATTTTAGCTTTTTTGTCTTTAGCAGTTTCAAGATCCATTTTGTAAATTTCTGCTTGCTGATCTTCATTTAAATCTAAAGCAAGTGTCATTTTTTTACTTGATAAGGTTGCCATCTGTTCTGGTGTATAGTCATGTCCTCTTTTTCCTTGAGCCATTGCATTTAATCCTATACTTAACACTAAAATTGTTATTACTTTTTTCATGATTTTTGTTTTTAAATTATACATCTATGACAATGAATCATTCAAAAGGTTTAGTTATTAGTAATATTTTAACTTTTGGGAATAAAAAAGCAACAAATGTAATTTGTTGCTTTATCTTAATGCTATTGTCGTAATTTATTCTTTTTCGTGAATTATAATATCGGGGATGTCATCATAACTTTCTGTTTCTTGACTATCTTCAACTTTTATAGATACAAAACGTGATCTATTAATAGTTTCATATGTCGCTTTATCTTTCTGTTCAATTTGATAGTAGACTAATGCAGATATAATAAAGCATATTAAAAATAGTAGGCTTTTAATTTTCTCTTTCATAATAATCATTCATTTGGGCATTACAAAAGTAAGAAAATACATACGATTTAATTATTTCTTTTCTTTTATTGTTGTGAATAGATATAATTAGGGGTGTGTAAATATTGTTATTAGTTGTGAAAAGTTATTTTTTTAAACATAAAAAGGCACGGAATTAAAATCCGTGCCTTTTAGTTTTCTTAGCAAAAAGTAGGTTGAATGTTTTTCTTAATTCAGAATTATATAATCATAAGTTGTATCATTTTCTTCATCTATATTGTCATTGGTTACGGAGCTATAAGCATCCTCTTTATTTTCTTCTTTTTCTTTGTTAGTGAGTGCTTTATAGGCTGCACAAGTTAAAATAAAAACTGATAAATAAATAAAACTCAACATCTTCTTCGACATACTCCAATCTTGTTTTTAATATATTTCAAATTTAAAAAGTATTTATATACCTATTATTTGTATGTTGTCAATAGTAGAAATATGTATGTGAAAAGTAGATTGTTTTTTTCAAAATGTTATTAATCGATAGAAGTTGTTTTTAATCGAAAATGTTAAAACCAGCGTATGAAAAAAGCGGTATAATAAGTAAATCATACCGCTTCTTATATTTTAACCTTTTACTACTTAGGGTCTAATATCATATTTATGCGTTCTAAAGCATCTTGTAAATGATATTTGCTCATGCTATCAGATGTTCTAGCAATTGCACTTCTAATACTTCTTTTTAGAATATTTAGTTCAGCTCTTGCTACTGATCTAATATCAGATTGACTTGTGTTAATAGCAGTTACTTTAATATAAGGACTACGGTTTCTTCTACTTTGTGTTGGAGTTTCAGCAGTCATTAAATAACCTAACCTATCAATATGTGCTTTTTGTAAATTTCTACGGTAAGTGTCAATTTTACCGCCTCTTGATAACTCAGACCAGATTCCAGTACGTAAATCTTTCATCATACTAGTAAGTGCATAAGCTTCACTACCATTAGCAGTTTCATTTTCAATAATACGAGCCATTTTACTTAAGCTTAAAATATTATCTAAAGTTCTAACTTGGTAAGAACGGATGCGTTCTATAGATCCTGAAAATTCAATCTTATTAAAAATGTTTTGATCTAATAACCAAGCAGGGGTTTTAAATAATTCATCTTGTATGAATTTCATACTATTTTTTTGACGCTCTTTAGCAACAGGTGTATATACAGCTCCTTCTTGATCAAAAGTTTTATAATGCTCATAAACACCACCAATATTATTTGAAACGTGGCCCATGTATCTATTATACTGAGATAAAACTTGAGCGTATAACGTTCCTAAATCATCATATTTTTTGCCATCTTCAGCAATCCAAGTTGCTAAATTTGGAACAATACGTTTTAAATTAGCAATACCATATAAACTTGCTTTTACAGCATCATCACCTAAATCTTCAGTTTGTGAACTTGGGTCAACTACATCACCAGCTTGTTGGTGTCCGAATCTATATAGAGGATCTCCGTCATGCTCTAAAATCCATTTGTCTAATACTTTTTTCTCTTCCTCAGCAGTTTTATCCATAATTGGTCTATAACCCCAATTAATTGAATACTTATCATAAATGCCAATTTCAGGCATTAAAGCAACACCTTCATCTCCAGGTTGAGCAACATAGTTAAAACGTGCATAGTCCATAATTGATGGAGCTGTTCCGTATTTTTTAGTGAAAGTTGCAGAACGTAAAGAGTCTACAGGGTACGCAACACTACTACCCATATTATGAGGTAAACCTAAGGTGTGGCCAACTTCGTGTGATGATACAAAACGAATTAAACGTCCCATAACTTCATTTTTAAATGCTACACCTCTAGCATCTTCATTAATTGCTGCTGTTTGTACAAAATACCAGTTACGTAATAAAGTCATTACATTATGGTACCAGTTTATATCAGACTCTAGAATTTCTCCTGTTCTTGGGTCGCTCACGTGCGGACCATTTGCATTTGGTATTGGTGATGCTAAATAACGCACTACAGAATAGCGTACATCTTCAGGTGACCAATCAGGATCTTCTTCAATAGTCGGAGGGTCTTTAGCAATAATAGCATTTTTAAAACCTGCAGCTTCAAAAGCAACTTGCCAATCTTCAACACCTTGTTTTATGTAAGGCACCCATTCTTTAGGAGTAGCACGATCTATATAGTAAACAATTTGCTTTTTAGGTTCTACTAATTCTCCTTTTTTGAATTTTTCTAAATCTTCATCTTTAACTTCTAACCTCCAGCGGTCTAAATATGTTACGGTTTTGCTTTCTTGGGCCTCCAAACCATAATCAACTTGCCCGCGAGCAAACCAACCAACACGTTCGTCAAAATACCTACGTTTCATTGGTTCTTCAGGAAGTAGAATCATAGAGTTATTAATCTCTATAGATATAGAACCCAAACTACTATTTGATGGTGCTGAACCTGAAGCATATGTTTTTACATGTCTTGCTTCTACATTTAAAGGATAACTTTTTATAGATTCAATATAACTTCTATCAGCATCTAAACGAGACACTTTATATCTTTTTTTGTAGAAAGACGGCATGCCAAGAGCATTAACATCTTTTTTAAATAAATCAGTAACATCAATTACTGTAGCTGGTGTTATTGAGTCTTTTTTTAAAGCTTTAATATCGAAAGAAAATAAAACAGGCTCAAAATTTGAATTTACTACAGCTTCATGAACTGGTAAAGAATCAGCAGCCACAACATCATAAGAAACAACACGAACTAAAACTTTTTTATCTTTTTTCTCCCATCGTAAAACTTGTGTATTAATTTTTCCGCCACCAAAACCTATGCCAGCTGCAGTTTTAGAAATACGGCTAACCATTAACATCTCTTTGTTAAATAAAGAATCTGGAATTTCATAAAAATATTTGCTGTCAATAGTATGAACATCAAACAAACCTTTATCGGTTTTAGCTTCTTTTGTAATTACCTTACTATAAGGTTGAATACCGCCTTTTTTAGGTTTTGATTTTTCGGTTTCTGGTTTTGATTTTTTCTTTTTAAAAATTTGGGCTTCGGTTGTTGTAAAGCAACCTACCAATAAGAAAACAAAGAGCGTTTTCTGAAGTAATTTTTGTAACATGCTTAGTTTATAATTAATTAGTCTATCTCAAATTACGAGAATATATTTTTATTTTTTGTTAACGAATTCTTAACCACTTTGGTTTTTAGTTGTTAAAATTGGGCTTCTAATTTTGACTAAAAGAGTTAAAATACAGCATATTAGCGAAAATATTGTTAATATTTAAAGTTCTGTGTAACAAATATGGATTTTAAACGTCTTTATAGTATATTCGAAAATCAAAACGAAAAACTTTTGTAAAGTAGTTTTTATTAGAATTAGTCAATTCAAAGCCTCTGTTTTCAGAGGCTTTGTTTTTTTAGATACTTTATACCATAAAAAAAAGGGAGGCCATAGACCTCCCTTTAGTGTAAAAATCGCTGTTAAATTCAATCTTGCAATTCAACTATTAAGTCATTTTCAGTTTTAGTAACTTTTGTAAGTCCTAATTTACCCAAAGATTTTATTGTTTTATCCCAAGCTTTATTACTTAATCCAGATTCATTTTTTAAAATAGTAAGTGACATTTGTGATTGCTTCTTTAAAATTTCAAAAACTATTTTTTCATTATCAGAAAGTTCTATTTGTTTTTTCTCAGGTCGCATTTGAGGGAAGAATAAAACTTCTTGTATTGAAGAGTTATTGGTCATTAACATTACCAAGCGGTCAATACCAATACCAATACCACTTGTAGGAGGCATACCGTATTCTAAAGCTCTTAAAAAGTCTTGATCAATAAACATGGCTTCATCATCGCCTTTTGCTGATAATTTTAATTGATCTTCAAAACGTTCTCTTTGATCAATAGGATCGTTAAGCTCAGAATAGCAATTTGCTAATTCTTTACCATTTACCATTAATTCAAAACGCTCTGTAAGATCAGGATTATCTCTATGCTCTTTAGTTAACGGACTCATTTCTTTGGGGTAGTCAGTTATAAATGTTGGTTGTATATATAAATGTTCACATTTTTCACCAAAAATCTCATCAATTAATTTGCCAACGCCCATAGTTTCGTCAACTTCTAGTCCAAGTTTTTTACCAACTTCACGTAGCTCATCTTCTTCCATACCAGCAACATCATAGCCCGTATGTTCTTTAATAGCTTCTAAAATAGGAACTCTTGGGTAAGGTGCTTTAAATTCTATTTCATTTTCACCAACTTGCGTTTTTGAAGTTCCATTAGCATCAATTGCAATTTTTTCTAACAATTGCTCAGTCATATCCATCATCCAATGGTAGTCTTTATAAGCGACATAAAGCTCCATTACTGTAAACTCAGGATTATGAGTTCGATCCATCCCTTCATTCCTAAAATCTTTAGAGAATTCATAGACACCATCAAAACCACCAACAATTAATCTTTTTAAGTAAAGTTCATTTGCAATACGTAAATACAATGGTATGTTTAATGCATTATGATGAGTTAAAAATGGTCTTGCAGATGCACCACCAGGAATTGGTTGTAAAATAGGAGTTTCAACTTCTAAATATTCTCTTTCATTAAAGAAAGAACGAATACTGTTTGTGATTTTTGTTCTTTTAACAAAAGTCTCTTTGACAGATGGGTTTACAATTAAATCAACATAACGTTGACGGTAACGTAATTCAGGATCATTAAATTCATCATGAACTTTACCATCAGGATCAACTTTTGGCAAAGGTAAAGGGCGTAAAGATTTACATAGTATTGTAAAATCTTTTACTAAAACAGTTTTTTCGCCAACTAGCGTTGTAAAAAGTTCACCTTCAATACCTATAATATCACCTAAATCTATTAGTTTTTTAAAAATATCATTGTATTTAGAATGGTCGTTACCAGTACATATTTCATCTCTATTAAAATATACTTGAATACGACCTTCACTATCTTGAAGTTCAGCAAAAGAGGCTTTACCTTGTATTTTCTTACGCATTAATCTACCTGCAAGAATCACCTTTTTACCTTCAATATAATTCTGTTTTATACTTGTTGATGTTGCATCAACAGGGTATAGTGCCGCTGGATATGGGTCAATGCCTAATTCTCGTAATTTGGCTAATTTCTCTCTTCTGATTACCTCTTGTTCTGAAAGTTGCATTTTCTAATAATTAAGGGTGCAAATATAGGCACTATGCTTCAAATCATCAATCTGAAAAACAATTATTAGCTTATACCTTTTTTATAAAATAAGTGTAACATATTTTGTATGCTATCGTCTAATAGTTAAATTCATCAATCAAAATCAAAATAAATGAGTATTTGGAGAGTCTTATTAGCTATTTTTTTTCCGCCACTAGCAGTAATTGGTAAAGGATGCGGATCAATAGTAATTGTATTTTTATTAACTCTTTGTGGTTGGGTGCCTGGCGTTATTGCAGCATTAGTAATATTAAATAATCCAGATTCTCAATAGGTAGGCGACCATAACTGGTGTTTTGTAATTCTTTAAAATTGTATCTTTGCTATAATGAATAAGGAAGTTATACTACAGCATTTAGGTTTAAAAGATTATAAAGAAACTTGGGATTATCAAGAAGCACTTTTTAAATCTATTTTGGATATAAAGATTAAGAATAGACGAGAGCAGCTTAGTATTGCGACTCCTAATTATTTTCTTTTTGTAGAACATCCACATGTTTATACTTTAGGTAAAAGTGGAAATATTGATAATTTATTGATAGATGAGACCCAGTTAGAAGCGAAAGGAGCTACATTTTATAAAATTAATAGAGGTGGTGATATTACTTATCACGGACCGGGACAAATAGTAGGTTACCCTATTTTAGACTTAGATAATTTTTTTACAGATATTCATAAATATCTTCGTTTTTTAGAAGAGATTGTAATTCTCACTTTAGCAGATTATGGTCTTAAAGCAGAACGCTCAGACGGAGAAACAGGAGTTTGGTTAGATGTAGGAACGCCTTTT
The DNA here is from genome assembly GCF_018861125.1 of Cellulophaga baltica. Lineage (GTDB taxonomy): Bacteria > Bacteroidota > Bacteroidia > Flavobacteriales > Flavobacteriaceae > Cellulophaga > Cellulophaga baltica_A. The sequence goes on along the minus strand of NZ_JAHKQN010000013.1, from coordinate 10,781 downwards.
GCTCGCAAAATATGTGCTATGGGGGTTCGTGCCAGTCGTTGGGTAACAATGCATGGTTTTGCATTGAATATTAATGCAGATTTAGGATACTTTGATTTAATGATTCCGTGTGGAATAAAAGATAAAGCGGTTACCTCATTAAATGTTGAGTTAGGGAAAAAAGAAATTTCAATTAAAGAAGTACAACAGAAGATACTCGATAATTTTGAAAAACTATTTGAAGCTACTTTTATAAAAGAAAAAACCGAGATTTAGTCTCGGTTTTTTTATCTGTACTATTATACTTAGTGGTTGTGTTTATTTTTAAACTTAATAAATTTACAAAGATTTTTATAAAGCAATTATTTATTTGTATAGATGGTTGTAAAATCTGTATTAATGGTATTTTTTAATTGATTTTGTATACAATTAATGAGTTGTCTAAATCTTTAGTAACAAGCTCTAATTTCTTATCATTATCAATATCCGCTAAGTCAATAAGTGAAGTCCCGTATATAGGGAAGTTTTGAATTGGTTTTGAATTACTGTCGAACAAATAGATTTTATGATTCTGTATATCAGTAACACTCACATAAATTTTATTGTAGATGAAAAATATTACGGGCTTCGTATACACACCTAATTCCAATTCTGTTTTTTTACCTTTTATAGTTAGGGTATTATCATTCATTGTAACAAGTGTATTACTCGTTGTATACAAACCATGGTCTTTATTTAAATTTAAGTTTGTTTTTACAGCAGTACCTTTTTCATCTACTTGAGTTAAAAATCCATTTGCATCTGTTGTGGTAAACTTATTTTTATAAAGGTAAATGTCATTTTGTGAGAAATTAATTTTGTCTTTAACCTTTATTCGATCAGAGCCAATACGGTCAATTATACGTAAAACATCATTGTCTTGGGTGAAAACGAGATAATCTTTTGTTTTTATTCTGAAATGTTTAGGCGCGTTAATAATTTTGTTTTGGTTCGCCTTGTATTTAAACCCTGAAACTATTTTACCTGAATTATCATACATATGAAGCTTAGTGCCTTGAGATATTACAAAACGATAATTTCTATTTTTATCATAATCAAATATAGAGAGACTGTTTAAAATTTCACCTTCAAAGTCCATATCAAATGTTGGCACATCTTTTCCATTTCTATCCAAAATATAAAAATGATTATCGGTTATGAATGCTAATTGTAAACGACCGTTTTTATACAGGTCTACTTGTTCAATTGTTCCTTTAATACGCCCATTTAATTCTTTTTTCCAAAGTACTTTTCCTTCTGTAGATATTAAATAAAGAATATTTTTTTCGTCTTGAACTACTATTTCTTTTTTCTTAGTTAAATGATTAATTGCAAACTGTGGTTGAGAAACAATTTCATCATCTAAATGTATTGTATATAGCGGAGCTGTAATATTAGTGGTAGTTTTAGATATTTTATTTTTTAAAATTAGACTGGTGTGATTAAAATTTTGGTCAGATACTAATTGAGCAATTAGAATCTGGTCTTTTGTGTCAAGCTTAGTTAGGTTTTTATTGACATCTTCTTTTAGCTCCTCCTCTTTAAGCATATTAATACCATCAGGTGAAGCAATAAAAAGTAAGTTTGAAGCATCTGCTATGCTATTTTTTGCACTTAAATAAGTTTCAGATTTGTTGAATGTGGCCTCGTTTTTGTAATTACTAATTGTGTTTTGTATTGTTTCGATATCTTCAGAAAAAACAATAGCGTTTTCTAAAATAGTAGCGTAATTACTTTCAAAATTTTTGAGAATTGATTCAAACGGACTTAAAATATCTTTTTTTGTCAGTTTTAAAATTTCATTTCCTTGGTAGTTTGTATTGTTATTTGAAAATAGGGAAATGTATTTTACAATATTTTCAGCATCATAAGTTTGAAGAGTAGCGGTTTTACTGTTGTTTATGTAAGAGATACCAAGCTCTTGAGTAGTGGTGAAAATAGTATCTTTTTTAGGTAGGTTTTCTAAATATCTCTGCTGGTTGTTATAGTAATTTTCAAAATTTTCAAAAGTGAATGACAATACTGCCTTTGAGTTTATTGGAGCGTAATTTTGAACTGTATTTTCAAAAGGACTAACATTAGCAAATAAGCTTGAAAATTTTTGAGGTGAATTATTACCTGATATACTAATGCCTGTAAGTTTAAATTCACTCTGAGTGACAATAGCATCTAAAGAAACCCAGTCAGAGAAATCAGAAAACTTTATATTATTTTTTAGATTAGCAGTTAATAAGCCGTTGCTATATTTAGTGTTTATAAATACAACAGTATTAGAGTTTTTTGAAGCCGTGTTGTATAGTTTTAAGAGTGTTTTGTTAGTTTCAGGAGTTTCTGTTGTTCTTATTAAATTTTCAATCAATAATTGAGAAGAGCTTGCAAAAAATGAACTTCCTTTAGTGTGGGTATATACGACTTGATCATCTAGAGTTATCTTTTTATAAGATTTATTTTCATAAATAACTTCTTCTATAGTTTTATTCTTATGATTGTCAATATCTATTAAGTTGATATTTGAATCTGTTTTATAAAAAAAATCAAAACTTTCTTTTCCTATTTCTACAAAACTTAAAATACTTTCGCCTTCAGGTTTAATATAGTCCAAAGGTTCAAGTGACTTTGTGTTGGTAGAGAAGAATTTTGTTTTTTCAAAAACTTTTAAAAAAGAGTTGTTTTTTAAATCACTTTTAAAAACATCAAAATCATTTACTTTAATTATTGCTGATGCATTTTGCGGTACATCTACAAGTATGGAATTCTGTGTAACGATTTCTTTTTTACAACTAAAGTTAAATGCAACTATTAGGATAAGAATTTTAATTCTCATAAAATGTGTTTTTTACAAATTTACACTTTATGATAAAAAATACTCCTTATAATATATCTAGTTTTAATTGTTCAGGTAGTTGTCTAAAACTTTTTCTGTGGTATTTGGTTATGCCATATTTACGAATAGCTTCTCGATGCTCTTTTGTTGGGTATCCTTTATTCTTTTTCCAATTATACATAGGGTATTCCAAATGTATTTTGTTCATATATTCATCCCTATATGTTTTAGCTAAAACAGAAGCTGCAGCTATACTCATGTATTTACTATCTCCTTTAATAATACATTCGTGAGTAAATTTTTTATAATCCTTAAATTTATTTCCATCTACTATAATATGTGTAGAATCTGTTTTTAATTGATCTATGGATTTATGCATAGCTAATATTGAAGCATTGAGTATATTAATCTCATCAATTTTAGTTGGCTTAATATGATAAACCCCGAAGCTGACTGCTGTAGTTTCAATAATGGGTTTTAATAAGTCTCTATTCTTTTCAGAAAGTTTTTTAGAATCATTTAGTAAGACGTTTTTGAAGTTTTCGGGTAAAACCACAGCAGCCGCAGTTACGGGCCCAGCAAGGCAACCTCTGCCGGCTTCGTCAGTGCCAATTTCATTATGTTCAAAATGGAAATCTTTTAGCATACTATTAAATTCATTAATCATAAATTATAGATGAGTAAAAATAACAAATTAAATAAGCTCAATTAAAGATTGTAAACTATTATAGTATAAATGAAGTTGTAAAATTCTTAATAAAGGAAGAAAAGGATTACGAATATTTTAGTGTTTAACACAACGGCTAGTTCAAGTGTATAATATTTTAATTGTTTTTAAGTGATTGTCTAAGTTTTGTGTTAAAAAAAAATAATATTTGGTAAAAAAACACACATATTATTTAGTCAAATGATAAAAGCTAACATTTTTTTAACATACTATGTATTTATTTAACTTTTGTTGTTGTTTTATTAACTTGATTTTACCAGTTTTGTGAGCAACTAATTCAAAATACATATTTATGAAACCAAAGTTAACACGTATGTTAACACCTTTGTTGGTGTTAATAATGAGTTTTTCTTATGCTCAAGAAAAAACGATTAATGGTGTAGTCACAGACCAATCTGGTCTGGCATTACCAGGAGTATCTATAATTGTAGTTGGAACTACTAAAGGGACTCAAACAGATTTTGATGGTAACTATTCTATAATAGCTTCTGTTGGTCAGAAGTTAAAATTTAGTTATATAGGTCAAAAAACAACTGAAAAGAACGTTGGTGATTCTTCTACCATTAATGTTCAGTTGCTTGAAGATTCACAAGCACTTGATGAAGTTGTAGTTGTAGCCTACGGTTCTACTACTAAGGAGGCTTTTACAGGTTCAGCTGCAGTTGTTGATTCTAAAGATCTTGCTTTAAGAAGTATTACATCTCCAATTGCTGCAATTGAGGGTAAAGCCACTGGTGTGCAATTTGTTTCGTCATCAGGTCAGCCAGGATCTTCACCTTCACTTGTTATTAGAGGTGTTGGAACTTTAAATGGGGGGTCTACTGATCCATTATATATTGTAGATGGTATTCAATTTGAAGGGGCTTTGTCTAGTTTAAATCAAAATGATATTGAATCATTAACTGTTTTGAAAGATGCGGCTTCAACCTCTCTTTATGGTTCAAGAGCAGCTAATGGAGTTGTAATAATTACCACTAAAAATGGAAGAAACAATTCTAAAATAACGGTAAATGTTACTAGTCAATTTGGTATTGTTTCAAAAGGAATTGGAGAATATGAGGCTGTTGGTCCTGCTCAATATTATGAATTAATGTGGGAGGCGTATAAGAATTCTTTAGGAGGAGCAGGTAATGAGGCTGAAGCATCAGCTTCGATATTTAATAGACTTGGTTACAACCCTTTTAATGTTGCAAATGATCAAATAGTTGGAGTTGACGGGAAGATAAATCCAAATGCTGAGTTGATCTATAATAGTCTTGATTGGTATGATGCATTAGAAAGAGCTGGTAGTAGAACTAGTCACTCGATAGATATATCTGGAGGTGGAGAAAATCACCAAGTGTTTTTCTCAGCTTCATATTTAGATGAAGAAGGGTATGTAATTGAAAGTGATTATGAGCGAATAACTACTAGAATTAATGCTGATTTTTCACCTACTGATTGGTTAACGCTTGGAGGTGGGATGAATTTAGCTATAACAGATTCTCATGGACCTACAGGTGCAGGTACAACTAGTACTGTAAACCCTTTTGCTTGGGCGAAAAATTTAGGATCAATTTATCCTGTTTATATAAATGATTTAGACGGTAATATTGTTGTTGACGAAGCTGGAGACCCTGTTTATGATTTGGGCGAAGGGTATTCTGAATACAATATACAAACTAGACCTTATAACCCAGGTCGTCATGGTATAGCTGAAGCTATATTGAATGAAGAGGTTACTAAAATTAATAATATAGGTTTTAGATATTTTGCTGAATTTAAACTTTTAGAAGGCTTAAAAGCTAGAATTAATTATGGCCAAGATATTCAGGATTTTATTAATAAAAGTTATGAAAATGCAATTGTTGGTGATGGTGCTCCAACTGGTAGATATGGGGAAACAAGATTTAGAAGAAATACTGAAAATTTCACCCAATTATTAACATATAATAAATCTTTTGGTTCACATAATTTAGAAGTTACTTTAGGGCATGAAAGTTTTGATAGACACTATTCTGAAAATAATGGATTAGCAAATACGCAAACAGCTGATGGTATTTATGAGTTTGATAATTTTTCTGTGGTATCAAGTCTTGGAGGGTATAGTTCTGATAAAAAACTAGAAGGTTATTTTGCAAGATTGAACTATAATTTTGATAATAAATATTACTTGAGTGGATCTTTTAGAAGAGACGGTAGTTCTGTGTTTAGTTTAGATTCAAGATGGGGTAATTTTTATTCGTTAGGAGGTTCATGGAGAATTGATCAAGAGGATTTTATGTCTGAAATTTCTTTTGTTGATAATTTGAAATTAAGAGGTTCTTATGGTGAAGTTGGAAATGATGATTTAGGTAGTTTCTATATCTCTCAAGCTCTTACTACTTTGTATTCAAATGCAGGTAATCCAGCAATTTATTTTTCTAGTTTAGGAAATGATGATTTAAAATGGGAAACAAGTGAAAGTTTTGATGTAGCATTAGAGTTTGGTTTATTTAATAATGCACTTGAGGGTTCTGTAGAATATTACAAAAAAAATACAACTGATTTATTATATAATTTACCAATCCCAACTTCTGAAGGATTAAATGAAGCGCCTTTTAATATAGGTGATTTGTATAATTCGGGTTATGAGATCGGTTTGACAGGTCATTTTTTTAAGTCTAAAAAATTTAATTGGGATTTAACTGTTCAAGCTTCTACTTTAAAGAATGAAATAACAGATCTTCCTGAGCCTAGTATAAATGGTTCTAAGCGTTGGGCTGAAGGTCATTCTGCATACGATTATTATATATATCATTATGCGGGCGTAGATATTGATAATGGTGATGCGCTTTACTATATGTTTGAAGAAGATATTGATACAGGAGAACAAGTTGCAGTACTAGATGGAAATGGAGAACATGCTACGACTAATGATTTTCAAGATGCAGGGTTAGCTTACACTGGCGATAGTTCTGTTCCAGATTTAATAGGGTCTATTTCTAACAGTTTTAACTATGAAGGACTTTCCTTAGATTTTACTTTGGTATATGGTATTGGAGGTAAAATTCTTGATTATGGTTATGCAGATTTGATGAGTGAGGGTGTTTACGGAGAGGCTTTACATGTTGATGCTTTAAACGCTTGGCGTGAACCAGGTGATGTAACAGATGTGCCAAGGTTAGAAAATGGAAATACAAATCAGTCTCAAAGATTTTCGACTAGATTTTTAACTGATGCTTCTTATATAGCATTAAGAAATGTTAATTTATCATATGTATTAGATGATAATATATCAGAAAGATTAGGTGTTAATACATTACGTTTATTTGTTTCTGGAGAAAACCTTTTCCTAAAAAGTAAAAGAACAGGATTAAATCCTCAGTATAACCTAGCGGGAACACCTTCAGGAAATGATTATAACCCTTCATCGGTATTATCTTTTGGAGTAAACGTTTCTTTTTAGTAAAAACTTAATACAAAAAAATAAAAATTATGTTACATAAAACACATATAATTTTACTTACAATCTTAACGGTTGTTTTAGTAAGTTGTGAGAAAGAATTTCTCGAAACACAACCAACAGATGCTATTGCGGCAACAGATGCTTTGTCAAGTGCTGAAAATATGGATTTGTTATTAAACGGTTTACATAGACAAATGTATGCGCAAAATCCGCTACCAGGGACCACTTCTTCTAGGTCTGGTCAGAGTTATTACATGCCATCTTTTGATGTTATTGCAGGTAATCTTATTCATTCGTCACCAGGTAATGGTTGGATGACTGCTGATCTGCAATGGTTAGCACATACAAACGCAAACACAACAACTGTTGATAATTTATGGTATGAGCGTTATCATTTTGTTTTTACAGCTAATTCAATTATTAATACTGTTGCGGAAGGAAATTTAACAATAGATGCCGATTTAAATAATATATTAGGACAGTCATATGCTTATAGAGCTTGGGCCTATCATCAGCTAGTGACGACTTTTGCAAAAGGGTATTTGATTGGTAGCCCTAGTACCGATTTAGGTGTTCCTTTAGTTTTAGATGCAGGGGTTCCATATACTAGTGAGGCGCGATCTGTTGTAGAAGATGTTTATACACAAATTGAAGAAGATATTGATTTGGCTATTGGTTATTTTGAAGATGCATCAGGTCCAGATAATAAATCTAATATTTCTATAGATGCTGCGTATGGCATAAAAGCTAGAATTGCTCTGTCTAAAGGAGATTGGCAGACTGCTGCTGATGCGGCTGTTTTGGCTAGAGAAAACTATCCTTTGTTAGATGAAGTTGATTGGTTGTCAGGTTTTAATTCAGTTGATCTTTCAGAGGTTATTTGGGGAGGGACTGTGATAGATACGGAAACAAATTTTTTTCAGTCTTATTTTTATTTTATAGGGTCAACTTTTAATGGAAGTCAAACTAGAACCAATCCTAAAATCATTAGAAGTGATATATATGATCAGATTCCTGATACTGATTATCGAGCTAAAGCATGGTTGCCATTAGCTCCAAATACTAATTCTAGTGCGTCAAACGGACAAGGAGGCAGTTATTTAACAGATCCAAATTATGATAATGAAGATGATTTTTGGGATGCATGGGAAGCTATAATTACTGAGTATGGAATGACAACGGCTCATAATACACATCCTTATATTTCTATGAAATTTTTACAAGAAAACCCAGGTTCAATTGATCCAGATGATGTTATTTATATGCGTTCGTCAGAGATGTATTTGATTGAAGCGGAAGCTAAAGCAATGTTATCTGATATCTCTGGAGCACAAACAGCCTTGTCAATTTTGGGTGAAGCAAGGGATAGTGCTTATGATGTTACGTTGTTTAACACTCAAGAAGCGCTTTTAGATGAAATAAAGTTTCAGCGTAGAGTTGAGTTGTGGGGCGAAGGCTTTTCTTACTTAGATCAAATTCGTTGGGATGAAGGTATAGATCAATCAAATTCAGGTGCTTCAGAAGTGCTTTATGGTGATGGATTTTTCCAAGAAAGACCGTCTGTAAATGATGAGTGGATATGGAAAATACCCCAGGCAGAAATTAATGCTAATCCAAATATAGGGGAAGCTCAACAGAATTAATTCTTTTACTAAGGATAAATTAAAAACCACGATGATGTTCATCGTGGTTTTTGTTTTTAAACCAAAATTTTAAACTTTCACACGCTCTTAACAACAAAAAAATTACCTTTGTTGTTGATAATTAATAGTTAATGAGATATTTATTTTTAGTAATTTTTATTTTAATAGTTCATTTGGGTAGGGGGCAACAACAAGGTCCAAAACCAAAGCCTTCTGAGTCGGATTCTATAGCAGTAACAGAAAAGCCGGATAAAGAATTGGGTAAACTAGGTGAGAATGGAGAAGAACTACCGATTGTTTCAGATTATAAAATAATATCTTTTGCAAGAGATACCACTTTTGTAGACACTACACTTACTATAAACAAAGACTACCTGTATAATTATATTAGAAAAGATAATTATGAATTGCTTCCGTTTGCAAATATGGGGCAACCATATAATAAATTAGGCTATGATTTTGAAACCACAATGTTTTATCCAAAATTAGGGGCTACTGCAAAACATTATAATTATTTTGAGATGGAGGATATCAATTATTATCATGTGCCAACTCCAATGACCGAAGCGATGTTTAAAACTGTCTTTGAAGAAGGGCAACTTTTAGATGTTTTGTTGACTTTTAATATTTCAGAAAGATTAAATTACATGATTGCTTATAAAGGTTTTAGGTCTTATGGTAAGTATAACTATTCTGAAGCAATAAGTGGTAACTTTAGAACAAGTGCGTCCTATAGAAGTAAGAATAATAGGTATAGTCTTAGAATCCATATAGCTGCCCAAGATATAGATACTGAGGAAAATGGAGGTTTGAGCGAAACTGAAACACAGTTTGCTTCTGGTGATGATGATTTTAATACGCGTACTAGTTTAGATGTGAATTTAACTGATGCAGAAAATACACTGATAGGAAAAAGGTATTTTATAGAAAATCAATATAAATTGATTAGAAAAGAACAAGATTCCAGTGCTTTTGAAAAAACAACCTTGGCATTAGGACATCTTTTTAATTATGAAACAAAAAACTATAAATTTAACCAAGATGATCAAGATGATTACTTTGGTGATGCTTTTTTAGATAGTGATATAGCTGATAGGGCAAATTTAAAAACAATGTATAATCAGTTAAGTGCTGAGCTTTATGATAAAACCTTGGGCAGGTTAAAGGGTAATTTGAATATATATAGTTATAATTACTTTTTTAATAGTTTACTAACCACTTCTGATGGCACTCAAATTGATCATCAATTAAAGGGTACGGAAGTTTCTATTGGGGCAGACTATAAAAAGAAAATAGGAGGGTTTATATTAAAAGGTAATATGTCTTATAATATATCGGGTGATTTAACGGGCAGTTTGTTAAACGCTACAGCTGGCTATAAGTTAAATGATGATTTAGAATTTAGTGCTACTCTATTTTCATCTTCAAAAATGCCAGACTTTAATTATTTGTTATATCAAAGTGATTATTCTAATTACAATTGGCAGCATTCAGATGATTTTGAAAAGGTGAACACAAATAGCTTGCAGTTTGATGTAGATTCAAAACTTTTCGGCGAAGCATCTGTGAAATTTACTTCTTTAGATAACTATACATATTTTGCTGTAGACCCAGATCAAACTATAGCAGAAGATGAGTCAGAGAATCAATATGTACAACCTTATCAAGAAAGTGATGCGGTAAGTTATTTAAAGGTCAAGTTTAAAAAAGCTATTACATATAAGAATTTCACCTTGGATAATACTTTAATGTATCAATCGGTTTCACAAACAAACAGTGTTTTAAATGTGCCACAGTTTACGACAAGAAACTCATTGTTTTATTCTAAAGAGATTTTCAAAAAGGCAATGTATATTCAAACAGGTTTTACCTTTAAGTATTTTACATCCTATAATATGAATTCATATAATCCTTTATTAGGTGAATTCTACATCCAGACGGATGAGGATTTGGGAGGTTTTCCATTGATGGATTTTTTTATCAATGCAAAGGTTAAGCAGACGCGTATCTTTTTAAAGGCCGAGCATTTCAATTCGATGTTTTCAGCTCCTAACTATTATTCCGCTCCAGATTATCCTTATCGTGATTTTATTGTTCGATTTGGTGTAGTTTGGAATTTCTTTTCATAGTGTAGACAAGGAC
>NZ_JAHKQN010000011.1 GCF_018861125.1 Cellulophaga baltica | reverse complement strand
ATATTTCAGGACAAGACATATGAGACAGACATATGAACATATTTAAAAAACTTTTTGGATTTAAAGAATTAAATGAAAATTCAGAGACAATAAAATCTGAACTTTCTAAAATAAAGTCTGAATTTTTAAAATTACAAACTTCACTTAAAACCGTTTCTGACAATAACAAAATCCATCAAGAAGAAAACAGGAAAATCGAAAGTGAGTTGTTAAAAATGACTCAATTATTAAAGCCTAAAAAAAGTATTCCAACCGAATTTAAAATAATTGACCCTTTAACCAAAGATTCAATTTTCTCATTTCAAAAATTAGCAAAAACAAACTCTCAAGTCACAAACAAAAAATTATTAGAGAATAAGCCGAATCGAATATTACAAGCAATTGGAAATATTCCTGAATTTATTTCAGGTGGTTTATTGTCACAATCATATCTGTTCAATTTCCCTAAAGGTGTTACTGGAAATATTATGAATATTGCAAATGGACAAGGAACAGCAATTATGAGCGGAGGAAAAATTTTAGCCCACGGAAGTTATGTGTCAAATTTAATAGTTTCTGCACCTTTGCTTGCTTACAGCGCAGGAAATATGATTATTAAACAGCATTATCTTGCAAAGATAAATTTCAATTTAAAAGAAATTAATGAAAGATTAGAAACCTTAATTGACCTCGAATTTATTAAAAAAGAAGCCAAAATTGAAGCAATGATTGTGTTTTACAAGAAAGCCTTTTCACAATTTGATTTGATAAGTGAAAACGAAAATTATAAAAATGCAATTTTATCAAACATTATAGCTAAAAACATAGAAGTTTATGAATTAATACATTTTTATAAAAACTCAATAGAAAAAATAAAGAAAGATGAAGAAGGTAGTTTTCAAAAGAGTATTCAATATTTTCTTTCATTACAAGAATTGTTCGTTTTTGGTAAAATATTGGAATTTAAGTATGCTAACGAATTCAATAAAGCAATCGTGAATGACTTAACTGATGAATTCAACGAAATGCAAAAAGACTATTTTGATTTTTTTAAGAAACACGAAGGAGAACTTCATAATCTAGGAAATTCTATTAATACAAAATGGTTTGACAAATGGTACTTTTTTAGAAATAGCAAAAAAAATAAAACAATCGAAAAAAAGGAAAGAGTTAATTCTAATAGAAATTTTGTAAACGAATTAAGAATTGAAAATGAATTAATTTTTGACCAAAATTCTACATTACTAAATGACTTTTTAAAAAATATAGAAAAGCCACAAGAATTTTTAATCGAGAATGGAGAATTATATACAATGGAATTAGAAAATACTGTTACCAACACCGTGTATAATTAATGGCTGGTTCTCGCCTACTTACGAAAATCCTCGCGGATTTTCTATTCGGTTTTTATTTGCTAAATTAGGTGTTTAAACCACGCCACTAATCATACACAAACACGTTGGCAACAAGCTGAAAA
>NZ_JAHKQN010000029.1:273452-273674 GCF_018861125.1 Cellulophaga baltica | reverse complement strand
CACTAATCCGAGCGTCTGGATCTGTGGGACTGTAATGGGTTTTATTACTGGTGTACTTCGAGCCTTTGTTTCCTGATCCTGGGCGCTGGTCTTGATCTGTACTCCATTTCTTATTTCTGCTTTGGATAGCACCAAGTTCTTTCTTGCTCGCTGTAACAATACGCTGACCTCTATCTGACTTATCGTCTTTGCTTTTACGGTGCGGTGTTTCTTTGTCCATAG
>NZ_JAHKQN010000029.1:170819-273304 GCF_018861125.1 Cellulophaga baltica | reverse complement strand
GCTTTTATAGGCGCCGAATCTATAGCTTGTGTATGGCCACTTACCATTCCCTTGGCTATACAAAGCTCCAATACCGTAGTGAAAACACTTTCAAATACAGTCTCTGGATAAAGCTGACGCGTACGACTAATCGTACTATGCCATGGCAATTCATCTTCTAGATCATAATCAATAAAAAATAAAATATCTAATCGCATTGAACAATGGGCAATAAGCTTACGGTCACTGATAATATTCTCTAAATAACCTACCAAACACAATTTAAAAAACACTACGGAATCTATACTCTTTTGACCACTAGACCCGTAGAAGGATTTGGTCATCGGGTAAAGAAAATCTAAATCTATCGTTTCTTTTAAGCGTCTATAAAAATTGCCCAAGGGAACGCGTTCGCTTAATAAAAAAGTAGTAGAACTCTAAAAGTCTTAATTCTATGAAACGATATCAATTAATTTGTATCTAGCCGAACCTCCTAATCTCTTAAAAATATACTATCTTCAAACTAAGAAACAAACATACGAGCCGTGACCGTTAGGCAACATTCCCCACATCAGAATCCGATTAATTCCTCAAGCTAACGAGAGAAAAAGATTCTAAAAGACGGAAAAAATTGATAAATTTGAAAAAACATAATTAACTGAATTTCAACAACAAAATTTGACATTAGTCGAGATTAAAAACAACTGTAGAATCAAGAATGCCATTCCATAAATTAGAATACATATCTATAGAAAACCAGACTAACGAATTTCCGAAACATTTCCACGAAACATTTTGTATTTCGCTCATACATAAAGGAACAGAACAAATTGATTTTGATAAACATAGTCTCTTTAGTGAAGCTGGTATTATTTCAATTACTAACCCTTATGAAGTGCATTCAAACCCATTAATTGATAAAACTTTGTGTTTAAAATTTGATACTATTTACGTTCCAAATGAACTTATGAAAAAAGCCCTAAACGGAAAAAACATAAAGTTCACCAATGGAAACAGAAAAATAAAAAGTAAAAAAACAACCCGCTTGTTTTTAGCTTTAAAAGACGCTTTAGATGCAACTGATATAGAAACTATTGATAGTCACTTTCATCAATTAGCGAAAGCTCTTGAAAAATTTTCGGATGAGAGTACAACGGACTATTCATATATTGATTTTAAAAACTTTGCTAACATAAACAACTATATAGAGAATCATATTCAAGAAAAATTTCACTTAGAAGAACTGTCTAAAATGGCACATATTAATAAATATGGTTTTTCAAAAAAGTTCAAAACATATACGGGAATGACGCCAATGAATTATATACTTATGCGAAAAGTATTTTCGAGTAAAAAGATTATAAAAAACACTACAAACCTTACTGATTTAGCCTACCTATATAATTTTACAGACTTAGCCCACTATTCTAAAACCTTTAAACGTTTTATAGGCACTTCACCAAAAGACTATAAAAACAGCCTGCTTTAAAATTGTCAACATTATACAAGTAAGTAAGGTTCTGGCAGTATTACATTTGTAAAAAAACACATAATTTTACAATGCATACAATTACCAAACTTAGCATTTTTATACTTTTAACACTTGCAATTTCTTGTAATTTAGAACCTAAAAAGAGTGTAATTATTGAGGAAAATAGACTTTCAGAAAAAGAAATGCTTGACGATTATCAGTTGTTTAAAAATATCTTTAAACAAGCCAATGCAGGACTATATAAATACCATACAAAACAAGTAATAGATAGTGTTTTTGAAGCAAACAAAAGGCTTATAAACGACAAACTATCATACCGAGAATATTATACTGTATTATGGAATGTAATCGATTATACAGGAAGCTGCCATAATGAATTGTACTTTCCAGACTCATTAAAACAACGATTAAATAAAGAGCAAATATTTTTTCCAATTCCGTTAAAATATTTGGGGGATAAAATATATACTAAGTACAAATTTGAAACTATTCCTAAGGGAAGTGAAATTATAGCTATAAATAATATACCGAGTAAAAAACTAGCTTCATTATTAGCAAATTACACGAGTACTGATGGTCATAACAAAACAGGAAAATACTCATTTATAGAAACTGGCAGACTAGCAAGCTATATGTACTTAATTTTTGGAAAACAACAACATTTTGAAATTGTCTACAAAGGTAAAAATTCATCTAGTATAAAAGAACAAATTACAGCAGTTGATTATACTACTTTCTTAAATAATTTCAAGAAAAAGAAAACTAAAATAGAACAAGAATATAGTTTTAAATATATAGACTCTATAAAATCAGGATACTTAAAAATAAAAACCTTCGGTATGGGTGGCTCAGATTCTGAAGGTCATAAAAAGTATGCTAAATTTCTAGATTCAGTTTTTATTCAATTAAAAAGAAATAAAACTAATAACCTAATTGTCGATGTTCGAAATAATGGTGGTGGAAATGACCCAAACGACATACTTCTGTATTCATACTTAACAAAAAGAAATTTTAAAGAGAATACATCTGCCTACACTATTTTTCAAGACATCCCTTTTAAAGAATATTACATTGATGATGATATAGATGAATTACCGATAAGTTTAAAAGAAGAACATTCGATATTTAAAGATGGAAAATACTACCAAAACAATAATTTTAATAAAGTTTGGAATCCAAATAAAAATGCATTTAACGGCACCATTTATTTATTAGTAGACCCTTTTGTTGCCTCTGCAGGCTCATTATTTGCTAGTTTAGTTAAAAGTGATGAAAAGAACTTTGTAATTGGTGAAGAAACAGCTGGTGGATATTATGGACACACAGGTCATATTCCTGTACATTACAAATTGCCAAACTCAAAATTAATACTACAATTCTCAATTGTAGATTTAGAACAGGACGTAAAAGAATTACCTGATGAAAATTATGGTGACGGTATCAAACCAGACTTCAATGTAATTCAATCGTACTCAGATTTTATGAACAAGAAAGACACACAACTAAACTTTACCATTAATTTGATTAAAAAGTAAAACTTTGCCTAACAAATAACTGAGGTAAAAAACAACTCTTTTCTCAATTAAATTTAGATACTATTATTCTAGGCTCATAAATTTAAAAACTGGTTCTTTGAGCTTTTTTATTGTATTAAATTTCTTTTGTTCTTTCTGATTTATAACTAAATTTAATAGAAATCAAACTTAAGATGTATATAAAAAATAGGCGAAACATTTATAAAATCAAGGATTTTTGTTCGTTTAAAACTTTGTACTTAACTGAAAATTTTGTGCTTCGTAATCGCCTACTTTTCATATACTAAACGTTAGAAAAAAACTAAACGAAATCAACATATTGACAAGAATGTCGTAAAAATGTCGCAAACAAACCGTTATCAAATGGACAGATTCATAATTAGTTTTGCAGGAACAATAAACCAAAATTAATTATGAACGAAATTGGAAAAAAAATTAGAGAAATAAGAAAGCAAAAAGGACTTTCTCAAGAGGAGTTGGCTGAATCTGCAAAAGTGAATTTAAGAACAATTCAGAGGATTGAAAAAAATGAAAGTGAACCTCGTGGAAAAACCTTGAATTTAATTTGTGAGGTTCTGAACATTAATGCGGAAGATATTTTAGATTATGGAAAACGAACAGATAAAAGCTATCTAACAATTTTTCATCTTTCTGTAATCGTTTTTTTAGCTATTCCTGTTGGGAATATAATTGTTCCTCTGATTTTATGGATGAATAAAAAAGATAAAATTGTTGGACTAAAAGATATCGGAGCAAATCTTTTGAATTATCAAATCTTATGGTCGATTATAACATTTTTATGCATAACTGGATTCGCATTTTCGAAAATTATGCATTACGGTTATTATCCTATTCTTTTTTATGTTTTTATCGGACTTTATGCTTTGAACATAATATTACCAATAATTTTTGCAATTAAAACGAGTAAAGGAAAAACAGAAAATTTATATCCGAATATAATTAAACTGATAAAATAACTGGTGGCAACAAGTGCTATAAAAAACATAGGGCATTTGTGTTAACTCCAAAGCTCCAAAGACTATCAAATCTTCATCTCGACGTTTCAGGAGGCTTTTAAAATAAAAACACACAAATACCTAGTATCAACATTATATATAAAACACCTTCAATAAAAGCTAAACCAAATGTTTACTTTTATTTTTAGACTAAATAATTTTTGATATCTAATATGCATTAAAAGCCAGCAAATACGTGTTGGCAGTTACATTTGTCTTAAATAATACCAATATTTGTACTGTTAACTATACAATAAAGACCATTATGAAATTTAATTTAAAAATAGCTTATAATACATTTTTTACTACCTTGTTATTTACCTTTACAGTAAGTGCACAATATTATCAAACTAATGGAGATGGTATGGAAATAACTTCTTACAGACCGTTTGAAGAAGTTACAGATTATGCCAATTTTATTGAATGCACTGCAACCAGCCCAGGAACCAAAAACGCTTGTTTTACAAGTAAATTACAGGAGTTTTTTAATGAGAACTTAAAGATGCCTAAAGACTCTATTTCTCAAAATTTTAATGGAAAAGTATATTTTAATTTTTTTACAGATCCTAAAGGAGAGCTAGAATCTTCGGAGATTTATAGTAGGCCAGAAACTAAATTTATTGAAAAAAAAATAGGCCTGGTTTTAAAAAAACTCCCAAAATTAAAAGTGGTTCAATTAAAAAATACGGCTGTTAGCACTGGTTATGTCTTATATGCTAAATTTACCCCAGAAAAAAACATTAGGTTAAAGGTAATAGACATTAAGGTAAGTAAAGAAAATTTAAAAGAAGAAGAAAAAAAAGAAGCAGGTGAAGGTGATGTTAGCTTTCAAATAGTAGAAGATGCACCCATATTTCCTGGCTGTGAAGATATGGCTAAAAGCACTTGGAGATCTTGTTTTCAAAACAAATTAAACAAACACATTGTTAAAAATTTTAATTATCCAGAAGAAGCCAAAGAATTAGGAATAGAGGGTAGAATAAACATTATGTTTGTAATTGATAAAGATGGATCTGTAAAAAACATAAGAACCAGAGGACCACACCCTTTATTTGAATTGGAAGGCCGAAGAATTTTTGCAAAACTTCCTCGTATGATTCCTGGCAAAGTAAAAGGAAAGCCTGTTAGAGTACCTTTTAGTATACCTATAACATTTAAAAGTTATTAATTACGAAATGTATTAGGGATATTTACATCTATATTTCTTAGATTGAAATTAAACATTAGTTTAAGATAAAATCGACTATATATGGAGTGAAGTTTAAAGGAGTTAATATAGAAAAACTTTACGGCATTTAATGACAAAGCAAATGTCATATAAAAATCATAGGAAAACCGCTATCAAACTTTAACCGAATTACTACTTTTAGATTTAAATAAAAGTATCAAACAAATGAATTGGATAGCAAAGAAAATAAGTGAAACCCGAAAAATAAAAAGACTTACTCAAGAGGAATTGGCTGAAAAAGCAAAAATAAACTTGAGAACAATTCAACGGATTGAAAACTCGGAAAGTGAACCAAGAGGTAAAACCTTAAATTTGATTTGCGAAGTCCTGGAGATTGACTCAAAAGAATTGATTTTAACAGAAAGTTCTATTCGGGAAAAAAATATTGGAACTAAAATAATTAATGGACTTTTTCTCATAGCTCTGAATATGGTCTTAATGGGAATTATCGGATTTCTTACATTAGACTCAAACGCAAATATGAATAGTGTATTTGGAGGATATTTATTAAGTATATTCCTCCCGTTTTTCATAGTTGTAATGACAAAGAAAATGAGCAGAATGGAAAGAATACTAAAATTCGGATTTGGTTATATTGCTTACTTTATTTTAATTTTAGTAAAATACGGATTCCCAACTGGATTTGTAACGGGTTTATTTCCTTGTCTTTTAATAAGTTTATCTGTTTTATATTTTGGAAATGAACTAAACAAAAACAGAGAATAAAAACCGTTATATAACAAATAACTGTGGTGAAAAAAAACTTTTTTATTCTTTCCGATTTATAACAAAATGAATAAAAATTAAACTTAAGGGTTACTGAAAAAAAACTACTCATTTTGGTTAAATTTAGATATAATATAGTAAGCTTAAACTTTGGTTTAAGCTTTTTTTATACTAATTTTTGTGTACCTTCAAAAAACAACATTCAACTAAATGAGAAAAAAAATTATAATTTATTCTAACCGCATTAGAGAACAATTATGGTTTAGACCATTTATGTTTTGTTTATTTTCTGTAGTAGGAGCACTACTAGCTCATCAAGCAAACGGAACTAGCATTAATGATAAAGTCCCTAACATTGATATAGAATCTATTAAAGGTCTTTTAGACACTATATCGTCTAGTATGTTAGTTATTTCAATATTTGCAGTAACATCAATGCTATCAGCATTTTCATCAGCAAGTAATACCGCAACTCCGCGTTCTTTTAAAATTGTAATAACTGATGATGTTTCACAAAATGCGCTTTCCGTTTTTATTGGAGCATTTATTTTCAGTATTGTGGCTACCATAGCACTTGATAACGGGTATTATGATAAAGCAGGTAAATTTATTCTGTTTGTATTTACGATATTACTTTTTACAGCAGTAATTCTCATTTTTCTAAGGTGGGTAAACAGAATTTCAAAATTAGGCCGTTTAGAGCATACTATAAGTCAAGTGGAGGCAGTTGCATTTCGGTCATTATCACAACACATAAAAAACCCTTATTTAAAAGCACTTCCTCATAAAAAAAGTATTAAATACCAGAAAACCGTTTACGCTAATAGCGTAGGTTATGTTCAAAAATTTAAACTTAAACACTTTACAAGTATTAGCTGAAAATAAAGATTTACATATTAAACTTAATTGTTTGCCCGGCAAATATGTACATAAGAATTTTGCTATAGCTAATTTTAAGGCTGATAAAAATATTGATTTTGATGAAATTGAGAAGAGCATCAACAAAGCTATAACTATTGGACACACGAGGCTATTTGACGAAGACCCTAGATTTGGTTTAATTTCATTAACTGAAATTGCAAGTAGAGCTCTCTCACCAGGTATAAATGACCCAGGAACAGCAATACAAATTATAGGTAGCCACGAAAGATTATTTTTTCTATGGCAAAAAGAGATTGAGAGTGATCGTAAACCAGAAGTAACTTTTAACCGTATAGAGGTACCACAAATAGCAATAGAAGATTTTTTTGATGATGCATTTAGGCCAATTGCAAGAGATGGCGCTGATAATATTGAGGTATTACTTAGGTTACAAAAAGCATTTAAATCAATAGCAAGTATTGAAAATACAAGTCTAAAAGAAAATGCATTAAAAAACTCTAAAGAAGCCTATCATAGAGCTGAAAAAGCTATTACGTTCACAAAAGATTTAGAATTATTAAAGAAAGAATGTTTGTTTTAAAAAATGAAAAACCTCTAAAATCTATTGATTTTAGAGGTTAAAGTACTCGAGGTGGGAATCGAACCCACACTCCAAAGGAACTGGATTTTGAATCCAGCGCGTCTACCAATTCCGCCACTCGAGCATTAAAAGGAGTGCAAAACTATAAAATATTTTCCTTTTTTAATCAAAAAATAACAGATTTATCCTTTAGCAAGACAAAAAAAATTCTAAATTTGCAGCTTCTAAGCGATCAAGGAGCTTAACAAACTATAAAACAACAAATTAACAATGGTCTATCAAGTCCCTGAGCCTAAAATTTTTGCATGTACACAAAGTGCTGTGTTAGCTGAAAAGATTGCAAAGTCTTTTGGTTCAGAATTAGGTAAAGTTATTTTTTCAAGATATAGTGATGGTGAGTTTCAACCTTCATTTGAAGAATCGGTTAGAGGAAGACGTGTTTTTATCATTGGGTCAACAAACCCAAGTTCTGAAAACCTAATGGAAATGTTATTAATGTTAGATGCTGCAAAACGAGCATCAGCAAGACACATTACCGCTGTTATGCCTTACTTTGGTTGGGCTAGACAAGATAGAAAAGATAAACCACGAGTTCCTATTGCTGCAAAATTAGTTGCAAAAATGCTTGAAGAAGCTGGAGCGACTCGTATTATCACAATGGATTTGCATGCAGATCAAATTCAAGGTTTCTTTGAAAAGCCTGTTGATCATTTATTTGCATCAACATTGTTTTTACCATATTTAAAAAGTTTAAACCTTGACAATTTAACTATTGCATCTCCTGATATGGGTGGTTCAAAAAGAGCCTACGCCTATTCAAAAGCATTATCTTCTGATGTAGTTATTTGCTACAAACAAAGAGAAAAAGCCAATATTATCTCACATATGGAGTTAATAGGTGATGTCCAAGGCAAAAACGTAGTTCTTGTTGATGATATGGTAGATACTGCCGGAACATTAACAAAAGCAGCTGACCTGATGATAGAACGTGGTGCAATAAGTGTACGCGCCATTACAACACACGGTTTGTTATCTGGTGATGCGTATGAAAAAATAGAAAATTCTAAGTTAGATGAACTAATCATTACAGATTCTATTCCGACTAGAAAAGATAGTAAAAAAGTAAGAGTTTTAAGTTGTGCTGATTTGTTTTCTGACGTTATGGAAAGAGTTCACACAAACACATCAATAAGCTCTAAATTTTTAATGTAGTGCAAACTACACCAAATAAGTATATTAATAATTAATACATATAATGAAGTCAATTACAATTTTAGGATCTAAAAGAGAAAGCGTAGGCAAAAAAGCAACAAAAGCCTTACGTAATGCTGGAAAGGTTCCTTGCGTACTGTACGGAGGGGAAAAACCATTACACTTTTCAGCGGATGAACCAGCGTTCAAAAACTTAGTGTATACCCCAAACGCTCATACTGCAGTAATTGAGCTTGAAGGTAGTGAAAAATTTGATGCTGTTTTACAAGACATCCAATTTCACCCAGTTACTGATAAAATCTTACACATAGATTTCTACCAGTTATTTGCTGACAAAGAAGTAACAATGGATATTCCTGTACGTTTAGTAGGTAACTCTCCAGGTGTAAAAAATGGTGGTCGTTTATTATTCAGATTAAGAAAATTAACTATCAAAGCTTTACCAGCTGATTTACCTGATTTCTTTGATGTTGATATTTCAGCTCTTAAAATTGGAAGAAACATTGCTGTAGGTACATTACTTAAAGAAGAGTACACAATCTTACACCCAGAAAACACAACTGTTGTTCAAGTTAAATCATCTCGTAACGTTGTTGCTGATGATGATGAAGAAGGTGAAGAAGGTGAAGCTACAGCAGAAGCTGCAGAATAAATTTCTCACAAGTATAAAACAAAGCATCCCTACATTTATGTTGGGATGCTTTTGTATTTTTACACCATAGTAAATCACAATAATGTTTGGTTTTTTAAAGTCCATTTTTAGCAGTAATAAAAATTATTTACAAGAGGTTGATTCCATGAAAAAATACTTAGTTATAGGATTAGGAAATATTGGTCCGGAATACGCACAAACAAGACACAACATAGGTTTTAAAATTTTAGATGCACTCGCTAATAAAGAAGATTTAAGCTTCAATACAGTAAAACTTGGTGATGTAACTACATACAAAGTTAAAGGCAGAAGTGTGCTATTACTAAAACCATCTACATATATGAATTTAAGTGGTAAAGCTGTTCAATATTGGATGCAAAAAGAAAACATACCTGTAGAGAATATTTTAGTAATTACTGATGATATAAATTTAGATTTTGGTACCATTCGTGTAAAAACAAAAGGTAGCAATGGCGGCCACAATGGTTTAAAAGACATTCAACAGGTATTAAACAGCACCAATTACAACCGTTTTAGATTTGGTGTCGGTGCCGATTTTGGCAAAGGCCGACAAGTTGATTACGTATTAGGCAAATGGACTGATGAAGAAAGAGATGCTCTTAAAGAACGACTAGCTCAATCTACTGAAGTAATTAAATCTTTTGTTCTAGCAGGCGTTGAAAGAACTATGAATACGTACAACGGTAGTTAATACACCCTAAAACTATATACACCCGAAGAGGAAGTATTGCCCGCTTCATCAATACTTTTAATTTTCCAGTAATAAATTGTACTTGATGCTACAGTAACATCTAATTCTTCTGTTGAAGCATCAAGTGTATCTATCAAAATAGTTGGCGGGTTGCTTGTAGAGAAATATACTTCATAACTATCAATATCTAAATCAACATCAGTGCCCTCCCAAATCAAAGTAACTTCATCATTACTATGTTTAAAAACAGATTCTCCTGAACTAGGTGATAATATATCCGCCGGAAAAGGTGCATATGACGTTTGAGCTCCTGCATTGTAAAATTTCCACTCCTCACTTGTGGCAGTTTCATCAACATCAGTATTTTTTGAAGTAACACTCCAGCTAAAAGGCATTCCTTTTTTAACTGGTAATTCCACAAAAGTTTCATTAGTACTTACAATTTGTGTGGAATTTGTCAACAAATTTTCAACAGTTAATTCATAACTATCCGTATGATCCGCTTCTTCCCATTCAAAAGTAATAATTCTAGTCGTTTGGTTGATGCTTTCACCCGTAGTACATTCTGAATTTTGTAATGGAAAAATCAAAAAAGTTGCATCAGGTGAATCGGGCTGATTGTTTTTTGAACAGCCGAACACTAATAAAATAGCACCTATGTATATTAACTTTCTCAATTTTTAATAAGTTTTAAAGTTTGTTTTAGATTATCACCAGTAAGCCTAATTACATATACTCCTTTTGGCAAACTATAGACTTCAAAATCTAAAGTTGAACTTGAATTTTCATAAGTAATCTCTTTTACCAAACTACCATTGGTTGAAAATATTTGCACCTTGCAATTATCATAAGTGATGCCAGTATAAATAGTCGTCTCATTCGTCGCAGGGTTTGGTGAGATATAAGGATCGTTTGCGATCAAAATAGTATCTTCATAAACTCCTTGACATGATAAATTTGTACTAACTTTTAATGTATTAAATCCATCTTTTAAATCTAGCGTAATTTGGTCACTTGCCACCTCAGTTGCAACACCATTTAATTCTATCGTATAAGTATCAGAACCAGATAGAAACAAATCAACTTGGTTGTCACTGGCCGAAATATCAGAAGTTACACTCAACTCATCTGGTTGCGTTACAATGGCATCAAGACAATATTCTTCATACGATATTGATCCATCAACACCTGTAATACAAATATAATAACTACCAGCTTCTAAATTTTCTAGCGAATAAAAACTAGTAAAACTGGCCACCATGTCAAGCCCCTCGCCAGTAATTGTAGCCGTATAGTTTAGTGATGTTGATGCTTCAATTCTAATTTCACCATCATTATTATTTATACAAGATTCACTATCTATTTCAACTGAAAAATTAGTAGAATCAAAACGATAAACAGCACAACCATTTGCATCTACTTCTTGACCTTCAGGAGTGTTTAAACATAAATCATCACCATCATCAAAAACGCCATCATTATCTTCATCAGGTCTAAACTCACCTTCTACGCACAATTCAATTTCAAAATTATTTAATGAACCACCATCTCCGTTAACATTATCTGAAATCTCAAGGATCCACTCTCCTTGTGAGGATTCTCCATTAAAAGAAGTTAGAGAACCCAAAGGTTTTACAGTCCCAGAAATTGCTGGGTTAGTTCCACAAGAATAACTTGAAGCGCTATTATCAAAAGTGGCATTTATATTTCGGGAACTACCACAAGAGTTAGACACTAAAATAACACTAGTACCTTCTGGCGAGGTTAGCTTTATAGTCAAATCTGACAAATAAGTATGTGTAATATCTAAAATTACATTGATATCCGAAACTGGCAAGTCTTCAACAAAAGTTACTGTTGACGTAATTGTTGATGTTCCTGATGATGAAATAGTCACTGGCACTAATGATGCTGCTGTTGTTTGGCAACTAATTGTTTGTGTTGTAAAACTATTTGCTGTACTAAAAGCACCTTCACCACAACCATTTTTAGGCTTCACATGCCAATAATATACAGTTTCAGAATCTAAGCCTGTAGTTGTATATGAATTTACAAGCACATTGGCCGTTTCAACAATATCAGTAAAACTTTCATCAGTAGCAATCTCCACATCGTACGAAGTACTCAATATTTCTTCATTCCACTCAAATGTTTGATAAAGACTGGCATCAACAAAATCATCTTCAGGGGAAGTCAAAACAACTTCTGAAAAACTTGTATTACTAATACGAACATCAATATCTACTTGTTGCGTAAAGCTGGTTGCTGTAGCAATTACGCTTATTGGATAAACGCCAGCGTCAACATCACCTGTTCCTGTAAAAGTAATTTCAATATCTGTTTCATCTTCAGTAGCAGTATCTTCTGAAAATGTTGCGACTAATCCATCAGGCAATCCTGTTACACTAAATGTAGCTGTTTCAGTAAAACCAGTATTTGTTTCGTATACAAAAGGAACAATGAGATCATCAGGTTGACAAACCTCATATTCTAAACTTGAAAAATTTAAAACGATATCTGAATTAGTTATGGTAAAATCTGAAGCATTCACTGCAAAGAAAATATTATCACTTGCCTTCACCATTAATCTTGCTTGCGTAGTTGCCTCCCCTGGAAGCAACACATCATAAGACCCATCATTAACTACATCATCAGCAATTAATTCAGAAAAAGTAACACCTCCATCATAAGACAAATAAATGTCTACTGTTTGAGCGTTAATTGTAGAATTGTTAGTATCTGCTACATCCCAAATTACTTCTTGTGTACTTCCGCCATCATAAGTAACCTCAGCATCTTGCGACAAAACACTAAATGGACCTGCGCTACTTAAAACATTCACCGCCATTTCATCAGACACTACTTGCCCACCTTCATCATTATTATCACGAACAGTTACAGCAAAATTCATTTCACGTTCTACATTAGAAACAGTTTCCCAGGCAGAATTTTCAGTAGGATTCGTTTGCGTTAAATTACCAGAGGTTACACTTGATAATTTTGGAAAATAACGACTAGTATTTGTTGTTGGTTCAAACGATCTAAAATTTGCACCACTAGGGTTATCGGGTCCAAATGTAGTATTGGTAACAATACCATCATCAATTTGCTCCCAAGTATAACTTAGAACATCATCAACATCTGAATCGGTAGCTTCAGCCTCTAGCACAAAAGCTGTTCCTATGGGAATAGTATAATTTACAAGATCTGTAAGTACTGGTGGATTATTGCTTAGCGAAATTACCTCAGCACATGATGTAGATTCTAAATTTTCAGAAATCTGCTTGATACTACTATAATGAAAATAGTCATCGGCATTTGTGGCTACATTGTTGCTACCTACAATACCAGCATAACTCATAATTGTAGAACCACTGGCAGGTTCAGTTTGCACTAGTGTACCTTCAGACTCAAAAGACCAGGTATGGTTTGCACCCAATTGATGTCCAATTTCGTGAGCAACAAAATCAATATCAAACAAGTCCCCTTCAGGATTTTGCCCTGAAGAATACGCACTACCCTTTTCTGAGTCTACACAAACGGAACCAATAAATCCTGCATCACCACCATCAAAATCAGCATGAAATAAATGTCCAATATCATAATTTGACGCACCAATTTCACTCGAAAATGTACTTTGTGCTTCTGTATTTAAACTTGTATCAAAAGGGTCTGTATCAGGGTCTGTATAAACAACTAAATCATTATCGGCAACAAGCTCTAAGGTCACTCCTAAATCAACCTCAAAAACCATATTAATTCTAGTTAATGTAGCATTAATTGCCGCTAAAGCATTTGCTACTGTACCACCATGATATTCGGTATATTCACCAGTAGCTGCGACAGCTATTCTAAATTTTCTTAAAACTTTATCACTAACCAATTTTGAACTTAGTGCAAGTGTTTTTACTGACACTACAGCTTCTTCAGTAGCACAAACAAAATCATTATCTAACACATCTGTAGCATCACGCGCATACAAAACATAATCACCATCTGCAGTTTTTTGCATAAAAGTAGCATCACCACCACTTTTATCAAGCATCATAGTCTGCACACCATCTTCCGAAACACTAAACCGAATTTTTTTAGCGGTATCGGTATCTGTTGACACACCTTTGTAAGATTTTATTTGTGGATATTTTTGTGCTAATTCAGGAGAAAAAACAGTCGCTTCCTCTATTTCAAAGGCATACATTTTACCTGTAGCATCAGGGAAATAGACTTTATTTATGGCTTGCTTTGAAGTAATTTTTGACAACTTTTGGCTAAAATCAGCCTCAGATAAATTATAAACTTTTGCTGTATGTACTTTAATATTTTTTAACGTATTTGATGTTTTTTGACTGTTTGAAGTATTCTCATGCCAATAATCATCTTGAGCCACCCCATAAAAGCATATAAAAAATATGGGAATTGTAAAAACTAAACGTAAGTTTGTTGCCATTAATACGTATTAAAAGATTATAAAAGTACGCTTTTTATTATTTTATTTTTGTGATAACGTTTCAAAACATAAGTAAATTCGACAACCTACATCCTACGGCAGTGACTATTGGCACTTTTGATGGAGTACACATTGGGCATCGCAAACTTTTAGAACGTCTCATAAACGATGCCAAACTTTTAGATTTAAAAGCTACGGTACTTACTTTTTTTCCGCATCCGCGTATGATATTACAACAAGATGCGAATATTAAACTACTTAACACCTTAGACGAAAAAATTCATATTCTTGAAAAAATAGGTTTAGATTATTTGATGATCTACCCTTTTTCTCGTGAATTCTCAAGGTATTCTGCCACCGACTTTGTTGAAAAAATATTAGTCAAAGGTCTGAACAGTAAAAAAATAATTATTGGTTACGATCACCGTTTTGGTCGTAATAGAAATGCTGATATTAAAGATCTTATTGATTACGGAAAAACATTTAATTTTCAAGTGGATGAAATTCCGGCGCAAGAGATTGAAGATGTATCGGTTAGTTCTACTAAAATTAGACGTGCACTTGAAGAAGGTGATATTAAAACCGCAAATTCATATTTAGGATATGAATACATGCTTACCGGAACCGTTAAAAAAGGAAAAGGCTTAGGCCGAAAAATAGATTTTCCGACGGCAAATATTCATATTGAAGAAAGTTATAAATTAATACCATTAAACGGTGTTTATGTAGTAAAAAGCACCATCAACAATCGTACTGTTTTTGGGATGATGAATATTGGCTTTAACCCTACGGTAAATGGTACTGAACGTAGTATCGAAGTCCACTTTTTTGATTTCAATAACGATTTGTATGAGCAAAAAATACAGATAAATATTTTAGAACGTATTCGTGATGAAGAAAAGTTCAAATCTGTAGAAGACCTAAAAAACCAATTATATAAAGACCAAAAAACTGCTATTAATTTAATTGCAAAACAATGAGTTCTTTTCTTTTCAAAAAAATTGACAACATAGGTTTAATACTTTTTAGAATATTTTTTGGAATCTTAATTAGCTTTGAATGTTACGGAGCAATTTTAACAGGTTGGGTTAAAGCTAATCTTGTAGAACCTACTGTATATTTCCCTTTTATTGGTTTTGAGTTTTTAAATGTTTTACGCGGGCAAGGTATGTACCTATACTTTGTAATTATGGGAACTTTGGGACTTTTAATATCCATTGGCTACAAGTACAGGTATTCAATGATTGGGTTTGCTGTACTATGGTCCGGCGCCTATTTGATGCAAAAAACATCTTATAACAACCATTACTATTTACTATTTCTAGTATCATGGATTATGGTTTTTTTTCCTGCTCATAAAGATTATTCAATTGATGCCAAACTAAACCCTGAGATACGCACCAATAAAATGTATGCGTTTTACAAAATCATCATAACCATACAGCTAATTATTGTGTACACGTATGCTTCGGTCGCTAAGTTATATGCTGATTGGTTAGAGTTTAAATTTATAAAAGTATTGATGAGCAGTAAATCTGAATATTTTTTAATTGGCGAGCTCTTACAACAACCATGGATTCACCAAATAATTGCTGTATTTGGCATTTTATTCGATTTACTAATTATACCCGCTTTACTTTGGAAACCGACTAGAAAAATTGCTTTTATATTTGCTATTTTCTTTCATTTGTTTAATTCGATTGTATTTCAAATTGGCATATTCCCTTATTTAGCGCTAGCTTTTACAGCTTTTTTCTTTGAACCTGAAAAAATTAGAAACATCTTTTTTAAGAAGAAAAAAGAATACCCAACAGAAAGCACCTCGCTATTAAAAAATAAAAAATTAATCATTGCATTTTGGAGTATCTATTTAATAATCCAGATAGGACTACCATTACGTCATCATTTTTTTGAAGGTGATGTTCTTTGGAATGAAGAAGGCCACCGAATGAGTTGGCGTATGATGTTACGTACAAGAAAAGGCAGTATTCAATTTGTATCGGTAGATAAGAAAACAAAAAAATCGACCAACATACGGTTAAAAGAACATTTAACGGCTAAACAGATTCGAAAAGTAAAAGCTTACCCTGATTTTATGTGGCAGTTTGCTCAATATCTAAAAAAGGAAGCTGAAAAAGAAAATAAAGATGTGGAAATACATGTTTATGGTAGAGTAAGTATCAATGGAAAACCTTCAAAAAGACTCATTGACAAAACTGTAGATTTGGGTGCTGCAGAATGGCAACATTTTAAACACAATTCTTTTATTTTACCTGATCCTATTTACAAGAAATAGCAAACTCTATAACTTTTACACTTTCTCTTTTGCGCAATGCTTTTTTACCATTAAATTTGAGGTTAAAATTTAAACGTCATGTTACAGCTAAACGCTATTAGAGAAAATAAGGAGGCTTTTATTGAAGCATTAAAAAAGAGAAATTTAGATGCTGCTTCACTTATTGATACTGTATTGAATTTAGATGAAAGTCGAAAAGCAATACAAACCAATCTTGATAATACGTTAGCACAATCCAACAAGCTGTCAAAAGAAATTGGAAACCTTTATAAAACAGGCAAAGCACAAGAAGCTAATGCTTTAAAAGAGGAGACTGCACAATTAAAAGAGAATGCTAAACAGCTAAGTGATGATTTAAGCAAAATAGCTTCTGAATTACAAGATGCTTTGTATCAAATACCAAATGTACCGCATAGCTCTGTTCCAAACGGAAATTCTGAAGAAGATAATGAAGAGATTTTTAGCGAAGGTGATATTCCTAAACTAATTGATGGTGCTTTACCACATTGGGAACTTGCTAAAAAATATGACATTATTGACTTTGAATTAGGGGTGAAAATTGCAGGTGCAGGTTTCCCTGTTTACAAAGGTAAAGGTGCTCGTTTGCAACGTGCATTAATCAATTATTTTTTAGATAAAAATACCGCTGCTGGTTATACGGAAACTCAAGTACCACATGTTGTAAATGAAGCATCTGGTTACGGAACTGGACAATTGCCTGATAAAGAAGGGCAAATGTACCACATGCAGACTGATGATTTATACTTAATCCCAACTGCAGAAATTCCGGTAACAAACATGTTCAGAGATGATATTGTTAATGAAAAAGATTTCCCGATAACGGTTACTGCCTACACTCCATGTTTTAGACGTGAAGCTGGTAGTTACGGTGCACATGTTCGTGGTTTAAATAGACTACACCAATTTGATAAAGTTGAAATAGTACGAGTTGAACACCCAAGCAAATCGTACGAAGCTTTAGATGGTATGGTTGAACATGTAAAAGATATTTTACGTGAATTAGAATTACCATACCGTATTTTACGTCTTTGTGCTGGTGATTTAGGATTTACCTCTGCTTTAACTTTTGACTTTGAAGTATTTTCTACTGCTCAAGACCGTTGGTTAGAAATTAGTTCGGTATCTAACTTTGAAACGTACCAAGCTAACCGTTTGAAACTACGTTTTAATGACGAGAATGGTAAAAAACAATTAGCTCATACTTTAAACGGTAGTTCTTTAGCATTACCAAGAGTGCTTGCTGGTATTTTAGAAAACTATCAAACTGAAGACGGAATTATGATTCCGGAAGTATTAATACCGTATTGTGGTTTTGATAAGATAGATTAAAAACGAAATTCCATTTTTAGAATAACAAATCTAGGTAATAACCTATATTCGGTGGTGGTTGACCCAATATCACTTATAGCTATTTGCCTAAAAATTTCAGTGTTAAAAAGATTTTTACCTGTTAATGTAAATGTGAGTTTATTTTTAAAAATTTTATAGCGTGCATTAAAATCAAGAAAGTAATAATTATTATCTGTTGCTAAGCTACCAAAAAAATAGCGCTCACTTTGTATCTGAAAATCTAACTCACTATCAAATATAAAAGTGAAATCTAAAAAGCTAATATTATCAGTATATTTATTTGTAAAAGTAGTTTTGATAGAATTGGTCGACCATTTAGTGCCTAAATGATAATTAAAAAAACCTTTAAAACCTGAACGCAATTCCAGACCATAATTAAAAGTACTTGCGTTCACTTCTCTTAAGTCAGCACTATTAACACTGTTTTTATAATTTGATTTTGAAACCCCTAAATCGAGTTTTAAATTTGATGAAATTGGTTTAAAATAATAATCAACTTTTGTATTTCCACTAAAAAATTCACGATCTTTTATTTTAATTTTCTCTGACAATGTATAATTCTGACTCAAAAAAGTATTTGTAGAAAAGAAATCGAAATTTTTATTATAAGTGATAATTGCATTTGCAAAAAAACGATCGCTCCAATTTCCTAACTCATAATTTAAAACAATTGAAGAGTTATCTAGTTGATTAAAATCTGTCGTACCTTTTTGAAAAGATTTATACCCAGTGAGCACATAACCATCATAAACATCTAAAGTTTTAGGGTTTGTGGTATTATAAGAATAATTACCTACAAATTTATTCTTAGCATTAATTTTCCACTTAAAACCAATGCTAGGGTTAATATAAAAAGATTTTTGAGTTTCTGTTACATTAGAAGACTTGAATGAAGTTAAAAAATGGTGTACTTCAATAGAATTTATAAGTGAGAAATCGTTTAATTTGACACTGTACTTACCTTTAAAATACAAATCATTTGTTTGATAGTTTATTTGGTTCTGATACCCTAATGGTAACTTAATCGTAGTATCATTTTCTAACAATTGAAAAACTGTATTTAAAAGGTCTTCTCTATATTCATTACCTACTTGTGCTTCTAATAAATTTTCATTTTTTCTTCGATCTAAAAAATGTGCATTTAAACCTAAGTACTGCATCTCATTATTGATAGTTTGTTTTACATTATCAATATTAGAAGTGGCAAATAAATCTTCAAATAAAAACTGATTTACAGCATACTGTTGCGGACTTTCCTCCTGAATATATCTTCCAGTAAGTAAGAAAACTTTGTTGCCTTTAAACTTGTTTGAATATCTTATTTTTTGATCAAAAAATGTATTGTTATTTTTTAGATTTTCAAGAGTTGACAACCCATTAAAAATTAAATTACTTCTATTATCTTCGGTACCAGTAGTATACTTTGTAGTTGCTTCTAAAGTTTTAGTTTTAGAAATAGTATAGGTGATATCAAATTTTCCAAACCCTAATTTATTTTTATTATTTAGTTGGTATTCTTCTGAGTTGACAAAATCTACGTTATTTACTCCTATTGTTTCTATGCTATTTTTAAAAAATTGTAATTCATCGGCATTAAAAAATGCTAGGGTTTTAA
The DNA here is from genome assembly GCF_018861125.1 of Cellulophaga baltica. Taxonomy (GTDB): domain Bacteria; phylum Bacteroidota; class Bacteroidia; order Flavobacteriales; family Flavobacteriaceae; genus Cellulophaga; species Cellulophaga baltica_A. The sequence goes on along the minus strand of NZ_JAHKQN010000029.1, from coordinate 253,561 downwards.
TTTTCAACTTTTCTATAGGATTAAAAATAGCGTTTAATGATAATAATTCGGAATTATTAAAATTAGAGCGTTGACGCTTGAAATTTGGTATTGTACCTGATAAGTTTATTAAATTAGTTACGGTTGCGTTATCACCAATAACACCAGGTTCATTTAACCTAAGCGGACGTATGAGGCTTTGAATATCACCAATTGCATCATACCCTGTATTATTCAAATTGGTTAAAAAATAGTATTTATTTTTTTTACCAAAATTCATTAAATTCCCTTTTAGTTCGTAACGATTTTGACTTACTAACCCATACCCTAGAACTAAGTTTCCAAACCAAATACGCTTAGATTCTTCATTAAGCTTTAAGTTTAAAGCAACTTTATCACTCTCTTCAATACCTTTTAATAAGCGATTGTTCGAATAGTTTTTTAAAACTTCTACTTCTTCAATAGGGTAGGCTGGCATGTTTTTAGAAAGCACTTTATAACCACGTTCAAATAAATCATCGCCATCTACCATTAGTTTTTCTATCTCTTGATTGCCTACTTTTATAGTACCTTGACTATCCACTGATAAACCAGGTATTTTTTTTAACAAATCTTCTACACTCTGTTCTGTACCATTCGTAAAAAAATTAGTTTTAAAATTAATGGTGTCATTACTTATGGTGATAGATTTGTCGGCATGTACAACAACCTCATTTAGTGTTAATGATTCTTCATTTAGTATTAAATTAGTAGTAATTTCTGAAGTTGTATCCTCAATGATTAATAATACAGTTCTAGTGGCATAGCCTAAAGCAGAAAAAGATAGTATAAAACTCCCTTTTTCTGATGTTTCTAGAATGTAAGCACCATCTTCTTTTGCAAAACCGTAAGTAATTATCGATTGATCTATTGTGTCTTTGAGTACCACAGTGCTATATGGGATAGCTTGGTTTAATTCATTGATTAAATTACCTTTTAAAATAGTTTGTGAATACATATCATTAGGCAAAATCAAGAATACAAAGAAAGAGTAAACTAATCTAATCAAAAGATTTCTCAATATTTTTATCATCTCCTACTTTAACACTTACTATTGCTCCTCTAGGTAATTTAGCTTTCAATTTTTCTATAAACTCATCAACTGTTTTATTTTTGTAATCAACATATTCTTTGAATGAAATTTTATCCCCATTTTCAGGAACTATTATATCCTTAATATAATTTGTATTAATTTCTATTAGCTGAAAATTTATTTGTTTATCAAGAGAAGTTATTTTAACAATTAAACCTGGTAATCCATTAAATTTCCATGGTCCAAATGGAGTTGGGATGTCTTCAGTATACCATACGCTATAATCTCGACCTCTAAAATTTAGGTTAACTAAATTACAATTAAAATCACCAATAATTTTTTGTTCACTTCTAAATTTCCATTCGAAATCTGGATATGATTCATTTACAATTACTGGTTTGAATTCAGAATTTTCGTAAATAAAATCGCGGAAAATAATTATTTTTTTATTCAGATTTTGGTAATATTGTCTTCCAATACTGTCACTCCCTTCTAAATTAAAATTTATATCATCGCATTCACCAACAAAAACTGAATCATTTAAAACTTTGATGGGTTTAAATATTGACAAAGCCTCGTTATTGTTGATCGTTAAATTTATTTGAAAAACTTCTTCTTTTGATAGATTTTCGTATTCATAAATGGCGTTTATACTTTGTGATGAAAGTGTTGAGGAATAAACAAGAAAAAGTGATATTATAAATTTCATATTTTAAAAAATAAAGAAAGACTGTTTTAAAATTTTTAGAACAGTCTTCCATTCGTTAAACTTTCTACTTTAATATAAAGCTTTAATTCCTAATTGGAAAAGTGTACATTTCCCCCAACTAACGTCATAAATTGTAACTTCGATATCTACCTCAACTCCGTCAAAATTCCCTTCTATTTGAACTGCACAATCCTTAAGTTTACTTTTTGAATCAATAAAAATTATATCTTTTTTAGGGGTCAAAATAAAATTTGATTTAATATCTTTCTTATTTACTAGGTACTCTTCGTTTTCTAATGTCACTTTATTCATTTCTAAAGAATTCGAATACATGATATTACCTATAAATATCATCAAAATTGTAAAAATTAATTTTCTCATTTTTATTTTATTTATTACTTGTTTTACATGTCAGCAGCTACTTCTTTTAAAATTCTAATTGCCCCAGCAACACAATCATCAGCATCGTAAGTCATGTCAAGATCTACTGGTTTTCCATCAATTTCACCTTTTACAGTCAAGTGACAAGATCTTAATATTATATTTTCTTCAATTGTATATGTAATATTAGATAGTTTACTTATTTCTTTTAAGCTAAGTATTGTAGTATTTTTATCAATTTTTTGTTCATTAATTCTATTGTCATTTGCAAATCCAAAACTCGTTACAAATACAAAGACTAGAGTAAAAAATAATCTTTTCATAATTTTTCAAAAGCTACGAGGCATATTACATTTGTAATATATTCCTCTGGTTGGTTATTTTTGTTAATTAATTAGCAATTGGTTTTAGGGTTATTTTTTTACACGATGTAGTCACTATACAAATCACCAGAGGTATTTTGTAAAAACTTTCACTAAAGTAAAAAAATAAAACACCCAAAACTGCATAAAAACCTTACAATTTTAAAGGTTTTTATTTCACGTGCCTTATATTATTCTTTTAATGAAATATTCAAGCGCTATAGAAATTCTATGCCGCTTTTTCTTTAAAAAAATGTATCTCTTTCTATGTATCTTTACGAAAAAGATACTTTTTTGAAAAAAACCCTCTTCATATTATTTTTTACATTCATTCAGTTTGCTTTTAGTCAGACTTACAACTTGGCGAAGCAATACTTAAATGACGGTGATTTTGAAAAAGCCGTCGTTTATTTTGAAAAATTATACAAAGACAATCCCACACGAACAGAGTACATTAAAGACTTAATCAATTGCTACCAGCAACTAGAACGTTTTGAAGATGCTGAAAAAACGCTGATTGATATTTTAAACAGTAAAAAAGCGCATCCTGTTTATTTGGTTGAACTTGGTTACAATTACACACTACAAAATAAAGATGCTGAAGCATCAGAATATTACGATCAAGCTTTAAAGGTAGTTGATGATAATCAGCGATTTACCTATAGTATCGGCATGCAATTTCAAAAACATACTTTGTTAGATTATGCTGAAAAAGCGTTTACAAAAGCAATGGAGAAAGATCCTGCTTTAGATTATAATTTTCCACTTGCACGTATTTATGGTGAGCAAGGGAAAATTGAAGAAATGTTCATCTCCTATTTGGCTTTACTTAGAAATAGTAACACTCCAAATAGTAGTATTTTACGAAATATTGATGCTTTTATAACCTCAGAATCGACTAATGAAAATAATATAAAACTGAAAAGGTTATTACTTAAAAATGTTCAGAAAGACCCTGATATTATTTGGAATGAGCTTTTAAGTTGGCTTTTTGTTCGTGAAAAAAAATACAATAGCGCCTTTACACAAGAAAAAGCTATTTATAAACGGCTAGATGAAACCTCATTAAACCGAATTGAAGATTTAGCCAAGGTAGCTTTTAATGAAAAGGATTTAGAGACTTCAAATAAAATATATGAATTCATTATAAAAAACACCAATAATCCTGGTTTAAAACTAACAGCTTCACTTAGCCTCATTGACATTTTACTTTTAGATGAAAACCCCAATTTAAATACTATTGAAACCTCTTTTCAAGAATTATTAGCAACCTATGGTTACAAAAGCAACTCATTATCATTACAAATTGCTTACGCCAAGTTTTTAACTTTTCAAAAAAACGAAGCTACTCAAGCTATTGCTATACTAAAAAAGAGTTTTGATTTACCTTTAAACAATTACGGTGAAGCAACTATAAAAATGACCTTGGGTGACATTTTAGTTTATGATCAAAAATTTAATCAGGCTTTAATTTACTTTTCTCAAATTCAGAAAAAATTAAAAAATGATGTACTTGGGCAAGATGCTCGTTTTAAAGTAGCACAGACTAGTTTTTATAAAGGCGATTTTGATTGGGCACTTACACAACTTAAAGTACTCCGCAGTTCTACGTCACAACTTATAGCTAATGATGCCATGCAACTGAGCTTGCTTATATCTGATAATATTTTAGAAGATTCTACTCAAACAGCATTAAAAAAATATGCCAAAGCTGATTTACTCGCCTATCAAAATAAAAAAAGTGAAGCTATAACTACACTTGAAACTATTTTACAAAATCATAAAGGTGAGAAAATTGAAGATGAAGCGCTTTTAAAACAAGGACAATTATTAGAACAACAAAAAGAGTATGAACGTGCAGCTTTCAATTATCAAAAAATAATAGAATTTTATGCTTCTGATATTTTAGCAGATGATGCATATTTTGCAATTGCACAGCTTTATGAACATCACTTAAATGATATTCAAAAAGCAAAAGAGAACTACGAAAAAATAATTTACAACTACCAAGACAGTTATTATTTTCCGATAGCTCGAAAAAATTTCAGACGTTTACGAGGCGATCAAATAGAATAACTCGTAGTATTTAGGCAGGTTTTAAACCTAGTAATCCCTTTTTTACTTTTACCTTTGAAAATTAATTAACAAATCACTTCAATTTTAAATCCCATGTATATTTATAACGTAACATCAAATATAGACGAATCTATTCACGAGCAATGGATCAAATGGATGCATGAAACTCATATACCTGCAATGCTTGCAACAGGCAAATTTAGCAACGCAAAAATGTGCAAGGTTTTAATTGAAGAAGAAATGGGTGGCGTTACTTATTCTGTTCAATATACAACAACATCAAAAGAAACTTTAGAACAGTATTATAAAGAAGATGCTCCTCGCTTACGCAATGATGCTTCAAAACTTTTTGCTGATAAAATGTTGGCTTTCAGAACCGAATTAGAAGTAGTAAGTGAGCACTAAACATTATCTTTTTAGTTACGGCAGTCTCCAAGATTCCGAAGTACAATTAGCACTTTATAACCGTTTGCTAATTGGTCAAAAAGATAGTTTACAAGGGTACAGAATTGCTTCAGTAAAAATAGCATCACTATACCCCATAATTTATAAAACAGATACACTTACTGATTTAGTTAAAGGTATAGTTTTTGAGATAACAGAAAAAGAACTCTTACAATCTGATGATTATGAAGGTGAGTTTTACGAAAGAGTACTGTTACAACTAACATCAAAGCAAAAAGCTTGGTGTTACATTTCACCAAATAAGATATAGAGAAATGGCAAAAAAAGATAAAGGCAATTTTAATAAAAAATCTAAGTTCGTAAAGAACTTTAAGAAAGAAGAAAGCCCGGTAAAAGCTAAAAAGCATTTAGGACAACACTTTTTAAAAGATGAAGATATTGCACGTCAAATTGCCGAAACTTTAACCTTAAAAGGCTATACTAATGTTATTGAAATTGGTCCTGGAACAGGAGTTTTAACCAAATATATACTGGCGGAAAAAGTTGATGTAGTTGCGATGGATTTAGATGCCGAATCAATCGTATACCTTAATCACAGCTTTTTATTAGAACACCCACAATTTATTGGTCGTAAAAACAAATTTACCGTTTTAGAAGCCGATTTTTTAAAGTATGATGTGACTAGTTTGTTTGGTGATGAACAATTTGCCATTACTGGCAACTTCCCTTATAATATATCAACCCAAATCGTTTTTAAACTTTTAGAAATGAAACAACTTGTTCCTGAATTTACAGGCATGTTTCAAAAAGAAGTTGCTAAGCGTATTTGTGAAAAAGAAGGCAGTAAAACTTACGGAATCTTATCCGTATTAGTACAAGCATTTTATGATGCTGAATATTTATTTACCGTACCGCCAACAGTATTTGATCCACCACCAAAAGTAGATTCTGGTGTATTGCGATTAACTCGAAAAGAAAATATGATCATTGATTGCAACGAAAAATCACTTTATAAAGTGGTAAAAGCTGCATTTGGGCAACGTCGTAAAACCATTCGTAACAGTTTAAAAACATTCAATCTTTCTGATAGTCTAAAAGAAGACACTATCTTTGACAAACGACCAGAACAATTATCAGTTGACAATTTTATTGCACTGACTAATATGATTGATAATGATACCGTTTAAACTCACAGACGAACTTATAGGCAGTATTGAAGTACACATCGCTAATCGTAACGATGCAGAACTTTCTTTGCTTTTAAACGAAATCCACTATGCGGATATTGCTGAAATTATAAATGAGTTAAATGAAGATGAGGCTACTTATCTTATTAAACTTTTAGACAGTGATAAAACCTCTGATATTCTTACGGAGTTAGATGAAGATGTTAGAGAAAGTATTTTAGGAAACCTAACTGCAAAAGAAATTGCCGAAGAGTTAGATGAGTTAGACACCGATGATGCTGCCGATATTATTGGAGAATTACCTAAAGAAATTGTAAAAAAGGTAATCTCTGCTATTGATGATAGAGAGCACGCAAAAGATATTGTTGATCTTTTACGTTACGATGAAAACTCTGCCGGTGGTTTAATGGCGAAAGAGCTTGTAAAAGTAAATGAAAACTGGAACGTACTAACTTGTGTAAAAGAAATGCGTGCACAGGCTGAAAATGTGACTCGTGTACATTCTATTTACGTGGTTGATGATGAAGAGAAATTAAAAGGGCGTTTATCATTAAAAGATTTGCTGACTACCTCAACACGTACACATATAAAAGATATTTACATACCTAAGGTAGATTATGTAAATGTGAATGAAAAACCTGAAGAGGTTGCTAAAATAATGTCTAAATACGATTTAGAAGCCATACCAGTGATTGATGAGATTGGGCGTTTGGTGGGTCGTATTACTATTGATGATATTGTTGATGTTATTAGAGAAGAAGCCGAAAAGGATTACCAAATGGCTGCTGGTATCTCTAAAGATGTTGAAGCCAATGATAGTATTTGGGATTTAACACGTGCACGTTTACCTTGGCTGACTATTGGTATGATGGGCGGCGTTGGTGCTGCAAGTATTATTAATGGTTTTCAAGGGGCATTTATCAACTTTCCTATTCTACTTTCATTCATACCTTTAATGCAAGCAACCGCAGGTAATGTTGGTGTACAATCATCGGCAATTGTTGTACAAGGTTTAGCTAACGATTCAATAAAAGGTGCCATTTGGGGGCGTTTGGGTAAGGAATTGCTTTTAGGTTTGGTTAATGGTTTGGCTTTAGCTATAATTTTTATTTTTATTGGCCATTTTGCTTTTAATACCTCTTACCTACTCTCTGCAACGGTTGGTATTGCATTAGTAACTGTGGTTGTAAACGCTGCGGTAATAGGCACTTTTATTCCTATCTTCTTAAACAAAAGAGGCATTGACCCTGCAATTGCTACCGGTCCGTTTATCACTACAAGTAATGACGTACTTGGTATCTTAATTTACTTTAGTATTGCAAAACTTATTCTTGGTTTTTAACTACTAAAAACCAATCATTTACCTCTTATTAAATAGTTGATATTTTTTATTTTTTGTATTCAAAAAAGTTGTAATCTAGCCAAATAATTTGTGATGCAACCATGATTGAAAATATTGAAAATATTGAACTTGAATTTTTAACTATTGATGATTTTCAAGCGTTAAAAACGGCCATGATTGAAACTTACCCAAGCATGGAAAATCCGTATTGGAAAGAAGATTTAATTCAACTTTTAATAAACGATTTTCAACAAGGGCAAGTTGTAATTAAAGTAAACGGAAAATTAGCTGGTTGTGCTTTAGCACTTCGTGTGGACTATGCGCAGTTTGATAGAGCACATACGTATAGAGAAGTGACTGGTAATTTTACCTTTAACACCTTAAAAAAAGATGGCGATGTACTTTATGGCATTGAGGTGTTTATAAAAAAGGAATTTCGTGGTTTACGTTTAGGCCGTCGTTTGTATGATTACCGTAAAGAGCTTTGTGAGCGTGAAAATTTACGCGGTATTATTTTTGGTGGTCGTATTCCTAATTTTCACAAATATTCGCATGAAATATCTCCCAAAGAATATATTGAGAAAGTAAAACGTAAAGAAATTCACGATCCAGTCTTAAACTTTCAAATTTCAAACGATTTTCACCCATCAAGAGTGATGAAAGGGTATTTAGAAGGTGATTCACAGTCTAATGAATACGCTGTACTTTTAGAGTGGGATAACATTTACTACGAGAAAACCAAAGTCAAAGCAGTAACAAAGAAAAAGGTAGTACGTTTAGGTTTAATACAATGGCAAATGCGCCCGTATAAAAACTTAGAAGAGCTCATGCAACAGGCTGAGTTTTTTGTAGATGCAGTATCAGGCTACAGATCTGATTTTGCATTATTTCCTGAGTTTTTTAATGCACCTCTAATGGCTGAAAACAACCACATGAAAGAGTCTGATGCTATTCGTGAGCTTGCTAAACATACCTCTAAAATAGTTAAGAAATTTTCGGAGTTAGCAATATCATACAATATTAATATTATTACAGGTAGTATGCCTGAAATTAAAAAAGACTTGTTGTACAATGTTGGCTATCTCTGTAAAAGAGACGGTACTACTGAACGTTATGAAAAATTGCATGTTACGCCAGACGAAGCTAAAGTTTGGGGAATGCAAGGCGGTAATAAACTGCAAACTTTTGATACAGATTGTGGGAAAATAGGCATACTTATTTGTTACGATTCTGAGTTTCCTGAATTAAGCAGATTATTAGCTGATGATGGTATGGATATTTTATTTGTTCCTTTTTTAACTGATACTCAAAATGGATATTCTCGTGTGCGCCATTGTGCACAAGCAAGAGCCATTGAAAATGAATGTTACGTAGCAATTGCTGGTAGTGTAGGCAATTTACCAAAAGTTGCTAATATGGATATTCAATACGCACAGTCAATGGTGTTTACACCTTGTGATTTTTCGTTTCCTGCAAATGGTATAAAAGCCGAAGCAACACCAAATACTGAAATGATTTTAATTGCTGATGTTGATATTGATTTATTGAGAGAACTGAACCAATTTGGAAGTGTTAAAAACCTAAGGGACCGTAGAAAAGATTTATTTGAATTGAAGAAAAAATAAGCTCCATAGATTTGACAAAATTGAACAAAATTTAATTGATAAATAAATTTTAATATTACAAGGGACTATACTCAATAGTCCCGCAGTAATTGGGTATAACAAAAAATTTAAGTTTATTTGAATGGCAACACAAATGAACACCTTTGTTATTGCACCCCATTTAGGTGATAAAACCGTTACACCCATAGTTAAAGAAAAAACTTAGCAGAAGTTTTTGCCTTTGCAAAACAAAACTATTCTATTTGGCCTAGAGGTTTACAATTAGCATTGTCTGTGATATCCATACTAATTTCAACCAATGTAACTGTAAGTACGACAGACTATTGTTTAAAATCTAAACCTTTTAAAAAATGGGCCGCAATGACCATACCTGTAATTTGCAACCCAAGAACACAACAACCTACATTTTTAAACATAATCTTATTTGGGGAATGATTTACTGCCCTTAATTTAAAAAATTAGTACAAGAAATTATTTAGTAACTTTAATAGCTATATATAAGAAATATGTGTACCAGTACACATATTCGTACGTTAGGCATAATTTAAAAAATGAAGAAAACATTCAAATTTCTATTGTTAATTCTATTTTCAACTACACAAATGAATGCACAAAATTCTGAAGAGCAGTGGGACACATATATGGCAGCCTATGAAGACGACAAAGTAGGCTCAACTACTTTGAGAATGGACCTGTTTGATTCTACGCCAATAAAAGAATTTGAATATGTTTTGGTTACTGGATTGACTTACGAAACATCAAAAGAAAATGGATTTCCAGAAAATGAAACTTTTAGTCTGCTCCATAAAGTTGGGGACGAACTAGTCGAGATTGTAAAAAAAGAAACAGACTTTATATTGGTCGGTTCGTTCATGTATAATAAAGAAAGACTAGAATATTTTTACATTAAAGAACCAAAAAATATAATTTCTAAAATTGAGGATTTTTATAAAAAAAACTATCCCGATTATAAATACTATCTGAATGTAAAAGAAGACAAGGAATGGACTTATTATAGAGATTTCTTATATCCAAATGAGGATACTCAAAACTATATGGCTGACCAGTCAGTATTGCAAAATTTAGCAGATGCTGGCGACAAACTTACGAAGGCACGACGAGTGGACCATTGGCTCTATTTTTCTAAAGAATCGGAAATGAACCAATGTGAAAATGAATTGATTAAATCAAACTTTACAGTACAAAATGCCGGTATTAACAAGGAGACAAATCTTCCATTCGAACTACAAATTTGGAGAATTGACTATGTGGACATCGATTCTATTTATCCTATTACCTCTAATTTGAGAATAATAGCACAAAAGTATGGTGGAGAATATGACGGATGGGAAACGTCAGTAGAACGGGAATAAAACTATGCCTAACAATGGTAACCGTTGCACAACTCCATAATTTATAAAATAATGACCTTTATAACCGTCTTATAAGGCGGTTTCATTTTTTAAATCGGTAAGTAATTGTGTATTTTCAATGTACTTAGAAGAGATCTTTTAAAGTCATACCACCTCTTTTTTAGAAGAATATGTAAAGCAGACATTCCTGCTCCACTTTTTGTTCGTTTTTGAGTGAATTTTAGATATTTCTTCAAATTATAAGCAATGGCGGCTAAGTGCATAACCTTATTGGCTTGTTTTAACCCTATTGTATTTATTTTTCGCAATCCCATAAACTGAGTTAAAGTACCAAATACGGGTTCAACTGTACTTTGCCGTTTACCTTTCATATACTTACCCTGTGGGCTAGTTACTCTTTTTATATTACGCTCGTATTCTTCTCGGTAATAGGTGACACTAAATTTCTTTTCTTGAGCACTTTTACCTAAACAACTACGCTTTAATGCGCAAGCAAAACAAACAGCTTTTCTTGCTCTATACTCCTTCTTTTTTGTGCCTGTGCGGTAATCATTAAATATCTTTGTAAAGGGAATAACCTTACCTTGAGGACATTGGTAATAATCACCTTCTTTATTATATTCAAAACCATCAGGACCTCCTTTGTAAGTACCATGTGGAGGAATAAAACTTTTTAGCCCTTTCTGCTCTAAATACGCATAATTCTCACCACTACTATAGCCTGTATCTGCGACACAATTTTCCCAGTATAATCCTTGTTGCCATAAACGCTTGTGTAAACGTTCTACTATATCTGGTAACTGCTGATTGTCTTTACCATCTGCATGATACGCCCGAATATCGGTAATCACATGACTAGCCGTATCGACACTTAATTGACTCAAGTAATTAAGCTTCAGAGCCTTACCCGGCTTTACACTAATTCGAGCATCTGGATCTGTGGGACTGTAATGGGTTTTATTACTGGTGTACTTCGAGCCTTTGTTTCCTGAGCCTGGGCGCTGGTCTTGATCTGTACTCCATTTCTTATTTCTGCTTTGGATAGCACCAAGTTCTTTCTTGCTCGCTGTAACAATACGCTGACCTCTATCTGACTTATCGTCTTTGCTTTTACGGTGCGGTGTTTCTTTGTCCATAGAACTAAACACGCGAACCTTTCGTAAATGTTCTTCCAATTCATCTTCAGGGATTTTAAGCTCCAAGGTATCCATACTTGCATTCGCTTTTATAGGGGCCGAATCAATGGCTTGTGTATGACACACTTACCATACCTTTTTCTATACACATACGAAGTACTTTAGTGAAAACTTCTTCAAAAACAGATTCAGGAAAGAGTTGTCGTGTTCTACTGATTGTGCTGTGCCAAGGAAGCTCCTCCTCTAAATCGTAATCAATGAAATAAAGAATATCCAATCGCATAGAACAATGGGCAATAAGCTTACGGTCACTGATAATATTCTCTAAATAACCTACCAAACACAATTTAAAAAACACTACGGGATCTATACTCTTTTGACCACTAGACCCGTAGAAGGATTTGGTCATCGGGTAAAGAAAATCTAAATCTATCGTTTCTTTTAAGCGTCTATAAAAATTGCCCAAGGGAACGCGTTCGCTTAATAAAAAAGTAGTAAACAACTTTTCTTGGTATGTCTTTTTGCCTTGCATACCTAAATTTAAAAAATTACCCCAAAATTCACTTCAACTTTATATCAATTTATTATTAACTTGTGCAACAGGCACAATGCCTAAACGTAATGCGGACTTTAGGGCAAAACCGAAAGGTCTGTGTATATTTATGAAATCGCTAAATCTTATGGATTTAGCTTTGGACAAGAAAAAATAAAACTAAACAATAAGCTTTAGCTTCGTGCGCAGACGGAAACGAAAGGTTTCCTTGCCTCCGCACTACGCTTAGCCTAGCCTAGCCGTTGTAGAGCATTGAATACAGTATTAACTATCATCATTAAACATGAAAAAAGATTATCAAAGCAAAATTTCTTCTTCTCATAATATTCTGTTTAATAGAAATAATTTATTATTATTTATCTTATTAGTAACCTTCTGTTTAATAGGAGTAATCATATTTACTACAGATGCTTATACGGATAGATTTAAGTTTGGTAAACCTAATGAAATTGGAGATACTATAGGTGGTATTACTGCTCCCATAATAAATATAGTTTCAGCAATACTTATTTATTCAACAATTAAACTTCAGATAAAAACTAATAAAGTTCAATTTGATAGAATATCAGAACAAATTCAAAATCAGGAAAAAGAACGCACTTTTACAATCTATAATAATGAATTGAATAATATTGAAAATTATTATAAAAACTTAACTTATAATGATAATAAAAGTTCCTCAGCAATAAGTGTCTCTATTAAACATTTAAAATTAGCGACTAATTCACAGAGAAATTTTGGTGATAATTTCAACTCAATTAATAATATTATTGAAGCAAGAATATACATTCTAACTAATTTATCAAGTATTATAGAAGCTATTGAAAACAAAGAATTTCATAAAAGTGAATTTGACCTTTTAAATCAAAAAGTAATAAGGTTTTATGATACTCACTTAAAAAGTTTTGATAATGAAACTTTAGGTTTAAAAATATTTGAATATTATAGTGGTAAAATAAAAAAAGTTGAAGATTTGAAATTTATAATAAATATAATTCAAAACACAGATTATTTTCGCAATAATGTTAAAAACTAAAGTCCAATAAACGTATAATAAAAATTAGATATAAATAACGCTCTACGACACTATATATAGCAAATTGGGTGATTAGTGCTTAATCCAAAAGTCGTTGTCTATTTGCAAAGTCACCAAATCTTTTGATTTGGTATTTAAAAAGAAAAATTAAAACAAAATACAAAAGATTTGGCTTGTGACTAAACCGATAATAATCGCTTATTTTCTGCCCAACTTGCCATATATTTAACTTGTGTAAACTATGTCTCTTTACGAACATGCTGAAAAAGAATAAAACCTATAGAAATAAGTGATAGTTCGTCCTCATAAAATATTGCTGATTAAAAAACACTTTTTCGAATTCTCATTTAATGATGATGTTGATAATGGCGAAGAGACAATTCCCGATTTTGAAAAGTTCAAATCTCTAAACTCAGCGGAGCAGTATTATTTGGCGGACATCTACAACTGGGACGATGGACCAACTGTTATGCAATGGATTATAGACAGTCCAAAATGTGACGAGGGAACTGCTTGTAAAATTTTCTGGAGTACTGAGCCAGATTATTATTATGATTTTACGGCTGAAACTATAGATGAATATGAAAAAGGTGTGTGGAGTTTACTTCAAAGCATTTTGAAAAGGTTCAAAGCGAATGATTTTGCTAAAAGTCGATTTAAGTTCATCCCGACCGAAGAAGGCCATAAGACGGACTGGCCAACTAAATTTGATATTTGGGAAATTCCAGCCGAATTGAAAAGCGGTGTAAATGGAAAAAAACCGTTCGGATTTGGTTTATGAAGAAACAAATTGTGCGGAAAGCAGCACTAAGCACAACAAAACCTAAACGTAATGCGGAGGTTTGGGCTAAACCGAAAGGTCTGTGTATATTTATAAAGTCGCTAAATCTTATAGATTTAGCTTTGGACAAGAACTGAAAATTATTTAAACGAATTAATGTAAGTAATCAACATAACAGGAGAAAACCATTAAAGTTAAAACATAGTTATAAAAAAGACTTTTACCATTAATTATAGGAATAATCTAGATTACAAATGAGCACGATAATCTAAAAAAATAATAGAACCTCCCTTTTAAGTTCAAATTAGACTTAAAAGTTATTTTGTTTTTTTTATCCTAAAAGTAAACTTTAATAAGAATCTTTATTTGTAAGTTTTTTTCTACATTTATAAAATCAATGTAATCCTGAAAATTAAGCATTGCTGAAAAACTAAGAGTATGAAAAAAAAGACAACTATTAAAAATCAAACTTTAGTAATTTTACTCTTAATTGGTATTTGTATTTCCTGTAAAACTACTTCTACAATTTCAAAAAACATGGACCCAATACAAGGAGTTTGGAAATTAAACGCATTTTACACTCTTGCAAATGGTGATACAATAGTGACTAAAACTGATAAAGTACAACACAAAATATACTTAAATGGTCATGTAATTTGGAATACCGATCCTGAGCCAAATGGAAATGAATGGCATGGCTACGGAACTTATACTTATGAAAACAATACTATTACTGAAGAGCTTACCTCAATGTCAAAATCAATGATAAGTAATGTTAATGCGTATATTATACCTATTGAGATTGGTCTCAATAGGTATAAGCAGGTAAACACCTATACAAGGAATGACACCATTTTTAAAAACATTGAAGTCTATAAGAAATTAGATTAGTATTTGAAAAAAACATAATTTTACCGTAAGTAATTATTGTTTTTAATATAGACTTGAAAAAAGCATTTTCCATCTTACTGCTTATTACGTTGATGCTTCCTAATTTTATAAAAGTTGGGATACTAATTGATTTTAAAATTAACCAAGATTTTATTACTGAAGTCTTTTGTATTAATAAAGATAAACCAATGCTTTCTTGCAACGGTAAATGCTATTTGGCAGAACAATTAAAAAAAGCTGACGCAGAAAAGGAAAAAGAAAAACAAGCACCATCTTCTAAAAAATTACAATTAGAACTCATTTATTGTTATACTAAAAATTCTTTTACTCTTTTTCAGTATGATAATTTTAAGTATACCAAATTGAATATTAATTATGAAAATGAGAAATATTCATTTTCATTTGAATCAACAATTTTTCACCCTCCTAAATTTCGTTTTATTTAATAGTTATTTTGGTTAAAACCAAAAAACACAACACAAGCTTTTAGTGTTGTGCATACTGAAGTGTACTTTAGTTTCACTTCAAATTTTTCATATTAAATAATTACAATAATAAAATGAATTTTAAAAATTTCATAATAGCTGTGCTATGTCTTTATATGACTAGTAGCATTGCTCAAAACATAACTGGAACAGTTAAGTCTAACACTGGAAAGCCAATTCCATACATTAATATCTTGGTTTTAAATAGTGCTAAAGGAACAATGACTGATAAAGAAGGTAACTTCTCTATTGATTTGAGTTCAGGAACATACCAACTAAAATTTAGCGGAATTGGTTTTTCTACAAAAATTAATAAAATTGAGGTTAATGATTACAACTTATTCTTAGATATAGAACTTTTAGAAAGTACAGAATCACTAGATGAAGTACTTGTAAGTAGTGATAAAATAGAAACAAAACTACAAGAAACACCTGCTGCAGTATCTTCACTTAGTGCTCAAAAACTAGAAAAATACAGAGCATGGAGTATTACCGATTTATCTGCTTTATCTCCTAGCCTTTTTGTTATTGAACACGGTAACAGTTCTGGTTCAAATTTTTTCAACATAAGAGGAACAATGGGATACACTGCAGAACAATCTGTAGGCACATATGTTGATGGCGTATACCAATTCGATTTTTATTCTGCTCCTTTAAATTTTAATAATATAGAACGGATAGAAGTATTACGTGGACCACAAGGTACATTGTATGGTAGAAATGCATATAGCGGTGTTGTAAATATTATCACAAAAAAACCAACGAATACTACAAATGGTTATGTTGAAGTAGATTTAGGTAATTATGAGCAACAACGTTATTCTATAGGTGTTGATTTACCTATCGTAAAAGACAAACTCTTTTTTAATATCGCTAGTCAATATTCTAAAAGAGGTAGCATTTATAGTAATTCAACTCTAGAAACAGATAGTTTTGATAGTAGAAAATCGTTTAATATAAATGGAAATCTAAAGTATGTAATTAATAATAATTGGGTTATTAACCTAAATGCTAAAACAGAAAACAATGAAGACATAGGTGCTTATCCATGGGTGAGTTCGGCAGAAATTGCTTTAGAACAACCTTATGAAGCATTTGGGAATTGGAAAAATACCGAAAAAAGAACCAATACAAACATAGCGGCATCAGTAAACTATTTTGGTGAGCAGTTTAATTTCAGTTCAATTACTGCTTTTATAGATTATCGTGGTTGGTACCCTGATAGATTTGATTACGATTTTACCGCAGCTAAATTAATCAGTGGAGATAATGATATAAATCAAAATCAAATCACACAAGAATTTCGTTTTTCATCACCTGCATCAAACAAAAATTGGAAATGGACAGCTGGTAGTTATTTATTTAAAGAAGATATAGACCAAATTGGAAATACTTTTTACGAAGAAGATTATGCTTTATTTGACGCTAATGCACCATATACAGTTATAACTAAAGGACAGCGTAAAAGCCTTGGTATAGCACTTTTTGGTCAAGCAACATATAGCATAACCTCTAGCCTAGATTTTACTACTGGAGCACGTTATGATCTTGAACATAAAGAAAGAACAGAAAATAATGACCTCGAAAAAGACGATGTAATTACGACAATTACTGAACTAGAAACAAACACTAAAACTTTCAATGCGTTTACACCTAAGTTTATATTGAGTCATAAACTTAATCCTAATTCATTAATTTATGCATCCTATGCAAAAGGATTTAGGGTTGGCGGATTTAATGTTGGGGCTACAAATACAGAAAATCGAGTGTATGATCCTGAAAAATCTGACAACTACGAAATAGCTATTAAAAACAACCTGTTTCAAAACAAATTAAAACTTAATATAACCGCTTTTTATCTTCAGCAAAAAGACCAACAAGTAACTACTTCTACAGATGGCATCAACTACTTAACATTAAATGTTGGTGATATGAACAACCTTGGATTAGAGACAGAAATAGATGTAATTCCGTTTAAATATTTGACGCTGGAATGGAATGCTTCTTGGTCTCATGCTGAATATGCAAAATTAGAATTGTATGATGATACTTCTGGAACTGTAGCAGACTACAAAGGTAATCGCCCAATATACAATCCTAATTTTTCAAGTATGACGGCCGCACAATTTAGCTTTCCTATTAAAAAAAGCAAACAGAATATGGTTGCATTTGTACGAGCAGAATACAGGTATACTGGTAAATATTATTTCGATTTTGAAAATACAGAATATCAAAGCGGTTATGGTTTAGTCAATTCTAGAGCAGGTATTACCGCTAAAAACTATGAAATAGCTTTATGGAGCAGAAATATTATGGATACACGTTACCTTTCTTGGGGTTCTTATGGTTCATATTTATTAGGTAGTCCTGCAATGTGGGGCGTTAGTTTAAAAGGGAAATTTTAATCATTAAAATATTTACATAAAATGAAAAAATACTTGACTTTATTAATAATATGTCTAATTGTTATTTCTTGTAATTCAACAAATGAAAAGAAATCAAAAGAAAAAACTATTGTTGATAGCGAACATCCTATTGATCTTTTTACTCCACCAAAAGTTGAAATAAAAACCGTAGGTATTTTACTTTACGATGGTTTTGCTAATTTAGACGCGATAGGCCCTTACGCTGTGTTTAGTGCCATGATTGGAACAAACGTGTTTTTTGTAGGCCTAAAATCTGGTATAGTTACTGATGCTCGAGGAATAAAAATACAAGTAGACAGCACTATTTATGACACTAAACATTTAGATGTTTTAGTTATTCCTGGTGGTTTTAAAGAAACACTTGAATTAACTAAAAACGAAGTTTTATTAAACTGGATTCGTGATATTGATAAAACATCAAAATATACTGCTAGTGTTTGTACTGGTGCTTGGATTTTAGGTGCCACAGGTTTATTAGAAAGCAAAGAAGCTACTACACATTGGTATGCAAAAGGTGTTTTAGCTGAAAAATATGGCGTAAAATTAAAAGATGCTCGATATGTTAACAGCGGAAAATATTGGACAAGTGCCGGCGTAACTGCCGGTATGGATATGAGCCTTGCTATGTTAAATGAAATTATGGGCGAACAATACACCAAAATGGTAATGCTAGATTTAGAATACGATCCTAAACCACCAATTATAGGCGGTAGCGAACATAATACAGATAAAAAAATAGTTGAAGCTGTTAGAAGTATGTATGATAGTGGTTTACAGTCTATTTTAAATTCTGACGAAACCAAATCAATTACGTATCAACTTGACAATAATAAGGATTTTGTTTGCCGCATGCCATTATCCGAAAAAGTTACAGATACTGTACATATTAATAATAAAATTTACGGTTTTTGTTCAAAGGTCTGTAAAGATTTATTTAGAGAAGATACCGCTAAATATTTGAGTCTAGGAACAAATTAAAAACACTGATTTAATTATAAAACAAATTTGGTTTTAGCGCCTATTAATTAAATTGGTTATTTTTAAAGCTCAAAACTAAAATTATGAAGAACAATCTTTCTGAAATGACTTCTTTAGATATGAGTTTAGCTACAATTCAAAAAAACGAAGAAGTCAAACCTTCGAAAGGGAAGGCCATGCCGTTACTAAGCTGGGATATTTTTAGACAGTATGATTCTTTAACTCAAGAAAAATTTCAATTAAAAAATGATATTGAAGAAGTAAAAATTTTAGCTAAAAAATCAAATTGGAAAAATGAGTTTGAAACTATTTTTAATGACAATAATTTTGAAGCTATTGTTATAACGGATTTGAATAAGAATATAGTTTGGATTAATGATGGATTCGCAGCAATGACTGGTTACTCAAAAGAAGAAACCATTAATAAAACACCTAACTTTTTACAAGGAAAAAACACCTCTGATAAGAGCAGAAAAAACTTTAGAAGACAGCTTAATAAGTTAGAACCATTTACAGAAGTTATTACCAACTATAGAAAAGACAATTCCGCATACAAATGTGAGGTGAAAATTTTCCCATTATATAATAAAGAAGTAACTCATTTCTTGGCTATTGAAAGAGAAGTAATCTAGACCTGAAATACAAGTAAGTAAGTAATTTATCTCCAATTAATTTTCATAAAACGTTGATTCTTTTCAAAATCATCAGGTATTTGTTTTAATATTTCAGTCCGTAAAACATCTAACAAAACACCTTTACTAAAAGAATGGTGAGTAACTAAACTTACTTCTCTAACTGGTTTCGGTTCTGTAAAATGTAATATATGCCCAGCATCATTATCACTTATTGCCATTTCGGGCACCAAAGTAAAGCCTCCATAATTATCAACCATCTTTTTTAAGGCCTCAATTGAACCACTTTGAAACTGTACACTTCTAGTAGCATCAAGATTGCCACAAATATTTAAAACTTGGTTTCTAAAACAATGCCCTTTTTCCAAAAGCCAAACATTATCCATACTTTCAATATCATGTACCGAAATAAATTTCTTTTCACTTTCTATTTCATTTTTATTCCCATAAAATACAAATGGCTCATTATAAAGTTTTATTTCTCTAATAAAAGGTTCATTTAATGGTGTAACTAATATACCCATGTCAATTTCCTTTTTCTGTAAAGCCTCTATAATTTGGTCGCTTTCCATCTCTTGAATTTTTAAAATGGTATTCGGATATTTTTCAGAAATAGAACCCGAAATTAAAGGAATTAAATAGGAAGATATAGTAGGAATAACTGCAATCTTAAATTCACCTTCAATATTATCAAGCTCAATACTCACCATGTTTTTAAGTTCGCTAACTTCAGCTAATATAACTTTACATTTTCTAATAAAAAGTTCACCCAAATCTGTGGGTTTAAATGGTGATTTACTTTTGTCAAAAATTAAAAAACCAATTTCGTCTTCCAATTTTTTTACCTGGATGGTAATTGTAGGTTGAGTTACAAAACACTTTTCGGCTGCAGTAACAAAATGTCTGTAGGTGTCTAACGCAATTACATATTCTAATTGTTGAAGTGTCATCTCTTATTGATTTTAGCAATACAATGATATAAACTATTAATTTGATTAATGACTGTTTGCGATTGATATTTGTGCTCTCATTATAAATTAAATCTATTAAAAATGAAAAAAAAATTAACTACGCTAATTATGCTTTCCATTGCATTAGTTGGTTTTTCACAAACTAGTGAAGTAATGACCACAAATGGTGGTGTCCCTGTAGGCGACAATCAAAACTCAAAAACCGTTGGTGAATACGGTCCTGTTTTATTAGAAGATATTCACCTAATAGAAAAATTAGCTGCCTTTGATAGAGAGCGTATTCCAGAACGTGTTGTGCATGCAAGAGGCGCAGGTGCTTTTGGAGTATTTGAAGCTTCAGCCGATATGTCTCAATTTACAATGGCAGCACCTTTTCAGCAAGTTGGAAAAACAACGGAAATAGCAATTCGGTTTTCTACTGTTGTACATGGAAAAGGGTCGCCAGAAACAGCTAGAGATCCAAGGGGTTTTGCAGTAAAATTTTATACAGATCAAGGTAACTATGATATAGTTGGAAATAATTTCCCAACCTTTTTTATTCGTGATGCTATTAAGTTTCCAGATATGGTTCATGCATTTAAACCATCTCCTGTTACAAACAAACAAGATCCTAACAGGGTGTTCGATTTCTTTTCGCATTTGCCAGAAGCCACTCATACTTTAACATTGTTATATTCTGATTATGGAACACCTGCAGGGTATCAATTTATGAATGGTAGTAGTGTGCATGCGTTTAAATGGATTAATAATAAAGGTGAAATGACTTATGTTATGTATCACTGGGAATCTAAACAAGGGCAGAAAAATTTAACTGCAACCGAAGCTGAAATACAGCAAGGTAAAGATTGGCAACATGCAACAGTTAGTTTACGTAATGCTATTGATAGTAAAAATTACCCTCAGTGGGATTTATACGTGCAAATGATTAAACCAGAAGATATTCATTCTTTTGATTTCTGGCCTTTAGATGCAACTAAAGATTGGCCAGCCGATAAAATTGAGCGTATTAAAATTGGAACAATGACGCTTAATAGAAATCCAATTAACTTCTTTCAAGAGGTGGAATCTGTAGCATTTGCACCAGGGTCATTAATTCCAGGGGTACAAGCTTCAGAAGATAAATTATTACAAGGTCGTTTATTTTCTTATTTCGATACTCAAAGACATCGTTTAGGTCCAAACTTCCAACAAATTGAGGTAAATAAACCAAAACAAAAAGTAGTTAATTATAATTCTGATAGTTATTCAAGTTCTAGAAACGATGAGTTTGATAACCCAGATGTTAACTATCAACCAAGTTCAAGAACTGGTGTGTCAGACACAGAGCAATATAAATATGTTCAAGAAACTTTAAAGAATGTAACTATAACTCAGCAAAAAATTACAAAGACAAATGATTTTGGTCAAGCAGGAGATTTTTACAGATCGTTAACAAAAAAAGAACAAGAAAACTTAATAAGTAACCTAGCAGGAGATTTAGCTAAGGTAAAAGATAAAAACACACAGAAAACCATGATTACTTATTTCTATAAAGCAGATAGAAATTATGGTATGAGTTTAGCAAAAGCACTTGGTTTTTCTATGAAAGATTTCATGAATTAGAATTAATTAAACTAAAAAAAGAGGAAGTCTTTTAAGTTCTTCCTCTTTTTAAAAATTTAACTACTATGAAAAATTTATTAGTATTGATATTATTTATTTGTTCAACAGGCATTTATGCACAATCTATTTTTGAAGCGTCAAGAAATGGCAATTTAGAAGAAATTAAATTGCTTTACAAAACCAATAATGATGTTATAAACTCAGTTGACAATAAAGGCTTTACTCCTTTAATTTTAGCTTCTTATAATGACCAGCCAGAAGTGGTTACTTTTTTATTAGAAAATGGAGCCGCAGTAAATGCAAAAGATTTGTCAGGTAACACAGCACTTATGGGTGTCTGTTTTAAAGGCAACTTAGAAATTGCAAAAATGCTTGTCAATAATGGAACCAATATCAACCAAAAAAATTACAATGATGCTACTGCATTAATTTACGCTAGTACGTTTGGTCATACAGAAATAGCTACATTTTTACTTGAGAATAATGCTGATAAGAATATTACTGATAATAGAGGTAATACTGCATTAACACACGCTAAAATGCAAGGTAATGCTGCAATAGTAACGTTATTATCAAAATAAGAGTTTAGAACACACTTAGGTATTTGAGTTTTATAAAACCCTATAATTAAGTGTGTTCTAAAATTCTTTAAAAAAAATTAAACTCTTACCTGTCCGTCACCAAAAACATAGTATTTATTGGTCACTAATTGTTTTAAACCTAACGGACCTCTATGATGAAGTTTATCTGTACTAATAGCTAGTTCTGCACCAACTCCCATTTGACCGCCATCAGTAAATCTTGTTGATGCATTGTGATACACAGCAGCACTATCAACATTTTGCATAAAATTCATTGCTTCAATTTTATTTTCAGTAATTATTGAAGCGGAATGCTTACCAGAATATTTATTAATAACGTGAATTGCTTCATCTAGAGATTCAACTTCTCCTATTAGTAATTTTAAAGCCAGAAATTCTTCATACCAAACATCTATATCTGAAACAGTTTCTTTCTGTGAAAGAACATCAGAAACCTTATCATCTACTAAAATTTCAACCTTATATTTCTCTAATTTCTCTTGTAGCATTTTAAGCTTCGTCTCATATTCCGGAAGGTTTTTATTTATCAAAACCTTATCTAAAGCATTACAACCTGATATTTTATCCGTTTTTGCATTAATTATCACATTAACAGCTTTGCTCCAGTCTGCATTTTCAGACACATACAAAAAGTTATTTCCTCTACCACTCACCAATACCGCACAGCTAGCGTGAGCTTTAACAAAATTGATTAAACGTTCTCCTCCACGAGGTACAATTAAATCTAAAGGCTCAGTTGGGTTTCTTAAAAACTCTTGTGTTTCTTCACGTTTTAAATGAAGTAGTTTAATCCAATCTTTTGTTAGTCCGTTTTCCGTTAATGCCTCGTGCCAACATTTTTCTAAAAATATATTACTATTAAAAGCTTCTTTACCACCTTTTAATAATATCTTATTATTGGCTTTAAATGCCAACACTGTAGCTTCAATAGTTACATCAGGTCGAGACTCATAAATTATAAGTATGGTGCCAAAAGGAGCTGTTGTGTTTACAATATTTAAATTATTTTTTAATGTTCTGTTTGAAATTTCATTACCAACAGGGTCACTTTGTTGCATTACGGCTTTAACAGCGGCAATCATTTCATCAACTTTTTTATCGTCAACAACAAGCCTGTCATAAAGCGCTTGATCTTCTCTTTGAAAAGCATCAAGATCCTTTTTATTTTCTGATATGATATTTTTACGTTCCCGTTCTAAAATATCAATCATTGATTTTAGAACTTTGTTTTTTATATCTGTACTTATAAGTTTCATACTATTTTATTTTGAAATTTATTTAGGCACAAATGAACTTTGTACCTACTTTTTTATCTTTCACAATATCAATAATTACATTCTCACGTTTTCCATTAGCTATATACGTTGGAATGTTTTTACGGGCTGTACCTTTGGCTATTCTTAATTTTGATGCCATACCACCACGGCCTTCTCCTTCTTTTTTAACAGAACCTTGCACATACTGCTCTACATTTTCGTTAGTTTTAACCTCATTAATCACCTCAGAGTCATCATCATCAGGGTGACCAGTGTATAAGCCATCCATATCTGAAAGAATAATTAATCGATCAGCATCAATTAATTCTGCTACTAAACTTGCTAACTCATCATTGTCAGAAAACATAGACATGGTCAATGAAACAGCATCATCTTCATTTGCTATTGGAATGACTCCTTCTGATAAAAGCCCCTCATAACAATTGATCATATTATCACGGTGCTTTCCTATATCAAAATCTCTTTTAGTTGCTAAAACCTGCGCACATCTCATTCCGTAATCATGAAAGATACTATAGTAATAGTGCATCATACGTGGTTGACCTACCGAAGAATATACCTGACGTCTAATAGATTTATCTTCTATTTGTGTGTCACCTAATATTTCCATTCCGGCAATTGCTGAACCTGATGACACTAAAACCACTAAAATTCCTTCTTCATATAAAGCCGAAATCTGCCTCACTAATTCTCTTAAAACTGGCCCTAATATTCTGTTATCTTTATTAGTTAATACATTGGTTCCTACTTTGACAACCACACGTTTTATTCCGTCACTCATAATTTTATTTTTCTTTTCCTAATTCTACTGCTCTATCAAAAGCAGCATAAGCTGCATCTTGTATAAGTTGTTTCACATTGTTATCGTCCATTGAATCTATAGCTGCTTGCGTTGTACCTCCTTTTGACGCAACACGATCAATCCAGCTTTCTGGAGATAAGTTAGACTGGTTAAACAATTCAATTGCACCTTCAAATGTGTTACTCACCAATACTTTAGAATCGTAATCAGAAAAGCCCATTTTTAAAGCCGCTTCTAACATAGATTGCATAAAATAAAATACATAAGCTGGGCCACTACCAGATATACCTGTAGATGCATCAATAAATTTTTCTGTATTTACATGAATTGAAGTCCCAGTGGTATCTAATAAATTTCTAATAAGAATAAGTTCAACATTTGAAACAACCTCAGATGCTGTATATGAAGTAACACCTTTACCTACTAATGCTGGTAAATTAGGCATGGTTCTAACTATTTTTTTTACGCCCAATTTTTGCTGAATGGTATCAATCGTAACACCCGCCATTAAAGACACAAAAATTTGACTATCATTTACCATAGCCTTCATTTGCTCAAACAAATTATCGCTATGATAAGGTTTTACAGCAATAAATACGATATCTGCCTTAGGTAAGCAATCATCTAAAGTGTCAAAAACATTGAATCTTGAATCTGCACGAAGGGTTTCATTTTTTTTAGGATCGGTATCAAATATTCTTAATTTGTGTTTACTAAGAAGAGGAGATGTGGCCATACCTTCAGAATATGTTAAGCCCATATTACCTGCTCCAATAACTAATACTTTCATTTTTAATTTATTTTTCCCAATTAACCACAAGAACTGATCAGAAGAGGGTATAAAAATTAATAGTCTTGAAAGTTTATTACATCTTAACCATATCTGCCATATGATTTAAATATTCAAATTATTTAAAACTAATCGTTTAGAATCTAACAATTAGAAAAAAATATTCCCGACAATATGTCGGTGTCAAAATGTAATAATTAACACGAAAAATGCTTTAAAACGAAAATTTGAATCTCAAAAATTTCAACATTTTTACTATAAAAAATATATAAAATGAATAAAAATCTTTAAAAACATCACAAAACCCACCAAATTTTGAAATAAAACATCAAAGTAAAATATGTAAATTTGAGCTTATAAATTTCACTAAATATTATGCTTCTACAAAAACGTTTACTTTCTTTATTTTCCATCTTAGTTTTTATAGGAAGCATTCAGGCAAAAGACTATGAACCTCATAAAAAAGTATTATATAAAGTAATAAACGGAGATAGCCTTTACCTACATATATACCAACCTAAATTACAAACAAAGCCTACTGCAGCAATTGTTTTTTTCTTTGGTGGTGGCTGGGCAGTTGGTAATCCTAACCAATTTTACCAACAAAGTGAATATTTAGCCTCAAGAGGAATGCTAGCAATTAGTGCTGAATACCGAATTAAAAAGAAGCATGGCACTACTCCATTCGACTGTGTTGAAGATGGTAAATCCGCCATAAGATGGGTGCGCGAGCATGCTGACGAATTGAATGTTGACCCTGAAAAAATTGTAGCAAGTGGAGGTTCTGCAGGAGGACATATTGCTATTTGTACTGCTTTAATTGAGGGACATGAAAATAGCAATGAAAACTTAAAAATTAGCTCTAAACCCAATGCAGTAATTGGTTACAATCCTGTTTTTGATACTACTGAAAAAGGTTATGGAAGCAAAAAAGTAGCGGGTCGTGAAAAGGAAATTTCACCTTGTCACCAAATTAAAGCTAAGTTACCGCCAATGCTCAACTTTCATGGTGAAGCAGATAAAACGGTCCCTTTTGAAAATGCACAACGTTTTACCAGGTTAATGAACGAGGCTGATAATAAATGTGAATTGG
This sequence comes from Cellulophaga baltica, assembly GCF_018861125.1. Lineage (GTDB taxonomy): Bacteria > Bacteroidota > Bacteroidia > Flavobacteriales > Flavobacteriaceae > Cellulophaga > Cellulophaga baltica_A. The sequence continues at coordinate 226,995 of NZ_JAHKQN010000029.1, read as the reverse complement.
TTTCGTTTAAAAATGTTGGTCATGGTTTTTTTAATGGTGATTATTTTACCGAAGGAAAAGGTGATAAATATTTTAACTTAACCATGTATGAAACCGATATCTTTTTATCAGAATTAGGATATTTAAAAGGAAAACCTACATTAGAAAAAAATATAGATTAAATATAAAAACATGCGAGTATTACATTTAGATGTAAATCATCCACTTATTATTGAACAATTTAATGAGTTAGGATATATAAATGATGAAGATTACACGTCATCAAAAGAAGAAATTGAAGCTAAAATTCATGAATACGATGGTATTATCATCAGAAGTAGATTTACGCTTGACGCTAGCTTTTTAAATAAAGCAACAAACCTTAAATTCATTGGGCGTTTAGGTGCAGGTTTAGAAAATATTGATACTGATTACGCTAAAGACAAAAATATATTTTTAGCAGCAGCACCTGAAGGAAATAGAAATGCTGTTGGTGAGCACGCATTAGGCATGTTACTATCGCTTTTTAATAAATTGAATAGTGCTGATCAAGAAGTACGAAATGGAAAATGGGATAGAGAAGGTAACAGAGGTATTGAGCTTGATGGTAGAACAGTGGGTATTGTTGGATATGGTAATATGGGAAAAGCTTTTGCTAAAAAACTTCGTGGTTTTGATGTTGAAGTAATATGTTATGATATACAAGGTGGTGTTGGTGATGAAAATGCACGCCAAGTTGGTATTATGGAATTCCAACAAAGATGCGACGTAATTAGTTTGCACGTACCACAAACAGAGTCTACTATTAAAATGATAAACAGTGAATTTATTGATGGTTTTCAAAAACCTTTCTGGATTATCAATACCGCTAGAGGTAAATGTATTATTACTGAAGATTTAGTTGAAGCTTTAAAATCAAAAAAAGTATTAGGTGCAGGACTTGATGTTCTTGAATATGAAAAATCATCATTTGAAAACATGTTTTCTGATAATGAGTTGCCTGAAGCTTTTAAATATTTAATTGAAGCTGAAAATGTTTTATTAACACCGCATGTTGGTGGTTGGACGGTAGAAAGTAAAATAAAACTAGCCCAAACAGTAGTTGATAAAGTAAAAGAAAAATTTATGTAAATTTTTAAACACAGGCATTATAAGTCTTAAATAAATTAGTATTTATAAAACCAATGCTTATGAAAAATAGAGTAACTGGCTTAGGTGGATTCTTTTTTAAAACTAAAGATCCTGAAACAACTAAAAATTGGTATAAAAATCATTTAGGTTTAAACACCGATAAATACGGTTCCACTGTTTAGTAAAAAAATAAAGAAGGGAGCGACTGTTCTACAAAATGGAGCCCTATGAAAGATGATACTATATATTTTTACAAAAAAAATCATCGTTTATAATGAGTTGCTAGGTAGAAAACCTTGTAGAGCTATTAGCCGTTTTAAAAGAAGAAGGTGTAACTATTGTAAGTGAAACTAAAGAATACGAATATGGAAAATTTGGCTGAGTTTTAGATCCTGATGGAAACAAAATTGATCTATGGAAGCCAATTGACAGTGCTTTTAAGTAGTATAAAAATAAATTATTACATTTATAGAATTAATAACAAAACAAACAACCTAATGTCAGAAGAAAGTAACAATTTTGAAAACAAAGCTGAGGAGTTCTCCAATGAAGCTAAAAAAACAGTAAATGAATTCGCAGATGGCTTAAACAAAAGTGTTTCTGGTGAAGAAAATAAAAAAGTAATTGCTGGTCTTTTAGGTATATTTTTCGGGTATTTAGGTATTCACAAATTTATTTTAGGATATACTAAAGAAGGAATTATTCAAATTATCGCTAGTATAGTAACTTGTGGAGGTGCTGGTATTATTGGATTTATTGAAGGAATTATTTACCTAACAAAATCTGACGAAGAATTTTACAATACGTACCAAGCAGGAAGAAAACCTTGGTTCTAAATACTAGAGTTTAAAATACTTAAAAAGCCAAATCTTTTCAGATTTGGCTTTTTATATTTATGAACTTTTTTAATTAATCTTTAATTAAATCGCTATTAGAACCGTTTGCTAATTTACGTTCTAATTCTTCTTGAAATTCTTCCATAACGGGCTTTACCGTACTTTCTGGCAAATCTGATATTTTAATATACATTAAACCATCAACTGAATTATTAAAAAGCGGATCTACATTAAAAGCCACCACTTTAGCATTTTGCTTTATGTACTTTTTTATTAAAACAGGCAAACGTAAACTACCTGGTTCAACCTCATCAATCAACCTATCAAACTTATTTAAATCTGCCTGAGTTTCATCAAAAACAAACTCTTTATCTGCATCTTTAAGTTTTACTTTAAACTCTTTTTTAGGGCGTATATACTGTGCTACATATGGATCCCAATAGTTAGATTTCATAAACTCAATCATTAATGATTTTGAAAAATTTGAAAACTGATTACTAATACTTACACCACCAATTAAATATTGATGCTCGGGGAAACGTAATGTAGTATGTACAATACCTTTCCATAACAAAAATAAAGGCATTGGTTTTTGCTGGTAAGCTTTTACTATATATGCCCTACCCATTTCAATAGAGTTTTGCATCATAGAATAAAGCTCAGGCTCCACCCTAAATAAATCGTGCACATAAAAACCATCAATACCATATTTTGCATAAATTTTTGAACCTAAACCCATTCTATATGCTCCAACAATAGTTTTTTCAGTGTCATCCCACAAAAACAAATGATGGTAATAACTATCAAACTGATCTAAATCTATCGCATTATTCGTTCCCTCACCAATAGCTCTAAAAGTTACTTCACGTTGCCTACCTATTTCTTGCAAAATCATAGGCATATCTTTTTCAGTAGCTAAAAACACTTCGTAATTTTTACTCTGCAATAATCTACAATCTTTCTGACGTAGTTTTACAACTTCTTCTTCTATTAATTCCGGACTTATAGCTGTAGCAATTTTACGTGGTGCTTTCGGTAGTTTTAATGAAGTTGGTATTTGTTCTCTAATACGCTCAGTTAATCGCTCTTTTTCGTAAGCATTAGAAAGCATGTACGTCTTTCTACGTAAAAAATCAGTATACTCTTCAAGAGTTTTATGTTCTTTTTGAACCTTTACCGAAATTGGTTGTCCTATTCTAATTTTAATTGGTCTGTGTTTTTGTGAAAATACTTCTGAAGGTATTTTTGCTGATCTAAAAACATCACTAAACTTGGCTAAACGATAAAACAATCGGCTATTTTTTGCGTGAAAATAGATAGGTACAACTGGTACTTCTGCTCTTTTAATTAATTTAATGGCAGCCTCTTCCCAAGGTTTATCAACTATTAATTTACCATCTTTAATTGTAGATACTTCACCTGCAGGAAATACACTTAATGGATTTCCGTTTCTTAAATGTAATAATGCGTTTTTAAAACCTCCTAAACTACTTTTAGCATCTTTATGATTTTCAAAAGGATTTACAGGAATTATAAATGGTTTTATAGGCTCCATTCTTTGTAATAAAAAATTAGCCATTATTTTAAAATCTGGTCTAGCTTTAGCCATCAGTTTGATTAAAATAATACCGTCTACACCACCTAGCGGATGGTTAGAAACAGTTACAAAAGCACCATCTTTAGGCAAGCGCTTTAGCTCTTCTGTAATTACTTGATAGTCAATTTCAAAATACTCAATAATTGCTTGGCTATAAGCATCAACGTCTAAATGGCTTATGGTATCGTAAAACTTATTTATACGAGATAATCTAGTCACTTTCATAAGCAACCAACTTATAAAAGTTCCTATAAAACCATACTTATCTAAATGAATAGCTTTTGATATTTCCTTTGCGGTTACTAAACCCATATTCTATAACACATTTTACTGTTGTGCTAATATAGCGAAATCGGAAGATGGCAAAAGCTATTTTTTAGTTTTTTCTATAAAATACAAGGGTAATTTTCTAAATTATTTTACTACAAGTTGCACAGTTTCTTTACCACGTTGCTCTAAAATAATTTCCTTCCCATTTTGTAATGATGAAATTGCTTCAGCATTAAAGTGTCTAATTGTGTATAATGACACACCTTCGTGATGCGAAACTTTAAATTTACTTTTCAAAGCATCTAAAAGTTGATTTAAACAATCAAATTTATTTTCAAAACATACTGAAAAGCTAATCGCAGAATTCTGAATTAAATCTACTTTCATTTTATAATCAGACAATAGTTTAAAAAGCTCGCTAATATTATCTTCAACAATAAAAGAAAAATCTAATGATGATAATTTCATCAACACTTGATTCTTTTTAACAATAAAGCAAGGTACTTTTGGCTCTATTCCATTCCCTTTACCTACAACAGTACCAGGGTTTTTAGGGTTTAAAAATGATTTAACATGCAACGGAATTTCTTTACGTTGTAAAGGTTGTAATGTTTTAGGGTGAATTACAGATGCACCGTAAAATGCCAACTCGATAGCTTCTTTATATGAAATTTTATTCAGCAACTCAGCATTTTCAAAATAACGCGGATCAGCATTTAAAACTCCAGGAACATCTTTCCAGATAGTAACATCTGTTGCATTCAAACAATAGGCTAAAATAGCTGCAGAATAATCAGACCCCTCACGACCAAGTGTAGTTGTAAAGTTATTATCATCACTCCCAATAAAACCTTGAGTAATATATAGCTTTGTTTTATCTATTGATTTTGTAACGTTGCTTTGTGTCTTTTCCCAATTGATAGCCGCGTCACGGTAATTCCCATCCGTTTTAATAACGTCTCTAACATCTAACCAATTACTAGTAATGCCAACTTCATTTAAGTAGGCATTAATTATAGTCGTTGAAACCAACTCACCATAACCAATAACTTGGTCGTAAACAAAACTATACTTTGGTGATTTGTTCCATGCTAAAAAGCCTTGAACCTCTTCAAATAATAATTTTACTTGTTTGAATATAGGATGCTTATCATTCTCAAAAAGATCCATTAAAATATCATTATGAAATTTTAAAACTTCTTGAATGGCGTAAGCAACTCTTGGTTTATCTTCAAAATAACTACTAATAACTGTTTCCATTGCATTGGTTGTTTTTCCCATTGCAGAAACAACAACTAATGTATTTTCATAACCAACTTTATTTAGTACACTAACTACATTTTTTACACCATCTGCATCTTTTACCGATGCTCCTCCGAACTTAAAAATTCTCATAAATTTGCTATATAATTTTTAATACCATTCTCATCTAGCTGAACAACATCCCAGTCGCGCATAACATTGGCACCTTTACTCTCATAAAATTTAATGGCAGGCTCATTCCAATCAATTACCTCCCAATTAATACGTTTAACACCTAATTTGTTTCCGTATTTAACTACTTCGTTTAATAATGCAGTACCCAAACCTGAACCACGCATGCTATCTGTAACTATTAAATCTTCAAGATGAATAATTGGCCCTTTCCAAGTAGAGTATCTATTATACACTAATGCCATACCCTTTATAACTCCATCAGATTCTGCTACAAAACAATGAAAACGAACATTTGCTCCAAAGCCATCTCTCTCTAAATCAGAAACAGTAACCTCAACAGCATCAGCCTCTTTCTCAAATACTGCCAACTCATTAATAAGCTGTAATACTTGTGGCATGTCTTCTTTTTTTGCATCACGAATTACATATTCCATACTACTATTATTATAAATTACTTAAAAACAAAGGGGTTATTTTCATTATATAATAACAAAAATATCCTTCATTTTAACTTTGTTACAAACATAACACTAAGTTATAAATTTAAAAAACATAAATACTACGAAAACGTTGTAGTTTCACAAAAAATACGATATTTGTAAGTATATAAACACTATTCAAATGACTAAACAGTATAAAACATTAGGCGAATTTATAATTGAAAATCAAGATTCTTTTAAATATTCATCAGGGGAGCTATCTCGTTTATTAAACGGATTAAGACTAGCAGCCAAAGTAGTTAACCATGAGGTTAATAAAGCTGGTTTAGTTGATATTTTAGGGGAGGCAGGAGACACTAATATACAAGGTGAAAACCAACAGAAATTAGATGTTCTAGCTAATGAAAAATTTATTCAAACACTTAGAAAACGTGAGATTGTTTGTGGTATCGCTTCTGAAGAAGAAGATGACTTTATAAGTATCAATAGTTTTGACAATAACAACCAAAACAAGTATGTTGTTTTGATTGATCCATTAGATGGCTCTTCAAATATTGATGTAAATGTATCTGTTGGCACTATATTTTCTATTTACAGACGTGTTACACCCGTTGGAAGTCCTGTTACTATGGACGATTTTTTACAGCCTGGAACAAAACAAATTGCTGCTGGTTATATTGTTTACGGTACTAGTACTATGCTCGTATATACTACAGGCGACGGAGTAAACGGCTTTACACTTAACCCAGCACTAGGTACATTTTATTTATCACACCCAGGCATGAAATTCCCTGAAACAGGAAATATATACTCCGTAAATGAAGGTAATTATGTTCATTTTCCACAAGGTGTAAAAGATTATATTAAGTATTGCCAAAAAGAAGAAGATGACAGACCGTATACGTCTCGTTATATTGGATCGTTAGTTTCTGATTTTCATAGAAACATGATCAAAGGTGGTATTTACATGTACCCAACAAGTAGTAAAGCACCTGAAGGAAAACTTAGATTATTATACGAATGTAACCCTATGGCGTTTATTGCAGAACAAGCGGATGGCTTAGCTAGTGATGGTAAACAACGTATTATGGAAATTGACCCTAAAGAGTTACACCAACGTGTTCCTTTTTTCTGTGGAAGTAAAAAAATGGTCGAAAAGGCTAAAGAATTTATGAAATAACCTTAAACCCTGTAATAAACCAAAAAAAGGGAGCAAATTGCTCCCTTTTTTTTATAATATAATGTTGAATTATTTATTCTTTACGAAATATAAATATTCATCAAAATCAAACTTACCACTAAATAATCGTATTGATCTACTAATAACTTCTTTAGCTTGTTCACTTGAAAAACCTAAACCCAAAGCATATTTTTTAATCAAAATCATTTCTTCATCATCAATTTCATGATCAGCAAATATTATTTTAAACAAATCAAATAAACGTTCTAATCTTTTCTCAGAATTGTTTGGTGGATCAATAGGGTATTGATTTTTTTGGTCCATTACTTCTGAGTATTCTTTATCCGTAATATCTAGTTTTCTAGCAAAACGATCTAACAACTCTTTTTCTTTAGGGTTTACTTCTCCATCAACACTTGCTAAAGTTGCAATTGATGCAAAATGTGCTAAATTTCTACTGTGCTCACCACTACTATATAAATCTACAAAAGACATAATTTAATTTTTATGGGGGCAAATATAATTTTTTTCGAGTTCATTACTTATCTTAAAATGGAATATTTTAGAACTTTAAAATTCCATTTTACAATTTGTAAATAGTTTTTTTATCAATTAAACAATTAACCTTGTTTAATTTACAAAAATCACAAAATGAATAACCCATTATTAGAATTTACCGAAAAAGGCATTTATTGTAGTGAAGCAAAAGTGTACTTAGACCCTTGGAAACCTGTTGAAAAGGCAATAATAACTCACGGCCATGCTGATCATAGCCGTTGGGGACATAAAAAATACATTACACACCACACCAACGTACCTATTATAAAACATAGATTAGGCGATATAAATGTAAGCGGTGTAAAATGGAATGAGACATTTACCATTAACAATGTAAAATTTAGTCTTCATCCTGCAGGACATATTATTGGATCGTCGCAAGTGCGAGTTGAACACAAAGGTGAAGTTTGGGTATTTACTGGTGATTATAAAACTGAAGATGACGGAATATCAACATCCTACGAAATTGTAAAATGTGATACCTTCATTACAGAATGTACATTTGGGTTGCCTGCATTTAAATGGACGCCTCAGCAAGAAGTAATGGACTCTATTAATAATTGGTGGTTAGAAAATCAAGCAGAAGGTAAAACTTCTATTCTCTTCGGATATAGTTTAGGCAAAGCACAACGACTTTTAAAATATTTAAACCCTGAAATTGGCAAAATTTATACTCACGGTGCTATTGAAAAAATGACCGAAGTATTGCGTCCTATCGTTGACTTCCCTGAAACTACACTAATAACTCGCGAAACACAAAAAAAAGAATTACTTGGGAATATTGTTTTAGCACCACCTAGTGCACATGGTAGTACTTGGATTCGTAAGATGGTCCCTTATGTTACGGGCTCAGCAAGTGGATGGATGACTTTTAGGGGTGCAAGAAGAAGACGCGCAATTGATAAAGGTTTTGTTTTAAGTGATCACTGTGATTGGACTGGCTTGTTAGATAGTATAAATGCTACTGGTGCTGAAAAAATAATTTGCACACATGGTTATACTGATATTTTCTCAAAATATTTAAGAGAACAAGGTTATGACGCTAGAACTGAAGAAACGCAATATGGGGAAGATGAAACAGCATCAGAAAATGAAGTGGAATTAGTTCAATCTAAACAATAGAAAATGAAAAAATTCGCATCCCTAATAAAAACACTAGACAGCACTACAAAAACAAATACGAAAGTTTCCGCATTAGCGGCTTATTTTGTTGATGCTAATGATGAAGATAAAGTCTGGACGATTGCAATTCTATCCCACCGAAGACCTCCACGACCCGTAAACACGACACTTTTAAGACAATGGGCTTCTGAACTATCAAAAATACCCATGTGGCTTTTTGAAGAAAGTTATCATATTGTTGGTGATTTAGCAGAAACCATAGCTCTTGTTATTCCTTTTGCTGCAAAAGAAACTGATAAAAGCTTAACTCAGTTTTTAAATGAAATGATTCTTTTAAAAAAGAAATCAGAAGAAGATAAAAAAGCATACCTATTTGAAAACTGGGAGTCACTAGATTATTATGAACGTTTTGTGTTCACAAAACTAATTACAGGTGGTTTTCGAATTGGTGTGAGTCAGAAATTAATGACTAAAGCATTATCAAAAGCTACTGGAATAAATGAAGATATTCTCGCTTATAAATTGATGGGTAATTGGGACCCGAGTGCTATTACTTTTCAAAAATTGGTTCTTGAAGAAAATAAAAGTGACTACCTATCAAAACCTTATCCTTTTTATTTAGCCTATGCCATAGAAAATGAAGTAGAAGATTTAGGAGATGTAAATGAATGGTCGGCCGAACATAAGTGGGATGGCATCCGGTCACAAACTATATTTAGAAATGATGAATTTTTTGTTTGGAGCCGTGGTGAAGAACTCGTTACCGATAAATATCCAGAGTTTGAAACATTGATTGGGATTATACCAAATGGAACTGTTATTGATGCAGAAATTTTGCCTTTCACTGAAAATACTATCGGAACTTTTAATGATTTACAATCGCGAATTGGGCGAAAAACAGTCACTAAATCACTTTTAAAAAAGGTGCCTGTAATTTTAAAAGCATATGACTTATTAGAGTGGGAAGGTAAAGATATTAGGCAATTGCCTTTTGTTGAACGGAGAAAATTACTTGAGAAATTATTCCGTAAAGTAACTTCAAATAATGAAAATTTACCGTTACATCTTTCTGAAACTATCAGTTTTGATAATTGGGAAGCAGTTGCTGAAGAAAGAGAGAAATCAAGAGAACTACATAGTGAGGGGTTAATGTTAAAGCGTAAAAATTCACCTTATCAAGTTGGTAGAAAAAAAGGCGATTGGTGGAAATGGAAGGTCGATCCTTTAACTATTGATGCCGTATTAACGTATGCAATGCGAGGGCATGGTAGAAGAAGTAATTTATTTACTGATTATACTTTTGCTTTATGGAATGAAAACGAAGATGGAAAAAAAGAATTGGTAACTTTTGCAAAAGCTTACTCCGGATTAACAGATGCTGAGTTTAGAAAAGTTGATGCTTGGATTAAGAAAAATACCTTAGAACGCTATGGTCCTGTTAGAAGTGTAACTCCTGAACATGTATTTGAAATTGCTTTTGAAGGTATCGCTTTGTCTAAAAGACATAAAAGTGGTATTGCTACTAGGTTCCCTAGGATTTTACGTTGGCGAAAGGACAAAAAAATTGATGAAGCCAATACTTTGGCTGATTTAAAAGCATTGATCCCTACCATAAAAAAAGTAGCTAATGAAAATGTGAAATCATAAGTCTTTTATGAATAGAGAAGAATTATATACCATTGCCGAAAATTGGTTTCAAGAAAACAACTGGACACCGTTCAAATTTCAAAAAGATACTTGGAAAGCTTTTCTACAGGGTAAAAACGGATTACTTAATGCACCAACGGGTAGCGGAAAAACATATGCACTTTGGTTTCCTATTATCTTAAACTACATTAAATCAAACTCTGAATATCAAACAAAACATAAGAAAGGTCTAAAAGCTATATGGATTACTCCATTGCGTGCATTATCTGATGAAATTCGGCAATCGGCAGATCGGGTTTCTCAAGATTTAGGAACACAAATGACTGTAGGTATACGTACTGGCGATACTTCAACAAAAGAAAGAGCTTCCCAGAAAAAGAATATGCCCGATTTATTAATTACAACTCCTGAAAGTTTGCAATTATTACTCGCAACAAAAGGATATGCTAAAATTTTTAAAGATTGTACTGCGATTGTAGTAGACGAATGGCACGAACTCTTAGGGACAAAAAGAGGTGTGCAAATGGAGTTAGCTTTATCTCGACTTAAAGCTACTTCTAAAAAATTACGCATTTGGGGAATTTCAGCAACCATTGGTAATTTGGATCAAGCTCGAGAAGTGTTATTGGGTACAGAATCTAAAGCTTTAGAAAATTCGGTATTAATTAAAGCTAAACTGAACAAAAAGATTACCGTAAAAAGTGTTATTCCTAAAAAAATGGAAACTTTTCCGTGGCGTGGTCATTTAGGATTGCATTTATTAGAAGATATAATTCCTATTATAAACACCAGTAAAACTACGCTTCTATTTACAAATACCAGAAGCCAATGTGAAATCTGGTTTCAAAAAATATTAGAAAGTCACCCTGAATTTGCTGGTGAAATAGCCATGCATCATGGTAGTATAAATAAAGAAACACGTTTATGGGTTGAACAAGCGATAAGAAACTCAAGTTTAAAAGCTGTTGTTTGTACTTCTAGTTTAGATTTAGGTGTTGATTTTGCACCAGTGGAAACCGTAATTCAAATTGGTGGTCCCAAAGGTGTCGCTCGTTTTTTACAGCGAGCAGGCCGTAGTGGTCACCGCCCAGGTAAAGAAAGTGTCATTTACTTTTTACCTACGCACGCTATAGAACTTATTGAAGCTTCGGCGCTACAACAAGCTGTTAAACATACTGTTGTTGAAGATCGAATGCCGTATTTAAGTAGTTATGATGTATTACTACAATACTTAACCACATTAGCTATTTCTGATGGATTTTACCCTAACGAGATTTATGATGAAGTGGTTAAAACGTTCTGCTATCAAGCTTTAACAAAAGAAGAGTGGCAATGGCTACTAAATTTTGTGGTAATGGGTAGCCAAAGTCTTCAAACTTATGATGAATATAAAAAAGTTGAGATTGAAGAAGATGGGAAATTTAAAGTGAACAACAGGGGAATAGCTATGCGACATCGATTTCAAATTGGGACAATTGTGGGTGATGCAAACTTGACTGTTAAATATCAAAAAGGAGGATACATTGGCTCTATTGAGGAGTTTTTTGTTTCTAAATTATCACCTGGTGACATTTTTACTTTCGCTGGGAGAAACCTAGAATTTATAAGAATTAAAGACATGCAAGTACATGTTAGAAATTCTAATAAAAAAACGAACAAGGTGCCAAGTTGGATGGGCGGTCGGTTAACTTTTTCAGCACAAATGTCAGATCTACTTCGTGAAGAATTGTATAAAGCTTCAGCTAACAAAAAATTGAGTCCTGAATTAAAAGCCTTAAAACCCATATTTGATAGGCAACAAAAAGAAAGTATTGTTCCAAAACCTAATGAATTTTTAATTGAGACATTTAAATCGCGTGATGGGTATCATCATATATTTTACCCTTTTGAAGGTCGATTTGTGCATGAAGCAATGGGCAGTTTATTAGGTTATAGAATTAGCTTACTTGCCCCTATAACATTTTCACTAGCTTTTAATGATTATGGTTTTGAGCTACTTTCTGACAAGGAAATCGACATGCAACAAGTATTAGACAATAATCTTTTTTCAACAGATTATATGCTCAGTGATTTACAGAAAAGCTTAAATGCTACTGAAATGGCACGTAGAAAATTTAGAGACATCGCCGTAATCAGCGGACTAGTATTCACAGGCTACCCAAATAAAAATATTAAAATGAAACATTTGCAAAGTAATTCACAACTACTATTTGATGTTTTTAGAGATTATGAAGCGGACAATTTATTATTTAAACAGGCATTTACTGAAACTTTTGAGCATCAATTGGAAGAAGGACGTTTGAGATTAGCATTAGAACGTATTGAAAAACAAGATATTATTTGGAAGTCTTGCAGTAAACCAACACCATTTTCATTCCCGATAATTACTGATAGATTGCGTGAAAAATTATCAAGTGAAAAATTAGCCGATAGAATAAAACGAATGACGGCAATACTCATGAAAAAGTAAATATGCTTTTGTATTCCGTATTTTTGTACCTGAATGACTGAAACAATACGTATAGAAAACAACACATTTATAATGCACTGCTATGGTGCATTATTTTGGAAAGAAAAGTCGTTTTTAATTATTAGCGACGTACATTTAGGTAAGGTTTCTCATTTTAGAAAACATGGTGCTGCAGTACCGCAAAGTGCAATCCATAAAAATTTTGAACTATTAAGTGACGTAATTGACTATTTTAAACCCGACCACGTTTGCTTTCTGGGTGATTTATTTCATTCGTCAATAAATAATGAATGGCAATTATTTGAAAACTGGGTAGCAACTATTAATTCGCAAATTTTATTAGTTATTGGTAATCACGATATTATTTCTCCCGTAAAATATGAAGCCTTACATATTAAATTAGCTTCTGAAATAATTATTGACAATTTCTTGTTCACACATCACCCTGAAGAAAGAGAAAAATTTTATAACTTTTCGGGTCATATTCATCCTGCTATAAAACTGAAAGGTTCTGGTAGGCAAATTTTAAAGCTGGCTTGCTTTTTTTGTAGCAAAACACAAATGATTTTACCTGCGTTTGGAGAATTTACAGGTACATATACATTACAACCTACTAAAGAGCATCAAGTTTTTGTAATTGCAAAAGATGAAATTTTTAAAGTTAATCTATCAGAATAATTATTATAGTCTATTTTATATTCGATTACATTAATAGTAATATTTAAAAGAAATTAATTTCACTGTATGAAAAAGAAACTAGCAATTTTAAATTCGGTATCAGTACTATTTGTAATATTGATTAATTACCTATCTCAAGCACTAGAATTTAACAACACTACAATTGGTGACATAAGTAACAAATACGATAACCTTTTTACACCTGAAGGTTATGCCTTTGCGATTTGGGGACCTATTTTTTTAGCATTAATAGGTTACGCAATTTTTCAAGTAAAACGTGCTTTTTTTAGTGATAAAAAATCTGACTTTATTATTCAAACAGGGTATTGGTTTGCTATCGCAAATTTCTTAAATGCATTTTGGGTATTGGCTTTTGTATACGATTATACTGGTTTATCTGTTTTAATCATGCTAGGTATACTTTTTTCATTAATAAAAATAATTTTGAATACAAACATGGAACGTTGGGACGCTCCAATTGAAGTTATTGCATTGGTATGGTGGCCAATTTGTGTTTATAGTGGATGGATTTCTGTTGCAACCATAGCAAATACAGCCGCTTACTTTTCAAAAATAGGTTGGCAAGGTGGTTTCTTGACTGAAATTCAATGGACAATTGCAATGATTATTATAGCGACAATCATCAATTTATTAATTACTTACAAGCGTAATATGCGTGAATTTGGTTTGGTAGGAATTTGGGCATTACTTGCCATATTTGTGCGACACAGTAAAGACCATACGGCAATTGCTTATACTGCATTAATTTGCGCAATACTTATATTTATCGTTACAATGTCGCATGCTTACATAAATAGAAAAAGTGGCCCTACTGTAAAATTAAAAGAACGATTAAACAAAGGCAAGTAAAATTAATTACTTGCCAGCAAATCATAATTATAACATTTTATTTAAATCGTACGACCAAGAAGGGTAAGTAAATACGACCTCTTTAACATCGTCAGTAGTCATTCCCATTTTTATTGCCATTGAAAATAAATTAATTGTTTCTCCGGCGTGCGGACCAACAATATGTGCACCAACAATTTCATTGGTACGTTCATTTATAATTATTTTAAATCCATAAAGTGGTGCATTAATTCTACCCGCATTAAACCAATCTGTTGCTATATCAAAATTTACAATGACATTTTTATATCTTTTCTTTGCTTCTTCTTCGCTATAACCAACTGATGCCATATTTGGCAATGTATATACAACTGATGGTATTACAGGTGTATCAATTTTAGTCTTGTTTCCATTTACAATATTAGCAATTACCGTTTTAGATTCAGGACCTGTCATCGAAGTCAACGGTAAGCCGTGATCAGAAACATCACCACAAATATAAACACTCTTGTTTGTCGTGCTTTGCAAATAATCGTTTACAGCTAATCCTTTTTTTCCTTCTGTAACATTACCATTCTCGACTGCTAAACTTTCAATATTTGGCACACGACCAGCGGTATTAAATACCATTTTTGCTTTTACGTGTTCGGCTTTACTATTATCAGTATTGAAGTGTACTTTAAACTTTTTCTTCCCTTTTACTACCTTGTCAACTTTTGCGTCAAGTATAAATTTAATTCCAAGTTCTTTGGAATACGCTATAAGTTTATCAACTAAATCAGGATCAAAACCATCTAATGGTTTTTCATGTGAATGAATTACAGTAACTTTTACGCCACAACGTGCCGCTATGTGAGCAAACTCCATCCCAATATAACCACCGCCAACAAAAACCATAGATTTAGGAAGCTTTTTTAAACTTAAAAAATCCTCACTCGTTTTCATATACTTAGCTCCATCAATTGGTAATTCTATAGGTTTTAAACCAGTCGCAATTACAATTTTAGAGGCTTCAATAATTTTATCACCAACACTTAACGTGTTTTCCGTTAAAAAAGAAGCATTCCCTTCATAAATATCTACCCCATTATCTTTTAAATTATCAATTGAACCACTAGGGATTGGTTTTGTAAATGATGTTTTAAATTTTTGCATTTGCTTCCAAGAAAATTCAGGTATATTTAAAACTCCTTTTCCTTTCATATCAGTTGCTAATTCTAAAACTTCGGTTGAAGCTAATAGTACTTTTTTTGGATCACAGCCTCTTAAAGGGCATGTGCCACCATATTCTCGTTTTTCTGTAATTGCTACTTTTAGTCCTTCATTTGCGCAAGAATTTGCAACTGCTTGCCCTGCACTGCCTCCACCGATAACAAAAACGTCGTATTTTTTATTTGCCATTGCCTAATCTTTTTTATAATTCACAATTTCTAGTTTTTATAAGACAATAATTGATTCATATTGATTAAAAATGAACGCAAAGCATTTAAGTTCTATGATTATATTTGTACAAAAGTTTAAAGTTGAGCCAAAACAATATTCAACAGCTATACGCACAGTCTCCGCAATTGCAGTTACTGCAAACTGCCATATCTAAATTTGAAGAAAATAAAACTTTAATTGTATTAAACGGACTGATAGGGTCATCCTTATCATATGTTTTATCAGATGCTTTTAAAACAGCTGACAAGCCTTTTTTATTAGTCTTTAATGATAAAGAACAAGCCGCTTACCATTTAAATGATTTAGAACAATTAGTGGGTGAAAAAGATGTGCTTTTTTATCCTGGAAGTTACCGAAGACCATATCAAATTGAAGAAACTGACAATGCGAATGTGTTGTTACGTGCTGAAGTTTTAAACCGCATAAATTCTCGTAAAAAACCAGCAATAATTGTTACGTATCCTGATGCTCTTTTTGAAAAAGTAGTTACAAGAAAAGAACTAGATAAAAACACTCTTAAAATTAAACTTGAGGATTCTTTATCACTTGACTTTTTAAATGAAGTGCTTTTTGAGTACAAATTTAAACGTGTTGATTTTGTTACGGAACCAGGTGAATTTTCTGTTCGTGGTGGTATTGTCGATGTCTTTTCATTTTCGAATGATGAACCTTACAGAATTGAATTTTTTGGTGATGAAGTAGATAGTATCCGAACTTTTGATGTAGAAACACAACTGTCAAAAGAAAAAGTAACTAAGATTACGATAATTCCAAATGTAGAAAACAAATTTGTTGATGAAACAAGACAGAGTTTTCTAAAATATATTACTTCTGAAACTATTATTTTTAGTAATGATATTGGTGTTCTTTTAGACCGTTTGGACAGTTTTTTTGAAAAAGCAAAAGATGCTTTTAGCAAACTATCTGAAGAAATAAAACACTCAAAACCAGAAACCCTTTTTGTAAATTCTGATTTATTAAAAAAAGAACTGCAAACCTTTGATTTACTAACTACTGCTAATACCGAACATTACCAAGTATCTCAAAAAATAGACTTTAATACAAAGCCGCAACCTTCATTTAATAAAAAATTCGATTTACTTATCGATACTTTAAATGAACAAGAAAAAGCAGGTTTTGAAAACTATATATTTTGTTCCACAGAACAACAAGCGCAACGTTTTCATGATATTTTTGATGAAGTTGGGCAAAAAGTACATTATAAAACAGTTGTTTTCTCTTTACACCAAGGTTTTATTGATGTTGACTTGAAAATAACTTGTTTCACTGATCACCAAATATTTGAGCGTTACCACAAATTCAACCTTAAAAATGGCTATTCAAAAAAACAAGCCATTACCCTTAAGGAGTTAAACAAATTAGAAATTGGTGATTATGTTACACACATGGATCACGGAATTGGAAAATTTGGTGGGCTTCAAAAAATAGATGTAGAAGGTAAAAAACAAGAAGCAATTAAATTAGTTTACGGTGAGCGTGATGTATTGTATGTAAGTATTCATTCACTACATAAAATATCTAAGTTCAATGGTAAAGATGGCGCTCCACCAAAAATATATAAACTAGGTTCTGGTGCTTGGAAAAAAGTAAAAGAGAAAGCAAAATCTAGAGTTAAAAAAATAGCCTTTAATCTTATTGAAGTATATGCAAAAAGGAGACTAGAGAAAGGTTTTCAATATGCACCTGACGGTTATTTGCAACATGAATTAGAGGCCTCATTTATTTATGAGGATACACCAGACCAAAGTAAAGCTACAGATGATATAAAACGGGACATGGAAAGTGAACGACCAATGGATCGTTTAATTTGTGGTGATGTTGGTTTTGGTAAAACGGAAGTTGCTATTCGTGCAGCATTTAAAGCTGTAGCAAATGGTAAACAAGTTGCCGTGTTAGTCCCAACTACTATTCTTGCTTTTCAACATAGCCGTACTTTTAGTGAACGATTAAAAGATTTACCTGTAACTGTTGACTATTTAAACCGTTTTAGAACTGCAAAACAGAAAAAAGAAACACTTGAAAAATTAGCTGAAGGTAAAGTTGATATTATAGTAGGTACGCACCAATTGGTGAATAAAAAAGTGCAATTTAAAGATCTTGGATTATTAATAGTTGATGAAGAGCAAAAGTTTGGAGTATCTGTAAAAGATAAACTAAAATCTATAAAAGAAAATGTAGATGTACTTACGCTTACAGCAACACCAATACCTCGTACATTACAATTCAGTTTAATGGCGGCTCGTGATTTATCAGTAATAAATACTGCTCCACCAAATAGATACCCAATACAAAGTGAAGTCATTCGTTTTTCAGAAGAAACCATTCGTGACGCCGTAAGTTATGAAGTACAACGTGGCGGACAAGTGTTTTTTATTCACAACCGAATTGAAAATATTAAAGAAGTTGCTGGTTTAATACAACGTTTGGTTCCTGATGCTAAAGTTGGTGTTGGTCATGGTCAAATGGAGGGTAAAAAACTGGAAGAATTAATGCTTTCATTTATTAATGGTGAATTTGATGTTCTAGTTTCTACAACAATTATTGAAAGTGGACTTGATGTATCTAATGCAAATACCATTTTTATTAATAATGCCAATAACTTTGGGTTAAGTGATTTACACCAAATGCGTGGACGTGTAGGTCGTAGTAATAAAAAAGCATTCTGTTATTTTATTACACCATCATTTCATAACATGACTAGCGATGCTCAAAAAAGAATACAAGCATTACAGCAGTTTTCTGAACTTGGGAGTGGTTTTAATATCGCAATGAAAGATTTAGAAATTCGTGGCGCGGGTGACTTATTAGGTGGTGAACAAAGTGGATTTATAAATGATATTGGTTTTGATGCTTATCAAAAAATATTAGTAGAAGCTGTTGATGAATTAAAAGAGAATGAGTTTAAAGATTTATACGAAGAAATTGAAGGTGAGCAAGAAAAAGTGTTTGTAAAAGAAACACAAATAGATGCTGATTTTGAAATTCTTTTTCCTGATGATTATGTAAACAACATAACGGAACGTTTAAATTTATACACGGAACTTAACCTTATAAAAGATGAAGAAGGTCTCAAAAATTTTGAAGCTCAATTAATAGATCGTTTTGGTGAGTTACCTATTGAAGTTGAAGATCTTTTAAATTCTGTTCGAATAAAATGGATTGCAAATTCAATTGGTTTAGAAAAAATAGTTATGAAAAAAGGTAAGATGATTGGGTATTTTATAAGCGACCAGCAATCAGAATTTTACCAAAGTAGCACCTTTACAAAGGTTTTGCAATTTGTACAAGCACATCCTAAACTTTGTAAAATAAAAGAAAAGCAAACGCGAAATGGCTTACGTTTGCTATTAGTTTTTGAAAACATTCGTTCTATTGATAAAGCATATTTATCATTACAACCATTAGAAATAAAAGAAAAAGAAGCATCAAAATAATTTGGAGCGGTTTTTGCAAAAAAAATATTATGAAGAAGATATTATTCGTACTTATTACATTAGTAACATTAAATATAAATGCACAACATACTATTTCCGGAACATTTTCACCTGCTGAAGATTTCACATGGTTAATTGCGTATCGTTTAAAAGAAGGAACTCAAGTTTATGTAGCGGATTCAAAGATTGATAAAGGTTCATTTTCATTAACAATACCAGAAAATAAAGAGCCTGGAACTTACAGAATTGTCTATGCCGTACCTCAGGAAGAATATAATTTTGACATTATCTACAATGGTAAAGAAGACATCGTTTTCAATTTTAATGTAGACAATGGTGCCTCTTTTAAAAAATCTGAAGAAAATATAGTTTTGAACACTTATTTGAGTGAACTAGCATCAACCGAAAAAGAAATTATTGATTTCTATAATTCGAACGATAGATTAAATAAATCAAAATTTAATAAAATAACTGCAAAGCTTACTGCTGTTCAAAAAAACTACGAAGAGAAATCGAAAGGTTTAATGGCTCATAATTTTATAACGTCAAACAAACCATACATCCCGACTCAATTAGAAACGGTTCAAGATTATGTAGCACATAAAAAAGAAAACTATTTTAATGCCTTAGATTTTAGTAATTCAGTATTAAAAAGTTCTAATTTTTTAACTGATAAATCTACTAATTATGTTTTTAGTGCCTTACCTTTAAAAGAAGTCACAAAAGGCGAAAAAGAGCAAATTATAATTGAAAATGTAAAGACTTTAGATAAATATGTTGATACTACCGCTGCTAATTTTAAATTTCAATTGTATAACAATTTATGGAATTATGCAGTAGCATATGGTTATAACGATGTTTCAGATTATATTTATAATGCTACTTTAAAAGATTTAGCAGTTAAAACAGAAAATATAGAAATTAAAGCTGCAATTGAAGCACACAACCGTCTTCGTTTAGGGGAAATTGCTCCTGAAATTACTTGGAAGAGTGATAAAATAGCAAAAAAATTAAGCACATTAGAAGGTGCTACAAACTACGTATTAATTTTTTGGAGCAGTACTTGTGGACATTGTTTAAAAGAATTACCAGCTTTACATAAAGAGCTTAAAGATAAAAGCGGAATTAAAGTTGTAGCTGTTGGTTTAGAAGATGGCACGGATACTTGGGATACAGCTATTGCAAAACTTACTGCTTTTGAACATGCTATTTCATTAGGTAAATGGGATAGTACATATGCTGCACTTTATGATATTCATGCTACTCCAACCTATTATGTTTTAGATAAAGACAAAAAGATTATTGCTAAACCAGAAGATGATAAAGCGGTAGTAGAATTTTTAGACAAAATCTACTAACCGCTTATATATTTTTATAAAGTTTTTAAATCTTTAATAGTTTTAAAAGCAATATCCACATGCTCATCATCAACTAAAATTGTAAACTCGTTTGTGGTTGATATTACTTCGTACAATACAATGCCTTCCCACGCTAAACGTTGGAAAATAAAGTAATAGATACCAGGTACTGTTACATTTTCAGAAGGTAACTTAACTGTAATTGAAGATAAATTTTCTGCTTTTTGGGTACATCGTTCTACTTGAAATAATTCTTCAACAGTTTTATCAAGACTATTACTAACTACAATGTTTAATTCATTTACCCCTCTTGAAGAAGTATAAAATACATCTTTGTCTTTGTTAATCTCTTTAAGTAGTAAACGTTGATTTTCTAAGATAGAATCAGATAATAAAAAAGTGAAATCAGTTAACGAGGAACGTACTGTAATTTCACCTATATTTTTAAGGACTTTAATGATTTTGTGAGTTGCTCTAAACTCTAAATCGTCAGAAAGTCTCTTTAAAGCCATGACAATGGCTCCGTTTCGAATGTCTTTTCCTAATTCTGACTCAATCTCTGGTTTGACAATTCGTGATAATGAAGTAAGGTTAATAATTCCTTGTGCTAAAGCACTCTGTAAAAATGGTTTTTTTTTGATGTAGTTCTCAACTACGGATGATATTGTTTTCATGGATGATTATTGTGTGATGCAAATATAACAAATTGTTATAAATAAAACAAATATTTAAAAATGATAAAATGCATCTTCAATATGCTCCACTTTAAAGTTGTTATTCTTCTTATATACTAAAATAACGTCAAACCTTATTTCCACATCTAAATTATTTGAAGTCACATAATGATCAGCTGCTGCAACCAATAATTTAATTTTCTTTTGAGGGATTAAATCTGCTACATTGTCAATAAAATTAGTGCTTCTGGCTTTAACTTCAATAATTGCCAATACATTTTCTTTTTGTGCAATTATATCCACCTCAGCTTTCAAATATCTATAGTTTCTATAGCTAATGTCGTACCCGTTTTTTTGTAAAAATTCAACAGCATATTGCTCACCTAGCTTTCCAAAATCATTATGTTCTGCCATAAATTTTTATTTTTTTTTCACTCAAAGTGCATTTCATCGAAAAAATAGGTGTTATAACGTCTTTAACACTACTTCCTACGTAATTTTATTGCGATTATTGAGTTATGAATTAAGGTTAATAACATTTAATAACAAAATTTTCGTCGAAGAAAGCTCTCAAATTCCCCAAATTTGAACTAAACCTTTATTAAAATATGGAATATTTCATGAATTGCAATAATGCATCACTGACCGCTTTTAGTGGAAATTTAGATGCAAACAAAGCACAACACCTTTATAGAAGGTTAGGCTTAAGTGCCTCTATTGAAACTATAAATGCAGCCGTTGGTCGAAGTGCTAGTGCAGTAATTGATGAATTAATTAACGAGGCTATTAATATGCCTACTACAACAGAACCAGAATGGGCTTATTGGGATAGAAGTAATTATCCTGAAGATAGTGACAGCAGAAATCCTATTGTAAATGCCGAACTTGAAGAATGGAGACTTACCTATACAACAGCAATACTTACTAACAATTTAAGAGATCGTTTAAGTTTTTTCTGGAGTAATCATTTTGTTACTGAGGTTAGAAATTATAATGCACCTACCTATTTGTTTGGTTATACAAATTGCTTACAACGCAATGCTATTGGTAATTTTAAAACATTTACAAGTGAAATTGGTTTAGATAATGCCATGCTTTATTATTTAGATGGAGCTTATAATAATTCGGGGAATCCTAATGAAAATTATGCTCGTGAGTTATATGAGCTATTTACCTTAGGAGAAGGTAACAATTATACTGAAGACGATATTATTGAAACCGCAAGAGCGTTAACAGGTTATGTTGAAAGAGGTGATATTCAATGGTCGCCAGTTCTTTTTGACGAATCTAAATTTGATGCTACTGATAAAACAATTTTCGGACAAACAGCAAACTTTGACTATGATGGTGTTATAGATAATTTATTTACCGAAAGAGGTGAAGAATCAAGCTGGTACATTTGCAAAAAATTATATGAATTTTTTGTTCACCCAGATTCTGATGATTTAGAAAACAATGGAAATGCAGCCGCTGTAATTGATGAATTAGCCGCAACTTTTAGAGCTAATGATTTTGAAATAGCACCAGTACTTTCACAACTATTTAAAAGTGAACACTTTTTTGATGATGAAGCTATAGGCGTAATCATTAAAAGCCCGTTTGACATGTTCTTAAATTTAATAAACGAAACTGGCTTTACTTACGACGACAGTATTCTTGCTAATGTTTACAGTACAAGTGAATTATTAGGGCAAGAAGTATTTAACCAACCAGGTGTTGAAGGTTGGTATAGAAATAGACAATGGATTAATAACAATTATATGATTGGCCGTTGGCTCTCATGTGAAATGTTTTTAGAAATTTTCTACGAAAATAATGACGAAGAGTTTTTTGATTTTGCAGTCGCATTAACTCCAAATGCATCAGGTGAAAATAATCCTGATGTGGTTGCCACAGCAATTTTAAATAAAATGTTACCAAAAGGTATCGCTGATGATCAGCTACAAATAGCTTTAGATGTTTTTAGAGATGATTCTTTAGCTAATTACTATTCTCCTGACGGAGATAGCAGTTGGACTTTGTATAATTATGCAGATTCATCAAAACAACAAATTTACAACTTACTACTTCACATCATAAGACAACCTGAATTCCAATTAAAATAAACCTACAACTATGTGCGATACTCATAATACATCTCCTCATAAAGGATTAGAACATGAAGGTCATGACCAAGAACATAAATTATGGAACAGACGTTCGTTCTTACAAGCTATGGGATTAGTAGGTTCTGGTTCAATGATGCTTGGCAGTAATTTTCTTAGTGCATCAACAGCCTCACCGTTAACTTCTGCTATTGCAGATTTAGAGACTGATAAAATTGTAATATTAATTCGTCTTTCTGGTGGTAATGATGGCTTAAGTACCGTTATTCCAGTAGAGCAATTTGATGCTTACGCCAATGCAAGACCAAATATTTATATTCCTGAAAGTAAAATATTAAAACTTACAGACACTTACGGCGTACCAAGCTACATGAAGTCTCTAGAAAGCATGTGGGGTGAAGGCCAATTTAAAGCTGTTCACGGAGTTGGGTATGAGAGTCAAAGTTTATCACACTTTACGGGTGATGATATTTTTTCGAATACCGATTTAACAACTACAGGTTTTTCTGGTGAAAACACGGGTTGGATGGGCCGTCATTTTGAAAATATTTATAGTGATTATTTAATTAATCCACCAGCCTCGCCTGCTGCAATACAAATTGGACAATATGGTAGTATGGTATTTCAAGGTAATGAAACTAATTATGCCTTTGTAACTAGTAATGTAGATCAACTTGAACAAATCGCAGAAACTGGAGATCAATATACCATTGCTGATCCTGACAATAGTCTATTTGGTGATTGTATGTATGGCGATCAATTAAAGTTTTTAAGAGGTGTTGCAAACACTACTTATGAATATTCAGGCACTATACATGATGCTTACGAAGCAGGACAAAATGATGTTGAGTATCAAGACAATAGTTTCTCAAAACAGTTAGCTATTTTAGCAAGACTGATAAAAGGTAATCTTGGCACAAAAGTTTATATGATTTCAATGAGTGGTTTTGATACACATAGCAATCAACCACTAATTCATGAGGAATTAATGACAAATCTATCATTAGCTATTAATAGTTTTTATGAAGATTTAGCTTTTACTAGTCAAGATGATAAAGTATTGAGCATGACGTATTCTGAATTTGGAAGACGTATTTACGAAAACGGTTCTAATGGAACTGACCACGGTAAAGCGGCTCCGACTTTATTTTTTGGTTCAGGATTAAATGGTAGTGCTTTTGTGGGGGAACATCCTTCATTAGACGACCCAAATGAAAGAGGAAATTTAGAGTACACTATGGATTTTAGAGATCTATACGGTACTGTTTTAGCAGAATGGCTTTGTGTTGATAGAACTTTAGTTGAACAACATCTTTTAGGTCACACCTACAAAGCAATTGATTTAGGTTTTAATTGCAGTGGCGAAACTTTTGAAGATATCGCCTATAGTGATGAAGAACCTATAATACCAACTTCTGACGAGGAAGCTGTAGTTGACGAAAATCCTTCGCAAGAATTATTAAACGCGATAACCCACGAACCTTATTACCCAACAAAACAAACACCATACATACATTTAGAAATGCCTTTTACAGCACACGTTGATATTAAATTGTATAATATAATGGGTCAAAATGTTGGTACGGTTTACAACCAAATAATGACATCAGATTCTGTTGAAATAAACATCAGAGAAAACCTCCCTAAATTCTTATCCACTGGTAAATACATATACCAAATTCAAGTTCAGGATAAAAAAATGAGTAAATCTATTATGGTCGCTTAATGCAACTATAAGCTTACTTATGCTTTGACTGGCCCTTTTAGTGTTGCTACTAAAAGGGTTTTTCATTTATGTTAGTTTTGGTTTATCTTTTGGTGTTTTAAAAGATAATTCTTTTTTTACTCTATGATTTTTGTCTTTGTATAAACGAGTGATATCCTCTTCCTTTTCTTCAGTTGGTAGTTTGAAATCTAAATTTTTTAATGGTTTTTTATTGCTCATAATATATATCTTATAAATTAAAAACGTAAGAAAAAACCTATAATTGTGTTCAAATCTAAAATTCAACACCTTAGAATTAAATTAAAAGGATACCTCTCAGTTAAAAATCTTTATTTTTGCAGGCAAATAGAATAAATATAATGTCAGAAAACACCAAAAAACCATCTAGATATACCATTACAGCAGCACTACCTTATACTAACGGACCAATTCACATTGGCCATTTAGCAGGTGTTTATGTTCCCGCAGATATTTACAGCAGATATTTACGCCTTACCGGTAACGATGTTGCCTTTGTTTGTGGTAGTGATGAGCACGGAGTTGCTATTTCTATGAAAGCAAAAAAAGAAGGTATAACTCCTAAAGAAGTGATTGATAAATACAATGCAATCATTAAAAAATCTTTCGTTGATTTTGGTATTACTTTTGATAATTATTCTAGAACCTCTGCACCTATTCATCACGAAACTGCATCTGAGTTTTTCAAGACAATGTATGAGCAAGGTGATTTTATTGAAGAAACTACAAAACAATTATACGATGCTGAAGCAAAACAATTTTTAGCAGATAGATTTGTAATAGGTACTTGCCCAAAATGTGGTAATGAAGAAGCATATGGTGATCAGTGTGAAAGCTGTGGGTCTACTTTAAATGCTACAGATTTAATTAACCCCAAATCTACTATTACTGGTGCAGTACCAACACTAAAAGAAACAAAGCACTGGTTTTTACCTTTAGACAGACACGAAGAGTTTTTAAAAAAATGGATACTTGAAGATCATAAAAACGATTGGAAACCTAATGTTTACGGACAATGTAAATCTTGGATTGATGACGGTTTAAAACCAAGAGCTGTAACTCGTGATTTAGATTGGGGTATTCCTGTTCCTGTTCCTGGTGGTGAAGGCAAAGTACTTTATGTTTGGTTTGATGCACCTATTGGCTACATATCATCAACAAAAGAATGGGCTGAGCGTGAAGGAAAAGATTGGGAGCCATATTGGAAAGACGAAAACACTAAACTAGTTCACTTTATTGGTAAGGATAATATTGTATTCCACTGTATTATTTTCCCAAGTATACTAAAAGCACATGGTGGTTATATATTGCCAGAAAATGTACCTGCAAATGAGTTTTTGAATTTAGAAGGTAACAAACTTTCTACTTCAAAAAATTGGGCTGTTTGGTTACATGAGTATTTAGAAGAGTTTCCTGACATGCAAGATGTTTTGCGTTATACTTTGACAGCAAATGCACCTGAAACAAAAGATAATGACTTTACTTGGAAGGATTTTCAAGCCAGAAACAATAATGAGTTAGTTGCTATTTTTGGTAACTTTATAAACCGTGTAGTTGTTTTAAGTAACAAATATTATCAAGGTGTTATTCCTACACCTAATGAGTTTTCTGAAATTGATTTAGAGACTTTGGCAACTTTAAAAAAATACCCTGAGATTATTTCAAGTTCAATAGAACGTTACCGTTTTAGAGAAGCAGGACAGGAATTAATGAATTTAGCGCGTTTAGGTAATAAATACTTAGCCGATGAAGAACCTTGGAAAGTAATTAAACAAGACGAAGAGCGTGTAAAAACAATTATGTTTGTGGCATTACAAATTGCAAGTGCTTTATCAGTTTTAAGTGAGCCATTTTTACCATTTACTGCATCTAAATTAAAAAACATATTAAATACAAATGATGAGAATAGCTGGAATGATGTTTCTGAAAAAGAAATATTACTTCCTGCAGGTCATCAAATTGGTAAGGCTGAGTTATTGTTTTCTAAAGTAGAAGATGAAACAATTCAAGCGCAATTAGATAAGTTAGAAGCTACTAAAAAAGCAAATGAAAACGCTAACAAAGAAGTGGTAGCACAAAAAGACACCATCACTTTTGATGATTTTTCTAAATTGGACATGCGTGTTGGGACTATCATTGAAGCTGTAAAGATGCCAAAAGCTAAAAAACTATTAGTTTTAAAAGTAGACACAGGTATTGATGTACGTACTATTGTTTCTGGAATAGCTGAAAGTTTTAAACCAGAAGATATTGTTGGTAAAAAAGTTACCGTTTTAGTAAATCTTGCACCAAGAGCATTACGTGGTGTTGAAAGTGAAGGAATGATTTTAATGACTGAAAATGCTAATGGAAAATTAGTTTTTGTCAACCCTGATGAAGATGGAGTTTCCAATGGCGAAACCATCAATTAATTTGTAACTTTATATAAATAAGAAAATTATGTTATTAAAAAATATAGAAAAAGCACTTAACGATCAAATTAGAATAGAAGCTGAGTCTTCTCAAATTTATTTAGCAATGGCTTGTTGGGCTGAAGTTAAAGGGTTGGAAGGGGTTGCTGGTTTTATGTACGATCAATCACAAGAAGAACGCGATCACATGCTTAAATTGGTAAAGTTTGTAAACGAACGTGGTGGTCATGCAAAGGTGTCTGAACTTTCTGAACCTAATGTTACCTTCAATTCATTTAAAGAAATGTTTGAAAAACTTTTTGAACACGAAGTTTTCGTTTCACAAAGTATTAATGAATTAGTGCATATTACATTACAAGAAAAAGATTATGCAACGCATAACTTTTTACAATGGTATGTATCTGAACAAATTGAAGAAGAGGCTATGGCTCGTACAATTTTAGATAAAATAAACCTTATTGGTGATGATAAAGGTGGACTTTATTTGTTTGATAGAGACATCCAACAACTTACAATTACCTCTGCTTCAATAGATACACCTCAATAATTTAACAATTAATCTTATTTAGATTTATTAAAAATAAATATATTTGACCTACATAACTTTTACTATAGGTTGTTTTGGGCAAGAAAAAGCAAAAGAAGAAAGAGCTAAAAGCTTTAAAAAAAGCACATAAAACAGTTACATTGCAAACTGATAATGTGAAAAGCAAATGCTGTAAGAAGTATAAAAAATCTGAAAAGAAGCGTTGTAAAAAATGCCCTTGTTTTGATTTAATGAAAAAAGTTGCTTAATCTATTTATAAAATTTGATTTAAAACCTGTACAGTTTTCTATATTGTACAGGTTTTAAATTTTATAATAGCATGCAACTAATTTCCTACATCGTTAAGCACACCCAACTTAACCAAAAAAATGTTCAAAATACGATTGAACTATTAGACCAAGATTGTACCATTCCATTTATCTCTCGTTATAGAAAAGAAAAAACTGGCAATTTAGATGAAGTTGAAATTGGAAGCATTGTTACCTATAAAGCCCAATTTGAAGTTCTTGAAAAACGTAAGCTAACTATTATTAAAGCAGTTGATGAACAAGGCTCTTTAACTCCTGAACTTCAAAAAAAGTTTGAACAAGCACCAGATTTAGTATCCCTTGAAGATTTATACCTTCCGTACAAGAAAAAAAGAAAAACAAAAGCTGAAACTGCTATAAAAAATGGTTTGGAGCCTTTGGCTAAAATAATCATGGCTCAAAATACTGATGAAGTAGATTATATTGCTTCACAGTATTTAAACGATACTATTGAAAATGAAGATGAGGCTTTAGAAGGCGCAAGACATATTATTGCAGAATGGATAAATGAACACACTGATATTCGTAATCAATTAAGAAATCAACTAGAACGTTTTGCACAAATTACAACCAAAGTAATTGGGACTAAAAAGGACGATGAAAAGGCTCAAAAGTTTCGTGATTATTTTGACTGGAGCGAATCTTTAAACCGTTGCCCTTCACATAGATTATTAGCTATACTACGTGCTGAAAATGAAAAGTTTATTCGTGTAAAAATTGAAATTGATGATGATAATGCTTTAGAAAAAATTGAAAGGCGCATTATAAAGTCGAGAAATGAATGTGCTCAACATATTCAATTGGCTATACAAGATGCTTACAAACGCCTACTCTACCCTTCATTATCAAATGAAACTCTAAAAAATGCTAAAGAAAAAGCCGACGCTAGCGCTATAGAAGTATTCTCAAAAAACTTAAAGCAATTATTATTAGGCGCACCTTTAGGCGAAAAAAGAATTTTAGCATTAGATCCAGGGTTTAGAACAGGCTGTAAATTAGTTTGTTTAAGTGCTCAAGGTGATTTATTACACAATGAAACTATTTACCCTCATGCACCACAAAATGATAGCGCTGGAGCTATAAAAAAAATAAGCTCACTTACTGATGCGTATAAAATTGAAGCTATTGCAATTGGAAATGGTACTGCATCACGAGAAACGGAACAGTTAATAAAACGAATTCATTTTAAAACTCCTGTAGAAGTTTATGTTGTTAACGAAGCTGGAGCATCAATTTATTCAGCCTCTAAAATTGCCCGTGATGAATTCCCTGATTTTGACGTTACAGTACGAGGCTCAGTTTCAATTGGTCGAAGACTTGCTGATCCTTTAGCTGAATTAGTAAAAATAGATCCAAAATCTATTGGTGTGGGGCAATACCAACATGATGTTGATCAATCTAAATTAAAAACATCGTTAGATACTGTTGTTGAAAGTTGTGTGAATTCGGTTGGTGTAAATATTAATACAGCAAGTGTTTCACTATTGAGTTATGTTTCTGGAATTGGCGCTAAACTAGCAGAAAATATCGTGAATTATAGAAATGATAATGGAGCTTTTACGAGTAGAAATGACATAAAAAAAGTTCCTCGTTTAGGAGGTAAAGCTTTTGAGCAAGGCGCCGCTTTTTTACGAATTAAAGATGCTAAAAATCCATTGGATGATTCTGCCGTTCATCCAGAGCGTTACTCATTGATAAAAACAATAGCAAAAGATAAAGGTATATCTCTAACTGATTTAATCGGAAATAAAACTACATTACAAAGTATTAATTTAAATACCTATTGTACTGATCATATTGGGTTACCTACTTTACAAGACATTATTAAAGAACTTGAGAAACCTGGGTTAGATACGCGTGAGAAAGCTAAAGTTTTCACTTTTGATCAAAATATAAAATCAATAACTGATCTACATGAAGGACAATTATTACCTGGTATTGTAAACAATATTACCAATTTTGGGTGCTTTGTTGATATAGGTATTAAAGAAAGTGGCTTAATACATGTTTCAAACTTATCAGACAGTTTTGTAAAAGACGTAAATGCTCATGTAACATTGCAACAACAAATAATAGTTAAGGTTATAAGTATTGATGTTGCCCGTAAACGTATTCAA
The DNA here is from genome assembly GCF_018861125.1 of Cellulophaga baltica. Taxonomy (GTDB): domain Bacteria; phylum Bacteroidota; class Bacteroidia; order Flavobacteriales; family Flavobacteriaceae; genus Cellulophaga; species Cellulophaga baltica_A. The sequence goes on along the minus strand of NZ_JAHKQN010000029.1, from coordinate 196,639 downwards.
TTAAAATTGCATAAAAAGGATATCTAATTCACCATGTTAAAAATAGCTTATCATCCTATTTACAAACATCCGTTACCAGACGGTCATCGGTTCCCTATGGAAAAATATGATTTGCTACCTCAACAATTGTTGCATGAAGGTACATGCATTGAGGCTAATTTTTTTGAACCTGAAATACCAAATGATAAACATATTTTAGCCGTTCATGATCCTGAATATTTTTATGATTTATTAAATATAAAAATTAGTCAGAAAGCAGCACGTAAAATAGGGTTTCCGCTTTCTGAAGATTTGATTGAAAGAGAACGAATAATAGCAGATGGAACTATAAAAGGGTGTGGATTTGCAATTGAAAACGGTATTGCTATGAATATTGCTGGAGGAACACATCATGCATATTCCACACATGGCGAGGCATTTTGTATGTTGAATGACCAAGCAATTGGAGCACGATACCTACAATCATTAAAATTAGCTGAAAAAATTTTGATTGTAGATTTAGACGTACATCAAGGAAATGGAACTGCTGAAATTTTTAAGAATGACAATAGTATCTTTACATTTTCTATGCATGGAAAAAGTAATTACCCTTTTAAGAAAGAGGTTTCTGATTTAGATATTGAACTTGAAAAAGGAACAGAAGATTCTTTTTACTTAGAAACCTTATTCAAAACCTTACCTAAATTAATTAAAGAAGTAAATCCTAACTTTATATTCTATTTATCAGGTATAGATGTTTTAGCTAGTGATAAATTAGGAACTTTAGCCTTAACTATTGACGGTTGTAAAAAACGTGATGAATTTGTATTAAAAACTTGTCATGATTTAAAAATTCCTGTTCAATGTAGCATGGGCGGTGGCTATTCACCAGATATCAAAATAATAATTGATGCACATGCAAATACCTTTAGATTAGCACAAGAAATTTACTTTTAATTATCTATCAAATTGGTTTAAAATAATAACTATAAACAAATAGCTAAGTCTACAAGTTTAACAACTGGTTAGTAACGATAAATTGTAAGCTTTTCAATAAATATAACTTACAACACGAATTGTTTTTTTGTAATACTTTTCGTACATTTCGTAATATATTTTTTTCTGAAAAATAATTTTACAGTTATTTGATTACTCATAAATCGATTGTTATGAAAACGTACCCATTAATTTTAATATTATTTGCGTTTGCTTTTTCTGCCTATTCACAAGTAAAAATTGGTGATGATGTAAGTACTATTGATAGTGCATCATTATTAGAGTTAGAAAGTAAAACCATGGCCCTTGTTTTAACTAGAGTTAATGATTCTGAAATGTTACAAATTATCCCCTTAAATGGTGCGTTAGTATACAATACAGATTATGAATGCGTGTATGTTTATAGTGGGGGTGAATGGAAAAGTCTATGTGAAGGTGAAAATGCTACAACCGAGCAAGAACAAGTAGTTATCATAGCTACAAATGGGCAAGTACAATTTAATACTCCCTCACCGATTGTAGATAGTGATAAAATTGAAATCTATAGAAATGGAATAAGAATAGATTTTACTACAATAAATGAAAACACAATACAACTACAAAGTGACATTGTTTGTTACCAAAATGACAAAATACGTATCGTACAAATTCTATAACAATAAATATTCTTAACAATTTAAAATTCAAAAAAATGCTCACAAAAAAAAGATTTAAAAATTTCGCGCTTACACTTATCATGTTTACAGGTTTAGTTGTAAGTGCTCAACAGACAACAGGTGATGTAACTAAACAAGGTGATATTGATCCTGGTACTACAACAACTGCAGGTGCAGTACGTGTGATTGATAATAAGGGAACTATCAAATATTTACAATCACAAAATGGAATTACTATGTTATCAAATACGACTGATGATGTTACTACGACTACTTGGCAATTAGGTGGAGCTTTAACTAATGACACCTATATTGATGTTGATGGTAATATATTTGGCCTTAACGGAATAGAATTAATTGACGCCGCTACAGAACTAGCTTCTACCGATGCTACAACTGAATCTGATGCAGGAACAGGAACTGGCTATACAATTCTTGTAAGAGATGAGTCTACGGGTGCAACGAAAAAATTATTAGCTACAGATCTTATACAAAGTGGACAAGAAGCTTTTACTGCTATTGCCGACCAAACAGCATACCCACTAACTGGTTCTCCTATATTACCAACATTTAGTCAAGTTTGGGTATATAGAAATGGTGCCAAACTAATAGCTAATGTAGATTATACTGTAACAGCATCAACCGTAACATTAGTTGAAAATGATTATTCTGTTTATGCTGGTGACATTGTAGAAGTACAATACATAAAATAAAATCAATTAAACTAAATAATGCTTCTGTATGCTTTTCAATTTTAAAAGCTTAATCTTTTTTTTCGCAATAATGGCTAGCTATCATATTGTTGCGCAAAAAGTTGAAGCAATTAATAAAAAAGGTAGTGTTGTTACCGTAAATAATAACACTACCACTACTGCTATAGTTGCACCTACGAATCCTATTCAAAATGATATTTGGTTTGATGTATCTGATAGTGAAAATACACGACCAAAAATTTGGAATGGCATTACATGGTTAAGTCTAGATTATACAGGCATACCTGGTTCAATTTTTTTTTCAGACTCTGATAATTATCCTGATCAAGACAATGCTAATTTATTTTGGGATAACACTAACGCTCGTTTAGGTATTGGTACTAACTCCCCAAATGCTAAATTAGAGATTGACGGTGGCACCGTTCGTTTTTCTAATTATGGAACAGGCAGTATTTCTGGAACGGCAACTAACCTATTAGCTGTTGAAGCTAACGGTGATATTATTGAGATTGATATTTCAAACCTTACGTCTAGCAATCAAACACTCTCAACGACAGGTGATGCAGGTAATATATCGATAAGTTCAGGGAATACTATAAATTTAAATGTTGATGATGATGATGCTGACTCTTTAAACGAAATTCAAACAATTTCAAAAACTGGAAGTACAATTACACTTGATAAAAGTGGTGGTAGTATTACAGAAACTAATACTACTATATCTCAAAATTCGAGTACTGGCGTAATCACTCATAATAGTGAAAACGGCACCTCACAATCGGTAAATATTATTAGTGTCGATGCCAACAACAATATAACTGCAGGAACCGATGGTGGTGCGTATTACAATAGTCCATTAAAAGCATACGGAACAGTAGTTCCTGCAAATAATACAATTACTTCAAGAGGTATAAGCGCTGCTACTAAAACAAATACTGGCAGATATACGTTAACATTTACAACAACAAAATCAAATGCCAACTACCCAATACAATTAAGTGTTTTAGAAACAGGAACAAACAAAATAAATATATACGTTACAGCACAAACAACAACAACATTTAGTATAGCAATTTTACATGAGGAAGCTGGTATGCTTGGAGCTGACGTATATGCTGATAGAACGTTTTATTTTACCGTGTTAGACTTTTGATTCTATGAGAAAAATTATGCTCATATTCACAATTTACTTGCTTGTAACCCTAGTTGGAAAAGCACAAACGTTCCGAAACTTTGGTGATATAGAAATACATTCTAATGGTAGAATCGGTTTTTATTCCTCACTCGAAAATGATGGTTCTTTTGAAAATTTTGGCGGACTTGCAGGGTTTTATGGTGGCTCTTTAAATTCAGTATCAGGTACTTTCTCACCTAAATTTTATGATTTAGAAATTTATAATGAAGAAGGTGTATTACTTCAAATACCAATGGAAGTTAGTAATAATACGAATTTTATTTTTGGAGATTTTATAACCCCAAAATTAATGAACACTACTTCGCTGGAATTCATATCAGATTCATTTTATAATGGAGAATCCAACTTTTCAAAAGTAAATGGTTATATATCAATTACGAACAAACAAAGTTTTCTTTTCCCTATTGGTGATGAATCGTATTTAAGACCATTGAAAATTGATACCAAAAAAAGAACCTCTTTTTTTAAAACTGCATTTTTTTATGAAAATGGAAATCTAAATTTTTCAGACTCATTAGATAGCGAATCAGAATTACTTTTAATCAGCAATGCAGAATATTGGATTTTAGAAGGCAATGCGACCACGTTAATAACCATTGGTTGGGATGATCGAAGTTATTTAGAAGAATTAACAAACGATGAAAATAATATAACGGTTGTAGGTTTTAAAAAAGATACAAACCAATGGGTTGATCTTGGTGCTACCGAACGTATAGGAAATATTGAAGAAGGGTTTATTACTTCAGAATTATTTTTTCCTGATAAGTACAGTGCAATAACTTTTGGCATATTAGAAACTACAAAACCGGTTACAAATAAAGGATACCATTACATTGTAACTCCAAACGGTGATGGTATTAATGATTTTCTCTTGATACCCGAATTAGAAGATTATGACAGTAATCGTTTATTAATTTTTGATAGAAATGGACTGAAAGTTTTTGAACAAGAAAATTATTACGATGAATTTAATGGTAAAGTAAGTATACCTATATCAGCATTAAATAGAGATAAAGGTTTACCTGAAGGTGTCTATTTTTATCTTGTTTATGCAGGGGAAGAAAATTTTAGAATTCAAGGCTTTTTGTATCTAAAAAGATAAAAAGCGACCTGAATAGGTCGCTTTAAAATTTTATAAGTGTAACTTATTTGCCTAACATCAAAAGTTCATTACATCTAATTTCAGTAATATACCTTTTCTCTCCTTCTTTGGTTTCATAAGAACGATGCATTAGTTTACCCTCAACAGCTACTTGTTTCCCTTTTACTAAATAATTTTCAACAATATCAGCAGTCTTACCCCAAGCAACAATAGTATGCCATTGTGTATCGTCAACTTTTTCTCCTTTTGCATTTTTATAACTATCTGTTGTTGCAATTGAAAATTTTGCCAGTTTAGCTCCTCCTTCTAAATTTACAATTTCAGGATCATTTCCTAAATTACCAATCAACTGTACTCTGTTTTTAAGTGCGTTCATAATTTTAATTTTATTATTTAACAGTTAAGATTATCAGAAACACCATTGTTTCGGACACTGCAAAACTAAATCGCTAACCAAAAATCATTCGGTTAAGAAACAGTTACTTTCATTTACAAACGTTTGTTGTCGTTTGTTGGTTTTAATTTAACAGTGTTTTACCTACACAACACAAATCCAAATATTACATATAATTTAATAAGACTTAATTTTAAGTGCGAAAAATTTAAAAAAAGGATTCTTTTTAATCAAAAAATTGACAATATAATAAATAATAAAATTGAAAAAAGTATTCAAAAAAAAATTTAGACCACATAATATAGCCGTTATACCATCAGAAATCGAAGCTACATATCATTTATTAGCAACACTAAACGGATTAAAATATTTTTGATATGAATAATCATCAAAAATTTAAAATCAATTGACTTTTAAATAAAAAATTATGAAATCCAATAACATTGAATATTTCAAAATAAAAAATCTATTATTTGGTTTTGCTATTTTTCTAATTGGTGCTCAATTTACCTTTGCACAGTTGAGTGACTTACATTACTTACCACCATTAAAAATGTCTCAAAATACTGAGATATTTACTAGCCAAGCAATATACATTTCTACACCAGAAACTACTGCTTTTGATATAGAAATCTACCAAGGTACTAATACCACCCCAATTGCCACAGTAAGCGTATCGAATAGTGTACCATATATTTATAGCTTAGCTAACAATAATAATGATGTAACTATGGTCTCAGAAGAGAATACTGGAATTGTATTGCAAAATAGTGGACTTAAATTACAAGCTGTAGGCGGACAAGAGTTTTATGTTAGTTTTAGAGGAAGCTCTAATGCTCAAGGAGAATCTTTAACAAGTAAAGGGCGCACCGCTTTAGGAACAAATTTTAAATGGGGAAGTATACCCACGGTTGATACTAGTTCTAACAATTCAAACCATAATGTTACAATGGGTATTATGGCTACTGAAGATAATACAACAGTAGTAATTTCTGATTATGATCCAGATTGTACATTTAGACAAGGAACAGATATTGATGGTATTACAGATGATAGTATTACCATTCTGTTAAACGCAAATGAAACGTATGTTTTAGAAGCTTCAATGTCTGGCAACCCAAACAATAGATTTGGTACAATTGGAGCAAGTATAGTTTCTGACAAAGATATAGCTATAAGTAATGGTAACCTTATGGTAGGGCTAATACAGGGTGCCAATCAGCAAGATGCTGGTATGGATCAATCTGTACCTATAGAAAAATTAGGTAGAGAATATGTTTTTATGCGAGGGAATGGTAGAGATGCGTTAGAATTTCCTGTAATAATTGCAACAGAAAACTCAACAAGAGTTTTTGTTAATGATGCTACTACATCAATAGCAACTTTAAATGAAGGAGAGTATATTACCATTGATGGTTCAAATTATTCAGGTAGTACTGCTGGAGAAAACATGTATGTAAGAACCTCAAAAAATGTTTATGCATACCAATTAACAGCTGGTGATGATGCTTATCCTAATTTAGGAATGAATTTTATTTCGCCCGTAAATTGCTTAATGCCACAGATTGTTGACAATATTGCCAATATAAATCAATTACCCAGTACAACTGTTACAGGAGGAATTACACTTTTGGCCTCAACAACTACTCTTGATGCTAATATAGTAGTAAACGATAATAGTGGCGTAGTTACTTTACCTACTTCAAAAACAGTATCTGGTAGTACTGATTGGAAAACTTTTTATGTTCCTAATCTTACTGGTAATGTTAAAATTGAATCCTCAGGTCCAATTTCTGTGGGCTATATTGGTTTCAATGGAGCTATAGGTACTGCTTCATATTTTTCAGGATTTGATAATGTTCCTTCTGTAGGTATTGTGGAAAATACTGATGAAATATGTTTAGGTAGTACTATTACATTAGAATCTTCTTTTGACTCCTACCAATGGTATCAAAATGATGAAATTGTTGATGGCGCTACATCACAAAGTTTTACACCAACTGCTATTGGCGAAGTATATGTAGAAGTAACTTCTGGAGGTTGCGCATTTAATTCAAATTCATATAGTATTTATTATTGTGACCCAGAAGTTGTTATAAATAAAACTGTAGATCAAGAACAAGTTGATGTTGGCGATACGGTTACATTTACTATAAATGTGCAAAGTTTAGGCTTAGAAGATGTTACTAATCTTGTTATTGAAGACACTTTACCTGACGGTTTAACATTTGTAAGTGCCACTCCATCTACTGGAACTTGGAACAACCCAAATTGGGAAATTGGTACAATGTCAGCTGGAGAAATACAAACTATAACAATTATTGCTACTGTTGATGGCGTATCTGTTAATAGTGAATCAAACACAATTATAAATACAGCATACAATACACAAGATCAAACCGACAATAATATTGAAAGTGATAGTCCGTCTGCATCTATAACAGTTGGTAATGATACGGATAACGATGGAATTGATAATGATATAGATTTAGATGATGACAATGATGGAATTTTAGACGCAGATGAGACAACTGCTGATGATGATGGTGATGGAATTATTAATAGTATTGATCTAGATTCTGATAATGATGGAATTTCAGACATTATTGAAGCAGGAGGAACCGATACTAATGGTGACGGCCGTGTTGATTACCCTACCGAAGGAGATCCTTCAACAATGATAGATACAAACAATAATGGTGTTGATGATACTGTAGAGACTGATCCATATTCCGATCCTGATTCTGACGGAGATGGTGTAAAAGACAGATTAGATGTTGATAGTGATAACGATGGAATTACAGATACAAGAGAGGCTGGAGGTATTGACACCGATAATGATGGCACTATTGACGACATTGTAGACACTAATAATAATGGTTTATCTGATGATGTTGAAACTAATCCGCTTGAAAACCCAGATTCAGATGGTGATGGTGTTAATGATAGTTTAGACCTTGATTCTGACAATGATGGTATAACTGACATTATTGAAGCTGGTGGAGTTGATAATGATGCAAATGGTATGGTAGATTCTTTTACTGATACTGATTTAAACGGTATATCTGATGATATAGAAACTAATCCGCTTGAAAACCCAGATACTGATGGTGACGGAGTTAATGATAATTTAGACCTTGATTCTGACAATGATGGCATAACAGATGCAATTGAAAGTGAAGAAACGGATACTGATAGTAATGGTATAAAAGATAATTTTTATGATAGTAATTCTAATGGGTTCTCTGATGATTTAGAAGGAAATTCAAATGAAAATATTGATAGTGACCTTGATGGCATTATTAACCGTTTAGATTCTGATAGTGATAATGATGGAATTACGGATACCACTGAAGCTGGAGGTAATGATGAAAATGGAGATGGCTATATAGATAGTTTTATTGATAGCAACAATAATGGGTTATCAGATGATTTAGAAACTGAACCACTTTTGATACCGAATACAGATGAAAATGATGAACCTAATTATTTAGATAAAGATTCAGACGATGATGGTATTCCTGATAATATAGAAGCACAACCTACAGAAGGTTACATTGCACCAACAGGAGTATCAGCACTAAATGGTTTTGATACAGCATATAGCAATGGGCAAACTCCTCAAGATACTGATGAGGATGGCACCCCAGATTATTTAGATACAGATTCAGATAATGATGATATAGATGATACTATTGAAGCTAGTGTTGGTGAATTTATTGGTTCAGACTCCGATGGTGATGGGATAGATGATGGCTTTGAAGGTGATAATTTAAATGACCCTGAAGATGCAAACGATGAAATTGATGACCCTACGACATTACCTGATTTACAAAACCCAGGAGGTGATGTAGATTATAGAGATAATGAAGTTTCTGAACCAATCGTTATTGATGATGATTGTGACCCTGAAACAGGATTATTATCAGACAATTCCATTTGTGATGTTGTTATCGACAATGAAAGCGTAGGCCCTCAAATAGATGAAGGATATTTCAGAATTAAAAATATTGAAGCATTTCCAGATAATACATTAAAAGTTTTTAATAGATGGGGTGTATTAGTTTCTAGTATTAATACATATACAAATGGGTCAAATGATTTTAGAGGTATTTCTACAGCTCGAGCAACAATTAGCCAACAAGAATTACTTCCTTCAGGCGTATATTTTTACATACTTGATTATGTAAGTAATGGAGAAAACAAAACAAAATCAGGCTACTTATACATTGTAAGATAATTTAAAAAAGAAACAAAAAATTATGAAAACTATAAAGTTATTTATTTTGTTAGCTTTTACTGGTGTAACCAGTAGCCTATGGGCTCAACAAGATTCACAATATACTCAATATATGTACAACACTATAGCCGTAAACCCTGCTTATGCTGGTTCTAGAGGTGTAATGAGCATTAGCGCATTACATCGTTCTCAATGGGTCGGGTTAAATGGAGCTCCAACCACTCAAACTATAAATGTACATTCTCCAATAGGGAATAGAGTTGGAGCAGGTTTATCAATAGTAAATGATCAAATTGGTGACGGCGTAAATCAGCAGACTTATTTTGATGGTGTTTTTTCTTATACAATACCTACTTCTAAAAACGGACAATTATCATTTGGTCTTAAAGTTGGAGGGCAGAGCTTAAATATTGATTTAAATAAATTACAAGCCTATAGGTCTGATTTAAACTATTCTGATCAAGAAACAGTAAACGATTTTAATTTTAATTTTGGAGCTGGTGCTTACTACCATACAAATAAGTTTTATTTAGGAATTTCAGCCCCAAATTTTTTAAACTCTAAACATTTTGACGACAATGGTACTGATGAAACTTTCTTGGCCGAAGAAAGATTAAATATGTATTTAATTTCAGGGTATGTTTTCGATTTAAATACATTTTTAAAATTAAAACCAGCTACTTTAATAAAAGCTGTAAAAGGTGCACCATTACAAGTTGATCTTTCAGCCTCTTTACTATTTAATGACAAATTTAGTTTTGGAGTCGCGTATAGATGGGACGCTGCATTGAGTGGTCTTATTGGGTTTCAAGCTTCAGACCAATTATATTTAGGTATTGCTTACGATAAAGAAACCACAGAATTAGGCAATACATCATTTAACGATGGTTCGTTTGAGGTAATACTACGTTATGAATTTTTATCAAAATTCAAAAAAGTTAAATCATCAAGATTCTTTTAAAAATTTAGAAATGAAAACAAAATTTATATATCTATTTTTCTTTTTTACCGTAGCAAACATAAGTGTTCATGCTCAAAAAGTAACAAAAGCTGATAAAGAGTTTGCAAATTATTCATATGTTGATGCTGCTAAATTCTATAAATATTTAATTGATAAAGGGAATAAAAAAGAATCTAAATATGCTAAAATAGCAGATTCATACTATAATATTGGTAATTATAAAGAAGCCGCTAGTTGGTATACAAAAATGATGGAAGCTAGTGAAGCGAACAAAAATGCCAATTATCTTTATAAATATGCACAAAGCTTAAAGTCTATAGAAAACTATAAAGAATCTGACAATATAATGAATCAGTTAGGCTCTTTATTTCCTAATGATAAGCGTTATTTAGCCTACAGACAAAATAAGGATTACTTAACTAAAATTCAATATAATTCAAATCGTTATAAAATTAAAAACTTAGCTATAAATACTGAATACTCAGAATTTGCTACATCAAAAATTAACGATAGTTCTCTTGTTTTTTCATCAAATAGAGATACTGGATTATTAAAGAAAAAAATTCATTTATGGAAAAATCAATCTTTTAACAAGTTATTTAAAGCAAAAATTAATGAAAATGATGAAATTACTGACATTAAAGTGTTAAATAATAGTTCAATATATAACTTAACGATTACAACTACTGCCTTTAGTAATGATGGTACAACTGTTTATTTTACTAAAAATAATTTTAGTAACCGTAAATTTAAAAGAGACACTAAAAACGCTTCTAATTTAAAAATATATAAGGCTGATATTGTAAATGGTGATTGGACAAATATTACTGATTTACCATTTAATAATGATAGTTATTCAAATGCTCACCCTACTCTAAGTCCTGATAATAGTACATTATATTTCGCATCAGATATGCCAGGTAGTTTAGGGAAATCTGATATTTACAAAGTAAGTATTAATGATGATGGTACTTTTGGGACTCCTGAAAACCTAGGAAATAAAATAAACACTGAATCTAGAGAGAGTTTTCCATATATTACTGAGAATAATATTTTATACTACTCATCTGATGGTCAACCAGGCTTAGGTGGACTTGATATTTTTGTAGCAAAATTGGACAGTTCTGAACCTATTCAAAATGTAGGAAAACCAATTAATAGTACTGATGATGATTTTTCATTTTCATTAAATAGCGCTACTAAAAAAGGCTTTTTTACTTCAAAAAGGCAAAGCGGTAAAGGTGTAGATGATATTTATAGTATAACTGAACTTAAATCATTAAAATATTTAAAACAAATTGAAATAGAAGGATCAGTAGCTTCAAAAATTAACAATGAGCCTATAGTTAATACAACTATTATGCTTATTGATAAAAATGAACAACTAATTGCTGAAGCTTTAACTCAATCTAATGGTACATATAATTTCAAACAAGAATTAGAAGAAGGTAATTATTTTGTTGTGGCCTCTACTGATGATTACAAAGAAGAGACTAAAAATCTTAAGATTACAGACGCTACAAAAAAAGAGAAAATCAATTTTTTACTAGACAAAATTGCAGAGAAAATTGAAGTAGGAACAGATCTTAAAAAACATTTAAATCTTGATTTTGATAATATACATTTTGAATTTGACAAATCAGTTCTTCTAGAAGAAAGTAAACCAATTTTAGATAAAATAATAGCTTTAATGAAAGAAAATCCAAATTTAAAAATTGAGATTAGATCACATACTGATGCTATTGGAAAAGCCAGCTATAATAAAATTTTATCTAAAAGAAGAGCTAAAAGCACTTTAAAATATTTTGTTGATAAAGGCATTGACCCATCTAAATTAACTTCAGTTGGTATGGGGGAATCTGAATTGATAAATGATTGTGTTTATAGTATTGAATGTTCGGAAGATGAACACCAAGTAAATAGAAGGTCAGAATTTATAGTTATAGGAAAACAAATAAAATAGTACTTAGTTATATATAATTAAAGATAGCTTGATAAATTTAGATAAATTTAATTGTGTTATAACAGAAAAAAACATGTGCAAACAACATATTTTTTTTAAAGAAATACTATAAAACCCTTTATAAATAGCGGTGAAATAGTTATTTTTAATTAAGAAAAAAATATGTTGTTTGTTATAAAACTATAAATGTTTATGTAACAAACAGTTAAAAAATACATATAAAATTTCAGAAATGAACAACCTATTAATTTTTGACAATACTTATAAAAGTCAAAATTATACCAAAGAAGCTTTACCTAAAGCGTCATATGAAAATTGTGTTTTTGACAACTGTAATTTTGCTAACGCAAATCTTACAAATACGACTTTTACAGAATGCGAATTTATAGATTGCGATTTAAGTAATGCCAATGTAACACAAACAGTTTTTAAAGAAACTCTCTTTACAGGAAGTAAATTAATAGGAGTAAAATTTGAAACTTGTAATACCTTTTTATTATCATTTACATTTGAACGTAGTATATTAGATTATGCTTCGTTTTATAAGTTAAAAATGAAAAACACACTTTTTAATCATTGTAATATGATAGAGGTTGATTTTACTGAAGCAAACTTAAATACTTCTATTTTTTATGAATGTGATTTAAAAAATGCAACTTTCAACAATACAGAATTAGAAAAAGTTGATCTTATTACCGCTATTAATTTCTCAATAGATCCAAGTATAAATAATATTAAAAACGCGAAATTTTCAAAAGAAAATGTTATTGGATTATTAGCAAAATATAAAATAGAAATTAAAGACTGAAATTTAATTTATCAATAATTATTTAACAAATAATTGTATATTAGATTGACAATCAAACCAATCTAGTATGAAAACCTTATTTTTTTTATTACTTCTCTCTTCTTTTTGTTTCGCACAAAATACAATAACTCTAACAGAAGGTGCAATATCACCAAAAGCAGTTATTGCTGACGCTAGTTTTTTAGAAGGCCATTGGAAAGGAACACTGTTTGGTGGTAAAACTGAAGAAATATGGACAGCTCCTGAAGGAAACAGTATTTTATTTACTTTCAGACTTGTAATTGAAGGGCTTGTAGATTTTTACGAGATTGGTCATATTATAGAAAAAGACAATTCTTTAGTATTACAACTAAAACATTTTGATGCATCATTAAAAGGTTTAGAAGAAAAAGATGAAACTGAAAATTTTAAACTTGTAAAAAAAGACAAAAACAAACTCTTCTTTGAAGGACTAACCTATGAAAAAATTAGTGACACAGAACTTGTTGCACATGTAGTAGTAGAAAATGAAGATGGCACAACACAGGAATTAACGTTCAACTTTAAAAAACAATAATTTGGATAAAAAATGTCCCGAATGTGATGAGAAAATTATCGGTAGAATAGATAAAAAATTCTGTTCTGATTATTGCCGTAATTCTTATAATAATAAGATTAATAAAGACAGTAATAACCTCATCAGAAACATTAATAATCGACTTAGAAAAAACCATCGCATACTTAACAGTTTTCCTTTGACTGATGGTAAAACCAAAACTACACGTAATAAATTATTAGACAAAGGGTTTGATTTTGAAAACTTTACAAGTATCTACACTACTAAAAAAGGAACAATTTATTTTTTTGTTTATGATTTAGGTTATTTACCTCTAGATAACAACTATTATATGATTGTTAAACGAGAATAGTACAAATAAAAAACTTCACTAATAAAGTGAAGTTTTAAATAAATTATTAATTCGTCTGTATTAATCACCAATTATGACTACTTAATTTTAAAGCTGCTATTACGATGTCTTTTCTACTTATTTGACCAACTAAAATTCCGTTTTTCAACACTGGTAATCTTCTTCTATTATTTTTATGAAAAATGCCTGCAGCATCAAATATGCTAATGCCATTTGTAATGCTTTCAACATCTTTTGTCATGTAACTCGCTACACTTTTATCTAAAATGGGTTGATTAAAATACCTACTTTCAGAAATCGTTTTCATACAATCAGCTTCTGAAATAATACCCACAAGAAAGCCGTTGTTATCTAAAACAGGTCCACCAGAAATATTGTACTTTGTAAACAGTTCCATTACTTCTAAAATTGACTGTTCTGGTGAAAAGGTAACCAGTTTTTTTGTCATATAATCTTCGACCAAAATAGGAGCATTATATTCCTTTTTCACAACTTTTCTTGCCCCTTGAAAGCTTTTAATTCCCATAGTGATTGATTTTTAGGTTAAACATAAAGATAACTATTATTTTAATACAATGACAATTAAATCGTTAATTTAAAATCATAATCTTATTTAATGTTGTCATGTATAATCAAATTAATAACCATACTTGCTTATTATCAATAATATTATTTTACGTTTATATTTTATACTTTTATAAACGCATTTTTTTAATGCCTATGGCATTCTCATAAATCAACTACCCATGAAAAATAGTATTGCAACTCTAAGCTTGTTATTATTAATATTTGCCACCTATTGGGGTTTTAAACTTTCAATGCCAAGTTATTCTGCTGATGAAAATATCAATCAAACATCATTTTCAATTGAAAGAGCATTAAATCATGTAAAAAATATTTCTCAAGAACCACACGCAGTAGGCTTTTCTGCACATGTTGATGTTAGAAACTATATTATAGAAAATTTAGAGAAAATGGGTCTAGAGACTAGCTTACAGACAGGTTATACTGCTGGTGATTGGGCTAATTTAAGTCAAGCAACAAATATTATTGCTCGCATTAAGGGCTCTGGTAACGGTAAAGCACTTCTATTACTTTCTCATTATGATAGTCACCCGCATTCATCATTTGGCGCAAGTGATGCTGGTAGTGGTGTCGCTACAATACTTGAAGGCGTAAGAGCCTTTTTAAGTAAAAATAAAACTCCTAAAAATGATATTATTGTTATGTTTTCTGATGGGGAGGAATTAGGTTTAAATGGAGCATCACTTTTTGTTGAAGAGCACCCTTGGGTTAAAGATCTTGGTTTGGTTTTGAATTTTGAAGCACGTGGTAGTGGTGGACCATCATATATGCTTATAGAAACTAATAAAGGTAATGGAAACTTAATTAAAGAGTTTACGAAAGCTAAACCTGATTATCCGGTTGCAAATTCACTAGTGTATAGCATTTATAAAATGCTACCTAATGATACTGATTTAACTGTTTTTAGAGAAGGTGCTGATATTCAGGGATTTAATTT
Organism: Cellulophaga baltica; assembly: GCF_018861125.1. Taxonomy (GTDB): domain Bacteria; phylum Bacteroidota; class Bacteroidia; order Flavobacteriales; family Flavobacteriaceae; genus Cellulophaga; species Cellulophaga baltica_A. The sequence goes on along the minus strand of NZ_JAHKQN010000029.1, from coordinate 181,202 downwards.
TGCTTTTATTGATGATCATTTCGATTATCATACTGCAAAAGATACTTATGACCGATTAGATAAGAAAACACTTGTCCATCAAGGAAGTTACTTAATGCCCTTATTAAATTATTTTAGTGATTCAAACTTAAACAATATTAAAAGCACTCGCGATTATAATTACTTTAATGTTCCTTTTTTTAGATTAGTTTCTTACCCTTTTGATTGGATTTGGCCTATGTTCGGGTTAGCCGTGCTTATGTTTATTCTTCTTATAATATATGGTTTTAAAAAAGAAGTATTAAAAGCTAAAGATATTTTCATAGGCTTTGCACCTCTATTAATCGCTTTAGTTATAAACGGTGTTATGGGTTATTTTAGTTTTACAATATTAAAAACAATATATCCTCAATATCAAGATATTTTACATGGGTTCACTTATAATGGTTATACCTATATAGCTGCTTTCGTTTTATTTTCATTTGCAGTTTGTTTTTATAGTTATCAAAAATTTAAAAAAATTAGCACTGTAAACCTTTTAGTTGCTCCTATTATTATTTGGTTACTTATTTGCGGTGGCCTAACTGCATTTCTACCAGGTGCAAACTTTTTTATTATACCGGTATATGCTTTATTAGGTTCATTTTTGGTATTAATTAATCAGAAAAACCCAAACGCATTTTTATTAGTCTTTTTAGCATTACCCGCAATTTGGATATTTACTCCATTTATAAAAATGTTCCCGGTAGGTTTAGGTTTAAAAATGATGGTTGCTTCAACAGCATTATCTACGTTAGTATTTTTTCTGTTACTTCCAATTTTTGGATTCTATAAACATAAAGGTCGATTAGCATTATTAAGTTTTATACTATTTATTGGATTTATGATTGGCGCCCACATACATTCAGGTTATGATGAAAATAGTGCACAACCAACGAGTTTACTATATGTGTATAATGAAGATACTAAAACAGCAAACTGGGCTACCTACGATCATGTTTTATCCAATTGGACCAAACAATATATTGGTAAGAATAAAAATGACGCTACAGAATTAAATGCACAAGTTATTAGTAGTAAATATAATTCTGGTTTTACTTACACTGCTCCTGCCCCAACTAAAAATATAATTGCACCTGAAATTAAAACTACAAGAGATACTATTATTGGTAGTGAGCGCTATTTACGACTTTGTGTGACACCAAAAAGAAATGTAAATAGGTTAGATGTTTTTACTAATAATGTTAAAATTACTAAGGCAAAAGTAAATACAATTCCTTTATCAAGTGAATTTTTAAACAGTAGAAAAAAAGGAAATCACAGACTAGTAACACATTATATTACTAATAATGCTTATACTGAAATTGATTTGGTTTTTCCGAAGGAAGAAAAATTAAGCTTAACTATTTACGAAGCTTCAAATGATTTACTCACAAATGAACAATTTACAGTACCTGCAAGACCAAAAGATAATATACCAACACCTTTTGTTTTAAATGATGCTATACTTGTAACTAAAACAATATCTTTTGAATAAAACTATCGGAATTATGGGTTGTGGATGGTTAGGATTACCATTAGCAAAATCTTTCATTAAAAAAGAATATACCGTAAAAGGTACTACAACGTCAAAAAATAAAATAGAAAGTTTAAAAAAAGAGGGGGTTAATGCTTTTGTCATTTCACTTTCTGAAAGTGGAATAACTGGTAATATCAACGATTTTTTGAATGATATACAGACACTTGTAATTAATGTACCACCAAAATTACGTGGAGCCAACAAAGAAAATTATATTTCTAAAATGGAGTTATTGCTCTCCGTAATTAAAAAATCTAAAGTCAAAAAAATAATTTTTGCAAGTAGTACAGCTGTTTATGGTAATTTTGAAGGTGATGTAACTGAAGCTACCACACCAGAACCCGTAACAGAATCTGGCAAACAACTATTAATATCTGAACAATTATTTAGTAATGAAACCTCACTACAAACCACAATTATTAGGTTCGGAGGATTGATTAGTGAAGATAGGCACCCAGTAACTATGCTTTCAAAAAAAGAAAAAATAGAAAATGGTAATATGCCTGTAAACCTAATCCACAGAAATGATTGTATTCGCATCATTTTTGAGGTCATAAAAAATAATTGGTGGCAACAAACTATAAATGCTGTTTACCCCCATCACCCTTCAAAAAAAGAGTACTATACACAAGAAGCTAGCAAAAAAGGGCTAAACAGCCCCGATTATTTGTTAAACAATAACAGAAAAGGTAAAAAAGTGAACCCATTTTTTCTTACAAACGTTAAAGATTTTGAATTTCAAACTTCAATTATAAGTTAGTTCACCACACAAACAATTCTTTTCACAACAATTAAACTGTAAGAAAGTTAATTGGGAATTACTTTAGTCGTAATAATAATACCTTTAATCTAAATTAAAAGTCGGTTATTATGGGACAAATAAGTTTAAAAACAAGAGTACTTTCTGATATAGAAAGTTTAATTGCGCAGAGCTATCCAAATCGAAAAATAACTTTAAAAAATGAAACCCTACACATAGCAATTATCAAAAAATGCTATAACGCCACTAATGTGTCAATTGATTATCATCGCAAGAGAATTGAAATGGATATAGTACTAGATGATACCATATACAACCCTAACCAGGTAAACATGCACATACCAACAGTACGTGCCAATTTCTATTTTATGAATTTAATTGAATTTTTAAAAGGCTGTATCGTAAATGACAATAAGAGTATTGCATTTTATGCAAGTTTAATACATTCTTATCCGCTAATGAATACAAACAAAGTGGCTATTTAAGACCTAATACCAACTAATCGAGAAGAAAAGAGATGTTTTTTGATAAAAGACATCTCTTTTTGCTTTTATACTTTTTCATATAGTTTTCTTTAACAGCGTACTATAAATAATTTTTATAGCTTAGCAATCCAATTTTTAGAACAATTATGAAAAAAATAGTGTTTGCTTTACTAATGTGTATGGGATTATTAGCCTCTGCACAAACCAAAACTGAACTACAAAAACATTACGAGGCATTTTATAAAGAAATGAGAAACCAAGGCGATGTGAGTGGCGTAATAAATGCTTTAACACATTTAAATGTAATATCACCTTCAGAACAACGTAAAGATACCTTAGCTTACATTTATGCAAATGATGGGCAGCATATGCAAGCATTAAATACAATCGGTATTGATAAAAAAGACAGCGATTCTGATTTAGCTGTACAAGTAAAAGCAATATCACTAAAAGCACTCAACCAACCAAAAAGAGCCATTGAGCAATTTCAGGTGCTTTATAATAGAAATCAAAACCCATATTTAGCTTATGAATTAGCTGATTTAAAAATACAAACTGAGGATTCAAATGGAGCTATGACATATATTGAATATGGTTTAGCAAATGCTAAAGATGACATGAAACATGCATTTTATGAGCGCCAACAACCGTATGAAGTTTCATTAAAAGCAGCTTTTTATAATTTAAAAGGTTTAGTACAATTTAACCTTGATAAAAATAATATAGATGATGCTTTAACTTCAATAAATAAAGCATTAGAAATAGCACCTAATTTTAATTTAGCTAGCTTAACAAAACAAGCATTAGAATCAAGAAAAGAACCTATTGACCCCGTAAAAACGGAAAAATAAAACACAATAAAAAAGCGAGCTATTTGCTCGCTTTTTTATTTGAATCATTAGCTATTACTGCTTCATTGTTTCTTTAAACAAACTGTCTGAAGTATTTTTTAATTTAATAGCTTCTTCAACCTTTTCATTTGGTATAGTTATAGATAAAACATAATGAGCAATTTTCCACTCACCTTCTACTTTTTGTAGAACACCTGAACCTCTGCAAATTTTCATTTGCGTATCAAGTAATTCATCAAACCAAGCAAAATCATTTGTTTCATTAATATAAATGTTACGATCTATTGATTTAAAACTCCAAGCTTTACCTTTATCAAAATGTGGTTTTGAATATGTTTTAAATTCTTCATTCTGCCAATTTTCTTTATTATCTGTTCCAATAAAAACACTATTACTAGTCATGTAACTAAAGTAGTTATCAAACTCAGCATCAGCCGCTGCTTTATGCCAATTATTTAATACACTTCTAATCTCTTTTTTTTCTTTACTATTGTCTTTATTACTAATAGCAATTTTAATTTCATCATCCTTTTGTTGCCCAAAGCTTAATAATGAAACAAAAAGTACTAAGGTTAGAAATAATTTACTCATCAAATAAAATTTTAGTGTCTAATTTGCTAGTCATTACTATTGAAAACTGATTGTTATATGCGTTAAATGCATTAACCATTTCAATCACAGCTTCTCTAGGGTTAATGTTGAAAGTTTTATTCATCTTAATTTTTAGCACATACGTTCTAAAAACTTTTTGTCTGCTTTTAATATCTTCTCTATCAAAAATTTCTGGATAATCAGATTCTATTAAAAGTTTTTCTTTCTCAATTAAATCTTCTACTATAATAGTAAGGTCATCATCAGTTTCACAATCATAAATTCCTTCAAAAGATCTTTGCAACGCATTAAATTCTGGCCAATCAGTAAAAGCTTCTATTGCCGCAGCACTTGGTTCAACTTTTTTAGGTATTTTCTTTAAATCTAATAATACACTTGCCTCTTCAACTTTTTCTTCAGTTGTTTTTCCCTCTTTACAAGATAATAATCCTGTAATACATAGAAATAAAACCAATAATTTTTTCATAATGCTAAAGTACAAATTTTTAGTTCCGTTTGTAATCATCAACCAATATGTTAAAACCATTTTACAAACTAAAAAATCCCTTCGCTAATTTAGCAAAGGGATTCATTTCATTATTTTTTACTTAAAGTTTAAACTTCAATTTTGCTTCAATAGCCATAATCATACTATTCGCAATATCTTTTCCTGTAGCATTTTCAATACCCTCTAAGCCTGGAGAAGAATTTACCTCTAACAGCAATGGCCCTTTATTAGAACGAATAATATCTACACCTGCAACTGCAAGGTTTAGTACTTTAGCTGCTTTAATAGCTAACTTCTTTTCTTCTTGAGTAATTTTAATTACAGATGCTTTTCCACCTTGGTGAATATTAGCTCTAAACTCACCCTTAGCAGCTTGTCTCTGCATCGATGCGATTACTTTACCATTTACTACAAAACAACGAATATCTTGTCCGTTTGCTTCTTTAATAAACTCTTGCACTAATATATTTGTTTGCACACTTTTAAAAGCATTTATAACACTTTCAGCTGCTTTATTTGTTTCTGCTAAAACAACACCTTTACCTTGTGTACTTTCCAACAGCTTAATTATTAAAGGTGCACCGTTTACCATTCTAATCAAATCTTTTGTATCTAATGGTGATTTTGCAAAACCTGTAATAGGAATATGAATATCATTTTTAGAAAACAATTGCGACGCAAACAACTTATCACGAGATTGCGTTATAGATTCTGCCGTGTTTAAACAATACACACCTAAATTATCAAACTGACGAATTAAAGCACAACCATAAAATGTAACTGCAGGTTTAATACGAGGAATAATAGCATCAAATTCATTTAAAATATTACCACCACGGTATCTAATTTCAGGAGAATTTGCATCTAATTTCATGTATGAATGTTCTACATTTAAAAACACCATTTCATGACCGCGAGCTTGTCCTGCTTCCATTAACCTTTTATTACTATACAGGTTAGGGTTACTAGCTAATACGGCAATTTTAAGACCTGTTTTCTCTTTAAAATAGTTAGAATATTTACCAATAATTTCTGCTGACGTAAAATCTTGAATTAGAAAATTCTCAGCAGAATTTACAACGAATCTATTATTTAAAGCTTCTCTACCCAATAGCATACGAAACTCCATCGTATCTCTATTTGCTAAAGTTAACTCTATCTCAAAAGTATCATCACCTAAAGTAATTGGCGTACGTACAACAAAACGTTCTTCAGCAATACCAGAAGAACTTTTTACTGTTCTTCTGTCTATTAATTTTGCTTCCGTTTTAATTGTTATACTTCGGTTATCTTGAATGGGGTTTACTTCAAATTTCACCCACTCTTGAGCACCTTTTGTAAAAACTTTAGTGTTAGCAGCTTGTATTGATGATGTTTTTGCCCCAGAATCAACTCTTGCCTTTATGGCAGGAATACCTAAATCACCAAAAACACACCACTCTTCACTACCTACTACTTTTAAATTTTCCAATATTCTATTTTTTTTAATTGAAAGTCTCTTAATTGACCTTACTATTTTTATTAATCTTCTAAATCTTCACCTAATTCTTCAGGGTCAACTACTGCTGCAGGATCATCATCTTCAAAATCTTCATAATCATCCTCATCATAATTTGCCATTGTAGTTTCAAGCTTGGCACTAATTTTTACCAAATACTTAGTATCTTCAGTAGTTACCTCAACAGCTTCTATTCGCTCATTATGAGCATTTTTGAATGAAATAATATTTAAATCATCATAACCATCAGGATATTTTTCTACCAAAAGCTTTAAAACCTCAGGTGTCAACTTTTTAAAATCTACGATAACTCTTTTTAAATTGTCCATAATATTACATGTCTAATAAATAAGCAAATACTAATGGTGCAACTATTGTAGCATCACTTTCAATGATGAATTTTGGGGTGTTAATATCTAATTTTCCCCAAGTTATTTTTTCATTTGGCACTGCGCCAGAGTACGAACCATAACTTGTGGTTGAATCGCTTATTTGACAGAAATAGCTCCAAAAAGGAGTTTCTGTTCGTTCCATATCTTGATATAACATAGGTACAACACAAATAGGGAAATCACCAGCAATACCTCCTCCAATTTGGAAAAATCCAATTCCGTTTTCAGAATTATCAGTATACCAATCTGCCAAAAAAGTCATATACTCAATACCAGACTTCATAGTACTAGCCTTCAATTCTCCTTTTAGTACATATGATGCAAAAATGTTACCCATTGTACTATCTTCCCAACCTGGACAAATAATAGGTAAGTTTTTTTCTGCAGCAGCATACATCCAAGAATCTTTTAAATCTATCTCATAATGTTCTTCAAGCACACCTGATAAAAGCATTTTATACATAAATTCATGTGGCAAATAACGCTCACCAGCATCTTCAGCATCTTTCCAAATTTTAAAAATATGTTCTTGCAATCTTCTAAAAGCCTCTTCTTCAGGAATACAAGTATCTGTAACTCTGTTTAACCCTTTTTCTAAAAGGTCCCACTCATCTTGTGGTGTTAAATCACGGTAATTAGGCACACGTTTATAGTGCGAATGAGCTACCAAGTTCATGATATCTTCTTCAAGATTTGCACCTGTACAAGAAATAATTTGCACTTTATCTTGACGAATAACCTCTGCAAATATTTTACCTAATTCTGCCGTACTCATAGCCCCAGCTAATGATACTAACATTTTAGCACCATTATTTAATTGCTCTTCATACCCCATTGCAGCATCAACTAAAGCTGCCGCATTAAAGTGTAAATAATATTTTTCTATAAAATTAGAAATTGCTCCTTTATTCGTCGTCATTGTCAAATTTTGAATTGTTTGTTACTCCATTTTTATACCCCAAATCATATGAGTTATCGTATACATCGTCAACGGCTTCACCCATAAATTTATAACTTAACATTTTGTAATATAATTTTGCTGCAAGAAAATCTGATGACTTATCTACTTCATTTGGGCAAAGCTCAACAATATCAAAACCTACAACATTTTTCTCTTTAAATACTTCTTTTAAAAATTCTAAAGTTTCATACCATAACAAACCTCCTGGTTCAGGTGTTCCTGTTGATGGTATAATACTTGGGTCTAACGCATCTAAATCAAAAGTAATTAATACATTTTCAGTCATAAGATCGATAACCTTATCCATCCAATATTCATCACTAACCATATCATGAGCAAAGAAGGTTTTTTCTTCATCCATAAACGTTTTTTCAATAGCATCCATAGAACGAATACCAACTTGAATTAGGTTTGTTGTTTGACTCGCTTCATGAACCGCACAGGCATGATTATATTTTGTACCATCGTATGATTCACGTAAATCAGCATGTGCGTCAATATGTAAAACCGTTAAGTTATCAAAACACTCATTGAAGGCTCTAATAGTACCTATTGAAATTGAATGCTCACCACCAAAAAGAGTAACAAACTTGTTTCTCTTGATAAAATCTTTAGTGGTTTTATGCACTGCTTCAACCATGGCTTCAGGAGAACTGTTTTCTAAAACAGCATCAGCTAAATAGATACCTTGTTGGTACACTTCAGTTTCTGTTTCAATGTCATACAATTCCATATTTTCAGATGCTTTTAAAAAAGCATCTGGTCCCTTATCGGCACCTTTTCCCCATGTGCTTGTTCCGTCATAAGGCACTGGTATTAAAACTACCTTAGACGTTTCCAATTGCGCAAATTTATCTTCTATTCCCGCGTAATTGCTAGTTGTTATCATAACCTAAAATTTTTAGCAGATCTGCTGCCTTTTGTTGTTCGTTAAATAATTTGGTTGTTATATTCCCTTGTAAATCTTTATCAATAAGTATATGCTTTGGCTGCGGAATTAAACAGTGCTGCAAACCACCGTAACCACCTATACTTTCTTGGTATGCTCCTGTGTTGAAAAAACCGATATATAATGGTTTATCTCTTTTATATTTTGGCAAATAAATAGCATTCATATTCTGTTCGCTATTGTAATAATCATCACTATCACAAGTTAAACCACCTAATAATACACGCTCATATTCATCTTGCCAACGGTTAATTGGTAGCATTACAAAACGTTTGTTTATCGCCCATGTATCTGGTAATGTTGTTATGAAAGAAGAATCTATCATATTCCATTTTTCACGATCGTTTTGTTGTTTTTGATACAAAATTTCATAAATAGCACCACCGCTTTCACCTACTGTAAAACTTCCGAACTCTGTAAAAATATGTGGCACAGGCACCTCAGCTTCTTTACATGCTATGTTTATTTGATTGATAATCTCATCAATCATATATTGATAGTCATACTCAAATGCTAATGAGTTTTTAATAGGGAAACCTCCACCAATATTTAAACTATCTAAAGACGGACAAACTTTTTTAAGGCGAATATATACTTTTAAACATTTCACCAACTCGTTCCAGTAATACGCATTATCACGAATACCTGTATTTATAAAAAAGTGAAGCATTTTAAGCTCAACCTTATCATTATCTTTTATCTGGTTCTCATAAAAAGGGACAATATTTTTATACCCTATTCCTAAACGAGAAGTATAAAACTCAAATTTTGGTTCTTCTTCAGATGCTATTCTAATGCCTACTTTAAAAGTGTCATCAATTACATCAGAAAGTAAATCAATCTCTTCGTAATTATCAATTATAGGAATACAGTTTCTATGTCCTTCATTAATTAAGCGACCAATATTGTCAATATACTCATCTCTTTTAAAGCCGTTGCATATTACGTAAGTATCGTCTTTTATTTTTCCTTTTTTCTTTAAATTCTCAACAATATTAATATCGTAGGCTGATGACGTTTCTATGTGAACATCATTATTTAACACCTCATTTAATACCGGTTGAAAATGTGAACTTTTAGTACAGTAACAATAGTGGTATTTACCTTTGTAATTGTTTTTTTCAATAGAATTTTTAAACCAACCTTTTGCTCTATTGATATTATCAGAGATTTTTGGTAGGTATGTAAATTTCAACGGACTACCGTATTTTTCAACCAAATCCATTAAAGGGATGCCATGAAAAGTTAAATTCTCTTCATTAATTAACTTAAACTCTTCTTGTGGAAAGTAATAAGTTTGATCAATTAGATCGATATATTTTGTGTTCATTTTTAATTATTATCAATTATTTTGGTCACATAACACCCTCATCACAAACAAATTAACTCACTATGAAGTTAACTCATTTTAGAATACAAGATCATGTAATTTTAAATTAAGTATGTTAAACTAATATTATGACTTTTAAAAAATTGCCGTAATTAGTAAATAAAGTATAACTAAACCTAGATAATAATTTGACGCTGTGTCGTTGGAATGAAAAAATAATCGTGCTGACTACTAACGATATTAGAATCGAATGAAGAAACTCCTGAGTTTCGGTTACCCATTTTATAGGCTGACATTGGATTGGTCTTCATAGAACCCAATGTCCCGAACATAAATACAATGTTCATTATATTTCGCAAAAAGCTATAGTTCCAAATATTTTATGTGATACCCTTATTTGGAATGACAAATGAAATCAAAAAAAATGAAAAATCAAGCTTTTTTTAAAAATTTAGATAAAAAAAACATTTTAATAACATTAAATTTATATGTGATTCCTA
>NZ_JAHKQN010000029.1:168497-170732 GCF_018861125.1 Cellulophaga baltica | reverse complement strand
TAGGAATCACATATAAATTGTTATTTTACTTGTTCTTTTTTCTAATATTAACCGAAAGATTGGATTTTGAACATAATAAAAACCAAAAAAGTAAATTTAGCAGTCGCTAAAACGTAAAGTTTTCAGCTGAGCTACATAAAAGTTTTCCACTGTATTTATTAAATCTTTAGAATTGGTAAATCCAGCTATATAAAACTACCATTCACCGAATTGTGGTTTAATAAAGAAAATGTGCACAATATCTTTGCTGTAAGAAAACCACTAAATATTGAGCCATGAAAGATGATACTAAAAAACATATGACAGATCACATAAACATCAAACGCTTTTTAATAAGTATATTAATTACTTTAGCATTCTTTTTAGTAGCAATTAGCGCTAGTACACTTGTAAATTCATTTTTTTAAAAGAGTTTATACGTTAAATCTGCTCAACTTCAAATATTTAAGTTCCTTTAAATATTACTTTTTTATTCTACACTGTATATTATTACACTAAATTAATATCTCTTATTAATATTAAGTTGTAATTTTCTGTTGCTTATATTTAAAACTACACCACAAAAACCAAATCTCAAAAAGATTATTCTATAGTTTTATAGACACCTCCATTTCCTATTTAAACCAACTTGAAACCTAAAATTTTAGTTAAATAACTACAAAAACAGTTTTAAAACTATTTTTATAGTTACATTTGAGAAGTAAATAATTTTCAAATGAAAAAACTTACCAATAAAGAAGAAGAAATAATGATGATTTTGTGGAATCTCAAAAAAGCATTTGTAAAAGATGTATTAGCTGAGATAAAGGAAGACAAACCCCACTACAACACATTATCTACAATAATTAGAAATTTAGAAGAAAAAAAATATGTTACATACGTGGCATATGGTAAAACCCATCAATACTACCCTTTGATATCTAAAGAAGATTATCGTAAAAAATTTATGAGTCAAGCTATTGAAAATTATTTTAGTAATTCTTATAAAAATCTTGTTTCCTTTTTCGCTTCAGAAGAAAAGATATCTGTTTCAGATCTTAAAGAGATTATCGAACATATAGAAAATAAAAAATAATGGAAGCATTCTTAATTTATCTTTTAAAAAGCTCTGGAATTCTCTTTATTTTCTGGTTGATATTTACATCAATATTAAAAAAAGATACACTTTTTAAAACTCACAGACTTTACTTATTAGGCGGTATTATTATTAGTACATTTCTCCCATTCTTGGAGTTTACAAAATCCGTTATAATTTCTTCGCCACAGAATTTAATTTTTCACGAAGTAAAAAATAGTATTTCTAGTAATGATAGCATTTTTATCATTAATTGGCCGCTGATATTATTTACAATATACACTTTAGGTGTCGTATTTTTCTCTGTTCGCCTACTAATTCAATTTATTTCTTTAAAAAAAATACTTAATAAATGCATTACTACAAAAGATGGTGGTTACACTATTGCTCAAACAAATGAAGATATAAATCCATTTTCTTTTTTCAATACTATTGTAATTAATCCTGAACTTTACTCAAGTGAGAATTACAACGCAATTCTCATTCATGAAAAAACACATGCTTCACAAAAACATTCTATAGATATGTTGTTAGTACAGTTAATTAGTATCTATCAATGGGTGAATCCGTTTGTTTGGCTTTACAAAAAAATTATTAGCCAGAATCTAGAATTTATTACTGATGCGGAAAGCATAAATATACTTGATGATAAAAAAGCTTATCAATATTTATTGCTAGATCAAACATGTCATTATTACCAAAAAACATCAATTACAAATACATTTTATAATTCATTAATCAAAAAACGAATCGTTATGTTAAATCAACAAAAATCAAATTAATGCACTTAAATACGCTATAATTGCACCACTACTTGTAGCATTTATTATCCTTTTTAACACTAAAACTATTGCTCAAACCACAAAAAATAATTCAACTGTTAGTCATGGGATAACAATTAATAATTATGAGTTTTTTATTAATAAAAACTCCACAGATGAGTATTTAGATAAGGGAGTCTCAACTTTAAAAGAAAAGTACACAATAGATTTAAAGTTCTCTAAAATTAAAAAAAATTCTAAGGGTGAGATTACAGCTATTAAGGCTTCATTTAAAACCAACAATGGTAAAAATGGTGTTTATAACGTATCAAGTAGCGAGCCTATTAAAAATTTCGTCTTTTCCGTAACACATAATGACAGAAAAGAACCTGAAAACAT
>NZ_JAHKQN010000029.1:57530-168425 GCF_018861125.1 Cellulophaga baltica | reverse complement strand
GTAGTAGTAGTAGTAGTAATTCCTTAATTAATAAATCAAATTCAGTAATAATCAAAAGTAGCAGTAATAAACTTGTATTTGAAACGGATGATATTAAAAATGATCCAAGAATTAAAAACTTAGATCCCAATACTATTAAATCTATGAAAATAGATAAAAATAAAACTGGAAATGGGGGGACAATTGAAATAGAACTTATAGATAACCATGAAGAAGTTACAAGTACAAGCACATTTATTTCAGGCGAAAAACCAATTACTGTTATCAATGGAAAAGTACAAAACAAAGATTTTGATATGAATACAATATCACCTGATAAAATTGAAAGTGTAAATATTTTAAAAGAAGAAAAAGCAACTATTAAATATGGTGAAAAAGGTAAAAATGGTGCAATTGAAATAACCCTTAAAAAATAAAAAATCAACAAAACCTAAAGGCTTTATCCTTAAAAATAAAGCCTTTTAATTCTCTCTAAATATTACATTACTTTTTTTCATTGATGCTACGATCAATTGCACATAATGATTTAACGCCTTAGAAGGTTTCGCACCTCCTTTTACATCAATATTACCTCTCCAAATTAAAGATTTTTCTTTGTCAACACAAATGCAATAAACAGTAGTTTCCGTGTTGTAAATGTCATACGAAGTTTTCGTATTATGATTATCTAAATATGTATTTTGATTTTCTAAAAAATCATTTTTAAAATCAGAATAGTCTGTAAGCTGGTTAATTTTAGATCGTAAATTAGGTTTAATTTCTGCTCCCATCACTTTTGTAAATAATATAGCATCAAAATCTTTTTCTAACAATTGTTGCTCAACTGCAGCTAATTCATCTTCTGTTTTAGACGAAGCTTTAAATTGTATGTCAAATAGGTCTATACTACGTACTGCTTCAATACCAATATCATCAAAATCTTCTTTAATTCGTGTCTCAAAATCTATACGCATTTCTTCATTAGGTGTCATCCCAACTAATAATACTTTGTAAGCATTGAAAATTACAGGTTGCGGATTTCTATATTCAGCAACTAATTTTGAAGATTTACAGCTAAAAAGCATTACAACAATAAATACTATTCCAATTTTTTTCATGTAAATGAGTTACAACGGCAAAACTATATTTTTGCAATTGATTTGTTGGTTACAGATCAAAAATACAATTAATACTTATTTTAAGAAGTATACTAAGATATGCATTTATAAAAAGTTAGCCCTTATTTGAACTCATATATTATTTGATACAGTTAATCAAGTTTACTTACCAATATTAGTTTTGTGGTAGAAAACAAGTTATCAATAATTTAACTAACCTCTTACTATGCTGAAAGCTCAAAAAGAAAAATTTAAAATTAAAGATTTACCTTCTTTAATTGTTGACACTTACAAAGCATGGAATGAAGCAAACCCTTTTCGGTTGAGTGCCGTAGTAGCATATTATGCAATTTTATCATTGCCAGCATTACTTATAATTATTATAAACATCATAGGGTCAATATGGGGAACAGAAATTGTACAAGGTCAGTTAACTGAAGAAATATCATCAGCCTTGGGCAGTGACGCAGCTACATCAATTGAAACAATAATTGCAGAAACTCAAAATAAAGAAGAAAATTTAATCTCTACGGTAATTGGTATCGGAACTTTACTATTTGGTGCCACTGGTGTATTCTATCAATTAAAAATATCTTTAAATGAAATTTGGAAAATAAAACAAGACCCAAATGCAAGCTTCTGGAAATTAGTTACCGATAGAGCACGAAGTTTTGCTTTTATACTTGTAATTGGCTTTTTATTACTTGTAAGTTTTATTATCACTGCTGGTATTTCAGCACTTAATAATTACATACATAGGTTTTTTCCTGATATACTGGTATATATAGCTTACATACTAGATTTTGCCTTATCCGTAGGTATCATCACAGTACTTTTCGCTTTAATGTATAAATATCTACCAGATGCTAAAATTAGATGGAAAACTGTGTGGACAGGCGCATTTATCACCGCTATATTATTTGTAATAGGTAAGTCTTTATTAGGCTATTATTTTGGTGAAGCAAATCCTGGGTCAACATATGGTGCAGCCGGAACAATAGTTTTAATTTTACTTTGGGTATCATACTCTTGCTTAATCTTATTCTTTGGTGCCGAATTCACATATATGTATGCAAAACGATATGGTTTTGCAATTCAACCAAGTAAAATAGCAATAAAAGATACTGAATAATAACAACCAACTTATGAAATCAATTAGCCCCAAAATAATAAGACAACTGTTTATCATATTACTCATTTTATCAATGGGATCTATGATATTTAAACAAATGCTACCCTATTTATCAGGTGTTTTAGGAGCAATAACTATTTATGTTTTACTCCGTAAGCCAATGAGTAAATTGGTAAAAAAAGGTTGGAACCCTGATTTGGCTGTATCCTTACTACTTTTAGCCTCTGTAATAGGAATTGTAATTCCGCTAGCAGGTATTGTATTGATGTTAGCGAGTAAAGTTAAAGACACTGTACAACATTCTGAAAAAGTAATTGAAGCAGGAAAAAGTCAATTAAGCACCATAGAAAGTAAAATTGGTTATGATTTAACCTCTCAAATTGATTCCTCAGGTGCATCATCATGGTTAACTGAAAATTTGCAAAATTTTGCAGGTGGTACTTTTGACATATTTATAGCGATAGGTCTTATGTATTTTATGCTATACTATATGCTTACCAACAGAAGACAATTACGAGAATCACTATATGAATATATCCCGATAGGAAATGAAAATTTAAAAATTATAGGCAAAGATGTACAGGCAATGGTGCGCTCAAACGCTTTAGGAATTCCATTAGTTGCAGCTGCCCAAGGTGTTGTCGCTTTAATAGGTTTTTTTATTTTTAATATTGAACAACCATTTTTTTGGGCCGTAGTAGTTTTTGTGGGCTCAATGATCCCTTTTGTAGGGACTATAATTGGAACATTACCTGTATTTATTCTCACACTAGCATCTGGTAATGATTTTAAAGCTTGGGGTATTTTAATTTATGGATTAGTTGTCGTTGGCTCAACAGACAATTTATTACGATTATTTATATTAAAAAAATTAGATAATGTTCACCCTTTAATAACATTATTAGGTGTAATTGTCGGTGTACCTTTATTTGGTTTTATAGGGCTAATATTTGGCCCGTTATTAATAAGTTTATTTTTAATAGTGCTACGCATTTACAAAAAAGAATACGGACAAGAAACCATAGCAAAAGAACAACTTTAACTCAAAAATTGCAATTGAATTAATCAAATAATCATTTGAGTTAAAAATAAATTTGGTTTTTATGTAAAATTGTGGTTGATCAATGATCAAGAAAAAGAAATAATAGTTATGAACATATCAGAACAGATACAATTAGAAAATATAGCTGCTTGTGAATATGAAATATTTGCACTACTTAAACAGCGATATAGCCCCAGAACTTTTAAAGAAGCTTCAATAAAACAACAACATATTAATCAAATATTTGAAGCTGCACGTTGGTCTGCTAGCTCAAACAATATACAACCGTGGCGTTTTATTTATGCAGAAAGAAATACACCTGCATATGATAAAATATTGTCATGCCTAAATGATTTTAATAGAGAGTGGGCTACAAACGCACCCTTATTAATGCTAACAGCTTACAAAGAAGAAACTGAAGATGGGGTTGAAAACTTTCATGCACTGCATGATTTAGGTTTTGCCATAGGTAGCATGACAATGCAAGCACAATATATGGGAATAGCATTACATAGCATGGCTGGCGTAGATTGGGAAAAAGCACAAGACGTATTCAATGTTCCTGAAGGTTATCATATAGCAAGTGCAATTGCTGTTGGTTATTACGGCGGAGAAATTGAAAAACTATCAGAAGAATTACAAGAACAAGAAATAAACGAACGTAAACGAATAAGACAACGAGATTTTGCTTTTAAAGAACAATGGGACTAATATAAAATTCTTTAAACTAAAACAGCCACCGAATATTCGGTGGCTGTTTTTATTTGTTTATAATCTAGTTTTTTAAAATGCAACTCCGGATATTATTACGCCGACTACCAATAATATTAAGAAAGCCATAATTATAAACGCACCTGATAGTGTCTTTTTATTTTTTTGAAATACGAATTGCTTTGTATCTTCTTTGTGATCTTTTACAAACTTAGTTTCTTGTTCTTGACTTCTGATTTTATCTCTAGGTTCCATATATATCTTTTTAAATTAATAATTTCTGCTAATGACTAAATCTAATTTAATTTGGTAGGCTTAGCTGCTTCATTTGAATAATTTGTTAACCCTTTCAATTGATGCGCATTACAGTCAATCTTAAGTTTGTTTAAGACAATTTGCGACACATTAGTGACGTAAATTTGAATCAAGTGATTGAGACACAATTACTATTTAACAAAAAAAATATATCATGAACAACAATAATAACAACACAGCTTTAGGAATAATAGCAGGAACAGCAATTGGTGCCGCTTTAGGTATTTTATTTGCTCCAGACAGAGGTTCAAACACTAGACAAAAAATTGCAGACCAAGCTGTAGCAACAAAACATTCTTTAGAAGAAACTGCTCTAGACTTAAGAGACATGGCCGCAAATTCTGTTGCCACTAAAAGAGAAACTTTGGATACTCAAATAGAACATATCGTTTCTGATGTAAGTCATAAGACTGAAGATGTAATTACGACACTAGAAAAAAAATTATCAGAGTTGAAAGCTAAAAACAAAAAATTACAAAAATCTCAAATATAAAACCACTATGAGTATTATTAAATCTTTAGACGAAACTACTAGTAATGCAGCACAGTCTGGGGAAGACTATGTAAAAAAAACGCAGAAGTATTACGAATTAAAAATATTTCAGCAAATTTCTATACTGTCTTCTTACATTCTTAAAGTTGCGATAATAGGTAGCCTTTGTATATTAGGTTTAATATTTTTGGCAATAGCAGGAGCCACTGCTTTGGGAAATTATTTCCACGATAGAGCATTGGGTCACTTGTGTACTGGACTGATATTTTTTGCGACAATTATTCTTATATATTTATTCAGAAAATACATTGATAAATTTATTATTAAGAAGCTTTCTAAAACCTATTTTGACTAATGAGAAATCAGAATTACACATCGTTCGAAGAAATTGAATATGATTTAAAACGATTAAACTTAGAGCGTCAAATAGCGGTTGAACAGCTTAAAAGTTTTAAAGTACAAGTTCAAAAAGATTTACAACCCTTAAATTGGATACAATCTGGTTTTAAAGTGGCAAGTAAATTAAGTACCGTAATGCTATTAAAAAAGCTCTTTAAATAGTACACGAGATTTTCAAAATTTTAAAAAGGTCTAAGCTGAAAAGCTTAGACCTTTTATAGTTTTCTAACTATTTGTAAAACAGTC
Source organism: Cellulophaga baltica (assembly GCF_018861125.1). Lineage (GTDB taxonomy): Bacteria > Bacteroidota > Bacteroidia > Flavobacteriales > Flavobacteriaceae > Cellulophaga > Cellulophaga baltica_A. The sequence continues at coordinate 162,990 of NZ_JAHKQN010000029.1, read as the reverse complement.
ACTATTAGACTCAAAAAAGCACCTCTTACCGCTACAATACCTGTAATTTTACAGTAATAAGGTTTGGTTGATTGTAAAATGGTTTCAACAGCATACTACAGCAAGTTGAAACCATTTTTTTAAAAACCAATATTTGAGACTCTTTTTAGATTCAATCTATTTACCAACCAAAAAAATCACAAAATGAAAGAATTTGCTATGGACATACAACTAAATGATGCATGGAATAAAATGATTACCCGTTTAGAATCATGGGTTAACCAATTGATTATTAACCTACCTAATATAATTATAGCTATAGTTGTATTTATTACAGTCATTATACTATCAAAATACATTAGTAAATTAACTTTAAAACTGTTAAGTAAGAGTAGTCTTCAAAAGTCAATGAAGAATGTTATTGCTAAATTAGTATCAATCTTAGTAATTGCTGCTGGTCTATTTTTAGTTTTAGGAATTTTAGATTTAGACAAAACTTTACAAACCATTTTAGCTGGTGCCGGTGTTGCTGGTTTGGCTGTTGGCTTAGCCTTGCAAGGGGCTTTGGCAAATACTTTTTCTGGTATCGTTTTATCTTACATAAAACAAATTAAGTTTGGTGATTGGATTGAGAGCAATGATTTTGAAGGCGAAGTTATTGATATTGACTTAAGAGCTGTAACTATTAAGCAACCTGATAATAATTTAGTATACTTACCAAACAAGTTGGTTTTAGAAAATCCGATAAAAAACTTTTCATCAACATCACAGTCAAGAGTTATACTTAATTGTGGCGTTGGTTACTCATCAGATTTAGAATTTGTTCGTGACTTAGTCCAACAAACGATAGTTGATAATTTTCAGCCTGTTGAAGATAAAAACGATGTTATATTCTTATATAAAGAGTTTGGTGATAGCTCTATAAACTTTCAAACACGTTTCTGGATAGATTCTACATCAGCATTACAAGTAGCAAAAGCCAAAACGGAAGCAATGATTTTTATTAAAAAAGCTTTTGATAAAAATGATATTAATATTCCATTCCCAATAAGAACTTTAGATTTTCCTAAAAACTTTAGCATGTTAAAGGAAGATGAAAATAAATAAAAAGCGATTTGTTTTAAAGGCAATCTAAAATTGTTTTGAATCAATTCACCTCAGATTTAACTATTAAATTTGAGTATAAATGTTGATAGAATAAGCATTTAAAATATTATTCTAATAATTATATAAAAAAAACAAATTATGAGCACATACACACAAGAAGTTGGAGAAAAATTAAACGGACTTTTAGAAAAAACATACGACGCAGAAAAAGGATATAAAAAAGCTTCTGAGAACACAGATAACAAGGTATTGAAAGACTTTTTTGCAAAAAAAAGTAGCCAACGTTATGATTTTGGTTATCAATTAAAAAATGAAATTGCAAGCTACGGTCAAAAAATTGAAAATGGCGGAAGTATTACTGCTGCAACACATAGAGCATGGATGGATGTAAAAGCATTTTTAACGAGTGACAATGAAGAGTCAATGCTAGAAGAGGCATTAAGAGGTGAAAAGGCAGCAATTGAAGAATATAAGAATGTATTAGCAGAAACTGCTTTGCCAAAAAGCACATCTGATATTTTAAATCAGCAATTAAGTCAAATTCAACTTGATCTTTCAAAAGAAAAAGTTATGGAAAATATTATGTAAGGCTACGGTTTTTATAAATATAACTAACATTAAATTGGGGGTAAGTTACTAAACTTACCCCCAATTTTTTTGGTATAATATTCAACTGTTAATGAGCTAATTAATTAACCGATATAGTTAATCGGATCCTTACTTTTTAATGATCTTTGAAGTGTAAGATTGATAGAGTATCAATCCTATTTATTAACCCTAAAAAACACACATTATGTTACGTTGGACAGTCACTTTTATAATATTAGCAATAATCGCCGCAGTTTTTGGCTTTGGTGGAATAGCAGCAGGAGCTGCAAGTATAGCAAAAATACTTTTCTTTATTTTTCTAGTACTATTTATTATATCACTATTAACAGGAAGAAAGAAAGTTTAAGAATATAATTTTTAAACGACAACAAACACACACTTAATTACTTAACACATTAATATACATATAATGAGAAAGCCACTTATAATAACAATGGTTACCTTAATGCTAAGCACAACAGTAGTAACTTTAAATAGCTGTAGAGAAGAGAAATCTACAGGCGATAAAATTGAAGAAGCTGCAGATGATGTAGGCGATGGCATTGAAGAAGGAGCCGAAGAGGTAGAAGATGAGATTGATGATCATACAAATGAGTAAGATATCTCTATAAAATAATTGAAACGGACAAAGGCTTTGAGTAGCATTTGTCCGTTTCTTATGTCAAACATTAATACACAAATTATGGAAAATGCAAAAAGTGAAAAAGAATATATAAATGAATATTCTGAAAAAGGATATACTGCAAGCTATATGATTAAAAATGATAAGCTTGAAGACTTAGACACTAAAAAAACCTATAAACCTTCAGAAGTTTTTATAAAAAAAGAATTTAGATTTGAGGGTATGAGCAACCCATCAGACATGTCAATACTATATATTGTTGAGACGAGTGATAGCAAAGGAACTGTTTTGGCAAATTACAGTCCTTCAAGCGACACGAATATGGCTGAATTTTTCACAAATATTCCTAAAGAAAATTACACCGCTAATTAATTATTTGTCATTTTTTTTAAAATTGAATAAAAGTTTAGTTATCGCAAAGGATATTTTTTAACAAATAATTAAAAAAAATGTATCTTTTCAACGATTATACAATAACAAGAAACTTGTATTTTTACCTTTTTTATTTTAACCGCCAAATACTCAGAAAACCTATGAAATTTAATGTAAAGTTTGATTTTAATACCATCTGCAAAAAAGTGCTATGCCAGCAACTTGATGATATGAATTTAGACTATTCATTAAATGGTATTGGTGAGGTAAATTTAAAACAGTCTCCGAATGCAGTACAAATGCAAAAAATTACTGAAAATTTAGCCAAATTTGGTATTGAAGTTATAAGTGATCAGCAAACAGCACTTGTACAACGAATAAAAGATGCCGTTACACTAATTGTAAATGGCGATGAAGAGGCTCAGAAATATAATGTTTCAAATTATTTATCGGAAAAATTAGATTATTCATATACACACCTCTCAAATGTTTTTTCAGAGGTTACCCATATGTCTATTGAAAATTTTGTGATCTTAAAAAAAATAGATGTTGCTAAAAATTTGATTATTGAACATAACCTAACACTTACTGAAATTGCTTTTAAACTCAACTATAGTAGTGTAGCACATTTATCAACTCAATTTAAAAAAACAACCGGATTAACACCCTCAACATTTCAAAAAATTATAAAGAAAAGAAATGATAAGGTTGTTCCTCAAGATTAATTACTATGGCTTTGAACTCCCTGAATATTGCACTTGCTGATGATGATGAAGATGATAGATTCTTATTTAAAGATGCTATTGAAGAAATCAAAATCAAAACAAAACTTTCTCTTTTCACTAATGGTAAAGAGTTAATGGATTATTTAATATTACCAAATGTTATTTTACCTGAAGTAATATTCCTTGATTTAAACATGCCTATCAAAAATGGTATGCAATGTTTAAAAGAAATTAGGGAAAATCCAAAATTGATTGATTTATCTGTTGCAATTTACTCTACATCGTCATCAGAAAAAGACATTGAGGAAACTTTTGTTAATGGAGCTAACATATACATTAACAAACCCAATACTTTCAAAGAATTAAAAGCAGCTATTGAAAAAGTACTACAATTAAACTGGCAGTACCAAACCTCTGCTTTAAACAGAGATAATTTTCTATTAAGAATATAAGAATTTTAAAAATTATGATTTTAAATAAACTGGTAACTTCTTCTAAACTATACGTAGTATTACTTATTGTTGCGACCTCTTTATTATTATTTATTGGAAGTATTAGTTTTAAACAAATTACAGAATTTAGAGACTCTGCTAATTGGGTGACTCATACCATGGAAATTGAAAAGGAAATAAACAGCCTTTTCAACATTTACTATAGAATGGAGTCAAATGAACTCAAACAGCTTTTGCGAAAAGACACCCTTAGAAATGCCTCTTCACTTAAAAAATATATTGCCGATGCAGACTCATCTATTAATGAGCTAAAAACATTAGTTGGTGGTAATGCTGTACAACAAAATCATATTAAACGTATAAGTGAATTACAAGCCGAGTTAATTAGCTCTTTAAAAGTTATATCAAACGCACCTCAATTACGTCAAAAATACTCAAGAGGTGAGCGAAATAAAATTGACAATGTTGCTGATATTATGACACAATTAAATCAGCGGAAAAATTTTATGCTCAATAAGCAAAGTGAATTACTAAATGAGCGTGAAAAAACATATAAATCGCTGGCAATATTTACACCTTACACTATCTTATTCTTAGGCTTTTTCGCCTTATTTATTTTTGTTGTTTCATTCTTAAAAATTAATCGAGAATTAAAGAGTAGATCTGAAGCGGAAGCTTTTTTAGCCAGTGTGATGGCAAACACCGAAAATATCGTTAATTATTATGAACCTGTTTTTGACGATAATGATGAAGTTAAAGATTTTAAATTAATGTACGCTAATGATCGTAATAAGATAGATTTTAATCTTGATCCAGAAAATATAATAGGCAAAAACATAAGTGAGTTTCTACCTTTTACGAAACTAAATGGTGAGTACGAAAAAATTGCTCAGTCTTATAAAGAACAAAAATTAATTACTTTAAATAGACAAGTACAAATAAATGGAAATAAAATTTGGTTAGATTCTAACATTAGACCGCTCTCTAAAGGAATTTTAATTGTAGCTAAAAACAACACCTTTGAGAAAGACTCTATAGATAAATTAAATAACCTGAACCAAGAATTACAAGTACAGTATGAAGAGCTTAAGAATACAGAAGAGTTTTTGCAGAATGTAATTAAAAGTACCAATAATGTAGTTAGCTATTTTGAACCTATTAGAGATGAGCAAGGCAAAATTATAGATTTTATTGTTGAGTATACCAATGATGAACTTACAAATGAAACAGGCTTAAAAGTTAATGAGGTTTTAAATAAAAAAGTATCAGTCATCTACCCATATTTAATGGAAAATGGAGTATTTGAATATTTAGTGGAATGCATAGAAAATGATTGTATTTTAGAATTCGAAAGAGATTATGTATTTAACAACCAAGTAACCTGGTATTCTACATATGCTATTAAAAATGGAGATGGCGTTTGTGTTACTTCAAAAAATATTACAAAACAGAAAAATAACCAACAACAATTGATTGACATTAACGATCAATTAAAGATTCAAAACTCTATCTTAAATGATGCAAAAGCGATTGCTAAAATAGGAAGCTACGGGTGGAATGTTTTAAATGTAAATGATGAATCATCAACAATATCAGATAACCTTTATATGCTATTAGGGTGTGAACCTAAAGCATTTGAACCTACTCACGAGAACTATAAAAAGTTTATTCATCCTGAAGATTTAGAATATTACGAATCAAATATTAAAACCGCAGTTACTAATAAAGAAACTGTAGATTTTAGTTTTAGAGTAATTACTGAAGCTAGAAAAGTTAAACATTTTAGAACTACAGGTAGTTTTCAAAATGATATGCTTATTGGCGTAGCACAAGATATTACTAGCCAAAATAGAAACTCATTAAAATTAAAAGAAAAAAATCAGGCACTGAAACGTACTAATGCAGAGCTAGAATCATTTAATAGAGTAGCTAGTCACGATTTACAAGAACCTATTCGAAAAATACAAATGTTTATTTCAAGAATAGAGGAGACAGATTTGGAAAAATTATCCGATAGGAGCAAATCATATTTTGAAAAAATAAGCTCTTCATCAGAACGCATGAGAATGTTAATTAAGTATCTATTATCATACTCACGTATTAATAAAACACAAAAAGAATTCACAAGAGTAGATTTAACTGATATAATACAAAAGGTACAAGAAGACCTTGAAGCAAGAATTAAAGACGAGAACGTAACCTTTGTAATTGACAACCTACCTACATTAAAAGCAATACCATTTCAAATGGAACAACTTTTTAATAATCTTTTATCGAACGCTATAAAATACAGAGGACTTGAAGATCCGAGAATTATTATTGATTGTAAAAAACTTCGAAAAAGTGAGATTTCAGATAACTTTGTTAAGAAGAATAAATCATATTACAGAATATCAGTTATAGATAATGGTATTGGTTTTGAACCTGAACATGCTGAAAAAATATTCGAACTATTTCAAAGGCTTCATCAAAAAAACGAATACTCTGGTACAGGTATCGGCCTTGCAATTTGTAAAAAGATTGTGCAAAACCATAGTGGCCATATTGTAGCTGAAAGTAAACCTGAAAAAGGTTCTACTTTTTGCATTTATTTACCTGCATAACAAATTACCTTATTATATACCTATATATTCTTCTACAAACTCAATAGGTAACAAATACATAAAACAAATAAAAATTTAGTATTAGAGCACCCTTTTTATCTAAAAAAGGGTGCTTTTAACGTGTTTTTTAGTCATTTCCTATAATTATATAACACAACCATATAATTGTATAACACAAAAAGTCCCCTAATGGCGGAAATTTGTCATGTACAATAATAGTACACACCATTATTACCTTAATCACTAAAAAAACTAACATGAACAACAACAAACAAAATTATCAAACGAATTCTAAGATTGGGAGTACATGGACAACGGATGAAAATTTATCATCTTTAAAAAAAGAATTCTTATTAGATAGAGTAATTAACAATAGCGTAACAGGATATATATCTGATTAAGCTATGTATAATAATAAAATAAAAATTCTAGCAGCACTACTATTTGTGTTTTGGGCCATAGGATTTTTAATATTTGATTTAGGCCTAATTATTCATGTAGCACTACTATTTGCAACCATTACTTTAATAGTTGGTGTTATAAAAGAAAAATAATTATTAACGAAAAATCACTACACATGAAAACGGTAAACCTTATTACAAACAATATTTCTCAAATTTTTAATACACTACAAAATGAACTTGGTGGTAAATTAAATAAATCACAACAAGAATATAAATTAGAGCTTGATAATGACCTTGTAAAAGGTAATATTTCAGGTATTGCTTTTAAAGATGATATTTCGTTTATGAAATACGATGTAGTATTTAAGCAAGATACTATTTTTAAACACCACACATCAACAACAAATCCAATTAACTTTATGTATTGCTCAGCAGGGCAATTAAGCCATAAATTTAGCGATACAGCAGAAAAAAAGTCATTAAATCAGTTCCAAACAGGAATTTTTTCAAGTGACCCTAATAAAGATTCAATTGTATTTTTTAGAAAAGATCAAGCAGTTAAATTTTCAAATATTAAAGTTGATTCTTTAGACCACTCTAATGAAGAAAATATTAGCTTATTGAAAGAGCAATTAGCAAAAACGTTCATGCCGAAAAATGATGAAAAAACTTTTTCTTACGTTGGGTCTTACAATTTAAAAATTGCTGAAAAAATGCAACAGATAGATTCTATTAGCCAAAAAGGAATTGTTCGTAACTTATTAATTAATGGTACGGTTCATGTAGTATTGGCAATGGAAATACAACAACACAAAGAAGATGTTAAGAACTTAAAAAATAACTTTGGGTCATTAACTAGAGAAGAGATGGAAGACATTAAAGAAATCTCAACTTTTATTAAAAATTATCCAGAAATACAATATAGCTTAAAGTATTTAAGTAAAAAAACAGGTTTATCTCCATCTAAATTACAAGAAGGATTTAAATTATTGCATGACAGAACAGTTACCGATTTTATTAGAAACACAAGAGTTGAAGTTGCTGAAAATCTAATAAAAACAACAGATTTAAATATATCTGAAATTGTTTACACGGTTGGATTAACTAGTAGAAGTTATTTCTCTAAAATATTTAAAGAGAAGTATGACTGTAGTCCTAAGTTCTACCAAGACAACCAACATACGTTAGCTGCTACAGCATAATATATATCAATCATTTAATGATAAAAATAGCCAGCAATATTGCTGGCTATTTTTATGTTTAATTATTAGTCATTTATATAATTATTATTCCATCGAAATTTAAAAAAAATAGCCTTCAAAAATCATAATCGTATTGATGAAAGTTACTTAGTATTATCAACTTAATACTGAATAACGTATTAGACTAGTACAATAAATAATAATTAGAGGGTTATCATTTTAATATGAAATGAATCTTATTAGTATTTAGTAAAGTTTCAAATAAATTAAAAATCCGAACAACAAATATTTCATTTAATACAAATTATAAAGGCTATCTTAATTTTAAAATCAAATTAAACAACGTTTTAAGCGAGTAAAAAAATTAATAAATAACACTACTACCCTATTTTATAAAACATAAAAAAAGCGATAAGAAATTAATCTTATCGCCTCACATTGAAAAGGGTAAACTTTTTTATTTGAATGACTTAACAGATGCTCTCAACATCCAAGCCATTTCCTCGTGTTGTTGTAAGATACCAGTAATAAAATCTGCTGTACCTTCATCATTATGTGCTTCTGCATTTTCACCAATACTGGTTCTAATGAAAGTAATAATATCTTGGTGATCTTCTAAAAGAACTTTCATAAAACTAATACTATCGTTTTGATCTGGTCCATTTTCTTTCAATTGAGATAATTCTAAGAATTGTTGTAAGCTTCCTGGAGAGTAAAAACCTAACATACGAATACGTTCTGCAACTTCATCAACAGTTACTTCCAATTTACCATATTCTTCTTCAAAAAACACGTGTTTGGTATGAAAATCATGGCCTTCAATATTCCAGTGTGCATTTCTATATTTTGTATATAAAATAAACTCATCAGCAAGTAACTGTTTAAGCATATCAACAACTGCTTTTCTATTATCCTTTTTTATTCCGATTTCTGCTTCTACTGTTTTCATTATATATATGTTTTAAATTATTATCTACCTCAAAATTAGACATTAACACTAGTTAAATTTGATGTAAACACGTTTATAATTAGCACATTTACATATGGAAAGTAATATGAACGCAATCACATAAAAAGTGTGTTCTAAAACTAAAAATATACTTGCTAAATAGCTATAAATCTTATTTTTAAGTATAAAAAACATTGATATGCAAAAGCCAAATAATAGATTAGAAGATCAAACTTGTATTATAACCGGTTCCAGCTCAGGAATTGGTGCCGCAATAGCAAAAAGTTATGCGCTTGAGGGCGGTAAAGTTGTTATTAATTACCATAGTGATAAAGAAGGTGCTGAAGAAGTTGCTCATGAAATAATGAAAAACTCAAATGCTATAAAGCCTTTAATTATACAATGCGATGTGAGTAAAGAAGAAGATGTGAAAACTCTTTTTAAAAAAACAATAAAAGAATTCGGTACAGTTGATGTCTGTGTTGCTAACTCGGGCATACAAAAAGATTATCCTTTACATGAAATGCCTTTAAGCGCATGGCAACAAGTTTTGGACGTAAATTTAACCGGACAGTTTTTATGTGCTAAAGAAGCGCTTAATGAGTTTATGAGAAGAGGTATGCGACCTGAAGTTTCAAATTCACTCGGCAAAATTATACACGTAAGTTCAGTACATGAAGAAATTCCATGGGCTGGCCATGCAAACTACGCAACATCAAAAGGTGGTTTAAAAATGCTAATGGAGAGTATTTGCCAAAGTTATGCTGGTAAAAAAGTACGTTGTAACAGTATTGCTCCTGGAGCTATTAAAACTGATATTAATAAAGAAGTTTGGGAAGATGAAGAAGGCTTGAAAGATATATTAAAACTAATTCCATATGATAAAATGGGAGAACCTGAAGATATTGGTAGTGTAGCTAGTTGGTTAGCTTCTGATGAATCTGAGTACGTAAATGGCACTACTATATTTGTTGATGGTGGGATGTCATGCTATCCTGGTTTTACTTCAAACGGATAGAATTTGTTTACACCAAACAAATTCCACAAAAAAAGAGCGCTTAAATAAGCGCTCTCTTTGTATATTTATTTTAATTAGATTATTTCTTTTCGTCTTTATCTTTATTTTTATCTGATTTATTATCAGCTTCTTTTTCTGCATCACCAAAAGTAATATTATCATCAACAGTACCTTTAAATGCTTTAATCCAACCGTTTTTGACGGTGTTCATTATTGTTGGCAATACTTTTGTAGAAACACTAGTTAAATCACCTTCAAAAGGTACTCGTGTTGCTAAGGTATTATTTCCTTTATTCTTTAATAAGAATTTAAAGAAACCAACAAAACCTTCCCATAGTGTATTAAAAAAACCATCTTGCTCTTTACTTATAAGTTTAGAGTCTTTTAATAATGGTTTTACGTATCCTTTCAAATATCCATCTGCAATAGCAAGTTCACTAAATACATTAAAATTACCTTCAGCAAAATCAATACCAGCGTAATGGTTTGTAAAATCATTAAGCGCAGTAGCTGATGCATTTTCTAACGAAAGCGAAATATCCATATCTGGCACTTGTTTTACCAAGTTCATTTTACCATCCATTTTGAAATTTCCATCACCAATAGATATTGCTGTTGCATGAATTTCTGATGGTAATGTTCTTTCTTGTTGCACAACATTTCTAAGGTTTGTAGCTTGTAAGTTAACCTTATCCATGTGTAAATCAATAGTTGGTTCTGCGGTAAGTTCAACAAATGCTATTTTGCCATCTATAATTTCAAAATTGTTTATATCAATAGGCACCAAATCTGTCAAAGCCGTAGTCCAATCTTCAATATCAGGATCAGAAACCTCTTCTTCACCTTGATCTTCAAAAACATAAATTACTGTTGGGTGGGTCATTATAATTTCACTTACAATTTCACCATTCAAAAGCGATTTCCATTCTACAGAAATATCTGTTTTTTCGAAATCTAAAAATGGCACCTCACTACCTGCATCAACCTTATTTAAATATAAATCGTTAATTACATACGCACCTCTAATTAGTGAGATATCTATATCTTCAACATGACCGTAATATCCAGGAATATCGGCCAAAACCTTATTTACATAATTTTTTACAAAAATAGGTAATAGCAACCTGACTATAAGTATTACAGCTATTATAGCTACAGGAATTATATACCTCTTTTTCTTATATCTTTTTCTTGTTTTCTTGCCTTCCATCTATTTGCTTTCGTTCGTAATTCCCTTACTATCGGCTTCTAAATATTTTTTAAATTCAGCGCCAGATTTTAATTGGTAATATTTTTCACCAAAAACCAGAATAGGAAATTGAATTAATCTCGGGTTTTTCTCTAAAATTTTCATCCAATGGTGTGGTTCCATATCAATAAAATCTTCACCATATTCATTTTTAAAATCTGGATGGTCTACATCTAATAGATCTTTAACAGGAATATTTAAATTACTAGCTAATTCGCCCCATTGCGTTCCACTTACATTTGTTTTAGAAACATCTACTCCTAATACCTTTTTATCCGAAGATTGAACATAGGCGTAACACTGCTTACCTATACTACTTTCTGAATTATAATATAGTGTTATTTTTTTATTATCTGTTGAAATTACTCCCATATCGTCCATATCTTTAGTTTTTGACAAAGGTAGGTTAGAGTGTTGATTTAGAGTGGCGTGATTAAATTTATTATTAATCCAAATAAAATTCAATCTTTTTTACCATTGCCTATCATTGTTGAGATTATACCACTTTTTACATTCAACCATAAGTAGTTAAAAAATGATTTTGTAGGGTCTCTTTCCACTTCTATTTGACCATACCTGTAACCGTTAGTATCGGTTTTTGAGCCATCGTTAATGAAAATCTTACCTATAAAAGTTAAAAATTTATCTACACCCAATCCATTTTTTTTAAGTGCTAAAAATTTAAAATCTTCATATTTCATTTTAATATCACCATTAGATGCATAATCATTACCACCAATAGTAAAATACAATTCATTTATTACACCTGTAGCTTTCGCTTGTAAGTTCGACTTTAAATAATCGTTAATATATTTTGCATCAAAATTTTTAATAACCCCATTTGCTTTGAACATTTTTTTATCATTTTCTGTATAAAAGGTCCAATCTAATTTAATAGGTGCAACACCCATCAAATTTGCTGTGTTATTGAATTCAATTTTCAAATTATCAACATCAAAACTATTTCTTATAGTAGAATTCACATCTGTAAATAACAATTCACCAGGGTATGTACCTTTATTCACCAACTCAGAATATTTAATAGTTCCGTTTTTAACTTTCATAACAGGAATTCGAAGTATAAAAGGTAATTTTTTAAAAACTGAACTAAACATTGGTTTTATCGTTGTATCATCTGGCAATAATTTATTTCTATATATTTCAAGATTTAGTTTATCAAAAATACTTGACGCTATTAATAATGAAGCTTTACTATCTGTAGTTTTAACTGCAACATCATTTAGTTTTATTTCAGGAATTTTAAGATTTATATAATCACGCTCTTTGTATAGTTTACTTTGTAATTTTACTTTATCGTACTTAGATTTTAAACTAAAATTTTTGATTACCGTATTAATATCGTGTTTAATACTCTCAATTCTCAAAGCTTCAAAATCACCTAAACTTGCAACTATTACCCCTGTACTTCCTTTAAATGATTTATATAAAAAAGGAATTTTTTGAGCTAAGGTTTTTTTATTTACAATGATATCTGAAAATTGAAATGAAACTTTTTGTGCAGAAAATTCAATGCTGTCATTCACTGTATTAAATACTTTAATGCCAGAGTTATTAATTTTAAAATTCTGAATATTTATCTCTTTTTTAAACTGACTTTCTTTATCAATCGTTGTATCCTTTTTATCAACTTTGTAATATACGGTCTGTAAGCTATCAATATACACGTTTTGTAATATCACTTTGTCTGATTTCACCAAGCTGTAATAATTTAAGCCAGATATCTCTAACCTATTTACTAATACTTTTGATTTCGGATTGTCTTTTTGCAAAGAATCTATTTGAATACCTGAAAGTTCAAACTTATTATTCAGTAAGCTTATTTTTAAGTCATCGTAAGTAACGTTAATATTTTCGGGCGTTTTAGAGCTTAATAATGCTTCAATTTTTTGCTTAATAAAAAAGTGAGCAGTGGCATAACTTATTATTCCCAATCCGATAATTAGAATAAAAGCTGAAATGATTTTTTTATAGTGAAAATTAGATTTCAAGTTGTTTGGTTTTTATGAGTGTAAATTTCACCATTTTAAAAAGCGTTAGACAACCCAATCAATTTTATATTTAACCTAAAAAGATTAAGGATAAATAACTAATCGTATTAATTAGTACATTAACACCAAATAAGACCAAACAAAATGAATACTGTACTTTTTATAGCCTACCTTATTGTTACACTTTGGGCATTTGGCAGCATTGTTTTACACGGTTCAAGACCTACAAAATCACTGAGCTGGCTATTAACCATAGTTGCTTTACCCTTTGGCGGCCCCGTTCTATACTACCTGTTTGGTGTTAACCGACGAAAATTTAGATTCTTTAGGTTACGACAAACAGAAAAGCGTAAGCTTTATGACGAAACATATAAAAACATATCTACGAATGAAGAGGAAGCTAAAATCGCTACTGAAAATCATTCAAAATTAGCCCGCCTAATAAAAAGCAACACCTATTTTTCACCTTATTCTGGCAATGAAATAACAGTTTTAGATAATGGATTAGAAACTTTTGATGCTATATTTAAAGCCGTAGAAAATGCCAAAAAATTTATACACTTGCAATATTACATTTTTGAGCAAGGTGAACTGACAGACAAATTCTATGAGTTATTCAAAAAAAAGATAGCAGAAGGCGTTGAAATACGTTTAATATATGACTCTGTGGGCAGCTTTGCCTTTAGAGGTAAAATCATGAAACGGTTTAGATCAATTGGTGTTAAAGCTTATCCAATGATGCCATTGCGTTTTGGAAGCTTACTTTTTACCCTAAACTACCGTAATCACAGAAAATTATTGGTTATAGATGGTACAACAGGGTTTATAGGTGGTATAAATGTCACCGATAAATATATAAGTAAAGAAAACCCGTTAGGTATTTGGAAAGATATTCATATTAAGGTTGAAGGCCCTGCTGTTGATAGTATTCATCGTGTTTTTATAAAAGATTATCATTTTGCTAGTAAAGAAGAACTATTAATTAATAATAAATATTTGCCTAAAAATGAGATAAAAGGCGAGTCTACAATACAGATAGTTACTAGCGGCCCAGATTCAAAACAACCTGCAGTAATGCAACAGTATGTTGCAATGATTAATAGTGCAAAGAAAACGATATCAATAGCGAATCCTTATTTTATACCAGGTACTACTGTGTTACAAGCAATAAAAATAGCCGCACTAAGTGGTGTTAAAATTAATATTCTTGTTCCTAAAAAATCCGATTCATTGATGGCAAAATACAGCATGTTTTCAAGGTTTGAAGAATTATTGGCTATTGGTGTAAATATTATTTTACGTGATGATTTTTCACATAGCAAATTGTTAATTATTGATAATGAGATTGCATCTGTTGGTTCTGGTAATTTTGACTACCGTAGTTTTGAACACAACTTTGAAGCTAATGCACTTATTTACGACCCAAAGGTTATAAAATATATTTGTACAGAATTTGACACCTACTGCACCGATAATGAATGCTTAGATTATGAAAGGTTTAAAAACCGATCGATTGTTACTAAATTCATTGAAGGTTTAGCTAAATTTTTTAGTCCTTTACTTTAAGTATTTTCTTTTTGTAAAAGGGTTAATTATAAATTTAATTAGATTAATCATTAAAACTCCTTTAAATTATTTTTGCCTTGAACAATTTTAATTAAAGTTACACATGAAAAAGATTTTAGGAGTATTTGCTATTATTATTGCAACTACTATGACTATGCAAGCACAATCAATATCTAAAAATGCATTAGGACTACGATTTGGAGATAATGATGGTTTTGGAGGTGAAGTCTCTTACCAACGTCACTTAAAAGAAAACAATCGTTTAGAATTTGATTTCGGTTGGCGAAATTCAAATGATGTTGATGCCTTTAAATTGGTTGGTTTGTACCAATGGGTTATGCCTATTGATGGAGGTTTCAATTGGTTTGTTGGTGCTGGTGGTGGCGTAGGATCTTATGACACTGACGGAGATAATGGAACTTTTGCCTTGGTTGCTGGTGATATAGGTATTGAATATAATTTTGAAATACCTTTAGTTGTATCGCTTGATGCAAGGCCTGAACTAGGTTTTAATGACAGCTACTCTGACGACTTAGATTTTGATATCGCTTTAGGTATTAGATATCAATTTTAATACCAATATGAGAAAGAAAATATATACTAAAAAGTGGCTTATGGCCACTTTTTGTATTTTAACAATACAAATTTTCACAAGTATGAAAGAAGAAAATACAACACATATTATACCCAATTCAATAAAAGAAGAAGCCTTAATTGCCCTTTCTCACTATCCTGAATTAGAAAATACAGAAATAGAATTTAAGTTTAAAAAGAACATTAAAAAATCTATTATGCAGGCACAGCCTTCATTTTTAAGTCTGTTTAAAAGAAAAGAAAAAAGAAGCTACAAAATATTAATTAGTGAAAGCTTTGAAATAGAAGGAGAAAAATTTGACACGAAAGATATTCCTAAAAATGTAATGATTGGTTGGTTAGGGCATGAACTAGGTCATGTTATGGATTATAGAGATCGAAGCAGTCTTAATCTTATTTGGTTTGGGGTAAAATATCTTTTATCAGATAGTTCAATTAAAGAAGCCGAAAGAGCTGCTGATTCGTTTGCTGTAAATAAAAATATGGATGCTTATATTTTAGCCACTAAAAATTTTATACTTAATAATACGAGCCTATCAGAAGTTTATAAAGCTCGTATTAAAAAATATTACCTTTCACCTGAAGAAATAATGGTTATTGTAGCCGATAGAGACAAAGCATTACAAGCTGATTAGGCTTGTAAGTTGCTTGCAAAATCTTCCCATTCTTTAAATTTATCTTCACCCATAACGCGCTCCATCTTTACTTGGCCACCTTTCTTTTTATTAGCACCACTCCACTCATGAAAAACTTGAGGTGAAACTATTGTTACCTTTACTCCTTTTAAAGCTTTTGATCGGGCTACCTTATAGTTTTTGTTTGCTTCTTTTAAATGCTTGTCCAATTCAACAATCACTTTATCTTCATCTAAAACATCATCAGAGCCCAAATACCAACTGTGGTAAAAATCATCATCAAAACGTTTCGCACATAAGGTATATTCTGATATTTTTACACCAAAAGCTTCTTCTAAATGGTTTACAGCATCATCTAATTTATTAACCGACAATTGAGAACCTACAGTATTTAAAAAGAATTTAGTTCTACCTGTAATTTTAATTTCCGCACGTTCAATATCAGTAAACTCAATAGTATCACCAATTAAATAACGCCACGAACCTGATACTGTACTAATTACTAAAGCATAATCTTGATCTTTCTCAACTTCCGAAAGCGTTAATGAGGGAGCATCACTGGTAAGTGAACCATCTTGATTTATATACTCGGGCTTAAACGGAACAAATTCAAAATAAATACCATTGTTTGTCGCCAATTGCATTGCATCAGTCTCAGGTCTTGATTGAAAAGCAATAAAACCTTCAGATGCCAAATAAGTATCAATAACTGTAATTGGGTGTGCTAATAAAGCATTAAAACTCTTTTCATAAGGTCCGAAGGCTACACCACCAGAAGTATACACTTGTAAATTAGGCCAAATTTCATGAATATTATTTAACCCATGGTCTTCAATAACTTTTTCAAGCATTAACTCAATCCAAGACGGTATACCGCTTAGTGCTCCAATATCCCAATTTTTTGCATTGTCTGATATTTTTTGAACGCGCTCATCCCAATCTTCAATTTGAGCAATTTCTTCACCAGGCTTGTAATAATCACGAAACCAAAAGGGAATATTACTAGCGCTAATACCACTAATTTCACCCTCTAAATGTTCATCTTTCTCATCCAAATCGGTAGAACTCCCTAACATTAAAATTCCTTTTTCAAAAAATTCAGCTGGCAAATCAAAATTACTTAACGCAGAAACCTGATCAATACCCGTACTTTTAATTGCTGAAATCATAGCATCAGTTACCGGTATTCTTTTACTCGTTTTTCCTGTAGTACCAGAACTCAATGCGTAATAATCTGGCGTTCCTGGCCAAGTAACATTTTCTTCACCCTCATGAAGTTTATACCACCACTCACCGTTCAACTTATTATAATCAAAATATGGAAGCGTTGTTGCAAATTTTTTGGCAGGATTTTCAGCTTCTAAAATTGTAGCGAAATTATAATGTTGCCCAAAAGCAGTGTCTTTCGCTTTTTCAAGCAAATCAATCAATACTTTTTCTTGTTCTTCAATTGGGTTAGACTCTGGTGTTAACTTATCTTTTAAGTCTATCACTCCTTTTATTATTGATCCTAGAATTGCCATTTGATTATTTTTTTTGATTTATTATTCAGTAAAAAATCGGTAAGAATATTATTTTTCCGACCGATTAAATATAAAATTTATTTTACTAACTTATTAAGCTTTAGCAACTTGATTAGTGTGTTTACCTTCATTAATTTCTTCTATCATTTTATTAATAAAAGCAGGTAAATCTTCAGGGTTTCTACTCGTAACTAAACCACTATCAACCACAACTTCTTTATCAACCCAAGTAGCGCCAGCATTTAAAACATCACTCTTTATACTCTTGTACGATGTTACCTCCCTATTTTCAATAACATCGGCACTAATTAATAACCAAGGCGCATGACAAATAGCAGCTACAGGTTTATTATTTTTAAAAAATGATCTAATAAACTCTAAAGCATTCTCGTCAGTTCGTAGTGAGTCAGGATTAATAACACCACCTGGTAGTACTAAAGCGTTGTATTCTGATTGATTTGTATCATTCACCAACTTATCTACATCAATTGATTTTCCCCAATCCGTTTTATCCCAACTTTTTATTTTTCCTGTTTTAATTGAAACGATATCGACTTGAGCTCCTTCTTTTTTTAGTGCCTTATATGGTTCAAATAATTCTGATTTCTCAAAACCATCAGTTGCCAAAACAGCCACTTTTTTATTTTCTAATTTCATAACCAATTTCTTTTTAATTAACACTTGATTTTTTAGGGCTACGGAATAACCCTTTATAAAATTACGGCCTATTTAGCAATACAATTAGCTCAAACAAAAGTTAAATGGATGGTAATGAAACTTCTTACAATATAACCGTCTGTATAAAACAGAAAAGTCCTCAACTTGCGTTGAAGACTTTCAGTTGTAATCTACTTTTAGTTTTTGCCCTATAAACCACAGCAGATAACTTTATATAAATCTATTCATATAGGTTTGATATTTTTTTATTTTTAAATGATAAATAAAAAATGAATGCGAATACGGTTATAATGCTAATAATCAATAGCGAAAATATCAGTGATAACTCATTTTTTTTAGCTTCTAACAAAAACTGCTTTTCTTTTATAAGAAGGTTTACTTTGTAGCTATTTTTTAAAATATCTAATGATGTCATCATTTCCGGCAGTGAGGCATACAATTCATCCCCTATTGAAATAGCAGAAGTATTATTTAAACTATGGACTTCACTTAATAGTGAGCTTACTAGTAATACTATAATTAGAACAATTTTTTTCATGCTTTTACACAATTAATTTAAATGCTACTACATTTTTTTTAACACACAGTAGAATTCTTGATTGCTTAAGTCACTTTTCAAAATTTCAATAGCTAAATAAGTTTACATTCTTTACTCTTTAAAGAAATACTATCTAACAGGTTTGGTGGTATTTATTATTAAACATAAAGTTTGACAAATTAAAGATGCGAAATAATTCAAATACAAAAATAAACAATCAGTAAAAAGAAGTTGATAATCAACAAGTAAGAAGTTATTTTAAGTTTTAAAAATTAACTATTGGGCATTATAATCCTAAATTTTAGGTTACAATAGCCTGTATCATAAATTCTCATAGCCTTAATTTAATTTTATAAAATTAGCGTTTGTTAAGAAATTCATATATTTGATACTCAACAAATTAATATATAACAATTATGAAATACCTAATAATTTTTGCTGTTGCACTAACTATGTTTGCTTGTAAAGAGAACCCAGCTGAAAGTGCTGAACACAAAGAATTGGTTGCATCGCATGCTAGTATGAAAACAGCTCATGAAGCCATGACTACAGAACATGATGCCATGAAAGATAATCATGATGAAATGACTGAAGCGCATGCTAAAATGGAAAATGACTCATTACATCTTGAAATGGAAAAAGTACATAGTTCATTACTTGAAAAACACCAAGAACTTATTGATGAGCACACTGCTCTACTTGAAATGCATTCTGAGTTAGAACAAAAACATGCTACAGGTGTTGTTTCGCTTGAAGAAATGAAAGAAGAGCATGAAGCTATGGAGGCTGAACATGAACTTATGGAAAAAGAACATGAAATGTTAGCTTCTGAACATGCTAAAATTGCTGAAGAAGATAAAAAAATGATGATGGAAGATGCTGCGAAAGCAACAGAAGAAGAGTAATTTCAACTCATTTATTTAGTAAATACTATAAATCCCCATAACTAATGTTTACGGGGATTTTTTATGTTTTGTATTAAAACCCTCTAATTATTCCCTAAAAGGTTAGGCTAAATAAAAAAGTGCTCAATACTCAAAATCATTATAAAACAAAAAAGCCTTCAACTTTCGTTGAAGGCTTTCTATTGTTATATTTCCTAATCTTTTGCCTTTTAAAATTAAGAAAAGTAACTTTTACTTAAGATTTTGCTAAAATAATTTTTTGATTATTTCTTTTTTTAAATATTATAAAAAGTATAAATGCTATTAGTCCAAAAGCTAAAATGAACATTTGAGAAAATGTATTTGATAATTCCGCTTCTTTTTCTTGTAGCAAAAATTTTTTATTTTTTAAAAGTAAGTTGACTTTGTAATTATTTTTCTTATTTAAGATTAATGGGCTTCTTTGAAAACCTTTTTTTAAAATTAGCAACCTAGCTTTACTTCCTAATATATCTTTAAATACGCCACCGTCAAATTTTAGTTTTTCTATATCATTTGGTATTTTAATATGGTTAAAATACACCATAGTTTCATGACCTAGCTTAACGAAACTTTTATCTAACAAAACATATTCATCGTTATCATAAGCTATTTTTAAGGTCTTTTTGCAATACGCTAACAATTGCTTTTTAAACATTTCTGGTGTTTTATAAGGCGTATCTGCATAATGAAAACGCACTTCTTTTCTGAAAGCATCTAACGATGATGTTATTTGTAACGTCCATGTATTATCTTCTTGTTCAGCTAAAACTATGGTAGAAACATCTACACCATGCGCTAAAGCACTTAACGTTGAAAATAACATTAAAATAAGTAAATTATTTTTTTTCATAATAAAAATTTTACTTCTATTATTCTACTGCGTAAGCTCCATAAAAACAATCAAAAAACTCATTATTTTCTAAAGGCATAACATGATAATGATAACCTCTTGTTTCATCTTCATGACCTCTACAGTCATCTAAATCGGTAGGTTCATTACCTTCTGCATCTAATTGAGCATAAATTCCGTGACCATCTAAAGCATAACCAATCATTGCCGCATGATCATCATCTTGAGTAATTCTTGTGCTAAATCCCATATCGCCATGATAGTGATACCCTAAAGCGTTATTTACATGCCCGCCAGCATCATCTACTGGAGCAACTTGGTATGCTGCCAATATTACATCTAAATCTGCAGGATGATCAAACCTAACCCCATTAAAAGCTAAACCTCTAACATATGGCCCATATTCTACTCCTGCAAGGTCAATTGTTGGACCGTCACCTAATTGTATAGAAGTCTCTTGTTTTACAGGTACAATAGGAATTAAATATGTTTCTTGAGCCTCTATCCATTCAGGCAAGCATTGTGCACACATATTTTGATATTCCGCAGGTGGATTTGGTTGTGCACCGCCTTGGCATTCTTCTATGGTCTCTACTCTTATAACTTCTCCAGTATCTTCATCGTACATTTTCCAACCATCATCATTATAAAAAGTAGCTAAGTTTTCTATAAAAGCACCATCTAAATCAACAACTCCATCATCAGTAATCCATAGTCCTCCATTCTCTGCTCCGTCAGTAATATATTCTGGACACCAAGGTCCCATTTCATGGTCTAGGGGCGTATGTTGCGAAACTATTTGATAACAATCTGTTTCTGTACCATCTGAAAGTGTACAAGGTACCGTTGTTATTGTTATATAACCATCATCAACAAGAAACAGGCTAGAATCTACACTTAAAACTGTTCCATCAGTTGTAACCTCTTCATCTGTTACGGAATTATCATCACTATCACCACCACAGCCAGTTAAACTACACATTAAAATAACAATTAGTCCTTTTGCAATTAACTGCCCTACATTGTCTCTAAATTTACTTTTCATAACCTCATAATTTGTAAAAATTAATATTTAATTAAATGGGAATAATGATAAAAGTTTGGTTTTAACTACTACTTATATTTTTTGAAGATGAGAATTAAAATAAATAGTTATAGAGTCAATCAGTTAAAAGATGTTAATTTTCAGCAAGAACATGAATATTTTCAGTTCTGTAAAAGGAAAACTGTTTTAAATAAGAAGGTTTTAACAAATCGCAAATTTCTATTTCATACATTATCAATGAAATAGTTATACATATTATGATGTATTTAACAGAAGTTATAGAAATAAAAAAGCCTTCAACTTTCGTTGAAGACTTTCTATTGTTAAGCTCCCCCTCTTGGGCTCGAACCAAGGACCCTCTGATTAACAGTCAGATGCTCTAACCAACTGAGCTAAGGAGGAGTGTACTTTATCGCGTTAGCGGGTGCAAATATAATTGTTTTTTCAAATTAGCCAAACAAAAAAATATACTTTTTTTGTTTTTTTTTATTTACGCCTCTTTTTTTAAAAATATCCTTTAATAATATTCCAGATATCATTACCAAAAATAACGGCCATTAAGCCCATTATTATTACGAAACCAATTATTTGTCCGCGTTCTAAAACTTTTTCACTTGGTGCACGCCCAGTAATCATTTCATACAATAAAAACATTACGTGTCCGCCATCTAAAGCTGGTATTGGTAATAAGTTTACAAATGCCAACCAAACTGAAAACATCGCCATAAAGTTCCAGAAGAACATCCAATCAAATGATTCTGGCATCATACTTACAATACCTATTGGCCCTTTAACTGATTTATAAGCTTCAGTTTTAGGTTTAAATATAATCTTAAACTGCTTTATCTGTTTTGACAATACTTTTATAGTTTCAGAAAAACCTGCTGGTATTGCCGCTAAAAAGCTATAATCATCTGTCACAACAACATCATCAGTACTTAATTGCACACCAATAGCACCTTCTTCAGGAACCGTTAAGTTAATGATAGCTTCGCCACCATTTCTATTCACAACAATATTTAAAGGTTTATTAACTGAACCTCTAATTACTTTCGTAAATTCATTCCAATACGTAACTGTATTATTATTTACTGCTATTATTTGATCATTTGCTTGAAAACCTGCTTTTTCAGCTACAGTATTCGGCATTACTTTTGCTATAATCGCTCTTTGTCTAAAACCTAAAAAGTTTTTTCCTTGTGTTGCTAAAACATCTTTTATTCCTTCATCTGGTACTGCAAAAGTTACTTTTTCACCGTTTCTATCAACAGTAACGTTATCTGCTAAAAGGATATCTAGAGTTGCATCAGAAAATTTCTTAGATTTTTCACCGTCAATAGATAAAATTTTATCTCCGGTTTTTAATCCTATTTTCTCGCCAATTGAATCTACAAGAATACCATATTTTAAACTATCAGCTGGTATATATGTATCACCTTTTGTAACTAGTAACATGGTATAAATAATCCATGCTAGAAAAAAGTTTACGGTAACACCACCTAGCATAATAATTAAACGTTGCCAAGCTGGTTTAGAACGGAACTCCCAAGGTTGTGGTTCTTGAGCCATTTGATCCGTATCCATACTTTCATCAATCATACCGGCAATTTTCACGTAACCTCCAAGTGGTAACCAGCCGATACCATATTCTGTTTCACCTATTTTCTTTTTGAATAAGGAAAATTTAACATCAAAAAACAAGTAAAATTTTTCTACTTTGGTTTTAAAATATTTAGCTGGAATAAAATGCCCCAGCTCATGTAAAATTACTAATATTGATATTATTAATATAAAGGTAAGTATCTGTGTAACTACGCCCATTTAATGTCTTTTTTTAACTTTTCAGCGCCAAAAGTAAGCTTTTAGAAGGTCTAAAAAAAGTAAAGTAATTAGACCCGATTTTTTTTATGAAATTTTTAGTAGCATTTCTGTAAATAATCTTTAAAGTTTTAAAACTGCGTTAGTACCTTTGCTAAAAATAGATTATGCGTAGTTTTTTTAGAAAATATAGATTATTTGGTATTGTATTTTTCTGCCTATCTGCAGTAATTATTTATTTATTTTACAACGCATTACAACCAAAAAAAGTATTGCCTATTTATCAACCAGCAGATTTTAATCCTGAGTTGGTAGATTTATCATTACAACACGTAAAAAAATACCATACCATTGCCGATTTTTCATTGACCAACCAAAACGGAGAAACAATTACTAATGATACTTATAAAGACAAAATTTATATTGCTGATTTCTTTTTTACCACTTGCCCTACTATTTGCCCTATTATGACCGATAATATGGTTACAATCCAAAAAAAGATTTTAAATGATGATGATGTGATGCTTTTATCACACTCCGTAACTCCAGTAATTGATTCAGTCGCACAGCTCAAAAAATATGCAATTGAAAAAGGTGTTAATGAGCGTAAATGGAATTTAGTTACTGGTGATAAAAAACAAATTTATGCCCTTGCCCGAAAATCATACATGGCAGTAAAAACCGATGGTGATGGTGGCCCTTTTGATATGATACATACTGAAAATTTTATGCTCGTTGATAAAGAGAAAAGAATACGTGGTACTTATGATGGTACCAACCCTGAAGAGATAGAAAAACTACTAAGCGATATTGAGATTTTGAAAAATTCGTACTCCGAAAAATGATTTAGACCTTAATTAACCTTAAAAAATCAAATTTTAATAGCTTTTTAAGACCTTACTATAGGCTTTTTCTCTTATTTTTGCCTTAATTAAAATCAATCTAAATAACAGTTGGTAAAAACAGTTGCAGAATTAAAACGAGGAGAGAAAGGGATTATCAAAGAATTTGCTGATGATATTTTACCTATTAAAATTTTAGAACTTGGTTGTTTACCAGGTAATAAAGTCGAACTTGTTTTGGTGGCACCTTTTAAAGACCCAATTTACATAAATGTAAACGGTTCACATATTGCGATACGTCGTTCAATGGCCAAATTGATTGAGCTAGAAATTATTGAAGACGCAAGCCTATTATGAGTAAGCAAATTAATGTAGCCCTTATTGGAAACCCGAATACGGGAAAAACATCTGTATTTAATCAACTTACTGGTTTAAATCAAAAAGTTGGTAATTACCCTGGTATAACTGTTGAAAAAAAGGAGGGTGTTTGTAAACTACCGCGTGGTCTTAAAGCACATATTATAGATTTACCCGGCACCTATAGTTTAAACACAACATCATTAGATGAAAGTGTTGCTGCAGAATTACTCTTAAATAAAAATGATAAAGACTTCCCAGACGTTGCTGTTGTTATAACAGATGTAGAGAATTTAAAAAGAAATTTACTTCTTTTCACTCAAATAAAGGATTTAAAAATTCCTACCATATTAGTTATTAATATGGCCGACAGAATGTCTAGAAAAGGAATTACTATTGATATTCCGTTACTTGAAGAAAAACTAGATACCAAAATTGCTTTAGTCAGTACTCGTAAGAAAACGGGAATTGAAAAGCTTAAAGAACTTATAATCGATTACAAAAGCCTGTCAACTAAACAAAATATTGACATGACGGTTATAGCTTCAGATTATTTTGATCGTTTAAAAAAGACGTTCCCTAAAGAAGACCTTTATAAGCTTTGGCTCGTAATCACACAAGATGTGAATTTTATGCCTATTCAGAAAAACTTGCAGGATACCGCAAGATCTTTTGAAACAAAGTCAAAATCTGAATTAAAGAAACTACAGCAAAAAGAAACTATTTTGAGATACCAATTTATTAATGGTATTCTTAAACAAACGCACAAAATAGATTTAAATGCTGCAAAAGGTCTAAGAGCAACATTAGATAAAATTTTGATGCATAAAGTATTTGGCTATGTTATTTTCTTTGCCATTTTGCTTTTAATATTTCAAGCAATTTATGACTGGAGTTCATATCCAATGGATTTTATTGAAAATACGTTTGCGTGGGCTGGGGAATGGGTAAAAGACACATTACCACCAGGTGTTTTTACCGATTTAATCGCTGAAGGTATACTAGCAGGTATTGGTGGGGTTGTTATATTTATACCACAAATTGCTTTCTTATTCTTTTTTATTGCTCTTTTAGAAGAGACCGGATATATGAGCCGTGTGGTTTTACTAATGGACCGCTTAATGCGACCATTTGGTTTGAGTGGTAAAAGTGTTGTTCCATTAATTTCGGGTACAGCATGTGCAATTCCTGCAATTATGGCTACGCGTACTATTGAAAACTGGAAAGAACGTTTAATTACGATTTTAGTTACTCCTTTTACAACATGTTCTGCTCGTTTGCCTGTTTACTTAATCATTATCACTTTAGTTATACCTAAAGGAAGTTTTTTTGGCTTTAGTTATCAAGCACTTACACTAATGCTTTTGTATTTACTAGGCTTTTTCACAGCTATACTATCTGCAATGGTTTTAAACAAGATTTTAAAATTCAAAAGCAAGTCTTACTTTGTGGTTGAAATGCCAAATTACAAGCTACCATTAATTAAGAATGTGGCATATACGGTAATAGAAAAAACAAAAAGTTTCATTTTTGGTGCCGGTAAAATAATATTAGCTATTTCAATAATTCTCTGGTTTTTAGGTTCTAATGGCTATTCTGATGATTTTCATAATGCAGATGATATTGTAAAAAATAGAATTGATAAAAAAGGTTTATCAGACTTTAATTCAGAAAACATTAAAAGTGAATTAGCATCATATAGTAAAGCTTTAAACGATAGTATTTCTAACGAAATTTATAAAATTAGTGCGCTAGCTGTACAAGATTCTATTTCTCAAAAACAAAAGGTACTTTATCATAATGCTATAGACCAAGAAATATCAAGTTACAGACTAGAAAACTCTTATATGGGTTATATGGGTAAAGCAATTACACCAATTGTAAAACCTTTAGGTTATGACTGGAAAATTGGTATAGCGGTGTTAACATCATTCGCAGCACGTGAAGTTTTTGTGGGTACACTTGCTACTATTTATAGTGTAGGTAGCGACGAAGAAGAAACTATCACCAATAGAATGGCAGCTGAAGTAAACCCAGCGACAAACAAACCGCTATTTAATTTAGCATCAGGTGTTTCCTTATTATTATTTTATGCCTTTGCTATGCAATGTGTAAGTACTTTAGCTATTGTTAAAAAAGAAACAAATACCTGGAAATGGCCTATTGCACAATTAGTATTTATGAGTGCATTTGCTTATATTGTTGCTTTAGCAGCATATCAAATATTAAAATAAAAGACTATGACACAAGAAGTTTTAATGTACATTACTTTATTTATAGCGCTTGGTTATATCATAAAAAAATTCTTTTTACCTAAAACGCTTTTTAGTTCAAAAAAGAACAAACAACACGGTTGTGGTTCATCAAATTGTGGTTGTAATTAAGTACTTATTAAATTTTATTTAAAAAAATTTATTACAAGACAACCTTTTTCCAATTTTCAACGTCTTATGAATTGAGACGCATATTCATCATATTTCATCTAAAAAAGTTAAAGTATTGATAAATAGGTCTTAACAAGAAACTAAAGATACTTGGTATTCCAAAATCCTGGGTTTTCTTGTTCAACAACTAAAACTCAATCTCATGACTCAAAAGATTACCACTACATTTCTAATTGTACTCACATTTGCAATTCACACAACGTTCTCACAAAATATAAATGCAAAAATTGTAGATTCAATTTCACAAAAACCTATTCCCTTTGCCACTATACAATGGTCAGTAGACAAAGGAATTATTACAAATGATGATGGTGAATTTAATTTAATCGTAGATAAGAATACACAACCTAAAGATTCAGTTTATATATCTTCGATGGGCTACACAACTCTTGGCAAAACTTTTGAACAGTTGACAGATAGCATTATATATTTATCACCAAATACCATAGCATTAAACAATGTAATTGTCTCTAATAAAAATTACACAGCTGAAGAGATAATAGATTTTGTAAAAGATAATATAGAGGGTAATTACAATAGAGCTTTTACTAAGAAAAGAATTTTTTTAAGACAACGGTATTATCAAAATATGCATAAAACAAATTATTCAGACCTAGAGTCTACCATTACAGCATTTAATAGTAGTTTTTTAGATAGTGTTATAGCAACTGTACCTAAAAGTGAAGAGCGCTACACAGAGTCTCTATTTGATCTTTATGGAAATTATGAAGATGAAAATCAAAAAATAGATTTAATTAAAGCTTCAGAACTTTACGATAAGAACAGTGAATTAGACGTAAAAAAATTGGAACAACGATTTAATAAAATTATCAAAGAAAACGTAAAAACAACTTCTTATTTTAAAGTAAAGTCTGGCATATTTGGTAGTAAAGTAGAATCAGGATTAATTACTTCTGAAAATGACTCTACAGATGTAGAGGCATTAAATAAAAAATTAGAAGAAGAACAAAAAAGAAAAGAAAATAGAAAACTTTATTTTGCGCAAAGCATAAAAAATGATGTGAGTAAAAAATTTGCAAACCTCTTTTTTATGGATAATACTAATCTAAACTTTATAACAAAATCGCGTAAATACGAATTCACCTTAATTGAATATGCATATTTAGGAAATACCCCTGTTTACGTAATAAATTTTAAACCCAAAAATAATGCTGACTACCAAGGTACTTTATATATAAACCCCGACGATTTTGCTGTTGTGAGAGTTGATTATGAAAATACACAGTCAATTAAAACCTTTAAATTGCTAGGTATATCAATGAACCAGTACTTAGCAAAAGGTAAAATTATTTTTTATAAAGATGCTAATAACAAATACAACTTACGTTATTTAGAACATGAAAACGGTAGTAAAGTTGGTATAAACAGACCTTTGAAAATTATTGAGAAAAATAAGGTTGTAAAAGGCAAAAACAAACAGAATGAGCTCTCTTTAAAAATGGATTTAGGTTTTACTGGCACCAATAAATATGAAATAGTTGTATTTGATACCGAGAAAAGCTCGCAAAATACATTTGATTCTTTTACCGAGAACAACACTATTTTACCTACCTATATGCCTAGCTATGATCCTGAATTCTGGAAAGGATATAATATTATTGAACCTAATACCGCTATTAAAACTTTTACCTCAAAAGAGACTAAGTAGTTATAGAAAGTGTACCAATAATAAAGCCCAACCTGCAACTAAAAACAAACCACCAAGTGGTGTTATAGGTCCTAAAATTTTAATTTTCTTGTTTTTAGAAGCGCTAATACAAAGCCCATAAATACTAAATGAAAATAAAAACACACCAATAATATAGCTGTAAACAATATAGTTTTGAATACTAGCTGATCCATCAAAATTAAAACCAACTACAAGTAATACAATTGCATGGTACATTTGATATTTTACGCCAGTTTCAAAACTTTGTAATTGCTCAACAGTAAATGTTTTTTTAAGCGCATGAGCACCAAATGCTCCAAAAACCACTGCTAACATACCATAAAGTGCTCCGAAAACTTGTGCTAGAATCATATAATACTTATTGTTTTAAACAAAGGTAAAAGATGATCTTAGATAACTAAACAAAAAATATAATAAATGAATAAAAATAAGGTTTAATATAAGTAACTTGTAAGGTATTTCCTTACATGAATAATCAATTAACTTAAAACCAAAACATGAAGTTAAAATTAATTCCCTTATCACTGTTCCTTATTACAGGATTATCATTTGGTCAACGAGAGCCAAATAAAACTCTAAACTTTGAGAGCAGAGTAGATGATTTGATTATCGTACCATTTAATGGAGTCGCTGTTGTTTCTGAAGGAGAAAATCTACATGGGTATAACCCTGCAGAAGATAAAATTATTTGGACAGTGGATGCCCCAAAAAGAACTGCTCTAAACGTTAGTGCTGAATTCTTAACAACTGGAGGTGTTAATGGTATTCCAATTGATTTTGTAGCTATTGAGGACACACCATTTGTTCAGAAATTTTTTGATGAACAACTGTATTTATACAACAGTATAACTGGGGAGCTTCTTTTTGCTCCACAAGGTAAAGAAAGGTATTTTCAAGCAGAATATTTATTCGATGAAAATGCACTTTTATTAAGAGGGTTAGACGATAAAAATTTAATTATTGCTAAATACTCCTTAAGTTCTAAAGAGATGCTTTGGAAAACTACAGTATCGACTACCTATGGAGCATTCATGCAATCTTTAGCAAAACTTTCAGGCAATGATGCTCAAGGCTTTAGAGACGTAATGGAGTATTCTGAAGATAAAATATTTGTATTAGTTAAATCTAAATTTTATGTTTTAAACAAATCTAATGGTTTACTACTTTGGAAAGATGAAGAAAACAAGATTACAGATTTCAGAACTTCATTAGATGGAAATAAATTAATTTCTGTTACAACAAAAGGCCTATTCGGAACAAAAAGTGAAATAGAACTTTATAACGCCGAAACAGGTGATAAAATTTGGAAAGACCCAATTAAAACAAAATATTTAGTTTTATTTGAAGATTGGCAAGATAAAATGCTTTTAGCTCATTATAAAGGATTTAATTTTTTCGATTATAAAACCGGCGAAAAAAGATGGAAAAAAGACCCTAAAGGAAAAGGGATTAAATCTGTAATTCCTATTGACAAAGACTTCTTATATGTTTATGATGATGAGATGATGTTAATTGATAAAAATGGAGAAAAATTATGGAGAAATGATGTTAAAATTTGCGATGATGAAGAAGACCCTATTTTCTTCTTAGAAAAAACAAATAACAATAGAGTACTATATGTAACTGCTACATATGCGAATATGGTTGATTATACTACTGGAAAGAAAATCTGGAAAGGAAATCTTAAGTTAAACGAAAAAAGACCAACTTTTGCTAAATATGATGATAAGTCAGGTGATTTTATAGTATTTAATGATGAAGAGTTATATCGTTTTAACCAAAATAGTGAAGAAAAGCCTAAACCCTATGCTAAATTGAAATTGAAAAATGAAAAATTAATTTCTAGTTTAGAAATTTTCCCAAACAATGTATCAATATCAGGTGATAGAGAAGTTGTTGGGGTTGATAATTCTGGAACAGTACTTTTTCATAACAAATATACACAACCAGGTGAGTTTGGCAGAAGATTATTAAAAACTACAGCAATTTTAGGACAAGTAGCAGGAAGTGTTGCAGCAGCTGAAGTTACCATAGGCTCAAGATATAAAGATAGTGAAGGTAATACTGTGGATAATAGATCTAGACATGCTCTTTTTGGCGAAAAAACCCAAGCAATAGGAAAGGCTGGTTTTCTTGCTGGTGCAATAGGTCAAACTTTCGTGCAAAATCGATTTTTGGCTATGCAAGAGACTGATAACTATAGCTTAATTTTTGCTAAAGGTGAAACAGGAGAAAAGCTTTTAATAAAAGTGAATAAAGAAACCGGAGAAGAGCTTGATAAAATTACTTTAGAAAATAACAAGCCTATTTATGATGTAGACTATGTATCTGATGATATATACTACAGTAAAGGTAAAGAGGTTCGAATTTTTAAAGGAAAATAATAAAACGTAAAGTTTTAGAAAAAAAAAGGAATGTAAATAATTACATTCCTTTTTTTTATTTTATTTAAAATCGTAAACAATACCTAGTTGAAAAACGTTCAAGAAAAAATTTTCAATTGTAAACATTTCAAAAGAAAATTTAATAATTGTAAAGTCTTTTACACAGTAGCTTAAATTAACAATATAACGTTCAAAATTGTCGCTTCTTCTATTTGAATTATCTCTTTTGCTGATTATTTTCAGTATCTTCAATTATAAATTCCACATTGCTTTCAGCTAAATCTTAACTTCCGCTACAGTTTGATAAAATTAAAAGTGAAATTCAAAAAAAATTAAATAATCCCATAGTCAATCAAATTGATATTTTACATATATATCTTTTGATACATATTGATTAAAAGCCTTTTGCTTAAAAAAATGAGAGGTTATTTAATACTTACTTCCACAAGTGTATCTTGATCTACAACAAATGAACACTCGTCAAAACTTGGAGCACTAAATGTTTTCAATTTACCGTAAGAAAAACCAAGAGATTCTTTAGGGATACCTATAAAATTTGTATCTAACTTATCATTCGAATTTTCATCATGAAAAACGGCTATCGCGTAAGTACCAAAAGGAACTTCCAAGAACTCTAATTTTGTAATTCCTAAGTTTGCCTTTTCTTTTCCAGATTTAAATACCGTATCAAATTTAAGAAAGCCCTTTTCTTTATTATAAAGTGCGACACAAACATTGCCCTCACCAGTTTTTACATTATTAACCTCAACACTTATTTTGTGTTGAGCTTGCAATAAAATTGGAAAAAATAGCAAGCATAAAATAACAAATCTCATAAAATACGTTTTCTTTTGAATAACAAAAGTCTTGCCGAAAATAAGCTAATTAAATTAGTTTTTATCCTAAACCAACATCTAAGGTCATCATTACAATAAAACCTCCAATAAAGCCCAAAACAGCAATATCAGAATGCTTGTCTTGTTGCGTTTCTGGTATTACTTCTTCAACTACAACAAAAATCATTGCTCCTGCAGCAAATGCTAACGCATAAGGTAAAATTGGTTGAAAAGCTATTACTGCCCAAGCACCTATAACTGCTGCAATTGGCTCAACTAAAGCTGACGCCTGTCCGTACATAAAACTTTTTCTTCTACTCAAACCTTGTCTACGTAAAGGCATAGCTACAGCAAATCCTTCAGGAAAATTCTGTAAACCAATACCTAAAGCTAGTGCAACAGCACCACCAATACTTGCGCCATCAAAACCAGCTGCAACACCACCAAACAAAACACCTACCGCCAAACCTTCAGGTATATTATGTAATGTAATTGCTAATGTTAATAAGGTAGTTTTATGCCAAGGTGTTTTAATACCTTCTTTTTCACTTTCTTTAAAATTGATATGTAAATGCGGTAATACTTTATCTAAACCAAAAAGAAACAATGCTCCTAATAAAAATCCAACGGCAGCTGGAATCACTTTTTCAAAACCCTCTCCAGGACTCATTTCAATCCCTGGCGCTAATAAACTCCAAAAACTAGCTGCAACCATAACGCCTCCTGTAAAACCTAACATACCATCTAAAACTGATCTGTTCATTGTTTTGAAGAAAAATACTAGAGCAGCACCTAAAGCTGTTAGTGCCCAAGTAAAAACAGTAGCATAAAATGCCGCCAAAACTGGGTCAATTGATTCGAAGTATGAGATTACTTGTTCCATTCTTTATTTTTAATTTTTTAATTAAACGATTAATACAGGTATATCTACATCATGCCTTACAGTATCTACTGTCGTGCCAAACAAAATATCTTTAAATAATTTATGTCCATGTGCACCCATGATTAGCAGGTCAAAATCACCTTGATTCACTACGATAGATATTTTCTTTTTTGGACTCCCAAAAGCTAATGAAATTGAAATGCTGTACCCCATTTCAATTAATTTCTTTTTATATTCTTCTAAATAAACACGATCACTTAAGGTTTCAAAATCATAAGCATTATTACCGTGAACTAATGAACCTGCTGTTTCTACAACATGAATTAAATTATAGGTTGCTGTTTTACCTCCTAAATTTAAAGCTGCTGCTATTGACTTTTTATCACTGGTTGAAAAATCAACTGCAACTGCAATATTTCTATATTTAACTTCTTCAATATTTTCGTTTATAAAAAGCTGTCCAATATGAGGAACATGTTGTACTTTTTTTACTGTTTTACTCAGTAATGGTTTAAAAATAATATAAAAAAGCAAAACCAAAGCACCCACAGCAATAGGAACCACAAATACCCAAATATAAATTGGATGTTCACTACTAACTAACCAATTTGCCATCTCATCATAAACCAATTTTCCATTTAAAGTCACAATTATAAGTGCCACAACCCACGATGCAATTTTTGTAATGTTACTGATTGTAAAATCGCCCATTTTTTTCTTATCACTTACAAAGTGAATTAACGGAATTATTGCAAAACCAAGCTGTAAACTTAAAACTACCTGACTTAAAATTAAAAGTTCACCTGTAGCTCTTTCACCAAAATAAATAACGGTTACTAATGCAGGCGCAATTGCAATAACTCTAGTCACAACCCTACGAACCCAAGGTTGAATTCTCAAATTTAGATAACCTTCCATTACAATTTGCCCAGCCAACGTACCTGTTACAGTACTGCTCTGCCCTGCTGCAATTAAAGCCAAAGCAAATAATACCCCCGCCCATTTTGACCCTAATAATGGCTCCAGCAAACGGTGCGCATCTTGAATTTCAGCAACTTCAAACATTCCATTTTTATAAAATGTAGCCGCAGCCAAAATTAGAATAGCAGCATTTACAAAAAAAGCAAGATTTAGGGCTATTGTAGCATCAATAAAATTGTATTTAATAGCCTGTTTAATTCCCTTTTTAGTTTTTTCAAACTTTCTGGTTTGCACTAATGATGAATGTAAATATAAGTTATGAGGCATCACCGTTGCACCTATAATTCCGATAGCAATATACAAAGCAGCGTTGTTAGGCATTGTAGGCACTAAACCAATAATCATTTCTCCAACATCAGGTTTAGCAAATAATACTTCTATAAAAAAAGAACCTCCAATTATCGCTATTAATGAGATAATAAAAGCTTCCATTTTACGAATACCTTTATTAATTAAAAATAGCAATAAAAAAGTATCTAAAACTGTTATACAAACACCCCAAATTAAAGGCATGCCAAATAAAAGTTGTAAACCAATTGCCATACCAATTACCTCTGCTAAATCACAGGCCGCAATTGCAATTTCAGCAAAAACATATAAAATAAAATTAACTGGTTTTGAATATGTTTCTCTTGATGCTTGTGCCAAATCTTTACCTTGAACAATACCAAGCCTAGCACTTAAACTCTGTAATAATAATGCCATAATATTTGACATTAATAAAACCCATAACAACTGATACCCAAATTGACTACCACCCGCCAAATCGGTTGCCCAATTTCCAGGATCCATATAGCCAACGCTAATTAAATATGCAGGACCAAAAAAAGCTGCAATTTTTTTCCATAAAGAAGTATTTTGAGTCACTTTAACAGACTCATTTACCTCTTCAAGAGAACGCTTATTATTCGTGTTTTCTTCTTTCATTTTAAATGAATGAATTGAAAGAGTATTTTATCAATCGCATCTAACATATAAATTAGACCCTATTTGATGTGATATTAAAATAGATTTATCATTAATATTAATATGCAATGAACCATCAAAATCTTCTTTATCAAGCACCGTTATTTTATCGCCTAAAGCAATACCATGTTTATCTAAAAATTTTAAAAATGGTGCTGAAGAATCTTTAACTCCAACACAAATTCCTGATTGGTTTACTTTTAGTTCATTTAACAACATTTTGGTGGTTTTAGTCAAAACGCCACTTTTAGAAGGGATTGGGTCACCGTGTGGATCAAATTTTGGGAAACCTAAATGTTTGTCCAAGCTATCAATTAATTTTTCACTTTTAATATGTTCTAGTTGTTCAGCAATTTCATGAACTTCATCCCATGAAAAATCTAACTTATCCACTAAAAAAACTTCCCACAAACGGTGTTTCCTAACAATCGAAAGCGCTTTTCCTATACCAGATTCTGTTAAACTAACACCTTGGTACTTTTTATATGACACATATTCTTTTTCTGATAATTTACGAATCATATCAGTCACTGATGAAGGTTTGGTTTCCATCTGCTCTGCTATAGCATTTGTAGCCACTCTTTCATTACCACTTGTACCCAAATGATATATCGCTTTTATATAATCTTCTTCAGAATGTGTCATTAAAAAAATTTACACAAAAGTACATTTTTATTTCAAACTCAAAAATATATTTCTTCAGTTTAAAATATATTTTTAGATTTGTCTAAAAATTATGTCAACAAACATTTAAATTTAAATAATGCCTCTCCTAAAAACAATTACAGTAGTACTATTTTCAATACTCTCTATGAGTAGTTTTGCGCAACAATCAAAAGTCTCAGGAACTATTCTTGAAAAAAATAAACCGGTTCCGTTTGCAAATATTTTGATTTCTGGTACCACAGTAGGTACTTCATCAAACGAAAATGGAGAATTTACTTTGAATATAAAACCAGGCTCGTACACCTTAAAAATATCAGCTGTTGGTTATAACTCTTCATCTAAATCAATTGTAGTTACTGAAAGTAATACTTCAAACCTTATCATTAATCTTTCAGCAAAATCTGAAGAATTAGAAGAAATGGTAGTTACAGGAACTCTTAAAGCTGTTAGTCGATCAGAAAGTCCAGTTCCTGTAGAAGTGTACAGTCCTACTTTTTTAAAGCAAAACCCAACTTCAAATATTTTTGAAGCATTACAAAATGTAAATGGTGTGCGCCCTCAAATAAACTGTAATGTTTGTAATACGGGTGATATTCATATTAATGGACTTGAAGGTCCATATACTTTAGTTTTAATTGATGGAATGCCAATTGTGAGTGGTTTAAGTACAGTATATGGCTTATCGGGCATACCAAATTCATTAATTGAACAGATTGAAATTATCAAAGGTCCTGCTTCTAGTTTGTACGGTAGTGAAGCAGTTGGCGGATTAATAAATATAATTACTAAAAACACTTTACAAGCACCAACTTTTTCAATTGATGGCTTTGCAACGGGTTGGGGTGAATATAATCTTGATGCCGGTGGTAAAATTAGTGTTGGTAAAAAAGCTGATGTATTGTTAGGGGTTAACTACTTTAACTTTAATAATACTATTGACAATAATGATGATAATTTTACAGATTTAACCCTACAAGATCGTATTTCTGTTTTCCAAAAATGGAATTTTCAGCGTAATGAAAACAGAATTTTTTCATTAGCCGGTCGATTTTTCTACGAAGATCGTTGGGGTGGCGAATTACAATGGACACCTGAATACCGTGGTGGAAATGAAATTTATGGTGAAAGTATTTACACTACTAGATATGAACTTTTAGGAAAGTATCAATTACCTGTAAAAGAAAAAATGATACTTTCATTTTCTTATACAGACCATGACCAAAACTCGGTATATGGTGATACTGAATATTTAGCAAAACAACGTATTGGATTTTCTCAATTAACTTGGGATTTTACTAAAAATAACCATGATATTCTTATTGGATCTGCATTACGTTACAATTATTATGATGATAACACCACAGCAACTGCTAATGATGATGGCGGTAATGACCCAGACAAAGTTGTAATACCAAGTTTGTTTGTACAGGATGAGATTTCATTCAACGATAAACATTCATTATTACTTGGTATGCGTTACGATTATGACAACCGCCACGGATCAATATATACACCAAGGTTGGCTTACCGATGGAAAATTAATGATAATGATATATTAAGATTGAATGCAGGAACTGGTTTTCGTGTAGTAAATATTTTTACAGAAGAACATGCTGCTTTAACAGGTGCTAGAGATGTTCTTATTGAAGAAGAACTTGATCCTGAACAGTCATTTAATATTAATCTTAACTATTTAAAAAAGATATATTCTGATAATGGAACATA
This sequence comes from Cellulophaga baltica, assembly GCF_018861125.1. GTDB lineage: Bacteria > Bacteroidota > Bacteroidia > Flavobacteriales > Flavobacteriaceae > Cellulophaga > Cellulophaga baltica_A. The sequence continues at coordinate 125,743 of NZ_JAHKQN010000029.1, read as the reverse complement.
TGTAAATTTAGATTTTTCTGCTTTTTACACCTACTTTAGCAATGCCATAATCCCTGATTATGATACGGACCCGAATTTAATTATTTATGATAATTTAGATGGTCACGCAGTATCTCAAGGTATTAGTGGTAATATAGACATGGTTTTTAATAACGGATTAAAAATACTTTTAGGTGCTACATTACAAGATGTTACTAACACAGAAGATGGTGTAAAAGAAAAACAAATACTTACCGAAAATTTCTCAGGTACTTGGAATGTTTCTTATGATATAAAAAGTATTAATTTAAGTATTGATTACACGGGTAATATCTACGGACCTATGCGCTTACCGTTATTAAGTGACTTAGACCCTAGAAGTGAATATTCACCAACATGGAGTATTCAAAACATACAGTTTACCTATAAAGGCATTGATAGGTTTGAGTTTTACGGTGGTGTAAAAAACCTTTTAAATTGGACTCCAAATAAAGGGAACCCATTTTTGATTGCCCGTGCAGATGACCCTTTTGATGAAAATGTAGACTTCGATGATAACGGAAATGCTTTGGTTACCGATGATAACCCTTATGGTTTAACATTTGACCCAACCTATGTATATGCACCAAATCAAGGTATTAGAGCTTTTGCTGGTTTAAGGTATAGAATAGATTAATAACCATGTAGGTTTCTTATTATCACTTACCGATAGTTTAAATTGGTATATTTGAAAAAAATAGATGATAATGAAACCTACATTTTACCTGTTTATCTTTTTAATTGCATTTAGCTTAAAAGCCCAAACTACAAATTCAGAAATAATTACCCTTACTTCAAATGAAGAGAAAGAAATTCTGATTCCCGCTTTTTTAAATGATACAATTCAAATAACAGTATCGCCCTACAAAAGCAAAAAAGCTAAAAAAAACACTTTCTTATTTTACAAATACCCGAGTAAATTATTATTAAAGAATGAAGAAGCTAAGTCATTTGAACATACTTTTACAATTACTGCTGATGGCATTTACAAATTAGTTTTAAAGAATGAGAATTCTAAAACATTTGATTATTCCGTTAACTATACTGTAACTTCAACAAGAAAAAAGAAACCTAAAATAGGATATAAAGTTCAGAGAGACACTACATATGGTCCGGAAGTTGAGCAGTTAGTTGATCATATCATGTTAGAAACTAAAACTATTCAGAATGAAAAATACTATTTAAACAGCACATCAAATGCGCTTTTAAAAGGTGGTAAAAACCGAATTATTGTGCCTGTAAACTTACCATCAAAAACTAAAGAGTGGTATTACGTTTTTAGTGCATCAAGAGAAGAAAAAGATATAAATAACACCCTTTCAACATTTAATTTAGCATCACAACTTACTAAATTTATAAAAGAAGATGAAGGTATGCAAGGTGCGGTAAGTAATTTAAGTCCGCCACCAGGTGCAAATATTTGCGATATTTATGTGATTAATGATGATAAAAATGCCAACTTATTTAAAGAAAAAGAAGATTTTGCTTCAAACTTAAATGGTTCACGTGAAAATTTTAAATCTGGTATCGTTACTGTTTCCGATGTTTCAAAAAGTTATTTAGGCATCAGAAATCCAGATAATTTATATGGTATTCATATTGCAATTGAAATTATTGCGGTTGTTGAAAATACCGAAAAAATAAAAGAGCTAGTTAATATCCCTATTATTACAAGTTACGAAGTGCCTTACTTAATTGAATAATGCCAAATTACGATTATATAATTATTGGTGCAGGCTTAGCTGGTTTACTACTAGCTGATACCTTGGGTAAAGACCCCTATTTTAAAGATAAATCTATTCTACTTTTAGATAAGGATGCTAAACAAACCAATAACCGAACTTGGTGTTTTTGGGAGCAAAATAATGATGATTTTAATACCATTATTTCTAAAAAATGGGATAGTATTCGATTTACTGGCAAACGAATAAATCAGACCTACCCCATTGCACCTTATTCTTATAAAATGGTTCGTGGTATTGATTTTTATAACAGCTACTTTGAGCGGATTTCGAATTACAAGAACATCTGCTTTTTGCAAGAAGAAGTATTAAATATTGAAGATAATACTTCTGAAGTTTCTGTAAAAACAGCAAAAAACACATTTACTGCCTGTAAAATTTTTAATAGTTTTTACGATATATCACAAGTAAAAAAACAAAAACAACACCCTGTTTTACAACAACATTTTATTGGTTGGGTGATTAAAACTGAGCAAAATATTTTTGATGATAATACAGCTACTTTTATGGATTTTTCTATTCCACAAAAAGGAAATACGCGTTTTATGTATCTGTTACCTTTATCTAAGCATGAGGCTTTAATTGAATATACATTGTTCTCGGAAAATTTATTAAAAAAAGAAGAATATGAAATTGCTATTAAAAGCTATTTAAAAGAAAATCTCAATATTGACAATTACACAATTGTTGAAAAAGAGCGTGGTAGCATACCCATGACATGTTATGATTTTTCAAAAAATAACACAGAAAATATAATGCATATTGGAACCGCTGGAGGTTTTACAAAAGCAAGTACTGGGTATACTTTTAAAAACACTACTAAAAAAATTAATCTTTTAATTCAGAATTTAAAAGAAGAAAAGTCTTTTAGAAAATTTTATAAGAAAGATAAATTTTGGTTTTATGATCTGTTGCTTTTAGATATTTTAGAAAGCAATAATGAATTAGGACAATCAATTTTTGAAGCTTTATTCAAAAACAGGAGCCCGAAATTAATCTTCAAATTTTTAGATGAAGAGACTAATCTTTGGGAAGATGTGAAATTTATTAGCGCACTTTCACCACTCCCCTTTTTAAAAGCTTTATTTAAAAGAGTTTTTTAATTACACTTCACGTTGCATTAAACCTTCACCAAAGGTACGAAGCATCATTTTCTTATCTTCAGAAATAGTTAGATCATCTAGTACTTCAAAAGCTTTTTTGGTATAAAGTTTAATTTCTTTTTTAGTTTCTTTAGCAGCACCACTTTCAATAAAAATACTTTTTACAGTTTCAATTTTATGAGTTGTATCATTAGGTTGAATAGAAAATAAATGTTCCAACTCTTTAGTTTCCGAAACCTCAGAAAACTCCAATGCTTTTAAATATAAAAACGTTTTCTTGTTCTCAATAATATCGCCTCCAACTTGCTTTCCAAAAGTTTCTGGATTTCCAAAAGCATCTAAGTAATCATCTTGTAATTGAAACGCAATACCCAAATAGCGTCCAAAATCGTAAATATTATTTTGCTCTTTTTCTGATACGTTTGCGATAATAGCACCCATTTTCATAGCTGCACCAACTAAAACTGCAGTTTTATATTCAATCATTTTTAAATACTCAGGTATCGAAACATCATCACGAGTTTCAAAATCAACATCATATTGTTGTCCTTCACAAACTTCAATAGCTGTTTTACTAAACAATTGTGCTAAACCTCTAAAAATATGACCATCATAATTTTCAAAAAGTTGATATGCATTTATCAACATAGCATCACCAGAAAGAATTCCAGTATTTATATCCCATTTTTCATGCACTGTACTTTTCCCTCTACGTAATGGAGCATCATCCATAATATCATCATGTACTAATGAAAAATTATGAAAAACCTCAACAGCCAAAGCTGCATCTAATGCTTTTTTATAATCTGTATTAAAAATTTCAGCAGTCATTAAAGTTAGTACAGGACGTAAACGTTTCCCTCCTAAACCTAAAATATAAACTATAGGCTCATATAAGTTTTTAGGTTCTTTAAGCTTTATTTTTTTTTCTAAATAAGTAATAAACTCATTTCTGAAAACTTCAATCGACTGCATGCTAACATTTTTTTTCAAAAATACGTTAAACGTTGGAATATTTACATAACATCAATTGAAGTAAAAAATATGTAAATAAATTGTAAATACTTAAGAAACTTTTTTTGTTTTTAAAGTTTCCTTACTATGTTTGCAACTTGTTATGAAAGAGAGAATTTTAGAAAAAGCAACAGAAATGTTTTTAACGTTAGGTTTTAAAAGCGTAACAATGGACGATTTAGCTAATGAAATGGGTATCTCGAAAAAAACCATTTATGCAAATTTTGAAAATAAAACCAAGTTAATAGAAGAAAGTACCTTAAGTTTATTTTACACAATATCTACTGGTATTAATGGTATTTGTAAAACAGAAAAAAATCCGATTGAAGAACTTTTAGAAATTAAAAAGTTTGTAATGAGTCAATTGAAAAATGAAAAATCATCACCACAATACCAGCTACAAAAATATTACCCAAAAATTTATGCTTCATTAAAGCAAAAACAATATGAAGCAATGCAAGACTGTACCATAAACAATATAAAAAAAGGCATTGAATTAGGTATTTACCGAAAAAATATAGATGTAGAATTTATTTCAAGAATTTATTTTTTAGGAGCAAGTAGTATTAAAGACAATACACTTTTCCCAAGTGAAATGTTTTCTTTAAAAAAAATACAAGATGAATATTTAGAATACCACATTAGAGGAATTGTGACCCCTGAAGGAAGAAAAATATTAAACAAACTTATCAATTCAAATCACGAATAAATGAAAAACAACTTATTAATTGCACTTACAACATTTTGGTTTACCGTGAGTTTTTCTCAAGAGAAATCAAATAGTTATAGCTTAGAAGAAGCCATTAATTATGCCCTTGAGCATAGTTATTCTGCTATAAATGCAGATAGAGATATTTTAGATGCACAAAAACAAAAATGGGAAACTATTGCTGGAGGATTGCCACAAATTAATGGAGCTGTAAGCTACCAAAATCAGATAAAACAAGTCGAAAGTTTAATACCTGCTGAATTTTTCGGTGGAGAAGAAGGCACATACACAGCTGTGATTTTCTCTCCGCAACATACCATGAACCCATCAGTAACACTTTCACAACAAATTTTTGACGGTTCATATATTGTAGGCATACAAGCTGCAAAAACTTTTTTAAAGTATAGCGAAAACAATACGGAAAAAACAAAATTAGATATTAGAAAATCTGTTGTTGAAGTTTATGGCAATGTGCTTTTAGCAGATGAAAGCATAAAAATAGTAGAAAAAAATATCGCTGCTATTGAGAAGAACCTTTTTGAAACAAAAGAAATGTTTGAAAATGGACTAGCAGAAGAAGAAAATTACGAACAGTTACAAATAACACTAACTTCTCTTGAAAACCAGTATAATAACGTAATACGCTTAAAAGAAATTACATTACAAATGTTAAACCTAACTATGGGTATTTCTACAGATTCTCCGACAGTGTTGACCGATGATCTTGAAAGTTTAGCAAATAGTCAAACTAATTTAGCATTAACTGATACTAATTTTGATATCAATAATAATATAGATTACAAATTGGCATTAAATTTAAACGAGCAACGTGCTTTAGAATTAAAACTTCAAAAAAGTAAAGCATTACCAACATTAAATGCTTATGTAAATTACGGTGCAAATTCATACAACGAAGATTTCGGTTATTTTGGTAGTGAAGCTGACTGGTACGATTACTCTATTATAGGTGTCGATTTAAACATTCCAATATTTAGCTCATTAAAAAGAAGTGCAAGTACCCAAAGAGCTAAAATTGCTTTAGAAAAAGCAAAAACACAATTAATTGAAGCTGAACAGCAAATTAATCTTCAATTAGAAAAAGCTAAAAGCGACTACATACTTGCAATTGAGCAATACGACAACAATAAAAATAATTTAAAATTAGCAGAACGTATTGAACACAAAAATCAAATAAAATATGCTGAAGGAATCGCAAGTAGTTTTGAACTAAGGCAAGCTCAAACACAACTTTATGATGCTCAAAACACCTACTTACAATCAATGGTAGATTTAATTAATTCTAAAACAGAATTAGAAAACGTATTAAATAACTAACACAATATTCATAATCAACAGCAAAAAATAAGATGAAAAATATATACATTATAGCTACAACTGCTTTGATATTTATATCATGCGGAGGAAACAAAAAGAAAACCGTTGAAGATGTAATTGCAACTGAAAACGTAACTACTATTAGAGAAAAACGCACTGAGCTTGCTGAAGAGCAAGAAACAATAAACAACAAATTAAAGCAACTTGATGAAGCGTTGTTACAATACGACACCATTAAAAAAGTACCTTTAATTACAACTTTTACTGCTGAAACAGCAGTTTTTAATCATTACTTAGAGCTACAAGGTAATGTTACTACAAAAGACCTTTTAGTAATTACACCAGAATATAACGGAATATTAACCGGCTTATATGTAAAAGAAGGGCAACGTGTAAGTAAGGGACAAGCATTGGGTAAAATTGATGATGGCGGATTAACACAACAGTTATCGCAACTACAAATACAAGCTGAATTAGCAAAAACAACTTATGAGCGTCAAAAACGTTTATGGGACCAAAAAATTGGAAGTGAAATTCAATTTTTACAAGCTAAATCTACTTACGAAGCTCAAACAAGAGGTATTGAACAATTAGAAAAACAAATTTCAAAAACAGTAATTAAAGCACCTTTCTCTGGTACTATTGATGATGTAATAACAGAAAAGGGAAGTGTTGTTGCCGCTGGTCAAACACAGTTAATGCGTATTGTTAACTTAAACGATATGTATATTGAAACTGATGTTCCTGAAAGCTATATACCTTATGTAACGAAAGGGAAAAATGTAGAAGTTGATTTCCCTGTTCTAGGTAAACAAATTTCTACAAAAATTCGTCAAGCTGGTAATTTTATAAATCCTGCAAACAGAACTTTTAAAGTTGAAGTTGGCATACCTAATAAAGACAAAACAATTAAGCCAAACCTAACTGCAAAGCTTAAAATTAATGATTACACTAGTGAAAGTGCAATTTTAATTCCACAAAGTATCGTTTCTGAAAATGCTGAAGGAGAACAGTACATTTATGTAGTTACAGATAAAAAAACGAATGATGAAGGCGTAGCTAAAAAAGTAGTTATTAAAACTGGAAAAACACAAGGTGATGTTATTGAAGTGTTAGAAGGTGTTAAAAATGATGATGAAATAATTAGTGAAGGTGCACGTAGTGTTGAAAACGGGCAAGCAGTTAAAGTTATCAACCTTTAATTTTTAAAAAACAACCAATGACTGATAAAAAAAATAAAAAAGAAGTCGATAAGGAGTTCAAGTGGTCATCATGGGCTATAAACAATAAAACGACCATGTACGTTCTTATTTTAGTCATATTTTACCTTGGTATCGCTGCGTTTTTCAACATGCCAAGAGAAGATTTTCCAGAAGTAAACGAAACTAAAATATACGTAAGTTCTATTTTTCCTGGTAATACGGCTGAAGATATTGAAAAGCTTATTACCGACCCCTTAGAAGATCAATTAAAAACGGTAAGTAATGTGGTTGAAATTACCTCAACTTCACAAGAAGATTACGGTATTTTAATTGTAGAATTTGATGAGAATATTACTGTCGAAGAAGCAAAACAAAAGGTAAAAGACGAAATTGACTCTGAAACCTCGGGTGAAGATTGGCCAACTTTTAATGGGGCAAAAGTTGAACCAGAAGTTTTTGAATTAAGTTTATCTGAAGAAATTGCAATTTTAAATATTAATATTTCTGGTGATTATCCAATTGAAAAGTTAAAAGAATATGGTGAATATCTCCAAGATGAAATAGAGAATATACTTGAAATTAAGAAGGTAGATATTCGTGGTGCTCAAGAAAAAGAAGTTGAAGTTGCTGTGGATATTTATAAGATGATGGCTTCTCAAGTTACCTTTAACGACATCATCAACACGATTAATAATGGGAATGTAACCATGTCTGCTGGTAACTTAATTGCAAGTGGTCAAAGACGTACCATTCGTATTATTGGTGAAATTGATAAACCATCTGAACTAGAAAACTTTGTAGTAAAAGCTGAAAATGGTAAAGCAATATACTTAAAAGATGTTGCAAAAGTAAAGTTTAAAGAAGAAGAAAAAACTACATACGCAAGAGAATATGGTGAACCTGTTGTAATGCTTGATGTAAAAAAGCGTGCAGGTACAAACATGGTAGCTGCAGTTGATCAAATTAGAGTTATTGTTGATAATGCAATTGAAAAAGAATTTCCTAGAGATTTAAAAGTTACCATAGCTAACGATCAATCGTCAGTAACTATTGGTAAAGTTGATGACTTAGTTAACAATATCATCTTCGGGGTCATATTGGTTGTTACCGTACTTATGTTCTTTTTAGGGTTTAAAAATGCCATTTTTGTTGGTTTTGCCATTCCAATGTCAATGTTCATGTCACTAATGATATTAGGGTTTTTAGGGCATAGTTTAAATACTATGGTATTATTCGGACTTATTATGGGTCTGGGGATGTTGGTGGATAACGGAATCGTTGTTGTAGAAAATGTCTACAGACTTATGGATGAAGAAGGCATGAGCCGTTTTGAAGCTGCTAAAAATGGTATCGGTGAGATTGCTTTCCCAATTATCATTTCAACAGCTACAACAGTTGCTGCTTTCGTACCGTTAGGTTTATGGCCTGGTATAATGGGTGAGTTTATGGTTATTTTACCCATAACACTTTCCGTTGTTTTAGGCTCATCATTATTTGTTGCTATTTTCTTTAATTCGGTATTAGTTTCTCAGTTTATGAGCGTTAACGATAAAGATATGCCACTTAAACAAATTATTAAAACAACTGCAATAATGGCGGTTATCGGAATTTTAATAATCATATTTGGTGGTTCATATAGAGGTTTAGGCTCTTTAATGGTGTTTACTGCTGTTATGCTTTGGGTTTATCGAATGTTTTTACGCAAATGGGCAAATTCTTTTCAGACAAAAACTCTGGTTAAATTAGAGAATTGGTACGAACGTCAATTAAGAAGTGCATTGTCAGGTAAAAAACCAGTTTTGTTAACGATTGGAACTTTTGCTTTATTAATACTTTCTTTTATTGGTTTTGGAATCTCATTAGGTACTCAACGAACAAAAGTTGAGTTTTTCCCTGACAATAAACCAAATCAAATTATCGTCTACATTGAATACCCTGAAGGTACTGATATTGCAAAGACAAATGCAATTACAGAGCAAATTGAAAAACGCGTATATACTGTAGTAAATAATGAAGAGTATAGAGATGGTGATTATAATTTTTTAGTTGAAAGTGCCGTATCACAAGTTGGTGAAGGTGCCGGAAACCCAAATACCGATGGTGGTTCTTCAGCAGAAATGCCTCACAAAGCGAAAATAACCGCTACAATGCGTGAGTATAAATTCCGTAAAGGAAAAGATAGTGAGTTATTACGCCAAAGAGTACAAGAAGCCCTTGTAGGTATTTACCCTGGTGTATTAATATCTGTTGAGAAAGATGCTGCTGGTCCACCTGCAGGTTCTCCAATTAATATTGAAATACAAGGTGATGATTATGTAGAGTTAATTACTACTGCTGAAAAAATGAGAAAATTCATCAACACCAAAAATATAGCTGGTATTGATGAGTTAAAAATAGATGTTAATAAAGATAAGCCTACAATGCTTGTTCAAATTGACAGAGAAAAAGCAGGGGAATTGGGTATTAGTGCCGCACAGGTTGGTACACAATTACGTAATTCAATTTTTGGTTCAAAAGCTGGTATCTATAAAGAAGATGGTGATGATTATGATGTTTATGTTCGTTTTAATAAAAATGATCGTTATAATACAAGTGCTTTATTTAATCAAAATATTACATTTAGAAACACAGTTGGTCAGTTAATAACTGTACCACTATCATCAGTTGCAAAACAAAGCAACAGTTCGGGTTTCAGCGCTATTAAACATAAAGACACAAAACGTGTTGTAACGGTTTATTCTGCAATGTCTCCTGGGCATACAGATGCAGGTGCAATTGTTGCTGAAATTCAAAATGAAATGAAAAATTTTGAAGAAACACCTGAAGGAGTCGTTATTGATTATACGGGCCAGATTGAAGAACAAAACAAACAAATGGCCTTTTTGGTGGGAGCCTTTTTTACGGGGTTAGGCTTAATATTCTTTATATTAATATTCCAGTTCAACTCAGTATCTAAACCAACAATCATAATGATTGCAATCTTTTTAAGTTTTATTGGTGTATTTGGTGGAATTGTAATTTCAGGTAGTGCCTTTGTTATTATGATGACAATGGTTGGTATAATATCACTTGCCGGAATTGTTGTAAATAATGGTGTGGTTTTACTAGATTATGCACAATTACTTATTGATAGAAAAAAGAATGATCTTGATTTAGAAGAAGATGATTATTTGACCGAAGATGATTTATTCGAAAGTATTGTGAAAGCAGGTAAGGCACGTTTACGTCCCGTACTGCTAACTGCAATTACTACAATTTTGGGTCTTATTCCATTAGCAATCGGACTTAACATAAACTTCTTTACATTATTTGGTGAGTTTGATGCTAATATTTATATGGGTGGTGATAACGTTGTTTTTTGGGGACCATTAGCATGGACCGTAATTTACGGATTGCTAATTGCGACCTTCTTAACTTTAATTCTTGTACCTGTATTATTCTTTTTAATAATGAGATTTAAAATGTGGTTAAGAGTTAAATTTTCTAAAGACACAGAGGCTACTATTGTAGAGTAATAGCTTACTTTAAAAACCTAAAAACCCTCTCAATTTTACTATTGAGAGGGTTTTTTAATACTAGTAATTACCAATTATTAATAACCTTTTTTATAATTGGAATAAACATCAATACAGACCAAGTGGTTTAAACTGAATGTTTGTATAAAAACTGTAAAATTTAAGTGACCGTTATTTTACCAATCATAATCGGTAAAACGCAACTATCTGAAAGCGTTCAATTATAACAAAAGGTTTTGTAAACCAAATAGTCTGTTTTACCACAGCATAAAAACCTCAACAAAACATAATTTTTAAATAAATAACACAAAAAACCCGATGATTGCTCATCGGGTTTAAATATTTTTTTTTAAAATAACCTTAGTTAATAACCAAAGCTTCTTTTCCTTCGTGTTGTTCAACACTTACAATTTGACTATTTTCAAAATCTACTTCTTGAATTGTTTCACCTTTAAAGAAAAACCACTTTCCTGTTTTTTTTCCCTTAGCATATTCTCCCGTAGCAATTTTTTTACCTGCTTGGTCAAACATGTTCCACTCTCCGTTTAGCTTCCCTTTTAAAAATTCACCAGTTTGTGCAATTTGACCATTTTCATGATAATATGTTGCAATAACTTTATCTCCTTCTTTTGTAAATGTTGGCTCTGTGTCTTGTGCTGATATTGCAACTGTCATAAACAATGCAATAAAAAATGTAATTGTTTTCATGTATATATATTTTTAAAATTAGACTTCTTCTATTTACCTTAACGTAACAAATATACATTTTATTTTACTTTAAAGACACATTTACATAACATTAAATTTACATTAAAACTTTAATTATTTAAAAATCAACATTTTAACAATTATTGAATGCTTATAAATTAGATAAAATACCTTTAAAAACAGTTCTAATAAATTCAATTAAATTAAAGATACTTACTAAATTTGCCCCTAAATAAATATTTAGCATGTACAGAAGTCATACTTGTGGCGATTTAAGAGTAGCACACAATAATCAAGAAGTAATTTTATCAGGTTGGGTACAAGGTATTCGTGACAAAGGTTTTATGATCTATGTTGATTTAAGAGACCGTTATGGAATTACACAATTATATTTTGATGAAGAAAGTACTCCTAAAGACATTATAACGAAAGCCCAAAAGCTTGGTCGTGAATTTGTTGTACAAGTAAAAGGTAAAGTTGTTGAACGTGCTTCAAAAAACCCAAACATACCAACTGGTGATATTGAGGTTTTAGTTACTGAACTTACCGTTTTAAATAATGCACAAGTTCCTCCATTCACAATTGAAGATAAAACTGATGGTGGTGAAGATATAAGAATGAAATATCGTTATTTAGATATTCGTAGAAACCCTGTAAAAAACAATCTGATTTTCAGGCATAAAGTTGCGATGGAAGTTCGTAAGTTTTTATCTGATGGTGGATTTATAGAAGTTGAAACGCCATACTTGATAAAATCTACACCTGAAGGTGCAAGAGATTTTGTTGTACCAAGCCGTATGAATGAGGGTCAATTTTATGCATTGCCACAATCACCTCAAACTTTTAAGCAATTGCTTATGGTTGGTGGTATGGATAAATATTTCCAGATTGTAAAATGTTTTAGAGATGAAGATTTACGTGCCGATAGACAGCCAGAATTTACACAGATTGATTGTGAAATGGCTTTTGTTGAGCAAGAAGATATTTTAAATGTTTTTGAAAACTTAACAAAGCACTTATTAAAAGAAATTAATGGTGTTGAGATTGAAAACTTCCCAAGAATGACTTATGATGATGCTATGCGAAAGTATGGTAATGATAAGCCTGATATTCGTTTTGGAATGGAGTTTGGCGAATTAAACGAAGTTGCTCAACATAAAGAATTTGGAGTTTTTAATGATGCCGAACTAGTAGTTGGTATCGCTGTACCAGGCGCTGCTAGTTATACTAGAAAAGAATTGGATGCTTTAGTAAACTGGGTGAAAAGACCACAAGTTGGTGCTAAAGGGATGGTTTACGCTAAATGTAATGAAGATGGTAGTTTTAAATCTACAGTAGATAAATTCTACGATCAAGATGATATTGCAAACTGGGCGAAAATTACTGGTTCAAAACCAGGAGATTTAATTTGTGTACTTTCTGGTGATGCTAATAAAACCAGAGCACAACTTAGTGCTTTACGTATGGAATTAGCAGAACGTTTAAACCTAAGAAACCCTAAGGAGTTTGCTCCGTTATGGGTAATTGATTTCCCTTTATTAGAATTAGATGAAGAAACAGGTCATTACCATGCAATGCACCACCCATTTACTTCACCTAAGCCTGGTCAATTAGAGTTACTAGACACTGATCCAGGTGCTGTAAAGGCAAATGCTTATGATTTAGTCTTAAACGGAAATGAAATAGGTGGTGGTTCTATTCGTATTCATGACAAAGAAATGCAAGCAACGATGTTTAAACATTTAGGCTTTACACCCGAAGAAGCAAAAGCTCAATTTGGCTTTTTAATGGATGCATTTCAATATGGTGCACCACCACACGGTGGTTTAGCATTTGGTTTAGATAGGTTAGTATCAATATTAGGCGGTCAAGAAACTATTAGAGACTTTATTGCATTCCCAAAAAATAATAGCGGTAGAGATGTAATGATTGATGCCCCTGCATTTATTGATGATGATCAATTAAAAGAACTAAGCTTAAAATTAAACATACAAGAATAAAAAACAATCCCGATTAATTTCGGGATTCTTTGTAAAATGGAGGCGACTAAAAAAAATTGGTTTGCTAAATTTCTAGTTTGGCGAATTAAAAACATTCCTGAAAGAAAATTTGTATACTTATTAAGCATATTGGTAGGTTTTACATCAGGTGTTGGTGCGGTTATCTTAAAAAACCTTACACACTTCTTTCAGCATTTATTAGAAGGCAAATTGGTGAAATATTACCAACAGGCATTCTATTTTGTATTTCCAATAATTGGTTTTGTTCTCGTATATCTTATATCTAAATATATAATTAGAAATAAGGTAAGTCACGGTATTCCATCTACACTTTATGCTATATCAAAACGAAAAGGTATTATTCGTAAATTTCAAATGTTTGGCTCTTTAATTACCGCACCACTAACAGTTGGTTTTGGTGGGTCAGTTGGTTTAGAAGGCCCAACAGTTGCAACTGGCGCTGCTATAAGCTCAAACATAGCTCGTTTGTTTCACATGAACCAAACAAACAGAAATCTATTAATTGGTTGTGCTGCTGCAGGTGCATTATCTTCAATATTCAAAGCTCCAATTGCTGCAATAATATTTGCCATTGAAGTTTTTAGTCTTGATTTAACAATTGCATCAATGTTACCTTTATTATTGGCATCAATTTCTGCAATAATAACTTCTTATTTTTTCTTTGGAAATGATATTTTACTCCCTTTTAAAATTGAAGATACTTTTAAAATAGGTGATGTTCCTTTTTTTATGGTATTAGGTGTATTTACTGGTTTAACTTCAATATACTTTACAGAAGTATATGATAGAATTCAAAAATTCTTCGATAAAATAGATTCACCAATAAAACGGGTATTAATAGGTGGCATTGGTATTGGTATATTAGTTTACTTAATACCACCTTTATATGGTGAAGGTTTTGACATTATAAACAACCTTGTACAAGGTAACCCTGAAGTACTATTAAAAAACAATATTTTTAATTTAGATGTTACAAACGTCTGGACTATTATTTTGCTTTTAATAGGGCTAGTACTATTTAAAATTATTGCAAGTGCACTAACATTTGGTGCTGGTGGCGTTGGTGGTATTTTTGCCCCAACCCTATTTATGGGTAGTATTTTGGGCAATTGTGTAGCTAAAGTCATTAATAATATTGGGCTGTTTAGTTTTAAGGTTTCTGAAAGTAATTTTACACTTGTAGGAATGGCCGGTTTAATGGCAGGCGTTCTTCATGCACCTTTAACCGCAATATTTTTAATTGCAGAATTAACGAGCGGTTATGAGCTTTTTATACCTTTAATGATTACAGCAGCAATATCATACTCAATAACAAAATATGCCAATCCGCACTCAGTATATAACATGGAGCTTGGTAGAAAAGGAGAGTTAATCACACATGATAAAGATCATGCAGTTTTAACTTTCATGGATATTGACGCTGTAATTGAAAACAATTTTGCAATTATGAATCCTGATATGTCATTAGGCGACATGGTTCATAAAGCCGTTGTAAAATCAAATAGAAATATATTCCCAGTAATTGATACTAATAAAAAAACATTATTAGGCATTATACTATTAGATGATATCAGATCTATTATGTTTAATCAAAAATTATACGACAAAGTATATGCTAAAGATGTGATGCATACACCACCTGAGATCATTGAATTAGATAAAGATAAGATGACCGATATTATGCAAAAATTTCAAGATAGTGGCGCATGGAATTTACCTGTTTTAAATAAAGGGAAGTATGTAGGTTTTATATCTAAGTCAAAATTATTAACTGCTTATAGACGAAAGTTGATTAATTTTACAAAGTAAACCACATACATCTTATAAATGAAACTAAAATTTCAACACATAACTACTCTTGTACTTCTAGCTTCCATACTATCAATTTGTTATGGTTTTTATATAGAACAAGAAGAATTGAAACTTGCCCATAAATTTATAGGTTTTGGTACTGCAGGTATTTTTTTTGTTGCTATGCCCTTATTCTTATATAAAGCGAGCAAAGGCAAAAATGTAAAAGATTATATGTTAAATGAAGAAAACATAAGAAAAATGAACGCAAAAGAATCCAAAAATACTGGTAATCAATAAACTACACATGTTTTTTAATCCCCTGTTTCAGAAAAAATTATAAATTTGTAGTAATCAATTTCATAATTATCTTTAAAATGACCGGAACAGTAAAATTTTATAATGCATCTAAAGGTTATGGATTCATTACAAACGACAGCACAGGAAATGATATTTTTGTACACGCCACTTCATTGAACGGTACAGAGCTTAATGAGGGAGACAAAGTAGAATATGAAGAAGCTGAAGGCCGAAAAGGTATTGTAGCTTCACAAGTACAAGTTATCGGTTAAATTATTAACCACTATTTATTAGTACAAGCAACACCTTGCATATTATAGCAGTTGCTTTTTTTAATTTAAATTACGTTTTTGAATAAAAAAACGTTTCAGTATTTCTGAAGCTTCTTTTTCTAAAACGCCACCTTCTATTGTTGTTTTTGGATGTAATTTTGTCCCCATAACACCAAAACCACGCTCCAAATCTCTTGCTCCGTATACGATTTTAGAAATCTGACTCCAATACAAAGCTCCTGCACACATTTGACAAGGCTCTAAAGTCACATAAAGGGTACAATCTTTCAAATATTTACCACCTAAAAAATTTGCAGCAGCAGTAATTGCTTGCATTTCGGCATGAGCAGTAACATCATTAAGTTGCTCTGTTAAATTATGTGCTCTAGCGATAATTCTATCTTTTATTACAATCACGGCACCAACAGGAACTTCTCCTTTACTAAAAGCCTCATCAGCTTCTTGTAAAGCTTTTTTCATAAAATAAGTGTCATCAAATGGAGTAATCATTGCTTTATATTTAGAATTATCAAAGCTAGTATAAAGATTAAAGTATTAAAATAAAAAAGTATTTTTGCAACTAAATAAAATAGTCAATGGTTTTACTTAACCAAATAAACACACCTGAGGATTTACGCAAGCTAAAGCAACCTGATTTATTACTACTTGCTAAAGAATTACGTGAGTTTATAATTGATATTGTTGCTACAAAAGAGGGGCATTTAGGTGCTAGCTTAGGTGTAACAGAATTGACTATTGCACTACACTATGTTTTTAACACTCCAATAGATAAGCTCATTTGGGATGTAGGCCACCAAGCGTACGGCCATAAAATACTTACTGGAAGAAAAGAAATTTTTGAAACAAACAGACAGCTTAACGGTATAAGCGGATTTCCTAAAAGGAATGAAAGTAAATATGATGATTTTGGTACTGGTCATAGCTCTACTTCTATTTCAGCAATTTTAGGAATGGCAATTGCTTCAAAAATTAAAGGAGATTTAAATAAACAACACATTGCGGTTATTGGTGATGCATCTATAGCGAGTGGAATGGCATTTGAAGCACTAAACCATGCAGGAGCAACAGATGCGAATATTTTAATAATTTTAAATGACAATGCAATTGGTATTGATCCTAGTGTGGGGGCATTAAAAAAATACCTTACCAATGTTAAAAAAGGAACTGCCAAAGATGAAAATATTTTTGAATGTTTGAATTTTGACTACACAGGCCCTATCAACGGGCATGATCTGCCTGTATTAATTGAAACTCTAGAAAAGCTAAAGGCTAAACCAGGTCCTAAATTATTACATATAATAACTGTAAAAGGCAAAGGCTTACAAAAAGCTGAAGAAAACCAAGTTACCTATCATGCACCTGGTAAATTTGATAAAAAAACTGGTGATTTATTACCAAAAACCTCAGAAGAAATAACCCCAAAATATCAAGATGTTTTTGGACTTACAATTCTTGAATTAGCAAATACAAATAAAAAAATTATAGGTATAACACCTGCTATGCCTACCGGGAGTTCATTGAAATATATGATGGAAGCAATTCCTGAAAGAGCTTTTGATGTTGGCATTGCAGAACAACATGCAGTGACTTTAGCTGCAGGTATGACTACGGAAGGTTTCATTCCTTTTTGCACTATTTATTCTACCTTTTTACAGCGTGCATACGACCAAGTAATACACGATGTTGCGATTCAAAATTTACCCGTGATTTTTTGTTTAGATAGAGCTGGCTTAGTTGGTCATGACGGAGCTACACATCATGGTGTATACGATATTGCGTATTTAAAATGCATACCTAATCTTATTTTATTTGCTCCAATCAATGAATTAGAACTAAGAAACATAATGTACACCGCACAATTAGGTTTACCAAACCCTATTGCCATAAGATATCCGAGAGGGCGAGGGGTTTTAAAAGAATGGCAACTTCCGTTTGAAAAAATTGAAATTGGAAAATCTGAAGAATTAAAAAGTGGAACGAAAATTGCAGTATTGTCAATCGGTCATATGGGGAATATGGTTTCAGAAGTAATCAATACGATTAAAGAACAAGATAAAATTGGTCATTATAATATGCGATTTATTAAACCACTAGACAAAACACAACTTGTGAAAATTTTAAATAATTACCAACATATTATTACTATTGAAGATGGTTGTAAAATAGGTGGGTTTGGTAGTAGTATTTTAGAATTCGCAAATGAAATTAACAATTATGTACCTATTACAATAATGGGTATAGATGATAGATTTTTGGAACATGGAACAACCCAAGAACTTCATAAACTGTCAAAAATTGACCTACAATCTTTTAAATTTCAACTAAATACCATTTTAAATGCTTCTTAATAAATTAAAATTAAGTCTTATTTGCACGTTATTATTTATCACAAACCAAAGCTGGTCTCAAGATAGTATCCCTCTTACAGCTGAAGCAGATTCTATTATTATTGACACCATCGTAATACGATCAGTTCAAAATAGAATAAAAAATATACCACGTGGGGCTAACTTGACTAATCCAGTAATTTCATTTAAAAAAACAAAGCCTCTAAAAAATAAATTTAACAGTTTTAACATCCCCTCATTTTGGGACAACACAAATCAATTTGGTTTTACATTAAGTGAAACTGCTTTTGTTAACTGGAGTGCAGGTGGTGATAATGCAGTATCAGGTGCCGTTACTACTAAGCTAGCTCGAAATTACAAGTTTAGATATATTCAGTGGAATAATGATTTAGAAATGAATTATGGTCTGAATGCTCAAGAGGGCCAAAAGCTCCGAAAAACAACCGATGCGATTAACTTTAGTTCTACTTTCAGTTACCGAAGAGATACTATTTCAAATTGGTACTATTCAGTAAAAACTACATTTAACACCCAATTTACAAATGGTTACACTTATCCTGATAGAACAACCCCTATTTCAAGGTTTATGGCTCCTGGTTATCTAACATTTGGTGCGGGTACCTCTTATATTCCTGAAGGAAAAAATTTAAATTTATATTTGTCACCCGTTACACAAAAATCAACTTTCGTATTAGATCAAACATTAGCAAATAGTGGTTCTTTTGGTGTAGAGGAAGCTACTTACGATGATGATGGAAATATAATAACAGAAGGAGAAAACGTATATATGGAGCTCGGATTTCTACTCACCAATACATGGGAAGGAACCATTATGGAAAATACAACGTTGAGTCACTCAATTAGTTTATATACTGATTATCTAAACAGCTTTGGTAATATTGATGTTGATTGGCAACTCAACTTCAAATTTGTTATTAATAAATATTTAAACACCACATTAGGAACTCAATTAAAATATGATGATGATACTTTATTTGATGAAATAACTAATGATGATGGTGTTATCACCCAAAGAGGAGTGCCAAAAGTTCAATTTAAACAAACTTTAGGAATTGCTTTCAGCTATGATTTTTAAATAGATTACAGTTGTTTGCCCATAATTTTATTATGAATATGCACCGCCGCACTATCTGATAAGCTCGCGACATAACAACACGTATTTAAAAGTATATTGTATAGATTATCTTCGGTATTTTTATAAAAATCAGGTAAAGTTTCAATTAACAACTTATCGTAATTTGAAGTTTTATGTTCTTTTTTATTAATAAGTGCTTTGGTATAAACATTCAAAATATCTGATATGATTTTGTAACCTGCTATTTCTTTTTCTAGCACCTCTGAAGAACGGTATATTTTATTTACACTAATTGTAATAATATCATCAATTTGAGCTTTGTATTTACTTTTATCTAATAGTGAAACATGAAACTCTCCTTTTAAAATAGCTTCTTCATTTTCTATAAAAACATTTACAGCATCTTGAATAAGAGTATTTATTGCCAAGGCGCGCAAGTAACTCAACCTATCTTCCATATGTGCCATAGCATTATACTTTTTAGTATTAATACTATCTTTTACGAGCTTTATTAGATACTCTAAAGCAAAATCCTCAGGTATTAAACCCAAATTTATTCCATCTTCAAAATCAATAATAGTGTAGCAAATATCATCTGCTGCTTCAACCAAATATGTTAATGGGTGCCTTGAAAAACTAATAGCACCACCATCTCGGGTTTGAATTAAGCCTAATTCTTCGGCAATAGTTGCAAATGCATTTTTATCAGACTGAAAAAAACCAAATTTTTTGTCAGCTATATTATTTGTAGGATTTTTAGGTAACGATTCTTTAGGATATTTCATAAAAGCACCTAAAGTTCCATAACTCAACCTTAAGCCACCTTCGACCCCAACTCTGTCAGCAGCAAGCAAACGAAAACCATTGGCATTACCTTCAAAATCTATAATATCTTGGTATTCCTTATCAGTAAGTAATGATTTATATTTTAAACCTTCACCTGTTTTAAAAAACTCTCCAATAGCTTTTTCTCCACTATGGCCAAAAGGCGGATTACCTATATCGTGAGATAAAGCTGCTGCAGCAACTATAGCACCAAAATCGTTAATTTGAAATCCGTGAACTTCCTTTAAATACGGATGTTTTTCTAAGATTTTTTTACCAACTATTCTACCTAAACTACGCCCAACTACTGAAACTTCTAAACTGTGTGTAAGTCTCGTATGAATAAAATCTGTTTTTGAAAGCGGTATAACTTGAGTTTTATCTTGCAAACTTCTAAAGGCAGATGAAAAAATAATACGATCGTAGTCTACCTCAAAACCTAGTCTAGTTTCATCTTGTTCTTTTCGTAATCGTTTATGTTTATCGCCCTGTCTTTTTAAAGATAGTAACTGCTCCCAATGCATAGTATAAAATTTAATGCAAGATACTTTTTTAGAAAATAAAATGTATTAAAAAAGACAAACAAAACTATCATCTATTCTTAACCTACAAGTAACATTAATTTTACGTTTAAGACTTTATTTTGCACTGCAAAATAAAAGTGCAAAGTGATGAAAAAAGTATTCTTAATTATTATGCTATGTATTGTTGGAAATGTATTCTCTCAAAACAAAGGAACCATTGTTGGTAAGGTTTCGGACATAGCGTTGAATGACGAACCAATATTATTTGCTCAAGTTCAATTAAAGAATAGCAATCACACTGCGCAAACCAATTTTCATGGAAATTTTGAATTAGCTGATGTTATTCCTGGTGAATACACACTCGTATTTAGTTTTTTAGGTTATGAAACTAAGGAAATAGCTGTTCTAGTTAAAGACAATGAAACTGTAAGAATAAATGGCCATTTGAAAACAAAAATTGTTGAAATTGATACTGCATTTGAAGATGAATTAGCCATGTCTCAAAAAACAACATTTCAAGAAAAAAATCCTTTAAAATAAATTCCTTAAGCACACAAATAACAATCTCATTAATAAGACATTAAATTTCGTAGCTCTTAATTGTTACCGCATATTTACTTTATTAACTGCAATACTTAATTTCATAACGTTTTATTAACCTTAATTTATTTTATAAATAGGACTTTTGCTCTTATTTTCAATTTAAATGGGCGAGAACATATACCTTTTCATGATTGCTGCCTTAGCAATCTTGGCAATAGCAGATTTAGTAGTAGGAGTTAGTAATGATGCTGTTAACTTTTTAAATTCGGCCATAGGCTCAAAAGCTGTATCATTTAAGACAATAATGATTGTTGCTAGTATTGGAATAACCCTAGGTGCTGTATCTTCAAGTGGCATGATGGATATTGCTAAAACAGGTATTTTCAATCCGAATAATTTTTTCTTTTCAGAAGTCATGATCATTTTTATGGCGGTTATGATTACTGATATTTTGCTACTAGATTTCTTTAACACATTAGGAATGCCAACTTCAACAACTGTTTCAATTGTTTTTGAGCTTTTAGGTGCGGCAGTTGCAATATCAATATTAAAAATATTTGACTTAGATGATAGCCTAATGACATTAGGCGATTATATAAATACTGACAAAGCAATACAAATTATTTTTGGTATTCTTTTATCAGTAGTTGTTGCCTTTTCCACAGGTGCAATTATTCAATATATAACACGATTATTAATCACTTTTAATTTTGACAACAAACCAAAATGGATTAGCTCTTTATTTGGTGGTATTGCTATTACTGGTATTATCTATTTTATTATAGTAAAAGGATTAAAAAGTGCTTCAATTTTAGATGGCCCAATATCTGATTTTATAGCCGCACAAACTGAGCTTTTTATTTTAATAAACTTTATAGTGTGGAGTTTAGCTACTTATACATTAAGTACTTTATTAAAAGTAAATGTTTATAAACTAATTATTCTTTTAGGAACATTCGCATTGGCAATGGCATTTGCTGGTAACGATTTGGTAAACTTTATAGGCGTACCTATTGCCGCTTTACAATCTTTTCAAGATTGGAATTCTACAGATATTTTAGCTTCTGAATATGTAATGAGTGGCTTAGCAAACCCTGTAAAAACTCCTGTATACTTATTACTAATCTCAGGATTGATAATGATTTTAACCATTTGGTTTTCTTCAAAAGCTAAAAATGTGGTAAAAACAAGTGTTGACTTATCAAGACAAGATGAAGGTGAAGAACGTTTTGAGCCAAACTTTTTATCAAGAATAATTGTTCGCTTCTCTTCAAATGTTTCTGAATCACTAACTACTCTTTTACCTATTACTGCACAAAAGAAATTAGATGAAAGATTTAAGAAACCTGCTCCTTCAATTATAAAGGTAAAAGAACAAGATAAACCAGCTTTTGATTTGGTTAGAGCTGCTGTAAATTTAATGGTTGCCAGTATATTAATATCACTTGCAACATCAATGAAATTACCGTTATCTACAACCTATGTGACTTTTATGGTTGCTATGGGAACATCACTTGCTGATAAAGCTTGGGGAGCAGAAAGTGCTGTTTATAGAGTTGCTGGTGTATTAAATGTTATTGGTGGTTGGTTTTTTACTGCCATAGTTGCTTCATTAGCCGCTGCTACAATTGCTGTAATCATTCATTATGGTGGTTTTCCAGCCCTAATTGTGCTACTTATTTTGGCTTTTTTAATGATTACAAGAAACTATTTTAAGCAGAATAAAAAAGCACAAGAATATAAAGCTGAAGATACTCTTAGAAAATCTGAAAGTAGCTCTATACAAGGTGTTATTGAAGAAAGTGCTAATAATATTTCAAATGTAATTAGCAGAAGTAATAAAATATATACGAATAGTATTGACGGTATTGCTAGGCATGATTTAGATGCATTAAAGAAAAATAAAAAAGGAGTAGTAAAGTTATCTAAAGAAATTGATGACTTAAGAGATAATATCTTCTACTTTATTAAAAATTTAGATGATAGTAGTGTAGGAGCTAGTAATTTTTACATTAGTATTTTGGGCTACTTACAAGACTTAGCACAGTCACTTGAATATATTAGTAAAGTCAGTCACAAACACATTCACAACAACCACAAAAAATTAAAATACAACCAAATAAAGGAATTAAAAGAGATTGATTACAAATTACAAAGCGTTTTTCAAAAAACAAAAGAGGCTTTTGAATCAAGATCTTTCGAACAAATTGGTGAAATACTAAAAACAAAACACGAAGCTTTTGATTTAGTTAAACAAAAAATAGCTAAACAAGTCGAGCGAACTAGAACGGAAGAATCAAGCCCAAAAAACACAGCACTTTATTTTTCATTATTACAAGAAACTAAAGATTTATTAACCACTACAATGAATTTAATAGAATTGTATTATAGTGAGCATGATAGTAGTATAGAACCTGCTAAAATTGCATCTAATGAAGATGTAGAGAAAAAATAAAGCTCAAAATAATGAATAAAAAAGCGAATAAATTAAGTTTAATTTATTCGCTTTTTTATTTCTAAAACTTATTACTTAATCTATTATTTACTTGAACTAGTATCAAATAAAGCATCAATACGAGCAATAGCATCTTCATAATGATAACGCGTAATATTATTTACACTAGAGCTTTTAGCATTTTTTAGTTTTGATTTTAGTGTAGCTAATTCACCACGAACTAATGCTCTTACATCTGATGTATTTACATCATAATTAATAGCACCCTCAAAACCTGATCTTCGTGAACGCCTAACCACATTATCTTCTTTTAGCAAATACCCCATTCTATCAATATAGGAACGCTGTAAGTTTCTTCTATATATTGAAATATTTCTACCGTTATTTACTTCACTAAAAATACCCGAGCGTAAATCTTTCAACATTTGTAATGCTGCATAATAGTTTTCCTCAGTTGTTTCGGCATCAATCAATCTACCTAAACGATCAAAACTTAAAATTGAATTAAGATGACGTTCTTGTAATCTTCTAACTTTTTCTGAATACCCAGCATGGTCAATATTTTGCAAAATGTTTTTATCAATTAACCACTCTGGTGTTGCAAATAAGTTTTTTTGCAACCAAACCATTGATTCTTTTTGAGATTGCTTATCTAAAGGCGTATAAATTAAGCCACCTTGTTCTGGTTTTTTTATATTTTCAAAAACACCACCAATGTTTGTTACCACATGCCCTACATAACGACTATAAACACTTAATAACTCACCGTAAAGCTCTTCTAAATCTGCATAATTATTTGTTTTACCCGATGTCCAAGTTGGTAAATTAGATGCAACGTATTTTAAATTTTTTAATCCGTAAGTACTAGCTAAAACAGGATCATCACCAACACCTTCTGTTTGAGATTGCGGATCAAATGAACTTGACTGTCTACCAAATTTATATTTCGGATCATTAGCTTTTTCTTCAATCCATTGATCTAATATTGGTGTTTCTTCCTCTGGTGTTTTAATCTCTGAAATGTAACGGTATCCCCAATTTGTTGCATAATGATCATAAGGACCCATTTGGCGGATAAATCTTACATTTTTATCTCCGGGCTGTGCCACATAGTTATACCTAGTGTAATCCATTAAACTAGCTGCAAGTCCGAATTGTTTAGTAAATTCACTTTTTCGTAAGGATTCAACAGGGTAAGCATAACTCGCTGCCATGTTGTGAGGAAAACCTAAAGCATGACCTACTTCATGGGCAATTACCATACGCATCATCTCTCCAATTTCTTCATCAGGTGTATTTAATGTTCGTGCCGAAGGATTAGCCGCACCTGTTTCTAATAAATACCTATTTCTATAACTTCTTAGATGATTATGATACCAAATAATATCACTTTCAATTATCTCACCACTTCTAGGGTCAGAAACACTTGGCCCAACAGCATTTCTGGTTGTACTGGCAACATAGCGCACTACAGAATAACGAATATCTTCAGGACTAAAATCAGGATCTTCTTCTGGTGTAGGAGCATCTTTTGCTATAATAGCGTTTTTAAAACCAGCAGTTTCAAATGGTTTTTGCCAATCTTCAATACCTTGTTTAATATATTCTTTTAAATTTTCAGGAGTTGCTGGATCTAAATAATAAACAATTGGTTTTATTGGTTCTACTAATTCACCTTTTGCATAGGCTTCAGGATCTTTTGGTTCTAATCTCCAACGTCTGATATATGTTTTTTCATCCGCTTTTAACTCTTTACTACCATAATCATATTGGCTAACTGTAAAAAAGCCTACTCTTGGATCAAATAACCTTGGTTGCATCGGTTTTTCAGGCAAAAGAATCATAGATTGGTTCATCTGAAGACTTATTGCCCCTGTATTTGCTCTTCCCGGTGGTTCAGAAGCGTCGTAAGTGAAATCTTGCTTTACTTCTATATTCTCAGGAAAACTCTTAATACTATTAATATAACTTCTTGAAGCATCTAACTTCTTTACCTTGTACTCTTTTCGCAACCTACTAGACAAACCACTAATAGCAGTAATGTCACTTGAAAAAAACTTAGTTACATCAACAACTACAGCTGTTGAATCTTTATTGAATGCCTTTATATCAAAAGAAAATAAAGTAGGCTCATAGTTATTTACTTGAACTGATTTTGAAATAGCTTTTGTACTGGCAGCAACATTGGAAAATGACTTAACTTTTAATAAAATTTTATTCTGAAATCGCTTCCAATTAACAACTTGCTCATTTGTTTTTGAACCAGCATTCAAGTATCCACCACCTAAACCACTAGGTATTTGAGCAATTCTACTTACCCAAAGCATATCTTTTTCTAAAACATTAAATGGTATCTCGTAGTAGTACGTGTTTTTAACTTGATGTGTTTTAAATAAGCCATCATCAGTAACAGCATCTTTAGTAATTACAGCATTGTAATCTTTAATAGGGCTCTTATCTTTTGATTTTGAAGTAGTTTTTTCTACACCTTTTTCATTAGATTTTTTGCTTTTCTTTTTCTGTGCGTTGACATTGCAAAAGGGTATAATTGCAATACAAAAACACAATAGTAATTTTTTTTTCATAAAATATGAGTTAGTTTATAACTTTCTAAATTAGAAAAAAGCAAACTAATACAAATCCGTTTAAAATAAGATTAACATATTTAATGTGAAAAGTATAGATTTTTATTAAATAAAATTAATAAGAAGAATATCTATCTGTAAAAATTCATTTTATCTATATACTCCCAAGTTTCAAGAGGTAATAATGGCTTAATATTTTTACCTTCTTTATGAGCTTTACGAATAAAAGTCGAAGAAATTTCCATTATAGGCGCATCTACACGATGTACTTTAGGGTGACTTTTAAACTGGTGGTCTATTTCCCCTTCTGAGACTCTTGGATATATATAAATGTTATAATCCTCAAGCATTATTTCATAATTTTTCCACTTATGAAAACTCTTTAAATTATCTTCTCCCATTATTAAAGAAAATTCATGTCCCTTAGGATACTTTTCAGAAAGATGTACTAAAGTATTTATGGTATAATTAGGTTGTGGCAAATTAAACTCAATAGTACTTGGTTTTAATTTATCATATGCCTCTGTGGCATCATATACCATTTGATACCTATCGTTGTTGTTCAAAAGTGATTTTTTGGTTTTAAATGGACTCTGTGGGGTTACCACAAACCAAACTTCATCTAATTCGGAAAATTCAACCATATGGTTTGCAATTATCAAATGCCCCATGTGGATAGGATTGAATGTTCCGAAATATAACCCTACTTTTTTCACTCTATTTATCAGACTTAATAAATTCTGCAACCAACTCTTTAGCTTCAACTAAAGCGGTATCTAAATCGTAATTTTTAATAATTTTATCAAACTGTGGAGCGGTTGCTAATTCTACTGATGCCTTTGCAACTCGCATGTTTATCTTATCGTCACTCTCGGTACTTCTTTTCTTTAGGCGAATTTTTAATTCATCAACACTTGGTGGTTTAACAAATACAGCCAATGTTTGATCAGGAAACTTCTTTTTTATTCTGAGTCCGCCTACAACATCAATATCGAAAATTACATTTTTGCCTTCTGCCCATAAACGTTCTACTTCACTCTTTAAAGTACCATAAAAATTATCGCGGTACACTTCTTCCCACTCTAAAAAATCATCATGTTTAATATGATTTTTAAATTCAGAAAGTGACATAAAATAATAATGTTCACCATTTTTCTCTTTACCTCTTCGAGGCCTAGAAGTTGCTGATATAGAGAATGCTAAGTTTAAATCATCATGCTCCAATAAGTGCCTTACTATTGTTGTTTTCCCACTACCAGAAGGTGCTGAAAATATAATTAGTTTACCTCCTTTCATTACAAAACATTAAGCATTTGTTCTTTAATTTTCTCTAACTCATCTTTCATTTGAACCACTACTTGTTGTAAAGGTGCAAAATTTGCTTTTGAGCCAATTGTATTTATTTCTCTACCTATTTCTTGGCAAATAAAACCTAGTTTTCTACCATTAGAATCCTCTGATTTTAAAGTGGTCATAAAATAATCTAAGTGGTTCGCCAATCTTACTTTTTCTTCAGTAATATCGTATTTTTCAAGGTAATAAATTAACTCTTGCTCAAAACGATTTGCATCTAAATCTGTTTTTAAATCAGATACTGCTCTTTCTAATCGCTCACGAATTGTTGCTAATCTATCTTTATCAAGAGCAGCTACTTCAGCCAACAACATTTTAATAGTACTTATTCTACCTACAAAATCATTATCTAAAACTTGACCTTCTTCAGCTCTAAATTTATTAATATCTTTTAAAGCTACCTCTAAAGCTTCTTCAATAGCTACAAACTCATGTTCATCAATATCTTCTCGTTCAGTTTTCATAGCATCTGGCATACGCATTGCCATTTCTAATAACTGAACATCTTCAACATTAGCTATCTCATTTAATTGCGCCATGTATTGTTTTACAACAACCTCATTAATAACTGATGTAGTTGCATTACCTGTATTTTCAACATACAAGCCAAAATCTACTTTACCTCTTACTAATGCACTCGCTATTGTTTTACGTAGTTGCAACTCTTTTTCTTTGTAAGCTGATGGCATTCTTGCATTTAAATCTAAACTCTTACTGTTTAAAGATTTAATCTCAATGGTAATTTTTTTACTTGGGAGTTGGATTACGTGTTTTCCAAACCCCGTCATTGAATGAATCATATGTAGATTTTATTTTTTGCAAAGATACTCAAATTTCATCTTTTACTTTAGAGAATTATTGAAGGAAAAATGTAACTAAATTTTAAAATTTTACGCTAGTTTAATTCCCGAACCCAAATATTTCTAAAACTAATCTTACGACTATCCTTATGATTTTGAAGAATTATTGGAGCTTTACCGTGGGCTTCGTTTTTTGGCCAACCTATAAATCGAGTTGTTCCTTTAATTTCTGCATTATCTTGAACTAAAACCCCATTATGCAATAAAGTTATAGTTGCTGATTTTGTTTTATGTCCTCTTTTATCAAATTCTGGAGCATGGTAAACTATGTCAAAAGTATTCCATTTACCCATTGGCATAGTGGCTTTAACCAAAGGTATTTGTTGTTTGTAAACAGATGCAACAAATCCATTAGTAAAATTTGTGTTACTAGTATTATCTAGTATTTGAATTTCATATCTGCCTTGCAAAAAAACACCACTATCAACTTCTTGACCAACATTAGAAGCATTATCAATTGGCGATTTCCATTCTAAATGCAATTGAATATCTCCAAATTCTTTAATTGTTCTAATATTTCCTGTTATACTTTTTATTGTAAAACTACTATCTGCATTAATGGTCCAATCTACTATTTTAGAATTATCATTAACACTCACCCATTCATCTAAATTATCATTATCAAATAAGGTAATAGCATCGCTTGGCACACCGTTACTTTCTTTTACTGAAACTACAGGAGGCACCGGAACGTAAACTTCTGTTTCTTTAGGCATGTTTGGTTCTTTTCCTGAATATTCTTCATAAGTTATAAATTCAGGTGAAGGATTTTCAGCTGATTTATTTTCTTCATTTTTACATGAAAAAATTATCAAAATTAAAATTAGATATATAAACTTCATTTAATATATATTATTAAAGCCCAAAATACTTTTTCATCAGTTGAACTACTTGTAAAATCATCAAACGTTTTAACTATATCTTCTATTATAGAATTTCAGTTAAAATATTCACATCCATTCAAATATCACTATTAAAATTAGTTATAATACGCCAATATGTAACAAAACTAAAAATTCAAATAAACCAGTAAAGCTATAATCAACCTGATTCTCAACAATTTAATTAATGGTTTTAAACAACTATTTAACTGAATAATTCTCCTAAAATATAACATGAAATTTAAGTAGCACTCAACAAACTTTCTTCAATTTAAATTTACAGCTCAAGATTTAAGTTTACAGGCAATAAAGTTATTAAATGAAGCTTTTAAAAGATAAATACTTTAGGGAAATTTAACTATGCCTAAAATTAAAAATATTACTCCAATAACTATACATAAAATCAAGCATAAACTACTATAAATATACAGAAATAGAAATAAAATAATTGCCTTTAACTATTACAACATTGTTGAAATTAACAATGTAGAGGTTGAATGGATAAATTAAGTATGAAATATATAGTGATTAAAAAATACTATGTAAATTAGTATTCTGGATAAGTTTGAAAGTTAATTTATATTTAGTTTAAACTTATCTATCAAAAAAAATTATTAGTACTTATTTTAGAATAAATATGGAAAATACCTCAGCCCAAACTATGTGGGACAATTATCTAGATAAAAATTTAAAAAATGTGCTTGTAGAAACCCCTAGAACAATTCACTTATCAGATAATGAAAGTGAAGCTAACTCATCAGTTGATTTGACATTAAAGGGTTTAAAAAAAGCAACTTCAAATACATTAATTGCTTTACAAAATAAAAATGAAACCTTACCTAAAATTGGGTCTTATTTAGTTATTACAGATTGGAATAAAAATCCGAAGTGCATTATAAAAATTACAGCAGTTAAGCTAAAACCTTTTTTCGCTATTGATTCTGATTTTGCAATTAAAGAAGGTGATAAAACCTTAGATTCCTGGAAAAAAACACATTGGGATTATTTCTCAAGAGAGCTTCATGTGTTCAAGAAAACACCTAATGAAAGTATGATTATTGTTTGTCAAGAATTTGAAAAAGTATACGAATAAAACAATTAGGCATTAAACAGGCCAAAGTTACACACGTTTACTATTTGACAACTAAATAATTTTAAAGTTTATAATCATTAAAAGATAGGTGACACAAACAATATTAAATATGAAAAACCCCAGGATAAAATTCTGGGGTTTTTATTTATTTCACCTTTAAAATCTATATTTATTTTTATAGATTTTATAATTACTATTACTTAGAAAGAATAGTTTAAACCTAGCATCCAAAAAGTCTGTAAGTCATTATCTACGGTATCAAAAGTATCACTGTTACCTAAAGTATTATTAGAGTAATCTAAAGCCTCTTGTTTATTGCTTCTTAAACCAAAGTCAAAACCAACACCAATCATTTTCCATAATGTATACCCAAAAGAGTTTGTCCAAGTTACACTTGATAAATCAGAACTTTCATAACTAAGAAAAGAAGATAAGTTAGTTTTAAAGCTAATTGCACCTAATTTTTTAGTATAATCTGCAACTATTTTAGCACCTAAAGATGACTCATAAATAGCATCTTCATCGCTAAAAACAAAATTATAGTTTAATGGGTGAATTACTACTACTAAATCTTGAATAGGAGTCCAAGTACCACCAATACCTAAATCTAAATAACCAGGATCGTTAAAGTTGTTGATAATTGTAGTTCTGTACTCACCTAAAGCAGATAAAGCAAAATGCTTAGTTAAGTTTCTACCGTATAAAGATGTTATTGTAAAAACATCAGTAGTTGCTTCAAATTCATCACTATCAGTATCATCATCTTTATCATCTAACTTTACCCAAGAAAGATTTGCATTTAAAGAGTTGTTCCAGAAAAACTTTTCTTGCTTAAGATTAGCAAAAGCATTTACTGTAAACCCAATAGTACCTGAACTGTTGTTTGGTGTTCCTTGTGCATACCAGTTATTAAAATTTGACAAGCTACCACCAATAGTACCAAAAGCTCCTTTTTTCCAGCCCGGCATGTTGTCAATTTCTTTCTGAATTGCATCTACACGACCTTGAATTGCTGCGATAGAATCATTCTTGGCCTTTTTTTCAGCTTTTAATTCAGCCTCTGTTGTTTGCCCGTAACTAGATGCTAATGCAAATGTAGCTACTAACGTCAATACTAATTTTTTCATAATTTAATGTTTAGTGTTTAAAAAAATCAACGCCAAAGGTATGAATATATCTACAACTTAATCTTAAATTTTTCTAAATAGTGGAACAGAAGAACACGCTTCACCATACATAACATTTTTAGCAACAGTCTGAATTTTTGTAGTAGCCATAACATATGCATTTGTTGGAACTGGCTTTGAGCTACAGCCTTTTATGATTACTGGTTTACCTTCAAAACTTGAAACATCAAGGTTTTCAATTATAGTTTGATACAATATTGTCTCTAAATTTTCAAGAGTTCCTGTTATCACTTTTTTAACATATGGCTGAAGTTTCGTTGCAATTAACATGTATGCCCAACCAGGAATTATAGCATCGGTACTACAACCCAAAGCCACATATGAATCTTGATATTTGGTCCAATCATGTTGTTCTAGAACCTCACGAAAATCTTTCTCACGAAGTATAAAACCTTCATACAGCCAATCTTTAATATCTATAACTATACGCTTCCCTTTTGGATAATAATCTTCCAAATTGAAAGTAATTAGCTTACTCTGAGAAACTCTATTTACTATTTCATCCATATACTGGTAAGCTTATTTAAAGCATTCCTAGTTCTAATTTAGCTTCTTCACTCATTAAATCTTGAGTCCAAGGTGGATCAAAAGTAATTTCAACTTCAGCATCTTTAATTGCATCTAGTGATTTCACCTTTTCTTCAACCTCTGCTGGTAATGATTCTGCTACAGGGCAATTTGGTGACGTTAATGTCATTAATATTTTAACTTCAAAATCTTCATTTACAAAAACATCATAAATAAGACCTAGTTCATATATATCAACTGGTATTTCAGGATCATAAATAGTTTTTAATACTACTACAATTTTTTCACCTAACTCTTGAGTATCTATTGCTGTATCGCTCATCTTTTTATCTTTTAACTATCCTAATTGGGTTTGGTATGCAATCGCATATAATTTTATTTGTTTGATCATACTCACCAAACCATTTGCCCTTGTCGGTGACAAATGCTCTTTTAAACCAATCTCATCAATAAAATCGGTATTTGCATCTATAATGTCTTGTGGTTTCTGATTGCTAAATGCACGTATTAATATTGCTATTATACCTTTTGTGATTATTGCATCACTATCAGCTGTAAATACTAATTTATCTGTTTCTAAATCAGCATGAACCCACACTTTACTTTGACAGCCTTTTATAATATTATCGTCTGTTTTATATTGCTCTTCAATGATAGGGAGTGATTTTCCTAACTCAATCATATATTCATAACGTTGCATCCAATCTTCAAACATTGAAAACTCATCTACTATATCTGCCTGTATCTCTTTAATTGTCATAAACTATTATTAATCTTCAGAAAAAGAAGAATTTAATGATTACAAAAATACAATATGTTAGAGTAGATTTCAACCATTTTAAGAATGTAATAACTAAGTCGAAAAAGTACTAAATAATTACGTACATATTACTCTAACATTCCTTTTGCACGCATCAATGCAGCAACCATAACATCAATTTCTTCTTTAGTATTGTAAAAACTAAAGCTAGCTCTTACCGTACCTGGTATTTTAAAAAAATCCATAATAGGTTGTGCACAATGGTGACCTGTACGTACCGCAACACCTAATTTATCTAGAATAGAACCAATATCATAAGGGTGAATTACACCTATATTAAATGAAATTACTGCTGTTTTCTCTTTAGCAGTACCATAAATTTTTAAACCCTCAATAGCTAAAAGCTGTTCCGTAGCATAGTCTAAAAGTTCATGCTCATAACTTGCAATAGCATCAAAACCAATAGCATTCATATAATCGATTCCCGCTGCCATAGCTATACCCCCACAAATATTTGGAGTACCTGCTTCAAATTTATGAGGTAGAGCTGCATAAGTAGTTTTTTCAAAACTAACCTCAGCAATCATTTCACCACCTCCTTGATACGGTGGTAATTTATTTAACCACTCTTCTTTACCGTACAGAATACCCTCCCCAGTTGGACCACAAATTTTATGTGCGGAAACAACATAAAAGTCCATATCTAATGCTTGTACATCTGCTTTTATATGCGGTGCTGCTTGTGCTCCGTCAATTAAAACTGCCGCGCCAACTTTATGTGCAGCATCAATAATCTCTTTAATAGGGTTTACTGTACCTAACGCGTTAGATACATGGTTGCAGAAAACAAGTTTTGTTTTATCGGACAACAAATTAGTATGGTAAACATCCATTAAAAGCTCTCCTTCTAAATTCATAGGGATTACTTTTAAAATGGCACCTGTACGCTCACATAACATTTGCCAAGGAACAATATTAGAATGATGCTCCATTGCTGAAACTATAATTTCATCGCCTTTTTTTAATAGTGATGAAAAACCATTAGCCACTAAATTTATACCATGTGTTGTACCTGATGTAAATATTATTTCGTGTGCTTTGGCCGCATTAAAATGCTTTTGAATAGTTTGCCTAGCTTGTTCGTATTTATCCGTAGCTTCTTGGGAAAGTGCATGAACGCCACGGTGAATATTTGCATTGTAATTACTGTAATAATCTACAATAACATCAATAACCTGCTGTGGAGTTTGAGATGTTGCTGCATTATCAAAATAAACCAATGGCTTACCGTTTACTTCACGGTTTAATATTGGAAAATCTTTACGAATATTTGTAACATTTATCATAATACTTCTGCTAAGTTGCAAAGATACTTACTACATAGCAGAAGTAATAATTCTAACAAGTCTTAATTAAAATCTAAAACCTACACCTAATTTTAAAAATCCTAGGTTTTGATCATTTTCATATTCTACATCGTTTACTTCATAATCATAATTAGATCTTACGTAATCATATTGAACTTGAACGAAAATCCTATTTATAATATCATAAGATAGTCCTAAATTTATATTTAGACCTCCAAATGATTCTGTATTATCAAAAGATTCACCAAAAGAAGATCCATCAAATTTAGATTCAATAAATGTATACCCCAAACCTACACTAGGGTGCAGTTTACTCAAAGTTGGTATTGTAATATCAGTAAACACTCTAGGTTGAATTAACCAATCAGTCTCATCAAAATCTATCGAGTTATCAAAATCACCACTACCTACATTACCATTTAGTACACCTGCATTTATACTAGCTCCTAATTTTACGATATTTAAATCTACAAAACGGTATTTTAAGCCTAAATCAATAATACCAGGCACGTCATTTCCTAAGTCTTCTCCAACAGAAATAGGGTAATTTGCTTCAATGCTCCATTTTTGGTCTTGTGCACATAACGATGTGGCAATTAAAAACATTGAAATTGTTAAAAAATAAAGATTTTTCATACGAGTTATGAGTTAAAAGTTTACAATTATACTGCTAATATATCAGTTAATTTTAACGCATAAAAAAACGACACTCATAAAGTGTCGTTAATTATTTTTAATATTTTAACAGTTTCCGTTAAACTGTATTTTTATATATCAAACCCTAAATTAACACCTAATTTATTAGCTATTAATTTATTAATTCTAATTTTAAGTTCTGGTATACGTACACTTGCCAATACATTATTAGCAAAAGCATACATTAATAATGCTCTAGCTTCTTTTTGAGGAATACCTCTTGATTGTAAATAGAACATTGCATCTTCATCTAACTGACCAATAGTACAACCGTGGGAACATTTTACATCATCAGCAAAAATTTCTAACTGAGGTTTTGTATTGATAGTCGCTTTATCACTTATTAGTATATTGTTATTTTGCTGGAATGCGTTTGTTTTTTGAGCAATTTTATCTACAATAATTTTACCATTAAAAACACCTGTTGAATTCTCTGCAAAAATACCTTTATAATCTTGATGACTTTCACAATTAGGTTCAATATGATGTACTAACGTGTGGTGATCAACATGTTGTTTAGCCCCTAAGATAGTAACACCTTTCATTACAGAATCCATATACTCACCGTTCTGGAAAAAATTTAAGTTATTACGAGTTAACTTACCACCAAAACTAAAAGTATGTACATTTACAACACTCTTATTCTTTTGATTTACGTACGTATTATCAATTAATGATGCATTTTCAGCATCATTCTGAATTTTGTAATAATCAACAATTGCACTATCTGCCGCAAAAATTTCAGTCACACAGTTTGTTAAAACTTCATTTGAAGTCAAACTCTGGTGACGTTCTAAAATTTGAACCTCAGCATTTTCTTCAACTACAACTAAATTACGTGGCTGTAACATTAAAGAAGCTTCATTACCTGTAGCAAAATGAATAATTTCAATTGGCTTTTTAGGCATTTTATTTTTAGGAATATAAATGTAAGCTCCTTCTTTACTGAATGCAGTATTTAATGTTGTTAACGAATCATCTTTTGACGCTATTTTATTAAAATACACCTCAATAATTTGCTTGTACATTGGCTTTGATAAAGCCGAACTCATTAAACAAATATCAACACCATCATGTGTCGTCTCTGATAAGTAAGAGCTAAAAATACCGTCTATAAAAACAATTTTATAGGTATCTATTTCGTTGATGAAATATTCTTTAACGTCTTTATATTCTAATGTGTTTTTCTCTTTTGGAAAAATACTAAAGTCTATTTTTTCAAGACTTTTTAATGAAGTATACTTCCAAGCTTCTTCCTTTTTACTAGGGAAACCTTTATTTTCAAAGTTTTTCAAAGCATCTACACGCACTTCGTGAACAGGATGTTCAACATCCACATTGTTCTCAAATGCCATGAAAGAAGAAACTAATTTATCTTTTAAACTCATTTTTTTTAGTATTAATTATGAAGTTTTTAGCTTGAAGTACATTGTACTTTTTTTAAACTGTAGCTTCATTTTTAAGCCAATCGTATCCTTTTTCTTCTAATTCTAGAGCTAATTCTTTTCCTCCAGATTTAACAATTTTTCCATTATGTAAAACGTGAACAAAATCAGGAACAATATATTCTAACAAACGTTGGTAATGCGTAATTACAATAACTGCATTATCCTTGCTTCTAAGTTTATTAACTCCGTTTGATACAATACGTAACGCATCAATATCTAAACCAGAATCTGTTTCATCTAAGATGGCAACTTTTGGCTCTAACATTGCCATTTGAAAAATCTCATTACGTTTTTTCTCACCACCTGAAAAACCCTCATTTAATGAACGTGATAAAAACTTACGGTCAATTTCAAGCATTTCAGATTTTTCACGAATCAATTTCAGCATTTCATTTGCTGGCATATCTTCTAATCCTTTTGCTTTTCTACCCTCGTTAATAGCCGTTTTCATAAAGTTTGTTACAGAAACTCCAGGAATTTCAACCGGATATTGAAAAGAAAGGAAAATACCTTTGTGTGCTCTTTCTTCAGGAGAAACATCTTCTAGATCTTCACCTTCTAAAATAACCTGACCTTCAGTTACCTCAAATTCTTCTTTACCAGCAATTACCGAAGATAATGTACTTTTACCAGAACCATTTGGGCCCATAATAGCATGTACTTCTCCAGGTTTAACTTCTAAATTAATTCCCTTTAAAATCTCTTTATCTTCTACACTTGCATGTAGATTTTTTATTTGTAACATCTTTGTGTAATTTAAGTCTTTTTACTAAATTTTATTTATCCTACTGAACCTTCTAAACTAATTTCTAATAGTTTTTGAGCCTCTACTGCAAATTCCATTGGCAATTTATTCAATACCTCTTTACTGAAACCATTTACAATTAATGCAATTGCTTTTTCAGTATCAATACCACGTTGGTTACAATAGAAAATTTGATCTTCACCAATTTTACTTGTTGTAGCCTCATGCTCAATCATTGCAGATTTATTTTTTGCTTCAATATATGGGAATGTGTGTGCACCACATTCATTACCCATTAACAATGAATCACATTGCGAGAAGTTACGTGCATTTGCAGCACGACTACTAACTTGCACCAATCCTCTATATGAGTTTTGTGATTTACCAGCAGAAATACCTTTTGATATAATGGTTGACTTAGTGTTTTTACCTAAATGAATCATTTTTGTACCTGTATCTGCTTGTTGGTAATTATTAGTTACTGCTATTGAGTAAAATTCACCAATTGAATTATCACCTTTTAAAATACAAGAAGGGTATTTCCAAGTTACAGCAGAACCCGTTTCAACTTGCGTCCAAGAAACTTTTGCGTTTTTCTCACATAAAGCTCTTTTAGTTACAAAATTGTAAACACCACCTTTACCCTCTTTATTACCTGGGAACCAGTTTTGTACTGTCGAATATTTAATTTCAGCATCATCAAGTGAAATTAATTCTACCACTGCAGCGTGCAATTGATTTTCATCACGTGACGGCGCAGTACAACCTTCAAGGTAACTAACATAACTAGCTTCATCAGCAATTACCAATGTACGTTCAAACTGACCTGTACCTGCTTGATTAATTCTGAAATAAGTAGAAAGTTCCATTGGACAACGTACGCCTTTTGGAATGTAACAGAAACTACCATCAGAAAATACCGCAGAATTTAATGCCGCATAAAAGTTATCTGTTTTAGGAACTACAGAACCTAAATACTTTTTAACCAACTCAGGGTGCTCTTTTATAGCTTCAGAAATAGAACAAAATATAATTCCTT
The DNA here is from genome assembly GCF_018861125.1 of Cellulophaga baltica. Taxonomy (GTDB): domain Bacteria; phylum Bacteroidota; class Bacteroidia; order Flavobacteriales; family Flavobacteriaceae; genus Cellulophaga; species Cellulophaga baltica_A. The sequence continues at coordinate 87,659 of NZ_JAHKQN010000029.1, read as the reverse complement.
TTTCTGCCAATGTCTTTTTAAATGTTGTAGCCACAGAAACAGAATCCATAACAATATCTACTGCTACGTTTTGTAATTTCTTTTGCTCATCAACAGATATACCTAATTTTTTGTACATCTCTAACAACTCCGGATCTACATCATCTAACGTTTTATTAGGATCTGCTTTTTTAGGTGCTGAATAGTAACTTATTGCTTGAAAATCTGGTTTCTCATAATGAACATTTGCCCATTCTGGTTCTTCCATTTCTTTCCATATTTTAAAAGCTTCTAAACGCCATAAGGTCATCCATTCTGGCTCCTCTTTCTTTTTAGAAATAGCTATAACTATCTCTTCACTTAAACCTACTGGAAAAGTCTCTGACTCAATATCTGTATAAAAACCGTACTCATACTCTTTGGTTTCTAACTCTTTTTTCAGCTCTTCTTCTGTATATGCCATCTTTTTCAATTTACCAATATACCTTTGATTGGTATTCTCAAAGGTGTATTGTTTAATTTTAAATTCTTAATCTTATAGAGAAAAACTTTCTCCACAACCACAGGTTCTTTGTGCATTCGGATTGTTAAACACAAAACCTTTTCCGTTAAGACCGCCTGAATATTCTAAGACTGTCCCAACCAAATAAAGAAAACTCTTTTTCTCAACTATAATGCGCACATCATTAGCTTCAAAAACTTTATCTGTTTCCCCTATTTTGTCATCAAATTTTAATTCATAAGACAAGCCACTACAACCGCCACTTTTAACGCCTACACGAACATAATCTTTTGACGAATCAAACCCCTCCTCAGTCATTAGAGAGATGACTCTTTTTTTTGCCGTTTCCGATACTTGAATCATACTATATTGGATTTGTTCTAAATAATTTACAAATATACATTATAAGTCGCTTTTTTCCATAGGAACTAACATTTATATGATGCATACTAGTATAAGTTTTATTTATACTTGTAGTCGCTATAAGATACAACAATTTTTAAATTTAATTTTTACTTTAACTTTTCTACATTTGTTCACCATGAAACTAGATGACATTAACATTATTTATTACATTAAAAGGTTTAGTAGAAATGCTTTACCTGATTTTTATTTTAAAAATTTTTATAATAAAATAAGAACTTACGAGAAAATATGCGATGCTAATGAAGTAAAAGAAAGGCTTGCTTATTATGTGAAATTTAATGATAATTTTGAAGTACCTGAACAGGCTGTTGCTGTTAAAGATTTTAAAAATACTAAGGGCACTTTTTATTACCTAGATTTGAAAGAATTTCTACATTATTTTAATTCAAATGTTAAGTTTGCCTACCATTTTGGTGATGAAACTCATATAAACCCATATCCAACTTTATTTAAAGCTAGACCTATTCATGGTGCTATTGCAAATTCAGTTTTATTCAAATTAAATAAAAGGAGACATTTTAAATGGGTAAAAGATTCACTTAAATTTTCAGAAAAGGAAGATATGCTTGTTTGGAGAGGTCAGGCGAGAAAACCTCTTAGAGTGAATTTTGTAAAAAATTTTTACAATCATCCGCTTTGTAATATTGGTCAAATAAAAAAAGAGCACGATAACGAACCTTGGATAAAAGAATTTATGACTATAAATGAGCAACTAGCTTATAAATTTATTTATTGTCCTGAAGGGTACGATGTTGCCACAAATTTAAAATGGGCTATGTCATCAAACTCTTTATGTATAATGCCGAAACCTAAGTATGAAACTTGGTTTATGGAAGGCACCTTAAAGGCTGGTGTTCATTATGTTGAAGTAAAAGACGATTGTTCTGATCTTGAAGAAAAAATTAATTATTATTCAAAAAACATTAAAGAATCTGAAGAAATAATTAATAATGCCCACCAACACATTAAGAGGTTTCAAGATAAAAAATTAGAAGATTTGCTTTGCTTAAAAGTTTTAGAGAAATATGCTGCATTATCAAATCAAAAAAATGCTTTAAAGTTTTAAATACACCTTCAAAAATTAATAAATCATCTTGCATAAAATTATACTTCTTATTTTTGCACTATGATAGAAGATAAAAATCAAAAAAGAACGTCTTTAGAACAACTGGGTGAATTCGGTTTAATCGAGCACCTTACTAAAGATTTTGCCATTTCACATGAATCCACAATTAAAGGTATAGGAGATGACGCTGCTATTTTAGATTACAAAAATAGAAAAACTGTTCTCTCTACAGATTTACTTGTTGAAGGGGTACATTTTGATTTAGCCTATATGCCTTTAAAGCACTTAGGTTACAAAGCCGCTATGGTTAATTTATCTGATATTTATTCCATGAATGCCATTGCAACTCAACTTACAGTGTCTGTTGCAGTTTCAAATAGATTTCCACTAGAAGCATTAGAAGATTTATATGCTGGCATTGAATTGGCAACAAAAGGATACAATGTAGACTTAATTGGTGGCGATACAACCTCATCAAAAACTGGATTACTTATTAGTATTACAGCTATAGGTTCAATTGAAGAAAAAGATATTACCTACCGAAGTGGTGCAAAACCCAATGATTTACTAGTGGTTTCTGGTGATTTAGGTGGTGCTTACATGGGATTACAAGTTTTAGAACGCGAAAATGAAGTTTTTAAAGTAAACCCAAACAGTCAACCAGATTTAGAACCTTATTCTTACATAGTTGAACGACAACTAAAGCCAGAAGCACGTAAAGACATTGTTGAAATACTTGAAAAGTTGGAAGTTAAACCAACGTCAATGATTGATATTAGCGATGGCTTATCTTCTGAGATTTTACATTTATGCAAAGAGAGTAATGTTGGCTGTGATTTATATGAAGATAAAATTCCATTAGACCCAACTGTTATTGCCGCTTGTGAAGAATTTAAAATGGACAGTACTTTAGTTGCCCTAAGTGGTGGTGAAGATTACGAACTACTTTTTACGGTTGATCAAAAAGATTTTGAAAAAATTAAAGGAAATCCTCATTTAACAGTAATAGGTTTTATGACTGATAAAGACCAAGGCGCACATTTGGTTACTCGTGGAGAAACTAAAATTCCGTTAAAAGCACAAGGCTGGAATTCATTTGAGGAATAAAAAAAAGAATTCCCAAAAAATAAACGACAAATTCAAGTTACCGCGCATAGGGCAAATGCAAAGTAACATATTTATAAGTCATTAGGATTTCAGGAATATCTTTAGAATTTTTAAACCACACAGGGTAAAAATTCAAATATAAGAAATAGGCTATGCAACTTGCTGGTGAGAAGTTCGTATATGCCTTTTGCTATGAATGTTTTCAAGCTCTCTGTTAATTTCTTTCATTTCTGCAGTCAATACAGAAATATTACCATCAGCATCAGTTGAAACTTGCTTATCGCAATGTATGCATTTATATTCTTTAATGTGAGAAGTAACGTTTCTTGAGACTGTATAATGATGACCAAAAATTGAACAGCACACAAAATTAAATGTAGAGCTACAGCTAGAGAGTACTTTTTTCATAGGTTATATATTTTATTTGCAGTAAGTTTTGGGAACTTAACACTAGTAATCTTACATTATTTAAATTTCACTTATTTACATATGAAAAATAAAATATGTAAATGATTTAATACTAGAACGATACTTTACTTCATTTTATTGAATGCTTCCTAACTTTTTTTGGCAATAATTGTCAAAAGGTGTGGTTTTTTCGGTAAAACGCTAAAAATCATTACCAAAAGAAAGATACCAGAATAGAATTTCAATTACCTTTCCCCTTTATTTTTAAAATTTCATGCAAAACATCAAAAAAACACTTGTAACTTCTTTTGCTCTTTTCTCATTATTTTTCGGAGCAGGAAATTTAATATTCCCACCTTTATTAGGTTTCCAATCTGGGAACATGTGGTGGTTAGTTGCCATAGGTTTTTCAATTTCTGCCGTAATTGTTCCAATACTCGGAATTTTTGCACACGCTAAATTACAAGGAACAATTTTTGATTTTGGAAAAAAAGTAGGCACCAAGTTTAGTATTATTTACTCCCTACTAATTTACCTTATTGCTGCAAGTTTACCATCACCTCGGACAGCTTCAGTTACGCACGAAATTGCAATAAAGCCATTTTTTGACACACCTTATTTATATACTAGCATAGCATATTTTACTTTAGTCTTTTTATTCGCTATAAATCGGTCTAAAATTTTAAATATACTTGGTAAGATACTTACACCTACTATAATTATAATCTTGTTAGCAATTATTGGAGTTACTTTATTCACATTTGACTTAAATTTTGGAACCACTACTTTTAGGAATCCTTTTTCAAAAGGCATTTTAGAAGGGTATCAAACTTTTGATGCTATAGCAGCAGTGGTAGTAGGAGGCGTAATAATTGTATCTATAAACATCAATAACAAAAAAGATTCTTATGAAGAAAAAAGGGTTTTAATAAGAAGAGCAGGTTGGCTCTCTGGGTTTGCTTTATTTCTTATTTATGCTGGTTTAATTATTACAGGCGCATTAATGCATAATGAATTTAGTGAAACAATTTCAAGAACTGAATTGCTAAATGGTATTAGCAAAAATACTTTAGGTGATACTGCAAATTTTCTTTTAAGTATTCTTGTAAGCCTTGCATGTTTTACAACCGCTGTAGGAGTTGTAACCGGAACTGCTGATTTTATAAAACACCTCAGTAAAGGATCAAAAAAAGCTTTTTATGCTACGGCTTTTATAGGCTGTTTATTAGGTGTGGTAATGGGACAATTTAACGTGAATAGTATTATACAATTTGCAGTTCCAGCTTTAATGTTTATTTATCCGCTTACAATAATATTGATACTATTAAATGTAGTACCTGAAAAATATGGCTCTTCACAGGTATTTAAGATAGTAGTAATTACCACATTGCTATTTAGTATTCCTGATTTTATAGACAGTATAGGGTTTTCATCAACAGCTATAAAAAATTACATTCCGTTAAGCAATTATAATATAGGATGGATTTTACCGGCTTTACTAAGTTTTGTTATCGCTAATCTAATTAAAAAAACTACCCGTGAATAGTTTCAGACTTTCCGTAGTTTTTAATAATTTCTCCTTCAGCAACTAATAACTCTTTCCAAAGTTTATCTACATCAATACCTTCTCCATATTTACGTGCAAAACCTAAAAAAGTAGTATAATGACCTGCCTCACTAATCATTAAGTCTCTATAAAATTTTGAAAGCTCTTTATCTTTTATATTTTCTGACAATACTTTAAAACGCTCACAACTACGTGCCTCAATCATTGCCGAAAACAACAATCTATTTACCAGCGCTTGCTGACGACTTCCCCCCTTCATTTGAACTTTAAAAAGTTCATTTACATAACTATCTTTCCGTTCCCTACCTAGTGTAAAACCTCTTTTTTTAATAATATCATGAACCATTTGAAAATGCTCTAGTTCTTCTTGAGCCAATTTCAATAGTTCCGTCACCAATTCTTCATGTTCAGAATTCAAAGAAATTATTGTTATCGCATTTGTTGCTGCCTTTTGCTCACACCAAGCATGATCCGTAAGTATTTCTTCAATATTAGTCTCTACTAATTTTGCCCAACGTGGGTCTGTTTCTAATTTTAATCCGAGCATAAGAAAATATAATTGATAAATAACAAAGATATGGTTTTGACTACGAACAAAGCGTTAATGCAAAACTGTAAAAAAATCACGAAGTCCACCTAAAATACTTTGCACAGCATATGATGCCAATATTAAACCCATAATTTTACTAATTACAGTAATTCCATATTCTCCCACTTTTTTCTGAACAATATTAGCTACTAATAACAATACACAGGTAAGACCAATAACCAAAACAACCAAAACGGTAGTTACTGCTTGTTGCTGAATGGTGTATAAGTTATTATTCGTCATTAATACCACAGCCATAATTGCCCCTGGAGATGCAATTGAAGGTATTGCTATTGGAAAAATTGCTACATGTTTATAATCTGAAATTTGACTTTTTTCACTTTCTGGTTTACCATCACCAAATATCATTGTTAAAGCAAATAGAAATAAAATTACACCTCCTGATATTTGAAAAGCATTTAATGAAACCGCCATACCCTCCAGAATTAACTGCCCTATAATAATAAAGAATAACAAAACACCAAAAGCTACAATTGAAGCGCGTATGGCAATTTTTCTTTTATGGTGTTTATCAAAATTTTTAGTCGCTTCAAGATAAACAGGAACCGATCCTAACGGATCAATTACTGCTATCAAAAAAAATATAGTGGTTATTATTTCTGTCATTCTAATTTAGGTATATAAAAAACTCAAAGCTACAAAACCAAAAGTTTATAATATTTAACTAATAGTTTTTCTGCAAGTTAAATCAATTTGTTTGTACCTAATCTAAAATTATATCATTAAAAACCAAACCCATCATATATTTCTTCCGTAGGTAAAGCGTAATCAAATAAAAACATAAAATATGAAATCTAGTACAATTTTAAAATCGATTAGTTTAGTAATGCTATTTATAGCTACTTCAACATTTGCTCAAGAAAAAGCAATGATAAAAAAAGGTAAAATGGAAACCAAAACGGTTGGCGGAGCAGAAATGTATCCTAACAAAGATATAATCTCCAATGCCGTAAACTCCAAAGATCACACAACACTTGTTGCTGCTGTTAAGGCTGCTGATTTAGTAAAAACTTTACAAGGCGAAGGACCTTTTACAGTATTTGCTCCTACCAATGATGCTTTTTCAAAACTACCAAAAGGCACCGTTGAAACTTTATTAAAACCTGAAAACAAGAAAAAACTACAAGCCGTTTTAACATACCATGTGCTTGCAGGAAACCATGATGCTAAAAGTATTATTAAAGCTATTAAAAAAGGAAAAGGAGTGGCTATTTTTAAAACCGTAAATGGCGATATGTTAACTGCCATGATGAATGGTAAATCATTAAAATTGAAAGATGCTAACGAAAATGTTTCAACTGTTATTATTGCAGATGTTCACCAATCAAATGGAATTATACACGTAGTTGATACTGTAGTTTTACCTAGAATGTAAAAACAAAATTACTTTTAACCAAAAACGACCCAAAATTGGGTCGTTTTTTATTTATAAAACTATAGCTTATTTAGCTATTCATTAAAGTTTCAATTTCATCTACCTCAATAGGAATATTAGCCATTAGATTAAAAGGCGCTCCTTTTTCTTGAATTACAACATCATCTTCAAGGCGAATACCAAATTTTTCTTCTGGAATATAAATACCTGGTTCTACTGTGAAAACCATATTTGCTTTCATAGGTGTTTTTAATGCCCCATAATCATGTGTATTTAAACCAATGTGGTGACTAGTACCATGCATGAAATATTTTTTATAGGCCGGCCAATCAGCATTTTCATTTTGAACATCCGCCATATCTAATAAGCCTAAGCCTAATAATTCTGAAGTCATTATTTTACCACATTCTTTATGATATTCAGCCCAAATAGTTCCAGGAACTAACATTTTTGTAGCTTCATTTTTCACACGAAGTACAGCTTCGTAAACCTCTTTTTGCCTGTCATTAAATTTACCACTTACAGGAATTGTACGTGTTAAATCACTTGAATAGTTCGCATATTCAGCAGCAACATCCATTAGTATTAAATCGCCTGCTTTACATTCTTGATTATTCTCAATATAGTGCAACACATTAGCATTGTTGCCTGATGCTATTATTGGCGTATAAGCAAACCCTTTTGATTTGTTTCTAATAAATTCATGCAGTAGCTCTGCTTCTATCTCATATTCAAAAACACCTGGCTTTACAAAACCTAACAATCTTCTAAAACCTTTCTCCGTAATATTACAAGCAATTTGCATCAAATCAATTTCTTCTCGCTCTTTTACACCTCGTATTTCTTGTAAAATAGGGTTGCTTTTTGCGTATTGGTGTGCCGGAAATTGCATTTTACACTTCTGAATAAAACGATCTTCCCTTGTTTGCGTTTCTACTGCCTGACGGTAATGCTCATTTGTATTAAAGTAAATGATATCTGCTTCTGTCATTAAATCAAAAAACACGCGATCAAAGTCCGTTAACCAATATATAGTTTCAATACCAGAAACTTCAGTTGCTCTTTCTTTAGTTAATTTCTCTCCTTCCCAAACAGCAATATGTTCATTGGTCTCACGAACAAATAATATTTCTCTGTGTTTTTCATCATTTGCCTCAGGAAACAAAAGAAGTATTGTCTCCTCTTGATCTGCACCCGATAAATAAAAAATATCTCTGTGTTGTTCAAAAGGTAATGTACTGTCTGCACCTATAGGGTAAATATCATTTGAATTGAAAACAGCAATACTTTTCGACCTCATTTGAGCCATGAACTTTTTTCTATTCTTAATGAATAAATTACTGCTTATACTATCGTACTTCATATGATTCTATTTTATTAAAATTTAGACCTCTACTCCTCTCACAAATTTTATTTTGTAATAGCTCATCAAAAGTATGAATTATAAAAGAGACCAAAGAAAAAGTAGACCGTTTGGTTTCCTTTTTTTGGTATAGTTTTCTTAACTTTCCAAAGACTAATTATAACTAAGATGCAAAAACAACTACTTTCCTTTTTTTTACTTTCAATTTCACTAACAAATGCACAAATTACACCTACTTCATCTGAAAAAGTTGAAATCGCTTTAAAAGAGAAAGACAAATTGAACAATATTTCTATTTTAAAAAATATTCCATTTGAAAATATAGGACCATCTGTAATGAGTGGTCGCGTTGTTGATATTGCGGTTAACTCTGATGATCCAACAGAATTTTACGTCGCCTATGCTTCAGGCGGACTTTGGTATACTAAAAATAACGGAACAACATTTACACCCGTTTTAGATAATGCTGAAACACAAAATATTGGAGATATTGCTGTTGATTGGAAAAATGGCACCATTTGGGTTGGAACTGGTGAAAATAATGCTTCACGATCTTCTTATGCAGGTATAGGCATTTTAAAATCGACAAATGCAGGTGTATCTTGGCAAAATATGGGACTTAAGGATTCTCATCATATTGGTAGAATTATAATTAACCCTAAAAATCCTGATGAAGTAGTTGTTGGTGCTACAGGTCATTTATACTCTCCAAACGAAGAACGAGGTATTTTTAAAACTATTGATGGTGGTAAAACTTGGAAAAAAACACTTTATATAAATGCAGTAACAGGTATAATTGATGTAGCGATTGCACCACATAATTTTAATACGATTTACGCTACTGCTTGGGAAAAAGATAGAAAAGCTTGGAATTTTTCTGGCAATGGAACAAATTCTGGAATTTATAAGAGTACTGATGCTGGTGAAACTTGGACTAAAATTTCTAGCCCAGAAAGTGGTTTCCCTACAGGTGAAGGAGTTGGGAGAATTGGACTTGCTGTTTTTGATGAAAACACTGTTTATGTTGTACATGACAATCAAAACAGAAGACCTGTTGATTCTTCTAAAAATTTAAAAAGCAAAGAACTTAATACGATGACACCTGAGCAAGTATTAAGCTTACCTGGCAAAACTTTAAATTCATTTATTAAAAACAATAATTTTCAAGAAAAACACAGGGCAGAAAACATTAAACAACTAATTAGAAGTGGGTTCGTTAAGCCTAATGAAATAGAAGATTATTTAAAAAGTGTAAATCCGATAGTATTTGAAACTCCTGTTATTGGGGCTGAAGTTTATCGTAGTAATAACGCAGGAAAAACCTGGACAAAGCAAAACTTAGACTTTATTGATGACTTATACTATAGCTATGGTTATTATTTTGGACAAATAAGTATCGACCCTAGTAATGCTGATAAAGTATACCTATCAGGCGTACCAGTTATAAAATCTGAAGATGCTGGAAAAACGTACAGTTCAATAAGTGCTAGAAATGTACATTCAGACCATCATTATGTTTGGGTGAATCCACAAATGCCAGGTCATTTAATTAACGGAAATGATGGCGGTGTCAACATTTCATACGACGATGGCAAAAGTTGGATAAAAAACAACCCAAATGCAGTCGGTCAATTTTATGCCGTTAATATTGATCATGAAACACCTTATAACATATACGGTGGCTTGCAAGATAATGGTGTTTGGAAAGGACCAAGCAATGTAACCGAGAATGAAGCTTGGCATCAGTCTGGAGATTACCCTTGGAAATCTATTATGGGTGGTGATGGCATGCAAGTACAAATAGACAATCGCAACTCAAATATTGTATATACAGGGTATCAATTCGGAAATTATTATAGGTTAGATTTAGAAAATGATACAAGAGAATATATTCAACCCAAACCAGAATCGGAAGATGAAGCCTATCGTTTTAATTGGCAAACACCTATTTTGTTATCACCACACAACCAAGACATATTATATTTAGGAAGTAATAAATTACACCGTTCGTTAAATAAAGGGGACAACTGGGAAACTATTTCAACAGACCTAACTCAAGGTGGAAAACCAGGAAATGTTGCTTACGGCACCCTAACTACTATATCAGAATCTCCTTTTAAATTTGGATTAATATATACTGGTAGTGATGACGGACTTATTCAAAGAACCGACGATAGCGGAAATAGTTGGGTAAATATAGCAACTTCACTTCCAAAAGATTTGTGGGTAAGTAGAGTCATTGCTTCAAAGCATAAAAAAAGTCGTGTTTATGCAACACTAAACGGTTATAGAAACGATGATTTTAGCCCCTATATTTATAGCAGTGAAGATTATGGTAAAACTTGGCAAAGTATTACAAATAATGTTCCTGCCTCACCAGTAAATGTAATTATTGAAGACCCAGTAAATGAAAATTTGTTACTTATTGGTACTGACAACGGATTATACCTTTCATTTAACAAAGGAGCGCTATGGGAAAATTTTCAAAGTGGAATACCTAATGTTGCAGTGCATGATTTAGTAATTCAACCAGATGTAAAACATTTAATTGTCGGCACACATGGTAGAAGTATTTACAGAACAGATATTTCTAAATTAGAATTAATGACACCTGAAATTTCATCAAAAAATCTACATATATTCGCTATTGATACTATTAAACACTCTGGCAAATGGGGAGAAACAAGAAATAGTTGGAGAAAACCAAATACACCAGGTGTAGATATTACATTTTATACTAATAAACCAAATGTATATGATATTTCAATATTAAGCTCAAGTGGTGTAACAGTTAGTGAAACTACACTTGAAGCATCAAAAGGATTTAATATTTTATCTTATGATGTTTCTTTTTCAAAGGCTGGTAAAGCTAATTATTTAAAAAAGGTAAAGACAGAATTAAAGACTGCTTCTGATGGTAAAACTTACTTACCTAAAGGAAGTTACACTGTAAAAGTGAAAAATAAGTATACAACAGAAACTATAAATTTTATAATAGAATAAAATATGGAGCTTTCTCTTAGTATTCCTTCATTATTATTTCCCGCAATATCATTAACTATGCTTGCATACAATGCGAGATATTTGGCAATTGCCGCTTTAATAAGACAATTGCATCAAAAATACCAAGAAACAGAATTGCATTCTATTAGTTTACAAGTAAAAAAATTAAGACAAAGGCTAACAATAATTAAAAACATGCAAGCAGTTGCCATACTCAGTTTTTTACTGGCGGTAATTACTATGTTTTTAATTTATGTGGAATTAAATTTTTGGGCAAAACTTGTATTTGGTTTTAGTCTTTTTTCACTAATGGCATCCTTAATTCTATCTTTTATTGAAGTTCAAATGTCAACAAAAGCACTTTCAATTCAGTTAAAAGATTTAGAGTGAAAAATACTAAATAGTTTGTTTTAGAATTCTTTAATTAAACTACTAAATTGAATTACTATGATTAAAGTAAAAAAAAGACGTCCTAAAGTTACTATTTGTAAAATATTTTAATTTGACACACCAATAACCAACTATTAGGTTTGTAATTTGAGAACTTAAAATTAGCATTCGAAACCTTTTAAAGTGTAATTTTATAACTTTTCTCAATCGTTATAGTGAAAAATAACCAAATTCTTAAAAAGTTACTTATTTTCATTCTAAATAAGCACAATATACAGCATTAAAGTTTGCTAATAATTCGTTTGTGGTTTAGATTTGTATAAAAAATAAACAACTAATGAGCGGATTTTTTAAATCTTCGATTGGTAGAAAGTATGCAATGGCGCTTTCTGCTTTCTTTTTAATGTTTTTTCTACTTCAGCATTTTGCCATTAATATTTTGTCAGTTTTTAGTCCTGATGCTTTTAATGAAGCGTCACATTTTATGGGGACTTTTTGGGCTGTTCAATATTTATTGCAACCCATTTTAATTTTTGGAGTAATTTATCACTTTGTGATGGGTTTCTATTTAGAAATTAAAAACAAAAATGCTAGAGTAGTAAAGTACGCTAAAAATAACGGAGCAGCTAATTCTAGCTGGATGAGTAGAAACATGATTTATAGCGGATTGGCTATTTTAGCCTTTTTAGTGCTTCACTTTATTGATTTCTGGTTACCAGAATTAAACACAAAATACATTCAAGGCAATATGTCTGGGTTATTGGCTGACGGAGAAAGCTTTCGTTATTACGAAGAGCTTGTTCATAAGTTTGTAAATCCAATACGCGTTATTGCATATGTAATTGCTTTTGTGTTTTTATCATTACACTTAATGCACGGTTTTAGTTCTGCATTTCAATCTGCAGGCGTAACGTCAATGAGAAAAGAAAAGTTACAAATTTTTGGTAAAGCGTATGCTATTATAATCCCATTAGGATTTATATTCATCGCAATTTATCATCATTTTAATCATTAATACCATATACTTATGTCTGTATTAGACTCAAAAGTACCAAAAGGTCCATTAAAGGATAAATGGATTGATTATAAAAATCATATTGATTTAGTTAACCCTGCCAACAAACGTAATATTGATGTTATTGTAGTTGGAACAGGATTAGCAGGTGGTTCAGCTGCTGCAACTTTAGCAGAACTAGGCTATAATGTAAAAACATTTTGCTACCAAGATTCACCACGTAGAGCTCACTCAATTGCTGCTCAAGGTGGTATTAATGCCGCGAAAAACTATCAGGGTGATGGTGACTCAACTTACCGTTTATTTTATGATACCGTAAAAGGTGGTGATTATCGTTCTCGTGAAGCAAACGTTTATCGTTTAGCAGAAGTTTCAGCAAATATTATTGACCAATGTGTTGCTCAAGGAGTTCCTTTTGCACGTGATTATGGCGGATTACTTGATAACCGTTCATTTGGTGGCGTATTAGTATCTCGTACTTTCTACGCAAAAGGTCAAACAGGACAACAATTATTGTTAGGAGCATATTCTGCAATGAACAGACAAATTGCACGTGGTAAAATTACTCCGTTCAACCGTCATGAAATGTTAGATGTTGTTAAAGTTAATGGAAAAGCTCGTGGTATTATTGCACGTAACTTAGTTACTGGTGAAATAGAACGTCATTCAGCTCACGCTGTAGTTATTGCTTCTGGTGGATATGGAAATGTTTATTTCTTATCTACTAATGCAATGGGTTCTAATGCTACTGCCGCTTGGAAAATACACAAAAAAGGTGCATTTTTTGCCAACCCTTGTTACACACAAATTCACCCAACTTGTATTCCACGTTCAGGAGATTATCAGTCTAAATTAACATTGATGTCTGAGTCTTTACGTAACGATGGCCGTATTTGGGTTCCTAAAAATATGGATGATGTAATGGCAATTCGTGAAGGCAAGAAAAAGCCAACTGATTTGTCTGAAGACGAGAGAGATTATTACTTAGAAAGAAGATATCCTGCATTTGGTAACTTAGTACCTCGTGATGTTGCATCACGTGCCGCAAAAGAACGTTGCGATGCTGGTTATGGTGTGAATGCTACAGGTGAAGCTGTTTATTTAGATTTTGCTTCTGCTATTGAAAGATATGGTAAAGAACAAGCTAAAATTCATAACATCAAAAATGCTTCTGCTGCTAAAATATATGAACTTGGTGCTGCAATAGTTAAAGCTAAATACGGTAACCTTTTCCAGATGTACGAAAAAATCGTAGATCAGGATCCATATAAAACACCAATGATGATTTACCCTGCAGTGCATTATACAATGGGTGGTGTTTGGGTTGATTATAACTTAATGACTACTGTAGATGGTTTATACTGTATTGGTGAAGCAAACTTCTCTGATCATGGTGCAAATAGATTAGGAGCTTCAGCCCTAATGCAAGGTTTAGCAGATGGTTATTTTGTATTACCTTATACAATTGGAGATTATCTTTCTCATGAAATTAGAACAGGAAAAATTCCAACGGATTCACCTGAATTTGATGCAGCTGAGAAAGAAGTAACTGATAAAATTAACTTCTTTGTAAATAACAAAGGTTCTCACTCAGTAGATTATTACCACAAAAAACTTGGTAATATTATGTGGGAGAAATGTGGAATGTCTCGTAACGCAACTGGCTTAAAAGAGGCAATGGTAGAAATTAAAGCTTTACGTGAAGATTTTTACAAAAATGTTAGTGTACCTGGTAAAGCAGACGAGTTTAATAACGAATTAGAGAAAGCTGGTCGTGTGGCTGATTTCTTAGAATTAGGAGAGTTGTTTGCAAAAGATGCCTTAGCAAGAGAAGAATCTTGTGGTGGTCACTTTAGAGAAGAATCTGTAGAGTTAGATGGCGAACAAAAAGGTGAAGCAAAACGTAACGATAAAGAGTTTGCTTTTGTTTCAGCTTGGGAATATAAAGGAGAGCCTGGCGAAGCTGTTTTACACAAAGAAGAGCTAGAGTTCAATGAAATCGAATTAAAACAACGTTCATACAAATAAGATAGACATTATGAATTTAACACTTAAAATTTGGCGTCAAAAAGATGCCCAGTCGAAAGGTAAAATGGTCGATTATAAAGTGACTGAGATCTCAGAACACATGTCTTTCTTAGAAATGATGGATGTTTTAAACGAGCAGTTAATTAATTCTGGTGAAGAGCCAGTAGCATTTGATCATGATTGTCGTGAAGGTATTTGCGGTATGTGTTCTATGTACATAAACGGTGAAGCTCACGGACCAGATAGAGGTGTAACTACTTGCCAATTACATATGCGTATGTTTAAAGATGGCGACACAATTACAATTGAACCGTTTAGAGCAAAAGCTTTTCCTGTATTAAAGGATTTAGTTGTTGATAGAGGTGCATTTGATCGTATTCAGCACGCTGGTGGTTACATTTCTGTAAATACTTCTGGTAATACACAAGATGCCAACTCACTTCCTATTTCTAAGCATGCTGCTGATGAAGCAATGGATGCTGCAACTTGTATTGGTTGTGGTGCTTGTGTTGCAAGTTGTAAAAACTCTTCTGCAATGCTTTTTGTTGGCGCAAAAGTATCTCAATACGCATTGTTACCGCAAGGGCAAGTTGAAGCAACTGATCGTGTTAGAAACATGGTTGCACAAATGGATTTAGAAGGCTTTGGTAACTGTACAAATACAGGAGCTTGTGAAGTTGAATGCCCAAAAGGAATTTCATTAGAAAACATTGCAAGAATGAATAGAGAGTTACTAAAATCAAATTTTTAACAATAACCTCTTTTAAAATTTTATAAGATTGAAACCCAAGCTGATGTTTGGGTTTTTTTATTTTTTATGTAGTACAAAGTTGTTTTCAACAAAACACCTCCCAAAGACAATGTCTTTGGGAGGTGTTTTAATTTAAATTATATTTTAAATATCTTAAACTAAAATAATTGAAATTTACAACACTGCCAAACCATACTATTAAATCGCCATAGTAAAATTTGTTCATTAACGACTTTTTATTGACTTAGGAAGTTCCCCCCGAAACCTAAAAATCAAATACCTGAAAATAAATTTCAGAACTCAGTAATTAAATTTATTACATATAGCTTATACTCAATAGTATTAATTGGCTTGACAGTTTTTATTGTAAATTGATTATTATCTAAATAAGTTAATAATTATTAGGTCTTAATTATTTTCAGTGAAAAGTATAATAGCTATAAGAACTATTAAAACCATAAATAAAACTATTGCTAAAAACATGTTCACTTCTTTTATAAAATTTGATTATTTATTCAATAAAAATTCAGCAGTTTTTATTTAACTCATTGTTTTACAGTACTAAAATAAGATTATTTAATATTTTAAAGAATTGGAATGTATAAATGGTATAAAAAACTGTATAAATGGTAATCCTAAAACCAAATAAGTAATATAACTATTACAAAAATAAAATGGGATATTTTAACCAACTACACTTAAAAACTAACCAATTACACATTGAACATTAAATAATTAAAAAATACTCTTATTTTTGAAACACCCAATACTTTATACCGAACAAACATGTTAAAAGCTGTAATCGTAGATGACGAAGCAAAGGCTCTCCAAAGTTTAACCTGGGAGCTCACTAACTTCAGTAACGAGATTGATATTGTAGCATCATTTACAAATCCTATTGAAGCATTATCATATTTAAACAATAATAAAAACATACCAGACTGTCTTTTTTTAGACATAGAAATGCCTACAATGGATGGTTTTCAATTCATGCAGAGGTTAAGTAATAGAGATTTTCCTGTGGTTATTACAACTGCATACAATCAATATGCTATTAAAGCTTTAAAAAATGAAGCGATTGATTATTTATTAAAGCCTATTGATTCTGATGATTTGAACGCTACAGTTGAAAAAATAAAAAAATTTAACACAAAACATTTTACACCAGATAAATTAGAACAAATTCTTTTAAATTTTCACGAAAGCCAAACTCAAAAAAAAATAACCATAAATGCTGATGGTAAGATACTATTTTTACGCAATGAAGAAATCTCATATATAGAATCTGATGGAAACTACAGCACCATTTTTCTATGTGATGAAACCAAAATTGTGATTACTAAAAAATTAAAAGAAGTCAATGAAATTTTACCAGATGACACTTTTTTTAGAGTCCATAATTCATATATAATAAATTTAACTAAAGTAAAAGAATTTTATAAAGCAGAAGGATACATTGTTTTAGAAAACAATCAAAAAATACCAGTATCAAGACAAAAAAAATCTGATTTTCTAGACCTTTTGTAGTTTTGAATGATACTTTGTTTTCAGCTTAAAATAAATAGACGCATGTCAATACAACCAAAGTATAAAACAATTAAAAAACTCTGTGTCTATTTTATATTTTTTAATATAAATTATTCATTATCACAACAAATACCTCAAAACTTTAAAAATAAAGTTGATAGCATAGTTGCTTCAACACCACAAAAATATGATACTCTCAACAAAAAATTAAATAACGTAAAATACGACACAATTCTACTTAATTACTTTTTAAAAATCTCTAGAAAGAATAATTATTTAGAAGGCCAATCATATGCCTTAAATCACTTGGGTAATAAATACAGAAATACGTCACAATTACAAAAAGGGATAAACCATCACAAAGAAGCATTAAAAATAGCTAAACAAGCTAATAATGTTGTTTTACAACTGTACAGTCTAAATATGCTAAGCCTCTCTTACAAGTATATTGATGCTATAAAAACCTCATTAGATTATGCTCAACGAGCTTTAGAATTAGGAGAATTAGAAAAAGAACCAAATTATCAAGTAAAACGAAATATAACTTTCGCACTAAATAATATTGGTAATATATATTTGTCTTTGAAGCAATATCAAATTGCAATAGAAAAATTCAATACTTCATTAAAACAAGACGAAAATATTGGAAACGCTATCGGCCTAGCGGTAAACAATCAAAATATTGGCACTTGTTATGAAGAATTGGGTCAATTGGATTTAGCTCTTAAATATTATAAAAAAAGTTACACATACAGCAGTCAAATTAATAATGATATAGGAAAGTTAATTTGCAATAATTATATAGCACAGGTTTATATAAAACAAAACAAAACCATTGAAGCAAAAAAATTATTAAAAACCACATTAAAAGAAGCCCAAAAAGCTAATAATAATTATCTGGCCGCATCTATCTACTTAAATTTAGGAATGGCTCAAATACAACTCAAAGAATACAAAAGTGCTGAAAACCACTTATTAAATGGGATATTTTTGGCAAAAGAACATAATTCCCCTAAATCTCAAGTTTTAGGCTATAGTCACCTATCAGAATTATATTCTATAAAAAAGGATTATAAAAAGTCACTACAATATTATAAAAAAGCAAAATTAATTGATGAAACTATCAATAATGAAACAAATATCAAATACGTAAATGATATTCTGTTTAGGTATGATACTGAGAAGAAGAATAGCCAAATTGAGGCTTTAGCTCGTGAAAATGAAAGAGTAAGACTCGAACTTAAAAAAAATGAAAATACTATTTTAGTTAGTTTGCTTTCTTTAGCTCTTCTTGCTTTAATACTCTACATACTATACCGACAGTTTCAACTAAAAAGTGAGAAAAAATTATTAACCCTTGAACAAACTATGCTAAGGAGTCAAATGAACCCTCATTTTTTATTCAACTCTTTAAATTCTATAAAACTGTATATTATTAATAATGAAACTAAAAATGCAGTTTATTATCTAAATAAATTTTCAAAACTAGTACGCAAAATTCTTGAAGCTTCTACACTAAAAGAAATCTCTTTATCTGACGAATTAGAAACTATTGAACTTTATATGAATATTGAAAATATTAGATTTTCAAACGAAATAGATTTTCAAATTAAAGTAGAAAAAAACATTGATACAGAACATATTAAAATTCCTTCTTTAATACTACAACCCTTTTTAGAAAATGCAATTTGGCATGGCTTATCTTCAAAAATAGGAGAAAAAAAAATCAGATTAGATGTTTTTTCTAAAGATGATTATTTTAATATAATCACTATTACAGATAATGGTATTGGCCGAGGAGCTTCTGAAGTGATAAAAGAAAATAAGGTTTTAAAAAGAAAATCAATCGGTATAAATATCACAAAAGAACGTTTATATAATTTCTCAAAAGATTACCACAATTCTTTTGATGTGGAAATTATCGACCTTTATGATAATACAGATACCCCTTGTGGTACAAAAGTAGTAATTTCACTCCCTACTATTTAGCCATATCATTAGCTACTTGCTCCAATTCCGTATACCACTCTTCGCCAAATTTACGCACTAAAGCTTCTTTTACAAATTTATAAATAGGCACTTGTAATTCAGCCCCCAAAGAACATGCATCATCGCAAATATGCCACTTATGATAATTTACAGCTGTAAATTCTGAATATTCGCGTATTCTAACAGGGTACATATGGCATGAAACGGGTTTTTTCCATGTAGTTATTCCTTCATTATAAGCATCTTCTAATGCACATTTAGCAGTTCCATTTTTAGAAAAAACTACATAAGCACATTCACTACCATTAACTAAAGGAGTTTCCCACTCACCATCTTCACCCTTTACAAAAGCACCTTCTTTTTCAATAACAGCAATACCTTCAGGTCTTAAAAAAGGTTTTACATCTTGGTAAATATCTACTAAAATCTCCGTTTCTTTTTCATCAAGCGGAGCCCCTGCATCTCCATCAATACAACAAGCACCTTTACATGCGGTTATATTGCAAACAAAATCATTCTCTATAATTTCCTCTGATATCAGGGTTTTTCCTATCTGAAACATACTACTTGTTATAAAATACAAAGATACTTTATCTAAATTTATTTATAGCTATAACTTCCTTTACTTGATTTATAATGTAAATTTGCATACAAATTACTTGATATGGGTTTACGTTTTGATCTTAAAGAAATTGCTACTGCAACAATGGTACTTTTTGCTGTTATTGATATTTTAGGAAGTATTCCTATAATCATCGGTTTGCGTAATAAAGTTGGACATATACAATCAGAAAAAGCATCATTAGTTGCTTCATTAATTATGATTGCCTTTCTATTTGTGGGTGATAAAATTTTAAGTATTATCGGTATTGACGTTAATTCTTTTGCCGTTGCGGGTTCTTTTATTATCTTTTTCTTAGCTATAGAAATGATTTTAGGCATTACATTATATAATGATGATGAACCTGAAAGTGCTTCAATAGTACCAATTGCATTCCCTTTAATTGCAGGTGCTGGTACAATGACTTCTATATTATCATTGCGAGCAGAGTATTACGTTGAAAATATTATTGTAGGTATTTTAATAAATATGGTATTTGTTTACATTGTATTAAAATCATCAAAAAAAATAGAAAACATACTAGGTCAAGCTGGTCTTAGTGTTATTAGAAAAGTCTTTGGTGTAATTTTACTTGCTATAGCTGTAAAACTATTCGCCGCAAACATAAATGAGCTTTTTTAAGCTACTAAAAATTTAAATTTATTACAATGAATAAAATAATAAATATTATCCTAATTATAATTGCTACTGGTTTGATCATTTACAATGCAACCATACTAAATTTTGATAATTTATTTGAAGGTGATAGTATGGTTGCACTTATCGGAATAGTTGCCGCTCTATGTGCTATTGTGCTTTTACTTATCTTTATGATATCAAAAAAAATTCAGAAAAAAGTAGAAGATAATTAATCCTCTACTACTTTTTCTAATTCCATTTCTTGATTGCTATCAAGCTCTAACACTTTTTTTAGCATATCATCATCTTGATCTTTGATTATAGCATAAGCATTCGGGTTAAATAACTGCTCTGCTAACGATGCTTTTATGTAAAGTTTAATCTTATCCTCTAAATTATAAAACAAATCAGCAGATCCGGCTTGAGCGCCAAATTGTTGCATGTAATTGACAAACTTTTCAAACAAAACATTATCTACTTTAAAATTCTTGATAAAATCTTGTTCTTCATAATCTTTATATCGCGTTCTATCTTCTTCGAGATGATTAAAAACAAAGCGAGACATAATACCCACATTCAATAAAGAGTTTACTGTTTCTTCATCGTAATTACTAATTGGAACAAACACATCAGGAATAATACCACCACCACCATAAACAACTTTTCCTTTAGGTGTGATGAACTTTAAAGAATCGGCAACTTTAATACTATCAACAGATACTAGTTCTCCACTAGCATAACGGTCTGTAAATTTCTGGTAATAATCTTTATTTCCATTCGCATAATCTTTTTGAATAGATCTACCTGTTGGTGTATAATAACGCGATATTGTTAAACGCACTGCAGAGCCATCACCCAGTTCCATTTCACGTTGCACTAATCCTTTACCGAAAGAACGCCTACCCACAATAGTACCTGTATCATTATCTTGTAATGCTCCTGCAATAATTTCACTTGCAGATGCCGAGCGTTCATTAATTAGTACATAAATTGGTTTATCTTCAAAAGAGCCTTTACTGGTTGCAAATGACTTATCAATTTTACCTTTTTTGTTTTTTGTAAATAAAATTAGCTTATCATCTTGTAAAAATTCATCGGCCATTTGCTCGGCAATGGTTAAATAACCACCTGGGTTATCTCTTAAATCTAAGGTCAGCTTTTCCGCACCTTGATTTTGCAAACTAGACAAGGCCTCTTTAAACTCTTTATAAGTAGATTCTGCAAAACGATTTACTTTTATATACCCCATGTCATTGGTTAACATATAAGCCGCTTCAACACTTTTTAAAGGAATATCATCTCTTTTTACATTAACCGTAAATGTTTTATCTTCTTGTTCTCGATAAATTTTAAGCTTTACAGCACTTCCCTTTTTTCCTTTTAATTTATCAATGATTGATGTATTTGCCATATTCTGACCGAATAATGAATCATTGTCAGCCATTAAAATACGATCACCAGGTAGGATGCCTTTATTATAACTTGGTCCACCTTCAATTGTTCTAACTACAGCAATGGTATCGTTTTCCATAAAAAAACTGATACCAATACCTACAAAATCCCCTTTCATACTCTCGGAGACTTTTGCCATGTCTTCTTTAGGGATATAGACAGAATGTGGATCTAACTTATCTAAAATATTATTTACAGCCACATCAACAATACTATCGGTATTAATATCATCGACATACTCATAATCAATATAATCAATAAGCCTATTTAGCTTATCTTTTTTAGAATTAGTCGTGAATAATTTTTCTGGTGTATCATTAAAATGAAGTTTTCCTCCAATAAAAACCCCAATTGCTAGAGTTACCGCAAGAATTGTGGGCCATATATATTGTTGATTTTTCTTCATATTTTATATTATGAATTGGCTTCGATTTCAGGAAGATGCGCTAATTCAACTCCTGCTTTTTTTAGAAACTGGAGTCCAGAATCATCTTTATATGCATTTTGATACACGACACGTTTTATACCCGATTGATGAATAAGCTTACTACAATCTTTACAGGGCGACAATGTAATATATAACGTTGCTCCATCACATGATTGGGTTGACGAAGCTACTTTTAATATTGCATTTGCTTCTGCATGTAATACATACCATTTGGTATACCCTTCATCATCTTCACAAAAATTTTCAAAACCAGTTGGTGTACCGTTGTAACCATCAGAAATAATCATTCTGTCTTTTACAATAATTGCCCCTACTTTTTTACGCTCACAGAATGAAAGTTTACCCCATTCTAATGCCATTCTTAAATAAGCTTTATCGTATTTTTTTTGCTTTGAATCTTTCATGAATTAAAATATATTTCCAAAATTTATAGACTTCATATTTTTGGAAATAAATGACTAAGATACCTGCTTTCTACAACCTTCACAACCACAGATGGTTAATTTTAACCAAAAATCAAAAAGGAAAGGTCTCAATTAAAATTGGAATAGTAATGAAAATTATCACAATTGATGCTCCAATAATAAATAATGACTGTTTTAATTTAGCTACTTCTTGAGTTAAAAATGCTATCATTAATATTGAAAGTATAATGCTTAATTGCGACAATTCAATACCTGATGCAAAACCCAATAACGGAGTAACCTTATCTTCTTCTTCAACCATTAACATTTTAAAATAGTTTGAAAAGCCAAAACCATGTATTAATCCAAAAAGAGCTGTGGCGCCTGCATGAAACAGAATACTTCTATTTTCAATTTTAGTACGCACGTAAATAATATTATAAATAGCTGTAAGAACAATAGTTACTGGTATTAAAAACTCAATTAAACTTACATCAACTTCTAAAATCTCAAAAGCTGATAAAGCTAATGATAAACAATGTGCAATTGTGAATACTGTTGCTAACACAACAACTTTTTTCCAAGTTTTAAAAGTAAACGGAATTGCTAAAACTGATAAAAATAAAATATGATCGTATGCTGCAAAATCAAGCACATGATCTAAACCAAGTTTTAAATAAAACCAAAATTCTGACATTATTAAATATTTTTTAATTTAAACCTCTTTCATTCTGAATAGTTTCATAAGCTTTTTGAACTTCCTTAAACTTTTCTTCAGCTCCTTTTTTAATCGCTTCGTTTTCGGTATTTACCCTGTCTGGATGGTATTTTTTTGCCATACTCCTATAAGCCTTTTTCACTTCATCATCAGTGGCAGTTTTTTCAATCTCTAATACTTTATAAGAATTATCAGCAGATTTAATAAACATAGCCTTTACACTCTCAAAACTATTTTTACCTATTCTTAAATAATCTGCAATCTCTTGTATTTTATTTATCTCAGCACTACTAACGTTACCGTCTGCTTGAGCAATACCAAATAAAAAGTGTACCAATTGCAAACGAACCTCTGGACTAGTTCTCATATTCATATAATTGCAAATGTTAGAAACCGAAACTTCTTTTTTCTTTACAACATCATTAAAAACTCTGAATATAGCATTTGCTTTCTCCTTTCCATAAGTACTTACAAAATATCCCTGTACATAAGCCATTTCACTCTGTGTAACTTTACCATCCGCTTTTATAACAAGTGAACATAATGACAATAAATTTAATTCAAAATCTGCAGGGCTTACAGGTCTTGATTTTTGTGCTGTAAAAGTTGTTTTTGAGCTACTAAATAACCTTTGAAGAAAATAGAATATTACAATAAGAAAGATCCACTTCATTTTTTTAAAATAATTTTTCCCAAAGATATAATAATCAATCACAAAAAATAGTGTAACGAAAAGTTAAGGAAAAGTAAGAACTACGACAAATTACTTATCTTTGATAACTTAACTAGATTTTTAATTGATTAAAATATATAATTATGTATCCTGCAGAATTAGTAAAACCAATGAGAGAAGACCTAGCCTCTGCTGGGTTTGAAGAATTACATACAGCTGAAGCTGTTGAAAAAGCTGTAAATGCTGACGGAACAACTTTAGTAGTTGTAAACTCAGTTTGTGGCTGTGCTGCTGCTAACGCAAGACCAGCTGCTAAATTTAGTCTTACAAATAGCAAAAAACCAGATAATATTGTTACTGTTTTTGCTGGTGTAGATTTTGATGCTGTAGATAAGGCAAGAAGCTTAATGGTTCCTTTTCCTCCATCGTCACCAAGTATGGCATTATTTAAAAATGGTGAGTTAGTTCATATGATTGAGCGACATCATATTGAAGGTAGACCAGCTGAAGTAATTGCAGAAAACTTAATGTCTGCTTACGATGAATTTTGTTAGTATAAAATAGTATTAAAATATTTTACCAAAAACCGCTCTATAAAAGGAGCGGTTTTTTATTTTTGTGAGATGCAAAAAATTCTAGCATATCCATTAAGCATACTCTACCAATTAGCATTTGGATTGTGTTTACTAATTTTTCATCCTTTACAATGGGTTGCTTTTCATGTTTTTGGCTATAATGCCCTTAAAAAAACTGTGAGTTTACTAAACCTAAGCTTAATGAGGTGTTCTTATATTTTGGGAAGCTACTATACCTTTAATAATCCACATCAAATTCCAGAAGGAAGACCATTAATAATTGTTGCCAATCACCAAAGCATGCACGATATTCCACCAATAATTTGGGGGATGCGAAAATACCATCCAAAGTTTGTTAGTAAAATTGAATTAGGTAAAAATATACCGAGTGTATCATTTAATCTTGTTCATGGAGGCTCTGTTTTAATTGACAGAAATGATGGCAAACAAGCATTAGGTCAAATTGTTAAGCTTGGTAAGTATATAGAAGATCATAACAGAAGTGCAGTTATTTTCCCAGAAGGAACTCGAAGTAGAACTGGTGAGCCTAAAAAATTTCAAACTACGGGCTTAAAGTTATTGATGAAAAATGCGCCGTCAGCATTAATAGTTCCTATAAGTATAAACAACTCATGGAAAATGCTACGGTATGGTAAATTCCCTAATGGAATTGGTAATAATATTACACTTGATGTTCATAAACCAATTGAAAATACAGGTGATTTTGAGCAACTTCTTAATCAAATAGAAAATACAGTAACCTCAGGAATAATTTTAGATAAATGACCAACACTGCCATTGTAGAAGAAACTATCGCTTTTGTTAGAGAAACTTTACAAGGTGCCGAAGGTGGACACGATTGGTTTCATATCCAACGTGTATTTAGAACATCACTATTAATTGCTAAAGACGAAAAAGAGATTGATGTTTTAGTTGTAAGCTTAGGTGCGCTATTACATGATATTGCTGATGCTAAGTTTTTTGATGGTGATGAAACTGTTGGCCCTAAACTAGCTAAAGAGTTTTTAACAGCCTTAGCCATTGATAAAAAAGTAATTACACACGTTGTAAAAATAATTGAGAATATCTCTTTTAAAAATAGTCTTGAAAAAGGCTCAAAGAAATTCAATTCATTAGAACTGCAGGTCATACAAGACGCTGATATGATTGATGCTATTGGAGCCATTGGAATTGCACGTACTTTTAATTATGGAGGATTTAAAAACAGACCTTTATACAATCCTGATATTGCACCTAATTTGAATATGACTAAAGAGGAGTATAAAAAATCTTCTGCCCCTACCATTAATCATTTTTACGAAAAACTTCTTCTTCTTAAAGATAAAATGAATACTAAAACTGGGAAAGCTATTGCTGAAGAACGACACCAGTTTATGCTTAATTATTTAGAGCAGTTTTACAAAGAGTGGAATTCTCAATTTTAAAAAATTAAAACAATTTAAATTGCCCGTCTTTAAACTGTTCGTGTAGCTTAGTATTTAGTAATGGTCTAGTTTTATTGTTAAAATATTTTTTCTTAGCCATTGTCATCAAATCATGAATTTGAGTTGCAATTTTACCTTCACCTCTATTCCGAAGTCCAAAACGACTATCATTTAAAGTGCCACCATGGCATTCTTCAATTTGATGTAATACTTTAGTTGCTTTATCAGGCAGTGTTTTATGAATCCAATCGGTAAATATTTGCCCTATAGCGCCATTCAAACGTACGACAGTAAACCCAAAAGACAAAGCTCCATTATCAGAAACAGCCTTTGCTAAGTTTAAAATTTCATGACTATTTATTCCTGGTATTATTGGAGCTAACATAGTATTTACAGGAATTTTATTTTCTGATAAAATACGTACAGTTTCTAATCGTTTTTTAATGGAAACTGTTCGGGGTTCTAAAATTCTTCTCGTTTTTTCAGATAATGATGTGATGGATATATTTACGGCAATTAAATTATCATTTGCTAATTCTTTTAAAATATCTAAATCTCGTAAAATCAATCCATTTTTAGTGATAATACTCACTGGATGTTTATACTTTAAAAACACTTTTAAACATGCTCTAGTAATCTCAAATTGTTTTTCTGCAGGCTGGTAACAATCTGTATTTCCTGAAAGCACAATTGTAGTTGCTTTCCATCTTTTACTTTTTAATTTATCCTCCAATAGTCTAGGAGCATCTTTTTTAACCAAAATAATTCTTTCAAAATCTAAACCTGCACTATAACCCCAATACTCATGTGTGTTACGTGCATAACAATAAATACAACCGTGCTCACAGCCTTGATAAGGGTTCATAGAGAACTCCATTCCAATATCGGGGCTAGTAACTTTATTTACTATTGTTTTAGGAAAAATAGGAATATATTTTGTCTTATTTTTATCAGCTTCCTCACCTTCTAATCTACAAAATTCTAAAAAATCATCACGTTGTTCGTAACTAAATTCTAAAAATTTATTTGAACTATTTTGCTGTGCACCCCTACCTCTTAAAATACTTTTATTAGTCATAATATTTGGAATTAATCCAAAATTATGGAATAAATACTTATTTTAGATTTTATTTTAGTTAAAATTTAAATTTTATTAAAAAAGCCATTTTCTAATGGAGAAAATGGCTTTCATACTTTATAAAACATTTTTTTGCTTAGTCAAAACTGACCTTTACTTGTTGCTTTTTAGTCCCTCTTTTAGCATAGAACAAAAGTTTATCATTTGCTGTGTCAATTAAAGGAATAGATACCATCAAAGGTAATCTGGCTTCTTTACTATCAATTACTTTTTCATAATTCATATGACCGTTCTCATCTAATTTAATGACAAACACATTTCTATTTCTACTCAAACCTTGCTTAAAAAGAATACGATCGTCACCAATTTTCTGAGGATTTTCACTAGCTGTACTTATAAAAAAGTAAGTATCAGTACCTTTTGTGTATGAACAATACGAAGTATACGCTGGGTCGCCTTGAGTAACTTCTGTTTTATTAATATTTCTTGCCCAGACCATCTCACCCTGCGGATCTAATTTAACACTCACAATATCATTATAATGAAAACGATCAATTTTTAAACGAGAACCAGAAGGATCACTTTGTGTACTTGTTGTTACGAAGTATTCTTCAGCATTGAATAGAATGTAATCGTCTTTAGTTACCTCAACACCTTTAAAAACAAGATTCTTAATAATCTTATCCGAATCTAAACCAAATTTATCAACCATAAATTGTTCTGAAAAATTATGATATTTCTCTTCATTAATTTTCATTGTTGCTGAGTCTATATCATAATAAACTATACCATTGTATCTATTGTCTTTTCTAGTTGCAAAAAAACCAACACAAATAACTTTACCATTTTTAACAATTGGTGTAAGTGCTTCTGGTAATTTACCAGGAGTTGCAAAATTTTGAATTTTGCCTCCTGCATCTGATATTTGTAATAATTCATATTGAAACTTACGCTCATTAGCCGTAAAACGTTTCTTTTTAAAATAGGCTTTAGCCGTTAAGTACACCTGCTTTAAATCTTTTGAAGTTTCCATGTTTTCAAAAGCATAGTTTTTTGTTTCTACTTCACCTGAAAAATCATGCTCAAATATTTTATTTAAACCAGAATCAAAAACATGAATAATATGTTTATTATCTTTTCCTTTTTTGTGATGCGAACTAATTGCAAAAGCAGTCCTCTCTTTATTAAAAAGAACGGTTGTTGTAAAACCTGATGTAAAATTTCTATTGTAGTAGTTACGATCTAGCGGTTGTTCTACGGGTTTCGAATCAATACTTAGTATTTTATCAATGGTAAAATTAAATTCATCAAACGGACTTCTGTGCACAGAATACTCATATGCCTCAGCATTATAATTATATTCTAGAAACAATAGATAAACTTGACCATTTTTTACAAATGCATCTACATAATCAACATCCTTTATCTTGTAATTGTAGGTATTTATTAGTTCAAGATTCTCATTATAGTGTTCTATAAAATATCCTTTAGGCTTTAATATAATTCCTGTATAGTAAGACCTAATTAAGATGCTACCGCCTTTACCATCTGGTGCTGTGGTTAATAAATTTGAATATTTATATCTATCGCTATACTTTTCACCAAAAGTATATGATATCGGCATTTCTTGAGCTTGGGAAAAGCACATAAAAGCGAAGAAAAACAAGATGAATAACTTGTTGTAACGCAAAGTAGGCATAATTTTAAGATTTTAGGTTAAACAGTGGCTTACTCAAATTTTGCTTTTCTTTTTTCTAAGAATGCTGTTGTTCCTTCTTCAAAATCGGAAGTACCAAAGCAATTTCCAAAAGCTTTAATTTCTTCTTTAAAACCATCTGTATCACTACTAAAACCAGCATTTATTGCTTTTATTGCATAACTTATCGCAACAGATGAATTATTCGATATCTTACCTGCTAATTTCTCACATAAGGGTAATAATTCTTCTTGAGGTACTACATAATTTACCAAACCTATCGAAAGGGCTTTTGTTGCATCAATCATACCAGCGGTCATGATCATTTCGTTAGCAATACCCTTACCTACTAATTGCGGTAAACGTTGCGTACCACCATAACCAGGAATAACTCCCAGAGAAACTTCGGGTAAACCCATTTTAGCATTATCGCTAGCAACTCTAAAGTGGCTTGCCATTGCCAACTCTAATCCGCCACCTAAAGCAAAACCATTTACAGCTGCAATTACTGGCGTATTTAGTTGTTCTACATAATCAAATAATTTTTTTTGTCCTTTAGCTGCTAGTTTTTCTCCTTCATTTACTGAAAAATCAGAAAATTCTGCGATATCGGCACCAGCAACAAAGGCTTTTTCTCCACTACCCGTTACAATAATTACCTTTACTCTTTTATCTTTATTAAGTGCTTTAAAAGCACGGTGCAACTCTTGAATAGTAGCTTTATTTAATGCATTTAATTTTGTTGGACGATTAATAGTCACTGTTGCAATATTATTTTTCTCTTTAACTAAAATATTATCAAAACTCATATGTCAAATTTTTAAATCCACTTAAAGATAACTTCTTCATATGAAATTGCACAAATTTAAACTCAGAAATCAATAACCCCCTAAGAAAAACTATTAACGATGCGTTAGAACAGTTAATTTAATAACGTACACAGGTATTTAAGCTCTTAGAAAATGGCTGAATATGTTTATTTACCTGCTATAAAAGCGTTAACAAAACCTTAACATTTTATTTTAGGAATACTCTATCATTATCATATACTAATGCCTTAAAATCAATAAATTTTTATGAAGTTAATACACATTAAAAGAGAAACAAAAACAGAACAGAGACACAGTGTAAAAATGGGTAGTTTAAATACTAAAGTTACTTATGTACAAAAGTATTTTTTAGGCATTAAAATAAAGACTTTACACAAATACAGAGAAACGTATTATGGTGAGGTTAAAAATTGTGATGATTGCTTTCTGTTTGTTTAACTTTTAATAAAAATAAAAAAGCCAGA
>NZ_JAHKQN010000029.1:0-57454 GCF_018861125.1 Cellulophaga baltica | reverse complement strand
TCTGGCTTTTTTATTTTTAATTTTCTATTTGCGAATATAAACTACTACATCTGACTCTGTTTCGCCATTATTGTTTTCATATTCAGAGGTTATAGTAAGTGTATCTCCATCAATTGTATACATTGCTTCTTCAACACTATCATCATTATCACTAGCGTAACTAATAGCTAAAACTCCTTCTGAAGGAATACTCCATTCGCCTGTATCACTATCGCTATCTATTTCGCATTCTTCTGGATCACCAGTTATACTGCCATAAGCAATAAATTCAAATGACATATCTTCATTGAAGACGACAGTATTTTTTTTATCACAATCGTCCACTTCTACAAGCTCACCATCAATTTCCTCTTGGAAATAAGTCCATGAACCAATTAATGGATTGATAGATTCACCATCATCGTCTTTATCACAACAAACAATAGACTTAATAGAAAAGTTGAGGCTAAAAATAATTTTTTCATAATATTTTATTTAAGTTTGAGAAAATAAAACGATTGCTTTATAACTTTATTATGTAAGAATTTTATTGTTTAATATTTCATAAAAAATTTATTATTTCTTATGAAAATACCACCAGTTCATATCTCTAGTTAATTTATAACCTAATTTCTCATATAGTTTAATAGCCGCATTACCTTTAGTAGTGTGTAAAATGGCTTTTTTGTTGGCATTTAACACTTCTTTGGTTACATAATACACTAGCTGTTTCGCTAAACCACGCCTTGTATATTCAGGGTGCGTAACTACTGCACTTATTTCAATAAATTCATTTGTTTGCAATCTTTGACCAGCTATAGCGACTAATTTTTTATCTTTAAAAATGCCGTAATAATTTCCCATTTCAAAAGTTCTTTTTCTGTAATAACCGGGCATTACTAGCCAAATCAAATCATAAATAGCATCAATATGTTCTTCTGTAAGAGCAGTGATAGTTTCATTAATATCCACAGGTATCAAATTATCAAGTACCATTTGACAACCTTCAATTTTACGATCTAAAGCCACTTGGCTTTCATCAAAAATTGGAGTTTCATTTTCTGATACTAAAAAGAAGCTTTCAGAAATTTCACCATATGAATTCAAAGCTTTTGCTGTTTTTGAAGCATCAGTAAACGCACCAAACGGACAGATTTCAGGGTCATAAAAATCTACACCATTAAAACTTATTTTAAATTTTTCATGTGTTTCATTAAGTGAATGAAGAACTGGATTTTTTAATGTTTTTATAAAATGATTCATCTAAACAAAAATAGAAATTTTGCTTCTTTTTAAATAAGACTTTAATTCTTAGACCTATATTTAAAATATAGTTTTCTTAAAAGATAAATAGATACTGCTAAAAATATTCCACGCCCTAGAAAATAACCTGTAGGAACTTGATTTAAACCATAAAAAATGCCAACCAAAAATTTCCCTTTATATTTTAGTGATCTAATATTTTCAATGGAACTCCAGCTATCATAAGTTAAATAAAAGTATGTCGAAAAAGCAATTAGAATTAATAATCCTATATAATCTATATTTTCTTGTTTCTCTTTGCTCATAAGTCTATAACTTGCAATAGAAAAGTATTATTATATTACACCCTCGGAAACTTTACAACAAACACAGTTCCTTTTTCAGGCAATGAAGTAAAATCAATAGAACCATTATAAGTCTCTACAATATTTTTAACCATTCCTAAACCTAAGCCCATACCACTGGTCTTAGTTGTAAATTTGGGTTCAAATATTTTATCTTTATTCTCTTCTGTAATTCCGACACCATTATCTGCTACTGAAATTTTCACAAATTTATCTTCAGCAGAAACGGTTACTAATATGCGCGGTGATGCAACATCAGGCACTGCTTGAATAGCATTTTTAACTAAATTAGTCACTACACGTATTAGCTGTGTACGGTCTAATTCTGCTATAATTTCTTCATCATCAGCTATAAAACGAATGTAATTTTCATTAAAAATATCAAGTCCGAGCTTTACAATTTTAACCACATTCAAAGTTTCATTTTGTTGTGCTGGCATTTGTGCAAAATTGGAGAATGCACCTGCAATACTACTCATCGTATCAATTTGCTGAATCAAAGTTTTTGAATATTCTGTGATTTTTAATTTTATGTCAGGATCATCGGCATTGAACTTACGCTCAAAACTTTGAACGGTTAAACGCATTGGTGTTAATGGGTTTTTAATTTCGTGTGCAACTTGTTTAGCCATTTCACGCCAAGCTTGCTCACGCTCACTTTTGGCTAATTTTATAGCACTTATTTCTAGTTCATCAATCATTGCATTATATGCATCAATCAACTTTTCAATCTCACTTGACGGATTATCAATACGAATCTTTTCATTCGTATTGGTTAAAAAAGTAGCATTCATCCTATCAGACACATCTTGTAAAGAGCGTGTGATGAATTTTGATATAAAAAATGCCAACCAAATAGCTATCAATAACATTAAAACATAAACACCAGCAAGGCGAACTAAAAACTCTTTTAATTCTTTATCATTAAAAGAATTATCTTCAAAATAAGGTAAATTTAAAATTCCTATGCGCTTAAATTTGTTGTCAAGTATGTATGTGTATGAAGCTTGGTAGCTGTTTCCTGCTACTGCCTTTTCTTCTAAATAGCGAGCATCAACACTATTTTTTAGATGGTTTAATACTGATGGTGTTAAACACATGGATATAGAATCATTCCCAAATTTTGGTCTTGAACTCTTAATTAAACCACCCTCAAGGTCATAAATATTAAAATTTACATTGAGCACATCAGCTATCTCGTAAATTTCATCTTTAAAAATTAAATCTAAATTCTCGGTTGTAGCGACATAGGTAGTTTTACGAAGTGTATAACGTATGTTTTCTTTTATCTGTTCTTCTTTACGCTCTAATCGATCTTGGTGATAATCTTTTGCCTGTTCACCATATTGGTAAATTGTTACACCCGCAATTAATACAGATGCTACTAGCACCAATAAAATCATGGCTATAAATATTCGAGACCTAAGAGAGAACTTTGTAAGCAACTATTCTAGTTTTGAAATTAAAGATAACAATAATTGCACCAAAATATTTTAAGCATTGGGATTCTTGTCTCTAATGCGTTTATATAACTTAATACCTAGCATCAATAACACACCTAAACAAATAATACCTGCCACACCATACACCCAACTAAAGGCACTTTTTAAGATAACAATAAACACAATTGCAAATAACAAAATAGTAGCACCTTCGTTCCAGATGCGCATAAAATTAGAAGAATATTTAATTTCTTCACGTTGCAATTGTTTAAATATCTGATGTGTTTTTAGGTGATAAATAACTAACAAGAATACAAAACCAAGTTTTGCATGCATCCAAGGTTGTGATAACCATTCACTAAAAAGTATCAATAACCAAACAGCAAATACTATTGCTAGTATTGCTGATGGCCATGTAATAATATACCACAATCTTTTTGTCATCAACTTAAATTCTTTAGTTAGAATTTCTTTTTCTGGTGAAGTACGAAAAGATGCTTCAATTTGGTTAATAAACAATCTTGGCACATAAAAAAGACCTGCAAACCAAGTAATTACAAATATCAAATGTAATGATTTTATATAACCGTAAATTTCTGTCATTAGTCTTTTATAAATAGATAATTAAGTTTCAACTGATTAAACTCTTCATTGAAAGCTTCAATTTCGGTACTAATCAGCGCATCAAAAATACTTAATTGTTCATTTATTTTAGCCGTTAATTTATTTTTAACCGCAATATCTTGTTCAGTTGGCGGAAAATCATCAATTGAAACCAAACTATTTAAATGTCCTAACTTATTCGTTAATTTAATAGGGAAATTTAAAGGGTCTTGTCTACTTTGGTTTTTCGTTTGATATAAAGCTTTTTCTACTTCAGCAAATTTTTCTTTCATAGCTTTTGCTTTTTCAATTAAAACTTTAGTTGACTCATTATCTTTATACTGCTTTTCAAAAGCACTTAATTGTTTTGTAATTGTTCTAATTTTATCAATTGAAGTGTGAGCTTTGTCAATTGTAGTATTGATATCACTTATAAAATCAAATTGTTTTTGCATGGCTTCAACAGAAACCTCAGCTCTAGGATCTGGTAAAATTTTAAACTCCTTAGAACTTACCGCTCCATTAAATGACAAACTCACCTTATAAGAGCCTGGAACAGCTTTTGCTCCATCAAAATTTGCCCACCAAAAAATCATTCCATCTAATTTTTTAGCTCCTTTGCCTCTTGTATCCCAGACATGTGTGTTGCCACCTTTTTCAATTTTCAATTTTTCATCTTTTTCTTTTGATGTATTTGAAAATGTAGCAAGCGTATCTCCCTTTATACTCAAGTAAGTTAAAGCAATACTATCTGTTTCTTTTACATTATTTAAATAGAAATGTGTTACTACACCATTCGGGTGATTTTGACCTGATGTTTTTGACGCTTTTTTATTTGATCTCCCTTTTGTTCTATAGCTATCTTTAGGTTGAAATAGAATAACGTTTTTATTTTGGTCGTTCGTTTCAAGCTGATGTAAAACGGTTAAATCATCAATAATCCATAAACTTCTACCTTGTGTAGCAACAATTAAATTATCATCCTTAATTGTTAAATCTGTAATTGGTACAACAGGTAAATTCATTTGAAACGGATTCCAATTTGTTCCATCATCAAATGAAATATACATTCCTGTTTCAGTACCTGCGTAAAGTAAACCTTTTCGCTTAGGATCTTCACGAACTACTCTTGTAAAATGTTCATCTTTAATTCCATTAGTAATTTTAGTCCACGTTTTACCATAATCTGTAGTTTTATACAAATACGGGTTAAAGTCTCCTAACTTATATTTTGTAGCCGCAACATAGCATGTACCTTCATCAAAAGCAGAGGGTTCTATACTATTTATCATTGACCATTCGGGCATATTTGTTGGTGTAACATTCTCCCAAGATTTTCCACCATCTTTAGTTACATGAATTAAACCATCATCACTACCAACCCATAGCAAACCTTCTTTAAGTGGACTTTCATTAGCTGTAAAAATGGTACAATAATATTCTACACTAGTATTGTCTTGAGTAATAGGTCCTCCACTCGACTTTAATTTCGTTGAATCATTTCTTGTTAAATCATCACTCAAAAGTGTCCAGCTTTGTCCTTCATTTTCAGAAACATGCACATGATTGGAAAATGTATATAGTTTCTTAGGATTATGCTTGCTAAATATGATTGGAAAATTCCACTGAAAACGATATTTCATAGCTTCAGCGCCAGCACCCATTGGATTATCTGGCCAAACATTTATACCACGAACAGTATTTTTATCATGATTTACACGTGTTAAAAAACCATCATAACTACCACCATAAACAATATCATCATTTTTGGGATCAACAGCAATCCAAGCAGATTCTCCACCAGCTGTTTCTTCCCAATCTTCACTAGAAATACTAGAACCGTCACTTCTATGTTTTATTCTGATTGTAGAATTATCTTGTTGCGCTGCATATATACGATATGGAAAAGAATTATCTGTAGTTACTCTATAAAACTGAGCTGTAGGTTGGTTGTAGTACGTACTCCAAGTTTCACCACCATCATTTGAAATTTGAGCACCACCATCATCGCCAATAATCATTCTCTTAGAGTTCTCAGGGGCTATCCATAAATCATGATGATCACCATGTGGGGCATTAAATGTTGAAAAAGACTTTCCGCCATCTGTAGATTTGTGATAATTTACATTTAAAACATAAACCACATCTTCATCTTCAGTATCTGCATACACACGTGTATAATACCACGCACGTTGGCGCAACTTACGTTCTTTGTTTACTTGAGTCCATTTTTCACCACCGTCATCACTCCTGTACAAGCCTCCTTTTTCTTTATTCTCAACTATCGCCCAAACTCGATCGGAATTTTTAGGCGAAACCGTTACTCCGATAATTCCTAAAGTATCTTTTGGGAAACCTTCATTTTTTGAAATTTCTGTCCAAGTAACTCCACTATCTGTACTTTTCCAGAGAGCAGAACCTTCACCACCACTACTTAAACTATACGGTGTACGCTCTGCACGCCAAGTAGAAGCATATAATATTCTAGGGTTATTGGGGTCGATAACTAAATCTACAGCTCCTGCATGATCATTTACAAAAAGAACTTTCTTCCAGTTTTTTCCACCATCAACACTCTTATAAATACCACGTTCTTGTGTTGGCTTATAAATATTACCTAAAACTGCAGCATACACAATATCAGAATTGGTAGGATGCACTCGCAACCTTGGCACATGTCTACTCTTAGCTAAGCCTAATGATTCCCATGTTTTACCCGCATTTTCTGTTTTCCAAATTCCGTAACCTGAAGAAACGTTTCCACGAAGTGTTTTTTCGCCACCGCCAACATAAATTACATTTGGGTCACTTTTTGATACCTCAATAGCACCAATACTACCGCCGAAAAAGCCATCAGAAATATTTTCCCATTCTCTTCCTCCATTTGTAGTTTTCCAGACACCTCCACCTGTTGCGCCAAAATAAAATAAATTTGGTTGGTTAGGAACACCTGTAACTGCTGCAGAACGGCCACCACGAAAAGGACCTATTAACCTATACTCTAAACTAGAATATAAATTCTCAGGAATTTGAACAGTTGTTTGTTTTGATTTTTTTCTTTTCTGAGCTTGGCTAGAAAAAGGGAATACAGTAATAAGCAGTAAAAGCATACTACTTCTTAAAAAATTCGTTATCATCTTTTGAGTTAGTTATAATTAGTCACTCCCTAAATTAAGGAGATTTGAACGTTTCTGAAAATAATATGTGCTCTATCAAATTTAAAAATATGTATTGGTGTAACAAATCATTAAATTCCACTACTAATAAGTGTAATTTTTAATTTTATCTAGCCATGTTTAATACCAAATCTAAAAAAGAAATTTCAGAAGAAGACTTACTAATATTAACACAAGCTAAACAGCAAATGGACGATATTGGCTGGGCGATGAAAGGACTTAATAAAGTTGGAAATGTAATACAGAATAAGATAGATTTACTACCAGAAAAGCAATTAAATAAATTACAAAAAATCAGTTATGATATTTTATTGAAAGTAGTAAATGCAAATTTATTATCAATGAAAGCTGATAAAATTACTAACCAACCGATTAATAATGCTTACAAAGCTATGGTTACCACTTCTGGAGTTTTAGGCGGAACCTTTGGTATGATTGCTTTTACTGCCGATTTAACTTTGACCACTAAAATAATGATGCGATCTATTATGGATATAGCACGTAGCCAAGGTGAAGATATTACAGATTTAGACACACAATTAGCATGTTTACAGGTATTTGCTTTAGGTGGAAAATCTAAACATGATGATAATTTAGATACAGGTTATTATGCTACAAGAATAACACTAAATTCTACTATGAAAGGAGCTACTGCTGGCGCAGGAAAAATAACCTCAACATTATTAAAATCAAGTTCAAACCCTATAATTCAAGTTTTGGGCGCTATAGCCTCAAGATTTAGTGTTCAAGTATCTGAAAAATTTGTAGCTCAAGCAATTCCTATTTTAGGTGCTGCAGGTGGTGGGGCTATTAATTTGGCATTCATGAACCACTTTCAAAGTATGGCACAAGCACATTTTTCAATACGAAGACTTGAAAGAAAGTATGATGAAAAAACAGTCAAAAAAGTTTTTGATAAGATAGTTTTATATTAAATCTTTTTTAATCTCTTTTCTTAAAAAATACCCTGTAACTATTGTAGCTAAAACATCAGCAATAGGAAACGAAATCCAAACTCCTAATTCATCAAAATAATTAGGCAAAATTAATATCAATGGAATAAAAAAGAAACCCTGCCTAGTTAACGTTAATAGCAGTGCCGGAGTTGCTTTACCTATTGCCTGAAAATAAGCCGCTCCTATTAATTGTAAGGCAATTATTGGCGTTGCAGCAAATACCATTCGCATGGCAAAAGGTGAATGCTTTAAAACATATGCATTCACTGCTAATTCTGTTGCCGACATTCCCGTTTTAGAACTTAAAAAAAGTGAAGCTATTTCTGCTGGAAAAGACATTAGACCTATAAATACAACAGTTGCTAAAATTGATGCGTATTTGATAGCTGTATTGATACTTAAACGTACTCTATCATATTTTTTTGCTCCATAATTAAAGCCTGCTATAGGTAAAAAACCTTGTGTAACTCCAAATACAGGAAATAAAGCAAACATTAACATACGGCCCACAATAGCATACACTGCAACCATTGCTTCGCCGCCTAAACCAAAAAGTATGTTATTCATTAGTAAATACACAACACTAGTTGCCGCTTGCCTTGCCATAGTAACAAAACCCAATGAGCCTATTTCTTTTAGTAGAGGAAAATCAAATATTAAATGAGAAAAATTAATTTTTAATTCTGAATTTTTTGAAAGGAAAAAATATAAAATATAGCCAAAACTTAATAAATAACCTGTAGTAGTAGCCCAAGCCGCGCCTTCCATTCCCCAATCAAAAATATAAATGAAAAAATAGTCCATTATCAAATTGCCAATTGAAGGAATTATCATGGCTATCATGGCAAATTTTGGTTTCCCTTCTGCTCGTATAACAGAATTCCCTAACATGCATAGTGCAAGAAAGGGAACACCGTATAATACTATTGTATAATAAATTTTAGCAGGGACAAAAATAGTACCTTTTCCTCCAAAAGCAGGGATTATACTATCTACATAATACAAGCCCAATGCAACCATGCTAATAGTTATAACAAGTGTTAATGCTATTTGATTTCCAAAAGTTTTTAAGGCTTTTTCATACATATTAGCACCTAAGGCTCTTGATATTATACTAGCTCCACCAATACCAACTGACATACCTAGTGCTGCAATAAAAAATGAAACCGGCAATACAACATTTATAGCTGCAATTGCAATTGAACCAATCCAATTTCCTACAAAAATAGAATCAACCAACACATTCAATGACATTACCAAAATACCAATTGAAGCTGGTACTGCTTGGTTAATCAATAATTTACCTATTGGTAACGAACCTAATTTTTCAGAGGAAACTTTTGCCATTATGCAGGAAGTTTTCCACTAACTTCCCAATCATTAACCCATTTTGCCATTACTCCAACCCAATCGTCACTATCATTTAAACAAGGGATATGTTTATAAGCTTCACCACCTGCTTCTGTATACTGCTCCTCACCTTCCATTGCAATTTCTTCTAATGTTTCTAAACAATCAGCAACAAATGCAGGTGTAATTACAGCCAACTTTTTCTTTCCTTCTTTAGGGAAACGTTCAAACTCATAATCAGTATAAGGTTTCAACCACGGATCTTTTGGTAATCGAGATTGGAATGATATACTCACTTTGTCTTTTGGCAAGTTTAAAAAAGCTCTTACATTTTCAGTTGTATCAAAACATTGGTGACGGTAACATGTATTATGTGCTACAGAATTTGTTTGACAACAGCTACCATCTATTTTACAATGAAAACGTGTTGGATCTGATTTACGAATATGACGTTCTGGTATTCCGTGGTATGAGAATAACACATGGTCATAATCAAAATCTTTCAAACTTTCTCCTATACTTTCTGATAATACTTTTATGTATTCTGGGTTTTTATAAAATGCAGGAAGCGTTGTAAATTTCATTTCAGGAAAAAACTCATCTTTAACTTCCATTGCCTTTACAACTACTGTTTCAAAAGATGACATCGCATATTGCGGATACATTGGCACCAACAAAACTTCATCTACACCTTTATCTTTTAATTCTTGTAATGCATTTTTAATTGTCATACTACCGTAACGCATGCCTAATGCAACCGGCATTTGAGTATGTTTACGTAATTTTTCAGTAAACCGTTCAGAAATAACAATCAAAGGAGAACCTTCATCCCACCAAATTTTTGCATAAGCTTCGGCAGATTTTTTTGGTCTTGTTTGAAGTATTAAACCACGTACTATTATGTTTCTCAAAACTTTAGACACATCAATAACACGTTCATCCATTAAAAACTCATCTAAATATGGTTTTACATCTTTTGGTGTCGGGCTATCTGGTGAACCTAAATTAACTAATAAAACTCCTTTCATTCTATTTTAATTTACTTTAGTGACGCAAAAATAATACATGCTAATTTTAAAAGTTGAATTATTTTAATTACTTTATCTATGATTGCATAGTTATATTCAATTTTCACATAGATTTAACAGCAAAACAGTACTGTTTTCTTATGTTGTACGCTAACCAATAAACACAAAAGTATATGTTTAAAAATCTATTTAATGAACCAAACACATTAATTATTATACTAGTTGTTGTTCTAACGTTAGTATTACTTCAATATATAACCGTTCGTATTTTACGTAGATTCGGTAAAGACCCTAAATATCTGATTAATAAAAGTGAAATAAAAAAAGTTAGCACCCCTATTTTTATTCTCTTTTTAGGTATTTTATGTGGTCTAAAAATTATTCATGAATACCTAGATAT
The DNA here is from genome assembly GCF_018861125.1 of Cellulophaga baltica. Lineage (GTDB taxonomy): Bacteria > Bacteroidota > Bacteroidia > Flavobacteriales > Flavobacteriaceae > Cellulophaga > Cellulophaga baltica_A. The sequence goes on along the minus strand of NZ_JAHKQN010000029.1, from coordinate 46,913 downwards.
TACTGAGCTCTCTTTTGTATTAGGCAAAATAAGTACTTTACTGATTATTATATCAATCACTTGGTTGATAATTGTAACTTTAAAAGTTATTAAAAGAAAGGTAATATCTAAATACGATGTAAATGCTTCAAATAATTTAAAAGCAAGACAAGTATATACACAATTTAATATTTTAGAACGGATCATTATTTTTATCATTATAATTTTAGCAATTGGTATTGCCTTAATGAGTTTTGATAGTATAAAGGAAATTGGAGTAAGTATTTTTGCTTCTGCTGGTGTTGCCGGTATTGTTATTGGTTTTTCTGCCCAAAAAATGATTGGTAGTATTTTAGCAGGAATTCAAATTGCAATTGCACAACCCATTAAAATGGACGATGTTGTAATTGTTGAAGGCGAATGGGGCCGCATTGAAGAGATTACATTAACATATGTTGTTGTAAATATTTGGGACAAAAGAAGGTTAATATTACCAACCACCTATTTTATAGAACAACCTTTTCAAAACTGGACCAAAACCTCTTCTGATATATTAGGGACTGTTTTTTTACATACTGATTATAATGTACCATTTGACGAACTTAGAAAAGAACTTACTCGTGTTTTAGAAAGTACAGACCTTTGGGATGGTAAGGTGAATGTTTTACAAGTTACAGATTCATTAGCCCAAAGTGTAGAAATTAGAGCTTTAATGAGTGCAAAAGATTCACCAACCGCATGGGATTTACGTGTTTTGGTACGCGAAAAATTAATTACCTTTTTACAAGAAAATTATCCTGAAAGTATTGCACGTACAAGAGTGGTTTTAAAAAACAATGAACAAACAAAATAGATTAGAACAATAGTGCGTTATACTGTATAAATACAATGCTTTGTTTAAATTTCATGAAAATAAAACTGTCCATTAAATTAACTTTTATTCTTGTTTTTTTAAGCACTTTTTTTGCAATTAATGCGCAAGAAAAAAATAGTTTGTTGTGGGAGATTTCAGGAAACGGATTAGAAAAAAGTTCTTATCTCTATGGAACCATGCATGTTAGTAAAAAAATCGCATTTAGGTTAGATGATGTTTTTTTTGAAGCATTAGACAAAAGTGAAGTTATCGCTTTAGAGTCTGACCCAAATACTTGGTTAGAAAACAATGATGCTATAACTTATGGTTTTGGGGAAACATTTATAACAAAAGCGTTTTACGATAGGTCATTTACAATGGATCCGCCGAGAAAAGAAGAGATTGCAGCTTTTTTGGGTCTTGAAGATAAAATGATCAATAATATTTTATACAGAACAGATCAAACTTCTCAAAATTTTGAAGAAGACACTTATCTTGATATGTTTATTTATCAAGCAGGGAAAAAATTTAACAAACCCATTGTTGCACTTGAAGACAATGAAGAATCATCAACGCTAGTTGGCCGTGCGAGTTTTAACAGTGTAAAAGATAAGCCTGCAGATTGGTTGCAGAAAAAAATGCAACTTCAAGAACCGTTACAGCTTTTAGAAGATGCGTATAGAGAGCGAAATATTAATTTATTAGATTCCTTAGACCAAGGAATGTATACTGATTATTATTTGAAGAATATGCTATATATACGTAATAAGAACATGGCAACTAAGCTTGATTCCGTAATACAAAAAGCAAAAGTATTTGCAGGTATTGGAGCTGCTCATTTACCAGGTAAAAATGGAGTGATTTCTTTATTAAGGAAAAAAGGGTATACTGTTAAAGCATTAACTTCAAAGACCACAAGAAAGGGCAATAAATTAAAAGAAAATTTTGAAGAAAAAATAAGAGAAAACAAGTATAATTTAGAAACGGTAGACGACGAATTTTTTTCTATTATACTGCCTAATAAATTATATCCAATAGCTGAGTTTTCTAATACATTTTATGTGTCACCTGATCTAGCGAATGGTAGTTTTTTCACCGCTAATAGAATCCCTACATTTTCATATTTAGACAAAGAAAAAACACTTACAATTGATGCTATTGACAAGCTCTTGTTTGAAAATATACCTGGTAAAATAATTGAAAAAAAATTCATCATAAAAAATGGATACCAAGGAATTGACATAAAAAATCTTCTTAAAAATGGTGAATACCAACGCTATCAAATATTCGTTACTCCATTAGAAATTATCGTTTTTAAAATGGGTGGGCATGATGATTTTGTATCTCAATATGCAGACACTATTTTTAAAAGCATTAAGCTTAAAAATTTAAATTCTACACTACACAAAGTAAGTTCAAACTATGACGATTTTGAAGTTGATATGCCCAAAACTTATAGTTTTACTAACTCAAAAAGAAATGGGAATAGATTAATACAAGCATTTGACTCCACAAATAATTCTTATCGGTTTTTAAAAAAATCAACTTTACATGATTATAAATTTATTGAAGAAGACACTTTTGAGCTAAAACGTATTCAAAAAATATTTTACAAAAAATTAGAGGTTAAACCTGTTTATAATCAATTTAAAAATAATAGTTTATTATCCTCTGCTATAATAGATACTTTAACCAATAAAAAACTTCATTTATACACAAAATTAAAAGGTGAAAATTATTATTTATTAGGAATGATTTCTTCAAACAGTAATGAAGCCATCAAGTACTTTAGTTCTTTTAAAATTAAAAACCCAAAATATACTGAAGCGTATACACAAGTTAAAGATACCGCTCTGTTTTTTTCAACTGTGACTTCTGTAAAGCCTCCTAAATTTGTTGCAAACAGTAATAGTTATCAGAAAAAAGATATTAAACCTTATAATGCTTACAGTAAAAAAACAATCTACCAAAATAAAAATAATGAAGCAGTTCACGTACAATTAAACAAGTCTCACGATTTTCTAATGTTCCCTAATATTGATTCTATCTGGAAGCTTAGAAAAAAGCTATATAGCAATAAAAAATTTAATATTAAAAATGTAATAACCAAAAGTAATGATGACGGATTTGATGTATTAGAACTTACTTTAACTGACACTGCAAGTACGAGAGGTATACTTATAAAAAATGTTATTAAACAAGGCTTACTTTACGAACTTAAAGCTGTTATTGATACAGCCGAAAAACCTAGTAAATTCATAACTAAATTTTTTGATAATTTTAAACCATTAGATACTGTAATTGGTGAAAATTTACTTCTTGATAAAACCACTACTTTTTTTAGTGCATTAAAAGCAAATGATAGCATTGCGTTAAGTGGTTATCCTTTTATTGCATTTAATAAATCACATATTGATTCACTAAAATATTATATTACTGAATTTGATTTTACTGAAGATCAAAAGAAAATACAGAGTTATTTAATACAACGTTTAGCACAATTAGATGATTCTGAATCTATGCAGTTCTATACTAATTTTTATGAAAATTCGTATAACAATTCCTCTTCACAAACCAAAATATTACAAGCCATAACCAAAAAAGAAACTGATGTTTCTGCAGAACAACTTTTAAGTTTAATGTCAAAAGATCTGCCATTAGTTTCTAGCAATTATGAAATATACCAGATCTTTAAACCTTATATGGATAGCCTGCCGTTGGCAAAAAAATTATATCCCGAAATATTAGATTATAGTGCAATTGAAGAATACAAGTCACCCATTTTTTCACTCTTAGCTAAATTAAAAACTAACGGACTTATAAAACCAAAAATTTATAAGAAGTATAGAAAACAAATGTTAAATGATGCCAAAATTCAATTAAAAAGAGAGCTAGGTAATACATCAAAAAATAACGTAAGCAATTATCAAACAAATTTATTAAGTATTAAAAATAAAAATGTTTTAGAAAGCTACATACAATTACTACACCCTTTTATAAAAGAAAAAGAAATTCATTTATTTTTTGATAAACTATCACTATTACAGGATGCCACTATACAGACTACAAATGTAGCACTTTTGCTTTCTTCTGGCAACACAGTAGACAAAAGTGAAATTAATGAATTAGCAACTGAGCTGGATAGCAGGAATTTATTATTTTCAAAATTAAAAAAAGAGGGGAAGCTAGCTTATTTTCCTAATGAATTCAAATCACAACAAATGCTAGCTGAAGCACAGCTTTTTGAACAAAAAAGTTATAATAAATCTACAGATTCAATTAAGTTTATAGCAAAGAAGAATATCGTTTTCAGAAATGAAAACTATACAGGCTATGCCTTTAAATATCTTAATGGTAGCGATTACGACAAGAATTTTAAAATGTTTATTGCTATTTATAAAGATGATTCTAAATTAAAATCTAAACCATTTTATAAAAATAACGGACGCAGAATTGAAGATACCGAAACAGATGATGAAACGCTAGATTTAGTTATTGAAGAATTTATACTAAAAGACAGAGAACGAGCTGAAGTTTATACCACAAACCAAATAAATAACTTTGGTTATTATGATTATTAATTTTCATTACCTTTAAATAATTAACTCTTTTTAATGCATAAAGATACCGACCAAAACCTAATAACTCCTGAATTTATAGATTTACTCCGTACAGAGGGAACTAAAATTTGGGCTATTTGTTTAAATATAAATTCTGATAATACATACAAACAAGCTATAGCTTCAATTTTAGATCCTAACTTTAAAAATACTTCCTATAAATTTGAGCATTTAGTTTTAAGAGATATTGTGAAAATTTACAACACATTTTCATTACATTATAATGCAACTTCAAGAATTCCTCAAAAAATAAAGTTTGCATTAATTTATTTATATGAAAAATTACAAGGAAAAGATTTAGCTAAAAGTTTTGATATACAAAAACTTACAAAACTACCGTTATCAAATCAGTTTGATAAGAATATTGCCCTAATACAAGAAACATCTTTCTTTCAACCAATTGAAAGTTTAAAATCTGAATATTTATCTACTTTAATACTTAAAAAAAATAATAGTTCTGCTTATGAAAGTGTTGCTTCTTTTTTAAATAGAACAGCATTAATAATGGCTCAATCTGATGGTACAATTGCCAAAAAAGAAGAGGAAACACTAAAAGAGATTTCTAAAAAAGTAAGCAACCCGAAAATTAGTATTAAAAATTCTAAATACAACGATGTTCCTGAAGACGACACTTTAGAAAAAGTGCTTGAAGAACTCAATGAATTAATTGGTTTAGAAGAAATTAAGAAAAATGTAAATGACCTTATTAACTTTTTAAAAGTTCAAAAATTAAGAGAAGAAAAAGGTTTAAAGACCAATCAAAATTCTTTACACTTTGTTTTTATGGGACCTCCGGGAACAGGAAAAACAACGGTTGCACGAATGTTAGGCAGAATTTTTAAACACTTAGGTTATTTAAAAAGAGGCCATTTGGTAGAAACCGATAGATCTGGTTTAATAGCTGGTTATGTTGGACAGACTGCAATAAAAACTGACGAAATTATTACCGCAGCAACTGATGGCGTTTTATTTGTTGATGAAGCTTACGCCTTATCTGGAGGAGGGTTAAATGATTTTGGAAAAGAGGCTATTGAAATTATACTAAAACGTATGGAAGATTTACGTAATAATTTGGTAGTTGTAGTTGCAGGATACCCTGATGAAATGGAAATATTTATTGAATCAAATCCTGGTTTACAATCACGTTTTAACAGGTATTTAAATTTTAATCATTATGAACCAAATTCATTATTAAAGATTTTTGAACTTATTGCTACTAAATCAGATTTTAAATTAACTGAAGATGCAAAAGATAAATTATTAGAAATAATTGAAAGAGTTTATGAAAAGAGACATAAAGGTTTTGGTAATGCTCGTACAATGCGAAATTTATTTGAAAAAATAATAGAAAGGCAAGCCAATAGAATTGTTACTCTAGATACTATTACCGAAGAATTATTAATTACAATTACTGAAGAGGATATTCCGGAAATACTAAAAACTGTAAAAGAGATTAGTGTTTTTGAAGAAGATTAAAACTTTAAGACCAATAACCGAAAATGACCATACAAGATTTAATTAACTGGTTTGACAACCGTGATACATACGTATTATATTATTATGCAATAATTTTGATTGCGACTCTCATTTGTATTTCAATAGTAAATAGAAATAACATTACGAGTGTTAAATATATAATGTCAATCATAGTTTATGGTGTTGCTATACCCGGAATTTTAGCTTTATTCTTAACATTATATAATATTTTGTTTTTGCATAAAAGCATGCTTGAGGTTAGTATGATCTCTTATTTTTTACCAATTATTGCTATTCTAGTGATTCTTTTTCTACTTAATAGAAAGATCAAAATGTCTAAACTACCTGGGTTTAGTAAACTTTCGAGTTTATTTATTATGATAAGTATTGCTTTTTTACTTATTTTCATCTTACAAAAATCATTTTTTGGCGTATTAATTTTAGGAAGTTTCACACAACTATTATTAGTTTTTGCAGTTATAATGGTGGTATTAAGGTTTGCATGGATAAAATTTTCAAAATAAAATAAGTGTAACAAAAACTAAATTTTATATACTAATAGTATAAATAATTATTTCAAATAACTGAAAACAGGGATGAGAAGTCCTTTAAAAATATTTAAATTTAAAGCTTCAATAACATATACGTTTAATATAACGAAGCACCAACCAAAAACAGCTTATAAATGGCAAAAGAAAAGTTTAATTGGAAATCTTTATTTGTAAATGAAGAAGGAGTTAAAACCTCTAAAACGAATACTGAAACTAAGATTGAAGAAGAAGTAAAAACAACAATAACTTCTAGTACAAAATTCCCTGAAAGCGAACCTAGTAAAACAATTAATGTAAATCCATCAGCAATTAATGATTCTGTTTTAGACACCATTATTGAAATGTATGAAAGTGGTTTTGATTCTTTAAACCTGCCTGGTTATGATTTTTACGAGTTTTTTAAAGCAATAAAAGCAGTAGGCTCTAATGATGCAAACGTTTATAAAATGGCCATGACCATGGCACAAAGTGTAGATTCTAAAGTCAGTAAGCAATCTTTATTAGAAGGTGCTTCATTTTACATTAAAGAAATAAATAATGTACATGAAAAATACCAAACCAAAGGAAACGATAAAAGAGATCAGATACAACTTGGTCAACAACAAAAGAAAAAAGAATTAACCACAGAAATTTCTACTTTAGAAAAGCAAATTCTTGAATTACAAACACAAATTAGTAATAAGAAAAACATCTTAAATTCTATTGATAATGATTTAGTTACAGAGGTATCTGAGATTGAACAAAAAATAGTTGCTAATGATATTGCTAAAAACAAAATTCTAGAAACAATAAACACCGTAGTTACAGGTGTTAACAACAACCTATAACAAACAACCTAACAACAAATGAATATTGAAGAATCAAAAAGTCATGTATTAGACTTGCCTATTTTAAAGCATTTTGATGATGAAAAAGGGGAAATATCATTAAACCCTAATAATTGGAGAAATGGTGAAAAAGGATTAAATACAGCCATAAAACTAGCATTATTTGCAGCTGTTGGTTATGGCGCCTGGGTATATATATTACCACCATTATTTACTGCTTTAGGACAAATAATTGCACTGGCAGGTGTGGCTATATTTATTGTGTTTTTTATTTTAATGCTCCCTGTAATTTTTAAAGGTTTAAGAAGGTTAACAAGGTTTCTTCATAAATCATTAATAAAACACGATCCATTTGGTGAATTACAAGAGCAAAAAATGAAGATGCTTAGAAATCGTAAGGTTTTTAAAGAATCTAAAGCTAAAATAAAGGCATTAAAGTCTAATATGGAAGCTGAGTCATATAAAGCTGAAAAAGAAGCCAAAGAATATCAAAATAGAGTTTTAATGCTTCAAAAACAGGCTCAGAAACTTAAAACTGAAATGGAACGCATTGTAAAAGAAAAAGGTTCTGGCGGTAGAGATACAGATGAATATGTAGATTTACATAGTGCGCTTGCTAAAAAATTATCAGAATCACAACGTGTAACTCATCAATTAGAACAAAGCAAAAGTTTCATAAAAAAATACGGTAGTAGAGCCCACGTTATGGGAAAACTAGATCGCAAATTAACTTTAGCAGGTACTGCAATTGACATCAAAATTTCTGATTTTGAAGTAACTATTGAAATGCTTGAAAAAGAATTTGAATTTGCAAGATCAGCAAGAGAAGCAACAGACAGCGCAAAATCTGCAATGTTATTTACAAAAGACTGGGAACTTGAATATGCTTTAGATGTAGTTACAGAAACTATTGCTATGGATATTGCTAGAACTCAAGAAAACTTGACTGACATTGATATGCTGACTTCAAAATATGATGTTGATAGCGATGAATTATACTCTCAGTTAGATTCACTTGCCGACAATATTAAAACTGGAAAAGATTTTATTCCAGATTCAGAACAATACAGCAACCCTAACTACAAACTAACGCATGAAGACAAGCAAGAAAGCGGTGGATTTGGGCAAATGTTTGATTAAATATAAATAACTTAAAAACTATAAATACAACACAAAATGGGTAAGATCTTACGAACAAAAAAACTCACCACATTATCAGAATTATTAATCGTCATTGTTTTGTTAGGCGGAATTTTAACTGCTGTATACTATTTTGCTCCAGGTTTGCGCGTAGGCGATTCTAAAGTTTTAGATGGTATCAACGTAGATAAACAAGATGTAAATAATGTAATTACATCTGCGAAAATGGAATTACCATCAACTAGTAAATCAAATGCTGTTAGCGACAAACCTTTAGTAAGAATTGCCGCTTATGCTTGGAATGCTCAATCAGGTATTATTGTTTCTAATGGTGGACCAAAAACTACGAAAGGTTCGTTAATGGAACAAAACGGTGTTAATCTTGAAATTATTCGTCAAGATTGGCTTTCTGAATTACGTAACATGCAAATGAAATTTGTTGAAGAGTTTGATCGTGGTGAAGAATACCCAGATGCCGATAAAAGTGCTTTTGCAATAATCATGATGGGTGATGGTGCTCCTTTTTACATTAGTACTATGCAACAAGCCTTAGATGATAAATTTGGTAAAGACAAATATCACGTACAAGTAGTTGGTGCTGTAGGTATTAGTTATGGTGAAGATAAATTAATAGGGCCTCCAAGCTGGAAAGTAGACCCGAAGAGCATGAAAGGCGCTTTAATTTCTACTGTTTTAGGTGATGGTGACTGGGTAACAGCGCTAAATTATTGTTTTGCTAATGGTTTAAAAGTAAATCCAGATTCAAATACCTACGACCCTGAAGCGGTAAATTTTTATCCTTCTCAAGATGATGATTACATTAAATCTGCAGAAGAATTAATAAAATCTCAAAAATCAGGATGGACAGTTCCTTTAAAAGAAGTTAAAAACGGAAAACTTACTGGAAAAACTATCAATAAAAAAATTGACGGTTGTGCTACATGGACACCTGGTGATAAAATGGTTTTTGATGCTTTAAGTGGTTTTACTGATATTGCATCAACAAAAGAGTTCAACAACCAAATGGCAACAACTATTATTGCTGTTAAAGAGTGGTCTGTTGAGCACCCTCAAATAGTGAGTAACATTTTAAAGTCTGCATTAACTGCATCAAACCAAATGAAACAATATGATGAGTGGCAAGTAAGAGCTTCTGAAGCTGTTGCTGAAACTTATGATTTAGAGTCTCCAGAATACTGGTATGACATGTTTAAAGGTCAGAAAGGTAGCAAAAATGGAATCGATTATAATATGGGTGGTTCTAGAGTTTTTAACTATTCTGATGTTATGCAGTATTACGGTATTACTGATGGTACAAATAGATATAAAGCTGTTTATAACCAAGTTTCTAGTTACTTAAAAGAATTAAACCCATTCGGTTTTAACGAGTCTGTTAAACGTATTGTACCTTATGATGAGGCGGTAAACTTGTACTTCATTAAAAATATTAATGACATTGAATCTGGTACTGCATATAAAGCAGATTATACTAAAGAAGCTAAAGAGGTAATGGCATCTGGTGAATGGAATATTAATTTTGACACTGGTAGTGCAAATATTTCTAGTTCTTCTGAAGACACTTTAGAAACTATTTATAACTTATTAATACAAGCTGAAGATTCTAAATTAAAACTAGAAGGTCATACAGATGATACTGGTTCATCAGAATCTAATTATGATTTATCTCAAAGACGTGCACAAGCTGTTGTTACTTTCTTAAGAGGTAGAGGCATTCCACAATCACGTTTCCAAACAGTAATAGGGAAAGGTGAAGATGAGCCTGTTGTACCGAATACTTCAAATGCAAGTAGAGCTAAAAACAGAAGAGTTGTTATTGAACTTTTAAAATAAGGTTTATCATTTAATTTCATCTTAAGGTGAAATTAGAATAACTAGTGAAATATATACTAACCGTCCTAAAATAGGGAATCCTGATTTAGGGCGGTTTTTAATTTCTAATTAAAAAAAATGAAAAATATATTAACTCCTTTCGAAAAAATAAATAAGAACACCAAATTGTTTATTTCTCTTGGCTGGGTGTTTGTTGTAGTATTAACTTGGTATTTATCAAGCATGGGAGAGAGGCATTTATTTCCATCTCCACAACAAGTATTTCAAGGCTTAGCTGAACTGTATAATGAAGGTCTTGTAGTACATATAGGAAGCTCATTACTATTGTGCTTTTCCGCCATAATAATTGCTATAATTATTTCATTAATATTTAGCTACTTATCTACTATACCATTAGTGCAACCTGTAGCAAAAGCACTAAGTAAATTGAGGTATTTACCATTAACGGGAATTACATTTTACTTAGCTATATTAATTAGTGATGCTCGCACCATGCAAATATGGGTTTTAGTAGTTTTTATGAGTACCTATTTGACAACCTCTTTATTAAGTATGGTAAACTCTATTCCTCAAGAAGAGTTTGATCATGCAAGATCATTGGGCTGTAACAGATGGGAAGTTTTATGGGAAGTTGTAGTAAAAGGCAGAATAGATTATGTTATTGATGTTATACGTCAAAATTTAGCAATTGTTTGGATGATGCTTGTAACCGTTGAGTCTATTTTAGTTGCAGCAGGTGGTTTAGGTTTTCTGATTAAAAATTCAGATAAGTTTATGAATCACGGGCGAATTATCGCTTTACAAATAGTGATTTTAGTAGTTGGTCTTTTAATTGATTTTGTACTAGACTACTTAAGAAAAGGTTTTTTTAGATACTCAAAAATATAAGTTAGATGCAATATACAAGTCAAAATACATTACTTTATGTTGAAAACTTAAGCGTTGCTTATGGTGATAAAACAATAATAAAAGACATAAATATTGTCGAAAAAGATACGGTAAGAGATGGTTCTGTCACAGGTCAAGTCATAGCTGTAGTAGGAAGATCAGGAACAGGAAAATCTACTTTTTTTAGAGCACTTACAGGCTTAGTAAAACCTACTACAGGAAAAGTTTTAATTGCAGATACCACTACGGATTCAATAGATGACGCTAAAGAGGTTCATGAAGGTGATATTGGTTTTGTAGACCAAAAATATACGCTTTTTAGAAATAAAACTGTTTATGAAGCACTTCAATTTGCATTACGTAATAAAGAAATGTCTAAAGAGGAAAAAGACAAACAAATATTAACCTATTTAAAAGATTGGGGCTTAGAAAAAGCTAAAGATCAATACCCTTGCGAGCTCTCTGGCGGACAGCGTCAAAGAACGGCAATAATAGAACAAATATTTTGTTCTGGTCATTATATGGTTTTAGACGAACCTTTCTCTGGCTTAGATGTTGGTAACATTCAAGATGTAAAAAATGCATTCAAATTAATTACCGAAAGTCATGAATTTAATACAATCATTTACTCTACTCATGATATCGAATTAGCAGTAGAATTAGCAGATAGTATTTACGTAATTGGCTACCCTGAAATTGATGGCAAAAAAATGCCTTATGGAAGTATCGTCAAACATATTGATATGAAAGCTTTAGGAATTGCTTGGAAAGAGTTTGGACTAGAACATTTAGATATTGTGAAGCAAATAAAAGAAGTGATGTTACAATCATAAAGAATATGTTTAAAACAATTACAACACTATTTTTATTTTTAAACTTCACCATAAGTTTTGCACAACAATTATTCTGTTCTGTGCAGGACAAACAAGCTGTTAAATCAAAAATTACACAACTGGAGTCTTTAATTAAAGATAATATAAACAATACCATGGTTGCGGTTGGAAAAACGTTTTTAGACACTCCGTATATAGCCAAAACATTAGAAATTGGTAATACAGAATCTCTAGTAATTAATTTACAGGGGTTAGATTGTACAACCTATATTGAAAATGTTCTTGCCTTTAGCTTACTTACTAAAAAAGACACACCAACTTTTGATGACTTTACTGACGTTCTTGAAAAAATTAGATATAAAGATGGCATTTTAAATGGTTACCCATCACGTTTGCATTATTTTTCAGAATGGATTGCAAACAATCAAAAAAAAGGTTTAGTAACTGATATTACTTCTGATTTAGGAGGACATATTAGCACTAAGGAAATTAATTTCATGAGTGCTCACCGAAATCTTTATCCTTTTTTAAAAGATAACGATACTAACTTGAAACAGATTCAGGCATCAGAAAATTATTTAAATGATAAAGAGATATGTATTTTACCTAAAAATGAGATTAAAGCAAATGAGCACCTAATAAAATCTGGAGATATTATTGCTCTAACTACTTCAATTAAAGGATTAGACATTACCCATACTGGTATTGCAACACGCGAAGAAGATGGACGCATACATTTATTACATGCTTCAACATCAGGGAGTGTAAAAGTTACAAAAAAACCTTTAGCAGATTATTTAAAAGGCATAAAAAACAATACCGGAATAATGGTTGTCAGAGTAAACAATTAAAATATTCGGTAATGATCGCAAATAAAAAAAGCCACCAAATTGGTGGCTTTTCTATATATAAAATTTGATGTTATCTTTTTAAACACCAATTGATAGCACCAATTAAATGCTTTCTAAAATCTAAATCATCATAAGAAGCTTCTGTATGACCTAAGCCGGTATAAAAAGCTCTTCCACCGTCATATTCATGATACCAAGCTATTGGGTGATCATCTCCATTTTTACCACCTGTATACGTAGATTCATCTAATTTTAATAACACATGAATATCTGGATTAATATCTTTAAAATCATACCACTCATCAAAATGAGACCAAGTACCACTTAAATGTGATGTTGACATATGACTACCATCAATAACCTGTATTGTTGCACGTTGCTCTTTTGGGTGACTTACAAAATATGCACCAACTAATTTACCATACCAAGGCCAACCTTGTTCCGTATCAGTAGCTGAGTGGATACCCATAAAACTTCCACCACTCTGAATATAAGTTTCGAAAGCACCTTGTTGTTCACTATTTAAAACATCACCAGTAGTATTTAAAAACAATACCAATTGATAATTAGCTAAGTTTTCTGTGTTAAATTCAGAAGCATCATCAGTTGAAACGATTTGAAAATCATTTCTAATTCCTAATTGCTTCAATGTTTTAATTCCTGTTTCAATTGATCCATGATTAAAACCTGATGTTTTTGTAAAAACTAAAACTTGTGGTTTTTCAGGAATTGTATACACAGAATCTTTTACAGGTTGTGTCTGATTTAAAACTACTTGTTGATCTATTTTAGTACCACCACAGGCAAAAAACAAAACACTAATTGCAAGTATTAATATATTCTTTACTAATAATTTCATAAATGACTAATTCTAATATTAATTGATAAATATCGTAAATTCTTCGATATTTTTACAAAATAACCTTTTAAATATTTATTAAACTAGTTATTTAACCAGCTAATGACATTAAGTACTTTTTAGGTGTAGTACCGTATTTCTTTTTAAAAGCTGCTATAAAATGACTTGATGTACTATAACCAACCTTCAGCCCTACTTCATTGACATTATGTTGACCACTCTCTAGCATTTTACGTGCATAATCCATTTTATAATCAAACAAAAAACTAAAAACGGAATCACCATAAATTTGTTTAAAACCTTCCTTTAGCTTTTTTAATGACAATCCTATTTCCTCAGAAAGCTCGGTTAATGTTGGCGGTTCAGCCATTCTTGAAATAATAATTTCTTTTGCGTTTCTAATTCTACGAACATTATCTTCATCAACTAAAAAAGGACATTGTTCAATATCAGCATCTTCATTCTTATTAAAATAAAGAGCAATTAATTCGTAGACCTTGCCTTTTATATATAGTTCTTTTATTGAAGGATGCAAGTTGTAATTCATCATCTGACTTAAAATTACAGCTATTGCAGGATTAAAAGCTTCTTGACTATAATATTTTTTATCTGTATTATCTTTACTTAAAAAAGGGATATAACTCGCTTCTTTAGAAAACAAAGAATGAAACTTTCGAATGGTCATAACAACAGAAACTAACCACGAATTAGGATTAAGTTCCAAATTTAAAGGTAAGTCTAACTGTGTATTATATAATAGTAGTGAACCTTCTTCAGGAACTTCAAGTGCATAACGGCCATCATTAAAAATAAACTTAGCACTACCTTTTGAGCAGAAATGAAATTGAATGTACGAACTATCAATTTCACGCGTAACCTTCTGCATATGAGCATCATCGTTCTGAATTTTTAAAACAAAGAAACCATCATCAATCAAAATTTCTTCAAATGAACCTTTAGCGTTATTTTTTTCTGACATAATATTAATTTTTTATATCACTCTATTTAGAAAAGTTATAAATAAAACTTGTTAAAACCTTTTATATGACAGTAAAAATACTACAAAGCAGTCAATTAGAGTATAAAAAAGTTTAAAAAAACTTAAAACGATACTTATTGTTCTTTGAGCGTTATTTTTTTTCAATTTTGGAACATACTTTTGTCACCGATTGCAAGAATCCCATGAAAGATTATCACATTTCAAAACACAATTCTTTATACACTATAGGTCTAAACTACAAAAAGGCAGATGCTGCAATACGTGGTAAGTTTAGTTTAAGTGAGCCTATAATGGATAAATTGTTAAAGCAAGCTAAGTCTCAAGGTATTGAAGGTTTATTAGTTACATCAACTTGTAATAGAACAGAATTACATGGTTTTGCACAACACCCTTTTCAACTTATAAAACTTTTATGTGACAATACAATTGGTACTGTTGAAGAGTTTCAAGAAGTAGCTTACGTTTATAAAAACAATGAAGCTATTAGTCATTTATTTAGAGTTGGTACAGGTTTAGATAGCCAAATACTTGGTGATTTTGAAATAATAAGTCAATTACGCCAAAGTTTTAATCGCTCAAAAAAACATGACATTGCTAATCCGTTTTTAGAGCGTTTATGTAATTCAGTAATACAAGCAAGTAAGCGTATTAAAAATGACACTGAAATATCATCAGGTGCAACATCAGTATCTTTTGCTTCTGTTCAATACATTTTTAAAAATGTTCCTGATATTTCTGAGAAAAATATTTTGCTTTTTGGAACTGGTAAGATAGGTAGAAATACTTGTGAGAATTTAATTAAGCACACAACAAATTCACATATAACACTTATCAATAGAACTAAAGATAAGGCTGAGAAAATTGCTGGTAAATTTAATTTATTGGTGAAAAATTATGGTGATTTACAAACGGAAATTAGAAATACTGATGTGCTTATTGTAGCTACGGGCGCACAATCACCAACTATTACTAAGGACTTAATTTATACAAAAAAGCCCTTATTAATATTAGATCTTTCTATTCCTAAAAACGTAGCCGATGATGTTGCTGATTTACCAAATGTAACTTTAGTTCATTTAGATCACTTATCACAAATTACTGATGAAACTTTAGAAAGAAGAAAGCAATTTATACCAGAGGCAGAAGCTATTATTGAGAAAATTAAAAATGAATTTATTCAATGGTTAGAAACAAGAAAATTTGCTCCGGTAATTAAAGCTTTAAAGAAGAAATTACATGTTATGAAAGACGAAGAACTTGACTTTCAAAGCAAAAAACTTTCTGACTTCAATTCAAAACAAGCTGATATTGTTTCAGAACGTATTATTCAAAAAATAACAAAACAATTCGCCAACCACTTAAAAGGTGAAAACACTGATGCTGATAATAGTTTAGCATTAATAACAAAGGTGTTTCAATTAGAAGAAACTATAAATGAGTAAAGTAATCCGCATTGGAACACGTGATAGCGAATTAGCGCTATGGCAAGCAAAAACTGTACAAAAACAACTACTAGAACACGGATACGAATCAGTTCTAGTACCTGTAAAATCATTAGGTGATTTACAGTTAGACAAACCTTTACATGAACTAGGAATTACTGGTGTTTTCACAAAAACATTAGATATTGCAATGCTAAAAGGCGAAATTGATATTGCAGTACATTCAATGAAAGATGTACCTACAGTTTTGCCAAAAGGAATTGTACAGGCTGCAGTTCTTAAGCGAGGAAATTATATGGATATTTTGGCTTTTAAAGACAATGAAGAGTTTTTAGGTCAGAAAGAAGGAATAATTGCTACAGGTAGTTTACGTAGAAAAGCGCAATGGTTAAATAGATACCCTACCCATACAGTGGTGGACTTGCGTGGTAATGTACAAACTCGTGCTGAAAAACTTGAAAATAATGAAAGTTGGAACGGTGCAATTTTTGCCGCTGCAGGTATGGAGCGTGTAGGTTTAGAGTTTGAAAACACAATTGGCTTAACTTGGATGGTTCCTGCTCCTGCTCAAGGTGCAGTAGTTATTGTAGCTTTAGAAGATGATGATTTTTGTAAGTCTGCATGTGCTGAGTTGAACGATAAAGAAACAGATATTTGCACAGGTGTTGAAAGAGAATTTTTGAACACACTTGAAGGTGGTTGTACTGCACCTATTGGAGCATTAGCCAATATAAAAGATAACAATATTAGTTTAAAAGGTGTTTTACTAAGTGTTGATGGTAAAAAGAAAATTGAAGTTGAATTTACATCAAAATTAGGAAAGCATGAAAATTTAGCACAAGCATGTGCTGAACGTATTTTTAGTCGCGGTGGTAAACTTTTAATGAGTGAAATTGCCGGTTTGGACAAAATACCCAATGTTTTTTCTACTAAAAAGCTTACACCTGAACAAAATGAGCTTTTTGGTTCTAATATCAAACCTTCATCAGAAGATTTTTTACAAATTAGCCTAAATCGTATTCCTAGGTTAAAGCTTAAAAAAGCAATTGACAATGTAATTATTACAAGCCAAAATGCCGTTGAAGCAATTATTGCTAGTATTAGTCCTGATGAATTAAAATTCAAAAATATCTACTGTGTTGGTCGTAAAACTAAACGTTTAGTAGAAAAAAGAATTGGAAAAGTTACTCATACTGAAAATAGTGCTCAAAAATTAGCAAATTACCTTGTAGAGTTTATGGAAGGTACTGAAGCAACCTATTTTTGTAGTAATATTCGTTTAGACGAATTACCATCAATTTTATCAGAAAACAATATTGATTTAAATGAAATTGAAGCGTATGAAACAAAACAATCGCCTATAAAAGTTGAAGATACCGTTAAAGGGATACTATTTTTTAGTCCGTCAACAGTTGAAAGCTTTTTACAGAAAAATAACAACACAGCAGTAGTTGCTTATTGTATTGGAGAAACCACTGCAACAGAAGCCAAAAAGCATTTTAGTGATGTTAAAATTGCAAAAATGCCTACTTTAGAGTCTGTTATTGACCTTGTCAATACAGACTACAAATAATTATAGATCTATATTAAGATGTTGGATAAAGTTAGATTATCTAACCTTGCCGTTCTATTCTTAGACCTTGGTTTGATAATCTTTTTGATTTTTGATTTTGGTTTTAAAGACTATCAAGATTTAAGACAGTATAAATTAATTGTACTGCCCACGCTAATATTGGCTCTACTTATATTTAATCTTTACAAGTATCGCTATTTTAAAAAAGAAAACATATCGAGTATAAGTCCGAAAATCAACTTATACTATTTAAGTATTTTAGTTATTGTTGAGGTAATTACAATCGTAAGTGAATTTGAACACTCATTATTTGAAACCTTTTTCAATTTTAGATATATAATTGAATACGGCTTACTTCTTTATTTTTTTATTAGGATATCTTTTTTAGTCAGAAGAGTATATGCTTTATATTTTAACCCAGCTATCCTTTTTATAGGAAGTTTCGCTTTAATCGCATTAGGTGGAACTTTCTTATTAATGCTACCCGCCTCAACCACAAATGGAATAAGCTTTATTGATGCTTTATTTACCGCCACAAGTGCAACATCTGTTACTGGTTTAATAGTAGTAGATACAGCTAAAGATTTTACATATTTTGGGCAAACAATTATAATGTTCCTTTTTCAATTAGGCGGTCTAGGCATGTTGACTTTCACCTCTTTTTTTGCGTATTTTTTTAAAACAGGATCCTCTTTTAAAGAAAGCCTATATATGAAAGACATTATGGGAAGCAATGATGAACTTGGTAGTATCATGAAAAAAGTGATGCAAGTTGTTGTTTTTTCATTATTGATAGAATTGTTTGGTGCTATATTAATATACAGCTCTTTGCCATTACAAGATAAAATAGCAAAACAAGGATTTTTCTCTATTTTCCATGCAATATCAGCCTATTGTAATGCTGGTTTTTCATTAGAATCTAACGGTCTGTATGATAAAAACTTTAGATTCAATTATTATTTTCAATGGATTATAATGGGATTAATTGTTTTTGGCGGTTTAGGTTATCACATAGCTTATAATGTAGTTCAATACTTAAAACGATATGTTATAAACCTATTCAGAACAAAAAATAAGATTTTTTTATCTCGAGTAATATTACTGAATACCAAAATAGTACTCTACACTACGTTATTTTTGATTGTTTCTGGCACAGCATTCTTTTTAGTTTCCGAACAACAAACTAACCTGTTAGAGCATACCACTTGGTTTGGCAAATTAACCACGTCATTGTTTTCATCAGTCACAGCAAGAACAGCTGGCTTTAATACTGTAGATTATGCGAATTTTAGTATTCCTGGTATATTGTTTATGATTTTATTAATGTGGATTGGAGCTTCACCTGCATCGACAGGTGGCGGAATTAAAACCACAACTTTTGCAATTGCATTATTAAACGTCATATTTGTAGCTAAAGATCAACCTTATATAGAAATTGGTACTAGACGAATAGCACCACAATCTGTACGCAGAGCCTTTGCTATTATAGCCATATCATTACTTTGTATTGGTTCAGGCATATTACTTTTACTAATCTTTAATCCGGAATTTAACCTAATACAAATTTCGTTTGAAGTCTTTTCTGCTTTCAGTACGGTAGGTGTGTCTATGGGTATCACATCCTATTTATCGGCAAGTAGTAAAATTGTTATAATCATACTTATGTTTTTAGGAAGAATAGGTCTTTTAAATTTATTAATAGGTTTATTGAAAAGCGTGAATCAAGATGATTACAGTTATCCTGAAGAAAATATTTTAATAAATTAATTCAAAATTACTCGTATGAAAATTATAATTATCGGACTTGGGAATTTTGGAATGTCAGCCGCAATAAATCTTTCAAATACAAATAATGAAGTAATCGCTGTTGATATAAATCCAGAGAGAATTGAGTTAGTTAAAGATCAGGTAGCACATGCAGTTGCTTTTGATGCAAAAAAAGAAGCCGCTTATAATTCATTGCCACTAAAAAACACAGATTTGGTAGTTGTTGCACTTGGTGATAAGAATGGTGCAGCAATAATAAGTGTTGCTATTATAAAAAAAATGACGGATGCTAAAATAATTGCAAGATCATCGTCACCTATTGAAGATACTATACTTGAAGCAATGGGTGTTGACGAAATTATTCATCCAGAAAATGAGTATGCTGAAAAATTTACAAAAACCGTAAATTTAGGTGGTAGTATTGATAATTTTGAACTTGATGATGATCATTTAGTTTCCGAAATTGAAGTGCCTAAAAATTATATAGGTAAAGCAATTAAAGAAGTAAATTTTAGACAAGAATATGATATTAATATAATTACAATTCTTAGATATCATAAAAAGAAAAACATACTTGGTAATTCATACAAAACAAAACAAGTATTAGGTACTCCTGGGCCAGATACAGTATTAGAAAAAGAAGATGTTCTAGTTGTTTTTGGAAAAGATAAAAATATAAAACGCTTAATAGGCTAAGCAACCAATTAGTTTATTTAAAAAAATAATTCAACAAATAGTAAAGAAAAAATGATAAAAAACGATTTATTCTTAAGAGCATTAAAAGGTGAAATTGTAGAACGTCCACCAGTTTGGATGATGAGACAAGCAGGTAGATACTTACCTGAATTTATGGAAATAAAAAAAGAATATGACTTTTTTACTAGATGCCAGACTCCTGAATTAGCTTCAGAGATTACGGTACAACCCATTCGCAGATATGGTATGGATGCTGCCATTTTATTTTCTGATATTCTTGTTATTCCTCAAGCGATGAATATTGAAGTACAAATGAAACCAGATTTTGGGCCTTATTTACCAAAACCTATTCGTACCCAAAAAGATGTTGACAATATAATAGTACCTGATGTTGAAATTGCTCTAGACTATGTAATGAAGGCAATTAAGGCCACAAAAGAAAAACTGGATGATGAAATACCATTAATTGGTTTTGCAGGTTCACCGTGGACAATTTTATGCTACTGTGTACAAGGGCAAGGAAGTAAAACATTTGACAAAGCAAAAGAGCTTTGTTTTACACAACCAATGGTAGCACATCAATTATTACAGAAAATAACAGATACTACCATTGCCTATTTAAAAGCTAAAGTAAAAGCTGGTGTAAATGCCGTTCAGGTATTTGATTCTTGGGGTGGCATGCTATCGCCAACAGATTACAATGAGTTTTCATGGAAATATATACAGCAAATTATTGATGCCTTAAAAGATGAAACACCAGTAATTGTTTTTGGTAAAGGTTGTTGGTTCGCATTAGGAGATATGGCAAAATCAGGTGCTTCTGCTTTAGGTGTAGATTGGACATGTTCAGCTAGAAATGCACGTTACTTAACTGGAAACAGCATTACATTACAAGGTAATTTTGATCCTGCACGATTATTATCACCTCCTGGAGATATAAAAAAGATGGTTACACAAATGATTAATGAGTTTGGTAAAGACAAGTATGTTGTGAATTTAGGTCACGGAATTTTACCTAATATTCCAATAGATAATGCAAAAGCTTTTGTAGATGCCGTCAAAGAGTATAAAGGATAAATCAAACAAATATGATTAAAAATATACTGATAGGAATTAAATCATATGGAGGTAGTTTAAAGCTAATTTCAGAATTAAAACTTTGGAATTATTTTTATATACCGGTTGTTATAAGCTTAATTACAGCTGTAATAATTGGCTTTGCAGCCTTTAGTTTATCAACACCTATTGGTAATTTTATAGCTAATATTTGGGTTTGGGGCTATGGTAAAGATATATTCATAAGCTTTTCAACAGTAATAGGAGCTATTTTAGTTTTAATTATTGGCTTAATAGTATACAAACATATCATATTAGCATTATCGGCACCTTTTATGAGTCCTGTTTCCGAGAAAATAGAAAAACATATATTGGGTACAGATATTCATTCACATACCAATTCTAATTTCTCAGAACAATTATGGAGAGGTATTAAAATTAATGCTCGAAATTTAGGAAAAGAGCTCCTGTATACAATACCGTTATTATTATTAAAATTTATTCCAATAGTAAATATATTTTCAACAATAGCAGTGTTTTTAGTTCAAGCCTATTATGCCGGTTTCGGGGGTATGGATTATACTCTTGAACGTCATTTAAATTATAAAGAAAGTATTCTATTCGTAAAAAAGAATAGAGGAATAGCTATTGGAAATGGTATCGTATTTATGCTTTTTCTATTAATACCGGTAATTGGAATATTAATTGTACTTCCATTATCAGTAACGGCTGCTTCAAAAAAAACAATTAGTATATTAAACAGCAATAATAATAGTAATCTACTTAATATTAAGTAGATTACTATTATTATTTAAAATTAAAGTTTAATGATTTTTAATGATGAAATATTTACAATTGAAGCGATTAGCACTAAAGATAGTTGGCGATTATGTGATTTTATCGTTACAAATTCAGATCGACTAAAAAGATATTTCACTAAAACTCTTCAACAAAATTTAAACCCTGCATTATCTGAAATATTTGTTGAACTCAAGGTTAAACAGTTTATAAATAAAAATGAATTTTTATTTACTTTAAAAGAAAAATCTAATAAAAGAATTATTGGTTTATGCTATGTAAAAGAAATCAACTGGGATTTAAATATAGCAGAATTGGCATACTGTATTGATTATCAATTTGAAGGAAAAGGAATTACAACGAAAACCATTCAGTATATTTCAAAATATTGTAATGAAGAATTAGATCTAAGAACATTACGAATTATTGCACACAAAACCAATTTAGGAAGCATTAAAGTAGCGGAAAAATCTAATTTCAAATGGATAAAAACATTATCAAATGAACATACCCCGCCAAATGAAGCTCCATTAGATATGGAATTATATGAATTATATTATGAAAGATAAATTTTACACATACATTCAGCAACTACAAGATACCATAACATCAAAACTTGAACAAGTTGATGGAACAGCTAAATTTCAAGAAGATATTTGGGAAAGGCCTGAAGGTGGTGGTGGTAGAACCCGTGTAATTGAAAATGGAGAAGTTTTTGAGAAAGGTGGCGTAAATATATCAGGCGTTCATGGGGCTTTACCAGATAGTATGCAGAAGTATTTTGACGTTAAAGATGCTGATTTTTTCGCTTGTGGTTTGAGTTTAGTTCTCCACCCAAAAAACCCAATGGTACCAACTGTACATGCTAACTGGCGTTATTTTGAAATGTATGATAAAGAAGGTAACATAGTTGATCAATGGTTTGGTGGAGGTCAAGACCTTACACCATATTATTTATTTGATGAAGATGCCATTCATTTTCATTCTGTTTGCAAAAAAGCTTGTGATTTACACAATCCTGACTTTCACACAACTTATAAGAAAAAATGTGATGAATACTTCTGGAATGCGCACCGCAACGAAGCTCGTGGCTTAGGTGGTTTATTCTTTGACTATTGTAAAGCTACTGAAGAAATGCAAATGCAAGACTGGTATAATTTTGTTACAGAAGTTGGAAATAGCTTTTTAGAAGCATACGTACCAATCGTAAACAAAAGAAAAGAATTAAGTTATTCTAATGAACAACGCAAATGGCAAGAAATACGTCGTGGTCGTTATGTAGAATTTAATTTAGTACATGACAAAGGCACTTTATTTGGTTTAAAGACTAATGGTCGAATCGAGAGTATTTTGATGAGTCTACCTTCGCATGTACAATGGGTATATGACCATAAACCAGAAGAAGGTTCTGAAGAGGCCAAATTATTAACTGTTTTAGAAACTCCTAAAAATTGGGTTTAAACATTTTCCTATAATACTAAAAGAAACACATATCGTACCTGATCAAAATATACCAATCAGATTATCTGATTACGCAAGAAGTATATTTATTACCGTTCCTAGCAGAGCTGGTATGAAAAAAGCAATCCAGAAAAAATATGTGAAAGTTAATAATATTATAGCTGAGACAGCAACACTTTTACAGGGTGGAGAAACTATTTCGCTTTATGGTTTAGAAGGTACAAAACCCGTTTTTGAAAAGAAAATAGACGTGATTTTTGAAGACGAGCATATTGCAATAGTATACAAACCTGCAGGTATATTGGTAAGTGGTAATAAGTTTCAAACTTTAGAAAATACTTTACCGTATAATCTGAATAAAAGTAGTGAACCTGATGCTTTAGTACAGACATTACCTGTTCACAGACTAGATTATCCAACTACAGGATTATTATTAATAGGAAAAACTGCAAAAGCTGTAATTCTATTAAAAAAAATGTTTGAAAATAAATTAATTGACAAAACCTATACTGCTGTAACTTATGGCGAAATGCCTATTAAAGGTGTTATTTATGATTCAATTGATGAAAAAGACGCGACCTCAGCATATAAAGTACTTGAAACATTAAAATCTGAACGGTATAATTTTTTAAATTTAGTAGAATTATATCCAAAAACAGGAAGAAGGCATCAATTACGCAAACATTTAGCAAGTATTGGAACTCCAATATTTGGTGATTTAGATTATGGAATAGAAGGCCTCATATCAAAAGGTAATGGCTTGTACCTACATGCTAGTAATTTAAAATTTAAGCACCCGATTACATGTGAAAAATTAGATATAACAGCTCCATTACCTAAAAAATTCAAACGCTTATTTAGTACCTTTTAAAATGCAAAATAATATATGCCCTTGTGGCTCTAAGAATAAATATACCGATTGTTGTAAAATAGCTCATACAGCAATTAGCAAGGTTAAAACTGCAGAACAGCTAATGCGCTCACGTTATACAGCTTTTACCATGGCAAATGGTGATTATTTAATGAAGAGCCATCATTCTACTACACGACCAATAAAAGATAAAAAGGCAATTGAAATATGGGCTAAATCTGTAAACTGGATTCGCCTTGAGGTTTTAGAAACTAAAAACGGTTTAGAAATAGATACTAAAGGAACGGTAACTTTCAATGCCTACTATTTTGAAAATGGAAACGTAGAAGTAATTCACGAAAAATCTGCTTTTGTAAAAGAAAACGATAATTGGATGTATTTAGGTTTAGCAAAATAAAAAAGTAAGATTTGCAACCTTGTTTTTTTATTTTTTCTACTCAATAGCCTCCTACTCCTCTACTTTCTTTAAATTATCGTCGGAATTACGATCTATCAATTTATTATAAGGGTCAATCCCGGCTTTTAAAGGTTTTTCGTCAGTAGTAACAGTAAACGTATTTTCTCCTGTATTTAACCACTCTAGTTTAAAGTAAAGTGGGCTTTTAATAGTTACTCCTTCATCATTAGTAATATCTTCTCCAAAAAGTCCAATATCAACCAGATTCTTTTTGTCATCTACTTTCTCTTCTTTCCCTTTATCATCGTAATATATTTTCTTAGAATTTACTGTAAACGTAGTTTCCCATTTGCCATTAGCTAATTTTTTGGTTGAAGCATTTAAAACCCTATTTTCATACAATACAATCTCTTTGAAACCATCATTTACTTTATACTTTAGAGAGTCTGGAGTAACTGAATTGATAGCATCATATAAATCTTGTGAAGATGCATAATAGCCCTTCTCATTATATTTAAATTCTTCTAAAAATTTCTTAAGTCCGGAATTAATAACGTCCTCCCCTATTACATCTTGTAAATCGTACATAATCATAGACCCTTTTTCATACCAAATATACTGACCGGTTTCAACATCTATTAAAGGACGTTCCGGCTTAAAACTAGATTTCCGGCTAGATAAATAATTATCTAAAGAGTTTTTCAAAAATGTTTTAATTGCATTTTCACCATACTGATGCTTCATAGTCATTAACGAAACGTATTCAGCTAATGTTTCTGAAATTATATTGGCCCCTGAAGTTTTACTCGGTGTAACAATATGTCCCCACCATTGGTGTGCAACCTCATGAGAAGTAACCCGAAAAGCATAATTAAAACTTTCTGAACTTGAAAAATCGGCAACAAACCCAAAATTTTCTGAATATGGTATTGTTGTAGGGAACGATTGTGCAAAATTAGAATGTGCAGGAAACTCAATTACTCTAATAACTGAATACGGATATTCATAAAAATTATTAGAATTATAGTCTAATGCAACTTTCACTCCTTTAATAAAATATTCTAAATTTCTCTTGTGTTTCGGTGAATGATAAATTTCAATATTTACTTTTTTACCACTTGGTGCTATCCAATAATCTTTTTCAATATCATAATTTGCTGAGACAAAATTGAAAAAATAATCTGATTTACCTTCAAGTTTATAATGGTAATAACTTCTATCATTATCTTCCCATTTCTTGGTCAGTAAACCTGGTGCAACGGCAATTTGCCCTTTGGCGGTACTTACAGTTGCTTCAAAACTTAAATAATCGCCATCTTCATTAAAAATATTCTGTTTTAAAGCCAAACTATCTGTTCGTGGAGGAAACAGAAAATCAAGCTCTTCTAAATCATATTTTTTACGAACTCCATTTTCAGATAAAGAACGTTCATAATGAAAAGTTGGAAAGATTGAATAATTGAAAAATGATCCGTTTTCTAACACTTCGCTCTCTAAACTATTTGTAAAACCATGTGTAGTTGCTTTTGTTTCAATGAGCATTGGAACAGTATCATTAGGTTGCAAAGTTTTTGGTAATTTATAAATGTACATTCTATAAGCGTCATCAGCTAAAAAAGGCTCAATTTCCACACCATCAAAAACAACTTTTTCAATTTTGGTGTCAACAATACCAAATGTTATTTCCATTAAAAGAGTATCTAAAGGAGTTTCATATTTGTTTGTTACTAGAAACTCTCCCTTAGCACTAATGTTTCTATCCTTTGGAAAAATATCAATAGTAGCTTTTAAATCCACAACTTTAATATGTGGCTGATTTAAAAACTTACCATATTTTTTTTCTGAATCTGCATTTAAATTTTCGCTATAATTACCATCTTCAATTTTATTTAAAACTTTTAAATTATAATAGCTATACCCTGCAACCGAAATAAAAGCAACAACAAAAAACAAAATATATGCTATTGTTTTACCAGAAAAACGCTTTTTTGCTAATATTAAACGCTCTTCAATTGAAGAATAAAAACCTCTGCTCCAAAAAAGTTTTCCGATTAAGGCCAAAATTGTTAAGGCTAGTATCCAGTATAAAGCCACCCAAAAGTTTCCTTTCAAATAGTGACCAAATCCATTTAAATCACTTATAAAGCTAGGCAATGATGAACCAAAAACTACTAATGGATTATTTGTTTTAAATGCAAGTTGTGCAATTATTGGTAAACCTACATAAATCAAAATAACTATAAAGTGCCCTAAAAATTTATTATTTACAATTACATGAATAAAAAATGCTAACAATAAAGTAATTAAGAATGTTGGAAGAATATAAAATATATTAAATGTAAGTGCCATTCCTAACTCATAATCAAAATACCCATTTACAGTTTGGTATAAAACACCTACTACAATATTTAAAACTATTAAGATTAATGAAACACCTAATAAAGCAATGATTTTAGAGACATATAAAGTGGTATTTGATACAGGTAATGCATCGTAAAATTCAAAAGTTTTATTCTTTCTGGTTCTATGTACCGCCTCACCTGAATACATAACCAAAATAACCATAGAAAAAATAGAAATTCCTCCTGAAATAAGGCTTACAATATATCTTGTGAGCGGTAAAGAGCTTGTGCTATATGTTTCATTTCCATTATATGCGAAGAAACATGCTAAAACAATACCGATTAGT
Source organism: Cellulophaga baltica (assembly GCF_018861125.1). Lineage (GTDB taxonomy): Bacteria > Bacteroidota > Bacteroidia > Flavobacteriales > Flavobacteriaceae > Cellulophaga > Cellulophaga baltica_A. The sequence continues at coordinate 19,435 of NZ_JAHKQN010000029.1, read as the reverse complement.
ATAAGCAATAAGAAAATAGGATCTTTTACAATTGATAAAAATTCAATTTTAGATAATGATAAAAGGTTAGTAAAACGTGCTTTTTTATCAAAAACTTGAACAATAGTTGGCTTAGTTTCCGGTGCTTTATAAACATCATCAGCTTCTTTAATAGATTTTTTATTCTTAGAAATTAAAAACTTTTTAAAAGAAAATTTAACGAGAGTAAAAACAAATAACAAAAGAGAAAGTGATAGCCATAATAGTCTATTAATACCAAACTCACCGAATACTGTAAGCTGTTTTGTATTTAATTCATCAATAGACCAGTAACGTGTTATATAAGTAAGAGCATCAATTCCGAAAGGGTCCGAATAAAGCGAAAGCCATTGTATGTCTAAGCTCTCAATTAGTTGGTTAGATACACTTGTTAGTATTAATAAAGTAATCCCTCCTAAATATAAAATTGACATTTTTTTGTAAAAAGTCATTAGGGTAAAAAACAAAACTCCTATCAAAAATGAATTTATTACTAACAGAAAAATAAAAGGATTAAAATATGAGACAAAGTTAAAGCCACAATATGTACCGTAATCTGGCCTGTTCAATAATGAACCCAATGTAAAACCAATAATAGTACCAACTATAGCGCCAATATTCATAATAGTAACAATAGTAAAACTACCAAAAAAACGTCCTAGAATATAACCTTTTTCAGTTATAGGAAATGTGAAATAAGTTTGTGCCGTTTTATGATCTTCATCTCTATAAACGGCAACTCCCATAATTGCAGCATAAAAGAATACATACAGTAAACTCATATTCCCTAAAACATCAATTATAGCATTTGGGCTATTGGTGAATTCCGCGGTAATTGATCTATTAAGTACCGCTAACAGAAGCGGTATAATAAACATTAAAAAAGTATATATATAAGTTGCAGGTCTTCTTAAACGGTATTTTAGTTCAAATAGAAATATTTCTTTCATAACTATAATACAATTTGAGGTTGGTTAATACTGTAGAAATAAAAATCTTCTAAATCATTATTAATTAACTCGAAACCTTCACCAGGTGCAAAATCACTAAATACATTCACGTTCATTTTACCGTTATGCAAATAGTTAGAAAGTACCATATATTCTGATTGGTATTTTTCAACTTCATTTTTCGTTATTGTTTTACGGTAAACCTTACCATCAAGTGAACTTGCTAATTCTTGAGGATGCCCTTGTACACTTATAGCTCCTTGATTAAATACGGCCATGTTACTACATAGGTTTACTACATCATCAACAATATGTGTTGATAATATAACTACAGCATCTTCACCCAACTCACTTAGCAAATTATGAAAACGATTACGCTCTAATGGGTCTAAACCAGCTGTAGGTTCATCAACTATTATAAGTTTTGGGTTTCCTATTAATGCTTGTGCAATTCCAAAACGCTGACGCATACCACCAGAAAAATCACCTAAATTTCTTTTTCTAAACTTATACAAATTAACTTTCTGTAATAAATCTGCCACATATGTTTTACGATCACTTTTATGATGAATTCCTTTAATTTTAGCAATATGATTTAGCATCATTTCTGCCGAAACTTTTGGGTAAACACCAAAATCTTGTGGTAAATACCCCAAAACCTTTCTCAGTTCTTCTGGTTGATCAAATACATCAATACCATCAAACTCAATGCTACCGCTATCTGCAATTTGCAACGTAGAAATTGTTCGCATTAGTGTAGACTTACCAGCACCGTTTGGCCCAAGTAAACCAAACATACCTTTATTAATTTCAAGAGTTACATTGTTAAGTGCTTTAGTACCATTTGGGTAAGTTTTACTTAGGTTTTGAATCGAAAGCATATTGAGTATCTGTTAACAGTTAGTTGTTCTTAATGAGTAAGTAGTCTAAATCTTAATAATGTTACAAAAAATTTATGTTTTTGAAAAGCCTGTACCTTCTTTTATTTGAAAGGGTTGCTTTATCTTTGTAATAACAAATAATTATCACAAAATTATATTCATATGTACCCATTAGTAAGAAATAGAAGGCTTCGTAAAAATGAAACCATACGTAGTTTAGTGCGCGAAACTATTATCTCTCCAAATGATTTTTTAGTTCCTTTATTTATTGTTGAAGGAAAAGGTGTTAAAGAAGAAATTGCTTCTATGCCAAACTATTATAGGTATAGTTTAGATCTTATTAAAAAAGAGGTAAAAGAACTTTGGAATATGGGTTTACGTTCTGTTTTACTTTTTGTAAAAGTGCCAGATGAGTTAAAAGATAATAAAGGTGCTGAAGTTACCAATGAAAATGGTTTAATGCAACGTGCCATTAAAACGATAAAAGATACTTGCCCAGAAATGATTGTAATGACTGACGTTGCTTTTGATCCATATTCAAAATATGGGCATGATGGTATTGTTGAAAACGGATTAATTTTAAACGATGAAACATCAGAACTTTTGGCAGAAATGAGTGTTTCACATGCAGAAGCTGGTGCTGATTTTGTTGCGCCTAGTGATATGATGGATGGTAGAATACTTACTATTCGTGAAGCTTTAGAGGATGAAGGTTTTACAAATACAGGTATTATGAGTTATAGTGCCAAATATGCAAGTGCTTTTTACGGTCCTTTTCGCGATGCATTAGATTCTGCTCCTGTAGATGCTCAAAACATACCTAAAGACAAAAAAACATACCAAATGGATTATGCTAATCGATTTGAAGCGATTAGAGAAACACAATTAGATATTGAAGAAGGTGCAGATATTGTTATGGTAAAACCAGGACTTTGCTATTTAGATATCGTTCGTGAAATTAAAAATGAAGTTGATGTTCCTGTTGCAGTATACCAAGTAAGTGGTGAATATGCGATGGTAAAAGCTGCTGCCGCACAAGGTTGGTTAGATCATGATGCTGTTATGATGGAACAATTAACGGCAATTAAAAGAGCAGGAGCTAATATTATAGCAAGTTATTTTGCTAAAGATGCTGTGAAACTTTTATAAATTGCTTATCAAAATACAATTAGAATCAAATAAGTTAAAAAAAAGTATAATAATTGGTATCTTAGGTTTTTCAAATTTAACATATGAGTCTTTTAATATTTTACGCAGTAATATCTATATTTTTCTCTTTTCTATGCTCAATTCTTGAAGCTGTTTTATTGAGTATCACACCTACTTTTATAAACGTTAATATTAAAGATGGTAAAGCTTTTGCTACCACGCTTGAAGAACTAAAAAAAGATGTTGATAAGCCTTTAATTGCCATTTTAACTATTAACACCATTGCACATACTGTAGGTGCCATATTGGTTGGTGTACAAGCTAAAGTTGCTTACGCAGAACTATACGGTTCTACACAAAGTACAGTTTTAGGTGTTACTTTTACTGAAGACTTAATGGTAGGTATTGTTTCTACTGTAATGACAATTTTAATTTTAATTGCTTCTGAGATTATACCTAAAACAATTGGTGCAACGTACTGGAGACAATTGGCAAATTTTACTGCAAAGTCATTAAAAATAATGGTCCTGGTTTTAAAATGGACTGGTTTACTATGGATTTTACAACTGTTCACTAAACTTGTTGGAGGAAAAGGGCATCATGGCAGTGTACTAAGTAGAGAAGATTTTACTGCAATGACTGATATTGCTCATGAAGAAGGAGTTTTTCAAAAATCTGAATCTACTATTATTAAAAACCTTTTGCGCTTTGATGAAGTACTTGTAAAAGATGTAATGACACCTAGAGCTGTTGTAAAAATTGCTTCTGACAAGCAAACAATAGGTTCTTTTTTTGAAGAAAACCCAAAATTAAGATTCTCTCGTATTCCTGTTTATACTGATAAGGTAGATAATATTACTGGTTTTGTTTTAAAAGATGTTATTCTTGAAGAGATTATTAAAAAGAATGATAACATACCATTATCTGAAATAAAAAGAGATATTGTTATTGCTAAAAGAGACACACCAATACCACAGCTTTTTGATATGTTAATTGCCAAAAGAGAGCATATTGCCTTAGTTGTTGATGAATATGGATCTGTAAGTGGTTTAGTTACGGTAGAAGATGTAATCGAAACACTTTTAGGCCTTGAAATTATGGATGAAAGTGACAGCGTTGCTGATTTACAAGTACTAGCTAGAAAAAACTGGGAAAATAGAGCTAAAGAAAGTGGTATTATTGATAAGGATTTAAAATAAAATGAAAGATTTTGTTTTTGTACCAACACCTTTAGGTATTGCCAAGCTTGTTGGTGACGAAAACGGACTTTCAGAAATTACTGTTTTAAACGCAACAGAACCAATAACAGATATTGTTCCTGAAGTATTAGAAGACGCGGTATATCAATTAAAAGAATACTTTGAAGGTAAACGAAAAAATTTTTCTTTAGACTTAAACCCAGATGGAACAGATTTTCAAAAACGAGTCTGGAAAGCACTTGAAGAAATACCTTATGGGAAAACCACTTCTTATTTAGAGCTCTCAAAAACATTAGGTGACACCAAAGCAATTAGAGCTGTTGCTAATGCAAATGGTAAAAATCCATTATGGATTATCGTGCCTTGCCATCGTGTTATTGGTAGCGATGGATCATTAACTGGTTATGCGGGTGGTTTGCAACGTAAACAATGGCTTTTAGAGCACGAAAGTCCGTTTAAACAGACCTCTTTATTCTAATTTTTACAAACCACTTGGTTTGTATATTGGTGACATTAGCTATATTCTCACCATGTTTTTACCGTTAATCGATACTAAAATACCTAAAAAAGTAGTTTTATATTACATGGATTTACTTCCAGCTATTAAAAACCAACTAGTTAGTTTGTTCTGTGTAATTTAATATCTATTGAAAAATCCGAAAAAAATCACTATAAACTGGGAGTTTATCAACTTAACTTTGATAAGTAACCAAATAAATTTCTAAATGAAAAATCCATCATTATACAACATTACCAGTAAAGCAGAAAGTGCTTTAAATCGTTTTCCTCTTATAATTAACTGGTCTATTTTAGGTTCAATTTATTTTATTATTGAAATTGAAGAATCCTCTTTTGAGCTTTTAAATGTCCTATTATTCATTAAAGAAAACTAAACATGTTACAAAAAATAAACCTTGAACATATTTTATTTTTAGATATTGAAACCGTTCCTGAGCAAGAAAATTTTAATGCGCTTAATGATGATAAAAAAGAACTATGGGAACAAAAGTCACAATACCAACGTAAAGATGATTTTACTGCCGAAGAGTTTTATGAGCGTGCCGGTATTTGGGCAGAGTTTGGAAAAATAATATGCATTTCTGTTGGATACTTTAATAATAATCAAGAAAGTAGAAGTTTCAGAGTTACTACTTTTCATGGTGATGAAGCAAAATTATTAACTGAATTTAAAAAATTATTAGAAGGGCATTTTAGTGCTCAAAAATATATGCTTTGTGGTCACAATGCTAAAGAATTTGACTTCCCTTTTATTGCTAGAAGAATGTTGATTAACCAAATTGATTTGCCTTATAAACTAAATATGTTTGGTAAAAAACCATGGGAAATTCCGCATATAGATACTATGGAATTGTGGAAATTTGGTGATTTTAAACATTTTACCTCATTAAAGCTTATGGCTAATGTTTTAGGAATACCTTCACCAAAAGGTGATATTGACGGGAGTATGGTTCGTGAAGTTTTTTATGTTGATAATGATATGAACCGAATTGTAAAATACTGTGAGCTTGATGTAGTTACTACAGCACAAGTATTTTTAAGACTTAGAAATGAAAAATTACTTGAAATCCACGAAATTAAAAATGTGTAATGTTTACTATGCTCCTTATTACTCAACTTTTCTAAAATCAATAACCATTCTTATATTAAAATAAGCTTTTAGTGACTTTAAGCAGAATAAAAGAATGGGGGAACTTCCTTCGCGATTGATCTTCATAATATTAGTTTTTTATAAATTTCATTGAATGTTGCTCACCATCTTCAAAAATGGTTAATGAGTATAAACCAGATGATAAACTGTTTACTTCAATAGCTTCATTATCTACTTTTCCATTTTTTAATACTGTACCCGAACTTGAAATAATACTATAATAAGCATTTTCACTTAACTCACCATTTACGCTTATTTGCTCTACGGTAGGGTTAGGATAAACAGTATATTTTAATTCTTTTTGAATGGCTAACTCTTCTTTTGTTAATTCGAAAGCTAGATCTGTATCTAAACCATTAAAAACAAAGCTTTTAACCATTGAGAAATCTGAAAAAATATTCATTGAACAATTTGTTCTTACTTGCACTTCATAAGCTTTACCTAAAGTTAAACCTTCTAATTGCACCATATTTTCTTCAGGAAAAAGAGTAGTCCATTCTTCTGAATTTTCTTCTTTGTATTCTACTTCGTAAAATGAATCTTCAGTTGCTTTCCAATCAACCATAATACTTGTTTCATCTACTGATGCAATTCCTATTTCTTCAGGAGCTTCCGCAGTACACGCTGTTAAACTTACATTTGAAACAATTAATGAAAAATTTTGAATATCATTTGTAATAGAACCTTTGTGACTAACCGTAATTGTGTAAGTACCTGATGCATTTTCTATTTCAATTTTTTCAAAAGGATCTACTAAGTTGTCACCTTTAGTTGCATCAGCACCAGCTACTTTAGCATTTAATTTCCAAGGAAAGTATTCGTTATTATTCTCGTCAGTAATTCTAATATCTAAATCATTTACTAATGCCGCTGTCGTATTGTTTAATTCACCTTTATTAATATATGTACCTGCTGGGTCTGTCCATGAAATTGAAGCCAATAATGTTTCGTTATCTTTTGCATCAACAGTAAAAGTATAGTTTTCTCCTTCTGCTAAGCTTTCTTCCGCAATTATACTTGTAAACTCATCATTAGTAATAATCTCTGCCGCATTTTTAGCATTGATAACTCCCCAACCCATTTTATAATCCGGACCTTTTTCATTTACATCATCAGCACTATGCAATACCAAACCTTTTAAAGTAGCCGCTTTCATAAACGTACTATTTAATTTTGAATAATATTCTTGTAACAACAACATTGTACTTGTAATTCCTGGTGCTGCCATTGACGTACCTGTATAAGTATCGTAACTAGAATTATCCGTTGCTTCACTTGAGTAAATATTTGCACCACAACCAGCAATATCTGGCTTAATACGACCATCATCAATAGGACCAAGACTACTATAAGTTGCTACTTCAGCATCTTTTAAATTACCGTCATTATCTACATTAGTATCAACAGCAGCAACATTAATTCCGTTTTTTGAAGTGGAAAATCCTAATAACAAATCAAAACCATCAGAGTTTTTTCCATAAATTGGAGTATCGTTATATTTTAAACTTTGTGCATTACCTGCTGCAGTTACCATTAAATAATAAGGAGCGTTATACATAATTTCATCCCAATCTTGTGATACTTGTATATAAGCACCAAAGTACCAATCAGGCACATTATTTGGTTGAATACCGTATGAATGGTTTGAAAGTAATAAACCATCTGCTGCAGCGGCAGTTACCTCAACTTTATCTGCACTCCAGTCATTAGTTACTGCAGTAGCATTGTAAGCAACACCTTTAGCTTTTGATTTTATTCCAGAAGATATCATAGTGCCCAAAACCATTGTCGCATGGTCACTTATTATTGAAGCTTCATCTGCAATAGTAGCTCTTGAATTAAATTCTTGGTGAGTAGGTAATGCAGCTCCAGAATCCCAAACGCCAACTTGCATTCCTGTACCACTAAGTCCTAAATCTAACAAACCACCTTCATATAAAGTGTTTGCTCTTGATATAGCACTGGTATTATCACTAAACGTACTGTAATACAAAGGCGTTCCATCTTCTCCAATATCAACCAAAGAAACATCTTCTCCTGTTGCTAACTTTTCAGAAAGCTTCAACCCATTTGCCTTTGCATAGGCGTTTAGTTTAATTTGCTTAGCATCAAACTCTTTAACGAATTTTGCGCTTACACTACTTAAATTTCGTGCGCTGTACTCAGACGATATACGTCTCTTCGATTCTTTGGTTTGTGCCGTCGCAAATGTTATATTACCAATAGCAAATAACATTAAAAAAGACATACAAACGCTCTTTGGGAAAGCAGTTGTGTAATCCATTTTGTAGGTTTAGTAAGATTTGGACTACAAATATATGTCAAATACACAAAACAGTCGTTAAAGAACGTGATTTTTTCGATGAAATACACTCAATTTGTTATTTCACAGTATTTTAGCCTCATTTTTTAAAGAAAATGAGACTTATTTATTAAATTTTAATTGAATATATACCGGAAAATGGTCACTATAACCGCCCATATAACGTCTACCTACATACGTTCTATACGGGCTACCTTTAAATTTACCTTTAAATTCAGTTAAAAAATGCTCATCAAAAATATTTGCAACATGGTAACTATGGGTCTTTTTTTCAAAATTTAAAAAACTATGCGAAATAATAATTTGATCAAAAAGCATCCAATTGAATTTGTAATTAGCACTACCCCTTTTTGGTGTTTGAAGTTTTTCCATTGGGTTGTACAAATTCTTTGTGTCCACTAAATTTTTTATGCTCTTTGTTTTTGGCCCATCATTGAAATCACCCATCACTATATAGTTAGGGTCTGAATATTTCTCTTCTATAGTTTCCATAAAAAAGATCAAGGTTTCTGAAGCTTTAATTCGTTTATACTCCGTTTCATCACCACCATCGCGCCTAGACGGCCAATGATTTACAAAAACATGTACATCTTCATTATTTAATTTACCATGCACATACAAAATATCCCTAGTCATATCTTGAGCGCCGTCTAAATTATTAACAATTAAAGGTAATGGTTTTGAGCTAATTACTTTAAAATAACGCTTATCATAAATAAGCGCATTATCTATACCACGCTCATCTGGCGAATCATAATGCAAATATGCATAATCTTCTTTTTTCAAATCTTCAACATTAATAAGGTCTCTCAGGGCTGTTTTGTTTTCGACCTCTGCTACACCAATAAGTACAGGCGCTTTTCCTGAAGTATTCTTGCCTATTTTTGCTATAGTACTCGCTAATTTGTTTAACTTACTTTTGTATCGTTTTGGAGTCCAATTTAATCTTCCATTAGGAGTAAAATCACTATCTAATTTTTTAGGATCATTAATTGTATCAAAAAGATTTTCTAAATTGTAGAAGGCAATTGTAAAAAGACTTTTATTGTCTTTTTTTTTAAAATAAGAAAAAAGCATAATTTTAGAACTAGACTTTCAAAAATACAAAATAGCTACAGTAGTATTCATTAGATTTGTACTTTAATTTAGTATATGTTAGAGCAAAAGGAAATAGATTATGAACGCACGGTACTAATCGGCGTTGTGAATAGAGACCAGACAGAAGAAAAGGTAAAAGAATATTTAGATGAGCTAGAGTTCTTAACCTATACTGCTGGTGGCGAAGTATTTAAACGTTTTACTCAAAAAATAGATGTTCCTAACCCTAAAACGTATATTGGGAGTGGAAAAATGAAAGATGTTGAGGCTTATGTTGAAGAGCACAAAATTGGTTGTGTGGTTTTTGATGATGAATTATCACCAGCCCAACAACGTAACATTGAAAAACAATTACGTTGCAAAATATTAGACCGTACCTTACTTATATTAGACATTTTCTCGCAACGCGCACAGACTAGTTATGCCAGAACACAAGTAGAGCTTGCACAATACGAATATTTATTACCAAGATTAACAGGACTTTGGACACACTTAGAAAGACAAAAGGGTGGTATTGGTATGCGTGGACCTGGTGAAACGGAAATTGAAACGGATAGACGTATTGTTCGTGACCGTATTTCATTATTGAAGAAAAAGCTTTTAAAAATTGATAGGCAAATGGAAACCCAACGTGGTAACCGTGGTGCTTTAGTTCGTGTAGCTTTAGTTGGGTATACCAACGTTGGTAAGTCTACCTTAATGAATGTGGTAAGTAAAAGTGAAGTATTTGCCGAAAACAAATTATTTGCAACGCTTGATACTACCGTTCGTAAAGTAGTTATTGGCAACTTACCATTTCTTTTAAGTGATACGGTTGGGTTTATCAGAAAATTACCTACACAATTAGTGGAGAGTTTTAAAGGTACGTTAGATGAGGTACGTGAGGCAGATTTATTATTACACGTTGTTGATATATCACACCCGCAATTTGAAGAACATATAGCCTCTGTAAATAAGATATTAGGGGAAATTGGTTCTTCTGATAAAAAAACGATTATGGTTTTTAATAAAATTGATCAATACGAGCATGAAACTATTGAAGAAGATGATTTAATTACCGAAAAAACTGAAATTCACTACACCCTAAATGAATGGCGCCAAACTTGGATGCGTAAGGTTGGTGATAGAGCTTTATTTATCTCGGCATTAAACAAAGACAATTTAGATGAGTTTAGAAAACGTGTTTATGATGAAGTAAGAGACATTCACGTAACTCGATTTCCGTACAATAACTTTTTGTACCCAGAGCATTTAGATGAATATTAGTACTTAAACATCTAAAAGAATATTAAAAGCCCCTTGAATTAATTCAAGGGGCTTCTAATTCCTACAAATTTAAGACTACAAAAAAAGACAATTTATCGAAAAAAAAAGCGGTTTATATACTCCACAACATTATAAGTCCAGTTCACAACAAACTTTGGTAAAAACAGTAAGGTTCGCACTATCTTTGACATGTAATTAAGTAACAGCCTTTTTCCCCAAAAACTAAGGACGTTATGAAACTACATAACGAGTGTGAAGGTTCCCCAAACCAAAACACGAATTAACAATAGCTAAAGTATTACCCAAATACTTTGAAATCCTACTTATAAAATGCAAAAAACGCTCTCAATTAATTGAGGGCGTTTTTTTATTATATGCTTAAATACAATATTACATCACTTTGCTAGCAAGGTATTTTTGAACCTCATACACATCAATACTTTTATTAAACTTTTTACTTACTGATGGTAAGTTTTCGCTAGAGATCCAAATTTTTAACTCCGCATCTAAATCAAAAGTACCTGAGGTTTCTAATGAAAACCTTGATATACTTTTGTAAGGCATAGATTTGTATTCCACTTTACTGCCTGTAAGCCCTTGAACATCTATTAGAATTAAACGTTTGTTAGTAAACATAAACGTATCACGTAAAAGTTTAAACCCTAATTCAATAGTTTCTGTTTCCATTAACAAACGGCTGTATTTTTCAGTTAGTTTTTCAACAGAAACTTCACTCGCGTTCCCCAATAATTTATTTAATAATCCCATGGTATTTTATAATTAGTTGTTTTTATTTTTTACGATTTAGAGGAATAAAGAAGTTGTTTGATTTTTACCTCAGTTCTTTGTTAGGTGTAGTTTTTTATTTCAGTCGAAGGCAACAATCGAGAATCTTCTAATCCAGCTGTCCTATGTCCCACATTTTGTAAATAATTTTTGTTTTTAGCAAATTCCATAAACTTTAATACAGACTCGTGTTCAACAATCAAAATAGCATCCCATTTTTCAGATTCAGGTCCGATTAGAAAACCATTACTTTTTCCATAATAGATTATTCGACTCCCTACTTTTTTCAATTCAGGTAAAGTATTTTTCATATACAATTTGTATGCTTCTTTACCGCTAACTTCATTGTCAGGTTTTATTTGTCCCAAGTTTGTATAGTCAGCTTTTTGTCGGAACTTTAGCAAGTTCAGCATTACAATTTTCCCTTTATTATGAAAGTCCTGATAGAATTTTTTTCCAGATTCAGGATTTGCATCTATATGTTTGTTCATATTATTTGCGGTTTGGTCAAATTACACCTAACGTACGGATATGTGTACTAGTGCACATATATTTATATATAGCTACTAAAATAGAAAAAGTAATCCTTTTAATAATGTATAAAACCGTAATTACCTACAAATAAAATATAATTACAATTTTTATAGTTCTTGATAATAGCTATAAAAAATGAAAAACTTACATTTTTTATATTACAAAATTTTGCCTTTTACCGAAGAAAAAAGCATTTGGTGAAGCACACAACATTATTGCTTGGCCTCACAACAAAAATAATATCCAAACAATGTGTTGGTTGTATCTTTGACGTGTAGTTGAGTAACAACGTTTTCCCCAAAGAACGTTTGTGATAAAATTACATAACGAGTGTGAAGGTTCCCCGAACCAAAACACGAATTAACAATAAACTGTATTACCCCAATAATACTTTGAAGTCCTACTTACAATATGAAAAAATGCCCTTATTTAAGGGCATTTTTCATTTTATATAGTTAATGTTTATCTGCTACAGTTTCTTTTTTGAGCGCTTTTTCAACTTCTTTGTTCAATTGGTCAGCTAAATTGCGGTACCAATCTAAATGTTTAGACCATTTACCACAACCACCATGGTGTTTAGGGCACATAGTGTCTTCCCATGTTTTAGAGCAATTTGGACATCGTCCAGCGGTATCAAAAGTGTTCCAAACATGACCACAACTACATTGCAAATACGCTCCACCATCTGGTTCCCACTCACATTTTGGGCAAGCTATTTTAACTCTCATAAGCTTCTAGTTTTTGGTAGGTTAAAATATATTTCTTTTAAAATTACAAAAAATAAAAAAAGAATTTACACAAGTCTAAGTGAGAATGGTTTGCAAAAAAATCAGCTTTTATTTAGAATCAATAGGGCAACTTTTAATACCTAATAATGCGTACAACGGACAAAAACTAATAAACCCTTTAATTAAGAAAACTGCAGCTACTACCAACATAATAATTCTTTATCATCAAATTTAGAATACACTTAAATTAGCCCCTCAAGTACAATTAGTGAAACTTTTACATATTCTTCTTCGCATATTAACTCTGTATTTTTTGAAAATACTTCTCTAAAAAATTTATTTGAAATACTCTCAAGCAATAGAAGCTTTAAAAAAGATAATATTTTCTTATCAAATTAGAAGCTGTAGTTAATAAAATTAATTTATCATGTATTTGAAAAATATTTTAAACAAAAAAGCTGAATAATGGTACCATTATTCAGCTTTTTTGTTTAAAATAAACTCTTGTATAATTTAGTTTACATTTTTACAATTATAAATTCAGAACGTCTGTTTTCTTCGTGCTTTTCTCTAGTACACCATTTTGTACTGTCACAATCATTAAGTAGTCGATCTTCACCATAACCAATTGCGCTTTCAATTCTACTTGCATCAATACCTTGTGATATAATATAATCTCTAGATGATTTAGCTCTCTTATCAGATAAATACCTGTTATACTCACTAGCACCACGACTATCTGTGTGAGATTCAATCTTAATAACCATTTCAGGGTATTCAGTCATAACTTCAACTAATTTATCCAATTCTTTAGAGGCATCTTCACGTATAAAAGATTTATCAAAATCGAAATAAATCATATCAACCTTAAGCTTTTTGATATTTTCTTCAATTACAATTAATTCTTTTAATTTTTTAAGTGATATATCTACTATTTCCGTATCATTTAAAGTAGATACAACATTTTGAACATCTTCAAAATATTCCTTTCTGTTAGTTTTGATAGTGTATTTTTTGTTTCCATCTAAATCTTCGAAAACAAAACTTCCATCATCATCTGTTTCAACTTCTTTTAATTTAATGTTATTTTCATCTAATAACATTACAAGTGCTTTAGGCATTTTATCACCTGTTATCAATTCTGTTACTACACCTGCTATAGCAGTATTGTTAACTTCTTCAACTTCTAAACGTTGAAAAGAATAAATATCATCATCACCCTTACCACCAGCTCTATTAGAAGCAAAGTAGCCCTTTTGTGAATCTTTACTTATGATATATGAAAAATCATCTTTATTACTGTTTACAGGTTTACCTACGTTTTTAACTTCTTGAAAACCATCTTCATCAAAAGTAGCCTCAAATACATCTAAACCACCAAGTCCTACATGACCATTTGAAGAAAAATACAGTTTATTTTCTGTTACATATGGAAACATTTCTCTTTTTTCAGTATTAATTTCAGGCCCTAAATTTCTAGGCTCAGAATAAGTGCCATCTTCTAATACATCAACAACAAAAATATCTGAAGCCCCAATACTACCAGGCATATCAGATACAAAATATAATAATTTACCATCAGCACTCAATGCTGGGTGACCTGTAGAATAATCATCGCTATTGAATGATAATTCTGTTGGCTCAGACCAATCATCTTCTTTTTTTACAGACTTATAAATCTTTAAATGGTTTACTCCGTTCTTATCTCTTTTTAACTTTTTCTCATAATTATTTCTTGTAAAATACATTGTATTATTATCAGGAGAAAAAGTAACTGAAGCTTCGTGATATTTAGAATTTATCTCTTTAGAAAATTTAATAGAATTTTTTAAATCTGAAGACTCCTCATTTACTTTAGCTACATATAAATCTAAATAAGGTTGATTATTCCATTTATACTTTCTCGTATTAAATATAGAAGAATCTTTTGCTGAAGCAAAGACAATTTCATCAGTATTATAAAACATCGGAGAGAAATCTGAATATTTACTATTAACACTCAAGTTATTAATAGTAAATAACTCTTTCGAATTTACAATTTCATCTAAAATAGCGGCCTTTTCTTTAATGTAAGACTTTGATTCTGTGGCTTCAAGTTTATTGTACAAACGCATTAACCTCTTAGCCTTTGCGTATTTACCATTACCTTTTAAGGCATGAGAGTATCTAAAATAGTCCTCTGAATTCATTTTACTTTTATAATCACTATAAAGTATATCATACCAATAATATGCTTTTTCCATATTGGTATTATAGTAATAAGCGTCTCCTGCTTTTTTAATTAAACTCGATGAATGGTTACTTTCTTTCTCTAATGCTTTTTCATATAATTCAGCTGCTTCAGCATACCACATTTTATTAAAATAATAATCAGCTTTTTGTACTAATCTGGTATTATTAGGTCGCTCAGAATCTTCTTTATTTTTTTCTTTTAAAGAATTAAGCATATCAATGGTAACATCATCGATAGGAATAGAGTTTGAGTTAACAGTAGCTACACTTTGTTGTGAATAAACACAACAATAAAAGAGCAAAATTAATAATGTGGTAATTTTTTTCATAGTAGGTTATTTAGAAAAATCTTGGGGATTTTAGTATGTTTTCTAATGTTAAAAACTGATAACGCAAAAATATTTCATGAGTACCAGAGTTGTATTGTGTTAAATTATTTATTGTAAAATCATAAGCATAGCCAATACTAAATTGAGGCGTAATTTGGAACCCCATTAAAGCACTTACAGACTCGCTCCACCTATAATTAACGCCAAAATTGAATTTTTCGTATAACAAAAAGTTTGCAGAAGTGTCTACACTTAAAGGTGCACCGTTAATATGTTTTACAAAAATTGAAGGTTTAAATTTTAAATCTCTATTTAAATCTAGAACATAACCTGCAATTAAATAATAATGTATTTTTTCTGAAGCTTCTTGTTCTTGTATTTCATCATACCTAATATCTGTTATAATATTGGGTACAGATAATCCAAAATAAGACCTATCGGTATAATAATAAACCCCCGCACCAATGGTTGGTAATAACTTACTATTAACATTCTGATTAAAAACAGTATCAGGATCCCTATATAAACCTTTAGACCAATCTAAACTAAACATTCTAACTCCTGCTTTAATACCAAGACTTAACCTATCACCTCTTCTATTTAAAATAAGCTGATGGGAATAATTACCATCTATATAAGTCTCTTGCGATGGACCAATATCATCTTGAATAATAGAAAGACCCAATCCATCAAATAAACCAACTGGTTTATCTACACCTACTGAGATTGTTCTAGGTGCACCATCAATACCAACCCATTGATCTCTATACAAACTCAAAATTGCTAGATGACCTCTTGTACCAGCATAACCAGGATTAACTGTCATTGTATTATAATTATACAATGTAAACTGCGGATCTTGTTGGCAATTTGCTTTAATAGCACAAATTAATAATGCTAGAAATAGTATACTTTTTTTAATCTTACTCATTTTTAAAATTTTATAGCTAACATTATCTGATTATATACAACCAACCTGTTCTTGATTTTTCACTACTATCACCTAGGTTTAATAAGTAATAGTAAGTACCTGACGGCAATTTATTTTCACTACCAATTTTAACGCCGTTGGTAGATGTACCATCCCAAGTATTGTTATAATCTTTAGCCTCATATACTTTAGTTCCCCACCTATTAAATATTTGCAAATTATTATTTGGATAATTTTCAATACATTCAATAAAAAAGAAATCATTAGCACCATCGTTATTGGGAGAAAACTCATTAAATACTGTTAAACATTCCTCTTGAGTTACCTCAGGTGTCACTTCATCTCTATCATTGCTAATGTTATCATCGATTTGATCAACATACACAAGTTCTGCTATATTGGTATAATCATCAATTTCAGTAACACCAACTGTCATTTCTAATACAGCGGTTTCTCCAATGTTTACTAAAGGAATATCCCACATACCAATTGACTCATCATAAGTTCCTAAACTTTCTGTATGACTAATAATAGTATATCCATCTGGTAAAACATCTTCAACTCCAACATTAGTTGCTGTATACCCACTATTATTTAAAACAGTTATTGTAAATATTACAACATCGCCCATGTATGTCTGGTCTTTATCTATTGATTTATTAATTTCAAGATCAACTGTAGGAGAATCTATTATATAGTATGCTTCATCATCTTCACTTTGATCTCCATCATCATTGTTAGGAGAAGAATCTGGATCAAATTGATCTGTTGAAATAACTTGAACACTATTTTTATATTCATCTAAAGTATTAGAAGGAGCATTTACTGTTACCTCATAACTAAATACTTGACTGCCAATCGGCATAGTTGCTATAGTCCATTCGATAGTATTACCAGAAACAACACCACCATCATTTACAGAATTAAGCGTATAACCAATTGGTAAAACATCAGCAATAGAAACATTTGTAGCTATACCAGGTCCTTCATTTTCTAACGTAATTTCAAAAACTATGGTATCACCTGCATTAGGATTTGTAATTGAACTACTACTAATTGATTTTGCTATAGTTAAATCTGCAGGAATCAAATCTAAGAATACATTATCTTCATCATCTTCACTCTGATCACCATCATCATTATTAGGGGTTGAATCACTATCATATTCAGTTGCTTGAGTGATTTGAGAAGCATTAAAATATTCATTATTTACATTTATTGGAACATTTACTGTTGCATCAAAAGAAACAGTTACACTATTCCCTGAATTTATGCTCAAGGCTTCCCAAGTAATAATATCACTTGATTGAGTACCTCCATTATTAATTGAGTTTACTGTAAAACCAATTGGTACATAATTTTCAATATTTACGTTTGTGGCATCAGAAGCTCCTGTATTTGTAACTTCAATAAATATAGTAACCACTTCACCGGGATTTGCTTCTGAATCTGAAATTGTGTTTGAAAGCTCTAAGTCAATAACTTTTGGAGTTATATTAACACTATCCTCATCATCTTCACTCTGATCACCATCATCATTAGCGGGAACTGAATCCGGATCGTAATTAATAGTATTTGTAATTTCTGCAATGTTTAAATATTCATTAGAATTTGAAGTAGGAACATTTACTGTTGCACTAATAGCGATAGAAGCAGATGAGCCATTTACTAAATCAGGCAATGTCCAATTTCCATTAGAAGTATCATAATCACCACTAGAAGTGTCACTTACATATGTATAACCAGACGGCAAAATATCATTAACAATAATTCCAGCACTTGAATCAGAAGGTCCATCGTTAGTAACAGTTAATGTAAAGACTACATTACTGCCAACATTCGGTGAATTGTTATCTACGATTTTCGTTAGACTTAAATCTGAAGTAGCGCCAACATAAATTGTAACTGAATCGGTATTATCACATCCTTCCGTATTTGTCCCAACAACTGTATATGTAGTAGTTACTAAAGGAGTGACTGAATCTCCATCAGCTACACCATTATCCCATACATAACTTGATGCTCCAGAACCTGTTAAAGTAACACTTTCACCAGCATTAATTAATGTTGAAGTTGCATTTGCAACAACAGTTGGTAATGCTTTAATTTCTACAACTATTTCTGAACGTGGTCCTTCACAACCATTGGCATTCGTCTGACTTACATAATAAGAAGTATCGCCTACCGTTGCCGTACTTGGCGTTGGAGCTGTTGAGCTTCCAATACCTCCAGTTGCTGTTGTATACCATAATAAATTGGTACCACCAGCTGTTAAAGCACTTGCTGTATCATTTTGACAGTATTCAACATCTGAAACTGTTGGTGCACTTGGCAATGCATTTTGAGTTATTACAACTGCTTCACGTGTACTACTTATACATGCTGTTGTCGTATTTCTTGCTTCTGCATAAAATGTTGTAGCTCCATTTCCTAAACTAGTTGGTTGATAAGTTAAGCTTCCTGTTGAAACCGCTGTTCCGCCAGTTGAGCTAGTATACCAATCTACTGTTTCATCTGAATTTACTGTTACTGATATTGTTGGTATAGTTTCGTCAGCACAATATTCTAAATCACCACTATCTGAACCAGGTTGATTTACTACTGGGCAACTACAGTCTGGCGAAGTAACATTTAATGTATTTTCACATGAAGTTGTTCCGCTTGTTGCAGTAATAACTATATCTGTTCCTGATGAAACGTCTGATATTGTCCAATTATCACTACCATTATTCGTAACTGTTCCTGCTGTACTTGTAACAGTTGACCCAGAACTTACATCAATTGATATAGAATATGTAGTTAAATCTGCAGCACATGTTGCAGCACTTGTTACACTTATTGTCGGTAATGAATTTACTGTTACTACTATTTCTGAACGTGGTCCTTCACAACCATTGGCATTCGTCTGACTTACATAATAAGAAGTATTGCCTACCGTAGCAGTACTTGGCGTTGGAGCTGTTGAGCTTCCAGTACCACCAGTTGCTGTTGTATACCATAATAAATTAGTGCCACCAGCTGTTAAGGCACTTGCTGTATCATTTTGACAATAAACTACAGGACTTGTTACACTTGGTGCAGTAGGTAATGAATTTATGGTAACTATTATTTCTGAACGTGGTCCTTCACAACCATTGGCATTCGTCTGACTTACATAATAAGAAGTATCACCTACGGTTGCTGTACTTGGTGTTGGAGCAGTTGAGCTTCCAATACCACCAGTTGCTGTTGTATACCATAATAAATTGGTACCACCAGCTGTTAAAGCGCTTGCTGTATCATTTTGACAGTATTCAACATCTGAAACTGTTGGTGCACTTGGTAATGCATTTTGAGTTATTA
>NZ_JAHKQN010000034.1 GCF_018861125.1 Cellulophaga baltica | reverse complement strand
AACCTGCTAATAAACTCACGGCAGCATCCCAGCGGTAAGCCGCACCTAATGAGAACTTCTCATTAATTAAAAAAGTAGCTGAAGCATCCACTTGCAATGGAGCTCCTTTTACTGCTTTTACTAAAAATGCAGGTTTTAGTTTTAAGTTTCTATTCATATCAAAAACATACCCTGTTATAAAATAGATATTCAATCGTTCTTCTGCTAAAAAAGAATTGCTATCTCCATCAGAGCTATCAAAATGTTCTGTTTGTAAAAAGTTAGGAACTGACAAACCGCTATAGAATTTATCGGTATGGTAATACACCCCTGCACCAAAGTTGGGTGAGAATTTATTATCAATATTAGGCAGGTTACTCTCTGCACCGTAATTTCTAAGTTTTGTAAAATCTACATTTAAAAAGTGACCTCCAGCTTTTAATCCAAAAGAAAGTTTTCCTTCTTCAGAAACAGGAATGGTGTATGAGAAAGCACCATCGATATAGGTATCTTGATTGGTACCATTTCCTATTTCATCGTTCACGATAGACAAACCTAAACCTACTCTACGTGAAACAGGTGTATGCAAACTAAGGGTTTGTGTGGTTGGAGCACCATCAAGCCCCACCCATTGTGAACGGTGTAAGGCAGCAATACTAAACACCCCTCGTGATCCTGCATAAGCAGGATTCACCGCTAGGGTATTGTACATGTACTGGGTATATTGTGCATCTTGTTGTGCAGTAAGGGATTGGAAGCCTGCGAAAACAAATAATACGAGTATGATATATTTATTCATAATATAATTTTTATGCTAAATTGATTTCTTTGATGATTGATTATCGGTTAATGTATAAGTATCCTGATTTGCTAAGGTTCTGACCATTGTTCTCATATTTTACAATATAGAAGTAAACCCCTACTGGTAATTCTGAATCTGTACTTATTGTTACACGACCATTAGAGGTTCCTGTAAATACATCACTCACATTATCATAACCAGACATCTCATAGACAACCACACCCCAACGGTTATAAATCTGAACCGTGTTGTTCGGGAATGATTCAATATTCTCAATACTAAAGAAATCATTCACCCCATCACCATCAGGAGTAAGAACTTCATTTGATATAGCGATACCCGTATCCACCACTTCTTCATTACAGCCAGCACTCAATGTTGGAACACCTCCAATAGAATCACAAGGATCTAATGGATCGGTACCATCAATAGTTTCCTGACCATCAGAGATGGTGTCACCATCACTGTCTTCATTATCAGGATCAGTACCAATAGCGTCTTCCTCTGAAGTAGTTAATCCATCAGCATCACAATCGCTATCTGGTAATGCAGTTCCACCATCATGATCACAGTCATCTAATGGATCCGTATTATCCAATACCTCTTGACCATCTAATATAGTATCTCCATCAGTATCTGGATCAGTAGGGTCTGTACCTAAGGCTAGTTCTTCGTCATCTTGTAAACCATCGTTATCAGAATCAGAGTTATTAGGATCTGTACCTAATGCTGTTTCCTCATCAGTAGTTAAATTGTCATTATCACAATCACTAGTACCTAAAGGAGTTCCATTAACATGGTCGCAGTCATCTAGAGGATCTGTATTGTCAACATTCACTTCTTGTCCATCGGGGATTGTATCGCCATCAGTATCAGGATTATTAGGGTCTGTATCCAAGGTAACTTCATCATTATCATTAATTCCATCACTATCAGTATCAACAGATATTGTCACAATACCAGAACCCGTATTTTTAGCAGGATCAGTAGCTGTAATGTTGATAATATCTTCATCATTAAGAGTAGGAAAGGTTCCGCTAATTGGAATTGTTGTTTCAGAATCTATACTCCAATCCCCATTATTATCTGTTGTGATAGAATATGTTACGTCAATGATATTATCTCCATCAGTATCTAATTCAATTAATAATGTTTCATTAGGATCACCTTGTCCAGTTAAAACAGGAGTAATGTCTATTGTACTAAAACTATCAATAGTAGGCGTAGTGTTATCTAAAACAATTGTTTCGGTATCAGTTGCTGGATTCAGTGCTACATCAGTAACATCTGCCGTAACGGTAATATTTCCATCATCCAATCCAGAGATATCAGCATCGGTAGCCGTCCATGTATTCCCAGATACGGTAGCTGTAGTGGTTACAGGCGTATTTGTACCATCA
>NZ_JAHKQN010000001.1 GCF_018861125.1 Cellulophaga baltica | reverse complement strand
ATTTCAGGACAAGACATATAAAACACTAACGAAAATTATCTATGATAGATTTTAAATATTCTTTATAATTATCTACATATTCCTTAACTTTTGGATTTTTAATTACATCAAAGCAATGATAATTAGGTAAATCTTGAAAACCACAGAATCTGTAGTTTAAGATAACATTGAAAAGAACATCATCTGCATTTTTTCCTTTCATTAATTGTTGACTTACATCATCAAAACAGTTTTCAGGTGCATTCCAAGTAGCCACAACAAATACTTTCTTATCTCTTAAAAAACCACCTGTTCCATATTGCTTTGAAATATCTGAACGAGTCCTTCCATCTCCATCTAACATAACATTAGAGACAAGTCCTTCCATAAAAACTTCATCAACATATTTTTTATGAATCCAAGGAGTATTAAACCAAAAAATAGGTGTGTGAATGATAACTAAATCCGCTTTTAAATGTTTCTCTACTTCATTTTTCAAATTGTAACCATTAGATATAAAAGTTTGTTCCATATTCCAGTTAGCATTTTCAAACAATTGCTTTGTAACATTAGAAAGAGTTTCATTTAACTTTCCTTCAGAGATGCCTTCATACTTTTGATGAGTATGTATTATTAATAATTCTTTCATTTTTAAATCTTTTTGCAAATCTCATAAAAAACTATACATTTGACAAGTACTTACGATTTAGTAAGTATATTACTTTAATGTCGGAATAGTCTAATTTCATATGAAAACAGAAGAAAAAAAAATTGAAAAAATATACCATCAAGCAGAAGAATGTCCAATAACAGTATTTATGGAACAAATTGGAGGAAAATGGAAACCTGTTATAATTTGGGTTTTATTATTAAATGAAGTGATGCGTTTTAATGAATTAGATAAAGCTATTAAGGGAATTAGTCAGAAAATGTTATCTCAACAATTAAAAGACTTAGAAAAAATAAACATAATAAATAGAAAATCATATCCAGTAATTCCTCCAAAAGTTGAATACAGATTAACTAAAAAAGGAAAATCATTGAAAGAGAATTTGACAAAAATTATGGAATGGAGTAATCAGAATCTGAAATAAAATACGCAAGCTAACAATGTATAAAAAACATAGGGCTTTTGTGTTAACTCCAAAGTTCTGTGTTTATTTACAAAGTCAGCCAAATATAAAATTTGGCATTTTCAACAAAAAAGATAAAAGCAAAATATTATAATTGGCTTAGTACAAACCCGAAACGTATTGCTTATCACCTGCCCTACGATTTCTTATACTGAACGTTGTGCATAATGCGGAAAAATAAATATGATACAAAAATTTAAAGTCTATATCCCGCAATCAGAAATTGACGATTTAAAAAGAAAAATAAAAGAAACTAGATGGCTTAATGAAGTTAATAGTTGTGACTGGGAATTCGGAACAAGTTTAAATTATCTTAAAGAGCTTTCTACTTATTGGGAACAAGAGTTTGATTGGAAAAAAATTGAAAACGAAATAAATTCTTTTCCGAACTACACAACAGAGATTGATAATTACAAAATTCATTTTCTACACATTAAAAGCAAACTAAAAAATGCAACTCCACTTTTAATTACTCACGGTTGGCCAGGTTCTTTCTTAGAAATGCTAAAAATAATTCCTCATTTAATCAACAACTTTGACATTGTTATTCCTTCAATTGTTGGGTTTGGGTTTTCGGAAAACTACCTAAAAAGTGGTGTGAATTACGGTTTTGTCGCTGAACTATGGCACAAATTGATGATTAAACTTGGTTATCAAAAATACGGATTACAAGGTGGTGATTTAGGAGCTGGAATTAGTATAAGACTAACCCAAAATCATCCTGAAAATATTATTGGTTTACACCTGAATTACATTTCCGACTCTTACCAACCTTATTTAACCGAAGATATTGGAGAAGAAATTCAAGAATATAAAAAGTACTTAGAGAATTGGAATAAGAAAGAAGGAGCTTATGGTGCTATTCAAAGTACAAAGCCACTTTCTCTGGCTTATGGATTAAATGATTCGCCAATTGGACTTTGTGCTTGGATTATTGAGAAATTCAATTCGTGGAGCGACAACAAAGGAAACATTGAAAACTGCTTTTCCAAAGATGAATTACTTGCTAATGTTAGCCTTTATTGGTTTACGAAAACAATCTACTCTTCTATGAAAATCTATCACGAAATAAGTCTAAGTCCTCTTGTTTTCGCAAAAGATGATTTTATAGAAACCCCTGTAGGTTTTGTTAAATTCCCAAAAGAAATACCTGTTCCTCCTAGAGAATATATCGAAAAAGGATTTAATATTGTTCATTGGACAGAAATGCCAAAAGGTGGTCATTTTGGAGCGTTGGAACAACCAGAACTTTTAGCTTTGGATTTAATATCATTCTTTAAAAAAACAGAAAAAAGCACTATGCACAACAATGGTAACCGTTGCACAACTCAATAATTTATAAAATAATGACCTTTATAACCGTCTTATAAGGCGGTTTCATTTTTTAAATCGGTAAGTAATTGTGTATTTTCAATGTACTTATAAGAGATCTTTTAAAGTCATACCACCTCTTTTTTAGAAGAATATGTAAAACAGACATTCCTGCTCCACT
>NZ_JAHKQN010000010.1 GCF_018861125.1 Cellulophaga baltica | reverse complement strand
GTTGGCAACAAGCTGAAAAAAAACCGAGAATGGAAACAAAATCAATCGAACAATTAGAAAAAGATATTTGGAAAAACCCTTCCGAATTTCCTACTGATTTGGTTGAAAAATGTTATCGTTATCGGAAAATCAGCATTGCGGAATTGACAAACGAACAGATAAGACTTCTGATTTCTCAACAAATCGGAACTAAATATCTAATCGGAATCGCACTCGAAAAACTCGAACGGAATATTTTGACCGAATGTGATATTTATGAAGGCGATTTACTTATTGCAGTTTCGAATTTACCGACTGAATTTTGGAATGAAAATAAAACTGAATTTTTGACTTTTAAAAATATTGTGGAACGGAATTCGGAATTAATAAAAAACGAACTCGGAGAAAATAAATTTGACCGAATAAATGAAAAAACAAGTTGAAAATATTAAATAAAATATTCCTTTTAATTATCATAACGCTAATATCAAGTTGCGGAGTAAAAGAAATGGAATTTGACAAATCTAAATGGAATGAAAGATTTGACGGATTTTATGAATATCGAGAAAATATGGTCCAAGACTTAATGGAAAATTATCTCGAAAAAGGAATGGAATTAAAAAAAGTCATTGGATTATTAGGAGAACCTGGTAATTATCAAATTAAAAAAGAAAACGAAATTACTTACGAAATAATGGTTGATTATGGTTGGAATATAGACCCAATGGAAGGAAAAGAATTATACGTAGAATTTGACAAAGACTCAATTGTAATTGATTTTAGATTAGAACATTGGGAACATTAAAAAATAAAAGCCAGTTGCCAACACCGTGTATAATTAATGGCTGGTTCAAGCTTACTTACGAAAATCCTTGCGGATTTTCTATTCGGTTTTTATTTGCTAAATTAGGTGCTTAAACACGCCACTAATCATACACAAAACCGTTGTGTGTAATGTCAGAAACACCTCGACCGAATTCAAAATTTTCAACTTTCATTTCAAATGCTGAGAAACTGACACCTAAAATGACAGTATGTCATAAGAATCTCATAAAAACACTACTTTTTCAGTAAATTTTTTAAATGGTACGGTTTGTGACTGTTTGAATATCAAGGATTAAGAGTTGGGACAAGACTGGTAGGTACGTTTTATGTAAAGTGCACATTAGTGTTCCACGCGCAGACTTCGGCTGACGTGTGAAGAGAGATTCCAATCTTGCAAATCTTTATCAATGTTATTACAAGTTGCATTGAGAGGACTGTAAGTTGACCTTTCTTAGTTTCTATTTCTGCGAGTGCTATCATAATTGATGGTGTTAGTAAAGATACGAACAATATTCTATCAATGAGTGGCGTTGCCTATAGCGAAAGTGAAAAGCAACTTCAGGATTGTATCTACCGATAAGTGAGCCACGACCAACTCTAATTCTTTTTTTAATCAATGTTTGACTATGAATGACGAATGGCTAAAATTTAAAAAATACCCACACATAGGAAAACCGTTAACAAGCCAAAAAGACAAGACTTGGTTAAAAAGTTACATCGCAAATCCAGAAAACATTGCAAATCACAAGTTCGTACCACTCTTACACAGAACTTTAAGTCAGCGAAAATATAGACCGCAAGAAAATGCACCTAAGAATAATAGTGGAAAACGTCAACGAACCGTAAGCGACAAGAAAGAACGTCATATTTATTTTCCATCTCATTTAGATTCAATAATTTATAGCTATTACAGTCATTTGCTTACAAAAGCTTATGAGAAACATTTAGAAGACAAACCTTATGGCTCTGTTGCTGTAGCGTATAGAAAAATCCCTATCGGCAATGGCAAAAGTGGTAATAAATCTAATATCGAATTTGCATTCGAGGCATTTGAATTCATTGAAAAAAATAAGCACCGAAAACTTTCTATCATTATCGCAGATGTAACTTCGTTTTTTGACAATCTAGACCATCGTATTTTACATAGTCAATGGAAACGTGTTTTGGGTACAACCAATTTACCTGATGACCATTATACAATATTCAAGAATCTTGTTGATAATAAATATGTTAATGAAAATGAATTATTTAAAAGGTTCCAGCATAAATTAATAATTGAACGTTTTAGACCAAATGACACAACACAAAAAATATTAAAGCGAAAGAAAGTCAGTAAAATCTACAATATGCGACACGAAAATGTTGTTGCATTTTGTGATAAAGATGAGTTTTTTGAGGAAGCTACTGATTTAATAAGAGTCGACAAGCCATACAAAAGAGACGTTCGGAAAAAACTAAATAAAGCGGAAAAAAAAGGAATTCCGCAAGGAACACCAATCAGCGCAACACTAGCCAATATTTATATGCTTGATTTTGATGAACGAGTATACTCAGAAGTTACATCAAAGTCAAAGGAAGCTTATTATCAAAGATATAGTGATGATTTAATCATTGTTTGCGACCAAAAGGATGAAAAATATTTCTATGACTTAATTCAAAAAGAAATTGAAGTTGAGGCTAACTTAGAAATTCAAGCAAAGAAAACTAACGTTTACAGGTATGAATTTAATGAAAAGTCAATTTTTAAAGGTGGCATAGTAGAAAATAGTATAGTCAACCCAAATAAACAATTAGAATATTTGGGGTTTATGTACGATGGCTCAAAAGTAAAAGTCAAAACTGCTGGTTTTTCAAAATTTTATAGAACTATGAAAAGGTCCTTTAGAAGAGGCGCACATTTTGCAAAAAAAGCGCACATTCCATCTGATTCACTTTTCGAAACTAGATTGTATAAAAGATTTACTCATTTAGGTTCTAAAAGACGTTTAAAATGGTTGCCAGACGAAAACAGTCCAACTGGATATAGTCCTTCAAAGCATTACGATTGGGGAAATTTCATAAGCTATCTCAATAAAGCAAATTATGTTATGAAAGAAATTAATGGAGATGATTCTATAAGTCAGCAATACAGCAAGGTTTGGAATAAATTTCATAAAATAAAAAAGTCTACATATCAAGAATTAGGTATTGAAAAGTAAAAAACACTACACACAACAATGTGTATAATTCATTGCTAGTTATAGCTTACTTACGAAAGTCCTCGCGGACTTTCTATCTGTGATTATATGCTAACTTTAGTGCTTAAACACGCAACGAAATCATACACTAGACCGTTGTCATTAATTTTAT
>NZ_JAHKQN010000027.1 GCF_018861125.1 Cellulophaga baltica | reverse complement strand
ATTTTAAATGTTTTACAACGTCTCTGTATATGGCTCGTAGCGTGCAAAATAGCTTTTATTTTTCGGTTGAGCACAAGCCAGATTTTTAAATTTTACTATTTATCTTTTTTATTGGAAATCGTCAAATTTAAAAATTTGGCGACTTTCCAAGTATGCCTTAACTTCGATTAAGCAACTAATTAGCTATGAGTTATATACGTTGTTCTACGCAGTTTTTATTCGGTCAATTTCATTTGCTTTAATTACAATCGTATTTATTTTTAGACGTTCGTATGTCTTTTCCGCTTTGTATTTACACCTGTCGTCATTCGTCACAAAATAATCGCAATGCGCTCCGTAAAATGTATGTAAAGAATCATCAAACATATTATTATAATTCCCATCAGATTTATATCCTTTAAGGTCATATTTGTAAAACGTTTCTATCAGTTTTGAATAATTTTCGTTTTCACTTGTTTTAGATTTTGGACCATATAAATCCGAAATTTCAAAAATGTCTAAATGTTTGGGTAAATCTTTGAAGTTTTGCTTTACAGCTTTAAGCATTTCTTTGTTATTCTTTAGCTTATTCATACTTCGCATTAAATTAGCTTTAAATGACTTGTAAAGGCTATAGTCCGATTTCAGCCGACTTTGGAAGTTGAAAATATCTTCCATTAACGCATACATATTATTTTCGGTTTTCGATTTCGGATACATTATTCCAAACATTGGGTCTTGTCGATAACCTAATTTCCATTCTTTCGGTAGCGGAATCATTTTGTAAAGCAATAGTGGATTTGGAATTCCTAAATCGGAATCGAAAAGTTCGCCAAAAGAATTGGGTTCAAATTCCCATTCAGTATTCTTTTCATTAAAAAACTCTCTAATTTCTCGGAAATGCCAAACCGCATTTTTATTTCCCCAATATTGACAAATACAAAGATTTTTTGTCAGTCGTTCAATATTGTCTAAATGTCCATCTATATAGTTTGGGTTTTTTTGAAATCCACGAAATAGGTCGTTCAGATGTGCATTTGAATAAGGAACTACTATTTGACCTGATAAAACTAAATTCTCCCATTTCGTATATAAATTCCGTTCATTTTCTTTGAGATTTTCTTTCTTCTCAATTCTGTCGAAAATGTTTAAGTCAAAATATATGTTCATTGGTTTGGTCAAATGTCTTGTCCTGAAAT
>NZ_JAHKQN010000005.1:98202-428992 GCF_018861125.1 Cellulophaga baltica | reverse complement strand
CAGGACGGGTCAAAATTGCGTAGAACGTGATTGTGTATGGTTAGTTGCGTGGTTAAGTAACTAATTTAGTAAACAAATACGAACCTGAGAAAATTCCGAAGGAATTTTCCAAATAAGCACTTGCCAAAGCAATTAATTATACACGGTGTTGGCTTTAGTTTTTTAGTTTTCTGCAA
Organism: Cellulophaga baltica; assembly: GCF_018861125.1. Taxonomy (GTDB): domain Bacteria; phylum Bacteroidota; class Bacteroidia; order Flavobacteriales; family Flavobacteriaceae; genus Cellulophaga; species Cellulophaga baltica_A. The sequence goes on along the minus strand of NZ_JAHKQN010000005.1, from coordinate 428,816 downwards.
ATTTTATTAATGGTTTTATATTTCCATTGTCAGCTTTTCTTAATGCTATGATATACTCTTTTCTTGTTTCATCCGCTCTAACCATATTTGACTTGTGCCAGCTGAAAATTTCTTTTCCGAAAATAGATTCAATAATTATATCAGCCATCATTCTTGAGTGTCTACCATTTCCATTAGGAAAGCAGTGAATTGCTACGATTCTATGTTTAAATCTAATAGCAATTTCTTTAGGTGGATAAGTCTTATTTTCTAACCAATATTTAGTGTCATCAATTAGATTTTTTAGTTCTATTCCGATTTGAGTCCATTTTATTCCAATGTTTTTGTCAGTCTTTCTAAATTCACCTGCCCATTTCCAAACATCGCTGTACATTTTTTTGTGTAAATCTTTTATAAACTTTTCAGTCAATATTTTTTCAGGTTTTAAATTAGCACGAATAGTCCATTCTACAGCTTTTTCAATATTTAACTGTTCAAATTCATCGAGTTCTTTTTGTGTTGTTATTGATTTTATTTTTAGACCTTCTTTTTCGTCTTCATCTAAAGGTGTTTGGCCATCTGCGTATTTTAAATCTAATCCCATAATGACTTTCTCATTTCCCTTTTTATTTCATTAGCCAAGTCATTTATTGAATGATCAATTTTATCTTCACTGATTCCTTGGTCCTCTAATTTCATATTTTGATTGGTCCTTAAAACAATTTTTCGGGCCAGTTTTTCAGCCTTTAAGTTGATTAGACTTTCGATGGTCCCATCTTTAGGAATAAAACCATAGATGAATTTCATATTCAAGGCATTGCCAACATCCTTTAGTTTATTGATGGTTATCTGACCTGTAGCTTCACGTTCCTCAATTTTTTGAATAGCTCCTTTAGTCAAGTCAAGTTTGGTTCCTAATTGGTCCCTTGTCATATTAAGAGTAGTTCTAATAGTATTTACCCATCCTTTTTGTGGGACCAGGACCATTCCTGCATCTTTAAAATTAGTCAGTTTTTGGTCTAATTGTTCTATGAGTAGTTTTTTCTTGTTTCTCATTTGTTAACATTTTATACATATAAGTATGTAAATTAAAACAAAAGTATACAAATATGTATAAATAAACAAATAAAAGAATACTTATATGTATTCTTTTTATGTCAATAATCATACACATATGTATGAATAAGTTTGTCTAAAAGGTTCTGATTTAAATTAAAGCCAACGGTTAGTATAATAATAGTAAGGGATTAAAAAATGCACTTACTTTCAGATTTAGCACTTAGCCAAATTTACAATTTCACCGTTATTTTTCTTTAAACTGTCAAATTGTAAATTTGGCGGACTTTGTTAATATGCACCAACTTTGGGTTTGGCACTTACCCTTATTATTTTTATACATTGTTGTGCGTTCGTTTTTTATTCAATTATTTTTTCAATTTCAGAGCCCGTCAAGTTTTTAATATTCTTTGTGATTTTTTCAATATCCCAATTCCACCATTTTAGCTCTAATAATTTTGAGATTGTTTCTTTAGGGAATCGTTTCTTTATTTCTTTCGCTGGATTTCCTCCAACAATTGAATAGGGTTCAACATCTTTAATTACGGTTGAGTTTGTCGCAATAATTGCTCCATCTCCGATTGTCACACCAGCCATAATAGTTGCGTTATAGCCAATCCAAACATCATTACCAATATTTATGTTTCCTTTTTGAGGATAAGATTTTCCTTCCATTGCATTTTCCCAACCATTCCCAAAAATCGCAAAAGGATAAGTTGTTAGAGAATTTGTTAGATGATTTGCTCCATTCATAATAAATTTTACATCAGATGCAATCATACAGAACTTGCCAATAATAAGTTTGTCACCTACAAAGTCAAAATGATATTTTACGTTTTTTTCAAAATTTTCTACATTTTCGAAATCGTCATAATATGTATAATCTCCAACAATGATGTTAGGGTTTTTTATGATATTCTTTAAAAAACAAAGTCTGTCATAATTCTCAAGTGGAAATTTTATGTTTTTATTTGGACCTGTCATATGTTTTATATTCTATTAAGTTTATTATGGTTCGAAATGACGCACAACTTGTTTATATACGGAACTTTCTTCCGGTTATAATGCCTTTTTGGTTGGCTATGCGGAACTTTTATGCTTTTTAGCTTCTTTTAATTTAAAAACATAAAGCTCCTAATTTGTACTAAATTAAGATATTGTGTGTTATTTATGACTAAAATAAAAGTAAATATTTTTTGTTTTCTACAGTTTGTAAAAACAATGGTTAGAAATTTTTTTTGATTGGTCTTTCTGCCTTATTTATCCTATAAATTAAAAACTATAATTTTCTATTGTAGCATAACTATTTCTATAAACTAAGTTGCTTAATAGCTTATCCTTTAGGTAATAAAATAGACACCTTAGTTCCTTTACCCACTTCACTATCAATTAAAAGATCGCCATTATTTTTTTTTAAATAATACAAGCATGTTCTTAGCCCAAAACCAGTACCTTTTTCTTCTGAGGTACCTTTTGTTGTATACCAGTTTTCGCCTTTTAAAATTTTCTCAATTTCTTTGGTATGTATTCCAACACCAGTATCAGAGATTATTGTATGTATTAAACCATTTATCTCCTTTGTTTCTAATACTATAATGCCAGATTGTTTAGTGAATTTTATAGCATTTTGCAGTATGTTTCTAAATACAAATGTATAACTGTCAATATCAGCATACATTTTAGTATTTAAATTGTTAGTGTTAATTGTAATGTTTTTCTTTAAAGCTTCGTGTTCAAGTAATTCCCACATTGGTTTAATTGCCTGTAATGCTTCAAAAGTAACAAAACTTAAAGGTTTGTTTTGTGTTTGTCTGCGTGACCAATCTAGCAATCCGTCTAAAAAAATATTTACATTTTTTACTTTTTTAGAGAGCTCTTTAAAGTATAATTTAGCTTCGTCACTATCAATATCATTGTTAGCGACTAAATCAATAGTGCCAATTAAACTTGCTAAAGGCGATCTAACATCATGAGAAATTAATAGAAAAAGCTTTTTATTAATAGTATCTAAATGCTCTAATTCTTTTTTTTGAGTATTTATTTTTTTAAAATTTTGTTGTAGAATAAAGGCTATAGGTAAGGCAATTATAATTGGTAAGGCAATGGCCAAATAAAGGCCTAACCAAAATTTTATCCAATGCACAAAATAATCACTTATTAAATAGCCTGCAACAGCTATAAATAATGCTAATGTTACCACTACAAATGGGTTATTTAATTTATCTCTTATTGGTAACATGTGTAGGGAGTAAATCCTATAAATTATAGTTAATTGGTTGCTTATTATAAAGATAAAATTACAAAAATATTGTATTAATTACTTACAATATTTAAAACGCAGTAATGTAAAGGTATTTTTATATCGTGTTGATATGAAGTTGTTTTGGTTTTTAAAATTATTTTTTCTTTAATTTATTAATCCAAATTATGGTGCCTGTAACGGGTAATGATGTAGCAATTAGGCAGGCTAAAAAATAGATGATTTTTGTAAAATTTCCTGCAAATGAACCTACATGAATGCTTCTAATTAAGATAGCTATTTTAGAGCCAAATTTTTCATTTTTAAAAAGGGTTTTCGAAACCAGTTTGTTTGTGTACGGGTTAAATTGAAGCTTATCGGTGGCATCATACGCTAAAAAGGCATTACTTTTTTTACGAATCATAACACTTTCATTCTTTTTTAAAGGCAAGTTAATTCTTGTTGCTTTATTTTCGTACGGCAGTATGCTATCTGCTTTTTGTAAAAGTGTGCTCAAATTTAATTTTGGAGAGTTCTCTTCTGTTGTATTTAATAGTATGGTGGTATCAAACCTAGATTTACCTAATTTGTCACCTAAAACAACTTCAAGACCATTATAATACCATTGAAAAGACCAAAGTAAACCTGTTAGCCCCATTAGTAGCATTGGAAATAGTGCATAGAAACCAAAAGTGTTATGTATATCGTAATTTATTCTTTTCCAGTTTGCTTTTGTTTTTAACGTTAAGCCTTGTTTCCATGATTTCCATTTTTTAAACTGCTTAAGCTTTTTAGGCATCCAGAGGATCAAGCCAGAAATACATAGTATGATAAATATAATGGTACACACCCCAACAATAGGCCTGCCAATTTTTGTGTCAAGTAACAAGTAACGGTGAAACTCTTCAATAAAATGAATAAAAGCTCTTGTTTTACCTATAGAAATTACCTTTTTGCCTGTGTACGGGTTTATTTGAACCGATTTTCCTCTGGCTGGTTTTCCAGAATTTGCTTCTTCCTTAGTCAGTAAAGTGAATTGAATGTTTTGACTTTCATCATTAAAAAAAATGAAATCTTTTACAACAGAACCATCAGCCTCTAGATTTTTTACAATAATCTCGAAAGGAACTTTATTACCTGTTTTTTCTGAAAAATGATCTTGTTTGTCAAAGGTTTGTACTAGTTCTGTTTCAAAAGCTAAAATTGTACCAGTCAAACAAACTATAAACAATACTATGCCACTTGCAATACCTAGCCATAAGTGAATATCATTTATAAATTTTCTGATGGTATAATTTCTCATGATAGGTGTTGGTTTTAGTTGAATTTGCTTTTCAAATAATTGTTCTGAGGGTATAATTTTTTATTGATGTTATTTAAAATTATAGCATTTTCTTTTTCACCTCTTTTTAATGCTAAATCTACGACACGGTTAATATATGTTGCTTGAGGTATAAAGTTATAATTTAAATTGGAAGATAGGTTACTGTAGTTTTCTTCTAATAAAGATGGATTTTTAATAAGTTCTTTTACATTAATACGAAATCCTGTAAAAACGGTGCGTAAACCATTTATAAGTGATGGTAGTACAACGCTACCGTGATCTTCATTTTCGTAATGCTTTACCACAAAATTTAAGTTTTTGGGTGTAGTAGTATTTAGTATTTCAATAGTGTTTTTTTTAGCTTTAAAATGTGCATAATGCTGTTCACTAGGTTTTGGTTGATTGCCTATTGAATTTGCATTGGCGAAAAATAAAACACTACCTGCGAAATCTAAAGTTTTGATATTCTTGTCTAACTTTTTTACAAGTAAATTATCATCCCACCACAAACTTGGGTCAATTGTAATATATGCATTAAAGGTTGATGGTTTATCAAATAAAATATTTAATGCAAAAAGGCCTCCAAAAGAATGGCCGATAAGTAATTTGTAATCTAAAGTTCTGTAATTTTTATTGATTTCAGGAACCAACTCTTCGCTAATAAATGCTGTGAATTTTGTAGCTCCGCCTGATTCATAATTTAATTTAGAATCTTTCGTTGGGGTTAAATCTCTTGATCTATTTGTATTTTTAATAGCAACTATAATACATTCAGGAATTAATGGGTAATACCCGTTTGATAAATTACTAACCATGCCACTAGTTACATGAAAAAATTTTTCACCATCAACTATGTAAATTACTGGGTATTTCTGATCTTGAAAATTTTTATTAGTATAGTTTTCAGGTAAAGAGATAAAGTATTCTCTTTCTTCACTAAGCGTGGAAGAATAAATGGTTTTCAACTCTCCAATTTCAACTTTTTGAGCGTGTACTAAAAATGAAAATATACAAAGTATTACAAATAGTATTCCTTTATTCATAAGTGTTGTTGCTTAAAATATAAAAAAGAGAATGCTGTTAAACATTCTCTTTTTGTATTTGTTTTTTATTTTTTAAAATGCGCTGTAAGTTAAACCTACTCTAAAATTAAAAGGTTTTTGCGGTATACCATAGCCATTATAGTATTCCTTATCAAAAAGATTATCAGCTTTTAGGCTAACCTTATATTTGTCTTTTTTGTAAAATGCAGTTGCATCAACAGTAGTATACGCTTCTGAACCAAAGTTGTTAGTGGTACTATTGTATATTTCACTCATATGGTTTGCGCCAAAACCAAAGCCTAAACCTTTAGCTTTACCTTTTAATGCTTGGTAGCTTAGCCAAAAGTTCCAAACATTTTCTGGTGTGTATGTTAAGCTGTTTCCTAAAACGGCCTCATTACCAAAATCTACTTTTTCTAATGTTGCTTTATTTTTTGTATAACCAGCAACAACATTTAAACCTGGTGCAGGGTTTGCAATTAAATCAATTTCAAAACCTCTACTTAATGTTTCACCAGTTTGAGAGCTAATACCATCTTCATCAGTAATTATATCATTATCAATTGAGATGTTATAGTAACTAATTGTACTTAATAATTTACCTTCAAAAAAGTCAAGTTTTGTACCTACTTCAAATTGTTTAGCTCTTTCAGCATCCCAAGTAATAACTTCACCAGTACCATTATCAGAAGGTGCATTATTACTAAGACCATCCATATATCCTAAAAATAAAGATGCTTTATCATCAAATGGGTTATAAGCTAAACCTAACTTGGTATTAAAAGTACTTTGATTATACCCGTTTGTGCCTTCTGCACCATTTGTAATTGTGTTTTTAGACATAAAACGGTCAAAACGTAAACCACCAGTTAAAGTTAACTTCTTATTTAAAGTAATCGCATCAAATGCATAAATACCTAAAGTTTGAAACTCAATAACTGTTTTGTTCTTTGTTTGATCAGCAATATTTGCTTCAAACTGATCATTTGTTAAACCTGAAATTACAGGATCTGTAGTATCAACAGCATCAATTTCATTCCAAACACCTGTTCTTTGGTAATCTTCTAGGTTGTGTAAGTAACTAACACCAGCAACTAATTTGTTGTCAATTTTATCACCTTCAATTACGTTTAAAAAGTCTTGTTGAATGTGCGTGTTGCTTGTTTCTCTAGGGTCGTATTGTAAATAGTATCTACTCACCGTAGTTTCATCAGTCATTACAACACGTAGATAATTAGCATCAGTATACGTAGTAGCTTTTGTTAATGTTGTTTTTGATGACCAAGTATCAGATAATTTATAATCTAAATGAATTTGAGCAGCTAAATTTGAAAAATAACCAGCCATTTCATTTGTTCCGTAGTTTGTGTAAAAATCCCAGTTTAAATCATCCCAAGAGTTTACATCGTCAGTAATTAGTGAGCTAGATAAACCTCTTGCAAAGTTTAAGTTACGTTTACTTTGGTTGTATTCTAAATTTGCATTTACCGTTAATTTATCAGATAAATCAATAGTTAATGATGGTGCCACCATAAACTCTCTTATAATTCCTTGATCTTGAAAACTGTTTTCTGATGTGTAAGCAGCGTTTAATCTAAAATAGATATTGTCATCTTCACTAACGACAGTATTATAATCAAGCGTAGCTCTTTCTTGTTCCCATCTTCCAGCAATAAAACCAATATCTAGTTTTTTACCGTCATAAGCTTGTTTTGTTACTTTGTTTACAACACCACCAAAATTAGCAATGTTATCTACATTTGTACCGTATAATAATGATCCAGGACCTTTTACAATTTCTAAACGCTCAATGTTTTGAGGGTCAATTGGAGCTTTAATCCAAGCAATACCACCATTTCTTAAATGTACATCAGATCTAAATCCTCTTAAATATACACTTACGTTTCCGTCGTTTGATTGTACATAACCACCACCAGTTATACTTTTAAATGCAGAAGGTAAATCTGTAGTAATTTGTTCTTCTAATAATGCATTAGTTACAACAGAATATGATTGTGGGTTGTTGATATTTTTTAAAGGTACACGAGCTACATATTCAGATTCTTTATGTGCAAACTGGTTTAGTCGTTGTGCGCTAACCACTACCTCACTTAACTGCTCATTACTTTCATTTAAAATTACATCTTGAATGTTTAGTGTAGGAGAGTTAACATCAATAGAAACTATCTTACTTTCCATTCCAATAAGGGAAAACTCTAAAGTATACGAACCGTAAGGTATATTTTTAAACTCATACTCACCATCAAAATTTGTAATTGTTCCTTTTTTGATAGACTTGATCATTACATTGATAAATTCTGCAGGCGAATTGTCAGAAGTAACAACTTGGCCATAAATTTTAGCGCTATTTTGTTGGGCGTTTAGATTAGTAACTAGCAAGAAGATAGTTAATATTGCTAGCATTTTAGATATTCTCATAATAATCTATTATTTTCGTTATTTATAATTAGTTTAAATAATAATAGCGACAAAAGTATTCTAATACTTTGTTAAAAAGTTAACGCGAAAAGTATTATTAAAGCCGTAAAAAGTATTTTATGAAATCAGTTTATAAAAACCACTTGTACCCCCATAAAATCATTGTAAATAATTTTTCTGAAGGCTTCAAAAAAAGAGTGATTGAAGATAAAATTATTAAGGCTGACAACCCTTTAGTAGAAGGTGAAACTCGTGAAATTTTACTAAATGGTATTAAGTTGAGCATGCGTAATGGTAAAATAACACCACCATTAATGGTTGATGTTGATCATGATTTTCCGTTTTTAAAAATTCATTTTGAAATGGAGGGAAGCAGTATTTATAAGCCAAGAAACAAGAAAAGTATTGAGGTAAATATACCTGGTGGCCATTATAATTTCTTTTTCTTACCAGAAGTAAGTGGAACTTTAAAATATGACGAACCTTATAGAAAGACTTTAGAAATACTTTTTACCAAAGATTATTTAAAGCGAGCTTTTGGTACATCGTTTAAAAAAGAATGTTCTGATTTTGGTACTGCATTGCAAAACAATGAGCCTTTTAAAATGTGGGAGAAGAGCAAGCCAATTACTCCTCAATTGCATCATCATATTAATGATATTATAAATTGTAAGTTTGAAGGAGGCTTAAAAAAAGCATATTTAGAATCTAAAATCACTGAAATATTGGCCATACTTTTTAATGATTTAAAAGCGAAAGATAAAGCTGACAAACAAATTGTAAGTGATGATGATTATAAAAAAATAATGGATGTTGAGGTTTTAATTAAAGAAAATTTAAAAAAGCCCTTAACTATAGCTGAACTTGCCATTATATGTGGCATTAACCAATTTAAACTGAAAAAGAATTTTAAGTTGATTTTTGGGAAACCTATATTTTCTTATTTAACGGAGATTAGAATGGAAGAGGCTAAAAAATTAATTATAGAGAAAGGGTATACCATAGCAGAGGCAGCTTATGAAATTGGTTATAAAAATCCACAACATTTTACTGTGGCTTTTAAAAAAGTGTTTCACTGCTTGCCAAGTACTTTAAAGAATAACATATAGATTAAAATTAAAAAGAGTCCGAAATCAATTAAGATCCGGACCCTTTTACGAGAACACTATATGAAAATGAAAAAATTATTTACGCTTTAATTACACTTCAAAGATATATAGGTAGCTCTCTTTTTTAAAACTAATGATGTGTAATAAGAGAATGTTGTTGTGAAATGATACGATTAAGTTATGTAGCTATTTTATTTCTAATTTTAAACGAATAATTAGCCTAACAAATAGGTTTGAAATAAAAAAAAGGAGCCAATTGGCTCCTTTTATACTTTTTTTGATATTCTTAAATTAAAAACTGTCATAGCTAAATTTTTGTCCTCCAACAGACGCATCAGCCATTAAACCTGCTTTAGGTAGAGCAAATACTGCAACGCCATCTTTATATTTTGCGTTGAATGCAATTCCAGATTTGATTGCTACAGCAGAAGCTTCAGCACCAAAATTGAAGTTTTCTTTTTTAAACTCCCTAACATCACTAGGTGTTTCAAAGAAAATTACTTCAATAATTGATTGTCCACCAGCCTGTAAGCCAATGTTTAGCTTTTTTAAGCCAGCCATACCAACTTTTTCTCCACCTTCATAAACAACACCATTACCAGATGCTCCACCAATAATGAAACCACCTTTACCTACGTTGGGGAAAATAACATAACCTGCGGCATTGTCAAAGAAATGCTTTAAGCCTTCATCAGTTTTTAAAAGTGTTTCTTTAGCTTCAGTAGCATCTTCAATAATTCTTTTTTGTTTGCTAGTCTGTGCATTTACATTAAATGCAAGTAATACTATAACTAGGGCCGTGAAATATTTCATCTTTTTCATATTTGTATAATTTTGATTTTGTAATTGATATACGAGCAAAATTATACTTCTTGTTTTTTGCGCTCTACTAAGAATTTGTTAAATAGCTATTTGTGGTATCTAATTAATTTTTAGTGTGCTTTTACCAATTATTGAAAAGCAGAAAAACCTGTAATATCGGCACCTGTGATTAATAAATGAATATCATGAGTACCTTCATAAGTAATAACACTTTCAAGGTTCATCATATGACGCATAATGCTAAACTCACCCGTAATACCCATTGCGCCTAATACTTGCCTAGCTTCGCGTGCAATTTTTAAAGCCATATCAACATTATTGCGTTTAGCCATTGATATTTGTGCACTTGTAGCTTTGTCATTATTTTTAAGTTGCCCTAATCGTAAAGCCAATAATTGTGCTTTGGTGATTTCAGTTACCATTTCAGCTAATTTTTTTTGCTGTAACTGTGTTGCTGCAATAGGTTTGCCAAATTGTACACGTTCTTTTGCATAACGTAATGCTGTATCATAACAGTCCATTGCGGCACCAATTGCTCCCCAAGCAATACCAAAACGAGCAGAGTCTAAACAACCAAGTGGAGCGCCTAACCCTGTTTTGCCTAATAAAATATTTTCTTTAGGTACTTTTACATTATCAAAAATAAGTTCACCAGTTGCTGATGCTCTTAATGACCATTTATTATGTGTTGTAGGGGTGGAGAAACCTTCCATACCACGCTCAACAATAAGTCCGTGAATTCTATCTTCTTCGTTTTTTGCCCATACTATAGCAATGTCAGCAAAAGGTGCATTTGAAATCCAAAGTTTTGCACCGTTTAAAAGATAATGGTCACCCATATCTTTGTATTTTGTTTCCATACCACTAGGATTAGAACCGTGGTTTGGTTCCGTTAAGCCAAAGCAACCGATTAATTCACCTGAAGCTAATTTTGGTAAATATTTAGTGCGTTGTGCTTCATTTCCGTATGTGAATATAGGGTACATTACTAATGAAGATTGTACTGATGCTGTAGAACGTATACCACTGTCACCACGTTCAATTTCTTGCATTATTAAGCCGTAACTGATATGGTCTAAACCAGCACCACCGTATTTTTCAGGTATGTATGGACCAAAAGCTCCAATTTCAGCTAAACCTCCTAATATTTCTTTAGGGAATGTAGCTTTTTGTGCGTGTTCTTCAATTATTGGAGAAACAGATCGTTTAACCCATTGCCTTGCCGCATCACGAACCAATTTATGTTCTTCTAAAAGTAAATCATCAATATTATAATAATCAGGAGCTTCAAATAAATCTTTTTGCATAAACTGGTTTTCAGTAAAGATAATTAAAGATTTGTAACAGTTAAATGATATATTGTTTTAAAAATATTTAATCAGGCTGATTTATGTATACGTTGAATTATAAAAAAAGCAGACTATTTATACAAATAGTCTGCTTTTTTAAAACGAGTTTATATGTGTTACTTAATTGCAATCTCTTTCAAAACCGATTGATGTATCAGCTTCATTGGTTAAAGCAACATATGTAGCTCTACATTCTTCAATGTTCCAATCACCAATATAATTGGCTAAAGTCATAGATAAATTATTAAAAGTAATAACACCATTTTCAATACTCCAATTTCCTTCGTCAACAATGTCACCGTCTGCATTGTAAACGTGAATATTCATATTCGAAAAATCAACTTTAAGTCCTTCTTCTGGCACATCACCATTCATATACCAGATACATTCTGCTAAATATGATATAATTTCATCATCAGAACAAGGTGCTTCACATTCCTGTGCTTCTAAAGTTATAGCCTCTTCGTCTTCACTACGTAAGAGTGAAAAATTGTCTTCACCACATTCGGTAACGCTCCAATCTCCATTGTAAAATTGTAATTCAACTAAATCACTAAATGTAATTACTCCGTTAGCAATACTCCAGCTAGCCTCTTCGTAAGCTTCACCGCTATTGTCATATAAAATAACTTCAGTTTCTGTAAAACTTAATAAACGGTCTCCCGTCATATTCCATTTGCAAGAATCTAATAAATAAGTTGTAATTTCTTCATCTGTACAAGGTGCTTCAGTAGTCATTTCTTCATTTGAATTATCGTCACTATCACATGATGCGAATAGTAACATAATTGAAAAAATAGCAATACTAAAAATTGATTTCATAGTTTTTCTAATTTGAGATTTATATGATATAAAAACGTTTGAAAAACTTAAATATTATTTTTTTTCGATGAACCGTAATTTCAATTTCTAATTTACATTTTTAAATAAAAATCCTTAGTTAGGGCTTTGTATTCATCAGTGTAACTATTACGTTCTTTTTCAATAATAAGTTCATTGGCTAAAACATCATCTTTGGTAAATGAATATTCTAAAAGGCTCCGTTTTATTTCAGCATTTTCATTGCCTTTAACTCGTGTTACTCTATTTAAAAATAACTTATGATTACTTGCTAGAACGGTAAAATGTTCTTCTTCTTTGAAAGGGATAATAGTTGAAAACACACCATTAGGGGAAAGAAGTTTTGATACTCCTGAGACTAATTCTTCAAAAGGTAAAGATGAATTTTGACGGGCATTATCTCGAGCATTATCACCACTAGAAACATCTTCATTGTAAAAAGGAGGGTTTGAAACAATTAAGTCATACAATTCGGCTTCATCGGGTTCTTCCTCAGTATATTCATCAACAAACTCATCAAAACCTGCATGAAAACAAAACAATCTGTCTGACCAGTCAGATGCTTCGAAATTTTCTGCGCATTGTTCAAAGGCATCACCATCAAGTTCAATTGCTTCTATATTTTCAGCATCACTACGTTGTGCTAACATTAATGATATAACACCAGTGCCAGCGCCAATATCTAATATAGAATAAGTGTTGTCTTTAATAGATGCCCAAGCTCCAAGTAAAACACCATCAGTACCAATTTTCATTGCGCACTTATCTTGATTTACTGTAAACTCTTTGAACTTAAATGGTTTCATATATGTAATTTGAATTCAAAATTAATACTAATTTATTGGGCATAAAAAAATCCCTCGACAATTACGTCTTGGGATTTAAAATTATATTGGAATAATTTTTGTAAAAAACACTAAAGCTAAAGTTGTTAAATTTTATTACTCAAAAGAAGTTTCACCTTCATTAGGTTGATATACATAATTAAAACTGTAGTATTGAGAGTTGCTTAAATCTTCATTTGCTTCTCCATCTTCATAATAACTAGTTATTTCAAATTTAGCATACGTACCGGTTGTAGTTTTAACAACTATAATTTTACCTGCAATTGGAGAAATTATATGAGTCGTAGAATCATAAGTATACCAGCCATTATCAGAACCTGTGGTAATTGCTAATCCATCAGTAGCACTATCAACTTCAAATAATTCGGTATTTACTTCTGTAATACTAGCTAAAGTACCAGATGCTATATAAATACCTGCATCACCTGTTCTTTCTGGTTCATCATCAGAGGTTGCTTCTCCTCCGTTAACTAAAATAGTAGTGCCTCTAAAAGCAACATCCCAGTCATCTCCGGTAGTTGTAGAGCCAGAATCAAAAGAAAATCGAATGTAATCTCCAGTAATTGTTGCAGGGCTTGTAGTGTAATCTGCACTTTGCGTAGCTTGTAAATTGGTAACTGTGTTTGATTCTACAGCTTCACTGCTTGAATTATCAGTGTCATCGTTATTGTCACAAGATGTAAATGCTAAAAATAGCCCAAAAGTTAGTACTAGTTGAATTGTTCTAATTGTTTTCATGAATATAATTTAAAGTTAAAAATGTATTTTTAGTTTTCCGTAAATAAGCTTTCCTGGAATATTGGTAATATTATCAGGATCAGTAAAATTGAATAGATTATCAATACCGAATCCTAGTTTGTAGTTTTTGTAAAATGTTTTATTGATAGAAAAATCTAGTATGCAATATCCATTAACAAAGTCATCATAATTGTCTAAATAAGTATTTCCGTTACTATCTGTTAGACCGTATTTACTTCTGTAAGTAGTTCTTATATTAGCGTCTGTTTTATATTTAGGAATGTTGTAGAATATTTTTAGGTTAGACATGTGTCTAGATCTATTGTATAGACCATAATAATCGTCTTTCTGTAATTGGAATGAAGAATTATTGTTGTCTCGTGCATATACTTCACCATTGTTAAATGCTTCTTTGGCATCTTTATCTTTGGCATATAAGAGTTGATACCCGCCTAAAATTTTTAAATTCTTTGTAGGGTTCCATTTTAAATTGAATTCTAAACCTTCTGTATAAACATTGTTCACATTGTAATAGCTGTATACGTTTTGCCCATTTGTTTTATTTGCTATTACTCTTGTGTCTATTAAATTGCTAATATTATTTCTAAAAAAATTTATAGTACTAGTAAGTTTTGAGTTGAATGTATAATCAATCCCTAGGTTTATGCTTACAGAACTTTCAGGTTTTAATTCGCTATCAAATTCAGAAATTGGAACTATAATACTTGATATTTCTCCTTGTGCTTCTAGTTCTGGTATTGCAGTGGCTACAGCATTATACCCTAATACCGTATAACCAACTGTTGCATTTGTAAAGTCAAAATATAGTTGCCTAAAATCGGGGGCTTTATAGCCATAACCTATAGATGATTTTATAGCTAATTTATTTGATAACTGGTATCTAATGGCAGTTTTTGGGCTGAATTGTGACTTATACTTATTGTGGCTATCAAAACGAGCACCAATAATTAAATTTAATTTATCTGTGGGGTTTGCATCATATTGAGCGTAAATGTAGGGAGAGTTAAATATTGGTTTTTCAGTAAAATCGTCACGATCAAGGGTTTCATGGTTTAAGCCAATACCTCCTATAAAACTATTTTTATTATTTACATGATATGCAACTCTAAATTCTGGTCTAATTAAAACTTGATCGTAGTTTGAATCACTATATCTAGAACCAGTACTAATAGAGTCTAAATATTCTTTTGCTATATAACGTGTTGTATATAAATCAAAATTACTACTCCATTTTTTATTATAATTATGACTTATTTTAAAGCGGGCATTCCATTCGTTAATGTTACTCTCGCCTTTTAATTCTTCTGAAGCAACGTAATCTTGATTCTGAGTATAATACCTTCCTGATAATAAAATTTTAGTTTTTTTTGAAATATCATAAGTAAGTTTGCTGTTAAAAGTATAGTTACTGTAAGGTTCAACTGTTTTTAGGGTAACATCGTCATCTAAATCGTAACCGTTAGAGCTATATCTATTGATAAATGTACTTATGCCTATTTTTTTCTTTTTATAAGAAATTAATGTGTTTAAATCGTGTGTATTATAGGCTCCAAGTCTGTAATTTATATCACCATTTAAGCCTTTTTTTGGGTTTTCAGTAATAATATTGATTACACCACCAAGGGCTTCACTACCATACAAACTTGATGAGGCGCCTTTTACTACTTCTATTTGTTTAATATTTCCAACTGTTAATCTTGTAATATCAAGAGTTCCTGCGGAACGACCTATTAGTGGGACTCCATCAATTAAAATTAGTGTATACTGAGAATCTAATCCTTGTAATTGTATTCCTTCCCCTCCGCCATAATCGGGTACGGTAATTAAGCCAGTTTGTTCATTTAATATATCACTAAGGCGGATAGAATTTGAACTTTCAATATCTTTTTTAGAGATTATTTGTACAGGAAGTGGAAGTGAAGATAACTGCCTAATTGTTCTTGTGGCTGTAATTACAACTTCATCAAGTTGTTTTATTTCAGTTGAATCACTTTTAACTGTTTGTGCTAAAAGAATGTAGTTTAAAAAAAGGCATAAAATAAATATGCAATTATTTTTATTTAGATTCATTCTTGATTAGATTTGTCACAAATATATAATCTTATTTTAATTGAGTCTAAATAAGGTTTAATTTTTTTGCATCAAATTGTTAAACACAGAACAAATGAAACAAACTTTTTTAGTAGCTATACTGGGTATGTTGCTTATTTCTAATTTAAGTGCTCAGAATAAAAAGAAACAAGATCAAAAGGCCATCAAAAGTATGTGTGGTTGTTATGAAGTATCTTTCAACTTTGCTGAAACTTTTCAGTATGCTGAAGATTCAACGTATGTAGCATCAAAAACCAAACATGATAAAGGTTTAGAATGGGTGCAATTGGTTGAAGATTCTGACGATAAAATTATGCTACAACATTTATTAATTGTTGGGCCAGAGTCATCACCTTATATTGTAAAACACTGGCGTCAAGATTGGGAGTTTGAAAATACAGACTTATATGAGTTTGATCATGATAACAAATGGAACTTTGTAAGTTTACCAAAAGATGAAGTAAAGGGTCAGTGGACTCAAAAAGTTTTCCAGGTTGATGATAGTCCGCGTTATGAAGGAAGTGCAACTTGGGTGCATGTTGATGGTAAAAGTTATTGGGAAAATACAACTGATGCACCATTACCAAGAAGGGAGTATACAACGCGTAGTGATTATAATGTAACAACAAGAACTAACAGGCATGAAATAGTTGAAAATGGTTGGTTACATGACCAGGATAATAACAAGGTGATACGTGAAGATGGTAAAGAAGATATTTTATTAGCGCAAGAAAAAGGACATAATACGTATGTAAAGGTTGCTGATGAGAAATGTAAAGCTGCTCAAGATTACTGGGTGTCTCATGAAAATAAATGGCAAATTGTACGTTCAAAGTGGAATGAGGTTTTTGCACGTAATAAAGTTTTACATTTAGAAGAAAAAGTTGATAATAAGTTGTTGTATAAATATTTATTTGACGACGAAAATTATAACACTAGCGAACAAATTAACCCAGTAATAGAATCATTTGTAAAATAAAATCATGAAAAAAACACTATTTATATTATTCATTTCAATTTTTAGTGCGCAGTTAAGTGCACAAGGTCATGGACCAGCAAAAACTGAAGAAAATGTTTTTTTAAATCGAGAATTTTGGGGCTCAAAACCTACGATTAAATTAATAGAGGAAAAAATTAATGAAGGAAATGATATTGCAGGAAAAACTTCAAGCAATTTTGATCCTGTTGTTTACGCAATTTTACAACAAGCAGATAATTCCGTAATTAAATATATTCAGTCAAAAGAAGGTAACGATGCCAATAAACTTACACATGACGGTAGAACATATTTATTTTGGGCAGCGTACAAAGGTAATGTAGAGATCATGAAATATTTAGTTTCAAAAGGAGCTAAAATGGATATCACGGACGATAAAGGAAGTACGGTATTAAATTTTGCAGCAGCAGCAGGTGAGCAAAATACAGCTGTTTATGATTTTTGTATAGCAAATGGTGCTGATCTTAAAAAAGACCTTACACCTTATGGCGCAAATGCATTGTTGTTAGGTATTCAAAAAGATAAAAATTTTAAACTAACGGATTATTTTGTTAGCAAAGGTTTGTCAATTAATAGTGTTGATGCAAAAGGTAATGATGCTTTTAACTATGTTGCAAAAACAGGAAATATTGAAGCTTTAAAAGCTTTACGTGAAAAAGGAGTTAACGGTAATGATAATGCTTTTATGTTTGCTACCCAAGGTGGACGTAGAGCTAAGCTAAAACCTTTAGAATTCTATAAATTTTTAGAATCTTTAGGTTTAAATCCTAATGTAATTGATAGTGAAGGGAAAACTCCTTTACATAACTTAGCTTCTTATGCTACAGATAAAGAAGTATTTAATTATTTTATAAACAAAGGGGTTGATGTAAACCTTGCAGACCAAGAAGGTAATACAGCGTTTTTAAATGCAGTGAATAGAAACGAAGTTGAGACAATTGAATTTTTTCTACCAAAGATAAAAGACATAAATCTTAAAAATAAGAAGGGAGAAACTGCTTTAGCAATTGCTACTGAAAATAATTCACCTAAAGTTGTTGCATTTTTACTTCAGAATAAAGCATCAATTAAAACTATTGATAATGAGGGGAATAATTTAGCTTATTATTTATTAAAATCTTACAGTCCAAAATCAAAAACTGATTTTGATGCAAAATTAAAATTGTTAACTGAAGAAGGTTTAGATATTACTGCTCCTCAAAAAAATGGAAATACATTATATCACTTGGCTTTAGCTAATAATGATGTTAAATTGTTAGAAGTGGTAAAGCAATATAATATTGATGTTAATGCTAAAAATAATGATGGTGTTGCTCCAATTCATGTAGCAGCAATGCGTGCAAAAGATGATAAAGCTTTGAAGTATTTATTATCAATTGGTGCTAAAAAAGATGCTACCACTGATTTTGATGAATCTGTTTATGATTTAGCTTCAGAAAACGAATTATTACAAGAGAAAAATATATCAATTGAATTTTTAAAGTAAGATGAAAAAAGTATTTAAAATAACATTTTTTGCAACAGTGGCTATTTTGGTGTTATCTGTTTATTCTTTCACCTTAAAACCTGCAACTACAAAGTATAAGTGTATGATGCAGATGATTAACTACACAGGTGAAGGTGCTTATGTGGTAATTTCATTAATTAACCCGGAAGGAGCATATGAAAAAACACTATATGTTCAAGGTGATGATAGTGAGTGGTATCATGATATTACAGAGTGGTGGAAATTTTATGGTAAAAAACGTTCAGATTTAGATGCTATTACTGGTGAAACTATTGCTGGTGGTGCGCGTACAATTAGTGTTATTGAAATAGATGAT
The DNA here is from genome assembly GCF_018861125.1 of Cellulophaga baltica. Lineage (GTDB taxonomy): Bacteria > Bacteroidota > Bacteroidia > Flavobacteriales > Flavobacteriaceae > Cellulophaga > Cellulophaga baltica_A. The sequence continues at coordinate 410,101 of NZ_JAHKQN010000005.1, read as the reverse complement.
GATAAAGTAAATAGTGGTTACAAAATCCGTTTTGAAACTGCTGTTGAAGATCAGGAATATTATACCAAAGACGCAGAGTTTGAATTAACTTCTGAATCGGTAAAAAGTAAAGTAGAAGGTACGGGTTTCTTACGTTATGTGCGTATGTTGCCTAATTAATAACTACATATGACAATTTCTATTTGGAGATATAGCCACCTTGCACTGGCTGTATCTTCTTTTGTTTTTATACTATTAGCTTCTTTAACCGGAATTATCTTGGCTTTTGAACCTATTTCTGAGCAAATACAACCCTATAAAGTATCGGGGTTTGATGAGCTTACCGCTTCAGAAACTATTTCCGTTTTTAAAGATAAATATTCTGAAGTTTTGTCTTTAGAAATTGATGCTAATGATTTTGTAACTGCTTCGGTATTTACTGATGAAGGGGGATCATTAACAGGTTTTTTTAATCCGATTACTGCTGATTTCATAGGAGAGAAACCTGAGGTTTCAAAGTTTTTTCAGTTTGTAACCAGTTTACATCGTTCTTTATTTTTAAAAAGTATTGGACGTTTTTTTGTAGGTCTATGTTCTTTTTTACTCTTCTTAATTACCGTTTCTGGTACGGTGCTAATTTTAAAACGACAGGGTGGAGTTCGTAAATTCTTTACAAAAGTAGTTAATGAAAGTTTTGCACAGTATTGGCATGTGGTGTTGGGTAGAGCTACATTAATTCCTATAATAATCATTACACTTACTGGGGTGTATTTATCCCTTGAAAAATTCAATGTTTTTCCTGCCGATAAAAAATCGCATCTAATAGATTTTGAGCAGATTAATGCCACTCCACAATTAAATATTAATGATTTTCCTGTTCTGAAAGACGTACAATTATCAGATGTTGAGCACGTAGAATTCCCATTTTCTGATGATGTTGAGGATTATTACACGATTAAATTTCAAACCAAAGAATTGGTAATTAATCAATTTACTGGTGAAGTTTTAAGCGTGATTGAAGATCCTTTAATTAATGTGCTTTCAAAACTAAGCTTGAAATTACATACTGGTGAGGGTTCTATAATATGGTCATTTATATTATTGATAGCTACCGTAAACATTTTGTTTTTCATTTATTCTGGTTTTGCTATGACCCTTAAAAGAAGAGCATTTAGAATTAAAAATAAATTCACTAAAAATAATAGTGAGTATGTTATTTTGGTGGGTTCTGAAAACGGAGGAACTTTATTATTTGCTAATGCATTAAAAAAAGAATTAATTTTTAATGGTAAACGTGTTTTTGTAGCGGAATTAAATAAATATACTATTTATAAAAACATAAAGCATTTAATTGTTCTAACTTCTACTTATGGTGAAGGAGAAGCACCTGCAAATGCAACTAATTTTTTAAAGTTATTAGAAAAAATTAAACAAAACCAAAGCTTTGATTATTCTGTAGTAGGTTTTGGTTCGCTTTCATACCCAGATTTTTGCAAATTTGCTTTTGATGTAGATAAATCTTTACAAGATCAAAATATAAAACAGTTATTACCACCTTTTACGATTAATGATAAATCATTCAATAGTTTTGAGCAATGGGTAGCTTTATGGTCCAAAGCAGTAGGAACTCAATTGTCAATTTCTTCCGATGCTTTTCATACCATACCTAAAAATACGGTACCATTTAAAGTAGTTTCTAAAACCAATAAAGAAGATAATCCTGATGATACTTTTAGACTTGTTTTAAAGCCTAAAAAGAAGCTTCGTTTTACTTCTGGTGACTTATTAGCTATTTACCCTAAGGATGACTATAACGAACGTTTATATTCAATTGCCAAAGTCAATGGTAACATGCATTTAAGTGTGAAGTGTCACTTAAATGGATTAGGTTCTAATTACTTGAATGATTTAGTTGTAAACAAGCAGCTTAAGGCAAGGGTAATCCAAAACAAGAATTTTCATTTTCCTAAAAAAACTGATAGAGTAATTATGATTGGTAATGGAACAGGAATCATTCCTTTTATAGGTATGTTAGCTGGTAATTCAAAAAAAATAGATACACACTTGTATTGTGGAGTGAGAACGAAAAGGGCTTTCAATTTATACCAACCAGAAATTAGTACGTATCTAAAAGATGGAAATCTTACCAAGTTAACTATTGCTTATTCTAAAGAAGAATACAAAGTATATGTGCAAGATTTAATCACAGGGGATTCAGATTTTATTATGGAAACTCTTTTAAGTGAAGGTGTGTTAATGGTCTGTGGTTCTTTAGTTATGTATAAAGGTGTTCTTGATGCTCTTGAGCAAATTTGCTTAGCTAACAAGCTTAATATTAATGATTTTAGACATTTAATAAAGTCTGATTGTTATTAATTTTAAAAAGCAGGAAAATTAGTCCTCTTTTGTTTTTTATTTAGAATGATTCTACATAAATTCGTTATTTAGAATTGATATAAATAAATTACTCCCATGGACGACATTAATACGATTTACTATAATGAATTTGGAATAGCATTTCAGTGGACAAAAAATTCAGAAAAAGATAGTAAAAAAATTCAGTTGGTATTTAAAGACACTGGTGTTTATGTTACTAAAAACGAACTTGAATTATTTTCTATAATTATAGAAAATACCTTAGATAGTTTATGTGTATGCGATGGTTGTCAGCATAAAGATTCTTGTAAATCATATTTATTACAAACACCTTTTGGGCAAATTAGTTTTGCAATGACTTTAAAAGAATTGAAAGATGTTGAAGATTTAATAACAGGTACAATTTTCCAATTGCGTTTAGATAATATGCTAGAAAATCAATCTATTGATTTGAATTAAAAAAAGGAGATTTTTTATAAATCCATATACAATGCAACCAATCCTTCAGGTGTGGTTACATGTATTGTTTTATTCTCACGGTCTACTTTAGTGATAATATCATCATTTATAGGAATAAGTAATTGCTTGTCATCTTTAATAGCTTCAAACAATGCTTGTGATGTAGTATCATTTACACTTTCAATAGTACCAATATCACCATGAACACTGTCATTTAAAGTGAAACCAATAATTTCGTGAAAGTAGAATTTGTTACCCGTAAGTTTAGGTAACATAGTAAGTGGTAGGTAAATTTCTGAACCCATAATGCGATCTGCATCAGATTCATCTGCAATCTCTTCAAAACGAACACGTAATAATGTTGATTTATGAAGTTGCGATTTTTTAATAAAAAAAGGAACCAGATTATTTCCAAGGGAAATAAACACTGATTCCAATTTTTCGTATGCTTCAGGTTCGTCAGTATCTAACTTAATTAGTAACTCACCTTTAAAGCTGTATTTTGAAACGATTTTACCTAAGTAGAAACAATCTGACTTTAGCATATCGTTTTAAATATAAATTACTCTTTAGTTTCTGTTTCAGCAGCAGGAGCTTCCTCAGCAGGAGCAGCTTCTTCTGCATCAGCAACTACTTCTTCTGGTAAAGCAGCAGCGGCAGCTTCAGCAGCACGCTTTTCGTTAACAGCTTTTTCAGCTTCTAACGCTTTAGCTTTAGCATCAGCCTTAGCTTTATCTAAACCTTCTACTTTAGAACCAACTATTTTTCCTTTTTCTTCTAACCAAGCATTGAATTTTTCTTCAACTTGCTCTTCAGTTAATGCGCCTTTACGTAAACCACCTAATAAGTGGTGCTTTAAAAGAACACCTTTATAAGATAAAATTCTCTTAGCAGTTTCAGTTGGTTGTGCACCATTCTGTAACCAAGTAACAGATTTATCTAAGTTTAAGTCAATTGTTGCAGGGTTTGTATTAGGGTTGTAGATACCTAATTTTTCTAAGAATTTACCATCTCTTTTTGATCTTGCATCTGCAGCAACGATCCAATAAAATGGTTTTCCTTTTTTACCGTGTCTTTGTAATCTAATTTTAACTGGCATATCACATTAATTTGTAGGGTGCCCGACCCTTGATTATTAATTCTAAACTTTGCTTATTCTTAAGCGGGTGCAAATATAATCTTTTTTCGTTTATAAACAACATGTTTTTAATTACTTAATCACAACTAAAAACTTTGGTTAATAACTCCTTATAAAACTACTTTAAATAAACGGGGTATTTCACTATTTTTACAAGCTACTTTTCTTGACAGTAAAACACCTGCTATGTACTTAATTTTTGATACTGAAACTACCGGATTACCTAAGCGTTGGGATGCACCTATTACCGATTCTGATAACTGGCCACGTTGTATACAAATTGCTTGGCAGTTGCATGATGCTATGGGTAATGTTATTGAGCATCAAGATTATTTGGTAAAACCTGATGGTTTTAATATTCCGTATGATGCAGAGCAAATCCATGGTATTTCTACCGAATTAGCGGCGCAAGATGGTGTTCCGTTAGCTGAGGTTTTAGAAAAATTTAATACTGTAATGGCCAAAACAAAATTTGTTGTTGGTCAAAATGTTGGTTTTGATGTTAATATAATGGGGGCGGAATTTCACCGTTTAGCTGTTGAGAACCCCTTACAAGAGTTACCTGTTTTAGATACGTGTACAGAGCATACTGCGCAACTTTGTCAAATACCTGGTGGTCGTGGTGGTAAATTTAAGTTGCCTACGTTAACTGAATTACATCAATTTTTATTTGGAGAACCTTTTGGTGAAGCGCATAATGCCACAGCCGATGTTGAAGCAACCACGCGTTGTTTTTTAGAGTTAATACGTAAAGAGCAATACACTGTTGAGCAATTAGATGTTCAGCCAGATTATTTCAAAAATTTTTCAGAAGCAAATCCAAAAGAGATTCAGCTTATCGGTTTAAAGCATATCAATCTCAAAAAAGCATCTAAAAAAATTGCAGATGCGCTTTGGGCAAAAGATACTGGCGGTGTTTCTGAAGAAGAAATAGAAGAGAATTTAGCAACACTTGAGAATGCAAGTTTTGCGCATTTACATAATCATTCACAGTTTTCAATTCTTCAATCTACCATAAGTATTCCTGCATTGATTAGTGCAACGGCAAAAGCAAAAATGCCAGCTGTTGCATTAACCGATCATGCGAATATGATGGGAGCTTTTCATTTTGTAAATGGAGTTATCAATCACAATAAGGGAGTAAAGTCACGAAATGAAGAAAATTTAAAGCGTTTTGAAGCCACTCAAAATGGAACATTGGCTGAGGAAGAAGAGCCTTTAACGGAATTACCAGAGCCTGAAGTTGAAATTACTCCAATGGTAGGTTGTGAGTTTCAGGTTTGTGAAGACCATACCAACAAGTCTCAAAAAGATAATGGGTATCAAATCGTAATGATTGCTAAAAACAAAAATGGCTATTTGAATTTGGCAAAAATGTCATCTATAGCCTTTGTAAGCGGTAAATACTACGTGCCTCGTATTGATAAAAAAGTTGTTGAGCAGTATAAAGAAGATGTTATTGTACTTACAGGTAATTTGTATGGTGAAGTGCCAAGTAAGGTTTTAAATGTTGGTGAAAAGCAAGCGGAAGAGGCTTTAATTTGGTGGAAAGACACTTTTGGTGATGATTTATATATTGAGCTTATGCGTCACGGTCAAGAAGATGAAGATCGTGTAAATCAAGTATTAGTTCAATTTGCCAAAAAGCATAATGTAAAATTGGTTGCCACCAATAATACTTATTATGCGGAAAAAGAAAATGCTCATGCACACGATATTTTATTATGTGTAAAAGACGGTGAAAAACAATCCACACCAATTGGTCGTGGTCGTGGTTATCGTTATGGTTTACCAAATCAAGAATATTACTTTAAGTCTCCTGATGAAATGAAGGAGCTTTTTAAAGATATACCTGATGCGATCATTAATATTCAAGAAATAGTTGATAAGGTTGAAACTTTTACATTGGCACGTGATGTATTATTACCAGCTTTTGATATTCCAGAAGAGTTTCAATTTGAAGAAGATAAGTTAGACGGCGGTAAGCGAGGTGAAAATAAATTTTTACGTCACATTACTTACGAAGGTGCAAAAATTAGATACGGTGATATTACACCTGAAATTGATGAGCGATTAGATTTTGAATTACAAGTAATTGAAAAAACAGGGTATCCTGGGTATTTTTTAATTGTTGAAGATTTTATTCGTGCAGCACGTAAAATGGATGTTTCGGTTGGTCCGGGGCGTGGGTCTGCTGCAGGTTCTGCAGTGGCCTATTGTTTGTGGATTACCAATTTAGACCCGATTAAGTATGATTTACTTTTTGAGCGTTTCTTAAATCCAGATCGTGTGTCCATGCCCGATATTGATATTGATTTTGATGATGAAGGTCGTGGTCGTGTTATGGATTATGTGATTGATAAATACGGCTCAAATCAGGTGGCGCAGATTATTACTTACGGTACAATGGCCGCTAAATCTTCTATTAGAGATACAGCACGTGCACTTGATTTACCTTTGAGTGATTCGGATAGAATGGCGAAGCTAATCCCGAACATGTCTAAATTAAAAAAGATTATTGGGGTTGATGAAAAAGTATTAAAAAGTAAATTTAACAGTGAAGAACTCATAAAAGTAAATGAGTTATTAGCTATTTCTGAAGGTGATGATTTAGAGGCAGAAACGTTAAACCAAGCTTATATTTTAGAGGGCTCTGTTCGTAATACAGGTATTCATGCCTGTGGTGTAATTATTACACCAGATGATATTACCAAGTTCGTTCCTGTGGCATTGGCTAAGGATTCTGAAATGTACTGCACCCAGTTTGACAACTCCGTTGTGGAAGATGCCGGCTTACTAAAAATGGATTTCTTGGGGTTAAAAACATTGACCTTAATTAAAGATACCGTTAAAATTGTGAAAGCAAAACATGGTGTTGAATTAGATCCAGAAAATTTTCCATTAGATGATGTGAAAACATACGAGCTTTTCCAGCGTGGTGAAACAGTAGGGGTTTTTCAATATGAATCTCCTGGAATGCAAAAACACATGAGATCGCTTAAACCAACTGTTTTTGCTGATTTAATTGCTATGAATGCTTTGTATCGCCCTGGTCCAATGGAATACATACCAAGTTTTATCGCGCGTAAACATGGTACAGAAGAAATTATTTATGATTTAGATGCCTGCGAAGAATATTTAGCGGAGACTTACGGAATTACAGTATACCAAGAGCAAGTGATGCTATTATCGCAAAAGTTGGCGGACTTTACGAAAGGTGAAGCTGATGTTTTGCGTAAAGCAATGGGTAAAAAGCAGAAGCACGTTCTTGATAAAATGAAGCCTAAGTTTATAGAGCAAGCTTCAGCTAAAGGTCATGCCGTTGATAAATTAGAGAAAATTTGGAAAGATTGGGAAGCATTTGCAGCGTACGCCTTTAATAAATCGCACTCTACATGTTATGCGTGGATAGCCTACCAAACAGCGTATTGCAAGGCACATTACCCTGCAGAATATATGGCGGCCGTGCTTTCAAATAATATGAATGATATAAAATCGGTTACTTTTTTTATGGAAGAGTGTAAGCGTATGGGCTTAGAAGTTTTAGGGCCAGATGTTAATGAATCATATTACAAATTTGCAGTGAACGATAGGGGAGCAGTACGTTTTGGAATGGGCGCTGTAAAAGGTGTTGGTCGTGGTGCTGTAGAGACTATTGTTGAAAGTAGAAAAGAAGGGGTTTATAAATCAGTTTTTGATTTAGCAAAACGTATAGATTTACGTGCAGCGAATAAAAAAGCATTTGAAAACTTAGCAGTCGCTGGTGGGTTTGATTCTTTTGGTGATACGCATAGAGCACAATATTTTTATGATGATGGTGATGGAATTACATTCTTGGAAAAAGCTGTAAAGTATGGCGCTAAATTTCAAGAGAATGAAAACTCAAGTCAGGTAAGTTTATTTGGTGACGCTAGTGAAGTGCAAATACCTGAGCCAATTGTTCCACCGTGTGAAGAATGGGGGACGATGGAAAAACTTCGTAGAGAAAAAGAAGTGGTTGGTATTTATATTTCTGGTCACCCGTTGGATGATTTTAAAGCAGAAGTAAAAGCATTTTGTAATGCCAGTTTATCTAATTTAAATGCACTCGAAACTATCGTAAATAGAGAAGTATCTTTTGCAGGTGTAATTACTGATGTGCAACACCGAGTTTCAAAAAATGGAAAAGGTTGGGCAATGTTTACGATGGAAGATTATACCGAATCTTTCGATTTTAGAATATTCGGTGAGGAATATTTAAAATTCCGTCATTTTCTAATGATTAATAGCTTTGCGTATGTAAAGGTTTTTGTTCGTGATGGTTGGGTTAACAGAGAAACCGGTAAAAAAGGAGATCCTAGAATGCAATTTAATAGCTTTATGTTATTGCAAGATGTTATGGAAACCTATGCAAAAAAATTGACCATAAATCTAAATATAAACGATTTAAAAGAAGAAGGTGTTCGTACTTTAAAAGATACAATTTCGTCGCATGATGGTGATCATTCGTTAAGTTTTGTGGTGTATGAAATGAATGAAGAAATTAAGGTAACTTTGGTTAGTAGAAAGCAAAAAGTGCAGATTACGAGTGAGTTATTAGAGCGATTAGAAGAACAAGATGTGCTTTTTAAGTTAAATTAGGTATAAACTTTGTTGATAACACAATAGCTAAATCGTATATTGCGTTAGTAAGGAATTAGAATTTTATTTGACTAAATTTGCATAATATATAAAATATAAAAAAATGGCATTAGAAATAACAGACGCAACTTTTGACGAAGTAGTCTTAAAAAGTGATAAACCAGTAGTAGTTGATTTTTGGGCAGCATGGTGTGGACCTTGTAGAATGGTAGGGCCAATTATTGATGAAGTTAGTACAGAATATGAAGGTAAAGCCGTAGTTGGTAAGGTAGATGTTGATGCTAATCAGGAATTTGCAGCTAAATATGGTGTTCGTAACATTCCAACAGTATTAGTTTTTAAAGGAGGAGAAATTGTTAGCCGTCAGGTTGGGGTTTCACCTAAAAAAGTTTATACTGACGCTATTGAAGCAGCAATGTAAGATTACTTTCTTTTGATATATAAAAAAGGTTTGGCGAAAGTCAAACCTTTTTTGTTTTGTAAAATCTTATAATCGGTAGTTTCGTTACAATTGAATTTAGGGAATATTATAGCTACCTTTAAAATTATGAATATACAGTCTCAATTACATAATGCTTCATTATTTCAGAATTTAGAACTCTTAGCAAACCAAGTTGTTGAAGGTTTTGTTAGTGGTATTCATAAAAGTCCATTTCATGGTTTTTCTGCAGAATTTGCTGAGCATAAAATTTATAATAAAGGCAATAGTACTAAGCATATAGATTGGAAAATGTTTGCGAAGACTGATAAGCTGTACACTAAACGTTACGAAGAAGAAACAAACCTTCGTTGTCATATGATTTTAGATAATTCGGCTTCTATGTATTATCCTGAAATTGAAAACTTAGATTTAGATAATTTAAATAAAATAGGTTTTGGGGTTTTAGCGATAGCTGCTTTAATGAATATTTTAAAGCGACAGAGAGATGCTGTGGGTTTAAGCATATATTCTGATGAATATAACTTTTATAGCTCAGAAAAAGGCAGCGAGCGTCATCATCAAATGTTATTAGCGAAACTAAATGAAGTCTGTAAAAATAAAAACCCTTCAAAAGAATCAAAAACATATACCTATTTACATCAAATAGCGGAAAAGATAAAACGTAGAAGTTTAATTTTTTTATTTACTGATATGTTTCAGACTGATTCGGAAGATGAAAAATTGTTTGAAGCGCTACGTCATTTAAAATACAATAAGCATGAAGTTGTTTTATTTCATTTATTAGACAATAAGCATGAAGTAGATTTTGATTTTGAAAACACCCCAAAGCAGTTTTTTGATGTTGAAACAGGAGAAAAAATAAATTTATATGCCGATTCAATTAAACAAAATTATCAAAAAAGTATTCTTGAGTATAAAAAAAGTTTAAAATTAAAGTGCGGGCAATATAAAATTAAATATGTTGAAATTGATGTAAATGATTGTTTTTCAACGGTTATGAATACATACATGACAGAGCGCCAGAAATTTTTATAAATTTTTTTAATTTTTTCTTTAAAAAATGTTTGTAGAACCAAATAAGTGTCTTATATTTGCAACCGCTAAAAGCAACGGTTCGGTAGTTCAGTTGGTTAGAATACCTGCCTGTCACGCAGGGGGTCGCGGGTTCGAGTCCCGTCCGGACCGCCAACAGCAAAAGCCTTCAACGAAAGTTGAAGGCTTTTTGTTTTGTGAAGTTTTTTTATTGTTTGCTTATTATTCTTTATCAAAAAAGAACTCGTGTAATTCTATAAGACTTCCTCTTCCTATTTGAACCAAGTCTTTAGTAGCTTTTAAAAATATACCTAATGATCTTTCATTATAAATAAATTTCATTTCATCAGAATAATCAGTAGCAACATACATGTCTCCGGATAGTTTGTAAAAAGGTATAGTGAGTTTACTTTTAATTTTCACACCCTTATTAACGATTTTTCCATTTAATAAAGTTTGTTCAATATGGCTTCTGTTAGGTTCGCCAGATGCCACCTTTACATAAGAAACCATCATGTCGATCCATTTTGTTTTATCAATCAAAAACCACTTTATTTTATCAAAATCAATTCCGTATTCATTAATCCATCCGTGACTTGTGAAACCAAGTAATACAAACTTTTTACCATTCAACTCAGGTTCATCCATTGGTGAAAACTCTTGTATTTTAAAAGTAATTACAGATGTTGATGACATATCTTTTATTTTTTTTCCATCAAAGTCTAGAGTTTTTAGCGAAAAGCTCGTCATTTCAGGGTTATTAGCCAATAACCACTCTGTAGCAGTTAATTCCGCTCTTTCTTTCATTTGTTCTACTGCTCCAATTCCTGCTCCAATACCAACTAGTGCGCCAATAGCACCTGCAGTAACTGCACCTTTGCTTTGTGAAATTGAATGGTTAGGTGTTAATAAAATGAGAGTAATAAAAATTAATAATAATTGTTTCATTGTACTATATTTGATTAGTTAATTTATCCAAACATAATTACTTAAAAACTTTTTTCCTTACGGTTTTCCACAGTGTAATTAATTTTTTTTTTAATATGGGTTTATATTGTTTATTACCATTTTGGCAACGTAAAGTAAAAACTAGTTCCGTTGTTTAATGAGCTTTCAACTCTAATTTCACCACGGTTATTTTCAACCATTTCCTTACATAAAAGTAAGCCTAGTCCTGTTCCTTTTTCGTTATTAGTACCGTAAGTTGTGAAGGTTTCATTAGTATTAAAAATTTTAGTCAAGGCCTCATCACTTAACCCTATTCCAGTGTCTCTAATATAAATTTCCCATGTATCATTTAGCTCATTAGCTCCAATAGTAATATTTCCTTCTTTTGGGGTAAACTTAAGAGCATTACTCACAAGATTTCTAATAACAATACTTATTTGATTTCTATCAGCTATGGCAAAAGCAGAAGTGGGTATATCGTTTGTAACTGTTATCTGTTTTTGTTCAGCGGTTTTAGATAACAAATTTTTGTTTTGGCTTGCTATTGTATTTAAGTCTATATTTTCAAGATTAGTAACAATTCCATTTACTTGTGTTTGGCCCCAAGTAAGAAGATTGTTTAGTGTAAATGAAATACCATTCATATTTTCACCTAGTTTAGGTGCTAAACTCATAAACTCTTCCGTATTTATTTTTCCAAGCTCTAAAAGTTCAAAAATGCTTTTAAATGAGTTTATTGGCCCTTTTAAATCATGAGCAATTATTGAAAATAATTTTGATTTTGTGTCATTTGCATTTTTTAGAAAGGTTTCATTTTTTTTAAGTTCTTCAGTTTTATGAGTAAGTTTTTTGTTTAAATTTTCTTTAATTTTATTATTCTTTTTTAATATTATTATTATCATAAAAAATGCTATAATAATAATAATAGCTACATAAAAATAGTTTTTTTGCTGTGCTATTTTCTTCTCGTTTTCAAGTAAATACCTTTCTTTTTCTTGATCAAAAGCATATTTTGATTTTAATATTTGTAATTCTTTCTTGTTATTATTTTTGTTGATTGTATCTGAAATATTTTTTAATCCTTCAAGATATTCTAATGCTTTTGTGGGTTTATTTGTTTGCTTTTTAATTAAATAAAGTGTTTTTAAAATATCATCACGTTGATCAAGTGATTCAAATTTTTTACTCAACGCTAGTGCTTTTAAAGCACTTTTTTCTGCTTTTCCATACTGTTTTACACCTAAGTGCGCTTTTGCTATTCCATTATATAAAGGTATTTGGTACCTTTCAATGTCTATGTCTCCATATTTTAATTCACTTTTTTGAAACCATGTTAATGCTTTTTTAAAGTCTTCTTTTGCTAAATATATATTCCCTTTTAATTCGTAAGCAAAAGTTAACCAATCATCAAGTTGTAATTTTTCTAAAATTTGAATAGCTTCATCAATAGTTTCATCTGCTTTTTCTACATTATTGTCATTTAAATAGGTTGAAGTTAAATTGGTAAGTGTTATGGCAGTCATTCTTTCATTACCAGTTTTTTTATTTATTTCCATTGATTTTTTTAGAAAATAAATGCAATCCTTATACTCTTTTTGAATACTATATATAACAGTTATGCTTATATATAATGATGATAACCATGCATTTTCATTATTCTTTTTTGCAATTTCAATACTTTTGTAATATTGCTTTAATGCTTCGGTAAAATTTTCTTTGTGAGTATAGCCTATAGCTAAGCTACTTTTTGCTCTTAAAATCAATTTTATATTGTTTACTTTTTTAGCTTTTGTTAAAGCTTGAGCGTAAAGCTCCATAGCTTTTTCTTTATTATTATCAGAATAATAGTTGCCAAGAATTATTAAGCTTTGACTCTCGCCTTTAGTGTAGTTGATAGCTTTACTTAATTTAAAAGCTTCGTTACTAATTAATAATAGGCTGTCTAAATTATAATAACCAAAATCTTTTCCGTAACGATATAGCATGTTTATATATGTAGTATCTTTTTGGAAATTTGGTTTTAATTTAAACTGTTCAATTTTATGTTTTAAACTATCTTTTTCAGTGTTTTGCGCTTTTAAATTGTCAAAGCTTAATAAGCAAATCACAAATGAGAAAATACTATAACATATTCTTTTAAGATGTTTCATGATAAGTATATTAATTTTATTTAAAATCAAATATGTAGGAATTTTATTACAAAATTAATATATTTGTTTAATGTCAAATACTTTTGTTGGTCTAGAGCAAATTATATAAGTTAAGTTCTATAGAAGTGTCGATAAACGGTATTTTGTAATGTATTCTGTTACCGTTATATAGTTAAATAAACCTTCCACAACCCTTTTTGCTTAGTTGACAACAAAAGTAATTTTGTAAGAATACTTTATGTCTATTTTTATCAAGAATAATCAACCAAACCAAAAATAGAATGAAAAAATTAGTAGTAGTATTTGTTTTAGTATTTACAGGAATAGTATCATACGGACAAGAAGGATTGAAATTTGGAGTACAAGCAGGTTTACCATTAAGTGATTTTAATGATACTGTTGGTGTTGTTGTTGGTGCTGATTTTGGTCACATGTGGGCGTTAAACGAAACTTTTGATCTTGGTGTTATGGTGGGTTATATTCATGGCTTTCCTGAGAAATTTGATAATCAAGATTTGTTAGAAGACTTTCCGAGTGTTCAATTTTTACCACTATCTGCGTCATTACGTATTTGGCCATCAAATTCAATATCGTTTGGTGCTCAAGTTGGTCAGGCAATTGGTATTAATGATGGTAATGATGGTGGTTTTTATGTTAGACCACAATTAGGGATATTAATGAGTGCACAAACTGAAATTAACTTTTCATATACTTCAATAAGTTTAGAAGAAGCAAATTGGTCAACAATTACTTTTGGTATCATGTATACCTTACAACTTAAAAGACCCTACTAAACTGCCGTTTCTTATTATAACATAAATGTGCTGTATTTGTGTTATTTAGAATTATTATTATATGAAAATTCTTACTTTTGATTAAAATATTGTATTTTAACAATTAGAGATTAGCTCTTTAATCGTTTAAAATAAGTTTTACATTAAAATTACTTTTAAATATGTGTTTAAAAAGCATGACTTTCATTAGCTGTTAGTGTTTGTTAAATGTTTACTGATAGATGAAAGAATTTATAAAAAATAATTTAGTAAGAATACATATTGAGCCTCAATATAATGACTATGCAATGATAGCTTCAACATTGTGTAGCTGTTCGGTTGGTATAGTTTTAAATATTAATCCAAAAACTAAAGAATTTGATTTAAAAGGCTTGTTTGGTATTGATCAAACTGACGCTATTTTAAACGAACCTATTTTGCAAATATTATTAGGTGCTAACACTAAGTTTGAAGAACAAAAGGTATCAATTCTTAACTATAAATATTATGCTAGTTATGCTATTAAAAACAAAGGTGAAACTTATACAGAACTAGTCGTTTTAAATACGGAATATTTAAAATTATCAGAGAATCAAATTCAATCATTTAAAACAATAACAAAACAAGCTTCAGAATTTTTTTTTTCTGAGGAAGATGTAACTACGACTACTTTAATTAAGAGTAACGAGTTTTATGAAAACTGTTTAAGTTTAAATAATATTGGTTTATGGCAACTTGATGTTCCTACATTAACTTTTAAGCTAAGTGATGTAGGTTTAACAATGTTAGGTTATGATATTGATAATGACTTAGATTTTAGTTTTGATTCTTTCTTAGGTATTGTTTATGATAAAAATGAATGCAAATTATTTATAAACAAACTAATTAGCCAAGAAATTGATTCTTATGAGCATAAAATTAGGGTAAGACATAAAAAAGGTTACTGGAGTTGGACAAAAATTCACGGTAGAGTAACGAAATGGAATGAAAAAGGAAAACCTTTATTAGTTGAGGGTTTTATGGGTAACATTCATGATAATTATACATCTGAACTTCAATTTAAATCAATAATCGATTATGTCAATTGTTTGGCGTTTAGGCATATAATATTTGACGATAGAACAGAAGAAATTGTTCATTTGACTGATGGAACGGAAAAATTAATTGGTTATTCTAAAGAGGAATTGAACAATAATGTTACTCTTTTTTTGAATTCAATTCATGAAGATGATGTCGATAAGTTAAAAACTGTAATTAATAAGTGCCTAACTGATCATGTAGATTGGAATGAAGAGTTTAGAATTCATAATCATTTAGATAGTTCTGTACGTTGGGTCAAGGGTTATGGCAATACAATTGTTAATAATAATGGAAGTGTAAGTATTGATACTGTAATTGTTGATGTTACTTCAGATAAAGAAAAAAATGCAGAGTTTATCTATTTAAATGAGAAATTAAATCAAGCTCAAAACATTTCAAATCTTGGTTATTTTGAAGTTGACTATGTAAACGATACAGAGTATTGGTCTGATAAAATTTACGATATATTTGGATTATCAAAATCAGTTAAAAAATCTTTTGAAACTATTATTTCATTATTTTTTGATGAAGACCGAAAACTAATAATAAAAAAGTACGAAGATGCTCTTAAATTTGATAAAGAGTTTAAAAATGATAGTAAATTAAAAAGACCAAATGGAAAAGTTATTTGGGTAAGACATATTGGAAGTTTTACAAAAAATAAAAAAGGAGAATTACTTAAGTTTGAATGTACAGTACAAGATATTACAGATAGCAAAATAACTTCAATTGCTTTAGAAGATAGCATACAGCGTTATAACTATGTAATGCAAGCAACCAGTGATGCCGTTTGGGATCTAGATTTTGTTAATCAAAAGCTATATTGGGGAGATAATTATTATAAATTTTACGGGCATCCATCTCTAGAATCAGCAGAAGATAATTTAAAATACTGGGGCAATAGTATACACCCTGACGATAGAAAAAGAATTATTGATAGTTTTGATTCTTTTTTAGAAAGTAATGAAACTAATTGGGAGGGTCATTACCGTTTTGCGAATAGTGAAAATAATTATTTTCATGTTATAGATAAAGGCTTTATTATTCGTGATGAAAAAGGTGAGCCAGTCCGTATGGTTGGGGCAATACATGATGTAACAGATAAGTTAAAAGCCATTGAAGAGATAAAATGGTCTAAAGATCGTTTTGAAAAAATTGCAGAAGCTACTAATGATGCAATTTGGGAGTGGGATTTTATTAATAATAATGTGTTTCAAGGTCCTGGTTATTCTAAAATATTTGGGATTGAAGATTATAGCGCATCAGATGCTTTTGAAGTGTGGAAAAATAAAGTACACCCAGAGGATCTACCAGGAGTAATAGGAGCTTTAAAGCTACATAATGCAACCTGCGAAGAGAAAAATTTTAAAAACGAATATCGTTTTTTAAAAAAAGATGGTAGTTATGCAACTGTAGATTGTAGAGGTACTATAATGTACAATGATGAAGGAGATGCAGTACGGGTGTTAGGAGCTACTGAAGATATTACTGATAAACTAAAAGCTATTGAAGATATAAAAATATCTAACGAGCGGTTTGAGAGAATAACCAGTGCTACTTCTGATGCTATTTATGATATAGATTTTATTACTGGAAAAATTTTTAGAGGCGACAACTATAAAAAACTCTTTGGTTATTCATCAGTAGCAATGCTTAGTGATGATATAAATTATTGGGAAGATAGAATACACCCGGAAGATAGAAGTAGGGTTGTAAATAGTTACAAATTAAGTGTTGAGAAGGGAGGTGAAACTTGGGAAGAAGAATATCGTTTTAAAAATATAAATGATAAGTATTCTAATGTTTTAGATAAAGCTTTGTTTGTTCGTAATGCTAAAGGAGAGCCTATACGTATGGTTGGTGCCATGCAAGATGTAACGGATAAGCTACAAGCTATTGAAGATATTAAAATATCAAATGAGCGTTTTGAAAAAATAACAAATGCTACCTCAGATGCTATTTATGATATTGATTTTGTTTCTGAGAACGTATTTAGAGGCGATAACTATAAAAAACTTTTTGGGTATTCACATGAAGAGATGCTAACCGATACAGCAAAAGGAACTTTTTGGGAATCTAAAATTCATCCAAATGATAGAAAAAGAGTTGTTAGTAGTTGTGAAAGTAGTATAGCGGGAAATGATCTTAACTGGGAAGAAGAATATCGTTTTAAAAATATAAATGACGAATATTCATATGTTATAGATAAAGCACTTTTTGTTCGAAACAATAAAGGAGAATTACTACGAATGGTGGGCGCTATACAAGACGTGACTGAGAAAATCAAAGCCATCGAAGAGGTAAGAAGATCTAATGAACGTTTTGAGAAAATTGCAGAAGCTACTAATGATGCAATTTGGGATTGGGATGTAAAAAATAATTATTTGTACCAAGGTCCAGGGTATTATGAGTTATTTGGGCATGAGCACAATGAAAATTTAGATGCTTTTGAAGTCTGGAAAAGTCAAGTTCACCCAGAAGACATATCAAAAATTATTGATAGTATTAAATTATACAATCCAGGCGTTGAAGAACATTTTTTTAAAAATGAATATAGATTTTTAAAAGCAGACGGAACTTATGCAAATGTTGAAGATAGAGGTACTGTAATTTATGATAAGAAAGGAAATGCTGTAAGGTTATTAGGGGCAACACAAGATATTACTGAAAAACTAAGGTCAATTGAGCAAATAAAGCAAGCCAATGAACGTTTTGAAAAAATTGCAGAAGCTACAAATGATGCTATTTGGGATTGTGATCTTGAAAAAAATACAGTAGTGTATGGTTATAGTCATTTTAGGTTATTTGGTTATAAGGAGCTGAAAGAAGATGATGCATTTCAAGTTTGGAAACAACGAATTCATCCAGATGACTACGAGCGAGTGGGTTCAATAATTGAAGGTGTTTTACAACCAGGTGGAGACAATTATTTTAATATAGATTATCGTTATTTAAAAGCAGATGGTTCTTATGCGAATGTAACCGACCGTGGTAGTGTAATTACAAATGATAAAGGCGAAGCTATTAGAATGGTTGGTGCTTTTCAAGATATATCAGACAGAACAAAGTATGAAGAGTCATTAAAAGAATTGAATTATAGTTTAAAAGTACAAGCAACAGAATTAAGTAGGTATAATGAAGAATTAGAGCAGTTTGCATACGTGGTTTCTCATGATTTACAGGAGCCATTAAGAATGATAACTAGCTTTTTAACTCTTTTAGAAAAAAAGTATAATGAAGTAATTGATGATGATGGTAAAAAATACATTCACTTTGCTGTTGATGGAGCCAAAAGAATGCGGCAAATTATATTAGACCTACTTGATTTTTCAAGAGTAGGTAGAAGTGATGATGAACTAGAAACTCTAGATTTAAATATTCTAGTTGATAATATTAAATTAATATTTCAACAAGAGATTGAAGCTAAGCATGCAAAAATTTCAATAGAAAAATTGCCTATAATTAAAAGTTATAAAGTTTTAATAGAGCAATTGTTTCAAAACTTAATGGGCAACGCTCTTAAGTATCAAAAAGAAGAAAATTCTCCAGTGGTTTCTGTGTCTTATGAAGATATTGGTACGCACCATAAGTTTGTGATTAGTGATAATGGTATTGGTATTGATACTGAATATTATGATAAAATTTTTGTAATTTTTCAACGCCTGCATGGCAGAAACACATATAACGGTACGGGAATAGGATTAGCGTTAGCTAAAAAAATTATTGATACCCTTGAAGGTGAAATTTGGGTTGAAAGTGAATTAGGTGTGGGTTCTAATTTCTTTTTTACCATAAAAAAGAAAAATAATATATTAAACTAGTACATGAAGAGTATTACAATATTACTTGTAGAAGATAATGAAGGAGATGTTTTATTAACTACAGAAGCATTGGCTGATTGTAAAATTACCAATAAATTAAAAGTGGTAAATGATGGAGAAGAAGCATTAAATTTCATATTTAAAAAAGGTGAGTTTGAGAATGAGCCAACACCTAATATGATTTTATTAGATGTTAATTTGCCCAAAAAAAACGGACATGAGGTATTGCAAAAGATAAAGAGTAGTGATGAGTATAGGCATATACCAATAATTATGCTAACAACATCATCTTCAGTTGTTGACGTTAAAAAAGCATATGCGAATTATGCAAATTGCTTTATCACCAAACCAGTTGAATCCCATCATTTTATTAATGCTGTAAAAGAGATTGAAAGTTTTTGGATCAATATAGTGCAGTTGCCTAAATAGTTTTATGATTAAAGATAAATCAATATATAAAATATTAATCATTGAAGATAACCCAGGTGATTTGTATCTTTTTAAAGAGTATTTAAAAGATCAAATTATAAGCCCAGAGATTTCTTCTGCAAAAAATTTTGAAGAAGCTATAGCTATACTATCGTCGGAGGTAAATAATGTTTTTGATATTATATTTTTAGATTTATCGTTACCTGATAAAAAAGGGGAAGATCTCATATTAGAAATTGTAAAGCTTAGTTCTAAAAAACCAATTGTTGTACTTACAGGGTATTCTGATATACAGTTTAGTATAAAATCACTTCATTTAGGTGTTTCCGATTATTTAGTTAAAGACGATATTACGGCTTTAACATTATATAAAAGTTTACGTTATAATATTGAGCGTAGTAAGTATATAGCTCAAATAGAACAATCAGAGGAAAGGTATGCAGACTTATTTCATTTAAGTCCGCAACCCATGTTTATTTACGATGTAGAAACGCTTCAATTTATTGATGTAAATAAGGCATCAGTTGATAGTTATGGGTATACTCATGATGAGTTTTTAGCGATGACAATAAAAGATATTCGACCTAAAGACGATGTGGGAATATTGAAAAGTATACTCAATAAAGTTGATATTAATAAAACGATAAATATTGATAAATATATTAGGCATCAGAAAAAAGATGGAACTATAATTTATGTGGAAATTACAAGCAACTTAATACCTAGAAAAAATAAGTCAGTAAGGGTGGTTTTGGCCACAGATGTAACTAGCAGGGTAAAATATACAGAAGAGATTATAAATCAAAACGAGCGTTTAAAAGAAATTGCTTGGATACAATCTCATGTTGTTAGAGCTCCATTAGCTCGGTTAATGGGCATCATACATTTATTGAGATTAGAAGAAGATAAAAAGCACGAAAAATCTCATTTTCTTTTTGATGAGGCACTCAAGGCAACAGATGAATTAGACGAGATAATTAGAGATATAACAGAAAAGACCTCTAATATTGATATAAACGAAGACAAAGATGAAATTTGAGATATTACTAGTTGATGATGACCCTATAGTACAGTTTTTACATAAATCTGTATTAATAGAATGTAACCTTCCTGATCAAAAATTATTTTCAAATGGTGAATTAGTGTTAAACTATATCATAGAAAATAAAGATAATGATACTATGTTTTTAATATTACTTGATATTAACATGCCAATTATGAATGGTTGGGAGTTTTTAGAGCAACTAAGAAGTCATGTGCTTAAACCTATTTTAAAGGTTATTATAGTTACTTCTTCAATTGATTCTGTTGATAAAGAAAAGGCGAAAAAATACCCTGAAGTATTTGAGTTTTTTGAAAAACCCTTAGAGAATAAAATGATTTTAGCTTTAGAAGAAGATGATGATTTGAAATCTTTTATATGTAAAAGTTAATCTCCTTTTTTATTTACTAAACCTTTTGTAAACTCATTTAAGGTTTCTACTTTTTCTTCAAAATCTCCTTTTATAGTTTTTCTAAATTCATTTAAGTTTTTTACTAAATCGTCAATATTTTCAGGAATAACATCTTCAAAAAATTGTCGTAAACGTTTCGCTGTTGTTGGCGATTTTCCATTTGTAGAGATAGCTACTTTTACATTACCTTTTGTAACAATACCACCCATATAAAAATCACAGAACGGTGGATTGTCAGCAACATTTACTAATATGTTTTGTGCCCTACAATCATGATAAACCTGTTCGTTAACTGGTACATTATCTGTAGTAGCAATAGCAATGTGCTTGTTTTCTAAAAATGAACTATCATATGGAGCAATGTTCATTTTTATACCATACTTAGTAGCTAAAGTAATAGTTTCTTCTCTAAACATGGGTGAAACCATTTCTACTTGCGCATCAGGACTAGATTTTAATAAGAAAGTTAATTTTTCTAGTGCCACATTTCCACCACCAACAATAAGTATGTTTAAGTTAGAAACTTTAAGAAACACAGGGTATAGGTTATTACGTTCCATTGTAAATAAAATTAGTATCTATGAATTAATTGTCTTTTTTTAAAATAACAATTAACTCAAAGATACTGTTTATAAATTTTTTGTAATAATTAAAGCAAACGATTAGTCATTTTCGTTGGTCTGTGCTTCTAAATTTAATGACATAGCATCAATATGCTTATCAGAATGTGTTTTCGCTTTTTTAAAAGCTCTAATTGCATTGGGAATGTATGAAAGCAATAAAATTGAAACACCTGTAGTTAAAATTACAACGGGATCTACAAATATTTCACTGAATGAAAATATCCCGATAATTAATAACGTTGAAAATGGTAGCGAACATGCTAAAACATTAACGGCAAAATCAATATCAAATGTTGGTTTTTTTTGATCGTCTTTTTCTTCTAATACAGATATTGCGCTCATGTGTGCAAATGGCCAAAAGCTACATGAACTTTGCGGAAATACAATTAAAAAAAGAATCATACTTGCACCTAAGGCAGGGAAAAGAAAAACAAAGATTGCTGATAATAAAAATGTGATTCCAGCTCTTCTAGCTAATAATGATAATATTAAACCAAACTCGTTAGCATTTATTCGTACTGCCATACCAATGAATAAAAGGACCAAGGGCGCCATTATTGCACTCAGTTTAGTAATAGTGTTTCCTAAAAAGTTAGGTAAACTAGAGAGTGTAAAACCAAAACCTAAAAGTACTAAAGCAATAATCATTACAAGATTGATTGGTTCGTTAATCATTGAAATTAAAAGCCCTTTAATCTTTTTGTTCATTGATTTTTTTTCTTTTTTTATAGAACGTATGTTATACCAATGCATAGCTAACATATACAAAAGTATAAGAACAAATATTTTATTACCTACATCAGCGAGTGCTGCCAAGGCTAAATGGTCGTCACCCAAATACACTACTATAAAAGGGAAACATGATAAACCAGGTGCTAAAGACGGTAAAAGCATCATAATAGTTCTCTTTCTTGCATTATCTCCAGATGGAAGTACAGTGCTTAAGTAATATTTAGAAGCCAAAAGCATCAAAAGATTAAAAGCTAAAGCTAGTACCGGAAATATTAATAGTGAACTTTCTAGTTTTATTTTTAATAATGCTACAAAAATTACTGCAGGTAGGGCAACGCTTAAAATTACGACCTTAACCCCTTTTAAATCATTTTTAGCAACTTTTTTCTGTAAAAAAACACCAACCGCTATAATTAACAAGAGTTCTAATGTTTTTTGAAATGCAATATTCATAATTGAGGGTTTAAGAAATTATAGTTGTTATATACTCTAAAAAAGTCAATGGGCCACAGGAGTTGGCATAGTAAATTATGTCAACTCGTGGACCAATTAACAAACTTAGATAAGCACTTTTTCTAAGGCTGTAGTAAACAATTTCATTTCATCCATAGTACCCATACTTACACGACACCAATTTTTATCAAAAAACTCAAATGCACGTACACCAACTTTTTGAGCAGTCATTTTTTCTAAGAATTTTTTACCTTCCATTTCAATTGGGAATATGATAAAACTAGTAGAAGAGGGTACGTATTTAAAGCCCATTCGGTCTAATTCTGTATACACATATTCTCTACACTCTTTATTTAGGTCTCTAGATTTATTTTGGAATTCAGTATCATCCATACTTGCTGTAGCGGCATATATTGATGGAAATGAAATACCCATACCACCTCTAGTAATTTTTTGAATAATTCCTAAAGTTTCAGGTAATGCAACTGCGTAACCAACACGTAGACCAGCCATACCATGAATTTTAGAGAATGTTCTAGCAACAATGATATTTTTACCTTCTTTGATTAAAGAAACCATGCTTTTCGCTGCACTATCACCAAGAAAACCTAAGTAAGCCTCATCAACAAAAATTGGAACTTTATCAGAAACTCTTTTGCAAAAATCAAGTAGCTCGTCATGATCTGTCATGCTTCCTGTTGGATTATTTGGATTACAGATATATACTAGTTTAGTTTCACTGTCAATAGCTGCTTCCATCGCTTTTAAATCATGCGACCAGTCTGGTTTTAAAGGAATGGCTTTCCATTCAGCTCCAGTTGCTTGAGCAACTTTGATTAATGACATGTAAGAAGGGTCAGCAGAAACAATATTTCCTCCGTGTTGAAAGAATACCATTGCAGTTTTTTCCAACAAATCAGACGAACCAGGGCCCATCATAATATTTTCTTGCGTTACACCTTCTTCTAAGGCAATTTTGTCCATTAAATCAAACAACTCAGTCCAAGCATAACGATTACCTCTATATGCATTTTCGCCAATTGCAGCGATTGCTTTAGATGATGGTCCATAAGGGTTTTCATTTGCGTTTAATTTAGCAGCAAGTTCCAAAGGTTTTGTTGCATTTTCAGGTAAAAATTCTTTAAAAAATGGAGTGTAGGATATATTGCCTTGCGCATCTAAATCTAATGGTTCAGATGCAAATGCTCCGTAAGATAAATAAGGTGCAGCTACAACACCTGCAGCGGTGAGGGCTCCTCTTTTTAACCAATCTCTTCTGTTTACTTTTGTTTTCATATTCGTGCTTATTATGTTAAAAATTCTAACTCTGTTCTACAGGCTCAGCATTTTCGCCTAAATCACCACTAGCTACTATAGTTCCTGTACCGTCACTTGAATAAATATTTAAATGACTATCCATAGTTAAAATAGAATCATAAAAATCAGTGTCTGTGATAACAAAGAATTTTGTTTCTCCTAATTCGCCATAATAATTTAATAGGGGTAATGCTTCTGTTGTATCGCCATCGCCATCAATATCATCAGAATCAACTTCAGTAGTTGATTCTCCATATTGATAAATAAACCCTTCAACATCTGATAATTCTACCATTGTTGTAGTTTCTGTTCCAATTGCTCCGGCTACAATTTCACTAGGGTATAACTCTTGGTATTCTGTATTGTAAACAGATACTTGAACTAAGGTTTGATTTAGGCTTGTTTGCCAAAAAACTATTCTCCCATAAATATTTGTGCCAGTTGGGTCAGTAGAGTTAACTGTGTAGGCAATATAATCTGTTAATGTTCCACCACCATCTGCAGTAGTTGTATCTGCATCTAACTGATCTACCTCACATGAGGCAAGAAATAGAATGATGAAAAGTATGCAAAGTTGTTTTATATAGATTTTAATCATGATATGTTTTTTAAATTAATAATAATTAGAAAGAAAAACTCATTCTACCAAAGAAATAGGCGCCATTAGAGCCTTGCTGGTAATTAGAATATAAATAGAAACCTCTATTTGCAGCAATAAGAATATCTGGATAATTATTAAAAATATTATTCCCACCAACCGTTAAACTAACATGTTCTGTAGCTTTATAAGTAAGTCCTATGTCTGTTACAAACTGCTTTGAAAAAGTTTGGTCGTCATATAAGCCATTAGAATCTAGTGTATTGTCTAAGGTAGTTACCTCACCATATAGCGTACCACGTAACATACCTGACCATTTGCCAATTGAATAAGTTGCGGAACCAATTAAATTAGTATTTGGTGTTCCTGTTTCGAACTGACCAATACTAGATCTATCGACATATTTAGCTTCTAATTCTTCATCAGTTAATGTTGTGTTTAAATCTGGTACATTAGAATTTTCAAATGTATTTTTTCTAAATACTCCTGATGCCATTAAACCTAACATACCTTCTCCGATACGTTCATTATAGTTGGCAACAATCTCGATACCTTTTGTGCTAACATCACCACCATTAATTCTAAAAGAAGCTAACCCAGAGCCAATTACTGGTTCTAGTGCTGGAGCATCAGTTGCGCTAAATGTGCTTGTTTCAAAAATTCGATCATCAATTTTAATAGAATAAGCATCTACAGTCAATTCTATTTTGTTAAATAATTTAGTGGTAAAACCAAGACTAAAATTAGTAGATTTTTCTTCAGTTAATTGTGGTATGCCTAATGCTCTTGCTGCACTACTTGAATTTTGATATGTAGTTGCATCAAATGGATCTAAACCTACAAAGAATGTAAATGTATGTGAGTAGTTTAATTCTTGCAATGAAGGTGCTCTAAAACCTGAACTAAAAGAGCCTCTTACAGCAAAGTTATCTGTGATAGAATATCTTGTTGCAAACTTACCTGTGAATACGCCACCGAAATCAGAGTAATTCTCAGTTCTAAATGCAGTACTTACAAACCATTTGTCAGTAACATCCAATTCCATATCTAAATATAAAGCGGTAACTGAGCGATATTCATCACTTTCATTAGTTGGAGCAAAACCCCTAAAACATTGGCAGTTAGCAGAATATTGTTTGTTGAATGATTGACTTACACCAGCATATTCTAAAACGGTTGCATCACCATTTTCATCAACTAAGGGTTGAGAGTCTATATCTTCTAACGGGAAACCGTCAGGACCTAAAAGAACTTCATTGTCTTCTGTGGCAGTGTAAATACCAGCGTCGCCAGCTTCATAACTTTCTTCTTGGCCTGCTATAATTTTGTAGTTTTCAACACGTAGTTCTGTACCTATTGCAATATTAAACCCTGAAAGAATATCATCGTAATATCTTGAGATATCAAAATTCATGGTGTTTTGAGCAAAACTATGAGTACCTAAATTCATTTCTGTAGGAGACTCAGACTGTAAGCTTGCATTGAATGTATTGAACATGTCAAAAGTCATTTTGTTTCTTCCAAATGTGTTACTGAAGTCAAAATCAAAATCACCTAATTTACCATCAATTCCACTAGTAAAACCTATATTAGTTTGTGTAGTTGTAATTTGCGGTCTAAATCCGTTAGGGTATAAATCGTAATTAGCTCTATCTGTTTGCGCAGGTCTTCTAAAGAAACAACTAAAAGCATCAGTATATTTATAACCAAAATCTCCAAAAGAATAGAAGTTTGTGTTCTCATTAATTGGTAATTCCATATGGTATGAAATAACTCCTAGATTTGATCCTGCAGAACCAGCAAAAGTTGAAAAATCTTTAGCGGTTAAACCTCTTGCCGCCATTAAACCAGCATCCGTTGTAAGTGTTGCTGCTAAATCTGTATCACCAGCTGCTTGAGCGGCAACTAATTCTGGGTTGGTAATAATTACATTACCATCTGTATCTGTTCTTTGATTATTCAAATAAGATTCTCCGTAAGGTGTAGCATCACTAATATTAGGTCTTATTGTTTTTTCTGCTTGGCGGTATGTACCTGTAACATTTATGTAACCACCGTTATCAAAACCTAAACCATAATTGGCTGATAACTGATAATTAAATCCATCAGCTTCTGTATCAGATAATAAATCTTGGTTTTCTTCACTTATGTCAGAATCACTCAAATCGGGAGCTTTGTTAGGATAACCACCCATAGTTAAACTTCCACTAAATTTATTTGTTCCTTTTTTAAGAACTACGTTCATAACACCGGCAATGGCATCTGAACCATACTGTGCAGAAGCACCGTCTCTTAAAATTTCTACTCGTTCAATAGATTCAGGAGCAATAAAACTCATATCTACGGCATTTGCAGCACTTCCGGTTTGTGAAGCAGCAAGTAATGCAGAGGTATGTCTACGTTTTCCGTTTACCAAAACTAACATTTGGTTTGGCGCTAAACCTCTTAGGGTTGGTGGATCTACTGAAGAAGATAAATCTCCACCTTGCGATTTAAAAGCACTAAATGATGGTGCTGAAGCAACCAACATTTCTGCTAGACCTAGTTGTGGCATGTTAATACTTTGTGTAGCGATGTTTATAACATCAACTGGCGAGGCTGTTTCTAGTTTTGTTCTAGCTTGTCCTCTTGATCCTACAACAACCATTTCATCTAATTGTTGGGCTGTAGCAGCCAACTGAATTGTAATGTAAGTTTTATTATTAATAGCTATTTCTTTTGAAGCATAACCTAATGATGAAAAGGTCAATGTTCCAGTTGACGGTGCGACTATTTCAAATTCACCATCAAAATTTGTTACGGTACCTTTGCTAGTACCTTTTACGACAACATTTGCTCCTGCTAATGGTTCACCGGTGTCATCGGTAATCTTTCCTTTTATATCAATTTCTTGAGCAGAAAGCACAGAAAAGGAGCCAAATAGTAATAATGTGAGTAAGAGTTTATTCATTTTCAGAGGGTTATGGTTATTAAAATAATGGTTGCAAAATCATTAGCCTTCTCGTTAGCTATATAGTTTTGTAAACATCAATAGTTTTTCTAAAAACAAAAGTTCCGGAACTTTTACTAAGGTAATTAAAACGTAAAATTTACGTTACTCAATATTAATTATTGTTTTTGATATATAAAAATCAATAAAAAACAAAAATGACTGAATAAAATGTATGTATTTTGTGTGTTTATAGAATATTTTATATTTTCACCTGTTTTCATTAATGATTTTTACAGAATGAATATTTGGCTCTTTTACAAATTGTCAAATTCGCAATTAATCTCACTTTTTATTATTGTCAAATTTTAATAATTATCTTAAATAAATTATATAATATTTATTTTTTTACTTTTTTTATTGATTATATTTAATTTTAATAAGTTTTTTTGCAGGTGATTTTTCTTCTTATTTTAGGTGTAAAGGGCTGTTATTAAGTGATGTAAATTTATTCTTTTATATATTTCGTAAAGTTGGACTACAAATAGTATAAACAATTACTTATGAATAATAGTTGTTTGGCAATTAATATCAAATGTATTTTTTTATTTTAAAATCGTAAACTGACATTTGTCATATTTATTTTGACTTATTGCCAGTAGGTTTGTAGCAAATAAATTACAAATGTGCAGTTTAGTTCAAAAATATAATATACCAGGTCCTCGATATACAAGTTACCCAACTGTTCCGTATTGGGATATGAATTCTTTCTCAGGAAAAAAATGGGAAGAAACATTACAAAAAAGCTTTTCAGCGAGTAATGCTACTGAGGGTATAAGTTTATACATTCATTTACCTTTTTGTGAAAGTATGTGTACATTTTGTGGTTGTCACAAACGTATTACTAAAAGAAACGATGTTCAAATACCATATATACAAACGGTATTGAAAGAGTGGGAACTATATTGCAAACTATTTGATGAGAAACCAGTTGTTAAAGAATTACATCTTGGTGGTGGAACACCAACTTTTTTCTCACCAGAAAATTTAAAATACTTAATAAACGGAATTTTAAAAACTGCAGTAAAAGCTAATAATCATGAATTTAGTTTTGAAGGCCATCCAAACAATACGACAAAAGAGCACTTACAAGCTTTATATGATGTAGGGTTTAGGCGTGTGAGTTACGGTGTACAAGACTATAATGAGAAAGTACAAAAAGCAATACACAGAATACAACCGTTTGAGAATGTAAAAAATGTTACCGATATAGCGCGTGAGATTGGGTATACCTCAATTGGTCATGATATTATTTTTGGTTTACCACATCAAACCCTTGAAGATGTTGAAGCTACTATTTTAAAAACAAAAAGTTTAAAACCAGATCGTTTAGCTTTTTATAGTTATGCTCATGTGCCTTGGATAAAAGGTAACGGTCAGCGTGGTTATAATGAGGCAGATTTACCTAGTGCCGATGAAAAACGAGAGCAATATGAAAATGGAAAAAAATTGCTCGCTGAGGTTGGTTATAAAGAAATAGGAATGGATCATTTTGCTTCAAAAACAGATAGTTTATATAAAGCATTAGATAATAAAAAATTACATCGAAATTTTATGGGGTATACTGCTTCAAAAACTCAGCTAATGATTGGTTTAGGGGCTTCAAGTATAAGCGATAGTTGGTATAGTTTTGCACAGAATGTAAAAAGTATTGAAGAGTATCAGCATTTGGTAGAAAATAACATAATTCCTATTTATAGAGGACACATTTTAAGTGATGAAGATAAAATTATCCGTCAGCATATTTTAGATTTAATGTGTCATTTTAAGACTGAAATAAAAGTTAACGAAGCTTCTTTTTTTAATGCTAATCTTGTATTAAAAAAACTGAAAGAAATGGAGGCTGATCAATTAATTGAGATTAATAACAATATAATTCAAGTAACAAAAAAGGGAATGCCATTTATTAGAAATATATGTATGGCATTTGATATGCATTTACACAGAAAAGCTCCAGAAACTAGGCTTTTTTCAATGACAATTTAAATATTCAACTTAAAAAAATAAATACCATGAAAAACATTATCGTACCTGTAGATTTTTCGATTCAATCAGAAAATGCATTAAAAGTAGCAGCTTCTCTTGCAAAAAAACATAATTCTGTAATTTATGCAATGCATATGTTAGAGTTAAACCAAGCATATATATCATCAACAGAAGGTTTTCAACCAGAACAGACCGTTTTTTTAATGAAACTAGCGGAAAAGCGTTTTCAAGACTTTATTAAAAAACCATATTTAGATGGTATCACAGTAAAACCTGTAATTAAACATTTTAAAGTTTTTAGTGAAGTTAATGAAGTTGCAGAAGCGAATAATGCAGACCTTGTGATTATGGGTTCACATGGTGTTGATGGATTGATGGAGGTCTTCGTGGGCTCTAATACAGAAAAGGTAGTTAGAAATTCAGACACTCCAGTATTAGTTGTAAAGCATGACATGGAAAATTTTGCGCCAAGCAAAATGGTTTTTGCTTGCGATTTAGAAGAAGAAAATATTCATGCTTACCAAAGAGCAAAATATATTGCGGCACAATTTTCAATTGATTTGCATTTATTATATGTAAATACACCTGCCGATAATTTTTTAAGTACTGAAGCTATTAAAGGTAAAATTGAAAAATTTTCTACGGCAGTAGGGCCAGAGCTCCTAGATGTAAAAGTATATAACGATTATAATGTCGAAAAAGGTGTTATTAATTATGCAGAAGCGGAAAATATAGATATTATAGGAATACCTACACACGGTAGAAAAGGGTTATCTCATTTTTTTATGGGTAGTATAGGTGAGGATATTGCTAATCATTCGACAATACCAGTGGTTACATTTAAGATCTAGTTTAGTTGGTTGAATTGTTGTTGAAAAGGGAATGTTTTTTATAAATATTCCCTTTTTTATTTAGTTCTGTGTTGAAAAATTTTCATGTACAGCATCGTATTCATTTGTCGAGCTCTGTTTTTAGCAATAAAAGCGGTATCACCAGTATATAACTCATCAATAGTTTCAAACCATAAATTTAACCAAAGCCCGAAATGTTCAGGACTTACAGTATGGTTCATTTTATCATCAACATCGTTATGCGCTTTAATTGGGTTGCCGTGATATTTTCTTTTTAAGAATAATTGTGTTTCCCAAAAATTAGTAAGTAACTCTAAATGACTTTCCCAATCGGTAATAATACCATTAAAAATAGGACCCAAAACAGTATCTTTTCGAACCTTTGCATAAAAGCTTCGAACCAATTTACTTACATCAGTTCTATTTTCTAGTTCTTTTTGAGCCATAAGTTTTTGTGGTTTGTGAGTATGAAGGTACTTAATTTACATGACATTCCATCGTTGCTGAAACAACTTCGGTTATAGGTTTTGGTGATACATAAGGTATTCCTAAACTTAGGCCTCTTAAAATAAATAAAGCGCCAATGAGTACTACAAATACAGGAATTAGTTTTTGTATTTTTTGTTTCAAACCGTTTTTAAGTAAACTACTAAAGTAGATTGCTGTTGTCATTAATGGAATAGTTCCTACGCCAAAAAGTGTCATGTAAAGGGCCCCTTGTAAAGGTGAACCCATTGCAATTGCACCAAAAAGTGCCATATATACTAATCCGCAAGGTAAGAACCCATTTAAGAAACCTATAGTTAAAAAAGTATCAGGTGTTTTCTTTTGAAGTTCTTTACCAAGTTTATTTTTTACTTTTCCTATAATCTTATAGATTGGTTTTGATAGGTTGAATTTATTAAGTTTTTGGTGTGGAATTAAGACAACTATTATCATTAAAACTCCAATAGCAATCGATAGTTTTTGTTGCATACCAAAAACAAATAGCCCTTTACCAAGCAAGCCAAAAATTAAGCCTAAAATACTATAAGCAAGCAACCTTCCGAAATGATAAATAAAAATCTGACTTATTTTTTTAAAATTACTAGATCTATCAACTGGAAGCATAAAGGCAATTGGTCCGCACATACCTACGCAGTGTAAACTCCCCATAAAACCTAATATGATTGCAGCTAGTAGCATAGTTTAATATGTAATATTTTCTTTAAATAAATAGTCTTCATCATTGTATTTCCAGGTAACTTTAATGTCCCATCGACCTTCCAATAAACGTTTGTCAGGTATGAGCAAATTGGAGTCAGAAATACTTATGGGAAAGTAAAAATCCAAGTGTTTATTAGAAGGTCTGTATAGAGACACTGTTCCTGTTATACTCTTATAGTCAATATTATCTGGAAATTTTAATTGTAAGCCATCAGCAGTTTTTTGCATTGTAACAACAGCATTATTATGTATTGAATTATTCTCAGCATCAATCTCTTGTTGGTAAGCTAATTCAGCTTTATAGTATTCTGGAGTTACTAAATCGTGATTGGCACGATCATCCATACTCATTCTAATTATAAAAAATAGAATAAAACTTATAAAACCAATAATAGCAATTACAATTCCGGTTCCCCAATTAATCTTCATGATTTCTTTCTTTTAAAATATTATTTATAGCTTCTTGGAGCTAAAAATGAAGTTGTAGTAGTTTCTATTAATTTGTCGCCACTATAAACCCCGATTTCAAGTTTTTCTTTATCGTCTTTTAATGCACTATTGTTAATTTCAATAAATAACGTACCTTCAGATAAATCTTGAGCAGGAACATCAAAATCTTCGTGTCTGACTAATATAATATTTCCTTTATGTGATAGTAATTTAAAATGTACATCATCAACATTTTTAGTTGTTTTATTAATTAGTTTATAAGTGAAAACATTACTTATTACATTGTTTGGTTTGTGTTCATATAATTGGCCAGGTAATCTTAAAATAGTGGCTTCAAGATCATTTCTTAAAAACAACATACCTACAAGAATACCAGTTAAAATAAAAAGTACTGCAGTATACCCTTTTAAACGAGGAGTGAATTTAAATTTTTCCTTTTTTACGATTTCATCTTCACTCGCATACCTAATTAATCCTTTAGGTAAGTTTACTTTATCCATTATAGTATTGCACTCGTCAATACAGGCAGTACAGTTTACACACTCTAGTTGAGTACCATTTCTAATATCAATACCCGTAGGGCATACATTTACGCATTGGTTACAGTCAATACAATCACCATTACCTAATGCATTTCTATCTTCACTTTTACGAAATTTTTTACGACCATTTTCACCTTCACCTCTTTTGTGATCATAAGCAACCACAATTGATTTGTTGTCTAATAAAACGCCTTGCATACGACCATAAGGACAAGCAATGATACACACTTGCTCTCTAAACCAGGCAAATATGAAATAGAAAACACTGGTAAATATTAATAATGACACTAAAGTTCCGACATGCTGTAAAGGGCCATCAATTACATATCTAATCAAGCGATCACTACCTATTAAATAAGCAAGAAAAACATTTGCAATTAAAAATGATATAATAAAAAATAGAAACCATTTTAAAGTTCTCTTTCTTATTTTTTCAGCATTCCATTCTTGTCTATCTAACTTTATTTGAGCACCTCTGTCACCATCAATCCAGTATTCAATTCTACGGAAAACCATTTCTAAAAATATGGTTTGCGGACACATCCATCCACAGAAAATACGACCAAAAGCAACAGTAAATAAAGCTATAAAGACAACTCCAATAATCATTGAAATAACAAACAAATGAAAGTCTTGTGGCCAAAACGGAAATCCAAAAATATTGAACCTACGCTCTAAAACATTAAACATCAAAAATTGGTTTCCATTTATTTTTATAAATGGAGAAGCTACTAAAAATAACAACAAGGCGTAGCTAACATACTTACGATATTCGTATAATTTTCCACTTGGTTTTTTTGGATATACCCAAGCTCTTTTACCATCTTCGTTAATAGTACCAATAGAATCTCTAAAATGTTCGCTGTCTTGAGCCATTTTTTTTGATGTTTAATGCTTTATTTTATTAATTCAGAGCTACACTTACAGAATCAGTAACAACATTTAATTCCTCAGCAGGAGCTACTTTTTCAGCATTTGGATCTACCCAAATATCACCTTCAGCAGGTTTTGGGTTTGCAGGTGTAGAACCGTTAAGAGTAGTTAATACATAACTAGCTACTTGAGCAATTTCTGCAGGTTTCAAAGTTTGTTTCCAAGCAATCATCCCTTTACCATCTCTACCACCTTCTGAAATAGTATGGAAAACATTTTTAATACCACCGCCTAAAATCCAATGTTGATCGGTTAGGTTAGGGCCTATACCACCACCACCATCAGCCATATGACAAGCAACACAGTTTGATTGAAATGTTTTTTCACCAGCACTTAAGTCAGAAGCATCAGTTAATAGTTCTACAGTATCTTCATCAACTAAATCTTTAGCAGTCTTTTTGTATTCTTCAATTTCTTTCAAAGCTAAAGCTACTTCTTGTTCATATTCTATATCTTGGTTGTCACCGTTGAAAACGTGAAAACGTAGTAGGTAGACAAAACCAAAAACGATACTTGCATAGAACATATATACCCACCAAGGCGGTAATTTGTTATCTAGCTCTCTAATACCATCATAATTATGATCTAAAACTATTTCACTTTCAGCTTCCATTGGTTTAGAACCTAAAAGTTTTATATAAGTTTCTTTACCCCATTTCCATTCCCATTTTTGTTCTTTTTTGGCTAGGTAACGTTTTTGAGCTTCTTCAGATAGTGTTTGAAACATTACATTTTCAATGGCACTAAGTATTAGCTCTATTGCCCCTAATATTACAAGAACTAGTAATAAAAAAAGTTGAGTTATTGGATACTTTATTATTGCGGGTTGATCACCAGAGTCTATAAAATATTCCATTAATCCGAAGATAATAAAGAAGATTACTGGAACTCTAATCCACCAATTTGATTTATTTTTCATAATTCGAAGTTTTGTTGGTTGTCTTTTTCAATAGGTAATTCACTAACCTCTTTTATATATTCTTTTGATGCAGTAAAAACCCATCCAAAAAGAACTATAAAAAAGATAAAGAAGATTAATAATGATATGATAGGGTAGGTTGCTACACCATCTATAGTTTCCATGTAACCTTTTACGAATTTAAACATGATTTCTTTTGTTTTAAGAGATTATTCAGAGGTAGATAAAAGGTATTAGTTACCTCTGAATAATCAGTTTTTATTTTGTTTCAGGTACTAACTCTCCTGTTTCTTTTATTTTAATATCTGTTCCTAAACGCTGTAAGTAAGCAATTAAAGAGACAATTTCACGATCTTTCATTTCAATAAATGCTTCACCATTTTCAGCAGCATACTTTTTATCAGCTTCATAGTTTTTTGCAAAATCAGGATCAGCATACAAGCTCTTTTCAATTTTAGTTGCTTGTTTATCCATAGTAGCATTTGCATTAGCTATATCTTCATCTGTATATGGTACACCTAGACTAACCATAGCTTTCATTTTATCTTGAATATCAGATCTATCGTGTTCATTTCTAATTAACCAAGCATATGATGGCATAATAGAACCAGATGAGGTGCTTTGTGGATCGTACATGTGGTTTAAGTGCCAGTTGTCAGAATATTTACCACCAACTCTTAATAGATCTGGTCCGGTACGTTTACTTCCCCATAAAAAAGGATGATCATAAACAAACTCTCCAGCTTTAGCATATTCGCCGTAACGTTCAACCTCACTTCTAAAAGGTCTTACCATTTGTGAGTGACAACCCACACAACCTTCTCTAATATATAAATCACGACCTTCAAGCTCTAGTGGAGTGTAAGGTTTTACACTAGTTATGGTTGGTATGTTTGATTTCACTAAGATGGTTGGTATAATTTGTATTGCTCCACCAATTAAAATGGCAACTGTTGCTAATATGGTTAGCTGTACAGGCTTACGCTCTAACCAAGTATGGAAAGTTTCACCAGCAGTTCTACTTTTAGATACTTTAGTTAATGCGGCAGCTTCAGCTAATTCATCTTCAACATCGCTACCAGCTTTAATAGTTAATACTACATTATAAATCATAACACATGCGCCAATAATATACATTGTACCACCAATAGCACGCATCCAATACATTGGCATTATTTCAGTTACGGTTTCTAAAAAGTTACCATAAACTAATGTTCCGTTAGGGTTAAAATCTTTCCACATTAATGCTTGCGTGAACCCAGCAACATACATTGGTAGTGTGTATAAGATGATACCTAAAGTACCAATCCAGAAGTGAAAATTAGCAAGTTTTAACGAAGCCAAACGAGTTTTGAACATTTTTGGAACCAACCAATAAATCATACCAAAAGTCATAAAACCGTTCCATGCTAAGGCACCTACATGTACGTGAGCAATAATCCAATCGCTAAAGTGAGCAATGGCGTTTACATTTTTTAAAGATAACATTGGACCTTCAAAAGTTGCCATACCATAACCAGTAATTGCAACAACCATAAATTTTAAGGTAGGATCTGTTCTTACTTTATCCCAGGCACCACGTAAGGTTAGTAAACCATTAATCATACCACCCCAAGATGGAGCTAAAAGCATAATTGAGAAAGCAACACCTAAATTTTGTGCCCAGTCTGGTAAAGCAGAATACAATAAGTGGTGTGGACCTGCCCATATATAAATAAATATTAATGACCAGAAGTGAACAATAGATAATTTATATGAGTAAACAGGTCTGTTTGCTGCTTTAGGAACAAAATAATACATTAAGCCTAAAAATGGAGTAGTTAAGAAAAAGGCAACAGCATTATGGCCATACCACCACTGCACTAAAGCATCTTGAACACCAGCGTAAACGGAGTAACTTTTTAAACCACTAACAGGTAATTCTAAACTATTGAAGATATGAAGAACAGCAATAGTTACAAATGTGGCTAGGTAAAACCAAAGAGCAACATATAAATGACGTTGTCTTCTTTTTATCATGGTACCAATAAGGTTAATGCCAAATGCAACCCAAACTACAGCAATAGCAATATCTATTGGCCATTCAAGTTCAGCATATTCTTTTGATGTACTATACCCTAATGGAAGTGTAATTGCAGCAGCAACTATAATTAATTGCCATCCCCAAAAATTAAAATTACTTAAAAAGTCGTTGAACATACGTGCTTTAAGTAAACGTTGGGTAGAGTAGTATACACCGGCAAAAATAGCATTACCTACAAAAGCAAAAATTACTGCATTTGTATGTAAAGGTCTCAAACGTCCAAAGCTTAACCATGAAATACCATCAGTTAAGTTTGGGAACATAAACATAAATGCAAGTAGAAGCCCTACTGACATACCTACTATTCCCCAGAACATAGTTGCGTAGAGGAATTTTTTAACGACTTTGTTGTCGTAATAAAACTGCTGTAATTCCATAATAGATTATTTAAACTTTTTATTTAGTTGGATAGGTTTGTTCTTTGTTTTTTGGAGATTTTTCAACAAGTTCATCTTCAAAAAGCATGCGTACAGAAGGTGTGTAAGAATCATCGTATTGTCCATTTTTTACGGAGTAAATAAATGCAACAAAAAAGATAATCGCCACAACAATACTTATTGCTAATAACATATAAATAACACTCATACCTACCTGAATTATACTGTAAAACTACATTGATGTTAATGCTGATAAAATGACATTTATCATGTTTAAAAAATTATCTTAATTTTTTTCCTAAAATATTGGTGCTTACTGTCGTAAATACCACAATACTTATTGAGCTTAAAGGCATTAGAATAGCGGCTATAACAGGTTCTAATTGGCCCGTGATGGCAAAATAAAGCCCAACAACGTTATAGAGTAATGATAACATAAAACTCCATTTTATAATCTTCATAGCCTTTTTAGAAGCTATAATGTAGTTGTATAATTCTTTAAACTTAGTAGCATCTAAAATAGCATCGCAAGCAGGAGAAAAGATGGTTACATTTTCAGATATGGCTATACCAACATTACTTTGTGCTAATGCTCCGGCATCATTTAAACCATCACCTACCATAAGTACTTTTTTATTTTGGTCTTGTAGTGATTTTATAAAACTTAATTTATCTTCTGGTTTTTGATTAAAATATAATGGAGTAAGTTTTGGTAATAAAGCTTCAAGTCTACTTTTTTCGCCTTCATTATCACCCGATAAAATAGCCACTTGAATGGTCTCACTCATGGCCTTAAAAAAATCAGAAATACCTTCGCGATATTCATTTTTAAAAACATAACAGCCTTTGTATGCATCATTCGTGCTTATGTAAACTGATGTGTTTTTATCCGTTTCAGCTACTGTGTTCCCCACATAATTTGCAGAACCAATTTTTATTTTCTGATTATTAATTGAGCCAACAATACCTTTGCCTAAATGTTCTTCATAATCATCAAGTGTTGCAATATCATTTTCAGCAAGCATATTATATAAACTTCTACTTAATGGATGGTTTGATGCTCTTAACGTACTTTTTAATAACAATTCTTCTTCATCAGTAAGAGTGATACCTTCATAAACTGCAGTACTTTTTTTAGCAGTAGTTATAGTTCCAGTTTTATCAAAAATTGCAGTATCTATTTGTGCTAATTGCTCAATAGTTTGAGTATCTTTTAAATAGAATTTTTTTCTACCATAAATCCGAAGCATATTACCCAGTGTAAATGGTGAAGCTAATGCAATTGCACATGGGCAAGCAATTATTAAAACGGCAGTGAAAACATTTAATGCTTTACTTGGGTCGTAAAACAACCAAAATAAGGTTGCTATAAAAGCAATACTTAGTACAAACGTTGTAAAACGTTTTCCAATACTATCCGTAAGAGTTTGAAATTTACTTGATTTATCTTCTTGAAAAACGGCATTACTCCATAATTGAGTTAGGTAACTTTGTGAGACAGATTTTAATACATCAATCTCAATAACCCCGTTTAATTGTTTTCCACCAGCAAAAACCTTATCTCCTGAATTTTTAATAACAGGTTCAGATTCACCCGTAACAAAACTATAGTCTATAGTCGCATTGCCTGAAATTAGAATAGCATCAACAGGTATTAATTCTTCATTTCTTATTAATAAACGATCTCCTTTTTTTATGTCATGTACTTGAATTGTTTT
The DNA here is from genome assembly GCF_018861125.1 of Cellulophaga baltica. Lineage (GTDB taxonomy): Bacteria > Bacteroidota > Bacteroidia > Flavobacteriales > Flavobacteriaceae > Cellulophaga > Cellulophaga baltica_A. Next base: position 371,623 of record NZ_JAHKQN010000005.1, on the reverse strand, counting down.
TTCAGTATTGTCGCTTAAAATTTTTGTTACTGCAATGGGGAAATATGATTTATAATCACGTTCAAACGATAAAAATGAATATGTTTTTTGTTGAAAAAATTTACCTAGTAATAGAAAAAACACAAGCCCAGTTAGGCTGTCAAAAAAACCAGGCCCCCAATCAAAAATAATTTCTAAAGTACTTCTAATAAATAATACCAAAATACCTAGTGCAATTGGCACATCAATATTTAGTAATTTCGAACGCAACCCTTGATATGCCGCTATAAAATAATCACGACCAGCGTAGAATACTACAGGCAATGAAAAAATAAACATTAGCCACCTAAAAATTGTTTGATATTGGTTAAGCCAAAATTCACCACCAGAACTTTTACTTGATGATAAATCAAAATACTCAGGGAATGATAAAAACATAACATTGCCAAATGCAAAGCCAGCAACACCAAGTTTATAAATTAAACTACGATCGGTACTTTTCTTTTTATTATCAACATCATCTAATGAAATATAAGGTTCATAACCAATATGAGCTAAAAGCACTACAACATTTTTTAATGTAGTTTTAGTTGGGTTGTAACTTATTCTTACTGTTTTATTAGGAAAGTTAACTTGTGAGTTTGTGATTGAAGGAGCTAGTTTGTTTAAATTTTCTAATACCCAAATACATGAACTACAGTGAATTTTTGGAATATAGAGATTTACAATCTGTAAGTTTTTGTCATTAAATTCAGTTAGTTTTTCTACTATTTCTGTGGCTTCAAGAAAGTCAAATTTTCCTTCAATAATATTTGGTGTTGAACCTGCACCAGACTGCAAATCATAATAATAAGACAAGTCGTTTGAAGAGAAAATTTCATAAACTGTTTTGCAACCATTGCAACAGAAATCCTTTTCATCAAAATGGATTAAAACTTTACAATCATCGTTGCAATGATAACATTTTTTTGAAGCCATAATTTGTAACTTTATTCCTGAGTACAAAATTGAAAATCAGATGTATAGTAAAACATGATAATTGTCATGTTTAGAATTTTTAATAACTTGTAACTTTGTTGTGTCAGGTAAAAAATAAGGGAATGGAAAGCGATAAAAAATCAAGGTGTGAGCAGTGTATTATTCGTCAATTTAACTCATTAAGGGCGATGAGTAAAGATGAATTACGTAAAATTTCAGAAACCAAGACTACAAAAACAATTAAAAAGGGAGATCCTATATTCGAAGAAGGTGAAAAGTTAAATGGTGTTTTTTGTGTTAGAAATGGTATATCAAAACTTTCAAAGTTGAGTCCGAATGGTAAAGATCAAATCGTAAAATTGGCAACTAAAGGTCAGGTTTTAGGACAACGATCTGTGATTGCTGAAGAGACTTCGAATTTAAGTGCTGTAGCGGTTAATGATATGGAAGTATGTTACATACCGAAAGACGGTATTGTAAATACATTAAATACGAACCCAAATTTTGCTGTTGAAGTACTTCGTCATATGGCACATGATTTAAAAGAGGCTGATGATGTAATTGTAAACATGTCACAGAAAACGGTAAAGCAACGTGTTGCTGAAGCTTTTTTATACATGAAAAATAATTTTGGAGAAGATAGTGATGGCTTTTTAGCTTTGACATTATCTAGAGAAGATATTTCTAATGTAGTTGGAACCGCAACAGAGTCATGCATTAGAATTATATCAGAATTTAAGAAGAAAGGCTATTTAAAAACTTCAGGCAAAAAAATAGGAATTGCGGACGAAAAATCACTTTTAGACCTTGTAGAAAGTTGAAAAACAACACCCTGCAATAAAAACTTGTAAACCTGATAATTGTCATAGTTTTCATTTTTCAGTTGGTATAGTTTTACATCAAGTAAAAACTAGAAGCATGAAAAATATATTAATCCCCACTGACTTTTCTGAAAATGCCTGGAACGCTGTAAAATATGCGATTGAGTTGTTTAAAAATGAGCAATGTAATATCTATTTATTAAATACATACACGCCAAATATTTCGGCGAGTAGGTTTATGGCAACAGCAGTATATGAAGAAAAAAATACGGTAGAAAATTCTTCTAAAAAAGGCTTGATAAATCTTTTAAGAAGGATAGAAAAAGAATACCCTGATCCTGCACATATTCATAATTTCAAAACCATTTCGTCTTTTAGTTTTTTAGTTGATGAGGTGAAAGAGTTGGTTGATGATTATAACATTCAAATGGTTATTTTAGGCACAAAAGGAGCATCAGGAGTATCAGAAGTTTTTATGGGTAGTAATGCTGTTCGTATTATAAAAGCTGTAAAAAAATGTCCGGTATTGGCGATACCTGAACATTTTGAATATGAAACTCCTAAAGAAATTGCTTTTGCAACAGATTTTAATCGTTTTTATACCCTATCAGAATTACAACCTTTACTAGAGCTAGCAGAAACTTTTGAAGCTGTTATCCGTATTGTTTATGTTCAAAATAAAATAAAGGCGTTAACAGAAGTCCAACAATTTAATTTAAATATGCTAAGAAGATATTTAAATACTACGGAATATTACATTCACACCATTTCAGAGATGAATTCGGTTTCAAACACGTTAGAGGTTTTTACGGCTGAATTACAAGTTCATTTATTAGCAATGCTAAATTATCAGCATAGTTATATGGAGCGCATGACTCGAGAGCCTATAGTTAAAAAAATGGCTTTTCATACACAATTACCTTTATTGGTACTTCCTGAAATGGGAATTGGACTTATGCCTAAGAAAGATATTCCCGTTTTTTCGGCAAATAAATTATAGTTTTTTTAAGGATAGTATTGTTTTGTTATAGAACTTAAAAAAAAGTGTTATAGATATGTAAAATAAGGTTCAAACAGCCTTTGTTTAACTAAATTTGTTAAAAATTTAGCGTATGAATCTTCCTAATACTAATCAGAAGAGAATCGTCATTATCGGCGGCGGATTTGCCGGTATATCGTTAGCAAAAAAGCTAAAAGAGTTAGATGCTCAAGTTGTTATGATTGATAGGCATAATTATCATACATTTCAGCCTTTACTTTATCAGGTTTCGACTAGTGGTTTAGAACCAGATTCTATTGCTTATCCAATTCGTAAAATACTAAAAGAGCTAGACAATTTTTATTTTAGATTAGCTAATGTTGATAAGATAGATCCTGAAAAACAAGAAATATTTACAAGTACAGGGGTATTAAGTTATGATTATTTGGTAATGGCAACAGGTACAAAAACCAATTATTTTAATAACGAGAATATTGCTAAAAATGCCATGCCAATGAAAAGTGTTCCGCAGGCATTAAATATTAGAAGTTTGGTATTACAAAATTTTGAGAAAGCTGATGATTCTACTTCAGAAGAAGAACAAAAAGCTTTATTGAACTTTTGTGTTGTTGGTGCAGGGCCAACAGGGGTTGAGTTAGCAGGTGCTTTAGCGGAGTTGAAACATAATGTTTTTCCTAAAGATTATACACATTTAGATATTTCAAAAATGCGAATTCATTTGTTTGAAGGCGGACCTAGAGTTTTGCCTCCAATGAGTGAAAAATCCTCAAAAAAAGCTACTGAGTTTTTAGAAAAGCTAGGGGTAGAAATACACTTAAACACTATTGTTCAAGACTATAATGATGGTATTGTTACTATACGTGGGGGAGAAACAATGAGAAGTGAAAACTTCATATGGTCTGCAGGGGTTACCGGTGCTACTATAGATGGTTTTAAAGAAGAACATTTGGTTGAACGGTTGAACAGGTATAAAGTAAATAGTTTTAACCAAGTAGAAGGTTATACCAATATTTTTGCTATTGGTGATATTGCGTATATGGAGACTGAAGATTTTCCGAAAGGTCACCCGCAGGTAGCACAGCCAGCAATACAGCAAGGAGAAAATTTAGCTAAAAACTTTAAAAAATTATTAGCGAATAAAGCACTAAATCCTTTTAAATATATAGATAAAGGTTCAATGGCAACAATTGGAAGAAACAAAGCTGTTGTTGATTTACACAAATTAAAATTTGGAGGTTTTTTCGCTTGGTTTATATGGATGTTTGTTCATCTTATGGCGTTAGTAGGTTTTAGAAATAAAGTGATTGTATTTTTTAATTGGGGTTATAACTATATTAATTATGATAAGGCCGCACGATTAATTGTGCGACCTTATAAAACAAAATCATAAAGATTATATAAAACAAAAAACCTTTTCTATATTTGCAATGTTGTGTTGTACTTAGTAATAAGTACAAGTTGTGGTAAATCATTTTAAAGCAACTTTAAAATGTATAAACCGATGAAAGGCTTTCCTATTATGGGAGGCTTTTTTTGTTTAAAATAAGTCTTAATTACCAGATTTATCTAAGTTCGCACGTTCAGGTTCTTCTAAGTTATCTTTACTTTCACCTCCTTGGCCAAATAGACTGTTCTCTTCATCTTTTAATTTTAAATGATTAGTAGTGTTAGGTTCATTTCTGCCCGGTACATCTAATTCATCACCTGAAAAATCTACACGATTTTCTCTTTTTTGAAGCAGGCTATCATCACCGGCATCCATACTCAATCCTTTTTTTCCTAAGGCTTGTAAATCATCTTTAGTAACGTTAGAATTATATTTTTTAGTTTCTACAATATTTTCATTTTTTTTCTTTTCCATCATCTTCATTTTTAAAAGTTCAAGTACAATTTCTATTTAATTTGAAAATTGGATGATCTTTATTGAGTTTATAATTGATGCAGTAGATAAATAGCTGCCAATTTCCAAAATGGTATAATTATTTAGAAATTAGGAAACATTTTATTCGTGTTTTACACGGAATTTTGCAGTCTAAATATGTAACACATGAATAAAATTAATACACTAGGTATTGCTATAATACTTTTTACCAGCTCATTAACAATAATGGTTGGTACTGTTATTGCTCCATCATTAACAGAAATAGCTAAACAATTAAACTTTGCTTATAGTCCAGGATGGTTAATTACGTTACCTTCTTTAGGTGTAGTTTTATCAGCTTCACTTGTAGGTAGGTTGTTAAATAAAATAGGAGCTTTTAAACTATTGTGCTTGGGGTTAATACCTTATGCTGCTTTTGGTTTTTTAGGTGGTTATATAACTAACTCTTATCTATTAATTGCAGATAGAATTTTGTTGGGTCCGGCTGCAGTTGCGGTACAAGTTGCATTGACTTCTTATATCGCAGATTATTTTGTAGGTAAAGAACGTATGAAACTTATTGCATGGCAAGGTATGGCCATAGAATTAGGGGGCGTTGTATTTTTATCATTAGGAGGAATATTAGGTGACATAAATTGGCGTTTTCCTTTTATAATTTATCTAATTGCTTTATTGTGTTTTGTTTTTGCTTTAATTTTTCTTCCTAAAAATAATAAGGTAGAAATTGATTTGAATACTGAAAAAACTTTAATTAATAGTAATGAGAAAAGAGAAGTAAATCTAATATTTTGGGGATCATTTGCAGCAATGGTTTTGTTTTTTGTAAGTTTTGTACGCTTGCCTCAATTTTTACCTGATAGTTTTGGTTTTTCTGATAGTTATGTAGGATATTTTATGGCATCAATATCATTAATAGCAGTAGTGTCAGCTAGTCAAATGCCTAAAGTAGTAGATAAGTTAAGCCCATACAAAACAGTAGTTTTAGGTTTTATATTTTTTATGATGGGGTATATCTGTTTTGCATTTGCCACATCAATTATACTATTGGTTTTCGGAGCATTATTTACAGGTATTGGTTTTGGTTTTACCATTCCGTTATTCAATCATATGATGGTTGAAGTCAGTACGAGTAAAACTCAAGGTAAGAACTTAGGTTTGTTTTCAATGGGAGTTTTTGCTGGCCAGTTTATATCAACATTTATTGAATTTGTGGCTGATGATGCACGTTATATTTTTGGTACAGCTTCATTTTTAGCACTATTAATAGGCATTGTTTTTTTCGTTATTTTTAAAAAAATAAAGCTTATTCAGTAAATGAATAAAATGTTTTATATCTTTTCAATTGTGAAAAACTGGAAAGATAAAATTTATATAAATAATAATTTAGGCCAAGATCCACCTTTATTGTCTAAAAATTCATTTGGAATTTTTTTTGACACCAAAAATGATACAACGGTATACTTTAAGCCTTTAAATGAAGTGTTTTCTTCGTCATTAAAAACTGATACAAAAGGCCTTGTTCTATATTTTGAAAGGGACTTTATTGAAGAAGATGATGAAGAATATGCTTTAGATATTTTAAATTTATTTAAGCTTAGTTCAGATAGTATATTAAAAATTAAAGAAAAAGATTTTACAGCTATTGCTACCGTATTATCTTTAATTAAAGAAGAATATAAACATAAAGAAAACGCATATTTACTTATTAAAACACTATTAAAAGTGTTGATGCTTAAACTAATTAGGATACAAAACTCAGGGTATTTAAAACAAGATTTAAATCAGAAACGAGTTTTTTTGTTCTTAAAATTGATGGAATCTAACTATATTGAAGAAACTTCAGGTGATTATTATGCGCAACAAATGGGTATTAGTGAAAAAAGGTTAAATCAGATTTTAAAAGAAAAATTAAACTTAACGGCAAAGCAAGTAATTCAACAAAGACAGGTGACCGAAATTAAAAGAATGTTAAAGCAAAGTAGTATTACTTTAAAAGAAATGGCTTTTTATTTCGGATTTGAATCTTTAAGTAGTTTTTCTCGTTTTTTTAAACGTCATGCATTTATGAGTCCAAGCGAATACAAAGAAATGATTGAATCTTAGTTTTAATACAAAACCTTATTAAGAGTTTAACCATTTAAAATCTATCACTTAACTTTGGTGTTCTAAAAGAAGTTTAAGATGTTATTTGATTTAATCAAGAATAGAAGATCTGTTTTTCCTGCTCAATATAATGATCAACCTATAGCGAAAGAGACTATTGAAAAAGTTTTAGAAGCAGCTAATTGGGCTCCTAGTCATAGGAAAACTGAACCGTGGCGTTTTAAAGTTTTACAGGGGGAATCTAAAGAAAAATTAGGGTTGTTTTTATCTTTAAAATACTTAGAGAATGATGCTTCGCCAAAAGAGTTTAAAGCAAAAAAAATAATACAAAATCCTAAAAGTGCAGCTGCTGTTATTGCTATTTGTATGCAACGTGACCCTGAAGAAAGTGTTCCCGAATGGGAAGAAGTTGCAGCTGTAGCTATGGCTGTGCAAAATATGTGGCTAATGTGTACAGAGTTAGGTATTGGTGCTTACTGGAGTTCTCCAGGTTTAATAAAATATATGGGAGAGTTTTTTGAAATGAATAGAGGGGAAGTATGTCTTGGTTTCTTTTATATGGGTAATTATGATGAAAAAGTTTCTGATGCAGTACGAATGCCACTAGAAGATAAAGTAGATTGGTTGTAGTTTTATTCTATAATCAAATTTTGAGCATAGCTGTTCCATTCATTTATTAAAAAGAAGGCGAATTTATCATGTTGATAATTTTCAATCATTTTTTCAATATTTTCATCTTCAATAAGATGAGTGTAAAATAATTGTAGTTCGCCATTTTCTATTTTTAATTTATCTAAAAGATAAGCGCTATAGTTTTCTTCTAAAAAGGTAATTCGATTTTCTTTTTTCTCAAGTTCTATTGCATATTTCATTCGTTTGGTACGGCCACTAATCTTATTTATTATGGGATCTACAGCTAATTTACCACCCAATAATGATAGAAGATGAATAGCTTTAAAGTCACCTGCTGTTGCAAGTTTACGCTCATATTGTGAAAACTCTTTTTTCTCTTTTGAAATTATACCTAGAGAAAGGGAGTTTACAGAAGAATACTCCACAACTTCAACACCCTCTAAAACTACAGTTTTTTCAAACATTTGTATGTTTAAACTGTCATTCTTCAAGTCGTTTTGAGTAATAATTCTTTCTAAATTTTTCATTCCAATATAAGAGAAGTGTAAGGTGTCTCCAATGGCAGCTTTTAAAGAAAATAAACCCTTATTATTTGAGATCGTATTTTCATTACTTGAAAGGTTTTTTACAGTGACACTTTCTAGCACTATATCATTATAAATTACCTTAGCGCTAATTGTATTTACTTGAGAATAAATACCAATTGGAAGTGCTAATATTATAGTAATACTCAATAACTTATTTATAGTTAATAACATACAGAAAGTTTTGTGAGAAAAATAATGACTTTCTGAAAGTATGAAATTTTAAAAGGTATGTAAAAGAATTAACATTTTTTAATACAAAAAGGAGAATAATGCATACCTGTATTCCCAGCTTTTTGATATAAAAAGTCCGAAATAGATAATACTAATCATAAACTTCATAAAAGTACCAGTTAAAAACCCTAGAAAAGAACCAAAAGCAGCCTTAAGTGCTGTTTTGTTATCGGCTTTATTAATTAACTCACCAATAAAAGCCCCTAAAAAAGGACCAATTATTATCCCGCCAGGTATAGGTGCAATTAAGCCAACAATAAGGCCAACAGTAGTACCAATCATTCCCGCTTTTGTACCGCCAAATTTTTTAGTTCCCACTGCAGGTATTATATAGTCCATCGCAAAAACTAAAATTGCAATACCTAATGTTATGCCTAAAAACCACCAATCTTGTGGTATGACACTAGTTAAAAAAAGCAATAATAAACCTAGCCAACTAATAGGTGGCCCCGGTAAAATTGGTAAAAAACTACCAAAAATACCTACGATTACACAAATAAGACCAAAAATAAATAAAGTAATATCCATAGTTATTGTTTACACGTAAGACGAATATAATCTGTTTTTGTTACAGTTTATTGATGAATTTAAAGGTAAATATAATTAAATCAACTAAAAAGTTAGTTTAAACTAATAATTTAGTTATATTTGAACTAATAATTTAGTTGAAAGGTTTTTGTAGAACAGATTTAACTATAAATATATACAATGAAACAGTTAACAAAAGCAGAAGAAGAGGTAATGCAGGTTTTATGGCAATTAAGTAAATGTAATGTTGCTTCAATTATTGAAAAATTACCAGAACCTAAGCCGAAATATAATACCGTTTCTACCATTGTTAGAATATTAGAGAGTAAAGGTTTTGTTGATCATGAACAAGAGGGTAAAGGCTATTTGTATTTTCCAATTTTAAAAAAGGCGGAATATAGTAATCAGTCTATAAATAAATTGGTTGATGGTTATTTTCAAGGTTCTTTTAAAAGTATGGTGTCATTTTTTATGAAAAAAAATGACATGAATTTATCAGAGCTAGAAGCTGTTTTAGACGAAATTAAAAAAGAAGAAAAATGATACAGTATATCTTAGAAGGTATAGCTTTTCAGCTTTTGTTTTTAATTATTTATGATCTGTTTTTAAAGAAAGAAACCTTTTTTCAATGGAATAGAGTGTATTTAATTGGTACTTATGTTTTGTCAATGGTTTTGCCTTGGGTAAAGATTGAGGCTTTAAAAACAAAAGTGTCAAATGAATCTATTTTTTATCCGGAATTCTTATGGAATTTAAATGATGCAGAGCTTGTAGTTAATGCAAGTCAGCAAACAGAAGTATCATGGGTATTAATTTTTTTCCTTTCAGGAATAGCAATAGCAACATTACTATTTGTATATAAACTGATTCAAATATTTTCATTAAAGAAAAAAGGAGACGTACATTATTTTAATGATTATACTAGAGTTGTAATTAAAAATAGTGAGATTGCATTTTCATACTTTAAGTCTATATTTTTAGGAGATAAGGTAGTTTTAAAAGAGCATAATAGTGTTATAGCGCATGAGTTAGTTCATATACAACAAGGTCATTCTTACGATTTAATCTTTTTTGAAATTTTACGAATATTAAACTGGTTTAATCCCTTAGTTTACGTTTACCAAAGTAGAATATCAGAAGTTCACGAATTTATTGCAGACTCTATAGTTGTAAAGACAAATAAAAAAGAACATTATCAACTGTTGCTGTCACAAGTTTTTCAGACACAACATATTTCATTCATCAATCCATTTTTTAAATCATCATTAATCAAAAAACGAATCGTCATGTTACAAAAATCAAAATCAAAAAAAGTATTTCAATTAAAGTATTTAGTTTTAATTCCACTAATATCTGGTATGTTAGTATATACCTCTTGTGAAGGGGAAAGTAAAATTGAGGCAGAAACTGAAATCACTGAAACTTCATTAATTGTAGCTTCAAGTAAAACAATTGAAGTTAATGATTTGGAAAACCAATCCGAAGAAGAAAAAAAAGAAATGAATGCTTTAGTTGAAAAAGCTAAAAATGCTAAAGAAACTGCTATATATACTATTAACGATAAAAACGGAAAGTATATAGAAATTAAAACAGATGAAACAGGAATAGTTTCTGTTGATGTTCATACATCAGAAACTGATTATGATAATGAGTTGAGTGTTCCTTTTGGTGTTGTTGAAGAAGTTCCAGTTTTTCCAGGTTGTGAAGATGCTGAAGACAAAAGAGCTTGTTTTCAGAAAGCAATGTATAAACATATAAGTAAAAACTTTAAATACCCTGAAGAAGCACAAGAACAAGGTATACAAGGTAAAGTAAATTTATTATTTATAATTCAAGAAGATGGTTCTATAGGTGGTCTTAAAATGCGAGGCCCTAGTCCTTTATTAGAAGATGAAGCTTCTCGTATTATATCAAAATTACCAATAATGACTCCAGGGAAACAAAAAGGGAAAATAGTAAAAGTTCCTTTTTCTATTCCAATTACATTTAAGTTAAAATAAGTAGTATTATAATTGATAGAAAATTAAACAAAAGTCAAAGTGTAAACTTTGACTTTTTTGTTTATTGTTATTTAATTAAAACAGGAAATACACTTAACAAGTAATTAAATACACTAAAAAATCGTAATTTTCGCAAAAGATTTAAGCGCACATGCGTATAGTACTAATTTTATGTGGATTTTTTCTTGTTGTTTCTTGTGATTTTTTTACTTCAAATGAAGTGAAAACACAAGAATTGATTACTCAAGAAATGCAACAGATTAATTTTAATGAAGTGGATCAGTTTCCGCTTTTTGAAAATTGTAATGAAGCTGATTCTAAAGAAGAAAATAAAGATTGCTTTAAAGAGACTTTAATTCGTAATTTATATACCTCTTTAGACGGTTTTGAATTTATATTAAAAGAAGAAGTTGTTGATACGCTTTACGTTGATTTTTTAATTGATAAAGTAGGGGAGGTTGTTGTTTTAGATATTTCTCATAATGCAATTGTTGAAGAACAAATACCAGAATTTGACGCTGTAATCACACGTTGTTTATTATCATTACCACAAGCTTCACCAGCTTTAAAAAGAGGAATTCCTGTAAAGGCAAAATTTAGAATTCCGATTGTACTTAACACCAAATATTAATCCTTTTGGCAAACGAAAAAATTATATTAGGGATTGATCCTGGAACTACTATTATGGGGTTCGGACTTATAAAAGTGGTCAATAAAAAAATGGAGTTTTTACAAATGAATGAGTTGTTATTGCAAAAATATGACGACCATTATGTGAAATTGAAGCTTATTTTTGAACGTACAATTGAGCTTATTGATACGTATCATCCAGACGAAATTGCTATTGAAGCTCCCTTTTTTGGCAAAAATGTACAATCTATGCTAAAATTGGGTAGAGCACAAGGGGTTGCAATGGCGGCAGGTTTGTCTCGTGAAATTCCGATTACTGAGTATTTGCCAAAAAAAATTAAAATGGCCATAACAGGTAACGGTAACGCAAGTAAAGAGCAGGTTGCTAAAATGTTGCAAAGTATGTTAGGTTTAAAAACTTTGCCTAAAAATTTAGATAGTACTGATGGTCTTGCTGCTGCAGTATGTCATTTTTATAATGCAGGAAGAATAGAAGCTGTTGGTAAAAGTTATACAGGTTGGGATGCTTTTGTAAAACAAAATTCCAATAAAGTAACTAAAAGAAAAACACCTGCTACAAACCTAAATAAGAAGAAACTTTAGTTTATGGAAAATAAGTTGAGTTCTTCTTTCAATAGTGGAGGCGGAATTTATATCCACATACCTTTTTGTAAACAAGCTTGTCATTATTGCGATTTTCATTTTTCAACCAGTATGGGGAAAAAAGAAGAAATGCTATTGGCTATTCAAAAAGAACTAGAACTTCGTAAACTAGAATTTGAAGGTGAAATAGTAGAGACTATTTATTTTGGTGGTGGTACGCCATCAGTTTTAAGAACTAATGAAATTCAAAGTTTAATAAATACTGTTTACAAAAACTTTAATGTTGTAAATAACCCAGAAATTACGCTTGAGGCTAATCCTGATGATTTATCAGAAGAAAATATAATAACACTTTCTAAAAGCCCAATAAACAGACTCAGTATTGGTGTGCAATCTTTTTTTGAAGAAGATTTAAAATTAATGAATAGAGCACATTCAGCAGCAGAAGCGGATGAGACTTTGAAAATAGCTACTCAGTATTTTAATAATATTTCAATTGATTTAATCTACGGGATGCCTAATATGACCAATGAGAGGTGGGTTGCGAATATTGATAAGGCGTTATCATTTAAAATCCCTCATATATCAAGTTACGCGCTTACGGTTGAACCTAAAACAGCATTGGCTAGCTTTATAAAAAAAGGTTTAATTAAACCTTTAGATGATGCTTTGGCTCAAGAACATTTTGATATTTTACTTCAAAAAATGAAAGCTAATAGTTTTGTAGCTTATGAGACTTCAAACTTTGGTAAAGAAGGTTTTTTCTCTAAAAACAATACTGCATACTGGTTAGGTAAAAAATATATAGGTGTTGGACCATCAGCACATTCGTACGATGGTATTCGTAGAGGTTGGAATGTAAATAATAACCCTAAATATATTAAAGCAATTTTATCTAATGAATTGCCAATGGAAACAGAGACGCTTTCTAAAACCGATGTGTATAATGAGTATGTGATGACGGGTTTGCGAACTATTTGGGGTGTTTCTTTAGAAAGAATTGAAGATGAATTTGGTATTAGATTTTATGATTATTTACTGCAACAAGCTAAAAATCATATAGAATCAGAACTTTTGAAGGTGGAAAATAAAACATTGTTAACCACTAAAAAAGGAAAATTTTTAGCAGATGGTATTGCTTCAGATTTATTTATGATTAACTTGTCGTAAACAAGTAATCATTACGTGAAATCAACAATTACACACAAAAAACAGCAGTATACTATTGATTTGTCTAAACCTTTAGATATTTCAATACCAATAAAAGGCACTACATCAAATGTAAATGCATGGTATATTTCAGAACCTAAAATAGCACCACATACTGAAGGTGATTTTATAGGTAAAGTAACTGAAGGGGCTTCAACAAATTTTAATGATATTTGGTTTAATCCTCATGCGCACGGTACACACACGGAGTGTGTTGGTCATATAACCAAAGAGTTTTATTCTATAAATAAGAATTTAAAAAAGTTTTTCTTTCTAGCTAAAGTAATTACGGTTGCTCCAGAAAAATTGAATGATGACTTTATCATTTCAAAAGCACAATTAGAATACGCCTTGGGTGATGCTTCACCAGAAGCTTTGGTGATTAGAACTTTGCCAAATACAAGAGGCAAGTTATCAAGACAGTATTCAAATACAAATCCGCCATACTTGGTAGAAGAAGCTACTGAGTTTTTAGTAACAAAAGGTATAAAGCATTTATTAATTGATTTGCCTTCGGTAGATAAAGAAAAAGATGCAGGTGTTTTAGTGTCACACAATGCTTTTTGGAACACGAAAGGTAAAGTAAGAATGGATGCTACAATTACAGAGTTTATCTTTGTGAAAAATACAATTAAAGACGGTCACTATATGCTGAATTTACAAGTCGCCCCTTTTGAGAATGACGCCAGCCCAAGTAGACCAATATTATATAAAATTGAAGCATAGTGGATAATATATTTGATACTTTTTTAGGGTTAATTTTAGGAGCAATAGCTACATATTGGGGTTATTCTTATTTTAGAAAAAAGAAGAATAAAGAACTAACACAAGTGCAATCGCATGTTTTATTAGAAAAAATAAAGAGTGTGTGTAAGCTAATTTCTGTTGAAGGTGATTTTGCTGAAATTTACAGGTATGAGAACACCAAAGAGCATTTTTTGAGTCTAATATCAAGTAAAAAGAAAGCATTAATTGTAATTAATGCAAAAGCACAAATTGGTTACGATTTAAAGAAATTGATTTTAAATGCAAATACCGATAGCAAAAAGATAGTGCTCTCAAGTTTTCCGCAACCTGAAATATTATCTATTGAGCCAGAACTTGATTTTTATGATATTAAAAATGGTATGTTTAATTCATTTACACCTGATGATTTAACTGTGCTAAATAAAGAAGCAAAAGAACATATTTTAGAGAAAATTCCAGAAAGCGGATTAATGGAAACGGCTAGAAGCGAAGCCTTAGAAGCTATTTTGTTAATAGAATCTATAGTTGAGACTATTGGTTGGAAATTAGATTATACAGCTTTAAAAATAGAAAATAAAGAAGATATAATTGACCGCAAAAATAAACTACAACGGTTTTTAGAAAAGTGATTTTTTGAATGAATATAGAAGAACTTAGAGCATATTGTATTGCTAAAAAAGGAATCTCGGAAGAGTTTCCTTTTGATGAAACCACCCTGGTTTTTAAAGTAATGGGTAAAATGTTTGCTTTAATTTCATTAACACGCCTACCTACACAAGTAAATTTAAAATGTGATCCTGAACGGGCGATTGAACTTCGTGAAATTTATGATGGGGTTATTCTGCCAGGTTATCATATGAGTAAAGTTCATTGGAATACCGTTTTAATTGAAAATATTTCTCCTACAGTTCTTACAGAATTAATTGACCACTCTTACGATTTAGTTGTATCGAAACTTACTAAAAAAAACCAAAATTTATTAGGTGAGTTTTAGTTATGTCTATGAATAATTTCTATTCGTCGACACTTTTTTTATGTTTTGACGAAAAAAAACCAATAATTCTTAATGAAATGTTAATTTTACTTTGTAGTTTTAATGAAGGTGTTAATACAAAACTTAAAAACTTGTCTATAATAGGTTCAATCCCCCCCGAACTTAGGACATGTCAAAAGGCTGGCTTTTAGCTGGTCTTTTTGTTTTTAAATTATATAAAAGACTTATTTAGTTTCTAGTATCTTTACAATTCATTTACTAGAAAATTTTAATGCAAGAATTAGCATCTTTTTACAACAAAAAAATAGGCACTTACCAAGAACAATTATCAAAAATTAAAAAAGAACTATTTGTTTCAAGTATGGTAAGGTTAACCATATTTATATTAGCAGTAATAGGTATTTATTTTTACTATAATACTATTAATGTTGTTATAGGAATATTAATAGTTTCAATAGCTCTTTTTTTATTTTTAGTATCGAGGCATACTGATATTCTTTATAAAAAAAACAAGGTGCTTTCGCTTATAAAAATTAATGAAACTGAGCTTAAAGCATTGAAACGTGATTTTTATGATTTGCCAACAGGTAAAGAATACAAAAACCCACTGCATCACTTTAGTCAAGATATTGATTTGTTCGGCAAAGGTTCCTTTTACCAGTATTGTAATAGAACTGTTTTGCCTCAAGGAAGTGAAACCTTAGCAGGTTTGTTTACCGAGAATTCTATTAATGATATTGAAATAAAGCAAGAGGGTATTAAAGAACTTGCTCAGTTGCCCGATTGGCGACAAGAGTTTTCTGCGGTAGCATCATTAGTAGAAACTGAAACCCCTTATAACACAATTCTAAATTGGTTAGCTAATTACAAAAGGTTTTTGTCTAAACCCATGAAAATAGCACCTTTTATATTTGGTAGTATTTCAATATTGGCTTTTATAGGTTTTTTTATAGTACCATTATCAATATTTGCATTGCTAATTGTGCTTGTTGTTGGTTTATTAATTACAGGTTTTTTTGTAAAAAACATTACCAAACTATCAGCTGATACGGGTCGGATACAAACAACATTTCATCAGTATCAAAAATTAATTTTAGAAATTGAGAATATTGAATTTAATTCAGAATTATTAAAAAAGAAAAGAGATGCTGTATTGACTAATGGCGTAAAAACTTCAAAAATACTTCATGAATTTTCTAGAATATTAGGAGCTTTAGATCAGCGTAATAATATATTATTTGGCATTTTTGCAAACGGCTTTTTCTTGTGGGACATATACCAATCGTATAAAATTGAAGAATGGATATCTAAACATGGTGACCAAGTACAACATTGGTTTGAGACTATCGCTTTTTTTGACGCGTATAATAGTTTAGGAAACTACAGTTACAACCATCCAAATTATGTTTTTCCTAAACTTACGAGTAATAATACGGTTTTAAACTCAAAAGGAGCAGGGCATCCGTTGTTGAAACCTGAAAAGAGTGTGCTGAATGATATTCATATTGATAGTGAACAGTTTTTTATTATCACAGGCGCAAACATGGCAGGTAAAAGTACCTTTTTGCGTACCATTTCATTACAAATTGTTATGGCAAATGTTGGTTTGCCAGTTTGTGCTAAAGATGTTGAATATTCGCCAATTAAATTAATTACAAGTATGCGAACTACAGATTCATTGACAGATGATGAATCGTATTTTTTCTCTGAATTAAAAAGACTTCGTTTTATTGTAGATGAAATTAAAATTGACCGTTATTTTATTGTTTTAGATGAAATATTAAAAGGGACCAATAGTACTGATAAAGCCACCGGATCTCGAAAATTTGTTGAGAAATTAATAGGTTCAAAAGCAACCGGAATTATTGCTACGCATGACTTAAGTCTGTGTGAAGCTTCAAACGATTTATCGCAGGTCGAAAATCATTATTTTGATGCAGAAATTATAGATAATGAATTGCATTTTGATTATAAATTTAAAGATGGTATTTGCCAGAATATGAATGCATCATTTTTACTTAAAAAAATGCAAATAGTTGATTAGTTAAAATGGATTCATTAACTCAAATAGTATTAGGAGCTGCGGTAGGTGAAGTAGTATTAGGGAAAAAAGTAGGTAATAAAGCCATGCTTTTTGGAGCCATTGCAGGTACAATTCCTGATTTAGATGTGTTTACTAAATATTTTACTGACGATCCTGTTTCTGCAATAGAAATGCATCGTGGTTTTAGTCATTCTATTTTATTTTCGGTACTATTTGCGCCAATATTTGGTTGGTTAATTTACAAACTACTTCCAAAAGCAGGTGCAAATTGGAAAGAATGGTCTTGTTTGATGTTTTGGGGGCTTTTTACGCACCCAATACTAGATTCATTTACAACTTGGGGTACGCAATTGTTCTGGCCTTTTAAAATGCGTTTAGCTTTTATGAATATTTTTGTGATTGATCCGCTATATACCATTCCATTTATGGTGTTTTTAATATTGGCGATGTGCCAAAAGAGAACTTCAAAAAAACGTAAAAAATACAATCGGTTAGGTTTAATTGTGAGTACAAGCTATATGGTGTTATCTTTATTTTTAAAGTTTATAACGTATCAAAAATTTACTAATGCATTAGAAGAACAGGGGATTGATTATCTTCAAATAGATACAAGACCAAGTGCTTTTAATACTATTTTATGGACTGCAAATATTGAAACAGAAAATAGTTATTTGATTGCTAATTATTCTTTTTTTGATTCACAACCTATTTATTTTGAAAACTATCCAAAAAATAGAGCTTTGTTAGGCGAGTTATCCGATAATAAAAATATCAAACGTTTAATAGCTATTTGTGAAGGTTGGTATATTATTTCAGAAAAAAATGGAGAACTCTATTTTAATGATTTAAGATTTGGTTTAATGAGTTTTGATAAAACAGAAAGTAGGTTTGCCTTTAGCTACTTACTAAAACAAAACGGATCAACATTAGAAATAGAAGAAACACCCAAAGATTCCAAAGATGCTAAAAAATTATTGGCGGGGCTCTGGAACCGTATTTGGGGTAACTAGCTTAGTTTTAAATTTAAAGATTTTTAATTTGAATGTCTTGAAATGCATCAGCTTGAAGTTTTAAAAGTGCTATTGCTTTTTTCTTCTTATAGGTATATATTTCGTCCTCTGAAGCAATTTCATTATAAATTTTTGAGTTTAAAATCTCATCAGTGTCTACCAATAATTGTCTTTGTTTTACTTTTTGTGAAGCCCATGATTTTACAATACTTTCGGCTTCTTCTAATTTTATATCATAAATACCTTTCGGAGCAAGTAATTTTGCAATAATTGGTGAGGTTTCAATAGCTAAGAATAATAAAAAAATAAAGAAAGATGGTAACCAAGGTAATTTGTTTAAAGCGGTAATTCTAGCCATTAATCCATCAAAAGCTTCAATAATTGGCTGTGATTGTACTACAGATTTATCATAAAGCTTATTTAGTTCTGTAATTTCGTTTTCAAATAATCTTATTTTTTTTGAGTTTTCTTCTTTCAGTATTTTTAAATCAGCAAGTGCAGTATCATGTTTTTCTCGTTTTTCTTTATAAACAGGGCCTTTGCCTAATAATTTAGTGCCTGCAGTTCCTTCTGCTTCTGAAATATATGTATTATACAAGTTGTTTGTTTCTATTTTTTTAGTAGTTATTTCAGCTTTCAAATTTAGAATGTTGTTTTTTAAGCTTTCTATTTTTGGCTTGTACTGTAGTGCAAGTTGCTCTTTATTGGCTAATGTTAGTTCGTTTTTTTGTTCTAATAAAATTTGATTTACCTCTTTTTCAAAAATTTTGAGTTCTAAAGGTTTTGATATTACGACAGCAATAATAACTGCTAATATTAACCTTGGTGTAGCTTGTAATAATTCAGCTTTAAAATTATCTCTTTTCTTTATAGTAGCAACAATAAACCGATCAAGATTAAAAATTAGAAGTCCCCAAATAAAACCAAAAAAGACAGCTGTGTAACTATTGTCAAAAACAGTGAATAATGCATAACTGCTAGAGATAAAAGCCATAACTGCAGTAAAAAATATAGTGGCGCCAATACCTGCATATTTATTACGCTCACCTTCTGAACATTCATTTAGAATTGAAGAATCTGCACCAGAGCACAGAATAAAGAATTTTTGTAACATGATGATTTGATTTTTGATTGATGATGTATTAAATATACAATATGTATTTAGTACTGCAAAAAGGTGAAACGTTACATGTTTTTAAATATTAAATGGTTGTGTTAAAGTGAATATTAAATTATAATTTTAAGTTTGTACTTATAAAGTTTATGTTATGAGTAGTGTTTTAGAAGAGTTACAAGCCCGAAGTGGTAACACATGTGAATTATGTGCGTCAACAGATGATTTAAAAGTTTATGAAGTACCACCAGTATCGGTTAGTGGTATTGATAGTAGTCTTTTAGCTTGTGGCATTTGTATAGATCAAATAGAAAATCCTGACAATACCGATCCAAACCATTGGCGTTGTTTAAATGATAGTATGTGGAGTGAATTTGATACTGTAAAAGTTGTTGCATGGAGAATGCTATCACGTTTAAAAGGTGAAGGGTGGCCTAAAGATTTATTAGACATGCTGTATTTAGAAGATGATACTTTGAGGTTTGCTAAAGAAACAGGAGAACACTTAACCGAAGCAGATAAAATTATTCATAGAGATGTAAACGGTGTTATTTTAGAAAATGGAGATAACGTAGTTTTGATAAAAGATTTGAAAATTAAAGGCTCGAGCCAAGTAGCAAAACAGGGTACTGCAGTTCGTAGAATATCATTAGATCGTGAAAATGCTGAATTTATTGAAGGTAAAGTTGGCCCAACAATGACAGTGATAGTTACTAAATACGTAAAAAAAATATAGTTGTATTACAGTTACAAAAATAAAATCTGCTTTCTAAAAGCGGATTTTATTTTTTAAAGTATTCGTAGTAATTTTAGTAAAACAGAAAGAGCCGTAACACCTAAAATTAATTTTTGTTAGTATTATTTTCTTGGTTTTTTTGGTCTTTCAGTAGAATAACCTATAAGATCCGGTTTTTCGTTTTGAACATTGTAGCAAAGAGATGCTCTATTTAAACCATATGTATTGCCATTTATAATTTCATTATTAATCTGAAGTTTTCCTGATGTTCTCCATGCTTTTTGCTTTCCATTTCGTTTTCCATTCTTATAATTAAACTCACAAAAAGGAGAGCCATCTCTATACCACCTTTTTTGAACACCTTCTTTAATACCATTATAGTACCAGTAGCTTATTTTTAAGTTGCCATTTTTCCAATAGATATAATGTCGGCCAGTAATTTTGTTGTTTTTATACTGTTTTGTTTGGCATAGTCTACCATTTTCATAATAACTATTGTAAGGACCATGTCGTTTTCCATTATAAACAGAAATATAAACAACCATTTTAACTTTAGGATGGTACTTTTTTAAGATTCCAGAATATTTTTTGTCTTTAAAATAAAAAAGTCCATTCTTAATAGAAAAATTAAGATTAGAATAAGTAATAGTATCGTTTGGAACTCCCGATAGGTCAATAACAGTTTTAACCTTTTGCGCCAGTAATGCTTCACTATTTATCACTTGTTTATCATTTTTATTTATAGCTTGTTTACATGAGCTAATCCCAAATAGTATGATAAAGGCTAAAACAAAATAATAGTGATATTTTAAGAAAAGTGCTTGCATAGTGAATTAGAAAGTTAACTATAACTAGTCTGTAGTTTAAAATAAGTAAAGAAAAAGATAGCTATAATAGTTTTTAAATTATTTGAGCTATCTTTTTATTAAATTTTAACCTCCAGTATAAGGGCCGGGGGTACCGTGGTAAGCACCTTCTTTAATCACATACCAACCAGTATTTAGGTAATTTGTATTACTACAGTGGTAATGATATATTCCATCAGGAAAATCTGCTGTAACATCAGTATGACCTCCGTTTTCATCTAAATCATCAGGATAAGTGCCATCTTCTTCTTGACGCCCATATATTGGATATCCGTCTCTTAAAAAACCAATTAAATTAGAATCATTTACAGTCGGATAACTACTTCCATCGTCATCCGCATAAATACCTAATTGTGCTGCTGTATGGTAATGATAATCTGAATTTGGACCAGGGTGTGCACCTGCCGAATCAAAAGTACTCATGGCAACTACACCAAGTACAGTAGCACCTTCATAATTATTGTAGATTGGAACTCCGTTTAAAGCTAATCCTATTAAACCAAGATCTGTCTCTTCTTTATTTTCGGCTTCTTCAGGATATGTAGGAATTTCCATGCTATAATCAAAAACAATCATTTCCGTATTCATGTTATTTTCATAGGTAATAATTGTATTGCCGTCATCATCGCTACTCATTAACCTACTTAATTCATCATAATCATCATCATAAGCATCAGTATCGTCAATAATGTAGCTCGGAAAAGGCTCGTACAATTCGTGCTCCATATTTTCAATATCCCAATATGGTGTCTTATGATCAGGTAAACCTGTACTAGTTATAGTGATAGTTTCACCATCTACATTAACCGTTACATCATTGTCTGTATAAAATGAACTTTCAACTACCGATGAAATATCTACAGTTGTTTCTTCATCATCTTCTGTTGTACTATCATCAGTATTATCTGAATCACTACAACTAGAGAGATAGAATAGTGGTATTAAAATTAAAAAATACTTTTTCATTGTTTAGCTTTTTATAGATAAGTTGTTTTTGAATTTAAGATTTAAAAAGCTAACTTATTTTACTATTATGTGAGTAAGCCTTATAATTCAGTAAATAATGACTATCTATCAGTTACTATTTTAATGAAAAAGTATTTATGTAGCTTTTAAGCTGTAAATAATTGTTTATTTATTAGTCATTTCAGTAAAGTACTTATAAAAATACGGTATAGTTTCAATTCCTTTTAGGTAATTCCATACTCCAAAATGTTCGTTAGGTGAATGAATAGCATCACTATCTAAGCCAAAGCCCATTAAAATTGTTTTACTATTCAATTCTTTTTCAAAAAGAGAAACAATTGGTATACTACCACCACTACGTTGTGGTATTGGCTTTTTGCCAAAGGTGGTTTCATAAGCTTTTGATGCAGCTTGGTAGCCAAGTGTATTTATTGGTGTTACATAACCTTGGCCACCGTGGTGAGGTTTTACTTCAACAGTTACACCTTTAGGTGCAATACTCTCAAAATGAGTTTTAAATAAATCTGTAATTTCTTGCCAGTCTTGGTTAGGAACTAATCGCATAGAAATTTTAGCATAGGCTTTACTTGCAATTACTGTTTTAGCACCTTCACCTGTATAACCACCCCAAATTCCGTTTACATCAAGTGTTGGTCGAATAGAATTACGTTCATTTGTAGTATAGCCTTCTTCACCATATACAGCATCAATATCTAAAGCTTTTTGATAGTTTTCAAGGTTAAAAGGAGCCTTACCCATTTCATCACGTTCTTCTGTTGATAGTTCTTCTACCTTATCATAAAAACCAGGAATAGTAATATGGTTGTTTTCATCATGTAAACTCGCAATCATTTTTGTAAGTACATTAATTGGATTTGCAACAGCACCTCCATACAAACCAGAATGTAAATCTCTATTAGGGCCTGTAACTTCTACTTCAACATAACTTAAACCACGCAAGCCAGTTGTTATTGAAGGTACATCATTAGCTATCATTCCTGTATCAGATATTAAAATAATATCATTAGCAAGTTTCTCTTTATTATTAGCAACAAAAATACCAAGGTTGTTACTGCCAACTTCTTCTTCACCTTCAATCATGAATTTCACATTACAAGGTAAATTATCAGTTTTTACCATGTATTCTAATGCTTTTACATGCATATACATTTGACCTTTATCGTCACAAGCACCGCGGGCAAAAATTGCACCTTCAGGGTGTAATTCTGTTTTTTTAATAACAGGTTCAAAAGGAGGAGAGGCCCATAAATTAATTGGATCTGCCGGTTGTACATCATAATGACCGTAAACTAATACTGTTGGAAGCTTTTCGTTAATTATTTTTTCACCATAAATAATTGGATAACCATCCGTTTCACAAATTTCAGTAATATCACATCCAGCTTTTTCTAAAGCCTCTTTAACAGCATTTGCTGTTTCTATAACATCTTGTGAATAAGCAGTATCTGCGCTTACTGAAGGCATTTTAAGTAAATCAATTAGCTCGTTTAAAAAACGATCTTTGTGTTCTGAAATATAATTTTTTATAGAATCCATTAAGTCAAATTAATCTTTTATAAAAATACAAAAAAGAAGTTTTTTTAAAGAAGTATTTATAAATTGATTTTTTAATTTATATTTGCACTCCTTTAGCGAAATAAATATTATTTTTCTGAAGGAAAAATTAGGGTTTTATGCAGGCGTGGTGGAATTGGTAGACACGCTAGACTTAGGATCTAGTGCCGCGAGGTGTGAGAGTTCGAGTCTCTCCGCCTGTACAAATAAAAAGCCGAAGATGTAAATCTTCGGCTTTTTTGATTTTAAAAAACATTCCTTTCTAATATTCAAAACAAAGAAAAGCCCCAAACGGGGCTTTTATATATTAATTATGAATGAGATTCTATAAATTTAGAACTTATAGCTGTATCCTAAAGAAATTGCTTGCCCAGGAGTTCTTATCGAGTAGATTTGATCTTCTGCGCCAAAAGATTGGTAAACACTTTCTCTATCATCATTTAAGATGTTTTGGAATCGTAATGAAATTTTTGATCTTTCTTCTTTACCAAATGATTTTCCAAAATTCATTGAAACATTATGAAAAGGTAAAGTATAAACATCAGGCACTGCTCTAATTCCTACAACCTCTAATGTTTTTCCTTGTACGTTATAAAACATTCCGGCAGTAAAACCGTTTGTTTCTCCATTATAGTTGAAACCAACATTAATTAGGTAAGGTGATTGTCCTTGTAATTCACGTGTGTCTTCAATAGTTTCACCATCACGAGCTGCTGATACTCTAGAGTTGTATTCAGTTTCACTCATATCTACGCTAGATTCTATAATTGAAACATTTAAGTTTAAGCTTATTTCTCTTAAACCTGCATCTATAAACTCAAGTCCTTGCCTTAATTCTACCTCTGCACCAAACACATTTGCTGAAGATACATTTTGAGGTTGAAAGTTGTTAGGTGCTGCTTCAAATGCTACAATTTCAATAGGATCTTTAAAAGCTTTATAAAAACCACTTAATGCGAAAAATTGCGAGCTAGATCCGTAACGTTCAAATCTAAAATCATAGTTGCTTATGTATGTAGGTTCAATATCAATATTACCAATAAAAACAGTACTGTTTAATGGGTTTGCTATTTCGGCAATAGAAGCTTCTTTAAATGAAGGTCTAGCTGTTGTTCTACCATAAGAAGCTCTTATTTTAGTGTTACCTTCTTCATTTAAGTCATAAATAACATTTGCAGTTGGAAAAATGTCTGAAACATCAATTATTTTTTCATTATCATAAACAATGCTACCAGAGTTATTTTGCCCAGTATAGTGTAAGTCAAACTTTTCAAATCGGACACCTAATGTACTTTTAAACCTATCACTTAACTGAAATTCTTCTGATACATACGCTGATGATACTGATGAATTAGCATCAAAAGTATTTACAGGCTCATAGTTTCCTGAAACATAAGTTCCTTCATCCGTATCTGTAGTCCAAATATTTTCTTCAAGTAATAAGTTATTTGGGTCACCATTAATAGCAACTGCTGGTGTACCTCTAACTTCAACTAGATATTGATCAATTCCGTAATCACGTTGTTTGTACGTATGACCACCACCGAATAATAACTTAGCATTATTACCAAATAACTCGTGTTTTTTAGTTAAATCTATTTTTCCAGATAAATTAGTTTCAGTTAACTCTCTCCATATTCTTGTAGGAGCACCAAGCGTGTTTGCATCTAAAATTAAATTTCCAAGGCTGTTATATACAAAAGAAGTTACTCTTATATCTTTATCTTTAATAACAGAATAAGTTGGAGATAATTTCCAATCAAAAGTCCAAGAAGCATCTTCATTAGTATGTGTACCGGCTAATAAAGCATTAGATATTGATCTTTGTGTATATTCAATATTATCTCTAACACCAGTAACAGTATTATCAATTAAGGTTTCAACATTAAAAAAGGCATTGGTAGATTCACCATTTTGAATATGCAATAAATTTAATCTGAATTTAGATTTTTTAGTTTTTAAAGCGATACCACCTAATGCACTTGTTAAAACATTATCTACAGAAATATCTCCTTGTTGTAAACGGTCAGCCACCAATTCAAAATCGCTTGAATCAGTAGATTCTTTCTGCCAATAATTATTTTCTGCATCTTCAAAAAATTCTGAAGTATAGCGGTAATTTAATGCCAATTGAAAACCTAATTTAGATGTTTCACCTACATTGTATTGATTACCAAAAGCTAATCCCATATTATAATTCATGAAATTTTGCTTTTTTTCAACACCCATTTGTGGGGTTAAGCTACGAGTAAGTGTTGTTAACTCACTATCACCTGAGACTGGATTTGGGATTGATTGTGAACGTGAGAAAGGTAAATCTCTATCGCCATTATCAAAACCAAGAAAATCAGTTGAACTTTTATCTGAAGATAAATAGTCTTTGTTAAAATGCATTGATGAATTATAGGTTAAACCTACCGTTACACCTAGCTCTTTTCTTACTGGAATATCTTTAGTTACAATATCAACAAACCCTCCTGTAAAATCAGCTGAAGATTCAGCAGTAAAAGATTTTACAACTTGGATATTATCTAGAATTGTTGTTGGGAATAAGTCTAATTGTAATGTATTTCTATCTGGATCTAATCCAGGAACATCCATCCCGTTTAAGGTTGTCTTTGTGTATCGATCACCCAAACCACGAACATAAACGTACTTTCCACCTTGAACAGAAACTCCAGGAACTGATTTTACAGCTGATGCTATATTATTTGCTCCTGTACGTTTGATGCTTTGTAAAGAAAGTCCGTCTAATAATTTCACAGATGCTTTTTGCATTTGTAGAACAGAAGCTTCAGAGTTTTTTTTAACTGTTGTTGTAACAACAACTTCATCTAAGGCATTTGCAGCAGGATCAAGTGTTATATCTACAATTGAAAATTTGTTTGCTGTAACTGCTACTCCTGTAACTTCTTTAGATTCATAACCTAAGTAAGAAAATATTAAAGTATAAGTACCTGGTTCTAATTCAATAGAATATTTACCATCAAAATCTGATGTTGTTCCTTTTGTACTTCCTTTTACGAAAATGTTAGCAAATGGTAAAACATCATTTGCTTCACTGTCAAAAAGTGTCCCAGACACGCCACTTTGGGCGAATATAATTGATGAAAATAATAATGAAAGTACTAGTAATGTATTTTTGATTGTCATTATCTTATGTTTAGATGTAAAGGCTCGTTCGAAATTTATTTCAAACGAGCCTTAATTTTATAAAACAGACTTATTAAGTTTGTTGGGTTTATTAATTAAAATCCAAGTCCACCTTGAGTGTTAGCATAAGTCCAAGCAAAAACTGAAGTATCAGCTCCTACTGTTGCAGCACCAGCTTCAATAGCAGTTGCAAAACCAGTAGAATCATCAACAAATGTTGTTGTAACTTCTTCTAATCCTGTAGTAGCGAATATTTCAGTTACTTCAGTTATATCACTTGGAAGAACAATTTCCCAGCTAGAAAGAGTTAACTCTTCGTTGTTATAATTAGTAGCTGAATCATCACCATTTAAACGTACAGTTGAAGAACTTGGGAAACCAGTAACATAAACATTGTTTAAGTTAGCAAGTAAGCCACTTCTAAAATCAGCCATACGACGATTGTTTGCTGATTCATCATCATCATTATTTCCAATTAAAGTAATACCATCTAAAGTGAAAGTTCCTTCTAATGTACCTTCTGGTCCGTCTAATTCTAAAGCAGAATCAGAATTTACACCTTGAGCAACAACAGAATTAGAAATTGTACCTGTGTAAGCTTGATCTAAATCAATACCATCATCATGACCAAGATATACTAATATGTTACTAACGTTAACAGCACCACCAAAAATTTCAATACCATCATCATCATTAGAAACAATTTCAATGTTAGAAACTGAAGTTGCAGAACCAACACCACCTAATGTAAGACCGTTAATTTCGTTATCAGTACCTAAATCAGCACCACCATGACGAATAGAAATATAAGATAAAGTACCTGAGTTATCAGCTGAATCATCTCCACCGTAAAGACCATAAGTATCACTAGCAGAAATACCTTCAATTTGTTGTTCAGTAGCATCACCTTCTAAAGAAACAGGAGCGTTACCTAATACTATTAAACCACCCCAAAGACCAGCTTCGTCAGTGCTTAAAGTTCCAATGTAGTCACCAATAGTAACATCATCTAAAATAGAAGTAAAAATAATTGGATCATCTTCAGTTCCCACCGCATAAATACTAGCGTCTCTTTGTACAATTAAAGCAGAAGCTAAAGAACCTGTACCTTCTTCACCTTTGATGATTGTACCTGGCTCAATAGTTAAAGTAACACCTTCACCAACAATAACTTTACCATCTAATACATAAATAGTATCTGCAGACCATGTTGTGTCTTCAGTAATTTCACCTGTTAATGTTACTGTAGTTTCATCAACTACTTCTTCCTCCTCTTCTTCAGTGGTTGAATTATCATCATCACTACTACATGCCACAAATAAAATAAGTGTGAATGCAGTAAAAATAAATTTTAAATTTTCTAGAATTTTCATAATTAAATATTTAGTAAATGTTTTGCTGCAAATAAACATGATTTTAGATTTTACTTTTGCAAAGAACCATTTATGTTTGGTTTAACTGTTTATTATATTAATGTTTACAATTTTTAATTTTGTTACCTAGTTGTTACTAAAATCTAAATAAAAGAAATATTTCTTAACAAATATTTATTGTAAATTTGCTAAAATATCAAATGTGATTCATTTTTTTAAATGTTGAAATACTAATGTTTATAGGGTCTAAAGAGTAGTATTATTTTTTTAATTTTACTTTTTGATATATTAATTTTTAAGTGTGTGATTTATGTTAATTAAACGTTATGTCCTACTGTCTTGATTCAATTAATTTCTGGTTTACAATAAGTGTCCTATTGAAAATATTTCATTTTAAAAGCAGGAATTAATAACGAAAATGCACTAATGAATTTATGTTTTTTACTCGTTTTTACCTTACGCTTATTTAAAATTATAGAACTTGAAACAATCAAAAAATAAAATATTACTTGTTGATGACGACGAAGATATTCTTGAGATATTAGAGTATAATTTAGTTAAAGAAGGTTTTAATGTTCACATTGCTAAAAACGGAAAACTAGCAATAGAGGAAGCTAAAAGTATTATGCCAGATTTAATTGTTCTTGATGTTATGATGCCAGGTATTGATGGCGTTGAAACTTGTGAGCAACTAAGAAGTATATATAACTTAAGAAATACATTAATTGTCTTTTTTAGTGCACGTAACGAAATGTATACTCAATTGGCTGGTTTTGATGCAGGTGCTGATGATTATATAACAAAACCTATTAAGCCAAAATTAATAGTGGCAAAAATTAAAGCATTATTGCGCAGGCAATCTATTGAAAATTTTGAAGAAGTAAGTTTTGATATTAATGGACTTACTATAAATAGGGATGAATATTCTGTAATTGCTGAAGGAACTAAAATTATTTTGCCTAAAAAAGAATTTGAACTTTTAGCATTATTAGCATCAAGTCCTAATAAAATATTTAAAAGAAAAGAGATTTTAAATAAGGTTTGGAAAGATAATGAGGTCAGTTCAAGAACAGTTGATGTTCATATTACAAAGCTTAGAAAAAAAATAGGAGAGAGTCATTTAAAAACAATGACAGGAGTAGGTTATAAATTTGAGACAGTTTAAAGTACTATAAAAACTTGTACTTTAAACTGTCTTATTTTTTATAATTAGTAACTGGCTACATAGGCCCCGTGTAAACAATCGATAAAATTGTTATTTCCTGCAGAATCTATATGATAATGGTATCCACGGACATCATCTGAATGACCACGACAGTCATCAAGGTCACTAGGTTCGTTCCCATCTGCATCAGTCAGTTCGTAAATTGCGTATCCATCCATGGCATAACCTATTAATGCAGCATGATCATCAGTTTGCGTAATTGTAGTGCTATAACCAGTTGCTGCATGGTAGTGGTATCCTTGGTGAACATTAATGTGACCACCTGCATCATCAAAAGGGGCAAGTGTATAAGCGCCTAAAATGTCACTTACTGGTGCGGGTGCGGAATATTCAATACCATTAAGCGCAATTCCTCTCGTTGAAGGACCAGCTTCTACTCCTGGACCACCTGTAGCTAAAAAATTATATGTACTTGTTTGGTATTCTGGAGTTATAGGTATTATCCATGTTTGTTCAAGATCAGAAATATAAGAAGGTAGACACTCTACACAATAGTTTTTATATTCTTCACCAACATCAGGGTTAGCTGCCGCTATACAGTCTTCTTCTGTTTCTGTAATATAAACGTCTCCGTTATCATCATACATTAACCAAGTGTCGTCATTATAAAAGGTTGATAAATTTTCAACAAATGCACCATCAACATCGTATACGTTGCCATCATCCAACCAAATTCCACCAGCTTCAGCATCGTCTTCAATATTATCAGGACACCAAGGGCCCATATCATGATCTTCAGGTGTACTAGTTGTTACAATTTGGTAACAATCTGTTTCCGTTCCATCAGATAGAGTGCAGGGTATTGTTGAAATTGAAAGCGATGAGGTGAAGTAATCAGAATTTACATCAATAGAAGTTGAAGTTGTTACGTCATCTTCAGTTGAAGTTTCATCGGTATTCTCACTGTCACTACTACAAGAATAATTTATAGTTGTAAAGGTTATTACTAAACTAAAAATTTTGATTCTCTTAATAATTGTTAAGCTCGTATTCATAATTAGGGATTTTTAAATAAAATTCATATCAAATATGAGTTAAATTATGTTATAATATATACAAATTCAGTCAATTAGGCTTAATTATAAGTGAAATATGTTAGCTGTTTATGTTAATTAACAAAATTCTTTATATTTTTTTTTAATTCCATAATACCATCCGATTTTGTCGAACTTTTCAATGTTGGCGTAGGTTTGCTGATATATGAGACTCGTAATTTTAATTAATTAAAATTGTCAAATGCCTATTTTTTACTCATTTTAAATATCAAATTGATAAATAAATTATTTTTTAACTTTAAAATAACATACATTTGGTTTTCCAAACTGGTTCACCAATTTGGAAAACCATTATAAAAACACTCTTAAAAAGAAATTATTAATTAAAACAAAATTTGAAATGAATTTAAAAACTCAACTTATTTTAATGATGATATTGTTTTTCAATTTGTCATTATTTGCACAGGACGGTTACAATTTGACCGGTACTGTAATCGACGAGACTAGCGTTCCTGTTCCCGGAGTGAACGTAGTTATTAAAAATACTACAACGGGAACATCAACAGATTTTGATGGGAACTATTCATTAACTGTAAAAAAAGGAGATGTTTTAGAATTCTCTTCTTTAGGATATTCTAAAAAATCAGTTACTATTACAGGGCAAACAACACTAGACATTACGTTAGCAGAAGATGCTAGTTTATTAGAAGAGGTAGTTGTTGTTGGTTATGGGTCACAAAAAAAGAGTGATATTACAGGTTCTGTGTCTTCAGTAAAAACAGAAGATTTAACTGCTTTTCCGGTATTAAATGCAGAACAGGCACTGCAAGGTCGTGCAGCTGGTGTAGTTGTACAATCTAATAATGGTGGTGAACCAGGTGCTCCTATAAGTATAAAAATTAGAGGTAATACTTCAATTAATGCAAGTAGTTCACCTCTTATTGTAGTTGATGGTTTTATTGGTGCAACAATGCCACAAGCTAATGATATTCAATCTATGGAGGTGCTTAAAGATGCATCAGCTACTGCAATTTATGGTTCTAGAGGATCTAATGGTGTTATAATGGTGACTACCAAAAAAGGTAGAAGTGGTAGAATGGATATTGATTTTAATTCAACGTATTCTGTTCAAAGTACTTCAAATAGATTAGACTTGTTAAATGCGTCTGATTTTGCTGATTATCAAAATCAAATAAGAACTAATCAAGGTAATTCAACTCCTTATGTTCAAGGAGATTATGATACAGATTGGCAAGATTTGATTTATAGAACTGGTAGCACTCAAAATCATCAAATCGCTTTTTCTGGTGGTTCTGAAAAAATTAATGTTTATGCTTCTGGTACTTACTTCAATCAAGAAGGTGTTTTAATAAATTCTGGATATGAGAGATTATCTTTCTTATCAAATATAGATGCTCAAGTTTCTGATAAATTAAAATTAGGATTAAACTTAACAGGAAGTAGTAGTACTAAAAATGGTGTTTCTACTCAATCAGATGGTTCAGCTTCTGTTGGTGGTGATGATGTAGTTTCTTTAGCTATGCGTTTTGCTCCAGATAAAGGTATTTATAATGATGACGGTACATTTGCAACAAATGATCAAATTGGTGATGAAGTTGATAACCCTTATGCAGTTGCAACTGAAAAAATAGATGAAACCGAAATAGATATTTTTAGAGCTAATTTATTTGCTGATTATGAAATTTTTGACGGTCTATCTTTTAAAACAACTTTTGGTTTAAGTACTGAAAATGAATTTCGAGGAGTTTACACTCCTAGAACTTTAACATTAACATCAGGTGGTGTAGATGGTAGAGCAATTATTTCAGAAGATAAAACTAAGTCTGTATTAAATGAGAATTATTTAACGTACAAAAAAGAGATTGGAAAAGGAAATTTAACTCTTTTAGCAGGTTATTCTTATCAAAAAACTACAAATAAAGGTTCTTATAGCGAAGGTACTGGTACAATTGATGATTCATTTTCTTATTATGGATTATATACTGCGACAAGTTTAATTAATGGTTCTTCAGGAGATATATATTTTAATGAAACAGAAATTCAATCTCAGTTTGGTAGAGCGAATTTTGATTTTGATGATAGATTTTTACTAACTGCAACGGTAAGAAGAGATGGTGCTTCAAACTTTGCAGCTAATGAAAAATATGCAATTTTTCCTTCAGGAGCTTTAGGTTGGAAAGTGTCTAATGAAGACTTTTTAAAAGATAGTCAGACAATTTCAAATTTAAAATTAAGAGCTAGTTATGGTGTTACAGGTAACCCATCAATTGGTGCTTACGAATCTTTAGCAGTTTTAAGTAGCATATACGCCTCAAGTAATGGTGAGACGGTAACAGCAGTTACTCCATATCAAAATTCTAACCCAAATTTAAAATGGGAATCTTCTTATCAAATGAACCTAGGTTTAGATTTAAGTTTATTTAGTAGTGCAGTCTCTCTTTCTGTTGATTATTATAACATTGATACCAAAGATGTACTTATGTTTGATAATAGTATACCATGGTCTTTTGGTCTTCTTAACGATGAGATTATTACAAACGTTGGTGAGATTAATAATAAAGGATTTGAGATTTCTTTAAATACTAGAAATATTACAAATGATAATTTTAGTTGGTCTACTGATTTTGTTTTTGCTACAAATAAAAATACTGTAGAAAGCCTAATTAATGGAGCTGATTTCTTTGGTAATGGAGCGCCTAGTTATTTTAGTGTAGATAATAACTACATATTAAGAGAGGGAGAAGAAGTAGGTCTGTTTTACGGTTTAAATTATGAAGGTGTATATCAAGGAGGTGACTTACCAGAAGGTACAGCAACATTAACTGATGGTGTTGCCGGTGACCCATTATTTTCTGATTTAGATGGTGATGGAGATATTGATACTTCTGATAGAGATATTATTGGTAATCCAAATCCTGATTTTACTTGGGGTATTACAAATAACTTTAACTATAAAAGCTGGGATTTAAATATCTTTTTTCAAGGTTCTCAAGGTGGAGATATTTTTAATATGACTAATGTGCAATTGTATAATGGTGATTCTAATACTACTTACGATTATTACAATAATGCTTGGACAGCTACAAATACTGATACAGATGACCCTAGAGTTGGTAACAATAGTAATAGAGAAATTTCTTCTCGTTTTGTTGAAGATGGTAGTTATGTAAGATTAAAAAATATAGCTATAGGTTATAATTTGCCTGCAGATATTCTTGATCAAATAGGTCTGTCAAAATTAAGATTATCATTAAGTGCTCAGAATTTATTGACTTTCACAAATTACTCTGGTTTGGATCCTGAAGTAAACTATTTTGGAGCCTCTGGTGATAATAATACATCGAGTAATACAGTGAGAGGTTTTGATTTTGGAAATTATCCAACAGTTAAATCTGTTAGTCTTAGCCTTAATTTAACATTTTAAGAATATTTAAAAACAAAAAATAATGAAAAATATAAGATTTATATATAAGTTAATTCTAGGTATAAGCTTAGGGTTTTCTGCGATAGGATGCTCTGATTTAGAAGAAGAGCCTATAGCTTTATTATCTCCTGAAGGATATTTTGAAGATACAAGTGATATTCAATCAGCAGTTGATGGAGCTTTAACGCATGCAATTAATGAAGAGGTTTGGGGTAGAAAATTATCTGTAGCATTAATGTTACGTTCTGATATGGTAGATCTTCAGTCTACAGAAACTAGAAGGGTTGAGATGAATACACATACAATTTCAGGTGATAATGAAATGGTTTATGATCCTTGGACAAGAATGTATCTTGGAATATCAGCTGCGAATACAGCTATTGCTGGAGCTGAAGATGTAGATGCAGAAGATAGTGTTAAAAACCCTGTTACTGCACAAGCTTATTTTGCAAGAGCTTTTTATTATTTTCATTTAGTGAGATTGTTTGGTGAGATTCCATATTTTGATTCTCCGGTTACTGATACTGATGCTGGTGCGAATGTAAGTGGTACTTCAGAAGAAGAAGTTTATGCGAATATTATTTCAGATTTAGAATTTGCTAAAACTTGGTTGCCAGAAACTGTTACTTCTAGAGCAATACCTTCAAAAGGAGCAGCGAGTTCTTATTTAGCTTTAGTTTATTTAACAATGGCTGGTAATGATTCTGGAAGTGAATATTGGCAAATGGCTTATGATGAAGCAAAAGAAGTTATTGATAATGCAGGTACGTATAATTATGCGTTAGATAGTGATTTTCAAAGTTTATTTAATGCAGAAAAGATTGACGCTTCTCTAGAGCCTATTTTTGCTTTAGATTATAACAACGTAGAAGCTGATGATAATGCTTACGATCAAACTTGCCCTATGACAGGTGTAAGAGGTGATGATGATGATGAAGGTTGGTCAATTGCAGTTCCTTCTTTAGATGTTTACCAATCTTTTGATGAAGATGATTACAGAAGAAGGGTTTCTTTTCAAACCGAAGCAACAATTGGCGGTGTAACAGTAGATTATACAAACTTTACTGAAAGTGGACATGCATTTGCAGCGAACAGACCATACATTGCAAAATACACACGTTACCCTGGTCCATATGCAAGATCAAATAAAAGAGCAACTAGTCATAATTATTCAATGATACGTTATGCTGAAGTATTATTAATTGCTGCAGAAGCAGCTGTTGAAATAGGCAATAATGCGGCGGCGCTTACTTATGTTAATTTGGTTAGAGAAAGAGCTAGATTAGGTGGTAGTTCAACTAATGGAGGTTATGTTGAAGAAACTATAGCAGCTAGTACTGTTCCTGCTGATCTTACTGGTACTGTCACTGTTGATGATGTTTTAGAAGAGCGTAGATTAGAACTTGCTTTTGAAGGAATTAGATGGTATGATATAAAAAGAAGAGAATTAGGAGATGAGGTATTTAGTGCTTCTGGTTATGAAGGTGCAAAATCAGATTGGAGTTCTGCTGTTGATTATGATACACCAATTCCAGACGAAGAATTAAATAGAATGCCTAATATTTCTAATTAAGGAAATTTTTATAAGTAAAAACTTTTAAGAAAACTTTATGTATTGATTGTTTTTTAAGTGGTTGATACATAAAGTTTTCTTTTTAAAAATTAATTTTAGTAGTTAAAATATATTCATTTAATAGTATTCATTTCTTCAGGTTAAATAACCAATTTGATCAACTATTTTAAATGCATTTTGAATAGTATGGAATTAAAATTTGGTAAAAAATCAGAACTTAGTAATATTCAAAATGAGTTGCTTTCTAAAATTAAAGATTACATTCTTTATAAAAACTTAGAACCCGGAGATAAGCTTCCATCAGAAAGAGTATTATGTGAAAAGTTTGATGTTTCAAGAAGAAATCTTCGAGAAGCAATAGCCAAACTTGAATATTACGAATTATTAAAATCAGTGCCTCAAACAGGTACTTTTGTTGCTGATGTAGGGCATACAGCGCTGAATGGTATTATAGAGGGTATTGTAAGTTTAAAAAAGCAAAATTTTAAATCATTAGTTGAGACTAGGATTATGCTTGAAGCTAAAACTAGTTTTTTGGCGGCTAAATATAGGTCAGATAATGACCTTGAAAATATAGCGTTAGCGTTAAATAATTATATTGAAAAAATTAATAATAAAGAGGATGCTTTAGAGGAAGATTTACTCTTTCACTTAGCAATAGCAAAAGCTTGTGGAAACAGTACTATAAATGCATTAATGTTACAAATTATGCCTAAAATTATTTTTGTCTTCAAAAATACAAGGGTTTGTAATGAAGATGATTTTACTGATGAAATTGATAAGCATAAAGCTATATATCAGGCAATAAAAAATAAAGAACCTGATATTGCTATTAAAGCTATGAAAGTTCATTTTAATGCATTAATTGAATTTTGTAACAATTATAAATAAGCAAAAAGCCAGTAATTTTATTTACTGGCTTTTTGCTTATTTTAGTTACGTTTTCTTTTTAAAATTAAACTATCAGCAGGGTATGTTTGTTTTAAATAATTCATTTGTGTTTCAGCCCAATTTATTATCTCATTTCGCTCTTCATCAGTTAAATTTGCTTCTTCATGTAACCCGAATTTTGTATAATCATCTATAGGCATATATTTTTTTTCAACCATTTCAATGGTTTCTTCTAGTTTATGGTTTTGTACTGCTATGGATTTTTTAGTAAACTCAGAAAAATTTAGATGCCTTTTCCCGTCTTCAATGTGATCATTTAGCCACCATCCCACAGGTTGAATATTTGCATACCAAGGGTATTCTGTTTTATTAGAATGACAATCATTACAAGAAACCTTTAATAAATTATTCACTTCTTCAGGTATTTCATATTTAGTTGAAATATCATATGTTATATCATTAGAGTTATTTTTTTCAGGTCTAAAGAATTGTAGTATTATAAAAATTACAACAAGTAGTAATAATATTTTTTTTAGCATAATAGTTTGTTTTTTGTATTGCTTATAAAGCTAATTTATCGTTATCAGTGATAAGTTAATTATTTTTTTTAACATAACATTAAGTAGTTTATCGAATTTAGTTAGGATGAATTATCTTCTTCGTTATTTTTGCAAACACTAACCATTCAAATATTCACATGGACATTAATTTAAGATTAAGAAAGCTTTTAGTTTTACTTATATTCTCATTTCTTATAAGCTGTAATGATGAATCTGATTACGTTTCTATAGAAGGTTATACAAAAACAGATCAGTTATTGGAAACTAAATTATTGAGTTTGGCTACTGATTTAGATTATTTTATACTTCCTTCAAATACTGACTATATCAATATACCTGCTGATCCTAATAATCCAATTACTGAAGCTAAAGTAAATTTAGGAAAGCTTCTCTTTAATGAAACAGGTATAGGGCTTGCCTCTTTAAGTGATAGTAATAAAGAAACGTATTCATGTGCTTCATGTCACCACAGTGCAGCTGGTTTTCAAAGTGGAATACAACAAGGTATTGGTGAAGGTGGTATGGGCTTTGGGGTTCAAGGTGAGAGTAGAATTGCTAATCCTTTATTTGTTGATTCTTTAGATGTTCAGCCAATACGTTCACCCACTGTTTTAAATGTAGCATATCAAAAATTAATGCTTTGGAATGGTCAGTTTGGTGCTACTGATGCTAATATTGGAACGGAAGAAAACTGGACCGAAGGGACACCTAAAGCTATAAATTTTTTAGGTTTTGAGGGTGTTGAAATTCAAGCTATCGCAGGTTTGTCTGTTCATAGAATGATGTTAGATAAAGATTTTTGTGACACCAATAGTTATACAACTTTGTTTGATGATGCTTTTTCTAATATAGATATTTCTGAAAGGTATTCATTAGAAACAGCAGGATTAGCAATTGCAGCTTATGAGAGAACATTATTAGCAACAAATACAAATTTTCAAAATTGGCTAAAAGGTGATGCCTCTGCAATGACTGAAAATGAAAAAGAAGGTGCAATATTATTTTTTGGAAAAGCAAAATGTTATGAATGTCATACTGGCCCGGCTTTAAATTCAGAAGCTTTTTACGGTTTAGGAATGAATGATTTAGCAGGAGCTGATGTTCATGGTGTTATTGATGATGCTACTAAAAAAGGACGTGGTGGTTTCACTAACGATGCTAATGATTATTATAAGTTTAAAGTTCCTCAGCTTTACAATTTAGCCGACGTTAAATTTTTCGGTCATGGAGGTAACTTTTCTACTGTAAGAGAGATTATTGTTTATAAAAATAATGCTGTAAGAGAAAATGATAACGTGCCTACAAGATCACTTTCTGATAAGTTTGTTCCTTTAGGTTTGACTGAAGAGGAAATTGATTTAATGACTGTGTTTATTGAAAAGAGTTTGTATGATAATAATTTAAAAAGATATGACCCTTTAAGCCTGCCTACGGGTTTTTGCTTTCCTAATGCTGATGTTACTTCTAAAAGTGATATGAATTGTGATTAATTAATGTAACTTTTATTTTATTCACTTATAATAAATACTCATTTGCATATTGGTTTGATCATTGTTACTGAATTATAAGTAAATTTGACTTGTATCAACTTAAAGTTAAGTGAATTATGATTTCAAGATTACTATTTTCAATCTCATTTATATTAATCTCTTTATTAACTTCATGTAATGGCTGTAGTGATCCTAAAAATAAAAACACTCCTAATGAAGATTCAGAACTTGATTATCGAATAGATGAAACTTTTTTTAATAGAAGTTCTTTAATCTCATTAGAGATTGTAGATTCTAAATTAGAAGATGGTTCTATAGCAAAATGTTATCAAATTAAATTTTCAAGTAATCCAGTTGAGTACGGTCCTTTTTGCCCGGAAACTGTAGATGAAACTGCAGGTGTTGGTTTCTATGACGGTGCAACGGGTGCAGGATTAAGAGTTTGGAATAAGCAATTACTTGAAGATATTAAGAATGATGGTTATGATATAATTGATGGTGAGGGTAATGTAAATATTTTTGAATTTGTTGGTCAGCCTAGAGACGATATATCATATTGTTTAGATCCTGTTGCGAATGATGATTTGGTATTAACTTTCACCATGCCTGTTAAACCTGTTTTAGCAAAAGAAAATAATGATATTGAAGAGATTGAAATAGTGGGGTTTTCTGTAGACGGTGTTCCGATAAATGGTGCTCCGCCATCAGCTATATATGGACCAAAAATGTTTATGTCTGATAATCCAACAGAACCCGAACAAATTAGAATGCCCTCACTAGATCCCTGTGGTGGACACTTAGATCCTGCGGGTTACTATCATTGGCACTTTATTCCAGAAGTGATAAATCAAGTTTATGAAGCACAAGGTCTCGTTGATCAAGTTGAATGTAAATTTATTGAACAAGCTACTTCTGGAACAACTCTAACTGGTTTTGCTAAAGATGGTTTTCCTATTTATGCTTATGCTAAAGAACCTACTAATCTAGATGATTGTGGTGGTTTAACTGCGGTAACTAAAGAATTTCCTAATGGAACATATCATTATGTAGCAAGTACTACTAAAGCTTCAAATATACCAAAATGTTTAAAAGGTGTTGCAGCTAGAAGAACATATAGATTTGAATAAATTTTATAGCCTTATAAGAAAGGTATAATATTAAGAAAGCCTGTATCATCATGATACAGGCTTTCTTATATAATAGAGTTTTAGAAATTTATAATTCTAAAGCTTTTGTAACATTATTATCCATTAATAATTCAGCAGGGTTTTCTAGAGCCTCTTTAACCGCAACTAAGAAACCAACAGATTCTTTACCGTCAATAATTCTATGGTCATAAGAAAGTGCTACATACATGATAGGGGCAACTACTATTTGACCGTCTTTAACTACTGGACGTTCAACAATGTTATGCATTCCTAATATTGCACTTTGTGGAGGGTTTATAATTGGAGTTGATAACATAGAACCAAATACACCACCATTTGTAATAGTAAATGTACCGCCAGTCATTTCATCAACTGTAATTTCACCTTCTCTAGCGCGTATAGCAAGTCTTTTAACTTCAGCTTCAACACCTCTGAATGATAAGTTTTCTGCATTTCTAATTACAGGAACCATTAAACCTTTAGGTCCTGAAACAGCAATACTAATATCACTAAAGTCATAAGAAATCATTTCTTTTCCGTCAATCATAGAATTAACAGAAGGGTATATCTCTAATGCTCTAACAACAGCTAATGTGAAGAATGACATAAAGCCTAAACCTACACCGTGCTTGCTTTTAAATTCTTCTTTATATTGTTTTCTTAATTCGAAAATAGGAGACATATCAACCTCGTTAAAGGTTGTAAGCATAGCAGTTTCGTTTTTAACAGATACCAAACGCTCAGCAACTTTTCTACGTAGCATTGATAATTTCTTTCTGCTTTCGCCTCTTTTTCCGCCAGTTGTTGGTGTTCCCATAGAAGGAACAGCTTTTACAGCATCTTCTTTGGTTACTCTACCATCTTTACCAGTGCCAGATACAGCACCAGCTTCAATTCCTTTTTCGGCTAATATTTTTTTAGCTGCAGGTGAAGCAGTACCTGAAGCATAAGTTTCTTTTGCTTGTACAGGTTGTGGAGCTTTTTTCTCTTCTTTAACTTCTTCTTTTTTAGTTTCAGTAGCAGGAGCTGATGAAGAATCACCACTAGGTTTAGTGGCACTTGTATCAATTAAACAAACAACTTGCCCAACTGCAACAGCATCACCTTCTTCAGCCTTTAAAGTTATTATTCCACTTTCTTCAGCAGGTAATTCTAATGTAGCTTTATCTGAATCAACCTCAGCAATTGCTTGGTCTTTTTCAACATAATCTCCATCTTGAACTAACCATTCTGCAATTTCTACTTCTGTAATAGATTCCCCTGGCGAAGGAACTTTCATTTCTAAAATCATTTCTTATAATTTTA
Organism: Cellulophaga baltica; assembly: GCF_018861125.1. Classification (GTDB taxonomy): domain Bacteria; phylum Bacteroidota; class Bacteroidia; order Flavobacteriales; family Flavobacteriaceae; genus Cellulophaga; species Cellulophaga baltica_A. The sequence goes on along the minus strand of NZ_JAHKQN010000005.1, from coordinate 331,229 downwards.
ATTTATTGTAACCCGTATTTTTATTATTTCGTTTGTTTTATTTAGTTGAGCGTACCATGTTATCTTTTGTTTTGTCAAAAACATAATCGATAACTTCTTGATGACGTCGTTTTGATCTCACTGAGCTACCTGCGGCAGGAGATGCATAAAAGCGCCTTGATGCTACTCTAAATTTGTTAGCATTTTTATAATGCATCATTATATGACTCCAAGCACCCATGTTTCTAGGTTCTTCTTGTGCCCATACAATATCATCAGCATTTTCGTATTTCGCTATAAGTTCATCAATTTTATTTCCTGGTAATGGGAACAATTGTTCTACACGTACTAAGGCTATATCATCTCTAGAATTTTCATCACGAGCTGCTAATAAATCATAGTAAAATTTACCAGTGGTGAATACTAAAGTTTTTACTTTTTTAATGTCAAATGAACTATCGTCAATCACTTTTTGGAAACTTCCGTTAGTAAAATCTTCAATAGATGAAACTGCTTTAGGATGACGTAATAAACTTTTAGGAGTAAAGATGATTAGTGGTTTTCTATAGTTAACCTTCATCTGCCTTCTTAAAATATGAAACATATTTGCAGGCGTGGTAACGTCAGCAATAAACATATTATCCTTAGCACAAAGTTGTAAATATCTTTCCATACGTGCAGAAGAGTGTTCAGCTCCTTGACCTTCATAACCATGAGGTAATAACATTACCAAACCATTTTGAAGTTTCCATTTATCTTCAGCTGCAGATATGTATTGGTCAATCATAATTTGTGCTCCATTGCTGAAATCTCCAAATTGTGCTTCCCAAATAGTAAGTGTATTAGGGCTTGCCATAGCATAACCATAATCAAAACCTACTACGCCATATTCTGATAAGTGTGAGTTGTATACTTCAAATTCTCCTTTTTTGTCTGAAATTAAGTTTAGAGGAATCACTTCCTCTTCACTATCTTCAACTTTTACAACCGCATGACGATGTGAGAATGTACCACGCTCAACATCCTGACCAGACATACGAATATCATGTCCTTCTTGTAATAAAGTACCGTAGGCTAATAATTCTCCCATAGCCCAATCAAGAGTATCATTTTCAAAGAACATTTTTCTACGGTCTTCAATAAGTTTATTTACTTTACGTAAAAACTTTTTATCTTTTGGTAAAGCGGTAATAGCTTCGGCAACAGTAGTAAGGTCTTTTTTAGTACTTGATGTTTTAATGGTTTTGGCCATTTCGTCTTCTTGTACAGTAACAAAACCTTTCCATTCATCCGCCATAAACGGAGTAATGACTGTTTTATCTTCTTTACGAGAATCTTCTAATTCTGTTTCAAGAGAGGCTTTATATTCTTTTTCTAATTTTCCAATATATGAATCATCAATGATACCTTCTGCAATTAATTTTTTAGCATAAATATCTCTTGGATTGCTGTGCTTAGCAATCGCTTTATATAATTTAGGTTGCGTAAAACGAGGTTCATCACCTTCATTATGTCCATACTTACGGTACCCTAATAAATCAATAAAAACATCTCTTTTAAAACGCATTCTATACTCTAATGCAAATAATGAAGCATGTACTACAGCTTCTGCATCATCAGCATTTACGTGTAATACAGGACTTAATGTTACTTTGCCAACATCAGTACAATATGTAGAACTACGAGCATCTAAATAATTTGTTGTAAATCCAATTTGATTATTTACTACTATATGTATCGTTCCACCAGTTTTGTAACCATCTAAGCTAGCCATTTGAACAACTTCATACACAAGACCTTGACCAGCAATAGCAGCATCACCATGTACTACAATCGGTAATACTTTTGATGTGTCATCTTTAAAATGAGCATCTTGTTTAGCTCTGGTAATACCCTCAACAACTGCACCTACAGTTTCTAGGTGAGAAGGGTTAGGAGCAATGTTCATTTTAATTTTATTTCCGTTGTCAGACATTCTTTCAGAAGTCCAACCTAAGTGGTATTTTACATCACCATCAAAAACAACTTGCTCGTAATCTTTACCGTCAAATTCGCTAAAAATGTCTTTAGCTGCTTTTCCAAAAATATTTGTTAAAACGTTTAACCTACCACGATGGGCCATACCCATAACAAACTGTTTAACTCCCATTTCGGCAGCACGTTCTACAACAGCATCTAATGCAGGAATTAGTGATTCATTACCTTCTAAAGAAAAACGTTTTTGACCAACATATTTAGTATGTAAAAAATTCTCAAAAGAAACAGCTTGATTTAGTTTTTTAAGAATATTCTTTTTTTGATCTGCATTGTATTTTGGGTGATTGTCATTTACGTTCAACCAATTTTGAATCCATTCAACACGTTCAGGATTTCTAATATACATGTATTCCACACCAATAGCATCACAATAAATATTTTTTAAATGTGTGATGATGTCAGTTAATGAGCTAGGGCCAATGCCTAATATTTCTCCGGCAGTAAAAATAGTACTTAAGTCACTGTTGTTAAGTCCGAAATTTTCTATTTCTAGTGATGGCGTGTATTGCCTACGTTGCCGAACAGGGTTGGTTTCTGTGAACAAATGCCCACGAGACCTGTAACCATCAATTAATCTAATAACTTGAAACTCTTTCTGTAATGACTGTGGCATTTCAGTGCTAGGAGTAGCTCCTGTTATTGAGTTCTGTGTTGGTAGATCAAGTTCGTCAAGTAAACTATCTTGTCCAAAATCAAATCCTTGAAAAAATGCTCGCCAACTTGGCTCAACACTATCAGGATTAACTAAATACTTGTCATATAAATCGGCAAGAAATGAGGTGTGTGCCGCGTTTAAAAAGGAATAATTATCCATAAAATTTTTTGTCTTCCTTGTGAATAAAGTTTAATCAAAAATACAACTTTTCAAAAATCTAGTCATATATTAACAGCGAATATTAAGGAAAAATAACAATTATGGTCAAAATATGTGGTTTATACTTAAAAAGATGTTGTGTAGTTACAATTTTTGTGGTTTTTGGTCAAACTTTAATGGCGCAAAATAGTACGAGTTCAAATAACTATTGGGACAATGTTCGTTTTGGAGGAGGATTTGGTTTAGGTTTTGGGAATAACTCATTTAATATTGCTGTTGCACCAAGTGCAATTTGTCAAGTAAATCAATATTTTGCTTACGGGGCAAGTTTAAGTTTTAATTATTCGAAATATGAAGATTATAAATTTACTGCCTATGGTGCTAGTGCTCAAACTTTTTTTAATCCAATTCCAGAAATTCAACTTTCAGTAGAATATGAGCAATTAAGGGTTAATAGGAATGTGGTATGTGTTGAGGAAAATTATTGGAGTCCTGCTTTGTATTTAGGTGCGGGTTATGGTACTAAAAATTATACTATTGGTATTAGGTACGATGTTTTGTACGATGATTACAAAAGTATTTATTCCAACTCTTGGATGCCTTTCGTACGTGTTTATTTTTAACCGTATTGTTCTTTAAATAAAACCTTTTGAAATTCTCTTTTTAGAATTAGAAATGACACTTGATCTGAAATTTCAAGTGGTTCTGTTGCTTTTATTTTTTTAATAGCGTGTTCAGGAACATCAATTATGTATAAAAGGTTTAGGTACTCAGAAAAATCTTCCAATATTAAATTGTATATTTTTTGATGCAAAATTGTTTTTAAATTAGTTGGAGATATTTCAAATGGAAGTTCTATTGAAATATTTGACAACGTAAAATCTTTTGCTAGTTGAGAAACTAGCTTTTCAAAAAGCTTTTCTGTAATGGAAGCTTCTAATAATGCTTTAGTATTTACGTAATTTGTAACCATAATTTATTTACGTAGAACTTATTTAAATTAGTCTTTTACTTAGCTAATAATTAAATGTTAAAGAGCGCAAAAAAATAATTTGGCGCTCTTTAGCTTAATTAATAATATAGGGTATTATTTATTTTCTAATTTTCACTTCCCAATCCCAAGCAGATTTCATGGCTTCATCTAAAGTTGAAGCTGCTTTCCAACCTAAAATATTGTTAGCTTTATCCGTACTTGCGTAAGCAGCAGTAATATCACCCGCTCTTCTATCTACTATTTTATAATTTAATTTTTTTTCTGAAACTTTTTCAAAACTTTTAATAGCTTCTAAAACAGAACTACCTGTACCAGTTCCTAAATTAAATACTTCATAGTTGTCATCATTTTTACCTTCTAGTAATCTTTGTAAAGCAATTACGTGTGCTTTTGCTAAATCAACAACATGAATGTAATCTCTAATGCAAGTACCGTCTTCAGTAGGGTAATCGCCACCAAAAACAGATAACTGTTCGCGCATACCTATACCAGTTTGTGTAATGTAAGGTACTAAGTTTTGAGGAACCCCAATTGGTAACTCTCCAATTTCAGTACTAGGGTGAGCACCCATAGGATTAAAATAGCGCAATGCAATAGCATTTAGTGAAGGAGTAACTTTGCAAGTATCTGAGATTATTTCTTCGCCAATTTGTTTGGTGTTGCCATATGGAGATTCCGCTGTTTTCACTGGTGCATCCTCAGTAATCGGCATCTTATCAGCTTGACCGTAAACAGTACAAGAAGAACTAAAGATAAAGCTTGCTTTATCTTTTTTAGATAACTCTTTAAGAATATACACTAGTGTACCTATGTTGTTCTCGTAGTACAACAGCGGGTTTTCCACACTTTCTCCTACAGCTTTTGAAGCTGCAAAATGAATAACTCCTGATATATCAGTATGTTTTTTGAAAAAATCTTCAACTTCAGACTTTTCTTTTAAATCTAATTTTTCAAAAATTGGTTTTTTACCTGTTATAGCAAAAATACCATCTAATACTTTTTCCGATGAATTTGAAAGGTCATCAATAATGATTACTTCTAAACCTTTGTTTTGTAATTCAACTACAGTGTGAGAACCTATAAAGCCTAGTCCACCTGTTACAAGTACTTTCATTTATTTTATTTTAACGGTTAGTATATTTAGCTTAAGTCAAAGCTATAGTATTTATAAAGTTAACCAGTAATAAATCCGATAATTGTCTTTGTAATAAAGTTAATCTGCTCATCATCGAGCTCAGTATGCATTGGTAATGAGATAACTTCGTTAGATAATTGATTCGTTATTTTAAAATCATCATCGTTATATCTATCATCAACATAAGCTTTTTGTTTATGCAATGGTATAGGGTAATATACGCCACACGGAATATCATTGTCATTTAAATGTTTAACTAATGCGTCACGTTTGTCGTTTGTAATCCTTAATGTATATTGATGAAATACATGACATGTACATTTATCACAAATTATTCCGTAACCTTTTCTTGTTGTAGGTAAAATAATATCATTAATATTTTCAAGAGCCTTATTGTACTTACGGGCAGTGTTTCTTCTTTTTATATTGTAAGAATCCAATAATGGAAGCTTAGCTCTAAGTACGGCAGCTTGTAAACTATCCAATCTTGAATTTACGCCAACAACATCATGGTGGTAGCGTTCGTACATACCATGATTAACTATGCCTCGAAGTGTATGAGCAAGTTCATCATCATTTGTAAATATAGCACCACCATCACCATAAGCTCCTAAGTTTTTAGAAGGGAAAAAAGATGTAGCGGCTACATGTCCCATTGTTCCAGCTTTATGTTTATTACCATCCTTATCATAGTAATCAGCGCCAATGGCTTGCGCGTTATCTTCAATTACAAAAAGATTATGTTTTTTAGCAATTTCTAAAATTGCATCCATATCAGCACATTGTCCGAATAAATGAACAGGAACAATTGCTTTAGTTTTAGGTGTAATTGCTTTTTCAATTGCTTCAGGTGTAATATTGAATGTATCAGGGTCAACATCAACTAAAACAGGAGTTAAGTTTAAAAGTGCTATTACTTCAACAGTAGCAGCAAAAGTAAAATCGGCAGTTATAACTTCGTCACCTGGTTGTAGTCCAAGTCCCATCATAGCAATTTGTAACGCATCGGTTCCGTTTGCACAAGGTATTACATGTTTTACATTTAAGTAATCTTCTAATTCTTTTTGAAAACCATGTACTTCTGGTCCGTTAATAAAAGCTGAAGTTTCTAAAATTGTAGAAAATGTTGTGTTTATTTGCTCTTTAATGGCTTCGTATTGACCTTTAAGGTCAACCATTTGAATTTTTCGCATCTTATGAAATTAGGGTTGTAAATTTACAAAAACTAGAGTAAGAACGCAATGTATTTATGTAAAGAAGCGTAATTTAGCAACAAACAAAATCAAGGTGAGTTTTATATATAATTGTTCTGTTTATATAGTATGTTTTTTTTTGAAAATAGTGGCGCTGTTTAATAAAAAGCTAAGCTTATTTGTTAACGGTAGAAAAAATGTGTTTTCATTCTTACAGCAAAATAAATTAACTGATGCTAATGTGATTTGGGTACATACGGCTAGTTTAGGTGAGTATGAACAAGGTTTACCTGTAATTGAAAAACTGAAAAAGGAATATCCGACCTACAAAATTTTAGTTACTTTTTTCTCGCCATCGGGTTATGAGGTTAAAAAAGATTCAAAAATAGCAGATTATATTACTTACCTTCCTTTGGATACTAAAAGCAATGCAAAGAAATTTTTGGCATTAGTAAATCCTAAATTGGTGATTTTTGTAAAGTATGAGATTTGGCCAAACTATTTAAATGAATTACATGAGCTTAAAATTCCTACCTTATTAATAGCATCACTTTTTAAAGAACGACAACTATTTTTTAAAAGTTATGGTGGCTTTATGAAAAAGAGCTTAGAAGCTTTTTCTTATTTTTTTGTTCAAAATGAAAATTCTAAAAAATTATTAGCATCTATAGGTTTTACAAATGTCAGCGTAGGTGGTGATACCCGATTTGATCGTGTTCTTGAAATATTAGAACGTGATAATCAAATAGAATTTATGGATGATTTTAAAGGCCGGCATTCCTGTTTTGTGGCAGGAAGTACTTGGCCTGAAGATGAGGCGATAATTGTAGATTTTATCAATTCATCAAATGTTGAGCTAAAATATGTATTAGCGCCACATACCATTAAAAAAGAAGCAATGTTGAAACTTAAAACTTCAATATCAAAAAAAACAATATTGTATTCTGAATTAAATAAACAAAATATATCAGATTTTGATGTTCTGATATTAGATACTATTGGTATTTTAACTAAAGTATATAGCTATGCTGCAATTGGTTATGTTGGTGGTGCATTTGCTACTGGATTACATAATACTTTAGAGCCTGCGGTATTTGAAATTCCGGTTATAATAGGTCCTGATTATTCTGGTTTTAAAGAAGCTGAAGATTTAGTTGCTAAAAAAGGAGTTATTTCAATAAGTAATAAGCAAGAATTTACTTTAGAGGTATTAAAATTATTAGAAAACCCTTCACATTATAAAACAACTTCTTTGATTAATAAAAATTATATTTCTCAAAATTCAGGAGCTACAAAGAAAGTTATAGATTATATTTCTTTAGAAATTTTAAATTGAAAATATCTAAAAATATAGTGCAATATATTTGTTTTATGTTAAAAATTAAGTTGGTTATTTTTAAAATCACTAAATTTAAGTATAAATAATATAATTATGGAAAATGTTTCAGTCGGTACAAAAGTGCTAAACGGTTTCCTGGTTCTTGTAGTTGGTTTGTTAATCTGTATACTTGCAACAATAGTTGTTTGCTCAATTTTGAAGCTAGTAGGTATTCTGTAGCAAGTGAGATTAATACGAAGCTAATTTGAATTTATTACCTACTTATACTTTTTAGTTATTTAATATTCAAGAAAAAGTCCTTCGCAAAAGGACTTTTTCCTTTTAATAACATTATATAATGTTGTTCTTATAAAGAATACACTTAAATTTGTTTTTTAATTTATTAGAGTTATGAGTAAAGAGTCTAAACGAAGAGAGGCATTAGTTTATCACGCGAAACCACAACCAGGTAAAATTAAAATTGTACCTACTAAACCGTATGCAACACAAAGAGATTTGGCACTTGCTTATTCTCCTGGTGTAGCAGAACCATGTTTAGAGATTGCAAAAGATAAAGACAATGCTTATAAATATACTTCTAAAGGGAATTTAGTAGCAGTAATATCTAACGGAACTGCAGTGTTAGGTTTGGGTAATATTGGACCTGAAGCTTCAAAACCAGTAATGGAAGGTAAAGGTTTGTTGTTTAAAATTTTTGCTGATATTGATGGAATTGATATTGAAGTTGATACTGAAGATGTTGATAAATTTATTGAAACTGTAAAAATGATAGCTCCTACTTTTGGAGGTATTAATTTAGAGGATATTAAAGCACCTGAAGCTTTTGAAATAGAAAGAAGATTAAAAGAAGAATTGGATATTCCGGTAATGCATGATGATCAGCACGGAACAGCAATCATATCTGCGGCAGCTCTTTTAAACGCTTTAGATATTACCAATAAAAAAATTGAAGACGTACGTATTGTAATTAGTGGGGCAGGGGCAGCGGCTGTTTCTTGTACGCGATTATATAAAGCTTTTGGAGCAGTAGATAAAAATATCGTAATGCTTGATAGTAAAGGTGTTATTCGAAAAGATCGTGACACTTTATCGGCAGAAAAAGCTGAGTTTGCTACGGAGAGAAACATTGATACGCTTGATGAAGCAATGCAGGATGCAGATGTGTTTATCGGGCTTTCAATGGCAAATATCGTGTCTCCAGAAATGTTATTATCTATGGCTAAAGATCCTATTGTTTTTGCTATGGCAAATCCAGATCCAGAAATCGATTATCAATTAGCGATTGATACTCGAGATGATATAATAATGGCAACTGGTCGTTCTGACCATTCAAACCAAGTCAATAATGTTTTAGGTTTTCCTTTTATATTTAGAGGTGCTTTAGATGTTAGAGCTACCAAAATTAACGAAGCGATGAAAATGGCGGCAGTTAAAGCTTTGGCTGAATTAGCAAAAGAACCAGTGCCAGAGCAGGTTAATATTGCTTATGGTGAAACACGTTTAGCATTTGGTAAAGAATATATTATTCCAAAACCTTTTGATCCAAGATTAATTGCCGAAATACCACCTGCAGTTGCAAAAGCAGCAATGGATAGTGGTGTTGCTAAAAGTCCTATTGAAGATTGGGGTAAATATAAAGAAGAATTATTGCAACGTTTAGGTAGCGATAACAAACTAGTTCGTTTATTGCACAATAGAGCTAAAATGGACTGTAAGAAAATTGTTTTTGCTGAGGCAGACCATTTAGATGTTTTAAAAGCTGCGCAAATTGCATATGAAGAAGGTATTGCAACTCCTATTTTATTAGGTAAGAAAGAAATAATAGAAGAGCTTAAAAAAGAGTTAGATTTTGATGCTGATTTGGAAATTATTGATCCTAAGGATGAAGAATTTTTAGAGAAAAAAGATTACTATGCAACAAAATATTGGGAAGCTCGTAAAAGAAGTGGTGTTACTTTATATAGTGCAAAAACCAAAATGCGTGAGCGTAATTACTTTGCAGCAATGATGGTTGTTGAAGGTGATGCAGATAGTATGATTTCTGGTTATTCAAGGGCGTATCCAACAGTTGTAAAACCAATTTTTGAAGTTATTGGTCGTGCATCAAATGTTGAAAAGGTTGCAACGGTAAATATAATGAATACTGATCGTGGACCTTTATTTTTAGCAGATACATCTATTAATATTGACCCGTCAGCAGTTGAAATAGCTGAGATTGCAAAAATGACAGCAAATGTAGCTTCTACTTTTGGATTTGATCCGGTTATGGCATTAGTTTCTTATGCAAACTTTGGTTCGTCAACACACCCAAATGCTACAAAGGTTAGAGAGGCTGCTAAATTGTTACATGAATCAAGACCTGATTTAGTGGTTGATGGTGAAGTTCAAATGGATTTTGCTCTAAATAAAGAATTACATGAGAGTAAATTCCCTTTTTCAAAATTAGCAGGTAAAAAAGTAAACACTTTAATCTTTCCTAATTTAGAAGCGGCGAATATTACGTATAAAATGTTGAAAGAATTAAATAATGCAGATAGTATTGGTCCTATTTTATTAGGATTGAAAAAATCTGTTCATATTCTTCAATTAGGTGCTAGTGTTGATGAGATGGTTAATATGGCGGCTATTGCAACTATTGATGTTCAAGAAAGAGAGAAGCGTAAAAAATCAAAATAATAACAAATAATTTAATTCTTAAAAGTCTAACCTTTAAAAACTAACTATTTTTAAAGGTTAGGCTTTTATTTTATAATCAATTAACAATTCAAATTTTAAAATTATGATACACCACCTGAAAGGTAAATTAGCAGAGAAAAACCCAACACACGTGGTAATTGATTGTAATGGCGTGGGTTATTTTGTGAATATCTCATTGCATACATTTTCAAATATTACAGATTCTGAGAGTATACAATTGTTTACGCATCTTCAAATAAAAGAAGATTCTCATAGCTTATTTGGTTTCTTTGAAAAATCAGAAAGAGAAATTTTTAGATTATTATTATCAGTGTCTGGTATAGGGTCGAGTACAGCTAGAACAATGTTATCATCAATGTCTCCATTGCAGGTAAGAGATGCAATTGCAACGGGTAATGTTGCGGCAATACAATCTGTGAAAGGTATTGGGGCAAAAACAGCACAAAGGGTGATTCTTGATTTAAAGGATAAAGTTTTAAAAATATACGATATTGATGAAGTTTCGGCAATTTCAAACAATACAAATAAAGATGAAGCGTTATCTGCTTTAGAGGTTCTTGGTTTTATGCGTAAACAATCTGAAAAGATTGTCGACAAAGTTTTAAGCCAAGATGCTTCACTAAGTGTGGAAGACATCATTAAGCTTTCGCTTAAAAATTTGTAATAAGTTTGAAAAATAGGGCAAAAATTTCACTTAAATACAAAGGGTTTAAGCTACTCGTTGTATTTAGTATTTTATTGGGTTTTACGCAAGTAACAAATGCGCAAGATACTAATGAGCAAGAAACGGATTCTGTGAAAACAGGGTATACTCTTGGTCGTTTGAGAATGAATAACCCAAATAGTATTGTTTCAAAATATACATACGATCCTGCTTTGGATAGTTATGTTTATACAGAAACAGTTGGAGATTTTGATATTAGTTATCCTGTAATTTTAACTCCTGAACAATATCAAGAATTAGTCCGTAAAGAAAATATGAAGTCTTATTTTAAAGATAAGATGGATGCCTACACAGGTAAAAAAGAAGGAAGTGAAGAGGCTAGAAAAAATTTACTTCCTAACTTTTATGTAAATAATAGTTTTTTTGAGTCTATTTTTGGCGGGAACACTATTGAAGTTATTCCACAGGGTTCTGTAGCAATGGATTTAGGTGTTATTTGGCAAAAAAATGACAACCCTTCATTATCACCAAGAAACAGAACTAATTTATCTTTTGATTTTGATCAACGTATTAGTTTGAGTTTGTTAGGTAAAATAGGAGAAAAACTCGAGGTTAATGCCAATTATGATACTGAGGCTACTTTTGATTTTCAGAATATAGTAAAATTAGAATACACGCCTAATGAAGATGATATCCTTCAAAAAATTGAAATAGGTAATGTGAGTATGCCATTGAATAGTTCATTAATTCAAGGTTCACAAAGTTTATTTGGTGTCAAAACAGAATTGCAATTTGGCAAAACTACGGTTACTGCAGTTTATTCAAACCAGCAATCGCAAACTACATCAGTAGTTGCGGAAGGTGGTAGTACTGTAAGTGAATTTTCTTTATCTGCTTTAGATTATGATGATGATAAGCACTTTTTCTTATCACAGTATTTTAGAGATAATTATGATGATGCACTTGAGAATTATCCTTATATAAATAGTAATGTTCAAATTACAGCTATTGAAGTTTGGGTAACTAACAAAATTCAAGAAACAGATAATGTTAGAAATATTGTTGCAATTCAAGATTTAGGTGAAGCAGAGTCTGAAAACACTAGAATTGGGCAAATGAATGGTAATCCGGCGGGTTTTTTCAACACCTCTTCCTCAGGTGATTTACCTGATAATGATGCTAATGATTATTCTCCAGATTTAATTAATAGTGGTGGTGTTTTAACATCTTCAATTAGAGATGTTTCAACGGTTGAAGCTGGTTTTAGTATTTCTTCGGGGTATCAAGTAAATCAAGGTTTTGATTATTCAATTCTTGAAAACGCTAGAAAACTTACTAGTGGTACAGATTATGAATATGACGAGCAATTAGGTTATATATCTTTGAGTCAGCAGTTAGGCAGCGATGAAGTTTTAGCTGTCGCATTTCAATATACATATAGGGGGCAAGTATACCAAGTGGGTGAATTTGCAAATCAAGTAGAAGCAACGTCAACATCTTCAACGAGTAATGCGTTAGTATTAAAGTTGTTAAAAAGTAGTGTTACTACAGTTTCAGATCCTATCTGGGATTTGATGATGAAAAACATATACTCTACTGGAGCATATTCAATGAGTGAAGATGATTTTACATTTAATATTTTATATTCTGATCCTACATCAAGAAACTATATAACTAAAGTAAATGATGTTGGTTGGCCAACAGGGTTAGAAGAACGTATATTATTAGAGGCATTTCATTTTGATAGGTTAAATACTTATGGTGATGTGCAAACTGGTGGTGATGGTTTTTTTGATTTTTATGAAGGCATTACAGTTGATGCTACAAGGGGACGTATAATTTTTACGAAAGTAGAGCCTTTTGGTGAGTATTTATTTGATTTGCTTGGTGGTGGTGTTTATGATTTAGATAATGACCAAGGGTATAATGATAATCAAAAAAAGTATGTGTTTAGAAATATGTATGCTTCTACCCAGGCAGATGCACTTGAAGATACAGAAAAAGATAAATTTGAATTAAGTGGTAGCTATAAATCTGATAGTAGTAGTGGTATATCCATTGGTGCGTTTAATGTTGCTCAAGGTTCTGTTACGGTGTCAACAAATGGTAGAGTTTTAACCGAAGGTATTGATTATACTGTAAATTACACGGCAGGAACGGTGCAGATAATTGACCCTTCATTACAAGCTTCTGATACACCAATTACAATATCTGTAGAAGATTCAGCAACTTTCGGACAACAAACACAGACGTTTGCAGGTGTAAATGTTGAGCACCAAGTGAGTAAAGATTTTTTAATTGGAGCAACATTATTAAACTTTAGCCAAAAACCACAAACACAAAAAACAAATTACGGGTCAGAATCGGTAAATAATACCATGTTTGGTTTAAATACAAACTATTCAACTGAGTTGCCATTTTTAACGCGTTTAGTAAATAAATTACCAAATATTGATACTGATGTTCCTTCTAACTTATCGGTAAGAGGTGAAATTGCTTTCTTGTTGCCAGGTACACCAAGTAGTGATGATTTTGATGGTGAAACTACTACATATATTGATGATTTTGAAGGTTCAGAATCTTCAATAGATATTCAGGCGGCATCTGGTTGGTATTTAGCGAGTACACCACTTGAGTTCGGAAATAATGGTTCGCTTTATGGAGCGTCAACAACAGATCCTGCAAATTTAGAGAATGGGTATGGGAGAGCAAAGATGGCTTGGTATACTATTGATCCAATCTTTTATACTTCGCAAAGACCCTCAGATATCACAGATAGTGATGTATCAACAAATACAACAAGAAGAATATATGTTGATGAGGTTTTTCCTGAGACTGAACTTGCTGTTGGTGAAACAACGGTGCAAACTACATTAGATATCGCATATTATCCTAATGAAAAAGGACCATATAATAATAACCCTACATTTGATTCAGAACAAGCGACTGATAAATGGGGTGGTATTATGCGACCTTTAACTACAACTGATTTTGAGCAATCAAATGTGGAATATATTGAGTTTTGGGTGTTAGACCCTTATTTTGATGGTGAAGCAACAAGTCCTGGAGAATTTGTTATTAATATTGGTAATATATCTGAAGATGTTTTAAAGGATGGAAAAAAGCAATACGAAAACGGTTTACCGGGGACTGATAGTAGTGATTTAGTTACAGAAACTTCATGGGGGCAAGTGCCAACTACATCTGCATTAGTTTATGCTTTTGACGTTGATGAAAACAATAGAGCTTTGCAAGATGTTGGTTATGATGGTTTATCTGATAGTAGTGAAGCTTCAATATTTACAAACAATACAGGTAATGACCCTGCATTAGATAATTATGAGTATTACTTAAATATTGATGGTAGTATTCCTGAGCGTTACTATGACTATAACAACCTTGAAGGTAACTCGCCTGTTGATGTTACTGATACTGATAGAGGTTCTACAACATTGCCAGACGTTGAAGATATTGATAGGGATTTAACAATGAATACGATTAATAGTTATTATGAATACCGTATTCCTATTAGTTCAAATATTACTATTAATGACGAGTATGTTGCCGATATTATAGAGAATGAAATATCAGGAACTACAATTCCTGATGGTAGTATTGTAGGTAGTCGTTGGATTCAATACAAAATTCCGTTATCTGATTTTACAGATGCAATTGGTGGAATTACCGATTTTAGATCAATGAGTTTTATGCGTTTGTACTTAACTGGTTTTACTAGTGATGTAACCTTACGTTTAGCAACCTTAGATTTAATTAGAGGAGATTGGCGTAGTTATTCAAGTTCATTACAACCAGATGTTGATGATAACAATGAAGATGATGGTACTACAGTTGAGATTAGTACGGTAAGTATAGAAGAAAATAGTTCAAAAACACCAATACCTTATGTGTTACCTCCAGGAGTTGAGCGTGAACAAATAAATAGTAACAATACTATTGTAGATCAAAATGAACAGTCATTATCTTTTATTGTTGAGAATTTAGAGCCTGAAGACTCAAGAGCAGTTTATAAAAATGTAAATATTGATATTAGGCAGTATGAAGAGTTAAAAATGTTTATTCATGCTGAGGAGATTTTAGATTCTGATTACTTAGATGGTGAAACGCCATTAGTTGGTTTTATAAGGGTGGGTACTGATTTTTCAGAAAACTTTTATCATATTGAAATTCCATTGCAATTCTCATCTTATGACTCAACTTTAGATGAAGAGGTTTGGCCAGATTTGAATGAGTTAACTATTGCCTTGTCGGATCTAAGTGTGGTGAAATCAGCGGGTATACTAAACGAGTCATTAGGCGATGTTAATTATTATGAAGTTGTGGATGGAGAAGCAGTTTCTGTTGATGAGTTTGCAGATAGAACAGATGGTGTTCCAAGAATAGGAATAAAAGGTAACCCGTCATTGGGTAGTATTGAGAGTTTAATGATTGGTGTAAAAAACATTGATGATGAAAATGCTAGTGGTGAAATTTGGTTTAATGAATTGCGTTTAGCAGGTATTGATCAAACTGGTGGTTGGGCTGCAATTGCAGCGTTAGATTTAAATGTGGCAGATTTTGCAACAGTTTCAGCTTCTGGTTCACATAGTACAGTTGGTTTTGGGTCTATTGATCAGACAACTACTGAAAGATCATTGGAAGATGTCTCTTCTTATAATGTTGTAACTAACCTTAATTTAGGTCAATTACTTCCTAATAAATGGGGAATTGAATTGCCATTTAATTACGAGATTTCAGAAGAAATGGTTACTCCGGAATATGATCCAGTTTATGAAGATCTAAAGTTATCTGATAGAATTGCTGCGGCATCTACTCAAGATGAAAAAGATGAGATTTTAGAACAAGCTCAAGAATACACAAAAAGAACAAGTATTAATTTTATAGGTGTTCGTAAAAATAGGTCAGAAAAAGCTAAGGAGAATTTCTACGATATTGAAAATTTCACGTTTAACTATTCTTACAATGAAACTAATTATCATGATTTTGAGTATGAAGATTTAAAAGAGCAAGATGTTTCAACAGGTTTTGTGTATAATCACAGTTTTAAACCTGTTACGGTAGAACCTTTTGCTAAAAAAGATTCGTTGTTTACAGGTGATTATTGGAGGTGGCTTAAAGAGTTGAATCTAAATTTGCTGCCAACAACAGTGTCTTTAAACTCAACAATAAATAGAAGTTTTAATCAACAACGCTATAGAGATGTTTTAGAGGCAGGTGTTGAGTCTTTAGATTTACCTTTATTGCAACAACGTAATTATTTATTTAACTGGCAATATTCTTTAAACTATACCTTAACAAAATCGTTGACAGCAAATCTTCAAGGTTCGAATAATAATATTATTCGTAATTATTATGAAGAAGATGGTAATACGGCATCAGAAATTAATTCAGAGCTAGGTATTTGGGATGGTTTCTGGGATTTAGGAGAGCCTAATACGTATGCGCAACAATTGCAATTAAATTATGATTTGCCGTTTAAATTAATGCCAGCATTAGAGTTTATTACGGGGCAATATACATATACAAGTAATTTTGATTGGGAAAGAGGTGGAGATGCATTAAACGAGGCGGCAGGAGAAAACCTAAATACGGTTCAGAATGCAAACACGCATACTTTATCTTCAAATATGAACATGCAAAAATTGTATGATTTAATTGGCTTAAAAAAGGTAAAAAGTAATTCTAGGTCAAAATCTAGTAAGGGTAGTGCTTCCAAAAGTGTAACAAATACTAAAGGAAAAGGCAAAGAGGACGTTGAAAGTAAAACGAGCCCTTTATTTAATACATTTGTTGATATTGCGACTATGGTAAAAAGAATAAACTTTACGTATAACCAAAGTGGAGGTATTGTTTTGCCGGGTTATACACAGTCTGTTGGTTTTATTGGTACAACAAAACCATCATCAGCATATGTTTTTGGGTCACAAAATTCAGATATTAGATATGAAGCTGCTAGAAATGGTTGGTTAACAACATTCACAGATTTTAATGATGAGTTTATTAAAAATGTAAATAAACAATTAAATATTACGGCAACATTACAGCCTGTGAAAAACTTAACAATTGATTTATCTGCAGATAGACAATTGTCAAATAGCTATGAAGAGACTTTTACTGTTAATGATTTAGGTGATAATACTTTTGAGTATGAAGAGTTGATTGGTAACGACTATGGTAATTTTAGTATTTCTACGATAATGATTAGTACGGCACTTAAGAAAAGTGATGAAGCTAGATCGGAAACTTTCGAGACTCTAAAAAATAATAGACTTATTATTGCTAATAGACTTTTAGAAGAAAATAATCAAACTTCAGGTACTTTAGATGATGATGGTTTTCCGGAGCAGTATAGTAAATCTAATCAGGCTGTTTTGTTACCAGCATTTTTTGCAGCGTATACAGGACAAAGTGCTGAAAATGTAAATCTTGATGAAATGCGAAGTATTCCACTTCCTAATTGGAGTTTGAAGTATACAGGCTTAATGGATAAAAAGTGGTTTAAGAAAAAGTTTAAACGTTTTTCAGTTTCTCATGGTTATAGAGCGGCTTATAGTATTAACTCATATCAAACTAACTTAACCAAGGTTCAATTAATTAATGAAGGTTTAGATCCTGTTGATTCGGAAACGCTTGATATATTACCAGATAATACTATTAGTAATATCGTATTAACAGATCAATTTAATCCGTTAATAAAGGTTGATTTTGAAATGAAAAACTCACTAAGTGTTTTAGCCGAAATTAGTACGAATAGAACATTGTCATTAAGTTTTGATAATAGCCTTCTCACTGAGATTAACGGTAAAGATTATACCGTAGGGTTAGGGTATCGATTTAAAGATGTTCAAATGGTAACTAATATTGGAGGCCAAAAAACGAGATTAAAAGGTGATTTAAATATTAAGATTGATGGTACGTTACGTAATAATGTAACTTACATTAGAAGTTTAGATATTGAAAATAATGAGATAACTTCTGGTCAAGATTTATTCTCTTTAAAATATAGTATGGATTATGCGTTAAGTAAAAATTTAAGCGCAACATTCTTTTACGATCACTCTTATTCTAAATATGCAGTTTCTACAGCATACCCTCAAACAACAATAAACTCAGGTTTTACAATTATATATAA
The DNA here is from genome assembly GCF_018861125.1 of Cellulophaga baltica. Classification (GTDB taxonomy): domain Bacteria; phylum Bacteroidota; class Bacteroidia; order Flavobacteriales; family Flavobacteriaceae; genus Cellulophaga; species Cellulophaga baltica_A. Next base: position 313,227 of record NZ_JAHKQN010000005.1, on the reverse strand, counting down.
CTTTGGAAATTAATTTTTTTCCTGTAAAAAATAGAATAAAGGTAGCAAACTGTTAAGGTTTAGCTACCTTTTTTATTTTTCTTGAATAGCTAACATTAATATTTTACATTTGTTTTTAACTTATAAGAAAATTAAGCTATGAATATACCATCAGAATTAAAATATACAAAAGATCACGAGTGGGTTAAAATTGAAGGTGATACTGCAACTATTGGTATTACAGATTTTGCACAAAGCGAATTAGGTGATATTGTTTATGTAGAAGTTGAAACTTTAGATGAAACTCTTGATAAAGATGAAGTATTTGGTACTGTTGAAGCAGTAAAAACAGTTTCAGACTTATTTTTGCCTTTGACTGGCGAAATCGTAGCTTTCAATGAAGATTTAGAAGATGCTCCTGAAGATGTTAATTCTGATCCTTATGGTAAAGGTTGGATGATTAAGTTGAAAATTAGCGATACTTCTGAAATAGAAGGTCTGTTAAGCGATGAGGCTTATAAGGAGTTGATTGGTGCTTAAAAACTATAAGTTTGCCATACTGTATTTTTGCTGGATGGTGTTCATTACCTATCTAAGCCTGGGTTCTGTTCCTGATACTACTGGCGGCATTAATATTAATATTCCACATTTTGATAAATTAGTTCATTTCACCTTTTATCTCGTTTCAACAATATTAGGAGGTTTTTTTTTAAATGAATTAAGACGAGAAAAAACAGTATTACTTAAAGCTACATTTATAATGATGATTGTGGCAGTAGTTTATGGTATGGTTGTTGAGGTATTGCAATATAATTTTACAACTGATAGACATGGTGATGTATTAGACTTTTTAGCGAATAGTATTGGTGCAATTAGTGGGTTTGTAGCAATGAAGTACCTTATTTTAGGGGTACTTTCTCAAAAATGAAAAAAATATTACCTTTTTTATAAATAAATAATTAAATTAGCTCACAATAAAATTTGAATCATGGAATTAAAAAAGAATCCGAAAGCGGATATTTCAAGAAATAGTGGTTTGTTTTTTGCTGCAGGTTTAGCTCTAGTTATGTTTTTAACTTGGCGTGCATTAGAATACAAAAAATATGATGATGTTATTGATTATGACATTTCTCAAAGTGTAGATGATTTATTGGACGAAGAAGTTCCAATGACTGAACAAATTAAAACACCACCACCACCACCGCCACCAGTTGCACCGGAGATTATTGAAGTAGTTGAAGATGAAGCGGATGTTCCTGAAACAATTATTGAAGATACAGAATCTAACGAAGATGAAGTAGTTGCTGAAGTTGAAGAAATTGAGGTTGCTGAAGTTGAGGAAGATTTAGATATTCCTTTTTCTGTTATTGAAGATGTTCCAATTTTTCCAGGTTGTGAAAAAGAAAAGAGTAAAGGTTCTAATGCTTTAAGACAGTGTTTTCAGAAAATGATGTATAAGCACATTAGTAAAAACTTTAGATATCCTGAAATTTCTCAAGAAATGGGAGTTCAAGGTAAAGTAAACGTAATGTTCGTTATTCAAAAAGATGGAAGTATCGGAGGAATTAGAATGCGTGGGCCAGATAAAAACTTAGAGGCTGAAGCAAGAAGAATTATTGATAAGCTTCCTAAAATGACACCTGGTAAACAAAGAGGTAGAGCTGTAAGAGTACCTTTTAGTATTCCAATTACATTCAAATTACAGTAAAAAATTTATTTTTTATATATTAAAAATCCCGAACATTGTTCGGGATTTTTTTTTGGTACGTTTCTTGTGTTTTAACAAAATAGTAACAAACATAAAATTTTACTATTATGAAAAAAAGTACCACAAGTACTGCAAATTCTCACGGCAATGAGAATAGCAGTGAAACGTCACACGTTGTTTACTCAAAAGGGAGTAAACACGATGCAAATTTACAAAAAAACAGTTTTATCTATTTTCAAATAGGTTTGATTGTTGCTATGCTACTCGTTTATTTTGGCTTAGAATTGGGTTTTAATTCTTTAAAACCTGCAATAGCAACTAACGATGTTGATCTTACTGAGACCTACGAGATTCATCCAGAAATTTATAATTTTGAAGTAGAGAAAACAGTAGCTGTTGAAAAAGTACAAAAAGCAAAACCAACTGAGACCTTTGAGGTTGTACCTGATGATTTTGTAGAATTAGAAAAGGAGTTTAAAAATGAGCCAAAAGAAGAGGCACATGTCTTGAAAATTAGTGATGTAAAAGTTGCAGAAGATCCTAATGATGAAGTACCAGTTATTCCTTTTATTGCTTTAGAAGATGTTCCAATTTTTCCAGGCTGTGAAAAAGTAAAAAAATCTGAACGAGGCGCATGTTTTGAAGAAAAGATGAAAAAGCATGTGAAAAAGAATTTTCGGTACCCTAGTGCTGCTATTGAAATGCGAGAGCAGGGCAGAGTTTCTGTAATGTTTACCATCGGAACACAAGGGGATATTGAAGATGTGAAATTAAGAGGCCCTTCAAAAATATTAGAAAAAGAAGCTTCTCGTATAATTAGTAAATTGCCAAAAATGAAACCTGGAATGCAACGAATGGAACCAGTGAAAGTTTCATTTAGTTTACCAATTGTTTTTAAATTGCAGTAGATTTCTATTTTAAAAAAAATCCCTTATAGTGACTGAACATTATAAGGGATTTTTTTTATTTTAAACTGGTGTAAAATGTAGTCCTTAATTTTTCAGGGTTTATAAAACCATTGCCATGAGTCGCATCGTATTTGCTTGATATGGTTTTGCTGTTTTGTACTTCTTCTAGTGATTTGCCTTCGGCAATAGCTTTTAAAGTATTTGCTTTTAAATCTTCTAACATTAAAACATATTCTTGAAGTTCTTTTTTGTCAGACGATTTTCCGTGACCTGGTATAATTTTAGTTTCATCATTAATAAGTAACAAGACTTTTTTGTGAGCATCTATATACCCGTCAACGCTACCGCCACTTTTTAAATCAATAAACGGATATCGTTTTGAAAAATAGGTGTCGCCCATATGAAGTACATTGTTGTTCATAAAATAAACAATAGCATCACCATCAGTATGTGCATTATGAACGTGAAAAGCCATTATGGTTTCATCACCATCATAAAAAGTAATGTCATTAGAAAATGTTATTTCAGGTAACATTCTAGTAAAATAATTTGTATCAATTTTCTTTTCTCTTAGTTTTTCAAGATTATTTGTTTTAACTCTTTTTCTTACATTATCATGAGCAACAAGTGTTACTTTATCTGAATTAAAATTAGCGTTTCCTCCAGTGTGATCACCGTGCATATGGGTGTTGAATAGTATTGAAAGTGGTTTGTTGCTCAGTTTACTAATACATTCTTTTAATTGTTCGCTCAAATGATCAAACTGGTCATCAATCATAAATAATTTTTCTTCACCAATAAAAACTCCAATATTGCCACCTTGGCCAGTAATCATATATATATTGTCCGTTAGTTTTTCAGTTTTTATTTCTACTTTTTTATTTTGTCCTTGTAGTTTTAAAAAACCTAAGAATAAAAAGTTTAGTGTCAGTAAAATTTTTAAAAATTTCATATGCATTTTTTAAAGTTTTGTAATTAATTAACTGTATCTTTTTTAGTTATAAAAATAGTATAAACATTCTAATTTCATTGCACAAATAGCATTCTGGGGTTATCTTTGCACTCCAATAAATTTTTTAATGAAAACTGCAGTAAGCACAGCAAAAAGTACTTCGTGGGCTTTGGTTTATGCTGATTTTAAAGAGATTACTAAGGCGAGACTTTCTATAAGTGTTGTTTTCTCTGCTATTGCTGGTTATTTGTTAGGAGCACCTGAAATTCAACTATATCCTATTTTATTGCTTGCGTTTGGTGGTTATTGTATGGTAGGAGCGTCAAATACTTACAATCAAATTATCGAAAAAGATCTTGATGCTTTAATGAATAGAACTAAAAATAGACCTATTCCTGCTGGTAGAGTATCCGTAAATAGAGCCTTGGTAATTGCTGTTTTACTAACAATTTTAGGGATGGTTTCATTATATTTTTTGAATCCAAAAACGGCAATGTTTGGTGCTATTTCAATTTTTTTGTATACAAGTGCATATACACCTTTAAAAACAATTACACCACTTTCTGTTTTTGTTGGTGCAATACCGGGTGCAATACCTTTTATGTTGGGTTGGGTTGCAGCTACAAATGAATTTGGTATTGAGCCAGGAACACTTTTTATGATTCAGTTTTTTTGGCAATTTCCGCATTTTTGGGCTTTAGGTTGGATGCTAGATGATGATTACAAACGTGGAGGTTTTAAAATGTTACCTACAGGTAAAAAAGATAGAAGTACAGCATTACAAATTATTATGTATACAGTTTGGATGATTTTGATTTCAATTATACCAGCTTTTGGTATTACAGGTTCTTTGCAATTATCAATACCTGCGGCGGTTATTGTTTTTGTTATGGGGTTAATAATGTTGCTGTATGCGTTTAAATTGTACGAGAAAAAAGACAATCAGTCCGCAAGAAAATTAATGTTGGCGAGCGTTACTTATATTAGTGTAATGCCAATTGTATATGTTGTAGATAAATTTTTATAATAGAGAAATGGATTTAACACAAGGAACTATAAAAGAAAAGCAAGGAAGGGCAAAAAAAATGATGCTATGGTTTGGTATTGTTAGTTTGCTAATGACTTTTGCTGGCTGGACAAGTGCTTATATTGTAAGTAGTACAAGAGAAGATTGGTTGTCTGACTTCAGTTTGCCTACAGAATTTTACGTTAGTACATCAATACTTATAATAAGTAGTTTAACTTATATTTTAGCAAAAAAAGCAGTTAAGACAGAAAAACATTCCTTAGCGACAATACTATTAAGTGCAACTTTACTAATGGGTTTCGCTTTTATCTTTTTTCAAGTAAAAGGGTTTTCAAGTATTACATCACAAGGTTTTTACTTTACAGGAGAAACAAGTAGTGTTACAACATCATATATATTTCTAATTGCGGCAGTGCATATTCTTCACGTAATTGCAGGAATTATTTCATTAATTGTGGTTTTAATAAATCAATTAAGAGGAAAGTATAAGAATGGAAATACGCTTGGGATTGAATTAGGTGCTACATTTTGGCACTTTTTAGACTTGCTTTGGTTGTATTTAATGCTGTTTTTCTACTTTTTTAAGTAATAAAAACAACTAAAAAAGGTTAGATATTTATTAATTAAGAAATATTTAAAAATAAAGACATTTTTTTAAAAGCAATTATTTTGTTTGGGTAAAAAAAATGTAAATTTGTGTAAAATTTATTAACGCGATAATATATTTATGGATACTACGGTAACAACGGGTGAGAAACAAAATGTATGGGGAGGAGCAAATCAACCTCTTGATGCGTCATATGGAAAAATGATGATGTGGTTTTTCATTCTTTCAGATGCATTAACATTTTCAGGATTTCTATGTGCATATGGCTTTTCAAGGTTTAAATTTATGGAAACATGGCCAATTGCTGATGAAGTTTTTACTCACGTTCCTTTTTTTCATGGTAATTTTCCAATGTATTATGTAGCATTCATGACATTTATATTAATTATGTCATCAGTAACTATGGTTTTGGCTGTTGATGCTGGTCATAAAATGCAAAAGAATAGAGTTATCTGGTATATGTTTATGACTATTATAGGAGGTATTATATTCGTTGGCTCTCAAGCTTGGGAATGGGGTACTTTTATAAAAGGTAGTTACGGTGCTGTTGAAACTAAAGGAGGTAGAATACTACAATTTGTTGACGCAGAATCAGGACATCAAGTGGCAATTGCAGATTTTGCAAAAGAAATTGCATCTGAAAGAACTGCTCATGAAAGAAAAAATGGTATTTGGTTTACTAAAGAAGGTACATTGCCAACATATACTGTAAATGAAGTTGCTGAAGGTTTTAAATCTAATTCTAATTTATTAGTTAGAACTGAGACTATAAATGAGCATGGTCATAAAACAGTTTTATCAAGAGAAGAGTCACTAAAAAAATTAATGAGCGCTTCACAAGTTGTTGAAGGAGCAAACTTAATTCATAATGAATACGGAAGTAGATTGTTTGCTGACTTCTTTTTCTTTATTACTGGTTTTCACGGTTTTCACGTATTTTCTGGTATTGTAATTAATATAGTTATTTTCTTTAATGTTATCGTGGGTACGTATGAAAAAAGACGTAGTTATGAAATGGTTGAGAAAGTTGGTTTATACTGGCACTTTGTAGATTTAGTTTGGGTATTTGTATTTACATTCTTCTACTTAGTATAATAATTAAGCATTACATTTTTCAGAATATCGAAAAGATTAAAAAATAAACACAATGGCACACGAACAAAAATTAGAAATATTCAGAGGTTTATTAAAGTTTAAATCTAACGTTGGCAAAATATGGGGTGTACTTATATTCTTGTCAATTATAACGGCAATTGAAGTTGCTTTAGGTATTGTTAGACCTGCATTTTTAGTTGACTCTATAGTTTTAGGTATGAAACCTTTAAACTGGATATTTATCATATTAACTTTAGTTAAAGCATATTATATCGCTTGGGATTTTATGCACTTACGCGATGAGAATAAATTTTTAAGAAGATCAATAGTATGGACACCAATTTTCTTGGTACTTTACTTGGCATTTATCTTATTAGTAGAAGGAAATTATATTCATGAAGTTTATAAAGTTGGCTTTATGAAGTGGAACTTCTAAATATCAATAATTAAGAGTTAAAAAAGACGGTTTTACGACCGTCTTTTTTTATTTTTGTACTTGAGCAAAATACTGTAAAACAGTATATTATTTTTTAATAAATCATGAAAAAAACCTTTGTACTAGTTGTCTTATTTATATTTCCTGTTGTGGCATATCTTTTTTTTGCTTCAGGAGTTAATAATTTTGGCAAGCTTCCAGTGGTTACCGAAAATGTTCAAGATGTTAGTGCTTATAGTGATGTCGTTACTTTTAAAAATAAAATAACAATTCTAGGTTTTTTAGGTGCTGATGTAGATTTTAAAAAAGGTAACGCTTTAAATCTAAATCAAAAGATTTATAAAGATTTTCATCAGTTCAATGATTTTCAGTTTGTAATGCTAATGCCAAAAGGTACTGAGGCGAATGTTGAAGTTTTAAAAACTGAATTAGCTGGTTTAGCATCTATTGAAAAATGGAAATTTGTTTTTCTTGAACCTGCTGAAATTAATACTGTTTTTGCTAGTTTAAAAACAGACTTAGAACTTGATGCAAATTTAAGTACGCCTTATGTTTTTATTGTAGATAAAGATGTTTCTTTAAGAGGCCGAAATCCTGAAGAAGATCATACAACTGTTTATGGTTTTGATGCCACTTCTGTAGCTGAGCTATCTAATAAAATGATAGACGATGTGAGAATTATTTTGGCGGAGTACCGTATGGCTTTGAAAAAGAATAATGCAGAACGAGATATTTAATGAAGAATAAATACACATACATTTGGGTTTCATTTATCATACTAGTATTCGGTATAATTTTTATTCCAAAAATTATAAAAAGAGTCAATAGTGGTACTGTAGTTGAAAACGATAGAATGAACGTTAAAGATAATTCTGGACACTTATCTTATTTAATTATTGACGGAAAAAAGAGTAGTGTACCTAGTTTTGGTTTCATTAACCAAGATAGTATATTAATTACTAATGCTGATTATAGAAATAAAGTATATGTTGTTGAATTCTTTTTTACAACCTGTCCGTCTATTTGCCCAATAATGAATCAGAATTTAGTCCAAATACAAGAGGAGTTTAAAGACTTTAGTAATTTTGGTGTTGCATCATTTACAATTAACCCTGAATATGATACACCAATGGTTTTAAAGGAGTATGCTGAAAATTATGAGGTTTCAAATCTAAACTGGAATTTGATGACAGGTGATTCAAATGCTATTTATGATTTAGCTAATAAAGGATTTAATATTTTTGCTAGTGTTAACCCTGATGCTCCAGGTGGTTTTGAGCATGCAGGTATGTTCGCATTAGTTGATAAAGATGGTTACTTGCGTTCAAGAGTTGATGCATTTGGTAATCCTATTATTTTTTATCGTGGATATATAACACCTGAAGACGGTGTAGATGCTCAAGGAGAAAAAGAACAGATAACAGAGTTAAAAGAAGATATTAAAAAATTACTTGAAGAATAATTGTAATGAGTGAAGTTGCATTAAAAGAAAAAAAGTTTAATAAAATAATTACTATAGTCTCTATGGTAATACCAATTGCTGTTGCAATATTATTTAGAGTTAAGATTCCGGATGTAGAACCATTAAGTTTTTTACCTCCAATTTATGCTGGTATTAATGGTTTAACTGCAGTTTTATTAATAGTAGCAGTGGTTGCAATTAAAAATGGAAACAGAAAATTACATGAGAATGTAATGAAAATCTGCATTGGTTTATCGTTATTGTTTTTACTAATGTATATTGGTTACCATATGACTTCAGATTCAACTAAATTTGGAGGTGAAGGAGCTATTAAATACATCTACTATTTTATTCTATTTACTCATATTATTTTATCTATAGCTATTATTCCATTAGTGTTAAGAACCTACGCTAAAGCTTATTTAGAAAAATTTAAAGAACATAGAAAACTGGCGAAAATTACATTTCCTATTTGGTTGTATGTTGCAATTACAGGAGTAGTTGTTTATTTTATGATAGCGCCTTATTATAACTACGTTTAGTTTATAAGCTTATGAAGAAAAAAATCATTATTATCGGTCTTATTCTTTTATTATTTCCATTAGTTTCTGATGCGCAATGTGCTATGTGTCGTGCGGTTTTAGAAAGTGAAGAAGGTATGGGTACAGCGAAAGGTATTAATGACGGTATTGTTTATTTAATGGCTGTTCCTTACATATTGGTAGGTGCACTTTTCTTTTTTGTGTATAAAAAAATGAAAAACTAGCTTCAACGTTTTATTTCTTTTTTAAAAGCTTAATAATTTTTATTTCTTATTTGTAGATTGTTAATAAGCTGTCTGCTTGTGCAATTGCTGTTTTTTGGTTATTTTCAATATTTTGAAAATCAGATGTTTAAATATTTAAACATATTTTATTTCTGTTTTTTTGAAATATTTTAGTTTTTACTGTAACATATTTTCTATAAGGTAGTCTAACAGAAAACAAAGCAAACCAAGAACAACTACAATACAACCAAATGATTGAAATAAAAGATCTGCACAAGTCCTATAAAATGGGGAGCAATGCTCTTCATGTTTTAAAAGGAATCAATTTTTCAGTAGAAGAAGGCGAGTTAGTAGCTATAATGGGGTCTTCCGGTTCGGGAAAATCTACATTACTTAATATTTTAGGTATGTTAGATGAATTAGATGAAGGTTCGTATACGTTAGATGGTGTGCCAATCAAAAACCTAAATGAAACTAAAGCTGCGCAATATCGAAATAAGTTCTTGGGGTTCATTTTTCAATCTTTCAATTTAATAAATTATAAAAGTGCGGCAGAGAATGTAGCCTTGCCACTATACTACCAAAAAGTTGGACGAAAAGAACGCCATGACAAAGCTTTAAAATATTTAGAGCAAGTAGGTCTTAAACAATGGTCTTCTCATTTGCCTAGTGAATTATCTGGTGGACAAAAACAACGTGTTGCTATTGCAAGAGCAATGGCTGCAGAACCTAAAGTGTTATTAGCTGATGAGCCTACAGGAGCATTAGATAGTAAAACTTCGTATGAGGTTATGGATTTGATTCAGAAAATTAACGATGCAGGAAATACAATTTTAATTGTAACTCACGAACCTGATATTGCTGATATGTGTAAACGTATTGTGCATTTAAAAGATGGTGTTATTGTTGAAGATAAAGTAATTGATCAGGTAAGAGCGCAACAATATGTTTGATAGAGACATTTGGCAAGAAATTATTTATAGTATAAAGAATAATAAGCTTAGAACTTTCTTGACAGGGTTTTCTGTTGGCTGGGGAATATTTATTCTTGTATTATTGTTGGCATCTGTAAATGGGATGCAAAATGGTTTTTACTTGCAATTTAATGATGATGCTACAAACTCAATTTTCGTAAGATCTGGGAGTACAACAAAAGCTTACGGTGGTTTTGAAGCAAACCGTAAAATTCAATTTAAGAATAATGATATTGATTATATTAGAAAAAGCTTTCCTGAAGATTTAGAGTATATAAGTGCAAGGTATTATGCAAATACAACTGCAAGATATAAGAGTGAAACCGGTTCGTATAGTGTGCAGGCAGTTGAGCCAGAATATCAAATTATTGAAAAAACTATTGTAACTGATGGGCGCTATATTAATATAAATGACCTTGTCTCAAAGGCTAAAGTAGCGGTAATAGGTAGAAAAGTAAAAGAAGATTTATTTGATACGGAAGATGCAATAGGAAAGTTTGTAGAATTCAATGGATTGCCATTTCGGGTAATCGGTATTTTTACTGATGATGGAGACGATAATGCTGAGCGTAGTATATATGCACCACTTAGTACTTACCAAAGTATTTATGGTAATACGGATTATATTGACAATATTGCATTGACTTACAACCCCAATTATGACTTAACTAAAGCGCTTTCTTTTTCAAACCGTTTAGAAAACCTTTTTAAACGCAGATATAAGGTTTCTCCTGAAGATCAATCTGGAATTAGAGTATGGAATTATGCTGAAGCTTTTTCAGATATCAGTAGTTTTACTAGTGTATTAAATGCAATAGGTATTGTAGTTGGTCTACTAATATTAATTGCTGGTATTGTGGGTATTGGTAATATTATGGTGTTTACCGTAAAAGAACGAACCAAAGAAATAGGAATACGTAAGGCGCTTGGGGCAGAACCAGGACAGATTATAAAGCTAGTAATACTTGAATCAGTATTTATAACAGCAATGTCGGGTTTTATAGGTCTTTTTTTTGCGTGGATTATTTTAGCAATTGTAGGACCTAATATACAATCACCAGCATTTGCAAACCCATCAGTAGATTTTTCAACTGTATTTACGGCGACAATTATATTAGTTGTTGCAGGTGTATTCGCAGGATTAATTCCGGCAATGAAAGCGGCGAATATTAAACCAATTGTAGCACTAAGAGATAAATAATATGTGGTTATTTGATAGAGATTTGTGGCTAGAGATTTTCAATACATTAGGTAAAAACATGTTTCGTACATTTTTGACCATGTTAGGGGTAATATTTGCTATGGTAATTTTAATGTTACTATTAGGTTCAGCAAACGGAATGAGTAATGGTTTTAATAAAATTTTTGCAGGTACGGCATCAAACAGTCTTTTTGTATGGAGTCAAAGTACATCTGAACCTTATAAAGGTTTTGAGCGTGGTAGACGAATAAATTTCAGGTTAGAGGATGCTGAAATTTTAAAAAAACAAATTCCGGAAATTGAAGTTCTAGCACCACGTATAGAATTAGGTAGTCATAGAGGTGTGGTGACTGTATATAGAAATGGTAGAACTAGTGGTTCGTCAGTTTATGGTGATTATCCTGAGATTGATAATATTACCAAAAAATCACTTGTTTTGGGGCGTTTTATCAATCAGAATGATATTAATGAGAATAAAAAAATCTGTGTGATTGGAGAAGAAACTTTTAAGCTTCTTTTTGATAAAAATGAAAATGCTATAGGCGAAAATGTACGAATTAATGGAGTGTTTTTTACTGTCGTAGGTATTTATAAGCCAAGTAAAAATATAAATATTGATGGTGAAAATGCAGTGTTTATTCCTTTTTCAACATTTCAAAAAGCATACGGTTCTGGTGACCGAATGGGTTGGATGGCAATTTCTGTCGAGGCAGGAAAAAAAGTTCCGGTTATAGAGCAGAAAATAAAGAAAATATTAAAAGCTAAATACGATATAGCACCTCATGATGAACGTGGTATTGGTAGTTTTGATATGTCTGAAATATTCAATAATATCACAGGATTTACAACGGTATTAAAAGGATTTTCATTCTTTATTGGGATTTTTACTTTATTAGCAGGTGTTATTGCGATAAGTAATATTCTGTTAATAACAGTAAAAGAACGGACAAAAGAAATTGGTGTTAGGCGGGCATTAGGGGCAACTCCAAAAGTTGTAAAAAGACAAATTGTACTAGAGGCTATTGTGCTTACAGGTTTTGCAGGATTAATTGGTTTTGCAATTTCAGTAGGAATTTTGGGAGTATTAGATAACATTTTTGGTAGTGGTGAAGAGTTTCCGTTTCAAAACCCAATGGTGAGTATACCACAGTTTTTAATATCGTTTTTCTTGATGGTGGGCTTGAGTGTCTTAATCGGATTGATTCCAGCAAATAGAGCTATCAGAATAAAACCAATTGACGCATTAAGAGAAGAATAAAATAGTAAATAATAAGAACCAACAATCAAATTACATAAAATGAATAAGTACTTAAAATTCGGACTAATAGGACTTGTGTGTATAGCAATTTTAGCGGCTATTGTCTTTTTTATGAAAAAAAATAGCACGCCCACAAAATTGTATGAGACTGCTACTTTAGAGCAAAAAAACATTACGAATAAAGTGGTGGTTACAGGAAAAGTAATTCCTGAAGATGAAATTGAAATTAAGCCTCAGATTTCAGGGATAATTGAAAAAATCTATCTTGAAGAAGGAGCGAAGGTTAATGCAGGTGATTTAATTGCTTTAATAAAAGTTGTGCCAAATGAACAGTCTTTAAACAATGCTCGTGGTCGTATTTCAAATGCAAATTTAGCATTGAATAACGTGAAAACAGAGTATGACAGAAATAAAAAGTTGTTTGATAAAGGTGTGATTTCTAGTCAAGATTTTAACAGCATTCAACTACAATATGATCAAGCAAAACAAGAGCTAAGTAATGCAAATACAGATTATCAAATTATTAGAGTAGGTTCAGCAAGTGGTTCGGCGAGTGCAAATACAAATATTAGAGCCACAGTATCAGGTACAATACTTGAAATTCCGGTAGAAGAAGGTGATCAAGTTATAGAGAGTAACAACTTTAATGATGGTACTACAATTGCTACAATTGCCGATATGAATAAAATGATTTTTGAAGGAGAAGTTGACGAGGCTGAAGTTGGAAAATTAAAATTAGGAATGCCTTTAAAAATTAATTTGGGAGCTTTAGATAAAACTACTTTTTCAGCTTTATTAAAGTTTATTGCTCCAAAAGGTGTTGAAGAAGATGGTGCCGTACAATTTAGAATTGAAGGTGATCTTGAAAAAAAGGATAGTGTTAATGTTCGTGCAGGGTATAGTGCAAACGCATCAATAGTTTTAGAAGAGAAAAAAGACGTGTTAGCTATTAAAGAGGCATTGTTGCAATTTGATAAAGAAACACAAGAACCTTATGTTGAAATTGAGAAATCTGAAAATGAGTTTGAACGTAAAAATTTAGTTTTAGGAGTAAGTGATGGTATTGATGTTGAAGTAGTTTCAGGACTTGATAAAGAAATGAAAATTAAGGTATGGAATGAGCTTGATTCAGAAAGCGAAATAAACAATGATTAATAATTTTTAAGTCATCAAATTAAAATAATATGAAATTTAAAATAACATCATTATTACTATTACTTGTTTTCATTTCAGGTTTTTCTCAAGAGAAAAGATGGACATTAGCAGAATGTGTTGAATATGCTGTAGAAAATAATTTATCAATAGCTCAGTATGAATTAGATTTAGAAGGTGTGGTAATTGATAAATCAGATGCACTTGGTAATTTTTTACCAAGTGTAAACGGTTCGGTTACAGCATCAGGAAATACAGGTTTGTCATTTGACCCTACGACTAATCAAGCGGTTACAACAACAATTTTTACAGCATCAGGAAGTGTAACATCCTCATTGACTCTTTTTGACGGTTTACAAAATCTACACACTTATAATAGAGCAAAGTTAAGTGCTATTGCAAGTCAGTATAGGTTAGATGATTTAAAAGATGATATTCGTTTAAATGTTGCCAATGCATATTTAAATGTTTTATCAAATAAAGAATCGTTACGAACTTTTCAAGCACAATACAATGTTACACAACAAGATATTAATAAAACAAAAGAACTTGTAGATGCTGGTGTAGTGCCACGTGGCGATTTATTAGAAGTTGAAGCGACCTTAGCAACACAAGAACAGCAAATAGTAAATGCCGAGAACTTAATTCTAATTTCAAAAATTAATTTAGCACAACTTTTGCAGATTACAGAATATCAAAGTTTTGATATTGCTGACGAAGTTTTTGAAGTGCCACCATCAAATATTCTAGGAAACTCTCCTAAAGCTATTTTTCAAAAAGCATTGACCTTCAGAAATGATATTAAAAACTCTGAATTGAATGTAAATGTTGCAGAGAAAGATTTGCAAATTGCAAAAGGAGCTTTGTATCCAACTTTAAATGCTTTTTTTCAATACAATACCGCATATTCTGGGCAACAGCAATTTGATACTGATGTGATGGAGTTTTATAGAGAATCTTTTAAAAATCAATTGTGGATGAATGATGGTATTTCTTACGGTGCACAATTGAATATTCCAGTATTTAACGGTTTTGGTGTGAAGAATACTATTAAACGTTCAAAAATAAATATAGAAAAAGCTAAAGTACAGTTAGAGCAAGATAAGTTGGCTTTAGAAACCAATATTAATCAAGCTTATGTTGATGTGAAAAGCTTTTCAAAAGCTTATGAAGCTGCAGAAAAAACGTTAGAAGCAAGACGGTTGGCTTATGAGTATTCTAAAGATCGTTTTGAGGTTGGTTTGATGAACTCTTTTGATTATAGTCAAGCACAAGCAAGAGTTGATGATGCTGAAGCACAATTGATAAAATCTAAATATGACTATATTTTTCGTTTAAAAGTTTTAGAATTTTATTTTGGATTACCACTAGTTCTTAATTAAAATTCATCAAATAAAAAGCTCTTTTTTCTTCAGTAAGTAGCATGTATCTTTGCAAAGATTATGGGAGTTATTTTAAATATAGAAACGGCTACAACTAACTGTTCGGTTAGTATTGCTAAAGATGAGAATTTATTAGCTATTAAAGAGTTTGATAGTGCTAGTTATTCTCATGCAGAACAATTGCATTTATTTATTGAAGAAGTGGTTAAAAACGCTTCTTTGGAGTTAAATGATTTAAATGCAATTGCTGTTAGTAAAGGACCAGGTTCGTACACTGGTTTAAGAATTGGAGTTTCTGCTGCAAAGGGTTTGTGTTTTGCATTAGATATTCCTTTAATTTCAATTCCTACATTAGAAAGTATAGCAAATAAAGAGAAAGAGTTTACTGTTGACTACATTATTCCTGTGCTTGATGCGCGTAGAATGGAAGTGTATTCAGCAGTTTATAATGACGCTTTAGTTGAGATAAGAGAAACCAGAGCAGAAATAATTGAAGAGAATTCTTTTGAAGAATATGCCGCTAAAGGAATTGTTTTAATAGTTGGTAGTGGAGCTGAAAAATGTAAAGAGATTTTAAAATCTATTAATTTTAAGTTTCAAACAACAGCTGTGCCTTCAGCAAAAGAAATGGTGTTGTTATCAAATAAAAAGTTCAAAGAAAACAACTTTGAAAATGTTGCTTACTTTGAACCTTATTATTTAAAAGACTTTATTGCTTTAAAGAAAAAAAGTTAAAATCTGTTTTATTTATTGTATTGAACAACTTGAGGGAAAGGTATTTCGATTCCTTCAGCGTCAAATCTTAATTTTGTTTGTTCCATTACGAAAAAGTGAGCATCCCAAAAATCAGAATTTTTAGCCCAAAAACGTAATGTTAAGTTTACTGAACTTTCAGCTAATTCATCTACATATACTGCTGGAGCAGGATCAGTAAATATATTTTCATTATCAGCACAAATTTTTAATAAAACTTCTTGGGCTTTCTTTAAATCTGAATTATAGCCAATACCAACGATAATTTTATCTCTACGTGTATCTTGAGCGTTATAATTTGTTATGTTGTTGTTTGATAACTGTCCGTTAGGTATTATTACAATTTGATTACCAAAAGTGCTAAGCTTAGTTGTAAAAATTGATATTTCTTTTACGGTACCATTCACACCTTGAGCTTCAATAAAATCTCCAACTTTAAAAGGTTTGAATAATAATATTAAAACACCACCAGCAAAATTAGCTAAGGATCCTTGTAATGCTAAACCAATTGCCAAACCAGCAGCACCAATAATTGCTACTAATGATGAAGATTGAACCCCTAATTGTGTTATAACAAGTACAAATAGCATAATTTTTAATGCCATACTTATTAAACTTTGTAAAAAAGATTCTAATGATTCATCGTAATCATGTTTTTCAAAAAACTTGCGAACCAATTTGTTGATGAATTTTATTAGCCATAAGCCAACAAAAAATATTATAATTGCTATTAGTAAATTAGGTAGAAAGGCAATTACCCATTCCATTGCTTCGTCAAAATATTTTTGATAATCCTCTGCGTTTAAATCCATTTCAATATTCTTATTTATATTAACAATCAAATGCAAAGGAAGTTAATCTAAAAGCACTATCAAACATAAAATATCGTTAAAGTCAAGACTTGAATTGTTTGTGTTAAGAATTGAGTTTAACGTGCTTAAAATAAAAAAAAGGACTGCCTATATTAAACAGTCCTTTTTTGTGTGATTTGAAATTTATTTGAAATTAATTAATCTCAAATGTAATTTTCACGTTTACTCTATATTGAGAAATTTCACCATTTTCTACACTAGCACTTTGCTCATTAATATATACAGAACGAATGTTTTGTACACTTTTAGATGCCTGTGCTAACGCTTTTTTAGTTGCGTCTTCCCAACTTGTTTCTGAATTTGCTAATACTTCTATTACTTTTAAAATTGCCATTTTATATTATTTTTAGTGTTTAGCTAAAAGTATAAAACATTATTTTAAATAATTGAAGTTGTATTGATTAGCGTTAATATTTTAACCATTTACTGCAATTACGCTTTTAACCTTGTCACCTAGCATTTCCTTTAACATGTTTTCAATACCATTTTTAAGTGTAAAGGTTGATGACGGGCAACCACTACAAGCACCTTGCAAAATTACATTTACAACTTTACTTTCTTTGTCATACGATTGAAACATAATATTACCGCCATCACTAGCAACAGCTGGTTTAATATATTCTTCAAGAATATCAATAATTTTTTTAGAAGTATCATCTAAATTAACATCTTGTAATTGTGTCTTTGGTGCTTCAGCTTTGTTTTTCACAACACTCTCTGCACTAACAACCTCATGTCCTTCAGCAATAAAATTGCGAATTAGTTCACGAATTTCAAAAGTCACTTCATTCCAATCTGCAACATCATATTTAGTAATAGAAACATAATTTTCATCAAAAAATACTTCTTTTACAAAAGGGAAGTGAAAAAGTTTTTGAGCTAAAGCAGAATCTTTAGCTTCATCAATATTTTTAAACTCGAATATTGTAGGTACAATTGTTTTGTTTGAAACGAATTTCATAACCGATGGGTTAGGAGTACTTTCAGCATAAACAGTAGCGGCAACTTTCTTAGGGCTGTTATCTTCAATAACAACTGGTTCACCTGTATTTAAATAAGCTACTAATTGTAGAGCAACTTCATCTTTAACATCATTCCACTCTACAATATCATAACGCTCTAAAGCAATAAAACTAGCGGCAATATAAACTGTTTTTACAAATGGTAAATAGAATAATTGCTTGGCTAAAGGTGAGTTTTTAGCTTCGTCAATATTTTTATATTCATAGTTATTACTATTCGTAATAAAATGATTAGTATCAAATTTTAGTATGGCTGGGTTATTGGTTTCAACGATAGTAACTGAATACTCTTTCATAGTAATTTTAATTTACAGCAAAAGTACAAAGTTATTACAACTAAAAGACTATATAATAATGTTACGTTAAAGTCGTTATAGTTTATATTTGAAGAACTCGAAAGCACTATCTCAACAATTAATTAACTAAATGAAAAAATTATATTTTTCTTTACTACTAGTTTCTTTTTTCAATTTAACGTCTTGGGCACAAGAAGGTATTCCTGTTTATTTTGATTATTTATCTGATAATTATTATTTAGTTCACCCGTCAATGGCAGGTATTGGACAAGGTGGTAAAGTTAGGCTTACTGCTAGAAAACAGTGGTTTGATGTTAATGACGCTCCAAATTTACAAACCTTAAATGCGCACATGCGTGTAGGTGAAAAAAGTGGCTTAGGTGTTATTTTTTTTAATGATGAAAATGGATATCATTCTCAAACAGGGGCAAAATTTACATATGCGCACCATTTGAAATTAGGTGGTGATGGTCGTTTTTTAAATCAATTGTCATTTGGTTTGAGCGGTACTATTTTACAAAGTAATTTAGACGAAACTGAATTTAGATCTGCAACACCTGATCCTGCTATTGTAGGTTCAAAAATTAGTGCTTCATATTTCAATACTGATTTGGGTGTTTCTTATAATTATTTAGAATTTTATGCTCATGCATCAATTTTAAACTTATTGAGTACAAGAAGAGATTTGTATTACCAAGATAGAGCAGATGATGCGAATGTGTTAGAGGTTGATAATTTGAGAAGATATTTACTTACCGTTGGTTATGTTTTTGGTAGAGGTGATGTGCAAATAGAACCGTCAGCAATGCTTCAAATATCTGATTATACTGGTGAAAAATATATTGATTTAAATGCGAAAGTTTATAAAGATGTAGATTTTGGAAAAATCTGGGGAGGGTTATCATACCGTCGTAGTTTTGATGGTGCACAATATGCAACATCTGATTCAGTTGGAGAGCAACGTTTGCAATTGATTACTCCTATTGTAGGTTTAAATTATAAAAACTTTATGGTTTCATACAATTACTCATACCAAACTGGAGATATTCGTTTTGATAATGGTGGTTTTCATCAAATTACTTTAGGGTTTGATTTTTTACAACCTGAAAAGCGTTACGATTGTAATTGTCCGGCAGTAAATTATTAATAACAAAGTGTTTGCTGTAAATTACAACAAACACTTTGTAGATTCTTATTACTCATCCCACTTGTAATTTTTGCTCTCAGCTTGTTTTTTAATGGCATTTAGCATGGCACTTTCAAGTTCGCCAGAAGCTTCCTTTTTATTTGCAATAATATACTCTTGTCGTTTTTTATTTAATGTTTGAATTTCTTTTTGAATCGCTTTTCTTTCAGATTTTTTCTCAGCAATTTTGGTTTCAATTTCTTTATTGGTTTTATTTTTTAATGAATCTGGTAATTGTTCTTTTTTGATTTTTGATACATCAAAATTACTATCATCAGAGGCATCAACTAAATCCCATTTAGAATTTTTATACAATTTAGAACTTTTACTAACGGCTCTTTTAACAGCTACTTCAGCTTCAACTTCCATAGCATTTTCATCCTGTATCGCTTGGTTTTGATATTTAGCTTTTCCTAAAGCACCATAACTGATGTAAGTTTTGTTCAGTTTAGTGTTCATTTTTACAATATCATCATCGTAAGGTGTGTCAACATAAGTAACTTGTTTATTGTGATCTATAGCTATATAATCACCACCAGTTAGGTTGGCTCCGTTTTTCCATTGCGTTGTAACACCTTGCTCATAATTGCCACAAAAAATGGTATTTACAATAACATCTTTTTCTTTTGCATTCGTAACCGCATCTTTATAATTCAGCCTACCTTGAGTAAAAGATTCATTACCTGCTATAAATATCATTTTTAAATTATCAGGATTTTCACCCCAATCTAATTGTTTTAATGAGGTTTGTATTACAGTTCCGCAATATTCTTCACCTCCATTTGTAGTTAATGAAAAGAGTTTTTCTGAAATTTCATCTAAATCACCACTAAAACCCAAAACTTGTTGAATGTATCCTTCATGTGATGATAGATTATCATTTCCATATTGATATAAAGCAATTTCTAAATTGGGACTTATATAATCAGGATCGTTACCGCATTTAACTTTTACGTATGCAAATTTATTTACAATATCCCACAGTTGTGACTTTGCTTGATCAATAAGTCCATCCATACTATTACTAGTATCTAACAGTAGTGCAATTTTCACGGTGTTGTTGGCATGTTTATGCGTTTCATTATTTGCTTGAGCAATGATGGGTTCAATTTTCTTTTCTTCAGTTTTAAAATTACATGCTTGCATAGTAGTGCATGATATTGCAATTAAACCAAGTCCGATAGTTTTTTTAATAGTCATCATAATTGTAGTTTTCTGTTTTGTTGGAATAAAACTACAGGTAAACTTTTTTGATTAAAACAACTATTGAGTGAACGCTACTTATGAATGAGTGTGCAAGCGAGGTTAATTTGTAAAGCGGAAAAACATCTTAGGATAACATTCAAATGACAGAATTTGCATTTTTTAATACCGTTTAAAACAAGTAAGTTTATCTTTTATTAAATTAAAGCATGAATAAAGTTCAGAACATACTTATAGTAATTCTCTTATTTTGTTTTGTGGGTTTTTCACAGGGTCAAAATAGAGGCTATAGCTTTATGGTAAAAGGTTCTGTAAAAGGAAAGGAGAATCTGGAGCCAATCTCAGGTGTAATTGTAACTACAAGTAGTGGTGGCTATACAGTGACAAATGGTTTAGGTGAATTTAAGATAGAAGCAATTGTTGGTGATGATATTCGTTTTGAGAGTAATGAATTTATTAGTGTTTCTCATAGAATAGCGAGTGATGAAGATGTTGATGTTTTAGTAGAAGATTATACGGCTTCAGGTAAGAAAAAAAGCAAATTTTCTAGCAATAGTTGGCAACTACATACAGAACAATACCTTGATTCTGCTATTCATTATAGAAAAATTAATATTGAAAAAAGTATCGATTTTGTTACAAAGGCTATTTCGCAATTAGGTCGTAATGGTGATAAAACAGATTTAGCAAAATCATATACAGTTTTAGGTGAAACCTATCAATATTATAAGCAATACGATTTAGCAATTGATAGCTATAAAAATGCACTTGTCTCATCAAAAAATACGAAAGCAGAATTATTATTAGCGGAGTGTTATATTTTAGAAAAAGAGTATGCTAGTGCGGTGGTTATATTAAAAACCTCGTTAAATTCTAAAAACATTTCTACAGAGCAAAAAGCACATGTTTATGAAAGTTTGGGTGATGCTTACAAAGGTTTAGGGCAATCAGAAAAATCTCTTGAAAACTATAATATAGGCCTACGTTATGCAAATTCAAAATCGAGATTATCAAAACAGGCAGATTTAAATTCTAAAATTGCAGATGTTTATGTTGAAAGTGATGAAATAGCTGTTGCGGAGGAATATTACGATAATTCTTTATTACTATCAGAACAGGAAGCACCAAAGAGAGCCGTTCAAGAAAAAGAAAAAGTAGCAGATTTTTATAATAGACAGAACGAGTATGATAAAGAGGTTGATTTGCGTAAAAAAAGTTTAGAAGACCTTGAGCGAATTAATGAAAGTAAAAGCGAGGTTTTAAAAGTAGCAAAAGAACCTTCAAGTCCTGATTCGATATCAACACAGCGTATAAAATATAAAATTGGAAATGCTTTATTGTCACAGCAAAAGTACGATGAAGCTATTCCGTATTTAGAAGAAAGTATTGTAGAAGCTGGTGAAGATGATGATTTAATTGTACAGAAAGATGCTACAAGGCGGTTGTCAGAACTTTATGAATACAAAGGAGACTTTTCAAAAGCTTATGAAACATATCGTAAATATGTTACTATGGTTGATACCTTATATATTCGTAAGGAGCAAGAAATAGCACGTGCATCGAAACTAAATAGAGATATTGCGGTAAAACAGAATAGAATATCTGGTCTAGAAAAAGATCGTGAGTTGTACCAAAGCAAATATGATTTAGCTTTAACCAGCGAGCAGTTAATGAAAGGTCAAAGGTGGCTTATTTATTCCTTAATTTTCGGGATGTTGTTATTTGGGTTAACAACGTATTTTTTTTATAGAAGTAATAAGCAACAAAAATTAGCAAATAATTTATTGGCCTTAAAATCATTAAGATCACAAATGAATCCGCACTTTATATTTAATGCTTTAAACTCAGTAAACAATTATATAGCTAAAAGTGATGAGCGTAGTGCGAATAGATATTTGAGTGATTTTTCAACCTTAATGCGAGCAGTATTAGAAAACTCAGAAGAAGATTTTATTTCGCTAGTGAAAGAGATTGAGTTGTTAACCTTGTATACAAAACTTGAGCATTCTCGTTTTCCTGATAAGTTTGAATATGAAATTAAGATAGATGCTAATATAGATGTTTCTTCATATCAAATTCCGCCAATGTTATTGCAACCTTATATCGAGAATGCCATTTGGCACGGCTTAAGATATAAAGAGGAAAAGGGTTTTTTGAAAATAAACATTGAAGCTCATTCTAAGAATGAAATTCAGATAATTATAGTTGATAATGGAGTTGGTAGATCAAAATCAATTGCATTAAAAACTAACAATCAAAAGAAGCAAAAATCTAAAGGAATGAAAAATATCAAAAAGAGAATTGATATTTTAAATGATATGTATAAGGATAAGCTTGCGGTTGATATTTCAGATTACAAATCAGACGGAACAGGAACTAAAGTTGTTTTTACTTTAAAAAAAGATGAATAGGTTATGAAACTAAATGCAATTTTGGTAGAAGATGAAGCTAATAGTAGAGAAATACTACGGAATTATTTAGCCAAATATTGTCCTGATGTAAATTTGTTGGGGGAGGCTTCAACTATAAAAGAAGGCTTAACTTTAATAGAATCTCATACGCTAGATTTGGTTTTTTTAGATGTCGAAATGCCATTTGGAAATGCCTTTGATTTGTTAGAGCAAGTACCAAACCGTTCGTTTGAAACCGTTTTTGTTACTGCGTATAATAATTATGCAATGGATGCTTTAAATAATCATGCTGCATATTACTTAATGAAACCAATTAGTATTGATGAGCTGATAAAAGCTGTTGATTATGTAAAAGAAATTCGACAAAAAGAAAATGCTTTAGAGGATCAAATTTTAAAACCTAAACTTAAAAATGTAGAAGGTAAAATTACTATTCCGCAACAAGATGGTTTTCAAGTTTTAGAAGTTACATCAATTTTATATTGTAAAGCTGATGATAACTATACCGAAATTTATTTAGCGGATAAGAAAATAGTAGTGAGTAAAACTCTTAAATATTTTGAAGGTATCCTAAGTGATTATTCTTTTGCTAGAATACATAAATCGTATGTGGTTAATGTAAATGAAGTAGTGAAGTATGTAAAAGGTAAAGGAGGAAGTGTTATAATTTCCAGTGGAAAAGAGCTTTTGGTTTCAGCCTCTAAAAAGAAAGATTTGTTAGCTTATTTTGAGTAGTTTTTTAATTTTAAGAGGTATAAAAAAGAGAAATATATGATTATTAAAACAATAAAGGGGAATACACCAAAAATGGGTGAAGATTGTTTTATTGCTGAAAATGCCACAATAGTTGGTGAAGTAACAATGGGTGATCAATGTAGTGTTTGGTATAATGCTGTTATTAGAGGTGATGTTCATTTTATTAAAATGGGTAATAAGGTAAACATACAAGATGGTGCAGTAATTCATGCAACTTATAAAAAATCACCAACAACTATTGGTAATAATGTGTCAGTGGGGCATAATGCAATTGTTCACGGTTGCACATTACACGATAATGTTTTAGTGGGCATGGGGAGTATTATTATGGACGATTGTGTGGTGGAAAGTAATAGTATAATTGCAGCAGGTGCTGTTTTAACAAAAGGGACGCATGTACCAGCGGGTAGTATTTTTGCAGGTATGCCTGCAAAAAAAATAAAAGATATTAGTCCTGAATTAAGTCATGGGGAAATAAATAGAATAGCAGATAATTATATTCTATATTCAAGTTGGTTTAAGGAATAAAAACGAGTAAAAGGTAGAATAAATTTTATTACTATTTTTGTTGCAAATTTAAAGATTGAAAACGATGAACGCATATATTTTTCCAGGTCAAGGGGCACAATTTGTAGGTATGGGCTTAGACCTTTACGAAAATTATCCAATAGCACAAGAGCTGTTTGAAAAAGCAAATGAAATACTAGGTTTTAGTATTACTGATATTATGTTTGAAGGTACTCCTGAAGAGTTAAAACAAACGAAAGTGACACAACCTGCAATATTTTTACACTCTGTAATTTTAAGTAAAGTATTAGGTGATTCGTTTAAACCAGATATGGTTGCAGGTCACTCTTTAGGTGAGTTTTCAGCATTGGTTGCAAATGGTGTTTTAAATTTTGAAGACGGATTAAAGTTGGTTTCTCAAAGAGCTTTAGCAATGCAAAAAGCATGTGAGGTGCAACCAAGTACGATGGCAGCAGTTTTAGCATTAGCTGATGACGTTGTTGAAAAAATTTGTAAAGAAACACCAGGTATTGTTGTAGCTGCAAACTATAATTGTCCAGGTCAGTTAGTAATTTCTGGTGAAGTTGAAGCTATCAATACAGCTTGTGAAAAAATGAAAGAAGCCGGTGCACGTAGAGCATTAGTTTTGCCTGTTGGTGGTGCTTTTCATTCTCCGTTGATGGAACCAGCAAGAGAAGAGTTAGCTGCAGCTATTGAGAATACAGAGTTTAGTACACCTTCTTGTCCTATTTATCAAAATGTAACAACTACAGCAGTTGTTGATCCTGAAGAAATAAAAAAGAACTTAATCTCTCAACTTACTGCACCAGTAAAATGGACGCAAAGTGTTCAAAATATGGTGAAAGATGGTGCTACATTATTTACTGAAGTTGGCCCAGGGAAAGTATTACAAGGGTTGGTTAAAAAGATAGACTCAAGCGCTCAGGCTACTGCTGCAACACTTGAATAGTAGTTATTGTTAATTTTATTGCATTTTATCCCTGATATCAGTATTTGCTCGATTTTTTAACTTAATATTAAGTCGAAATTCGATTAAGATAAAGTGTTTCGTTTTTTTTGTACCATAAAGAGTAACACAATGAAAAACAATATGCTAGATATTCCATCTGCAAAAAAACAAACAATATTTAATGGGGCAAGTTTCTTTGTTTTCATTGTATTGTTGTTTTTACCATTTATTGGAATAGCGCAATCTACAATTGTTGTTGAGGCGACAGATTCTTCTGCAACAGAAGGTGATGCTACAGATACAGGTATTTTTAATATTGATTTGGGAGCTACCAACACTACGGATGGTGATATAACAGTTTCATTTACATTAAGTGGAACAGCCACAGAGGGAACAGATTATACAAGTGATTTAAATTCGGTCGTAATTCCTGGTGGAGAAAGAACAGCTATTGTTACAATTACGCCTTTAAATGATTCTGTTTTTGAAGGAAATGAGGAAATAACGATACGTTTAACAAGTTCAAGTAATACTGCATCATTTGCAATTGTAGACAATACAAGTAGTAGAGCAGCTATAACTTTGGTTGATGATGATGGTTGTAGTGCAGGGCCAAATGCTCCGCAAGCTATTTCTTCAATTACTACAGGGTATTGCTCTGATGAGGTTGTCGATTTAGCAAGTTTCATTTCTAGTACAACCCCACCGGGTACAACATTGGAATTTACAGAAGGAAATGATAGTCCTAATCCTAATTTTCCGAATTCATTTTTAGATTCTTCAGTAATTGATGAAAGTGGTACATACTACGCATTCTATTATGGTACCCAAACGGATGGAAGTACTTGTATTAGTCCGGTTCTTGAATTACCAGAAATCACATTTAATGAAACTCCTTCTGTAGGAGAAACAAATAATGCTAATGTAACTTGTAATAGTGGTGGTTTTTTTGGTTTACAATATGAAACTACAATTGACTTAGATGATACACTTACTGGTGAAACTCCAGGAGGTGATTGGGAGTTTTCTAGTGGTCCTACTGGTCAAGCATCCTCAATAGATACAGATGATAATAGTGTAAATTATGACGGACAACCTGCTGGTGAGTATGAGTATAGGTATACACCAGATTATGATGATGCACTTTTTTGTACAATTGAAACAATAACAGTTACGATATATGTAAATGATTGTACAGAAGATTGTGATGCAGGAAATTCACCACCAGAATTGGCAGATGGTGTTACGGTTGAACCTTTTTGTGTGATAGATGGAGAAAACTTTGGTCAAGATTTAAGTGTTTATTTATCTGATGATAGTGATGCTCCAAATGGTTCAGAACTAATCTGGAGTAGAAGTAATGATTATACAAGAGATGAACTTTATTTAACTGGCTCAACGGTTACTACTGAAGGAACTTATTATGCTTTTTACTTTGATGAAAGCAATGACTGTGCTAGTCCAGTTTTGGAAATAGATGTTGTTTTAAATGAACAACCTGAGATACTTTCGGTTACGGATAATGCATTATGTACGGAAGGTATTATGACTTTAGAAGCTACCGCAACTGATGGTAGTACTATTAATTGGTATGATGCGGATGGCGCTTTACTTGAAGAAGCTACGGAAATTTATACTACTGAAAACTTAACTGAAACTACTAGCTTTTTTGTAGAAGCAGTATTAAATGATTGTGTATCTGAACAACAAGAGGTTATAGCAACGATAAACAATGAGCCAGTATTAGAAGCTGTTGAAGAATCAATTGATGCTTGTAATATAGGTGATTCTACATACCCTGAAATTATAGACTTGAATGACGGACTTGTGACTTCTGTTTCTGGTACTTGGGAGATTACTTCTGATCCTTCGAATTCTTTAGAAATAATAAGTCAAAGTATTGTTGACTTTGAAGGAATTCCTGAAGGTAATTATACGTTTACTTTTACTACAGATACTGCTGTTGCTCCATGTTCTGAACAAACTGCAACAATCACTGTAGTGGTTAATGAGTGTATTTTAGATACGGATAATGATGGGCTTAGTGATGATGATGAAACAGCTATTGGAACTGACCCTACAAATAATGATTCTGACGGAGATGGTATTTTAGATGCAGAAGAAGTTGGTGATGATATTGAAAATCCTATTGATTCAGATGCTGATGGTATTATCGATGCCTTAGAATCTGATACTGAAGATGAGGATTTAGATGGTGTTGCAAATCAGTCAGATCCAGGAAATTCAAATCCTTGCGTTCCTGATAATACTATTGGTTTGTGTGATACAGATGGTGATGGTATTAGTGATGGTGATGAAATCGCTACAGGTACTGATGAGTTAGATGCATGTGATCCTTTCTTAACACCAGATTGTGAGCCTGATCCAATTGATCTTGAGATAACAAAAACAGTTGATAATGAACAACCAAGTGAAGGTGATATTATTGAATTTACTGTAACACTTACTAATTTAAGTTCTGATCCGGTTACGGCAATATCAATAGATGAATTAATAACAAGCGATAGTGGGTTTAGTTATAATTCACATGTAGAATCTACTGGAACATATAGTCCAACAACTGGTCTTTGGGATATTCAAGAAATAGCTGGTGGTGAAGTAAATACGCTTAATATTACGGTTACAGTTTTAGAAGATGGTAATTATACTAATATAGCGGAATTAATGTCTTCTTTCCCTGATGATAATAATGCAACCAACGATATTGCAACAGTAGTTATTGGTGTAGAGAGTGTATTGACGGAAGCTGATTGCGGATTTGTATTTAATCAGTTTTCGCCAAATGGTGATGGTATAAATGACTTATTGGTGATTAACTGTATAGAAGAATTTCAGAATGTTTCATTAGAAATATTTGACCGTTACGGAAATCAAGTTTATAGTAATAGCAATTATGATAATACTTGGGATGGTACTGGTAATAATGGTAATGTGCCTAAAGGAACCTATTATTATATTTTAGATTTAGGAGATGATTTTTCTTCGGTAAAAGGTTGGATTCAAATAATTAGGTAATAGTTAGTACGATTATAATGAATAAAATAAATAAACAAATATATTGGTTATTAGTACTTATTTTAAGCAGTTTAACAACTGTTTATGGCCAAAGAGAACCACAATATACACAGTACATGTACAATATAGGCAGCTTTAATCCTGCTTATGTAGGCTCTGTTGAAAATACAGAAATAACAAGCTCATATCGCGCGCAATGGATTTCTGTTGAGGGTGCGCCAAGAACATTACGTTTAGGGGCTAATATTCCTTTTAGTAATGAAAAAAATGGATTAGGTTTCAATATTATTCACGATGAATTAGGACCTTCTACACAAACATATTTTGATGTAGCATATTCATTTCAAGTGAAATTATCAGACGAAACAAAACTATCTTTTGGTATTGATGCCGGAGGATCATTATTAAATGTTGATTATTCAAAAGGAAGTTTTGAGGTAATAAATGAGCCTTTGATTAATTCTAATACATTAAATAAATTTTACCCAACGGTAGGTGCCGGAGCTTTTTTGTATGGGGAAAATTGGTACACTGGGGTTTCAGTTCCTAATTTTTTAACTGATGTTGTTTACAATGATGAGGTGTCTGTTTATATAGAAGATAAACCACAATTTAATTTTATTGGAGGTTATGTTTTTGATATTTCTGATGGGTTAAAGTTTAAACCTGCGTTCTTATTAAACTATTTAGAAGGTTTGCCTTTAAATGCGAATATATCTACTAATTTTTTAATAAGTGATATTGTTACTTTGGGAGCTTCATACCGTTTTGATAATGCGGTTAGCGCTTTGGCAGGCTTACAGCTATCAAACAGTCTTTTTGTTGGGTATTCATATGATTATAATGTCAATGGTTATTCTTCAAGTTACAACGATGGTTCACATGAGTTGGTGCTTAAATTTTATTTCGGAAGAAAAAATAATTCAAGAAATAATTCTAACAAGAAACTAAAAGGAAAACCAAAACAAATTGATACTCCAAGATTCTTCTAATAAAACGAGATAAAAATGAAATTGAGATTTATAACATTGTTGTTTTGTTTGTTGCTTAATGTATTTGCATTTGCTCAGGAAAACTCTAAAGCAGATAATTATTTTTTTGAGTACGCATATAATGATGCTATAAAGCAGTATAATGTAGAGAAGAGTAAAAAACCACTTACCAATCAACAGTATTTAAACCTTGCAGATTCTTATTTAAAAACTAGAGAATATGATAAGGCAAGTGAAATATATGCTACAATTTATGAAAAAGATACCACTTTGTCTAGCGCATATATTAGTAAACTATTAGTTGCATTTTCTAAAACAGAAAACGATAAGGATAAGGTGAAATATTACTTGTCAGAAGCTAAAGACAGGTTGCCAAAAGAGTTGCTTGAAAACTCAGATTTTAATGCTGAAATTTTGGCAAAGAATAAAGATATGGAGTTTGAAGCCTACATATTTAATTGCTCTATAAATAGTGCGCAGGCAGATTTTTCTCCTGCATTTTATAATGATCAAGTTATTTTTACAAGTGGCAGGCCAAAAGATGAAAAAGAAATTTATAAGCCATCAGGTGAGGCATATTTAGATATTTATTCTGGTAAAATACAATTAGATGGTGATATTACGGTGCCTAAAGTTTTTTCTAAAATCCCGAGTTCTAATTTTCATAAAGCAACTCCTTTTTACATTTCGCAATTAGATGATTTTGTCTATATGTTATCAAATGCAGATGGTGAAGATTTGCTTTTTGATAAAAACGGGAAAAACACTTTAGCTATTGGAGCAGTTAATAATAAAGGCAAGTTTAGGTATTTACTTAGAGATTTAAGTACGTCATTTTACTATCCATTTTATCAAAGTGAAAGTAATAAACTTTATTTTGCGGCCGACTTTGAACATGGGTACGGAGGTACAGATATTTATTATGTTTATACCAATAATGGACAAATTATGTCAGCTCCTATAAATTTAGGACCACGTATTAATACTCCAGGAAATGAAATTGCACCTTACATATATGAAGGTCATTTGTACTTTTCTTCTGATATATTTTATGGCTTAGGCGGTATGGATATTTATACTTCATCAATTCAATTAGATGATAGTTTTAGTATTCCTGTAAATCTAGGAAATGGTATAAATAGTGAAAAAGATGACTTTGGTTTTATTATAAGAAACAATAGTCGTGATGGTGGTTTAATTGGGTATTTTTCTTCAAATAGAGAAAAAGGAAAAGGAAACGATGATATATATGGTTTTAAACTAGATCAAAAACCGGGTTTAAAAACTTTATCTGTGAAAGGTGAAGTCGTTAATGCTAAATCAAATAAAGGTGTTGAGAATTTCAATATGTCACTTTATGATAAGAATGGTAATGTATTACGAAAAACTAAAACGGATAAAGAAGGTAAATATCAATTTGAAATTCCTTTTACGAACTCTTATGCTGTTAAAGCTACTAAAGAAGGTTTTGGGTCTTATAAACAATCTTTTGTTGTTTCAAAAGATCAATCAGAACAAGTACAACTCCTAAACATTCAATTATCTTCAGTTGATGATTTAATTGAGCAAAAAGAAGGTAAGAATGTTTTAAAAATGAGAAAGCTTTATTTTGATAAAAAATCTAGCAATATTAATGAAAGTATAGCAACTGAATTAGATAAAGTTGCTACTACAGTTTTAAGCTTTCCTAATATGAAACTTAAAATAGAATCTCATACTACTAGTAAAGGTAGTGATACTTACAATGTAGCGCTTTCTCAAAATAGAGCGGAAGCAATAAAATCCTATTTGATGAGTAAAGGTGTTTCAAGTGTTAATTTCTCTGAAGTTATTGGTTATGGTGAAACGCAATTATTAAATCAATGTAAAAACGGTGTTTATTGTTTAGAGTTCTTGCACAATCAAAATGAACGCTCAATTATTTCAGTAGTTAATTTTAATGATTTAAAAAATTAAGAACAGTAAAATTATTCTTATTTAATTTCAATTTTATCACCATAAAACTTCGGTTGTTTATTGGTAGCAATATCTATAAATACTTTAACGCGAGCAAAATATTCTCTTAGTTGAACTTTAAATCCGTTAGCGCCTGATAAATCAGTAGCGTTAAAGCCAATTGCAGTAAGTCCTTTTTTTTGAGCTATATAAATAGCTCTATCATTATGGAATTTTTGAGAAATAACTGTAACACTATCTAAATTAAAAATATGTTTGGCTCTTACCATAGAGTCTAGAGTTCTAAAACCAGCATAATCTAAAAATATTTTTTCTTTAGGGATTCCTGCTTCAATTAAGTCTTTTTTTATTGCAGTAGGTTCATTGTAATAAATGCTTCCATTATCACCACTAACTAACACAAAGTCAATTTTTTTTGCATTAAATAATTCAACAGTTGCGTTTATTCTATTTGTGTAATAAGGGTTAGCTTTTCCTGTGGTTAGTTTTTTTGCAGTTCCTAAAATGAGACCGACTCTATTTTTAGGAATATTTTCAACTTCACTAAACGTTTTTCCATTTGAAGAATTTTCAATGATAGCATAGCAAACAAATAATGTTATGCAAAATAGCAATAAGAGAGATACAAGAGTAAAAAGAATTTTTTTGACCATAAAATGAATCCTGTTAACTAAAGGTAATTAAATTATAGTAGTAGACTTAATATTAAATGGTATTTTCAGGTTTTAAAATAGAAGGTTAGTCCTTATTGGTGGATTTTATGAATAGATTTTTTTGCTTTTTTATGTTGACTGTGTTTTTTAGCTCTTGTGTGAGTGTTAAAAAGTATAATGAAGATATAGCAGCTACCCATTCTGTAAGTGACTTAAGAAATGATATAGATATAGCCTACACTAAATTAAAAAAGCTTCATCCTAAACTATATCAATTTATAAATAAAGAAAAATTAAATTTTAAATTTGATAGTTTAAAACAGACAATTAATGCACCATTAACTAGTCGTGAGTTTTATAAAAAGATAGCTCCAGTTATATCGGAAGTTAGACAAGGACATATATCTGTTTTCAATCCTTCAAAAAAATACACAAAAAAAGAATATAAAGCACTTAGAGAAAAGAAATTTGAATTCTATGAGTTTGATTTTGAAAATGTGGGTGATGCATTTTTGGTAAAACAAAACCGAGGATTAGATTCTACTTTGGTTGGTGCTCAGATTTTAAAAATTAACAATGAACCCATAACCAATTTAATTGCGGATTATCAAAATTTTTTTTCTTCTGATGGTTATAATCAATCCTTTAAAGATAGGTTTGTGGCACTTCGGTTTTCTTCTTTTTATTTTAAAGACAAAGGGTATTTAGATAGTTTGTCAATAACATTTAAACAACATGATTCTGTTTTCTCACGAATGTTTCGCAGAATACCTAAAGATTCTGTATTAAGTAAAATTGATAGTTTGAAAAATGAAGAAATTGTAAAACTTTCACGAGATCAAAAACGAGCAAAAAAGCATGCATCTAAATACAAAAGAAAATACAATTTAAAACACGGATATATTCCTTTAAAAAAAACATATACTCGTAATTTTAGATTTATTGGTATAGATAGTAGTGTGGCTTATATCAAAATTAGCAATTTCAATAACGGACCTTATGAGAAGTTTTATAAAGAAACTTTTCAAAAAATTAAAGCTTCAAATACTCAAAATTTAATTCTTGATTTGCGAGATAACACTGGAGGAAGACTTGATGAAATAGTGAGTTTGTATAGGTATTTGACTACTGATACGAATAAGTTTGTGGAAAAAGCCCAAACAAAAACACGAATACCATTTAACAAGTCTTTTATTTCAAAAGGGAAACCTGCCTTCATGAATTTTATGGCTGTATTAGCATCACCAATTTCAATACCAATTGAATGGTTGAAAACTAGTAAAAAAGACGGGGTAATATATTATAAGGTTTCAGGCACTAAAAAGGCTAAAAAAGTAAATCCACTACATTATTCAGGTGCTATTTATGTATTGATTAATGGGAATTCTTTTTCTGCGTCAGCAATATTGGCAACTAATTTAAAAGCAACAGAGAGAGCTTTTTTTGTAGGTGAAGAAACTGGCGGACATTACAATGGTACTGTTGCAGGCGTGCAAAAATATATTTTATTACCAGAATCAAAGGTTAGTTTTCATTTTGGTTTAATGCAAATAGAAACACCTTACCAAAAGCCCGAAAATGGCTATGGTGTATTTCCAGATGTTCAAATTATTCCAACTAAAAAGGATAGAGAACAAGGGGTTGACCCAGAATTAAAATGGGTTTTAGATCATATTGAAAAATAATAATCCCACCTTTTTTAGTTTTAAAATACAAGGTTAAAGTATTGTTATTTTATTACTTTTTTTTAATCTCAAATTGTTCAGTTATTACATTTGCTCTATAATATTATACATTATTAAAATACAATAGTTCGCAGTTTAACAATGATTAATTTTTCTATTGTATGTTTTTTAATAATGCTTTTATTAAGATGAAAACAAAATTAATTGTAAAAAGAATTTAGTATGGATGTAATGGAAAGAGCATTGGAATTTGAAAGCCGAAAAATGTCCGGAATGACTACCAGTAATAGGGTAGAGGCTTCAAGAGAGGTAAAAGCATTAATTTTAGAGCTTAATGATATTTATAAGGTTGATAAAGATGCTGGAATTATGGATGTCATGAAACGTTTAACATTAATTAAACGTAAAATTGAAAAACGCTTGAATGGAAACCTTACAGTTTAAGAATAATTAAAATTCTTAATAAAAAAAGGAGTTGTAATTTATTACAGGTCCTTTTTGTATTAAAAAATAAAATATAAAGCCTTTTTATTTTTTAATATGAAACATGAATTAGAACTTTCTGTCTTACTTTTTATATTTTTAAGTATCTATAATTATAACCCTTTTTGTATATGAAAAATTTCTTGTGGCTTAGTTGTTTTGCTTTTATATTCTCACTTAATGCACAACCGGTAAAAAAAGCGCCTGTGTATGCAGGGCAAGGCCCAGCAGTAATTGTGTTAACAGAATCAAAACCTACGCAAAAACAATGGAAGGGAAATTTTACTTTTGAAGAAAGTGACGTTGTATTTTCTAATGATTTTGAGGGAGCAAGATTAAATGGGGTTATACAAATTAATGATAGTACTTTTACAGCCTTAATTACTTCAGAAAATACACCTATAAATACAAGTCCGTGGTATGCTTTCAGGGTATCGGCTAAAAAGCCAAAAACTATTAATGTAGTACTTACTTATCAAGATGGGATTAAAAGTAGGTATTATCCTAAATTGAGTAAAGATGGCGAACATTGGACGCCTTTAGATAGTCTCAATTACACTCCTTTTGAGAAAGGTAATGAAGCTTTTGGCATGGGGTCACTACCGCTGAAAGTAAGTATGAAACTTGAGATAGGTAATGAGCCTTTGTGGATTGCGGGCCAAGAGTTAGAAACTTCAAGTATTGTGCGTAAATGGGCCACTAAATTAGCAACTGAAAAAGATATTTCATACTCAAGTATAGGTAAAAGTAAAGAAGGTCGAGATATGGGGCTTCTGTCTATTGGTAAATCAGAATCAAAAAATATGATTATGATTATCTCAAGGCAGCACCCGCCAGAAATAACGGGGTATTTGTCAATGAAAGCTTTTGTTGAAACTATAGCTTCTGATTCTAAATTGGCAAAAAAGTTTAGAAAAAAGTTTGGCGTGTTTGTTGTACCATTGATGAACCCTGATGGAGTTGATAATGGCCATTGGAGGCATAATATGGGAGGTGTTGATTTAAATAGAGATTGGGAAAATTTTAATCAACCAGAAACCAGTGCTGTCAGAGATTTTATGGTGGCAAAAGAAAAAGAAACAAATGGAAAATTTTACTTCGGAATAGATTTTCACTCTACCTGGGATGATATTTATTATACTATTGATGCCAAGTTTGAGGGGAATATGCCAGGGTTAGTACCTGATTGGTTAGATGCTGTAAAATTAGATTTATCTGGTTATGATCCAAATATTAAACCGAGTGATAAAGTGAAACCTACAGCGGTATCTAAAAACTATTTTTATGTGGCTCATGGTGCGGAAGCTTTAGTTTTTGAGATAGGGGATAATACACCAAGAGATTTTATAAAAGAAAAAGCAACTGTGAGTGCAAATAAATTAATGATGCTAATGCTTAAAAAACTATAAAAATATAGTTACCATCTTTTAGCCTGAGTAGCAAATAACCAGCCAAAACTAACCCCAAAAAATAAACCTGTAATAACATCTAAAGGAAAATGAACTCCAAGATATATTCTGCTATAACTTACAAGTAAAGCCCATAGAGTTAGAAATACGGTAATATACTTATTTTTTTTGTAGAGTAAAATTCCAAAATAACTAGCAAATGCTGATGAGTTTGCTGCATGTGCTGAAAAATATCCATATTTACCACCACAGTGATTTCGTACGCTCCTGAAAACTTGTTTAATGGCTTCTGTGTGGCATGGCCTTAGTCTTAAAAAACTATTTTTAAAAGCAATAGAAAGCTGTTCAGTGCTTAAGATTAGTAATGTGGCTAGAATTAATATGAAAATTGCTTTTTTTAGACTAAATTTTTTAAAAATATAGAATAATATAAAAGAGTAAATAGGAATTGTAATAAAACTCAAAGTACGTGATAAATAATTCCAAAATCCATCCCATAATGGCGATCCAAGGCCATTTAAGAAAATAAAAAGGTCATGATCAATCTGTATTAATTCTTCAAGCATACCAACTGGGAGATTTATACCAATACTAAGTTAAAATTCAGCAACAAAACCAAGTTTTCCGGGGCTGAATTGCAAGTTCCAACTTAATTTCTTTTGTTGATTGTTATATTTTTCATCATAGCGACTATCAAGATATCTATCTATAGATTCTACTGTAAATATACTCATGGCAACTCCTAATGCAACATCTGAGAGCCAATGTTGTCCATCCCACAATCTCGAAACACCAGGAATTAAACCTACAACATAGATGCCAGATTTAACCCAAGGGTTTTTAAATTGTTTGGCTATTGCATAAGCGTTAGTAAAAGCAAGCATAGTGTGCCCAGAAGGAAAAGAATGATAACTTCTGTCGGCATTAAAAGGATCAAAAGTGTCTTTAGATTTTCCGCTTTCAGGACGAGCTCTACCAATAATAGATTTTGTAACTTGTTGTAATAATCCAGCTGAAGAAGCTGATGCTATTAATAGAACACCAGTACGTCTTAATTTTTTATCTTTTGTAAATAGCCCCGTTAAATATACTCCACCTGTAAACATGTAATTATATTGTGGGCTTCCAAATTTACTGCCGTAATCTCTAATGAAATCAGGTATTCCTTGTTGTTGATTAGTAGCAAATTCAGAGGTTTCATCGTCTACAAGATATAATAATCCAGTACCTATAGTTGTAAGTCCAAATGTACTCCACTGTTTTCCTTTCCAATGTAAAGGTCTGGTGTATGAGTAGCCCATACCTCTAAAAACGTTTCCTAAATCGTATTTGAAATATTGCCAAGTGGTTTTAGAATCGTCAAAACTATACGTCTTTTCAGGTAGGTTTAGACTCTGTGCAACTATACTAGTTGATGTTCCTAAGGTGAAGAATACAGCAATTATTAATTGAGATATTTTTTTAGTATACATATGATTATAACGAAATGTTTTAAAAATTAATATTTTATATACTCAAATTTATTAGCCGTTAGAAATTCATAATTATATATAAAATAAAAAACCCTTGAAAATCGTAAGATTAACAAGGGTTTTTGTACTCGAGATGGGACTTGAACCCATACGGACTAATGTCCATTGGATTTTAAGTCCAACGTGTCTACCAATTCCACCACTCGAGCCTATAGCCTCTAAGGCTAGGATCGTAAATATAAAACTTTATATTGAGCGAAAAAAGGGATTCGAACCCTCGACCTCCACCTTGGCAAGGTGATGCTCTACCCCTGAGCTACTTTCGCAAAGTATGTTTTTTATTTTTAAAGAACATTCGCATTGTTTCCTAATGCGGGTGCAAATTTAATACATTTTTTCAAATCTCAAAGCTCTTTTTGAAAAAAAGAATCAAAAAAAATAAATTATTTTCTTTCTACTTTATTTTAAGCCTATAATACAGTTGGTTACGATAAATAATTAAGCTTTATTTTTTTGTGTTAATAAGCGTTTAATTTCATTTAACTTCATTAAAGCCTCAACTGGTGTTAAAGTGTCAATGTCTAAATGGGTTATTTCGTCCTTTACTTGCACTAACAACGGATCGTCTAAATTAAAGAAGCTCAATTGCATTTCATCTTGTGCAGCTTGCAAATTATCGGTTAGCTCTTCACTAGAATGTGATTTCTCTAATTTCTTTAATATTTTATTCGCTTTGCTAATTACTTGTTGTGGCATTCCAGCCATTTTTGCAACATGTATACCAAAACTATGTTCACTACCGCCAGGTGTTAGTTTGCGTAAAAATAGTACATTGTCTTTTAATTCTTTAACAGATACATTGTAATTTTTTATACGATCAAAAGTATTCGCCATTTCATTAATTTCATGGTAATGAGTAGCAAATAGTGTTTTAGCTTTGGCAGGATGCTCGTGTAAATATTCTGAAATTGCCCAAGCAATTGAAATACCATCATAAGTACTTGTGCCACGGCCAATTTC
Source organism: Cellulophaga baltica (assembly GCF_018861125.1). GTDB lineage: Bacteria > Bacteroidota > Bacteroidia > Flavobacteriales > Flavobacteriaceae > Cellulophaga > Cellulophaga baltica_A. The sequence continues at coordinate 275,638 of NZ_JAHKQN010000005.1, read as the reverse complement.
ATCAAGTAATACCAAACTGCGTTCTGATAAGTTATTTAAGATAGATGCAGTTTCGTTCATTTCAACCATAAATGTTGATTCACCCATTGAAATATTATCGCTGGCACCAACTCTAGTAAATATTTTATCTACAAAACCTATTTTAGCTGATTTTGCAGGAACAAAACTTCCCATTTGAGCGAGTAGAACAATAAGCGCTGTTTGTCGTAATATGGCGGATTTACCACTCATATTGGGACCTGTAATCATTATAATCTGTTGTTCATCTCTATTTAAAATTACATCATTACTAATATAAGCTTCACCAAGTGGTAATTGTTTTTCAATTACAGGGTGTCTGCCATCAATAATTTCAATTTCAGTGCCATCGTTTATTTCAGGAGCTGCATAATTATTCTCTTTTGCTAATTGTGTAAATCCGCAAAGGCAATCAAGCTGACTTATTTGGTGGGCATTATTTTGAACTGGAGCAATATATTCTTGCATCCAAACGACAAGTTGTGTGAAGAGTTGCTGTTCTAAAGCTATTATTTTTTCTTCGGCACCTAAAATTTTACTTTCGTACTCTTTTAGTTCCTCTGTAATATAACGTTCTGCATTAACTAATGTCTGTTTCCTAATCCACTCTTCGGGTACTTTGTCTTTATGAGTATTTCTAACTTCAATATAATACCCAAAAACGTTGTTTGATGCTATTTTTAGAGATGAAATACCAGTACGTTCCGTTTCACGTTCTAACATTTTATTCAGGTAGTCTTTGCCAGAGTATGCTAAACCACGTAATTCATCAAGCTCTTCTGAGTGCCCTTCGGCAATAGTAATGCCTTTTAAGATATTTACAGGAGCTTCTTCATTAATCATTTCTTTTATTTTTGAACGAAGCATATCACAGGTATGCAATTGGTCGCCAATAAGTTTTACGGCATCATTGTTAGATTGTATGGTAAGTTGTTTTATAGGAACTACCGCCTCAAGAGAGTTTTTTAGTTGAATAACCTCTTTAGGGTTTATTTTTCCGGTAGCTACTTTTGAAATTAACCGTTCTAAATCTCCAATTTGTTTTATGTGATTTTGTAATTTTTGGAGGGTGATTTCTTCAGAAGTTAGATAACTAATTACTTGATGTCTTCTATTTATTTTCTCAACATTTTTTAGAGGTAACGCAAGCCACCTTTTAAGCATACGCCCACCCATGGGTGAAATGGTTTTGTCAATAACATCAAGTAATGTAACTGCATTTACATTATTGGCGTGGTAAAGTTCAAGATTTCGGATGGTAAAACGATCCATCCAAATATATTCTTCTTCTGCAATTCGCTCAAGTTTGCTTATGTGTTGTAATTGGTTGTGTTGCGTTTCTGAAAGATAATGTAGTGCAACACCCGATGCTATGATTCCTTGGCTTAAATGATCAACGCCAAAACCTTTTAAATTATTTGTTTTAAAATGGTTGGTAAGTGTTTCAAGAGTATAATCTTCTTGAAACACCCAATCTTCCATAAAAAAAGTATGGAACTGCTTGCCAAAAACAGCAATAAATTCTTTCTTATTTTTTTTAGAAACTAATATTTCATTAGGAGCAAAATTCTGTAAAAGCTTATCAATTTGATCTTCACTACCTTCGGAGGTTAAAAATTCACCTGTCGAAATATCTAAGAATGAAACCCCAATTTTTTTTCTGCCAAAGTGAACAGAACATAAAAAATTATTGCTTTTGGCGGTTAAAATATCATCATTGAAAGCAACACCAGGTGTAACTAATTCGGTAACACCTCGTTTTACAATACTCTTAGTTTGTTTTGGATCTTCTAATTGATCACAAATAGCAACACGTTGACCAGCTTTAACTAGTTTAGGTAAATACGTGTTTACGGAATGATGTGGGAAACCAGCAAGTTCTGTTTTTTCACCTCCATTATTCCGGTGCGTAAGTGTAATGCCTAATATTTGTGATGCTTTAATGGCATCATCACCAAAAGTTTCATAAAAATCACCAACTCTGAAAAGTAACATGGCATCAGGATATTTTTTCTTGATGGTGTTGTATTGATTCATTAAAGGTGTCACCTTCTTTTTTACTGTCTTTGCCAAATGCTATATAATTAACCTATTTTTGCATAAAATAATGTGAACGAAAATACTATTTTCCTAAGGGTTTAAAGAGTATTGTTGATATTTTGAAATAAGTTTTTTGAATTAAGGATAATGCGAAAATTAAAGAATAGCGAATTAGACCGTTTAAATATAGACGAATTTAAAAATGCAGAAAAAACACCTATAATTATTGTTTTAGATAATATTAGAAGTTTGAACAATATTGGTTCTGTTTTTAGAACTTCAGATGCTTTTTTGGTTGAAAAAATTTACTTGTGTGGTATTACTGCAAGGCCACCACATAAAGATATTCATAAAACAGCTTTAGGTGCAACTGAAAGTGTTGCTTGGGAGTATATTGAACATACTATGGATTTAGTGAATACTTTAAAAAGTGATGGAGTTGAGATTGTGTCTATTGAACAGGCTGAGAAAGCAGTTTTTTTAAATGATTTTAAAGTTGAGACTGATAAAAAATACGCTTTAGTTTTTGGTAATGAGGTAAAAGGTGTAGCTCAAGATGTGGTGAGTGCTAGTGATATTGTTTTAGAAATTCCTCAATATGGCACCAAACATTCTTTAAACATATCAGTAAGTGCTGGTGTTGTTGTGTGGGATTTATGGTCTAAAATGAAGAAATAAAATAAGTTTTAAATAAAAAAAGACCGTCTATTGAGTGAGTAGACGGTCTTATATAGTTTGAGTTAGTTAGTTTTAAAAGAATTGTTTTGAATAAACAGAAATAATACTTTTAACGATTGCAATTAAATAAAAGCTTATCGTTTCTGCAAGTAAAATGTGAAAATTGTCTTAATTTTTTACAGATAATGTATGTTTTATGATTTTATCGAGAATAATACAATAGTCTTCTGAATTTTTCACAAAATCTAAATTGCTAATATCAATTATTAGCGTGTTATGATCAGGTGCACTTTTAATAAAATCTAAATAACCACGATTAATTTTTTCTAAATAATCTGGTGGAATATTTTGCTCATACTCACGATCACGCTTTTTAATATTTTCAAGTAAACGCTCTGTGTTTTGGTACAGATAAACGTATAAACCAGGTTTTTTCACCTCTTTGTGCATAAAATTAAACACTTTTCGGTAAATTTTAAATTCATCTTCTTGCAAAGTAACCTTCGCAAAAATTAATGATTTAAATATGTCGTAATCACCAACCATAAAACTTTTAAACAAGTCGAACTGTGAGGTGTCATCGGAAAACTGTTGGTATCGTTCTGCTAAAAAGGACATTTCTAACGGAAAAGCAAACCTAACTGGGTCTTTGTAAAATTTTGGCAAAAATGGATTGTCAGCAAAACGTTCTAAAATTAATTTTGCATTAAAATCTTCTGATATTTTTTCAGCTAAAGTTGTTTTTCCTGCACCAATATTACCCTCAATAGCAATGAAGTTTAGCTTAGATAAAAGTAGTTCTCTCGTTTTGTATATTCTAAAAGAGGTACGTTTTACGCCACTTTTATCACGACTCATTTGTATTAAATTGCGAGTGTCTTTATTTAATATTGGGTGGTAAAATTGAGGTGCAATATCACTCAATGGTTTTAATACAAACAAACGTTCTTGTAATGTAGGGTGTGGTATGGTTAATGTTTCAGTGTCGATAATTTCATAGTCATAATATAGAATGTCAATATCAATACTTCTCGGTAAATAGCCATTAATAACTTCGCCTCTAATACGTCCTAAGTTTTGTTCAATTGTATGAATTTCTTTTAAAACTTCAGTAGGGGATAAGTTTGATTTTATAGCAATACAAATATTTAAAAAATCGTCAGACTCAAAGCCCCACGAAACACTTTCGTAAACATTTGAAATAGCAAGTACCTTACCTATGCTTTCTGATATTTTGAAAACGGCACTTTGCAGGTTGTACATCTTATTTCCAAGATTACTACCTAATGATAAATAAATTGTTTTGGGGTTGCTCATAATAACATGGCAAAATAAATAAAACAAATTAACAATAGTTATCTTTGTGGATAACTTATAACGAAATTTTAATGAAATTCTTAAGAAATCTTCTGGCAGCTATAATTGGTTGTCTTATCGCATTCGGAGTCCTTTTTGGAATGTTTATAATATTTGCAGCTTTATTAGGTAGTGGAGATGATGCTAAAATTGTGAAAAGTAATTCAATTTTAGAAGTGCAAATTCCAAATGCTGTAGTTGATTACGTAGGTGGGGATGATACAGATCCTTTTAGTGGTTTATTTGAACAGTCACAAGGGTTAGATGAAATTTTACATGCGATTAAAGTAGCTAAGAATGACGATAAAATAAAAGGAATAAGTATTCTTAATAATTTTATGAATGCTGGTTTGTCTCAAACGCAAGTGATAAGAAGAGCATTAAATGATTTTAAAGAAAGTGGAAAGTTTGTATATGCGTATTCGGATTTTTATGCACAAAAAGATTATTACTTAGCTTCAGTAGCTGATAGTGTTTTTATGAACAAAGTAGGGGGTATAGATTTTAAAGGTTTGTCTTCAGAAGTTTTGTTTTATAAAGATCTGCAAGAGAAAACTGGTGTTAAAATGGAAGTTATTCGCCATGGTAAATATAAAAGTGCCGTAGAACCTTATTTATCAAACGAGATGAGTGAAGCAAATAGAACTCAAATAAAAGAATTGCTGAGTTCACTTTGGAGTGAAATGGTTACTGAAATTTCAGAAAGTAGAAATATTTCATTTGAAAACATTAATGTGATCGCAGATACATTAGGTGGTAGAAAACCTGAGCTTGCAAAACAGACAAAGTTGATTGATGATATTTTATTTTATGATGAGTATGAGGCTAAGTTGATGAATGCAACGAGTGTTTCTAAAACTGATGATTTAAACTACATAACATTAGAAGAGTACATTCCAACAGCTAATAAAAATAAGCTTTTAAAAGGTGATGATGAAATTGCTGTGATTTATGCACAAGGAGAAATTATTTATGGTGAAGGAAGTCCGGATGTTATTGGGCAAGATTTAATCAATAAATCTCTTAAAAAAGCTCGTGAAGATGATGATGTAAAAGCAATTGTACTTCGCGTAAACTCTCCAGGAGGTAGCGCTTTGGCATCTGATATTATTTGGAGGGAAGTTGAGTTGACCAAAGCAATTAAACCTGTTATCGTTTCAATGGGTGATGTAGCTGCTTCTGGTGGTTATTATATTGCGACGGGTGCAGATAAAATATATGCAGAGTCTACAACAATTACAGGTTCAATAGGTGTTTTTGGTGTGATACCAAATGCAAGTGAGCTAGCCGGTGAGATAGGGATAAATGCAGAGCAGGTAGGTACAAATAAAAACTCTGTAGACTATTCACTTTTTGAACCTATGGATGAAAATTTTAGATCTGTGGTTCAAGAAGGTGTAGAGCAAACATATGAGACGTTTTTAAGTAGAGTAGCTGCGGGTAGGGGTATAACAACTGCCGACGTAGATAGTATTGCTCAAGGTCGAGTTTGGAGTGGTGTTGATGCTCAAAAAATCGGACTAGTTGATGAAATAGGTGGTTTAGATGATGCAATTGCAGGTGCTGCAACAATGGTGTCTTTGGATAAATTTAGCATTAAAAAATTCCCAAAATATAAAACAGGGTTTGAGCGCTTTATGGAGGATTACGGTGGTGTAAGTTCTAAAATAAAGGAAGAATTTATAAAAGATGAAATAGGTGTTGAAACGTATTCAATATTAAAAGATGTTAAAAATGCAATGAAACAAAAAGGGGTTCAAGCAAGAATGCCATTTGTGTTGAGTGTAAACTAAAGTATTAATATGCCGATGACTCCCAAAGACAGAAAACTAGCTTTTAAAATTTATTTATTTTTAGCAGCTTTGTTCATCACATCTTTGGTGGTGTCCAATCTAATTTTTCAAAAATTCTTTTATTGGAAACCATTTGGTGATGTTACAGTTTTTGGAGCATCACTTTTTGAAGTTTCAGTAGGTATACTGCCTTATCCAATTACTTTCTTAATAACAGATATTATTTCAGAAATATACGGTAGAAAAAAAGCAAATCAAGTAGTTACAGCAGGTATATTTGCATCGTTTTTTTCAATGGGCATTATTTTACTTGCTAATTATATGCCCGCTATAAAAACATCACCTATTGATAATAAAACTTTTAATCAGGTTTTTGCACTTTCTCCAATTGCAGTTTTTGCTTCAATGATTGCTTATTTAATTGCGCAATATATTGATGTGGCCATATATCATTTTTGGAAAAAAGTCACTAATGGAAAACACCTGTGGTTGCGAAATAATTTTTCTACTTTTTTGTCGCAAATCATGGATACCGTTGTAGTTGTGGGGCTTTTATGTGTTTTTAAAGTGCTTCCTTGGGATTTGTTTAGTGGTTTGGTAATAAGTGGTGTGATTTTTAAAATAATTGTCGCTTTTATTGACACTCCTTTCTTGTATTTATTTGTATATATTTTCAGAAAAAGGTTTGGTTTAGATCTTGGTGGAGAAATTGAGTTAGAGTATTAATATTTACTTTTGCTTTAATGAAATAAGCTATTCTTTTTTTCGTTTTTATTAATAATAGTTGTGGGTGAATTGTATTTTTCGGCAACTGTTTTTAAAATAGCCATCAAAATAAAAATTGAAGTATATGAAAAAGAAAATATTTAAAATAGTAGGTATTATACTATTGGTATTTGTAATACTATTAGTTGCGGCACCTTTTTTCTTAAAAGGTAAAATAGCAACCATTATCAAAGAAAAAGTAAATAGTAGTATTGCGGCAGATTTTGATTTTAAAGATGCAGATTTAACCTTATTTACATCTTTCCCAAATGCAAAAGTTACTTTAAATGAAATATCGTTAGTTAATCAGGCTCCTTTTGTAGGTGATACATTGTTTGCTTCAAAAGAAGTAGCTTTAGAAATGTCAATCAAAGAACTTTTTAAAGGTGCCGAAGAGCCGATGAGTATTACAAGCTTGTCTATTGATGATGCATTGGTAAATATTATTGTTGATATTGATGGAAAAGCTAATTATGATATAGCTGTAGATGATGGAACGGAGGTTGCTACTGGAACTGCTACAGAAGAAGAGTCAAGTAGTTTCTCTCTTTCAATGGAATCTTATGCGCTTACAAACTCAAGAATTTCTTACTTAGATGAGGCAACAGGCATGCATTTAGAAATGCTAGATTTAAACCACTCTGGTGCTGGAGATTTATCTTTAGTGAAATCTGAATTAGATACAAAAACAAGTGTTTTGGTTTCTTTTGAAATGGATAGCACGCATTACTTAGATAAAAATCCGGTTAAATTAGATGCGCTTATTGGTGTTGATTTAGCAACTAATACTTATTCGTTTTTAAAAAATGAAGCTTTAATTAATCAGTTGCCATTAGTTTTTGATGGTTTTATTAAAGTGAATGAAACAAACCAAGAATTAGATGTGAATTTTAAAACTCCATCTTCAGATTTTAAAAATTTCTTGGCAGTAATTCCTGAAGTGTATTCTAAAAACATTGAAGATGTAAAAACAACAGGTAATTTTTCTGTTGAAGGTCGTTTTAATGGCATAGTTGATGAAACTCATATTCCGATGTTTAATATTGATCTTAAATCTGATAATGCATCATTTAAATATCCTGATCTACCAAAATCTGTAAGTCATGTGTATATAGATACTCAAATACATAACGAAACTGGTGTAACAGAAGATACGTATGTAGATATTAATAGGCTTTCATTTATGATAGATGAAGATAAGTTTAATATGGTGGCTAAGATTAGAGATTTAATGGGGAATACAAGAGTAAGCTCCCATATTGATGGTAAAATGAATTTAGGAAATATTGCTCAGGCATATCCTGTGCCAGCAGATTTAAATTTAGAGGGTTTACTTGAGGCAAATATTGATGCAGCTTTTGATATGGCTTCAATTGAAAATGAGAAATATGAAAATACAGATGTAAAAGGAAACCTTAACTTAAAGAATTTTGTTTACAATTCAGAAGAACTAAAAAGCCCGGTAAAATTAACGTCAACATCAGTAACGTTTAATCCTAAAACTGTTACTTTAAATGAGTTAAATGGTGCTACCGGACAAACAGATTTTAGTGCTAAAGGTACTATTAATAATATGTTAGGCTTTATGTTTAACGATGAGAATGTTGAAGGTAATTTTGATTTAAAATCAAATACTTTTTCAGTTGATGATTTTATGGTTGAAGAAACTGCTGAGGTTGCAATGGAGACTAAATCAGAAACACCAGAAACAACAACCGCTACAGAACAAATTAAAATTCCTTCGTTTTTAGATGCTACTATTAATGCATCTGCAGCAACAGTTATTTATGACAACCTTAAATTGAAAAACGTATCTGGTGGATTAATTATAAAAGATGAAACAGCAACTTTAAAAAATATGACTTCATCTATATTTGATGGTAAATTGTCGTTTAATGGAGAGGTTTCTACTAAAGATGCCACGCCAACATTTGCTATGAAATTGGGTATGGATAGTTTTGATATTTCTGAAACTTTTAATTCTTTACAATTGTTTAAAGTATTGGCACCAATAGCTAGTGCAGTGCAAGGTAAACTTAATTCAGATATTGCAATTTCGGGTAATTTGAACGATGATTTTACTCCAAATTTAGCAACAATTTCAGGTGATTTATTAGGTGAAATTTTAGGAACAGAAATAGACCCTAGTCAGACTAAAGTATTGTCAACTTTAAATAGTAAATTGAACTTTTTAGATTTAGATAAGTTAGATTTAAAAGGATTGAAAACGGCGCTTACTTTTGATAATGGTGAAGTAACAGTTAAGCCTTTTACCGTAAATTATCAAGATATTGCTATAAATGTTAACGGTAGTCATTCATTTGATCAAAGTATGAAATATGCTGCAGTTATTGATGTTCCTTCAAAATACCTAGGCAGTGAAGTTACAGGATTAATTGCTAAGATTGATGATGATTCACTTGAAGAATTAACAATACCTGTTACGGCAAATATTGGAGGTAGTTTTTCAAGTCCTACGGTTTCGACTGATTTAACAAGTGGTGTAAAAACATTGACCTCTAAACTGGTTGAAATTCAAAAACAAAAATTGCTTAATCAAGGTAAAGAAAAAGCAACAGATCTTATAGGTGGGCTTTTGTCTAAAAACTCTAGTTCAACAGATACAACTGAAACTAAAACAAATAATGCTGATGCGGTTAAAAATGCATTAGGCGGGTTATTAGGTAATAAAACAGAAACAACGGCTACTGAAGATTCTAGCGCTACAGAAACAGAGGAAGCAACAACGACTACTGAGACTAAAAAAGAAAATGTAAAAGAAGCGGCTAAATCTGTTTTAGGTGGTTTATTCGGTAAAAAGAAAGATACGACTAACTAACATTAATTGATACGTAGTAACCTTCGTTACTTCTAATATTAAAAACAGTATCATCGTCAAAAATTAAATATTGACCTTTAATTCCCACAAGAGTACCAGTGTAAATTGGAGTTTTATCTAAATTTAAACTTTTTACTTTTGTGGGATATTTGTTTACAGGAAATTCAATTTCTATTTCCTTGTTATTTTCTAAAAAGTAAGGTAATGCTTCTTCGGGTATGTATTGTTTAAGCTTGTTTTTCCAGTCTTCAAGACTTTCATCTACAACCTCATTTTTAAGCATTTTTCTCCAGTTAGTTTTGTCGCTAACATAATCTTTTAGAGCAACTTCGGTAATTCCTGCAAGATAACGGTTTGGAACCTCCACAACTTCAATAGCTTCATGAGCACCTTGGTCTATCCAACGAGTTGGCACTTGTGTTTTACGGGTTACTCCAACTTTTACAGAGCTTGAGTTTGCTAAGTAAACTATATGGGGTTGTAATTGCACCTTTTTTTCATAAGCTAAATCACGATCTTCTTTATTTAAGTGTGCGGTACTTAATTCTGGTCGCATAATCCAATCACCAGCGGAAGGAATTTCAAAAAAACATTTTTTGCAAAAGCCTTGCCTGTAAATTGCCTTGTCTAGGCCACAATTTAAACATTGGTGCTTTATAAAATTAATAGTAATTTCTTTATTCAAAACCTGGTTTACGTTTAAAAAGTCATTTTTAAACACCAAATAATATTGAATAGGTTTTCCTATTTCTGTTTGCATTTTTTGTAAAACACCTTCGTAAAGCATATGAAAAATATTGTTCTGAAAAATCAGTATGAAAACTGCAAAGTTAAAAACGATTTCTTAAATTGTTACGCGAAATTAGCTCAAAATTTATTAAGCTTAAATATACCTAATAAATGTCAATACCTTTATTTAATTCTATTGCTTCTTGGTTGCTTAAAAAACGCTATCATCAAATAGAACTTTTCTTAAAATACCCTAGTGAAGTGCAAGAAGAAGTATTACAACAGTTAATCTCTTTTGCAAAAGATACTGAAATTGGTAGAAAGCATGATTTCGATTCAATACTTAATTATAAAACGTTTTCAGAAAGAGTGCCTATTACTTCCTATGAAGAGGTGGAGCCTTTTATTGAAAGAGCTAGAAAAGGAGAGCAAAATATTTTTTGGCCAACAAACGTGAAATGGTTTGCAAAAAGTAGTGGAACAACTAATGCTAAAAGTAAATTTATTCCAGTTAGTAATGAAGCTTTAGAAGATTGCCACTATAAATCGAGCAAAGATTTACTTTGTTTGTATTTAAATAATAATGAAAATTCTCAATTGTTTACAGGTAAAAGTCTCCGTTTGGGAGGGAGCAAAGAGTTGTATGAAGATAATGGTACTTTTTTTGGTGATTTATCGGCTATTTTAATTGATAATATGCCTTTTTGGGCAGAATTAAGTAGTACGCCAAGTAGCAAGGTGTCTTTAATGAGTGAATGGGAATCAAAATTAAAGGCGATTATAAAAGAAAGTACTGAAGAAAATGTTACTAGTTTGGCTGGTGTACCTTCTTGGATGTTGGTGTTGTTAAACAGTGTCATTGAAGAAACGGGTAAAGAGAATTTATTTCAGGTATGGGAAAACCTGGAGGTTTATTTTCATGGAGGCGTAAGTTTCAGTCCGTATAAAGATCAATATAAGAGTTTGTTGCCAAGGAAGAATTTCAACTACTATGAAATCTACAATGCTTCGGAAGGTTTTTTTGCTATTCAAGATCGTAATCATTCTGATGAACTTTTGCTAATGCTTGATTATGGTATATTTTATGAGTTTATACCAATGGATACATATGGAAGTTTAGAGCAAAGAGTTGTTCCGCTTTGGGGTGTAGAAAAAAATAAAAATTACGCAATAATTATTACTACAAATGCTGGTTTATGGCGTTACAAAATTGGTGATACAATTCGGTTTACATCTACTAATCCTTATCGTATAAAGGTTACAGGGCGTACTAAACATCATATCAATGTATTTGGTGAAGAGTTAATCATTGAAAATGCGGAAGAAGCTTTAAAAAGTGTCTGTAAAAAAACAGGTTCAGAAATAAAAGATTATACTGCTGGTCCAATTTTTATGTCAGGTAAAGAAAAAGGAGGTCATGAGTGGATAATTGAGTTTAGAAAACCGCCTGAAGATTTGGCTTATTTTACTGAGTTTTTAGATAATGCTTTAAAGTCTTTAAATTCAGATTACGAAGCGAAGCGTTACAATAACATTACGCTCATGAAACCATTAGTGCATATAGCTAGAGAGAACCTTTTTTACGATTGGTTGAAATTAAAGGGTAAGTTAGGTGGGCAGCATAAGATACCAAGGTTGTCTAATAAAAGGGATTACATCGATGAATTGCTACATATGAACTAATAAATGTATTTTTTACGTTTAATAGCGTAAATTCCTACAACAATAATTGTAATTCTTACGTTTAATAATTATATTTAACTCAACGTTAACCAATTGATATTATAATTATGGCGCAAAGATTAGTAGTTCTATCAGATATGTGGGGGATCAGAAATGGTCTTTGGGTTACATCTTACTTAGGGTATCTACAACAATACTATGATATTGTTTATTATGATTGTCAAGAGTTGGCTCAGATTAATGTTGAAAATGAAACTGAGGAGAATTTACATAATGCTTTTGTTTCAGGAGGAATAGATATTGCAGTTTCAGAATTATTGAAAAAAGAAAAAAAATCTGAACCGTCTCGTTACCTAGCGTTTAGTATTGGTGGTACTATTGCTTATAAAGCTGGATTAGCTGGTTTGCCAATTAAATCGTTATATGCAGTCTCATCAACAAGAGTTCGAAAAGAGACAGAAAAACCTTCATTTGATACTCGTTTTATTTATGGTGCTAATGATAAATTTAGACCATCAGATGAATGGGCTACTAACTTAGATTTAGAGATTGAAGTTATAGATGATTTTGGACATGAGTTGTATTCTGATGAAAAAATTACGAAAGAGATATGTCAAGAGTTTTTGACAATGGTTTCAATGAGAAAGTGTAAAGCCAGTGCTTAAACAATAATATATGTAAAAAAGACAAAGCCTGTAATTTAAATTACAGGCTTTGTCTTTATGAAAACTTAGGTTTCTTTTTAAGAAACTGCTTTTAGTTTTTTAATAGTATCAAATGAAAGCATCTTTTCAGCGTAAGCCTTAGTTACTTTCAGCTCTTTTTCTTCGCTACTTGGTAGCGTAAACATAGCATCAGTAAAGATAGCTTCACATAAAGAACGTAAACCTCTGGCTCCTAATTTGTATTCAATTGCTTTTTCAACAATATAATCTAAAGCATCATCAGTGATTTTTAAATCAACTTCATCCATTTTAAACAACTTCTCATATTGCTTAATAATAGCATTTTTAGGCTCAGTTAAAATTGCTCTAAGAGTTTTTGCATCTAAAGGATTCATGTGTGTTAACACAGGAAGCCTACCAATTATTTCAGGTATTAATCCAAACTCTTTTAAATCTTTTGGAATAATGTATTGTAAAATATTTTCAGCATCTAATTGCTCATCATCTTTAGTTGCGCTGTAACCAATAGATTGCATGTTTAAACGCTTATTAATTGCGCGTTCAATACCATCAAAAGCTCCACCAGCAATAAAAAGTATGTTTTCAGTATTTACCTCAATAAATTTTTGATCTGGGTGTTTTCTACCACCTTTAGGTGGTACATTAACTGTTGTTCCTTCTAAAAGTTTAAGTAAACCTTGTTGTACACCTTCACCAGATACATCTCTAGTAATTGAAGGGTTGTCGCTTTTGCGCGCTATTTTGTCAATTTCATCAATAAAAACAATGCCACGTTCTGCTTTTTCTAAATTGTAATCTGCAGCCTGTAAAAGTCTAGTTAATATACTTTCAACATCTTCACCAACATAACCAGCCTCAGTCAAAACAGTGGCATCAACAATAGCAAGAGGAACGTTTAGCATTCTTGCAATAGTTTTTGCCATTAATGTTTTACCAGTACCGGTTTGACCAACCATGATAATATTACTTTTCTGTATTTCTACATCATCTTCAGAAGAAGAAGGCTGCAATAATCTTTTATAATGGTTGTAAACAGCAACAGACATTACTTTTTTCGTTCGCTCTTGTCCAATGATAAAAGTGTCTAAAAAATCTTTTATCTCTAGTGGTTTTTTTAAAACCAATTCAGATGATAAATCATCATTTTTAGCTTGTTTTGATTCTTCGGCAACGATACCATGTGCTTGCTCTATACATCTGTCACAAATATGCGCATCTAAACCTGCAATCAATAAATTTGTTTCAGGCTTTTTTCTTCCACAAAAAGAGCATTCTAAACTTTCTTTTGTCATAATTTTAATACTAATGCAAACAATTTACCATAGTTCATAAGGTGTTTTGGTTGCTTTATAAATTTCTACTAATAAGTAGTAGATTCTCTATTTTGTCGAGAACATTACTTTTCTCTTACTAAAATCTCGTCAATCATACCGTAATCTTTTGCTTCAGCAGCTTTCATCCAGTAATCTCTATCACTATCATCATGAACTTTTTCAAGACTTTGACCAGAGTGTTGTGCGATAATTTCGTAAAGTTCTCCTTTCAATTTTAAGATCTCACGCGCTGTGATCTCAATATCACTAGCTTGACCTTGAGCACCACCTAAGGGTTGGTGAATCATTACACGAGAATGTGTAAGTCCGCTACGCTTTCCTTTTTCGCCAGCACATAATAATACAGCACCCATTGATGCGGCCATACCGGTACAAATTGTAGCGACATCTGGCTTTATGTATTGCATTGTATCGTATATGCCTAAGCCTGCATAAACGCTACCGCCTGGTGAGTTAATGTAAATTTGAATGTCTTTATTAGCATCAGCACTTTCTAAAAATAATAATTGTGCTTGAACAATATTAGCTACTTGATCATTTATACCAGTTCCTAAAAAAATAATTCTGTCCATCATTAATCTTGAAAAAACGTCCATTGCAATTGCATTCATTTGACGTTCTTCAATAATATTTGGGGTCATATTTGTTGGGTACATGCTACTCATGATTTTATCATAATACATGCTGCTAATACCTTGATCTTTTATAGCGTAATTCTTGAATTCTTTTCCGTAATCCATAAATTTTTAAATATGATTTTAAATAAAAAAAGGTGTTGAAAACTTGTTTTCAACACCGTAAAGATACTTATTTTATTTATGTAATACTACCCGTAAACTTCCTTCACAAAGTTTTCGTAAGTAACTTCTTTTGTTTTTAAGTTTGCTTTTTCTTTATAAAGCGTAATTAACTTTTGACTCATTAGTTGTTCAGATAAACGTTTAACTTCGTCTTGGTTAGATAAAACTCTTCCAGCAATGTTGTCAAGTTCTTCTTCAGCTGGGTTTAGTTGACCAAATTGTGCCATTTGAGATTTAATAAATCCTTTAGAGAATTCTTTCAATTCATCAAATTGAACTTGTAATTCGTTTTCTGTAACTATTTTACCTTCAATTAATTGATAGCGTAAACCTTTCTCTGATTTTTCAAATTCAGCAGCAGCTTCATCATCAGTTAAAACTTTTTCACCAGTTAATTGAATCCATTTTTTTAAGAACTCAGTTGGTAAATCAAATTTTGTGTTTTCAATGAAGTTTTCTGTAACATCATTTAATAACTTTTGATCTGCCTGTTGTGTGAATTGTTGTTCAGAATCTTCTTTTATTTTAGCTTTTAATTCTTCTGTAGTTTTTACAGCATCTTTGCCAAAAAGTTTATCAAATAATTCTTGATCTAAAGCAGCAGGTTCTCTCTCATTAATTTCTTCAATAGTGAAAGTAAGATCAACTTTAAGGTTTTCAGCTTTCTCAGCTTGAATACCTAAAGCAGTAGTTAAATCTTGATTTTCTTTAAATAAACCTTTTGAGTTTAAGGTAACAACATCACCAACTTTACAGCCAACAAGAGCATCAATTGCTTTTTTACTCTTTAAATTGCTTAATTCTACAGTAGCTTTATTTTCAATTTCCTCTTCTTCATTTTTGAAAACTCCAGAAACCTCGTCTTTTTTGCTAACTTCTTCTTTGTTGGTAAGTTTTCCGTATTGTTTTTGAATACGTCCAACTTGCTCATCAATCATTTTATCATCAGCAACTATTTTATATTGAGTAATTGCTTTTTTAGATTTTAAGTCTACTTCAAAGCTAGGGGCTAATCCTAACTCAAATTCAAAATCAAAATTTTCAGCATCCCAATCAAAATTATCACGTTGTTTTGGTAACGGGTTACCAAGTACGTCTAATTTTTCTTCAGTAAGGTATTTGTTAAGGTTATCTTGAATTAGTTTGTTAACTTCTTCTACCAATACAGCCTTACCGTATTGTTTTTTTATAAGACCCATTGGCACTTGTCCTTTTCTAAATCCAGGAATATTTGCTTGTTTCCTGTAATCTTTTAAGATAGTGTCAACCTTGTCTTGGTAATCATCTTTTGTAACGGCAACCTTTACAACAGCATTTAAATCGTCAATCTGTTCTTTAGTGATATTCATCTATATATCTATTTACATCTAATAAAATGGGATGCAAAAGTACTATATTTTACAAAATGTGGCAAGTTTTTAAGTGGCTGAATTTCAAAAGCCTAATGTGTTAATTTTTATCATCATTTAAAACTGAAAATAAAATAGATTGTAAGAATGATAAACACAAGCTAAATATAATAGCCCAAAATACCCCATCAACCCTAAAACCATCAATTAAATTACTGGCTAAGAGTATAATTATTGCATTGATAATTAATAGGAAAAGTCCTAGTGTTAATATGGTTACAGGTAGTGTAAGTATAACTAAAATTGGTTTTACAATAAAGTTTAGTAAACTTAAAACAATAGCTACAATTATGGCAGTAAAATAATTGTCAACATATGTATTTGGTAGTATGTATGATAAAATTACAACAGCAATAGCGCTTAGTAATATTCTTAATATAAGTTTCATAAGTGTGTGTTTTTGTTTTTACCTGTTATTAAATATACTTAAAATTAAGTGTTTTATGATGATATCATGAACTCATATGAAAAATCAAAAAACTGTTTTGGATTTTGAGCATGTAACCAGTGACCTGCGTTATCAATAGTTTTTATTTCTGCTTTAGGGAAATGACGTTTAATTTCTGGAGTGTCTTCTTTTGTGATGTATTCTGATTGATCTCCTTTTAAAAATAAAGTAGGTCCTTCATAGTTGTCAGTTGGGTTTATGTTTTCACCAACTTCTTCCATACGCTCACTTAAAACTGGTAAATTCATTCGGAAAGCTAATTTTCCTTTTTCAATCCAGTATAAGTTTTTTAATAAAAACTGGCGGGTGCCAAAATCAGTTATGTAGTTTGCTAAAAACTCATCTGCTTCAGATCTTTTTGTGAGACTACCTAGATCAATCTTGTTTAATGAATCTATAATAAGGTGGTGATGTGGTGGGTAATATCTAGGAGCAATATCCGCAACAATTAATTTTTTAGTCATTTCAGGGTAGGTGCAAGCAAATTGCATTACTGTTTTACCTCCCATGGAATGTCCTAAAATAATGGCAGAAGAAATAGAATAATGATTCATGTAAAATTTTAAATCTTCTACAAGAAAGTCATAATTAAAATCTTTAGAATGAAAACTTTTTCCGTGATTCCTCTGATCTATTAAGTGGACTTGATGATTTTTTTCGGCATATTGATTTCCTAATCTCTTCCAATTGTCAGACATGCCTAAAAAACCATGTAAGATTAATAAAGGTTCTCCCTCGCCGAATATTTGTGAATGTAAAAGTTGCATTATTTAAGTTTGTTTAAATACATATTAACCACGTTCTCTAGTCCTAAGTATAGTGATTCGCAAATTAATGCGTGACCAATTGAAACTTCTAAAAGGTTAGGAATATTATCATTAAAATATTTAATGTTATCTAAGCTTAAATCATGACCTGCATTAATGCCAAGTTCTACTTGATTTGCGGTTTCTGCAGCCGTAATAAAAGCTTCAATAGCTTTATGCTTTTCTTCTTCAGTCGTTGCTTTGCTAAAATTGTCAGCGTAACTTTCGGTATAAAGTTCTATTCTGTCAGTGCCAATTTTAGCGGCATTTTCAATTATTTTATTGTTAGGGTTAACAAAAATTGAAGTTCTAATATTGTTGTCTTTAAAAGTCTGTATAACCTCTTTTAAAAAGTCAAAATGTTTAACGGTGTCCCAGCCAGCGTTTGATGTAATTGCGTCAATAGCATCAGGTACCAATGTGACTTGCGTTGGTTTTACCTCTAAAACTAAGTCGATAAATTTCGGGTTTGGGTTGCCTTCAATATTGTATTCTGTTTTTACAATACTTTTTAGGTCTCTTGCGTCGTTATACTTAATATGTCTCTCGTCTGGTCTTGGGTGAATAGTAATGCCTTGTGCACCAAAACTTTCAATATCACTCGAAACTTTTAAGAGGTTTGGCATGTTGCCACCTCTAGCATTTCTCAAAGTGGCGATTTTATTTACATTAACACTTAATTTAGTCATGTTCTTTATCGGTGTTTATTATACAAAAATACGAATAAGGCATACTTTTTGCCATATTTAATTAGTAATTTGCATTTTAATAATTTTACATGAATATACAATCTCACATAATAGATACAATTCCGGTTTTTAACATGGAAGATTCCATGAAGAATGTTGTTAAGTTTTTTAAAGGTACCATATATTCTCATGTGGCAATTGTTGCTGATGATAAGTTTTTAGGAGTTATTTCTGAAAATGACATGGCGGTTTTGGATTCTTCAGGGAAAATTGATGATTACAGGTATAATTTAGAAGCTGTTTTTGTAAAAAAACATACTTCTTGGTTAGATGTTTTAGAAGCTTTTGCTCGTAATGAGGCAAACTTAATTCCTGTGCTTGATGAAGATGGCCGTGTATGTGGGTATTATGATCTTAATGATATTGTTGAAATATTTATAGATACTCCTTTTTTTACTGAGCCAGGTGGTATTCTTGTAGTTGCAAAAGGTACAAAAGATTATTCTTTTAGTGAAATATCACAAATAGTTGAAAGTAATAACACAAAGTTATTGGGTGGCTTTGTTTCGGATAGTAAAAATGATGTTGTACAGATAACTTTAAAAATTGGAACTACAAATTTGAATGAGATAATTCAATCATTTAGGCGTTACAACTACACCATTATGTTTGGGAATAACGATGATCAATTTTTGGAAGATTTAAAACAAAGATCAGATTATTTAAATAAATTTTTAAACGTATAACGCTTATGAAGATTGCTGTTTACGGGCAAACGTATACTGATAATGCTCTTGATTATGTAATCGAGTTGCTTGACGAGTTAAGTAAATCGTCGTCAGAAGTTTTTTTTGAAGAAGAGTTTTATCAATTACTAAGTAAATCTGGTAATCTACAAGAATACCCGCTTTTTAATACGGAAGAAGGTTTAGATAGCACTTTCGATATGTTTGTGAGTTTTGGAGGTGACGGTACTGTTTTAAGAGCAATCACCTATGTTCAAAATTTAGATATTCCTATAGTAGGTGTAAATACTGGGCGATTAGGGTTTTTGTCTACTTTTCAAAAAGAGGATGTTCGTAATTTAGTAACGGAATTTATTGCTGGAGAATTTACTATTGTAGAACGTAGTTTGGTAGAGGTTACTACAAACCCGCCTATGGAAGAGTTTGAAAAACTAAATTTTGCGCTAAATGAAGTTACGGTAAGTAGAAAAGATACTACATCTATGATTACCGTTGATACGCATTTAAATAATGAGTATTTAACATCATATTGGGCAGACGGTTTAATAGTGGCAACACCAACAGGTTCAACAGGGTATTCTTTAAGTTGTGGCGGACCAGTAATTGCGCCAACAGCTAAATCTTTAATTCTAACACCAATTGCACCACATAATTTAAATGCACGCCCATTAGTAATTGCTGATGAAACGACAATACGTTTAAAGGTTTCTGGTAGAGAAGATAATCATTTAGTTTCTTTGGATTCTAGAATCGCTACGGTGGCAAATGGCACAGAAATTATTATAAAAAAATCATCATTTACTATAAAAATGATAGAATATACTTCTGAAAGTTTTTTTAAAACACTACGCAATAAATTGCTTTGGGGTGAAGATAGGCGCAATTGATTGGTTTATATGACAATAAAAAACGCTAAAAGTTGTTTATCAAAGAGAGAACATAAATCTAATAATTTCAATTTTACAAACTATTGAAATTGTTATATTTGCAAACTTTTAAATTCATGAAGACATTTTTTACATTACTTATTGTCTTTTCATTTTTTATAATGAGAGGGCAGACCTATGAGGTTGGAATAATGGCTGGCGGTGTAAATAATATAGGAGATGTAGGTAAAACCAATTATATTTCACCTTCGGGAGTTGGTTTTGGAGGTGTGTTTAAATGGAATAAAAGTAAGAGGTATGCTTGGCGTGCCAGTATTCTATATGGTGAGTTTACTGCTGATGATACAAAATCTAATTTAAGTTCAAGACAAGAACGTGCTTATGTTGTAGATAATGATATTTTAGAAATTTCAGCAGGACTAGAGTTTAATTTTACAGATTATAATTTGCATAAGTTAGGGCCGGCATTTACACCGTACCTTTATACAGGAATTACGTATTTTAGGTATGATTATAATTATATAGATGCTAACTTTGTAATCGATTATGAGCAACGTGATGGTGCTTTTGCCATTCCAATGACAATTGGTTTTAAGTATAGATTAAGTCAGTTTTTTATTCTTGGAGGTGAAATAGGTGCGCGCTATACATTTACGGATAATTTAGATTTTAGTAATCCGGAAGATCCAAATTTAGAACCATTAGATGTTTCGTTTGGTAATATTTTTAGTAATGATTGGTATGTTTTTTCAGGGTTGACACTAACGTATACCTTTAAAAGAAAACCTTGTTCCGATTGTTTTGATTAGTAGTATATGAACACTATAGAAAATATAGATAAAGATAAGTTGCCACAGCACCTAGCTATTATTATGGATGGTAATGGTAGGTGGGCAAAACAAAAAGGCAAAATGCGAGTTTTTGGTCATGAGCACGGGGCTAAAGCAGTAAAAAAAATAGTAGAGTCTTGTGTGAAAATAGGTGTGCCTTACCTTACATTATACGCTTTTTCAACTGAAAATTGGAACCGACCAAAATTTGAAGTTGATACTTTAATGAAGCTTTTAGCAACTCAATTAAAGAAAGAATTAAACACATTTTTAGATAATAATGTGCGTTTTAATACCATTGGAAATATAGATTCTTTGCCTAAAAAGGCTTTTAAAGAAATCACTGAAGTTACCAATAAAACCAGTGGCAATACGGGGTTAACTTTAACCCTTGCGCTTAGCTATGGAGCCCGTGAAGAGCTTGTCAATGCAGTTAAAAATATTAGTGTCAAAGTTAAAAATAATATAATTTCATCGGAAAATATTGATGAAATCATTATTAATAACCATCTTTACACGCATAATATACCAGATGTAGACTTACTTATACGCACAAGTGGTGAGCATAGGATAAGTAATTTTTTACTCTGGCAGATAGCATATGCAGAACTGTATTTCACTAATGTGTTGTGGCCCGATTTTAATGAACAGCAATTAGTTGAAGCAATTTTAAATTACCAAAATAGAGAACGAAGATTTGGAAAAACTAGCGAACAACTTAACTAGAGGTGTAAAAAATATCACTTCTTCCCAATTAGCATTTACCTTTTTTTTAATTTTATCAAGCCTTGTGGGTACTGCACAAGATATTTCTTACGAAGAAGGTAAAAAATATATTTTAGGTGGTTTAGAGGTTACAGGGTTGCAGAGTTATAACGAACAAACTGTAAAAACGTACACGGGACTCAGAGAAGGGCAACCTATAACTATACCTGGTGAAGAAATCAGTGCTATAATCAATAAACTTTGGGGTTTAGAGCTTTTTAGCGATATTAGCTTTTATATCACTAAAGTTGAAGGTGAGAAAGTTTTTTTAGAACTAAATATTTTAGAACGTCCTACATTATCTGATGTAACAGTTTACGGTGTTAAAAAAGGTAAAATTGAAGATATTTTAAAAGATACTGATTTAAAGAAGGGTAAAAAAATTACCGAAAATTTAATTGCCAACACTAAAAACTACCTTCAAAATAAATACAAAAAGAAAGGTTTTTTAAATACGAAAGTAAATATTGCTACAGCTGTTGATACTTCAGAAGCCAACGCACAGAGCATGGTTATTAATATTAATAAAGGCTCTAAAGTAAAAATTAGCAGTATTAATTTTGAGGGGAACGAGAAAATTTCTGATAAAAAATTAAAAAAGTCACTTAAAAAAACCAAAGAGAAATCAATTAAAAACATTCTAACCTTAAAAAGGTCAAAATATATTCCTGAAGATTACGATGCTGATTTAGTTAACTTGATGGCAAAATATGCTGAGCGAGGATATAGAGATGCGCGTATTGTCTCAGATACTTTTGTGAAAAATGGGGATGATTTAATTGATCTTACTATAAAAGTAGAAGAGGGTGATAAATATTACTTTGGTGATATAAACTTTGTGGGTAATACTGTTTATACAGATAGGCAATTAGCAAGTGTTTTAGGTGTAAAAAAAGGTGACGTCTATAACGGAGTATTATTAAAAGAGCGTATTGCTGATAATACTAAGCCAGACCCTAATGACCTTTCTAGTTTATACAATAATAATGGTTATATGTTTTCAAGTATCAATCCAGTTGAGGTTTCGGCTGTAAATGATACTATCAATTTTGAGATTCGTATTATAGAAGGTAAGGAGACTTTCTTAGATCATGTTACTATTAGTGGAAATGATAAAACCAATGATCACGTTGTTTTTAGAGAGTTAAGAACAAGACCAGGTCAAAAATATAACAAAGCGGATATTATTAGAAGTATCCGTGAGTTAGGTGCATTAGGCTTTTTTGATGCAGAAAATGTGACACCAGATATTGTTAATCCTGATCCAAATGCTGGTACTGTAGATTTGAACTATAACCTAGTAGAGTCTGGTTCAAGTCAAATTGAGTTACAAGGTGGTTATGGTAGTGGAGGTTTCATAGGTACTTTAGGGTTATCTTTTAGTAACTTCTCTATGAAAAATATTTTCAATAAAGAAGAATACAAGCCTGTGCCAATGGGTGACGGTCAAACCTTTGCTTTACGCTTACAGGCAAGTCAAACATATAGGGTATATAGTTTAAATTTCACTGAGCCTTGGTTAGGAGGAAAAAAACCAGTTAGTTTTAGTGCTTCATTATCTAGAACAAGACAGTTTTCTTATGATTTCTCAACCTCAGGATATTCAGCAGATAAAGATAAAAACTTTTCTATTACAGGTATAACTTTAGGTTTAGCTAAGCGTGTGCAATGGCCAGATGATTTCTTTACAATATCTCACTCTGTAGCTTACCAACGTTACGATTTTAATGATTATGATATAGGATTATTTAATTTTGGAGATGGTAATTCAAATTCGTTAGCATATACATTAGGAATTTCAAGAAGATCAGCAGGTACAAACCCAATTTTCCCAACAACAGGTTCAAATTTTTCTATTACCGCTAAAATTACGCCACCATGGTCTTGGTTTAACGGTATCGATTATGAGCAACTTAATGATGATTTAGAGGTTGCAATTGAAAGTAGTGATAGTGATGCTTTAGAAGAAATAGATCAAGAGCGTTTTAAATGGTTAGAGTTTTATAAGTTTAATTTTAAAGGAGATTGGTATAGTACACTTATAGGTAATCAATCTAATAATGCTCTAGTTTTACGTACAAATGTTGAGTTTGGTTTCTTAGGAAATTATAATAGTGAAGCTGGTGATATTCCTTTTGAGCGTTTTTATGTTGGTGGTGATGGTATGGGTACTTTTACACTTGATGGTAGAGAAAATATACAATTAAGAGGGTATTCTAATCAATCTTTAACACCATATGTTACTGATGAAATAACTGGAAGTTTAGAACAAGCAGGTGGTCTTATTTATAATAAGTTCTCTATGGAACTTAGATACCCATTAACTTTAAAACCATCAGCTTCAATATACGGGTTAGTTTTTGCTGAAGGTGGTAATGCATTTAGTAGTTTTAAAGAATTCAATCCTTTTGAAATAAAAAGATCAGTAGGTGCTGGTTTACGTATATTCATGCCTGCTTTTGGTCTGTTAGGTATTGACTTTGGTTACGGATTTGATCAAGATAATAACCCAAGTTCTTCTGCAGGTCCTAATGGTTGGGAAACACATTTTATCATTGGGCAACAGTTTTAAAATATAAAACACGTATTACAACTTTTATTAATTATAAGGTTTGTAATACGTGTTTTGCTTTAAAAACGATAGAAAAATCATTTTTTTTAGTAGTAATCTTCATAATCCATTCACTTTCTTAAAATATTTAATTATTTTGGCACGATATTTTCAATACTATAAAATGTAAGCGAAATGAAAACAAAAGTTCTTTTAATTATTAGTGCAGTATTAGTGTCAGTTAGTGCCTTTTCTCAAGTACAAAGAGGAACAAGAATTGCTTACGTTGATATGGAGTATATTCTTGAAAATGTTGAGGAATATGGTGAAGCTAATGATCAGTTAGCAAAAAAGGTTCAGAAATGGAAATTAGAGATTGAGCAAGAGAAAAGTGCTATCGATCAAATGAAGAAAGATTTGATGGCAGAAAAAGTTTTGTTAACAGCGGAGCTTATTGAAGAGCGTGAAGAGGAGATCAAGATCCTAGAAAAAGAAATGTTTGACTATCAGCAGGACAGATTTGGTCCTCAAGGTGATTTAATTATTTCTAAACAAAGATTAATTCAGCCTATACAAGATCAGGTTTTTAATGAAGTACAAAAAATTGGTCAAGCTAAAAAGTATGATTTAATTTTTGATAGATCAGCTGATATTGTAATGCTTTTTGCGCAAAATAGATTAGATATTAGTGATTTGGTTTTAAAGGCTATTTCAAGGACACGAAAAGTTAAAGCTGCTAAAGACCGAATTAAGAAAAGAAATAAGTTTGATGATGTGCCTGAGGAAGAAGAAATGACTGAGGCTTTAAAAGAACGAATTGAGCAATCTAAAACAGCAGAAGAGACTAGGGAAAAGTTAGCGGAAGAGAAAAGAGCTGAGCAATTAAAATTACGTGAAGAAAGGAAAAAAGCATACGAAGCGCGACGTAAAAAATTATTAGAAGAACGAGAAGCTAAGAAAAAAGCAGCCAAAGAAGCAGAGGAAGAGTCGGAAGAAGAATCGGACGATAGCGAAGAGGAAAACAAAAGATAGAAAATAGTAGAATAAATAATAAAAATTCCCTTTATTTAGGGTTCGAATACGAATAAATTAACACACATTTGAAATTAAAAAAGATCATGAAACATTTAAAAGGAATAGTAGTAGCGGTAGTTTTATTTATAGGAGCATCAAGTTTTGTAAATGCTCAAAATAAAGTAGCACATATTAATGTACAAGAATTAATGTCTGCTATGCCAGAAATGAAAGCGGCAGAAGCTGAACTTAAAAAGTTAGAAGAAACTTATGGAGCAGATATCCAAAGTTCAATGACTGAGTTGCAAAACAAGTATAAGCAGTACGAAAGTGAAGCGGCTAGTAAGTCTGATGAGGAAAATCAAAAAAGAGGAGCTGAATTACAAGAAGCTCAAAAAAATATTCAAGGAGCACAACAAACTGCTCAGCAGGAATTACAGAAAAAGCAAATTGCTTTGTTAAGTCCTATTTCTGACAAAGCGAAAGCGGCTATTGAAAAAGTTGCAAGTGCACAAGGTGTAAACTATGTGTTGGACTCTTCTCAAGGAAGTGGTGTAATCGTAGCACAAGGAACTGACTTATTACCATTAGTAAAGAAAGAATTAGGTTTCTAAGAAATTTATAATATTTATAATAAAAAAAGAGTCCATTGTTTTAATGGACTCTTTTTTTTGTTTCATTAGGTCTAAACAATGTTTTTCCTGTAACTTTATCCTTAGTTATATGGCGTTAAATTAATATGAACTCACAACCTATAGGTATTTTTGATTCAGGTGTTGGTGGAACATCAATATGGAAAGAGATACGAAAATTACTCCCTTTTGAAAATACCATCTACCTAGCAGATAGTAAAAATGCTCCTTACGGAGATAAACCTGCTGATGAAATTCTGGCTTTAAGTATTAAAAATACCGAATACCTACTTGAGCAAGGTTCCAAAATAATTGTGGTGGCCTGTAACACTGCAACAACAAATGCGATAGCTTATTTACGTAATAATTATAATGTGCCTTTTATTGGTATTGAGCCAGCCATAAAACCTGCTGCTTTAAATTCTACTAGTAAAGCAATAGGTGTTTTAGCTACAAAGGGTACTTTATCAAGCGCATTATTTCATAGCACGGCTAAGAATTTTTCAGACGGCATAAAGATACTAGAACAAAATGGAGAAGGTTTGGTGCCTTTAATTGAATCTGGGAAGGCTTGTGGTAAAGAATCGGAGAAATTGCTTTTAAAGTACTTAAAACCTATGTTAGTAGAAGGTATTGATTATTTAGTTTTGGGTTGCACTCATTATCCGTATTTAATTCCGGTATTGCAACGTATTTTACCTGATAACGTAAAAATTATTGATTCTGGTGAAGCAGTAGCAAAACAAACAAAAGCCATATTGACTTCATTTGATTTATTGGCTGATAAGCAAAATGTTAGTGATCAATTTTACACGAATGCAACTGTTGGAGTATTAAAGCAATTTGTAAGTGACTATAATGTAGCGGTTAACTATTTAGATTTCTAAGATTCTTTCATAGGTAATGTACGTGAAATCATAGATGTGATTGTTGTCTTTTGGGTGGTATTCTTCTGCAATTATTTTCCAGTTTTTTTTGTCAAAATCAGGAAAAAATGTATCAGCTTCAAAATTGTCATGAACAATGGTAAGTTCCATATGTGTTGCCTTTTCTAAACCCATGGTATAAATCTGCCCGCCACCAATAATATAAATAATATTAGCGTCTTTTACTTCGTTTAAAGCATCATCAAGATTGTGTACTACAACGCAATTATCAAAATTTGTGCTGTAATTTTCATCACGTGTAATTATAATATGTTTTCTGTGCGGTAACGGCTTTGGGAAGGTTTCAAAAGTCTTTCGTCCCATAATTATAGGGTTTCCCGTGGTTAAAGCTTTAAAGCGCTTAAAATCATCTGGTAAATGCCAAAGTAAATCATTGTTTTTCCCTATGGCATTGTTTTCAGCTATAGCAGCAATAAGTGTTATAGTTTTCAAATCTCTTCTTTTTTATTTATTTGAGAAACGGGAAAGTCTGTTTCAATTTCTTTCTGTAGTGCGGCAATCTTTTCTTTTTGTTTTTTTACCAATCGTTCACGTTGAGCACGCTCCCAATCTTTACCCATAAATTTTTGAGTAATTAAAACATTTACAAGATGTATGATAAATATAAAAGCCCAGAATGTAATAGCCCAGATAAACCAATCATAAGTGTCACCGTATTTTAGAATTTTATTGATAAGAACTAAAAAAACGCTTCCAATTAAGAATATGACGAAATGCGTATACAAACGCTTTTTTTGCTTTATTCTTGTTTGTGCGTGTTCCAACAACTCGTGCTGTTCTAAATCAATATCCGATTCTTTTTTTCGCTTAGAAAACATGGCTAATCTGTATCTTTACTAACAAATATACTATAAATACTATTTTAAAATCAAAGTTGATGCTAAAGATCATTAAGGAGTTTCCAATTTTAAATCAGTACATATATGCAAATACAGCGGCTTATGGTATTATGTATGACAGTTTGTTAGACTGGCGACAAGAGCATGATTTAGATTATTTATTAGGTGGCAGTAATTTTAAACTGAAAGGGTTAAGTCTTATTGAAGATACTAGAAAAACTGTTGGTAATTTTTTTAATTGTACAATTGATAATGTTGCTTTAATTCAGAATGTGTCATTAGGCTTTAATGTTCTTTTGGAGGGTTTGGATAAGAATAATAAAGTCTTGCTTTTAGAGGGTGACTTCCCATCTTTAAATTGGCCTTTTGAAAGTAGGGGGTTTGATGTTAATTTTGCTAGTTTAAAAGAGGGTATTTTAGAAGATAATATTCATTCTATTATTAAAAATAAAGGTATTTCTGTTTTAGCTATTAGTATTGTGCAATGGCTTAATGGTATAAAAATAGAGTTAGATTTTTTGAAAAAATTAAAATCTGAGTTTCCTGATCTTTTGATTATTGCAGATGGTACGCAGTATTGCGGTACTGAGGTTTTTGATTTTGAAGCTTCTGCAATTGATGTTTTAGGTGCAAGTGCATACAAGTGGTTGTTAGCGGGTAGTGGTAATGGGTTTATGCTTTTTAAAGATGAAGTTAAAGAGCATTTTAAATTAAATACGACAGGTTTTAATAGTTCTGCTGGCGTTATTGAAAATAAAAATAAATTTGATTTTGTAAAGCATTTTGAACCTGGGCATTTAGATACTTTAAGTTTTGGTAGTTTAAAAAGGTCATTAGATTATTTAACAGAGATTGGAAAAGAGGATATAGAGGCTACTATAAAAGAGCTTGGTGATTATGCTTTTGCAGAATTTTCAAAGCTAGGTGTGTTAGAAGATACTGTGGTAAAAAGAACTTCGCACTCCACAATATTTAATATTAAAGGGAATCAAAAATTATTTGATGCCTTAACAAATAATGCTATAATTTGCTCGCAAAGAGGAGATGGAATTCGCCTTAGTTTTCATTTTTACATCACGATTAAAAACATAAAGAAAGTTGTAGATGTCATAAAAAAAAATAGCTAACACGTTATTAGTAATAAAAAATTGAATGATTAAATTAAGAATTCCAATTTTTTATAAATTAATTTTTATCAATTTCATAAAACTTATGTAACTAGTTGGTTGTCAATAAATTTATGTATTGTTTTGTTAAGAATCAAAAAATGTATCAAGATGGCTATTTCAAAACAATATTTAAAAAGCAAGCCCGTGTGTAAGGTTACTTTCACGGTGCCTGCATCAGAGGCAAAAAAAGTTTATGTCATAGGAGACTTTAATGAATGGAACCCTGAAAAAGGCTCTTTAAGAAAATTAAAGAACGGAACTTTCAAGGGGACAATGGATTTGCCAAAAGAAACTTCTTATGAATTTAGATATCTTGTGGATGACACTTACGTGAATGATAACGAAGCAGATAGTTTTAAATGGAATGATTTTGCTGGTGCGGAAAATGCCGTATTGCAGTTATAATATTTAGTGTGTTAAATTAAAAAACCCGAGGCTTAGTGCTTCGGTTTTTTTTGTTTTATAAAATTATTGCTTTTAGTAGAAATGTTATATCGCCACAGCTCCTTTGATATGTGGGTGCGGGTTGTAATCTTCAAGCGTGAAATCTTCAAATTTAAAATCAAAAATATTTTTCACGTCAGCGTTTAAAGTCATTTTTGGTAATGGTCTTGGGTCTCTACTTAATTGTAGCTCCACTTGCTCCATATGGTTGTTGTAAATATGGGCATCACCAAAAGTGTGAATAAAATCTCCAGCTTCGTAGCCACAAGCTTGTGCCATCATCATAGTGAATAATGCATAAGATGCGATATTAAAAGGTACGCCTAAGAAAATATCGGCACTACGTTGATATAATTGACATGATAATTTTCCGTTTGCTACATAAAATTGAAAAAAAGCATGACATGGAGGCAAAGCAGCTTTACCGTTAGCTACGTTTTCAGAGAATGATTTTGAAGTATCAGGTAAAACACTTGGATTCCATGCAGAAACTAACATTCTTCGGCTATTTGGGTTGTTTTTTAGTGTTTCGATAGTTTCTTTAATTTGATCTATTTCTTCACTATTCCAATTACGCCATTGGTGACCGTAAACAGGGCCTAAATCACCATTCTCATCTGCCCACTCGTTCCAGATACGCACTCCATTTTCTTGTAGGTATTTGATGTTAGTGTCACCATTTAAAAACCAAAGTAATTCGTAAATGATAGATTTTAAATGTAATTTTTTAGTAGTCACCATTGGGAAACCTTCGCTAAGATCAAAACGCATTTGGTAGCCAAAAACACTTTTTGTTCCGGTTCCAGTTCTGTCTCCTTTTTGATTTCCTGTGTCTAAAACATGTTGTAATAAATCGTGATACTGCTTCATAAAGTAAAATACGTGCCCATAGCAATGAGCCTTTTATAGTTTTGTATACTTCAAAAGTATAAAAAGTACTTGTTCGTTTTACGAAGAGCTATATTACTTATAAAAAGGTTATCAACGAAAAGGTGCTTAACCTAAAATCATTCCGGCAATAGTAGCAGAAAGTAACGATGCTAATGAACCACCCAAAACAGCTCTGAGTCCGAATTCAGATAAGGTTTTACGTTGGTTAGGAGCTAATGATCCAATACCACCAATTTGAATACCAATTGAGGCGAAGTTAGCAAAACCACATAGCATATAAGTTGCCATAATTACAGATTTGTTATACGTAAAATGAAGTCCGTTTGAAGCATCTTTTAAATCTGATAGTTGTATGTAGCCTATAAACTCACTTGCTGCTAGTTTAATACCTAGTAATTGTCCCATTAACATAACATCTTCTTTCGCAATACCAATTAACCACATTAAAGGGGCGAAAATGGTTCCTAAAATAGATTCTAATGATAGTTTACTATACGATGAGTTTTCGGCAATCCAAGGGTTAATGTGTGTAACATCGCCGATAGAACCAAAGATCCAGTTAATCATTGCAATAAAGGCTACAAAAACCAATAACATTGCACCAACGTTTACAGCAAGTTTTAAGCCTTCAGTAGTTCCGTTAGCGATAGCATCTAATATATTTGATCCTATTTTTTCGGTAGATACATTTACATCAGTATTTACGGTTTCTGTTTGTGGATATAATATTTTTGAAATTACAATAGCACCAGGTGCTGCCATTACAGATGCTGCTAATAAATGTTTTGCGAATTGTAAACGTAATACCTCATCATCACCACCTAAAAAACCAATGTAAGCAGCTAGAACAGCTCCTGCTACAGTTGCCATACCACCAATCATTACCAAAAGAATTTCTGACTTATTCATTTTATCTAAATAAGCTTTAATTAATAATGGAGCTTCTGTTTGCCCTAAAAAAATATTGCCTGCAACACTTAAACTTTCCGCACCTGAAATACCTAATGTTTTAGTAAGTAATGAAGCCAATACTTTTACTACTTTTTGAATAATTCCTAAATAAAATAAAACAGATGTTAAAGCAGAGAAAAAGATAATTGTTGGCAGTACTTGAAAGGCGAAAATAAAACCGAATGTATCCATGTCAACCACTAAACCTTCAAAAAGGAACTTGCTACCTGCGGTGGTGAACTCTAATATTTTTACAAATAGTTTTCCAATTTTATCAAATATATATTGAATAAAAGGTACTTTTAATACGCCTATAGCTATTACAAGTTGTAGTATTAAACCAATACCTACTGTTTTCCAGTTGATGGCTTTTCTGTTTGCACTAAACAAAAAGGAAACTAATATTAAAACAGCCATTCCTAGAATACCTCTAAAAAGACTATTTATTGAAAAACCTTCGTTTGGTTTTATTTTGGTTACTGCGATATCATTTATGATGGTAGTAGTATCAACGTTATTTTTAACTTCTTCTGAAACTGTAACAATTTCGTTGTTTAAATCTTGACCAAATATCGGACTTACTAATAAAAGTGCTAGTAACACAAACCAAAAGCTGTTTTTCATCAATGTAATTTTATATTAATATGTGTAGCAGTATCATAATTTGATGAGCAATACAAGATTGTGTTGCTTATGATTTCTACTTGATTTTAAGAAAACGAATTATTCGCGTTTTGATATTTCGTCTCTTAATTTGGCAGCCTTTTCGTAATTTTCATTATTAACTGCATTTTCTAATTCTTTGTATAGTTCTTCAGTAGTAAGTTCAGAATATCCATCGGAAGCAGAACCGGTAATTTCAACCGTTTCACCTTCTTGTAATATTTCATTTACCATAATACTATCGTCAGCATCGTCATCTTCCTTTTCTTTTGATGAGAATTTCAAGAATATACCAGCTTTATCTAATATGTTTTTGTAAGTAAATATTGGTGCATTAAACCGTAGAGCTAAAGCGATAGCATCACTAGTACGAGCATCAATAATTTCTTCAATTTTGTCTCTTTCGCAAATTATGCTTGAGTAGAAAACACCATCAACAAGTTTGTGAATAATCACTTGTTTAACTACGATGTCAAAACGATCTGCGAAATTTTTAAAAAGATCATGAGTTAATGGGCGGGGAGGTTTAATTTCTTTTTCTAATGCAATAGCAATAGATTGTGCTTCAAAAGCACCAATAACAATTGGTAATTTTCTATCACCTTCAACTTCGTTTAATATAAGGGCATACGCACCGTTTTGCGTTTGACTGTATGATATTCCTTTTATTTTTAACCGTACTAAGCTCATAAATGTTTTTAAACCACTAGGGGCTGTTTAAATAAAAAGGGATGCCCAATTATTTAAACAGCCCCTATTAAGTGGCACAATTTAGCAATTTTTAAGCGTTTTGAGCTTTAAATTCTTTTAATTTTTCTGTTAGTTGTGGTACAACCTCAAAAGCATCGCCTACAATACCATAATCAGCAGCCTTAAAAAACGGGGCTTCAGGATCATTGTTTATAACAACTTTTACTTTTGATGAGCTCACGCCTGCTAAATGTTGAATTGCTCCAGAGATACCAATAGCAATGTATAGGTTACTTGCAACAGGTTTCCCAGTTTGACCAACATGTTCTCCGTGTGGTCTCCAACCTAAATCAGATACAGGTTTAGAACAAGCGGTAGCGGCACCAAGTACTTCGGCTAAATCTTCAATCAATCCCCAGTTTTCTGGTCCTTTTAAACCACGACCACCAGATACTACAATATCGGCATCTGCAATAGTAGCTTTACCAACTACTTTATCTATTTCAATAGATTTTATACCAAAATCCGCATCTGAAACAGAAGCACTAAAATCTTCCACTGAGGCTTCTATTTTGTTTTCAGCAATACCAAAAGCATTGTTTGATACTCCTACAATTTTTATATCGGTATTAATTTCTGATAAAGCAAAGCCTTTGTTGCTAAATGCTGTACGTTTTACAACAAAAGGAGTAGTGCTTTCAGGTGCAGCAACTACATTAGGTATGTAGCCTGCTTTTAAATATCCTGACAATAAAGGTGCAAGAAATTTTGTATCTGTACTAGAGCTTAAGATGATGACTTTAGCGTCTTCTTTTTCAACAACTTGCTTGATGCTATTTGCATAAGCCTTTGCATTAAAAGTACTTAATGTATCGTCACTTATATTAATTACTTTAGATACTCCGTATTCACCTAAACTTTCTTTATCAGTTGCGTTAAATGATACAGCAGTAGCTGTAGTTCCCATTTGTTTTGCAACTTCAGTAGCATATGAAGCTACTTCAAAAGCATTTTTTTTAAACTTACCGTTTTCAGATTCTGTATATACTAAGACTGACATATTTTTGTTTTTTTAATTTGAGATAATTTTTATATTACTTTGGCTTCGTTGTGTAATAACGTTACTAATTCATCAACTGAAGAAGCAAGTTTTACAGCTCCTTTAGCTACAGGTTTCTCAAATTTGGTGTCATTTGTAGCTGTTAAACCGTCAACAGGTTCAACAACAGTTAATGTTTTCTTACGTGCCATCATAATACCACGCATGTTTGGTATTTTCAAATCTTTTTCTTCAACTAATCCTTTTTGTCCACCTATAATTAGAGGTAAGGTAGTTGATATTTTTTCTTTACCACCGTCAATTTCACGAACAGCAGTGGCCTTTGTCCCTTCAATTTCAAGACTTTCGCAAGTATTTACAAAGTTAATATCAAGCAAACTAGCTATAATGCCAGGAACCATTCCTCCGTTATAATCAATTGATTCTCTACCGGCAATGACTAAGTCGTAGCCGCCATTCTTTATTATTTCAGAAAGTTGTTGAGCTACAAAAAAACCATCTGTAGG
The DNA here is from genome assembly GCF_018861125.1 of Cellulophaga baltica. Lineage (GTDB taxonomy): Bacteria > Bacteroidota > Bacteroidia > Flavobacteriales > Flavobacteriaceae > Cellulophaga > Cellulophaga baltica_A. The sequence goes on along the minus strand of NZ_JAHKQN010000005.1, from coordinate 241,980 downwards.
TTCTGCGTTTATACGAATCGCTTCATCTGCTCCAATAGCAAGAGCTTTTCGCATTGTAGGTTCAACAGAAGCAGGACCCACAGTAGCAATGTGTACCGTAGCGCTTTGTTTTTCTTTAAACCACATTGCTCTAGTAAGCCCAAACTCATCGTTAGGGTTTATGACAAATTGTACACCGTTAGTGTCAAATTTAGTATCTCCATCGGTAAAGTTTATTTTGGATGTTGTATCCGGAACATTGCTTATGCAAACTAATATCTTCATTATTTTGGGTATTAAATTTTCAATAATGATGCTAAGATAGCCAATATTTTTCAAATTTACTATGCATGCATAGTAAATTTTATAACTTTTTTTGATTGTAACTAACATTGATATGACAGATATTTTCCTATTTTTGTGTTCGCTTTTAGAAAAATAATTTAAGAAACTCTGTTTAAATGAAAACAATACAATTTAGGGAAGCTATTTGTGAGGCAATGTCCGAAGAAATGAGAAAAGACGATTCTATCTATTTAATGGGTGAAGAAGTCGCAGAGTACAATGGTGCATATAAAGCCTCAAAAGGTATGTTAGACGAGTTTGGTGCAGATAGAGTAATTGATACTCCTATTTCTGAACTTGGTTTTGCTGGTATTGGGGTAGGTTCTGCAATGAATGGTAATAGACCAATTATTGAATTTATGACTTTTAACTTTGCCTTAGTTGGTATTGATCAAATAATCAATAATGCGGCAAAAATTCGTCAAATGTCTGGCGGGCAGTTCAATTGTCCAATAGTCTTTAGAGGCCCAACAGGTTCTGCAGGTCAACTGGGAGCAACACACTCACAAGCTTTTGAAAGCTGGTTCGCAAACTGTCCTGGTTTAAAAGTGATTGTACCTTCTAATCCAGCCGATGCAAAAGGTTTATTGAAAGCAGCGATTAGAGACAATGATCCTGTTATTTTTATGGAGTCTGAGCAAATGTATGGTGATAAAGGTGAGGTTCCTGAAGGAGATTATATAGTGCCAATAGGTGTTGCCGATATTAAAAGAGTAGGTACTGATGTAACTATTATTTCTTTTGGTAAAATTATTAAAGAAGCTTACAAAGCGGCAGATCAATTAGAAAAAGAAGGTATTAGCTGTGAAATAATCGATTTACGTACAGTAAAACCATTAGATTACGAAGCGATACTTACATCTGTTAAGAAAACAAACAGAATGGTTATTTTGGAAGAAGCTTGGCCTTATGGTAATGTTGCTTCTGAAATTATATACCACGTTCAATCAAATGCATTTGACTATTTAGATGCTCCAATTGAAAAAATAAACACTGCAGATACTCCTGCACCATATTCTCCAGTATTATTGGCAGAATGGTTGCCTAATTACGAAGATGTGATTAAATCTGTAAAAAAGGTGATGTATAAATAGCCTTTTTAAATTTACAACATAGCTAAACAGCTTTATTGACAATATTTTGTTAATAAAGCTGTTTTTGTTTTAAGAAACATTTTTCTTGTAATAAGTGTTTGTACTTTTGCTTATTAATTCCACATTTTCAATGGTCTAATGAATAAAATATTTTTTCTATTATTATTTTTCACAAGTTTTCTTTTTTCTCAGACAAAGGTAGGTGGTGTTGTAAAAGATGAAACGGGGGCTCCTGTTGCTTTTGCGAATGTTTTATTCAAAAACTCTACCATAGGTACCATCACTAACGATGATGGTGTTTTTTACTTAGAAGCAGATCAAACATTTGATACTTTAGTAATTTCATTTGTAGGTTTTGAAACTCAAGAAATAGCTTTGACTCAAAAAGTGTCTTACAATATGGATATTGTTTTGGCAGAAGGACAAGGTGAGCAGTTAAAAGAGGTGGTTATAATATCTGGTAAACAATCTAAAAAGAATAATCCAGCGATTGATATATTAAGAAAAATCTGGGAAAGAAAAAGACAAAACGGGGTCAAACTTTTTAATCAATACAATTACGAAAAGTACGAGAAAATAGAGTTTGATTTAAACACTATTGATAGTGCCTTGATTAATAGCAAAATGTTTAATGGTCTTGAGTTTGTTTTTGATGATCTTGATACTTCAAGGGTTACCGGTAAAACATATTTGCCAATATTTTTAAATGAAACAGCATCAAAAGTATACGGCGATAATATTAAAAATACAGAAAGAGAAAAGATATTAGGAACTAAAAATTCAGGGTTTACCAATAATCAATCATTAACTGCTTTTGTTGAAGATTTGTATTCTGATTATGATATCTATGATAATTACATGAAATTCTTTGATAAGAGTTTTACGAGTCCGCTATCAAAAACAGGAATAGATGTTTATAATTATGCCTTAACGGATAGTGCTTATATTGATAATAAGTGGTGTTACAATATTGTATATTATCCAAGGCGTAAAAATGAATTAACTTTTAAAGGTAACTTCTGGGTAAATGACTCTACTTATGCAATTAAGGATATCAATTTAGCCGTAACAAAAAGTGCAAATATAAACTGGGTAAAAGAGATTTATATTGAGCAAGAGTTTGAGGTTGTAAGTGATTCTGTATTTCTTTTAAAACGTGATTATATGCTTAGTGACTTTAGTTTCTCTAAAAAGGAAGAAGCTAAAGGTATTTATGGTAAGCGAACAACGGTTTACGATAATTATGTTTTTGACGAAGTTAAAGATGACAAGTTTTATAAAAATTTAGCGAACCAATTTGATGGCGGTGTTGTAGACCGTGATAGTGTTTTTTGGCAAAATAATAGACTTGAAGCCCTAAATAAAGATGAAAAAGGAGTTTACAAACTATTAGATACCTTAAAAACGGTCCCTAAGTTTAAAAGCTACTATAATATTATCAGTATTTTAGGTTCTGGTTATGTTGAAATTGATAAGTGGAATATAGATATTGGTGATGTATATAGCATTTTTGGTTATAATGAGGCTGAAGGTATACGAACCAGAATGGGTGCGCGAACGTATTTTGGGCAAAATGATCCATGGCGTATAGAGGGTTATTTAGCTTATGGTTTTGGCGATGAAAGGGTAAAACATGGTATATCGGGTAAATGGCTGTTAGATAAGAAAAGCAGATTAACGATATCTGGTGGTAATAGAAAAGATGTTGAACAGTTAGGAATTAGCTTAACCTCAACAAATGATGTTTTGGGTAGGAGTACGGCATCATCAGCTGTGTTTTCAGTTGGTTCTAATAATAAGTTGTCAAATATTGATTTAACTACTTTTGCTGTTGCGGTAGAACCTTCTAATAATTTTAATGTAAGGGTTGGTGGATCTTTTAGGAAGTTAAGTTCTGCACTGCCAGAAGATTTTAGTTTAGATTATATAGACCCAACTTCGCCTACTGGTATTTCATCTGAAATAAAACAGTTTGATTTATCAACTACTTTGTTATACACCCCAGGTAGAAGGACTATAGGTTATGGTGTAGAACGCCAAAATATAAATGACACTTATAGTACCTTGTTTTTTAAATATACTAAGGGTGTGAAAGATGTTTTTGAAAGTGGTTTTGATTATAGTAAGGTGCAATTTTCGTACACACAACCTTGGCAACTAGGTGGTTTTGGCCGGTTATATAGTACTGTTGAAGTTGGTAAAACTTTTGGCGAAGTTCCTTTAGGTTTGCTAAATGTTATACCGGGTAACCAAACATTATTTTCTATCTACGGAACATTCCCTAATTTAAATTTTTATGAGTTTGTGACAGATACTTATGCTTCGGTGCATTTTGAACATAATTTCAATGGTCGTATCTTTTCAAGAATTCCGATTATTAAAAAATGGAATCTTAGAGAATATGTTGGCTTAAGAGGTGTTTGGGGTCAGTTGTCTGATGAGAATATAGCTTTAAGTAGCCCTACAAATATACCTTTACTTGCGCCAGACGATAATATTTATTGGGAATACTCGTTTGGTATTGGTAACATATTTAAGATATTTAGAATAGACTTTAATTTCAGAGGAAATTATTTAGATAACCCCGATGCAAGACCTTTTAGTGTAACTGGTTCTTATGGGTTTAAATTTTAGAAGGCTACGTTGTACTACACCGTTTTCGTAAAATATTTTGACTTATTTTAGTTCAATTCTTAGGTATTTAAAGCATGTAAATAAATAATTGAAGTATCTTTGAGAAGATAATTTTAGAGTAATATTATGAGTAATAGCAAAGACATTACATTCGATGTTTTAATCGAAATTCCAAAAGGGAGTAGAAATAAATATGAGTATGATTTCGATCTACATAAGATTAGATTTGATAGAATGCTTTTTTCTTCAATGATGTACCCTGGTGATTATGGTTTTGTGCCTGAAACTTTGGCTTTAGATAGTGACCCGTTAGATGTTTTAGTTTTAGGGCATCAACCAACATATCCAATGGTAGTTATGGAAGTGCGACCAATTGGAATTTTTCACATGACTGATGAAAAAGGACCAGATGAGAAAGTTATCTGTGTACCGGTATCAGATCCAATTTGGAGTAATAACCGTGATATAAGTGACTTAAATCCGCATAGATTAAAAGAGATTGAGCATTTCTTTAAAGTTTATAAAGATTTAGAAAAGAAAAAAGTTGATACAGGTGGATGGAGTGATGCAGATAAAGCAATCGAAATTTACCATGAGTGTGTTGAGCGTTACAACCAAAGCGAGCATAAAAAGAAGAATACATTCAAGATCTAATAAAACTCGTGTTTGTAAAATAAAAAAAAGTCATGCTAATTAGCATGACTTTTTTTGTGAGTCATATTATTAAGTCAATTCTTAAAGCTATGATAACAGGTTAAAAAATGATTGTTAATTAATTGCTGATATTTTCAAGTGCAAATAGCTGTTTTTTAGCTTGATTTTTTATACTATTATACTATGAAATTGTTTAAGAAAGATCCTTTACAAATAATCACTTTTGATTCTTACGGCACCAATACCCATCTTTATTTAAGAGGAAGGGCGTTAGAGGATGAATCTATTAATTTAGATAGTAAAGGTTGGTTTCATTTGTTTTTAAATTCATGGAAACGAATGGAAACAGATGAAATTAAACATGCAAATATCAATGTGTTATTGCCTAATGGCGAAATTTTTAAAACTACAACAGATAATCATGGCTATTTTAAAATAGCCGTTGAGGTTAAAAATTTAAAAACTTATATTGATGATGAAGGTTGGGTGAATTATCATGTTTCTTATGCAGATTCAAAGGTTAAAAGAACCATCCAAAATGAGAATAAGTTTCCTGCAAAAACATTAATTCCATCAAAGAAAGCTTGTTTTGGTGTTATTAGTGATATTGATGATACTATTCTGCATACGGGTGTAGTGTCAACTTTAAAATGGAAGGTTTTAATTAATACAGCATTTAAGGCGGTAAAAAAACGATTGCCTTTAAAAGGAGCTTCTGAACTTTATAATTTATTACATAACGGTAAAGATGGTGACAACGCAAATCCTATTTTTTATGTGAGCCATAGCCCTTGGAATTTATATAGGTATTTAAACTTATTTTTAGAACAGAATGATTTTCCGGAGGGTCCAATATTATTGCGTAGTATGCAATCTTTTTTTAAGAGAAAAAATACGGGCGATAAGCCTCAAAAACAAATTGAGATTTTAAATATTTTAAAAACTTACCCTAATCTGCCTATGATATTAATTGGTGATAGTGGTGAGCATGATGCTGATATTTATAAAGAAATAGCAGAGTTATTTCCTGATAGGATAGCGGCTATTTATTTGCGAAGTGTAAATCATAAAAAAAGAATGATAAGGGCAAAAGGTGTTTTTAGTGATTATAAAACAACACCAATTTTATTTGTTGAAGATAGTATTCAGGCAGTTGCTCATGCAAAAAAAATGGGATTTATATAAATTACAAAGTCTTCTATTTATAACTTTATTCTTTAATCGTTGTACTACATATTATCAAAGCAATAATTTTTATCAGTTTTAGTTGTAATTATTATGACAATAACTAAGATCAAATTATTATTCCTTTTACTACAAATTTTTTTCGGAACAAACTTAGTTGCACAGCAGCTTACAGTGCCATATACATTTGAAAATAACTCAGAATATGCTGATGGTGAAATTTATATAGGCTTAGTAGGTAAATTTGGTGAGACGGGTGATGTTTGGATGCGATTAACGGATAGTTCTCTGCAAGAAATGAATGCAGACGATAATACAGTTCCGGGCCCAGAATGGAGTACGCCTTCTGATTGGTTATACCCTGATATATTTACGAAGCTGAGTGATATAGATGAAAAAACTATTCAAATCCCTCAAGGGTTATATGCTTGTAGAATTTTCATTTCTTTTGAATCTCCAATGTATTTACGCTTTCATGAAACTGGTGGTTATGCAGGTGCAAATTTAAATTCAGATACAGACCCAAATGATGGAATTCGTTGGGAGATAGTAGAATTAACTTGGGGGGATTCTGGTTTATGGACAAATACAAGCCGTGTTGATGCTTATCAATATCCAATGGCTTTAGAAGTGAATGGCTATTCTGGAGGTCTTGAAAGTGATAGTTATGAAGAGTCTTATAGTATAGCAACAAGTGGAAGTGGTACTGCGGAGTTTAAAAAAATAGGGGAACTATTATCTCATCAAGATATTTTGGAAAAGTGGGATGAAGAGGTTAGTGATTCGTATTTAGTAGCTAAAACCATAAAGACACACTCCTATGATGGGGAGCCAATAATAGAACAACCTTCAAAAGTAGCTGAATTTTCTGATGATGTTTTAGATGATTATATTGATGAAATTTGGGATACTTATAGTCAGCATGATTTAAATATTAATATTGGAGATCGTGGAACTTGGGTTGGTCGTGTGAATTCTGATGGTGAATTTAAATTTACAGATCCTGCAGATGGTACTATTGCAACAATTTATTGGAAACCGAGTACTGTAGATGCGTTAGAAGGTTCGGGCTCTTTAGCGTATACACCCTATGATGCTAGCGAAAATGTAGAAGCTTATAATGAAGATTTAATGATACAAGCTCAAATTTCTGCAGCAATAACTAGACATGCTATTTATACTGATATTATTGATGAAACAATACAGTATTCACATGATGCTTCGCGTTATTTTATTTATAGTCCTTACAACGAGTATGTAAAATATTTTCATGATAATGAAGTAAGTTATGATTCTAAAACATATGCTTTTGCTTATGATGATGTTGGTGATCACTCTTCAACAATTCAAACAACATTTCCTATAGATGTCAAAGTTATTATTGGTGGTTATGGTGATAATGGTTTTATTGAAATAACAGAAGAAAACGAAGAATTTGAAGATAATTTAGAAAACACATTAGCTATATACCCTAACGCTACAAATGGAGTAAACCCTCAATTGGTTGGTTTTGAAGGTGAGGTTTATGTTAGTATCTATGGTTTAGACGGTATGTATATTAATTCTGAATTGGTAAGTGAAGAAGATTTGTTTACTATTGAAACCATTGGTTTGGCTACAGGAGTTTATTATATAGTTGCATATCAAAAAACAGGTTTAACAAGAAAAACTTTTAAGCTACTAGTTAATTAAGGTTTATTCTGTAAATATTAGAATAAACCATTTATTTCTGCATCAATTTTATTAATTATCACACCTAAATCTTCAGGATTATCAACAAAATCTAAATTATCTACATCAATAATTAACAGTTTTCCTTTTTCATAACTTTGAATCCAAGCTTCATAACGTTCATTAAGTCTACTTAAATAATCAATAGAAATTGTATTTTCATATTCGCGACCACGTTTATGAATTTGGTTTACTAAATTGGGTATCGAGCTTCTTAAGTAAATCAATAAATCTGGTGGTTGTACTAACTTTTGCATTAATTCAAATAAGCTTGAATAATTTTCAAAATCTCTATTGGCCAAAAGTCCCATCGCATGAAGATTTGGAGCGAAAATATATGCATCCTCATAAATAGTACGGTCTTGAATAATATTTTTGCCCGTTTCTCTAATTTCTAAAATTTGTCTAAATCTTGAATTTAAAAAATAGATTTGAAGGTTAAAACTCCAACGTTCCATTTGATTATAAAAATCATCAAGGTATGGGTTGTCAACCACATCTTCAAAATGAGGTTCCCAATTAAAATGTTTAGAAAGTAATTTGGTTAAAGTAGTTTTTCCTGCCCCAATATTTCCGGCAACCGCAACATGCATAATGATTTTTATTTAAAATTTTAATAATAAAAGGGGAACACAAGATACGATGTTTATCGGCTTGTGAAAAAAATACACCCTAAAATTTGATGTAGATTTTCGATTGTAAAAATAATTACTTTTTTTCATTTTAATTTTAAACCATATGAGTTTTTTGTAGTCATATTATAACATTTAATAGTTATAAATATGAAAAAAGGAACATTTGTAGTGGTTGTTTATATGCTTTTTGTTGCATTGGGCTACGCGCAAGATTTTCAGGGCAAAGCGGTTTATCAATCTAAAACATCAATGGCAGATTTTGATTTTGGAGGTAGGCAAATGTCCGAAGAACAGAAGAAAAGAATTTTAGCGCGTATTAAAAGTAATTTAGAAAAAACTTTTGTATTAACTTTCGATAAGTCTACAGCGTCATATTTAGAAGAGGAAAAATTGGAAGCTCCTAGCGCAAATGGTGGTGGCGGTCGCGGAAGATTTGGTGGTTTTAATACTTCTGGTAAACTATATAAAGACTTGCAAACAAAGACGTATACAAATCAAAAAGAAATGGTTGGTAAGTTTTTCCTTATTCAAGATGATTTAGAAACATTTAAATGGACAATGGGTAGTGAGACTAAACAAATAGGAAACTATTTATGTTATAAAGCAACTACGACAAAAACAGTAAGTGCTTCAGATGCTACAGCTTTTAGAGGTCCACCTAGAAGAAATGAAGATGAAGATGAAAATGAGGAGAAAGAAGAGGAACCTACAGAGGTTGAAGTTACTGCATGGTTTACACCAGAAATTCCTATTAGTCAAGGTCCTGGTGAATACTGGGGATTACCAGGGTTGATTTTAGAAGTAAGTGCAGGAAAAACAATTGTTTTGTGTACAAAATTAGTTTTAAATGCAACTGATAAAGAAGAAATTAAGTTTCCTACTAAAGGTAAAAAAGTAACTCAAGCGGAGTATGATGAAACCTTAACTAAAAAGATGGAAGAGTTGAGAGAGAGATTTAGAGGAGGTAACAGAGGAAATGATAGAGGGCCACGTTAATGAGTTTACAATTTAAAAATATAAAAGGAACGCTGATAGCGGTACTTTTAATAAGTTCGTTTTTTTCATATGCTCAAAATATTACAATTACGGGTGTAGTGAATGATAGTTATGGAGTTGGTTTAGAAATGGCCAATGTTGTTGCGGTAAATCAAGAGACTAAAGCCTTAGATGGTTTTGGCATAACAAATTCAAAAGGGCAATATAAAGTAAGTGTTAATGCTAATGCAACCTATAGCCTTAAATTTAGCTTTATAGGTTTTCAAACTAAAGAATTATCAATACAAGTTGGAGAAAGTGATATTACACGTAATATTGAACTTGATGAACAGTCAGAAAGTTTAGATGAGGTTGAGGTGGTTTATGAAATGCCTGTAACTATTAAAGGTGATACTATTGTTTATAATTCAGATTCATTTTCTACAGGTACTGAAAAGAAACTTGAAGATGTGCTTAAAAAATTACCAGGTGTGGAGATTAATGACGATGGTGAAATTGAAGTAGAAGGAAATACAGTTACCAAGGTAATGGTAAATGGAAAAGATTTTTTTGATGGTGATTCAAAATTAGCAGCTAAAAATATACCAGCAAATGCCTTAGATAAAATTGAAGTTTTAAGAAATTTTACTGAAGTTTCACAACTGAAGAGTGTTACGAACAATCAAGATAATGTTGCTATAAATATTAAGCTGAAAGAAGGAAAAGAGAAATTCTGGTTTGGTGAAGTTACAGCTGGTGTTGGTCCTGATAGCCGTTATTTGGCACATCCTAAATTATTCTTTTATAGTCCTAAATTTAGTTTAAATGTACTTACGGATATAAATAATATTGGGGAAATTTCATTCACTTCACGCGATTATAGAAATTTTACGGGTGGTTTTAGAAGTAGAACTAGTAATACAGGTACAAGCTTTACGGTTAGTGAAGGTGGATTAGGTTTATCTACATTGCAAAACAATAAAGCAAAAGAAATAAATACAAAGTTCGGGGCAGTAAACTTTAGTTATGCGCCAACAGAATCATTAGATTTGAGTGGTTATGCAATATACTCTTACAGTGATACTGATATGCAAACGATAGCTTCAAAAACATATACGAGTAGTGATGTTCAAGAGTCAACTACTACGGGTACAAATCAAAAATCACATATTGGTTTATTAAAATTAGGAGCCGCATATAACCCTAATGCTAATTTGCAATTGGAATATGAGATAATGGGTAAGTTTTCTGATGAAAATGAAGATGTTGATGTGCTTTCTGTTTCTGATGTAACAGATCAAATTTTTGAAACTAAAAAACAAACACCAACTCAAATTAAGCAGAATGCAAATGCATATTATACTATAAATGAAAAAAATATTTTTGCTTTTGAAACTGAGTATTTAATTCAGAATGAAGATCCTTTTTATAATGCAATTCGTGATGAGCAACCTTTCGCAAGTATTATTCCTTTAGATGATACGCAATCTAACTTTAATATTAATCAAGATAAAAAGGTAAAAACAAATAAGTTTGATTTTAAATCAGATTATTATTTAATTACTGGTCCTAAAAGTAATTTGAATTTCACATTAGGTGCAACACAAAGTAAGCAGACATTTAATTCATACATATTTCAAATTTTAGATGATGGTTCAGAACTTGATTTTGAAGACTCAGATTTAAATAATGACGATGTTGACTTTACTTTTTCTGATGTGTATTTAGGTTTTCATTATAAGTTAATAGCAGGTAAGTTTACGATTAATCCAGGGGTTATTGCACATAGTTACACGGCTAAAAATGAACAATTGGGAGGAACAACTACTGATGATTTCTTAAATGTGGTGCCAGATTTATTTGTGAATTTTCAATTAAAAAGTTCAGAGAGTATTCGTTTTAATTACACTGTAAATCGTCAATTTTCAGATATAGAGAAATATGCAAGCGCTTATATTTTTAGTAATTATAATTCTATTTACCGTGGTAATAGCGATTTAGAAAGTGCTTTGTATCATAACTTATCACTTAACTTCTTTAGCTTTAATATGTTTAACATGCAGAATATATTTGCAAATGTTAGTTATAGTAAGCGTATAGATGCATTTAAAAATAATAGTGAGATTATTGGTATTAACCAGGTTACTTCAACTATAAATTCTAATTTAGAAGATGATGTGTTATCTGGTTCGGCTAATTTTCAAAGAACGTTTGGGAAAATTAAAGTAAGTACTAGAGCATCACTGTCCTATTCAAACTTAAATAATATTGTTAATGATGAGCCAAGTGTGTCTGAATCATTCACACAAAGTTATAAAGCATCATTGGCAACGAGTTTTAAAAATGCACCAAATATCGAGTTAGGGTATAACTATTCAATTAACGATTATAATAATGGAGGTACAGAGTCTACATATTTTACAGAAACACCATATGCTAGATTTGATGCGGCTTTTTTAAAGAATTTTATTTTCTTGGCAGATTTTGATTATTATAGTTACTATGATGATGCTGATACAATTGATAATAAATATGGTTTTTTAGACACAAGTTTATCATACCAAAAGAAAGATAGTAAATGGGAATATAGTATTGAAGTAACTAACTTATTAGATAACCAAGAAATAAATCAAGATAGTTATAATGAGTTATATTTTAGTACTTCAATGTATGTAGTACAACCAAGATATACGATGTTAAAAATAAAATACGAGTTGTAAAAACAAATTCTTGTTAAAGGATTTTTCAAATCAAATCATTTCTTATACTTTTGTGCCAATAATAATTGGAGGAAGGATTTGACTGATTGCAACCTCATTAAAAATGCTAAAGCAGTTGTGACTAAAACTATAATTTTAGTCACGTCTTCTTTTGCACAACCTGTCAAGTCCATTCTAGCAAAATAACACCAGTAATGGCATATTTATTTACATCAGAATCAGTTAGTGAAGGACACCCTGATAAAGTAGCAGATCAAATTAGTGATGCATTATTAGATAATTTTTTGGCATTTGACCAAGAGAGTAAAGTAGCTTGTGAAACATTAGTAACTACAGGTCAAGTAGTTTTAGCCGGTGAGGTTAAAAGTGATACCTATTTAGATGTACAACAAATCGCAAGAGATGTGATTAATAAAATAGGATACACAAAAGGAGAATACCAATTCAGTGGTGATTCTTGTGGTGTAATATCATTAATTCACGAACAATCAAAAGATATTAGTCAAGGTGTAGATCGTGGTTCAAAAGAAGAGCAAGGTGCAGGAGACCAGGGGATGATGTTTGGGTATGCGACTAAAGAAACTGAGAACTACATGCCTTTAGCATTAGATATTTCGCATAAAATATTACAAGTCTTAGCTGACTTACGTAGAGAAAGTGATGAAATTACGTATTTACGCCCTGATGCTAAAGCACAAGTAACTATCGAGTATAGTGATGATAATGTACCACAACGTATTGATACTATTGTTGTATCAACACAACATGATGGTTTTGATGCTGATGATGATAAAATGTTAGCTAAAATTAAAGAAGATATTGTAGCTATTTTAATCCCTCGAGTAAAAGCCCAATTACCAGAACATATTCAAGAGTTATTTAATGATGCTATTACATACCACATAAACCCAACAGGTAAATTTGTTATCGGTGGGCCACATGGTGATACAGGTTTAACAGGTCGTAAAATTATTGTTGATACTTATGGTGGTAAAGGTGCTCACGGTGGTGGTGCATTTAGTGGTAAAGACCCTAGTAAGGTTGATAGAAGTGCAGCTTATGCATCACGTCACGTCGCTAAAAATTTAGTAGCAGCTGGTGTTGCTGATGAAATTTTAGTACAAGTAAGTTATGCAATTGGTGTTGTTGAACCAACATCAATATATGTTGATACTTATGGCACAGCTAAAGTAAAATTAAATGATGGTGAAATTGCTAAAAAAGTAGCATCATTGTTTGATATGCGTCCGTTTGCTATTGAAGATAGATTAAAATTACGTAATCCTATTTACTTAGAAACTGCAGCTTACGGTCATATGGGTAAAGAACCAGTAACAGTAACAAAAACTTTTGAATCACCTTACAATGGTAAAGTAGAAAAGGAAGTTGAGTTATTTACTTGGGAAAAATTAGACATGCAAGATGAGGTTAAAAAAGCCTTCAATCTATAATACATAACATTTTTGAAATTTTATAAAAAGAACCTTAACGGGTTCTTTTTTGTTTTACTAAATTTAGGCTGCTAATAAATTGAAAATATGAAAAGTAAAATTTGGTTACTCGCTCTTGTTTTAATTGTTTTTTCGTGTAAAGATAAAGTTGAGATTACAAGCGACAAAATCGCTACAGATGAAACTGCTAAAGTTGAGAATACTTATGTAGCAGATAATTATACTAAAAGCGAAGTTGATATAACAATGAGAGATGGCGTTAAGCTTCATACTACGATTTATACTCCAAAAGATACTTCAAAGAAATACCCAATTATAATGCAACGAACTCCATATAGTTCTAAGCCATACGGAGAAGGTAAGTTAAAAACAAAAATTGGACCCAATACGCATCTTATGAAAGAAGGGAATATTATTGTTTATCAAGATGTTCGTGGGCGTTGGTTAAGTGAGGGGCACTATGAAAATATGCGTGCTTACATACCTAATAAAAAATCAGATAAGGATGTCGATGAAAGTTCTGATACCTATGATACAATTGATTGGTTGGTTAATAATGTTGAGCATAATAATGGTAATGTTGGTATTTGGGGAATTTCTTATCCTGGTTATTATTCTACATATGCAACTGTAGATGCGCACCCTGCTTTAAAAGCAGCGTCGCCACAAGCTTGTATCGGTGATTTCTTTTTTGATGATTTCCACCATAACGGAGCTTATTTGTTAAGTTATTTTAGAGCAACATCACTTTTTGGTACTGAAAGACCAAATGGAGATAAACCAACTGATACGGCATGGTACACATTGCCTGAATTGCCATCAGAAGATCAATATCAATTTTTTCTAGATGCAGGACCTTTAAAAAACTTAAATTCCTTTTTTCAATATGGAACGAAGGATAACCCTAGGGTAGGAACAGATGATATGGTTGATGATTTTTTCTGGAAAGAGTTAATTGAACACCCTAATTATGATGAGCTTTGGAAAAGTAGGGGTTTAATTCAGCATTTGAAAAATGTAAAACCTAGTGTAGCAACTATGATTGTTGGTGGTTGGTTTGATGCTGAAGATTTATATGGTCCATTAGAGACTTATAAAAATATTGAAAAGTATAATAAAGATAATTATAATACAATGGTTTTCGGTCCATGGGATCATGGCGCTTGGGCACGTACTAGAGGAAAAAATATAGTTGGTAATTATTATTTTGGAGATTCAATTTCTGAGTTTTTTCAAGAAAATATAGAAACTAAATTTTTTAATCATTTCCTAAAAGGGAAAGGTGATTATAATAGTGATTTGCCTGAGGCTTATGTTTTTGATACAGGAAAAAAAGACTGGAAAACGTACGATAGCTGGCCACCAAAAGGAGTGGTTAAAGAAGAATTTTTCTTGTCAGATAATCAAGTTTTGAGTGAGGATAAAAAAGAACAAAAAGGGATTAGTTTTGTAAGTAATGTCAAAAAGCCAGTCCCGTATTCAGAGGATATAAAATCGGTATTTACACCAAGAAAATACATGACAGACGATCAGCGCTTTGCGGCACGTCGTTCAGATGTTTTAGTTTATGAAACAGAAGTTATGGAGGAAGATCTAACATTAGCAGGCGATATTTTAGCGAAATTGAAGGTCGCAACAACGGGTACGGCAGCTGATTGGATTGTAAAAGTGATTGATGTGCACCCAGCCGATGAGCCAACTGTTGAAGAGATGCAAGGTCATTTAAAAATGAGTAATTACCATATGATGGTAAGGAGCGAAGTGTTGCGTGGTAGGTTTAGAAATAGTTTTAGTGAACCAGAACCTTTTGTTTCAAATAAAAAAACTGAAGTAAATATTAAGTTACAAGATGTTTTTCACACCATTAAAAAAGGACATAAACTTCAAATACAAGTACAGAGTACTTGGTTTCCTTTAATAGATTTAAATCCGCAGACCTATGTAGATAATATTTTTAAAGCGGATGCTTCTGATTTTAAAACGCAAACACATACAGTGTTTACAGATTCTAGTATAGAATTTTCGGTCTTAAAACCATGATTAAGAGATGTTAATAAATAAAGATATATCATTTTAGGTATTGGTAAATAGTAGAAATTAAAAAATAGTTGTCTATTATTTGGAATATAAAAATTTCCATACCTATATTTGCACCTTATAAGTTCAAACACGTATTGAATAGTTATCAAGAAAGGCGGAGGGAATAGACCCATTGAAACCTTAGCAACCCTTTGCACATTGCAATGAAGGTGCTAAATTCTACCAAAATTTGCAGTAATGCATTGGCGGCAGATAACGAAAATCAATTGCTTATTCTAGCGATTGAAAATTTTCTTCTTAATAACTTTTTGATTTTTTGTCTATTGCAATCCTAAGTTGGAGTAATGACGTTTGGCTTTTTTAGTTTAAAAATTAATTTAAAAAACAAAAAAATCATGAGTGATCAAAAATTTTCAACTAACGCCTTACATGCTGGGCATGACACAACGCAAACATCAGGAACAAGAGCGGTGCCAATTTACCAATCTTCTTCGTATGTATTTAATGATACTGATCATGCCGCTAATCTTTTTTCTTTAAAAGAACTTGGGTTTATTTACACACGTTTAAATAATCCAACAAATGAAATTTTACAAAACAGATTAGCAGCTGTTGAAGGTGGTGTAGGTGCAGTTGTTTTCGCATCTGGTACTGCAGCAATTTCTACGGGTTTGTTAACTTTATTAAAAGCTGGTGATCATATTGTAGCTTCGAGTAGTTTGTATGGTGGTACGTTTAATTTACTAAATGTAACCTTGCCACGTTTAGGTATTGCAACAACTTTTGTTGATGCTTCAAATCCTGAAAATTTTGGTAAAGCAGTGCAAGATAATACAAGAGCAATTTTTGTAGAATCTTTAGGTAATCCCAAATTAGATGTGCTGGACTTGAAAGCAATTTCAAAAGAAGCAAAAGCGGCACAAGTACCATTTATTGTTGATAATACAGTTGCCTCTCCGGCATTATTAAATCCAATTGAGCATGGAGCGAACTTGGTAATCCATTCTTTAACTAAATATATTGGTGGTCAAGGTAACTCACTAGGTGGTGCAATTATTGATGCTGGTACTTTTGACTGGACTAATGGTAAATTTCCTGAATTTACAGAGCCTTCTGCTGGGTATCATGGTTTGGTGTACAGTCAAGCATTAGGAGCTGCTGCATTTACATTTAAATTGATTTTAGAAGGTTTGCGTGATTTTGGTGGAGCTTTGAGTCCGTTCAATGCTTTTCAAATTATTCAAGGTCTCGAAACTTTAAACGTTCGTATCAAACAACATAGTGCGAATGCATTAGAATTGGCAACTTGGTTAGAGGCAAGAGATGAGGTTGCATGGGTTAATTATCCAGGGTTAAAGAGTAGTGAATATTACGATTTAGCAAAAGAATATTTACCAAAAGGACAAAGTGGAATAGTAACTTTTGGAGTAAAAGGTGGTTTTGAAGCAGCCAAAAAGGTAACAGATGCAACTGAAGTATTTTCTTTATTGGCAAATATAGGAGATACAAAATCTTTAATAATTCACCCAGCAAGTACAACACACCAACAATTAACTGTAGAACAACAAGATAGTGCTGGTGTTGGACAAGATTTAATTCGTTTGTCTGTTGGTTTGGAAGATATTGAAGATTTAAAAGCTGATTTAGAAAACGCTTTTAAATCACTTTAATAAGATTAAGTTTATCAATTTGAGTATTGTAATTTATAATATTCTAGTTGGTAATTTTTATAAAAAGTTGAGTTATTTCATCTCATAAATATTTAGATTACGATGCTACATCATTTAAAAATAAATAATTACACCAACTACGGCGGTACAACTCAAGACTTTAAATTGTCATATCAAATTTTTGGACCTGAATTGCACACGGCGCCAATAGTTTTGGTAAATCATGCACTTACAGGTAATTCTGATGTTGCAGGTGAAAACGGTTGGTGGTCTGCATTAATTGGCGATGGTAAGTGTATTGATACACAAAAATATACCATATTAGCTTTTAATGTGCCAGGTAACGGTCATGATGGTTTTGTTATTGAAAATTATAAGGATTTTGTAGCACAAGATATTGCAAAACTTTTTTTATTAGGTTTAGAAGAGCTTCAGATTTCAAGATTGTTCGCACTTATAGGAGGTTCAATGGGAGGCGGTATCGCTTGGGAAATGATTGCTTTAAAGCCAAACCTTACGCAACATTTAATTCCTGTAGCGTCAGATTGGAAATCAACAGATTGGTTAATTGCAAACTGTCAAATTCAAGAACAATTTTTAATTAACTCAAAACAACCTGTACATGATGCTCGTATGCATGCAATGTTATGCTATCGCACACCAGAATCTTTTAAAGAACGTTTTAAAAGAAGTACAAATGAAGAGTTGCATGTTTTTAATGTAGAAAGTTGGTTAACGCATCACGGTACTAAATTACAAGAGCGTTTTCAGTTATCGGCGTATAAATTAATGAATCAATTGTTAAAAACAATTGATATTACCCGTGATAATAAAGATGCCTTTAGCCAGATTGAAAAAAGTGCAACGAACATTCATATTATTGGTGTAGATTCTGATTTGTTTTTTACTGCAGAAGAAAACAAAGATACTTTTAAGCAATTAGCCCAAGTGAACAGTAATGTTACTTATGGGGAAGTTAGATCGTTACATGGTCATGATGCTTTTTTAATTGAATTTCAGCAAATGGAACAATTATTAAAGAGAGTCTTTGATCAGAATGAAACGAGTCAGCGAATTAAAATATTAAAATTTGGAGGGAAATCTTTAGCAAATGGTGAGGGTTTACAAAGAGTTTTGAATATTATCACTACTAAAGTTAACAATGGTGAGAATATTGGTGTCGTACTTTCTGCAAGAGGTAAAGCAACAGATCAATTGGAAGTCATTCTTAAAAAAGCAGCTTTAGGAAAAAAGTATACTGACGATTTTGAAGCTTTTAAAACATACCAAGTAAATGATTTTAATATTGATTTATCCAAGGAGTTTACAGAACTAGAAAATTTATTTTCAGGTGTTTCTTTATTGGGTGATTATAGTACAAAAATTAAAGATCAAGTTTTAGCTTTTGGGGAATTAATCTCAGGTAAGGTTACTACAAAATTATTAAATGATAATGGTGTTAAAGCATCGCTTATTGATTCAAGAGGTTTAATTAAAACAGATACTAATTTTGGTGATGCTCAGGTTTATGAGGCACTTTCAAAAGAGAATGTGTTGACTGCTGTTTCAAAATTAGATGCAAATACAATACCTGTTATCACGGGTTTTATAGCGTCAAGCAGAGATAATGAAACCACTACTTTGGGTAGAAATGGTAGTAATTATTCAGCATCTTTAATAGCAAACTTTTTAGATGCTGCTGAATTGCAAAATTATACACATGTTGATGGTATTTACACTGCTAACCCTGATTACGTGGCAGATGCAAAAAGAATAGAAGAACTGTCGTATAGCGAAGCGAATGAATTAGCGAATTTTGGAGCAACAATATTGCATGCAAAAACAATTATTCCGTTAATTGAAAAAAATATTCCACTGCGTATATTAAACACTTTTAATGATGATAATAATGGAACATTGATAAGTGCGAAGACAAGTGAAGAAGGTATAAAATCCCTCTCTGTGATTGAAGATGTGGCCTTGGTTAATTTTGAAGGTCGTGGTTTATTGGGTAAAGTTGGTGTTGATGCGCGTGTTTTTAAAGCGCTTAGTGCAAATAATATTAGTGTAAACATCATTTCACAAGGTTCATCAGAACGTGGGTTAGGTTTTGTGGTTGATGCAGATAAAGCTCTTAAAGCAAAAGAAGTTTTATTAGAAGAATTTACTTCTGATTTTGCAACTAAAGATGTGAATATGATTACGGTTTCAAATGATGTCTCAGTAATTTCAATTGTTGGGCAAGATTTGAGTTCTTTTCATAAGCCATTTAATGAGTTAATAAAAAATCAGATAGTCCCGTTATTGTTCAACAATACGGTTACGGGTAAAAACGTGAGTTTGGTTGTAAAACGCTCCGATTTGTATAAAGCATTAAATGTGATGCATGGTCAGGTTTTCGGAATTAGTAAAAAAGTTAATATTGCTGTTTTTGGTCACGGAAATGTAGGTGGAACTTTAATAGATCAAATATTAGCATCTGCAGAAAGTATTGAAGAGCGTAAAGGAATACAATTAAATGTTTTTGCTGTAGCAAATTCAAGAAAAGTAGTACTAAATAAAAAAGGTATTTCTAAAAACTGGAAAGCTGAGTTAGATGAAAATGGAGTAGAATTTAATTTAGATTCGATTTTTGATTTTGCAAAACAGCATCATTTAGAGAATTTAATTGCAGTAGATAATACAGCGAGTAAAACTTTTGTAGAGTCCTATTCAAGAATGATTGAAAATGGTTTTGATTTAGTTTCGTCAAATAAAATTGCAAATACATTGAGTTTTAATTTTTACCAGAACTTGAGAGCAGAATTAGAGAAAAGTCAGAAGCAATATTTGTATGAAACTAATGTGGGGGCAGGGTTGCCTTTAATTGATACTATTAAGTTGCTACATTTGTCAGGTGAAAATATTACTCAAATTAAAGGGGTGTTCTCTGGTTCTCTGAGTTATATATTTAATACTTTTTCAGAAGTAGATAGGCCATTTTCTTCTATATTAACTGAGGCAATGAAAAAAGGTTTTACGGAGCCTGATGCTCGTGAAGATTTATCGGGTAATGACGTGGGAAGAAAGTTATTGATTTTAGCTCGAGAGTTAGATTTAAGTAACGAGTTTTCAGATGTAGATATTCAGAATTTAATTCCGAAAACATTACATAATGTAGATGTGGAGGAGTTTAAAAGTAAATTAGAAACACTAGATCCTATCTTTGATAAAATTAAAGAAGAGCAAAAGCCAAATCATGTTTTGCGATATGTTGGTGATCTATCTGGTGATTTACAAAAAGAAAAAGGTAATTTAGAGGTGAAATTAATATCTGTGCCTAAAGAAAGTGCTTTAGGACAAGTAAAAGGGTCGGATTCTATTATTGAAATATATACAGAATCGTACGGAGAAAATCCTTTAGTAATTCAAGGAGCAGGAGCAGGAGCAGCAGTTACTGCACGTGGGGTTTTTGGTGATATCTTAAGAGTAATTGAGAAGAATTAACTTCATATATTTAGTTATTGAAGCTTAAAAAAATAATACTTATAAAATGAAAAATAATTTCGAAACAGAAGCAATTAGAACTCAAACAGAGCGTTCGCAATTTTTAGAGCATTCTACGCCAATGTATGTTACTTCAAGCTTTGTGTTTGAAGATGCGGAGGATATGAGAGCTTCTTTTGGTGAAGAAAAAGATCGTAATATCTACTCGAGATATTCTAATCCAAATTCAAATGAGTTTATAGAAAAAGTTTGTAAAATGGAAGGTGCTGAAGCTGGTTTTGCTTTTGCATCAGGTATGGCTGCAGTTTTCTCAACATTAGCGGCATTGGTTGATAGTGGGGATCATATTATTTCTGCACGTAATATTTTCGGTTCTACACATAATTTGTTTGCAACTTTTTTCCCAAAATGGAATGTATCGTCAGACTATTTTGAAATTGATGATTTAGATTCTATTGAGAAATTAATAAAACCGTCAACTAAAATAATTTATGCTGAATCGCCAACAAATCCTGGAGTAGATGTTTTGGATTTAGAAGCCTTAGGTAAAATTGCTAAAAAGCATAATTTAATTTTAGTGATAGATAATTGCTTTGCAACGCCGTATTTACAACAACCAATAAAGTTTGGAGCAGATTTAGTAATTCATTCAGGAACAAAATTAATGGATGGTCAAGGCCGTGTATTAGCAGGTATTACTGTTGGTAGTGCCGAATTAATGGACAAAGTATATCGTTTCTCTCGTATTACAGGTCCTGCACTTTCGCCATTTAACGCATGGGTAATATCAAAGAGTTTAGAAACTTTGGCTGTTCGTGTAGATCGCCATTGTGAAAACGCTTTAAAATTAGCGGAGTTTTTAGAAAACCATCCAAAAGTGAATTGGGTAAAATATCCTTTTTTGAAGTCTCACCCAATGTATGAGATTGCTAAAAAGCAAATGAAAGCAGGTGGAACTATTGTTGCTTTTGAAGTAAAAGGTGGTTTGGAAGCGGGAAGAAACTTTTTTGATTCAATAAAATTATTGTCTTTGTCGGCTAATTTAGGGGACTCAAGAAGTATTGTAACACATCCGGCATCAACAACACATAGCAAATTAACAACGCAGGAAAGAGAAGCTGTTAATATCACTGATGGTACTGTTAGGTTGTCAGTAGGCTTAGAGCATATAGATGATATTATTGCTGATGTTAATCAGGCACTAGGATAGTTAGTATTATTTTAAATTAACAAATAAAGCCTCTATATTTATATAAATATAGAGGCTTATTAAATATAGTGTTCTTGTTTTTTATAGTCCTAAAGCTGTTACAGCTGGGTCATCAGTTAAAAATGCATAGGCTCTCCAAACTGTATTGTAATTTGTATTTTGCCATAGTACTTCACCGCTATCACTAACTTCCCAGATAGTACCATCTCTACCTTCGGCAATTAAAGTATTTCCATTACTCATGCGAACGCCACTACCTAAACCGGAAGAATATAGTTCAGAGTCTGTAAAACTCCAAGTTACTGTAGGTTCGTTATCTTGACCAGCAACTAATTCATAAGGGGGATTTAGAACATATTCCACTACTTCAGATTGATTATCATAGACGTCATTCGCAAAAACTAACATATTTCCTGTGTCTAGTAAATTAGGGTAATGAACATTGTTTAAAGTAATATCGCCAACATTATCATATGCAAGCGGATTACCAAAACGATATACTAAATCTCCTCCTAAATTATAGTTTCCACCACTACTCGTGCTAGCCTCAGCAGTTGTGGTACTATGGTCTAAAACCCAGACTTCACTATAATTATTTACAGTGATATATAAAATATCATTAGTTTCATCTAAAGTTAAACCATTAAAATGCATTAAATCTCCATTTTCTTGCGTATTGTTATAGTTAATGTCAACTTTATTTGGGTTATCTACAACAACACCATAATTTTCTTTTGTACTATCGTAGTCCTGTACCAAATGGTCAATAACATGCCATTCCCAAACTATTTCTTCTGTCAAAGGATCCATTTCAATAATAGCATCTGGAAAAATATCTAAATTTTCTGAAAATCCTAATTCACTTGCTTCTGCAGAAGTTACTTTTTCCCAAACAGGAAAAATAATATTTCCACTTGATAAATATTCAACATCGTGGTGAGCCATATAATCATCACCTGAGTAATAAGAAACTTCCCAGTCAATGGTTTGGTCAGCATTAATTTTACGCATAATTCCACCATAACCTCCTAAGGTGATTTCTGGATTGTCACCTTTAAGGCAAACAACTAAACTTCCATCATCTAAAAGGTTGACATCGTTTCCTAAACTTCTGTCAAATTCCCATTCAAAAAGTTCATCACCATCGTGATTTATTAAATATGCACCTTGGTTATTTGTATCAGCAACTAAAATATAAGAATCAGTGTCAATAGCACTTTCTTCGGTGCTTTCGTCATCGGTTTCATCTGTAATTGTTTCAGAATCATCACTGCTACAAGCACTAAAAGTAACAAGTGATGTTAGAATTATAAGTTGTAATAAAGGTCTAAAGTAAATTTGCTTTTTCATTTTCTTTCGTTTTCATTAAGTTCATATACTGGTATAACCTTTTTTATTGTAATAAATTTTATTTATTCAAAAGTAATCAGTGAATAGGTGTTATCTTTCAGTGAACTTTAATTTATTAATTCATAAACCACTTAAAAACATTAATTCTAGTTAATATATAGGATTTAAAGGTTTTGTGAAATTTGAGTATCTTAGCCACTTATGTTATCAAAAAAGACAAAATACGGATTAAAAGCACTTACTTTTTTAGCGCGACAAGAAGGTAAAAAACCAGTGCAAATTTCTGAAATAGCAAATGCTGAAAACATATCTCAAAAGTTTTTAGAAACCATATTATTGTCTTTGCGAAAAACAGGGTTTTTAGGAAGTAAAAAAGGTAAAGGTGGCGGTTACTACTTAATTAAAGATGCTACAGAAGTTAAAATGGCAGATGTTATGCGTGTCTTAGAAGGGCCTATAGCAATGGTGCCTTGTGTAAGTTTAAACTTCTATGAAAAATGTGACGATTGCCCTGATGAAGCAATTTGTGGCGTGCACAAATTAATGCTTCAGGTGCGTGATAGCAATCTTGAAATTTACCGTAATACGATGCTTTCAGACTTAATTTCTTAGAGATTATTCCAAATTCTATTGAATAATTGTTAGCTTTTCTTTCTTTTTTTTATAAATCTACTAAAACCATAGGGTAATAGTAATTTTATACAAGTATTAACGTCTTAGTATAAGAATAATAATTATTTTTGAAAACTCTATTAGTTTGATAGGGTAATAGAAAAGATTAATCACATGATAGCAGATCAATTGATTTTAGATAAAGAAAATACGAAAACGACTTACAAGGAAGATGCAAAATCTGAAGATCCTAGAAGAAGCATTGTTAAGTCAATTAGTTGGAGGGTTATTGGAACAATAGACACGGTAATTATTTCGTGGATTGTAACGGGGACTTTAAAGTTAGCTTTTTCAATAGGTATTGTTGAGCTTTTTACAAAAATGATACTGTATTTTTTCCATGAAAGAATGTGGAATAAAATTAAATGGGGTAAATAAGAAATACGAGTTATGGCTTTTACAGAAGAAAACATACAAGATTGGAATACTAAGTTTGCTGATGCTTCACCTGCAGCTATAATAGCATTTGCTTTAGAGCAAAATAGTAATGCAGTAGTTACAACAAACTTCAGACCTTACGAGGTAAATATTTTACATGCAGTTACTGCTGTAAATAAAGATATAAAAGTAATTTGGTGTGATACTGGTTATAATACACCAAATACTTATAAGCATGCAGAAGAGTTAATTGAAAAATTAGGTTTAAATATTCATTTATACGTACCTAAGCAAACATCATCTCATAGAGATGCGGTGATGGGTATTCCTGGTATTGATGATCCTAATCATGCAATTTTCACGGAGCAAGTAAAATTAGAGCCTTTTGGTAGAGCAATGGCAGCACATAAACCTCAAGTATGGTTTACAAACCTTAGAAAAGGACAAACTGCTTTAAGAAACTCATTAGATATTTTTAGTGTAAGTAAAGACGGTGTTTTAAAAGTAAGTCCGTTTTATCACTGGGATGATGCTAAATTAGATGCTTATTTAGAGGAGAATAAATTACCAAATGAGCATAAATATTTTGACCCAACAAAAGTTTTAGAAAATAGAGAATGTGGTTTGCATACCTAGTATTTTCAGTTTAAACTTGAGTATAGAATAAAGAATTAAAATAAAAAGATGAATAAAGATACATCGCATATAAATCCATTAGAAAACGAGGCAATTTACATTATAAGAGAAGTTGCTGCTCAATTTGAGAAACCAGTTTTATTATTCTCAGGTGGTAAAGATTCAATTACGTTAGTTCGTTTGGCGCAGAAAGCATTCTGGCCAGCAAAAATTCCGTTTCCTTTAATGCATATTGATACAGGTCATAATTTTCCTGAAACAATAGAATTTAGAGATCGTTTAGCAAAAGAATTAGGGGTTGAGTTAATTGTACGTAATGTGCAAGATTCGATTGATGCAGGTAAAGTAAAAGAAGAATCTGGTAGATATGCTAGTAGAAACTCTTTGCAGACAACTACGTTATTAGATGCTATTGAAGAGTTTAAGTTTGATGCTTGTATTGGTGGTGCTCGTAGAGATGAAGAAAAAGCAAGAGCTAAAGAACGTATTTTTTCAGTTCGTGATGATTTTGGTCAGTGGGATGAAAAAAGCCAACGTCCTGAATTATTTGATATGTTGAATGGTGATATAGAATTAGGTCAAAATGTACGTTGTTTTCCAATTTCTAACTGGACAGAATTAGATGTTTGGTCTTATATTCAAAAAGAAGAAATTGAAATTCCATCAATATATTTTGCACACAAACGTAAAACATTTGTTAGAGATGGTATGATTTGGTCTGCTGAAGATGATATCGTTTTCCGTGATGAAGATGAGGTTGTTGAAGAGCGTTTGGTTCGTTTTCGTACTGTAGGTGATATGTCTTGTACAGCAGCAGTACTTTCTGATGCAGTTAGTATTGATAAAGTTGTAAGTGAAATTAGAGACTCAAGTATTTCTGAAAGAGGTGCGCGTATTGATGATAAGCGTTCTGAAGCAGCAATGGAGAAAAGAAAACAACAAGGATACTTTTAATAGTTGATTTTAAATAAAAAATCAACTTAAATAAAAATATAGATTGATGCTTTTAAAGTGTCAAACAACAACAATAAAATAATGGAAGTACTAAAAATAGCAACAGCAGGTAGTGTAGATGACGGTAAGAGTACCTTAATCGGTAGAATTCTATACGATACAAAATCACTTACGAGTGATAAGTTAGAGGCTATCGAAAAAACAAGTAAGCAAAAAGGATATGACTATTTAGACTTTTCTTTAGCAACTGATGGTTTAGTAGCTGAGCGTGAGCAAGGTATTACTATTGATGTTGCACATATATACTTTTCTACGGCTAAGAAAAGTTACATTATAGCAGATACTCCAGGTCATGTAGAATATACCCGTAACATGGTAACAGGTGCATCTACATCACAAGCGGCAATTATTTTAATTGATGCTCGTAAAGGTGTAATTGAACAAACAAACCGTCACTTCTTTATCAATAACTTACTTCGTGTAAAAGATGTTATTGTAGCGATTAATAAAATGGATTTAGTTGATTTTTCGGAAGAAAGATATAACGAAATCAAAGCTGACTTTACAGAGTTAATGGCAAAGAGAGATTATCAAGATCAAAATATTACATTCATTCCAGTTAGTGCTTTAAAAGGTGATAATGTTGTAAATGAATCTGAAAATACACCTTGGTATTCTGGTCAAACACTATTAGAGCATTTAGAAGGTTTAGATAGAAAAGATATTTTTAATTCAGGTACACCACGTTTTCCAGTACAATCTGTAATTCGTCCTAAGACTGATGATTTTCATGACTTTAGAGGTTTTGCAGGTAAAGTATATGGCGGTGAATTAAGTGTTGGTGATGAGGTGGTTGCTTTGCCTTCACAAACAAAATCTAAGATTAAAGAAATTTACGCTTACGATAAAAAATATGAAACTGCTTCAAGACGTTCGTCTGTTACTATTACATTAGAAGATGAAATCAATGTAAGTAGAGGTGACATGATTGTTAGAGCAAATGAGTTGCCACAAATAGAAAAACAATTTACAGCTGTAATTTCTTGGATGGATTCAGACCAATTAAAAGCAGGTGGTAAATATATTGTTCAACATGGTGTGAATAAAGTATTAGCTAAGGTTGATAAAATTCACCATAAAATAAATCCAGATTATTCAGGTATTGATGAAAACGTTGAAGGTCTTGGAATGAATGATATAGCAAAAGTTACTTTTAAATTAAATAAGCCAATTTTCTTCGATGCATTCAAAGATCATAGAACAAACGGTTCGTTTATTTTAATTGATACCAAAACGAATAATACAGTAGGAGCTGGATTTATTCAGTAAATAATATAAAAATAGTAGTATTTTAAAAGTGTTTGTCACTTTCATTAAAACTGCTCAATACTCAAAAACATGCAAAGTTTTAGAACAGAAATAGAAAATCCAATTGTAGAAAAAGATATTATCGATTTAGCAAACAAAATTGATATGTTTCACAATGGTAAGATAGATGAAGAAAAATTTAGAAGTCTTCGTTTAGCTCGTGGGGTTTACGGTCAGCGTCAAGAAGGCGTACAAATGATTCGTATTAAATTACCTTACGGTAAAGTTTCTTCTGAACAATTAAGAAGAATATGTGATGTTTCTGAAGAATATTCTAGAGGGCGTTTACATATTACAACGCGTCAAGATATTCAAATTCACTATGTGGATTTAAATAGAACTCCTGAATTGTGGGCTGAACTTGAAAAGTCTGATATAACATTGCGTGAAGCTTGTGGTAACACAGTGCGTAATGTAACAGCAAGTGAAACGGCTGGTATTGATGTTGATGAGCCTTTTGATGTTTCACCTTACGCACATGCATTGTTTCAATACTTTTTAAGAAACCCTATCAGTCAAGAATTAGGAAGAAAATTTAAAGTTTCTTTCTCTTCAAGTGATGCTGATACCGGACTTTCTTACATGCATGATTTAGGATTTATTGCTAAGATAGAAAATGGAGTAAGAGGTTTTAAAGTTATGCTTGGTGGTGGTTTAGGTTCGCAACCTCGTCACGCTGAGTTGTTGTATGACTTTTTAGAATCTGATAAAATAATTCCTTTAATGGAAGGTGTTGTTCGTGTTTTTGATAGATACGGAGAACGTAAGAGTAGAGCAAAAGCACGTTTAAAATTCTTAATGAAAGATTTGGGATTAGATGGTTTTAAAGCTTTATTAGAAGAAGAGCAATTAGCTGTTCCTGTAAAATCATTTTCAATTGACGCTGAAGCGTATCCAAAAGCTCAGATTGCTGAGGTTGAGGTTCCAAATGTAACTATAGAAGATCAAAAAGCTTACGATGCTTGGAAATCTACTAACGTAATTGCTCAAAAGCAAGAAGGTTATGTCGCTATTGGTGTGAAGGTTTTATTAGGTGATTTTTACCTAAAAGAAGCTCGTGCTTTAGCAGATTTAATTCAAAAGTATGCTGCTGATGAAATTAGATTAAGTTTACGTCAGAATATATTAATCCCTTATGTAAAAGAAGAATTATTACCTTTCTTTTATGCAGAATTAAGTAAATTAGGGTTTACGGAAGCTGGTTACAATAAGGCGATAGATATTACAGCGTGCCCAGGTACAGATACCTGTAATTTAGGTATTGCAAGTAGTACAGGTATTGCTGATGAGTTAGAAAAAGTAATGAAAGAAGAGTACCCTGATTATATTAATAACCCAGATGTGGTAATTAAAATCAGTGGTTGTATGAATGCTTGTGGTCAACACAACATGGCAAATATTGGTTTTCAAGGGATGTCTGTTCGTACAAAAGATAAATTAGTTGCGCCAGCTTTACAAGTATTGTTAGGTGGTGGTAATATGGGTAATGGTGAAGGTAGATTTGCAGATAAAGTTGTAAAAATACCAAGTAAAAGAGGTCCAGAAGCTTTGCGTATTATCTTAAATGATTTTGATGCAAATGGTGATGGAGCTTCATTCCCAACGTACTATGCTGAAAAAGAGCAAATGTATTTTTACGATTTATTGAAAGATTTGACTGATGTTACTAACTTAACAGCTGATGATTTTATCGATTGGGGTAATTCAGAAGAATACGTAAAAGCAATTGGTGTTGGAGAATGTGCTGGTGTAGTTATTGATTTAATTGCAACTTTATTATTTGAGAGTGAAGAAAAAATACAAACAGCAGAAGCTACTTTCGAAGAAGGTAAGTGGGCGGCAAGTATTTATCACTCATATTCTTCAATGGTAAATACTGCAAAAGCAATACTTACTGCTGAGAATGTAAAAACAAATACACATGCGGCAATTATCAAAGATTTTGATGAGAAGTTTGTAGCAAATAATAGAATTGGTTTAGAAATAGGATTTGAGGAATTTATTCTTCAAATTAATAAAAATGAGCCATCAGAGGAATTTGCTAAAAACTATTTAGAAGATACAAAAAGCTTCTTGAAAAAAGTTCAAGAATTTAGAAATGCAGATCTAGCAAACGCATAATGAATAAGAATCAACAACATACAAATTCAGGGGCAACAGGAAAACTGACCGTAATTGGTGCGGGTCCTGGTGATCCAGATTTAATCACTCTAAAAGCAGTGAAAGCATTGCAATTAGCAGATGTGGTTTTGTATGATGCGTTAGTAAATCCGGAATTATTAAACCACGCAGTTAATGCAGAGCTAGTATTTGTGGGTAAGCGAAAAGGTTGTTATTCGTATCAGCAAGAGCAAATAAATGAACTGATTGTAGAGCGTGGTAAAACACAAAATGTGGTTCGTTTAAAAGGGGGTGACCCATTTATATTTGGTCGCGGAGCTGAAGAAATGGAATATGCGGCACAATTTGGTTTGCAAGTTGCAATGGTGCCTGGTATTTCATCATCGGTTGCTGTTCCTGCATCGCAAAATATTCCAGTTACTAAAAGAGGTGCCTCTGAAAGTTTTTGGGTAATTACAGGAACAACAAAAGAACATAAGTTGTCTAATGATGTTGCTTTAGCGGCAAAATCTAATGCAACAGTGGTTATATTAATGGGAATGTCAAAATTACCTGCTATTGTCAGTTTGTTTAAAAAAGAAAACAAACAAAAAACACCAATCGCAATTATTCAAAACGGAACTCGTGAGAATGAAAAAATTGGTATAGCGACAATTGAAACTATTGAAAAGGTAGTTGAAAATAAACAATTGACAAACCCAGCTATTATCATTATTGGCGAAGTAGTAAATCATAGAAGCGCACTACAAAGTGCAATAGAAACATATAAACAAAGTGACCAAGTAACAACATTATAATTAGTCAATGTTATTCAGTCATTAATTTTTTGAATTAGTAGAGAGATGATAAAAACAGATATCTTAATTATTGGAGCAGGACCAACAGGTTTGTTTACCGTTTTTGAAGCAGGATTATTAAAATTAAAATGTCATTTAATTGACGCATTACCACAAACTGGTGGTCAATGTTCAGAAATATATCCAAAGAAACCAATTTATGATATTCCAGCTTTCCCTGAGGTTTTAGCAGGAACATTAGTTGATAATCTAATGGAACAAATTAAGCCTTTTGAAGCAGGTTATACATTAGGTGAACGTGCTGAGACTTTAGATAAGCAAGAAGATGGTTCATTTATTGTAACTACTAATAAAGGTACAAAACACCATGCGCCAGTTGTTGTAATTGCTGGTGGCTTAGGTTCTTTTGAGCCAAGAAAACCTTTAATTCCGAATATCGTTGATTATGAAGATAAAGGGGTTAATTACTTTATTAAAGATCCAGAAGTATATCGCGATAAAAAAGTTGTAATATCTGGTGGTGGAGATTCAGCTTTAGATTGGGCTATTTTCTTAGCGGATGTTGCTTCAGAGGTTTCTTTGGTACACCGTAGAAATGAATTTAGAGGAGCTTTAGATTCAGTTGAAAAAGCAAGAGAATTAGCAAAGCAAGGTAAAATTCAATTACATACTGAAGCTGAAGTTATTGGTGTTGCAGGCGATGGAAAGGTAGAGTCTGTTACTATTAAGCATAACGATGCCGAAAAAGGACAAACTGTTCTTGAAGTAGATAACTTTATTCCATTATTTGGATTATCTCCTAAATTAGGACCTATTGGTAGCTGGGGCTTAGAAATTGAGAAAAATGCTATTAAAGTAAATAATGCAAAAGATTATCAAACAAACATACCAGGTGTTTTTGCTATTGGAGATGTGAATACATACGAGGGTAAATTAAAATTAATTTTATCTGGTTTCCATGAAGCTGCAGTTATGTGTCAGTTTGCATATCAAATTATAAACCCAGGAAAGCGTTATGTGATGAAATATACTACTGTTGGTGGTGTTGAAGGATTTGATGGTTCTAAAAAAGTAGCTAAAAAAGAAGTAGTGCAGAGCATATCGTAATAACTTTAATGTATTATAATAAAAGCCTTCCATTATTATGGAAGGCTTTTTCATTTTTGTTTATTCCAAAAACAATATGTAGGAGTTAAAAGTTAAAGTTGTAGATAATTTTAAAAGAAAAATATCGTTAATTTTAAACAAATCAATTTAACTAGAAAAATATAATTTATGGAATGGTTTTTAATGGTGCTTAAAAAGTACTCAGAATTTAAAGGTAGATCTAGAAGAAAAGAGTATTGGATGTTTTATTTGTTTAGTACAATAATTAGTGTGGTCCTTAGTATTATTGATGGGGCGGTATTGGGTCTAGAAGGCTTTGGAATAAACTCCATTTATAGCTTAGGGATACTTATTCCAACTTTAGCTGTAGGAGTTAGAAGAATGCATGATGTGGGTAAAAGTGGCTGGTTTTTATTAATTCCTTTTTACAATCTTTATTTATTATGTACTAATGGTGAAGTAGGTCCGAATCAATACGGTCTAGATCCAAAAAATCCAGATAGTGAGCTTAATGATATAGGTGTGTCAGAAGCTTAAAAAAGTATGGAGTGGTTTTTATTAGCTTTTAAAAAATATGCCGATTTTTCCGGTAGGTCTAGGAGAAAAGAATATTGGATGTTTGTGCTTTTTAATATAATAGTCGTTCTTGGAGTTGTTTTTATTGGAGCTGCAATCGGACTCGAGGAATATATAGCATATCCATTAGGGCTTTATATATTAACAATAATAATTCCTTCTTTAGCATTAGCTGTTCGTAGATTGCATGATCAGGGTAAAAGCGGATGGTATATATTAGTTCGTTTTGTTCCTGTAATTGGTGGGGTTTGGTTTTTGGTGTTAATGTGTGTTGAAGGAGACTCTATAACTAATGAATACGGACTAAATCCGAAAGACCCAATTAATAATGAACTTGATGATATAGGAGTTTCACAAGCTTAATAACAAACTATAAAAGAATTAAAAAAGTGAGAGGTGAAACATAGTTCTGTTTAACCTCTCTTTTTTAATTTAAAATATATTAGACAATCTTTTTTTACATGTTTTTAGTAAAGTGATTGTAATCTTTTAAAATACAAGTAATAAAGTTTTCAGCCGTAACACCTTCTTTAGGTTCTTCTTCAATTACATCAATTATTTTTTGCTTTATAATAAGTATCGTTTTAAAATCTTGTGATTTTCTAGCACGAATAAAATTTTCTTTTATAATACGCATATCATTATCAGAGAGTTTTATAACTGATAGGTAAGTTGGTTTATGATCATCTGAAACTTCTTGTAATATGGTGTGGCTAATATTTACTTTATTTTTTAGGGTGATAACTCCTGTGCCAGAAGCCATGCCGCCTAATCTTTGATGCTTTTTTGAACTCCCAATAGAAACTAAAGCAATAACACCAGAAAAAATATTAATGTCAACAAAACGCATCACCCATCTAATGAAAAAGTCTAAAAAACTAGCACGGTACCCATCAATTTTTACAACTTGAATTTTGGCTAATTTTTTCCCTATAGTTTGTCCATTCATTAGCGATTCAGAAACAATGGTGTATAAAAAAACGGGCGCACCTAAAATAATAATTACAGCCATGATGCTCCATGGGTCACTATCAAAATTCTCTTCAAAGGCTATACCTCCATTATTAGAAAGTCCTCCAAGAATGGTAATTACTAAGCCTACGTAAGCAATTTTTATTATTAAGTCAATAAAGTAAGCTAAAATACGTTCTCCTACTTCAGCGGCAGTAAAAGCTATTGTTACATTTTGAGTAGTAGTAATTTGTATTTCTGCCATTATATGATTTTATTTGTTAAGCATGAGAGAAATTGCCTTCATTAGACAAAATAAAGAAAAATGGTTACAATTTGAAAAAGCAATTGAGCAAAAAAAAATTGATAACCCTGATGATTTAGCAAATTTATACCTTCACTTAATTAACGATTTAGCTTATGCTCAAACATACTACAAAAAAAGTAAACTTGTAACATATCTTAATAATCTTGCAGTTCGGGTTTATCAAAAAATTTATCAAACAAAAAGAGAAGAGTCTAACGTATTTGTAAATTTTTTTAAAATTGAAGTACCGTTACTAGTCTATCAGTATAGGCGGTATATTCTATATTCTTTTTCTTTTTTTTTAATTGCTGTTTTAATGGGTATTGTATCCGCAGCGAATGATGATACTTTTGTTCGTTTAATATTAGGGAATAGTTACGTAAATGAAACATTACAGAATATAGAAAATGGTGATCCGGTTGCTATTTATAAAAGCGGTAGTAATTGGGGGAGTTTTATTGGTATAACATTTAATAATTTAAAAGTAGGACTTACAAGTTTTGCTTTTGGTGTTACTGGTGGTATTGGTACAGGTTATGTTTTGTTACAAAATGGAATTATGTTAGGCGCTTTTCAGTACTTTTTTGAACAAGAAGGTGTGTTGTGGAAAAGTGCAAAAGGTATTTGGATTCATGGTGCAATGGAAATTTTTGCGATTGTAATTGAAGGGGCTGCAGGGTTTATTTTAGGGGCAAGTATTTTATTTCCTAAAACATTTTCAAGAATAAATTCTTTTAAAAGAGGTATGCGTGATAGTATTAAAATTGTGATTAGTACATTTCCTTTTACAATTGCGGCAGGTTTCTTAGAAGGTTTTGTAACACGTTACTCAGATAGTATGCCTAATTTTTTGGCGCTTTTTATTATTTTAGGAACCCTTGGTGCAATCTCCTATTACTTCCTAGTTTATCCTTTTAAAGTGTATAAAAAAATAATTCCTACGACCATTGAAAAATAAAAAAACAGCATATTTGATATTGTTTATGTTTTATTTTTCGATAGGCATAACTACGGTGTTTGGGCAAGAAGCTATCGTTCCTAATCAACCAGAAGAAGTACGTGTGTTGCCAAATTCTTATAAAGAAGATTATAAAGGTGCAACCTATGATTATGTAGAGTCAATTTCATACGTCGATAAATTTAATGCTTGGTTAAAAGATTTGATTTCAAACCTGTTTAGTATTAGAGATGAAAATGCTTTAAACATAATAGAAAATCTTAAAATTCTGTTATATGTTCTAATAATAGGAGGCGTTGTTTTTCTTATTGTAAAAATGGTTTTAAATAAAGAAGGTAGGTGGTTGTTTAAAAGAAAGAAAGATGCGGCGAATGAACTTGATTATGAAATAGGAGAAAATATACAAGAGGTGAATTTTGAAGCTTTAATAGATGAAGCTTTGCAGGCTAAGGATTATCGTTTGGCAGTACGTTATAATTATTTATTGGTTCTTAAAAAATTAGATCAATATAATATTATTAGTTATGATTCTCAAAAAACTACTTATGATTATCAAATTGCTTTAGAGGGTACTGCCTATGCGACAGGTTTTAATAAAGCAACTTATTACTATACGTATATTTGGTACGGAGAGTTTGCTATTGATGAAAAAGAGTATACAACAGCATCCACTGTTTATTCGCAAATTTTAAAATCTTTTAAAAATGCGTAAAAAAACAATTTTTATAATTATTGGGGTTGTAGTTGTGAGCATTTTGCTTTTTTTGAATCAAGGTAATGAGTTAGATTGGACTCCTGCCTTTAATGAGAATGAGACAAAACCGTTAGACACTAAGGTTTTTTATGATCAACTTCCTTTTTACTTTAAGGGTAAATCTGCTAAGAAAATCTATACAACTTTTTATGAGTACGATCAGCATTTGCGAATGCAGGAAAAAGATACTTTAAAAAATTACGTTAGTGTATCGGGTAGTTATGATATTGATGATACTTCATTCAACTCTTTACTTCAATATGTAGATTATGGTAATGAGGCCTTTATTTCGGCATATTATTTTCCAAAATACATGCAAGATACATTGCATTTTAAAGTAGAGTATGATCCTGTAGAATTAAAACAAGAAGATAAAACCTTGTATTTATTTCACTCAAAAGATTCTTTAAAGTATTCTCCAAAAGTGCCTTATGGCACAAGTTATATTTCCGACTCTATTATGGAAGGAAAAAGATTGGGGTATTTGAAATCTTACGATAATAAAGACCATGCCAACTTTATAGGTGTGCCTTACGGTAATGGCATTTTTTATATTCATACTTCTCCTGAAGTTTTCACGAATTATCAAATGTTACAAGCTGAAAATACAGGTTATGTTAGCAATGTAATTTCATTTTTACCTACGTTACCAATTTTAGTAGATAAAGCCGTAAAGTTAGATCCTGAAATTAGTAGCAGTCCTTTGCGTTATATTTTATCAAAAGAACCGCTACGTTGGGGTTGGTATTTGTTACTATTAGCCATTGGTTTGTTTATGTTGTTTAATGCTAAACGTAGGCAACGCATTATTCCTATAAAAAATCCATTAAAAAATACAACAACGGAATTTGTACAAACAGTTAGTAATTTACATTATGAAGCAGAGGATTATAATGGTGTTATTCAAAAAATGATAGTCCATTTTTTAGAGCATGTACGAAGTAAGTACCATTTGTCTACCGATAAATTGAATGAAGATTTTGTAACTAAGTTGGCTTTGCGTTCTGGGAAACCTCTTGAAGAAATTCAACAACTAGTGAGTTTGGTCATAAAAATGAAATCACATCAATTTAGTACAAAAGAGCCTTTAAAAGCATTGAATAAAGAAATAGAAAAATTCTATAAACAATAATTCCACTAGCAGGAAAAAACAATATAGTATGGAAGAAAACAACGATATTGAATTTAATAGCAGATTAAATTTAGAAGAGCTTAAAGCAAGTGTTGAACAAATAAAGGCAGAACTTGCTAAAGTAATTGTAGGTCAAAAACATATTGCAAATTTATTAATAACAGCACTACTTGCTGAAGGTCATGTTTTGTTAGAAGGTGTGCCAGGTGTTGCGAAAACTATAACAGCTAAATTATTGGCAAAATCGTTAGAGGTAGATTTTAGTAGAGTTCAATTTACGCCAGATCTAATGCCTTCGGATGTATTGGGTACATCTATCTTTAATTTAAAAAATTCAGATTTTGAATTTAAAAAAGGGCCTATTTTTTCTAATATAATTTTGGTTGATGAAATAAATAGAGCTCCTGCAAAAACTCAAGCTGCTTTGTTTGAGGTTATGGAAGAGAGGCAAGTTACTATGGATGGTGTAAAATACCCATTAGAAGCACCGTATATGATTTTGGCAACCCAAAATCCAATAGAACAAGAAGGAACTTACCGTTTACCAGAAGCGCAATTAGATCGTTTTCTTTTTAAAATAACTATTGATTATCCAAATTTAGAAGATGAAATAGAGATAATAACAAGAGAACACGAGCGTAAAACTACTAAGCTTGCACAAATAACAAATAGCTTAAGTAAAGAAAAAATTATAGCGTATCAAGGTTTAATTTCTCAAGTAATTGTAGAACCGCATTTAATAAAATATATAGCTGAGATTATATTGAACACACGTAACAATCCATTTTTATATTTAGGAGCATCACCAAGAGCTTCAATTGCAGTTTTAAAAGCAAGTAAAGCTTTTGCAGCAATTAACGGTAGAGATTTTGTAACTCCAGAAGATATAAAACAAATTACAATACCGGTATTACAACATAGAGTTATAATTACTCCAGAGAGAGAAATGGAAGGAATAACATCAGTGCAAATTATTAATGATATTTTACAAAGTGTAGAAATTCCTAAATAAGGAAATTGAATGTCAGCAAAAAACACATCAGAATTTTCTAGAATGCCATTAGTTCAGTTTTTTAAAGACTTGTTCTTAAACAATCGCTTTTTTTATGCGATGTTCGGGATCATAGTTTTGTTTGTGCTAAGCTTTATTTTTTCAAGTTTATTGCTAATTGCAAAACTGTTGTTGTTTGTGTTTTTAGCTCTTGTTCTTGTTGATGTTTTAATTCTTTTTTTAACAAAAAAAGGAATTGATGCGGTTAGGGAATTACCTGAAAAATTCTCAAATGGAGATGATAATACAATTAATATTGTTTTGAAAAATAACTATTCGTTAAAAGCATATTGTTCTTTAATAGATGAACTTCCTGTTCAATTTCAGCAAAGAGATTTTAATATAAAAACAAGTATTACTTCAAATAATAAAAAAGAAATAAGTTATACAATTAGACCTACGGAAAGAGGTGAATATGTGTTTGGTAAATTACATGTGTACACAACAACTAAAATAGGTTTTGCTATGCGTAGGTTTTCATTCGGGGAATCTCAGATGGTGAAAACCTATCCGAGTTTTTTGCAATTGAAAAAGTATGACTTAATCTCATTAAACCAAAGCAGTCTCCAATTCGGAATTAAGAAAATAAGACGTATAGGTAATTCTTTTGAGTTTGAACAAATTAAAGATTATGTGCAGGGTGATAATATAAAAGACATCAATTGGAAAGCAACAGCGAAGCGCAACCAGTTGATGGTAAATCAATTTCAAGATGAAAAATCACAGCAAGTATATTCTATAATTGATAAAGGCAGGGTAATGAAAATGCCTTTTGAAAATCTTAGTTTGTTAGACTATGCAATAAATGCGGCTTTAGTGATTAGTAGCGTTGTAGTTCGAAAACACGATAGAGCCGGAATGTTCTCTTTTTCAAAAAAGCCTGATAATTTTGTAGTTGCAGAGCGTAGAAATGCGCAAATGAATTTAATACAAGAATCATTGTATAATGTGAATACAGATTTTAATGAATCTGATTTTGGTAATTTGTACGGCCATATAAAGCGAAAAATTACTACCCGAAGCTTATTACTTTTGTATACTAATTTTGCTAGTTTAGATGCGGTACATAGGCAAATGAATTACCTAAGAGCAATCAATAAAAGTCACATGTTGGTGGTTGTTTTCTTTAAAAATACAGAGTTAGAACAATTAAAAACTCATGAAGCAAAAACTACTCAAGAAATTTTTGATAAAACAATAGCAGAAAAATTTAGTTACGATAAAAAATTGATTGTTGCAGAGTTAAATAAATATGGCATACAAACCATTCTCACGGAGCCTCAAAACTTAACGATTGACTCGATAAATAAATACTTAGAGATTAAGGCAAAAGGCTTATTATAGTATTTTTTTTAACATCTATTTTTAATCCTGTTGTATCCTGTTTCTATACTTGGTAAAGAATAGTCTATGGTATACCTTTGCAAATCATTAAAATAAAGTGATTTCCAGGAATATTAGGAGGTTTATTTGCTATGAAGAAGAACATTCAAGAAGAATTACAAAAACGCATTTTGGTATTAGATGGAGCAATGGGAACAATGCTACAGCGCCATAAATTTACTGAAGAAGATTTTAGGGGAGAGCGTTTTAAAGATTGGGAACACCCATTACAAGGAAATAATGATTTGTTATCAATAACACAACCTGAAGCAATTGCTGATGTACATCGTCAATATTTTAAAGCAGGTGCTGATATTGTAGAGACGAATACGTTCTCAGGAACAACCATTGCAATGGCCGATTACTTTATGGAAGATTTAGTTTATGAACTAAATTATGAATCTGCAAGAATTGCAAAAGAAGTTGCTGATGAATTTACAGCGAAGGAACCAAATAAACCTCGTTTTGTGGCGGGTAGTATTGGTCCAACAAATAAAACAGCAAGTATGTCACCAGATGTGAATGATCCTGGTTACAGAGCGGTTTCTTTTGATGAATTGCGAATTGCATACAAACAGCAAGTAGAAGCTTTAATAGATGGAGGTTCAGATATATTGTTGGTAGAAACAGTTTTTGATACGTTAAATGCAAAAGCAGCACTTTTTGCAATTGAAGAGGTAAAAGATGAGCGTAATATAGATATTCCTATAATGGTGAGTGGTACAATTACCGATGCATCAGGGAGAACATTATCTGGGCAAACAGCAGAAGCATTTTTAATTTCAATATCACATATATCGATTTTATCAGTTGGTTTTAATTGTGCATTAGGTGCAAATCAATTGGTGCCACATTTAGAGGTTTTATCTGCTAAAACAGATTTTGCAGTATCTGCACACCCAAATGCAGGGTTGCCAAATGCTTTTGGGGAATATGATGAAACTCCTGAGCAAATGGCTTCACAGATTAAAGAATATGTAGAAAAGAATTTAGTAAATATTGTTGGTGGTTGTTGTGGTACAACACCTGAGCATATAACTGCAATTGCTAATATTGTAAAGGATGTTGAACCTAGAACTATTGCTGGTTCTTAGAAAGAATAATGATGTCAGATAATTTAAAAAAGCAATCAACAACCAAAAACAAACAACCTAAAAGGTATCTAAAACTTTCTGGTCTAGAGCCGTTAGTACTTTCTGAGAATACAAACTTTGTAAATGTAGGTGAACGTACAAATGTTGCAGGATCGAAAAAATTTCTTCGTTTAATAAAGGAGGAAAAGTTTGAAGAGGCACTTGATGTTGCTCGTGAGCAAGTAGAAGGTGGTGCTCAAATTATTGATATTAATATGGATGACGGACTTATCGATGGTAAAGAAGCCATGGTTAAGTTTTTAAATCTTGTGATTGCAGAACCAGATATTTCAAGAGTTCCCATAATGATTGATAGTTCTAAATGGGATATTATTGAAGCAGGTTTACAAGTCGTACAAGGTAAATGTGTAGTAAACTCTATAAGTCTTAAAGAAGGAGAAGAACAGTTTAAACACCACGCTAAATTAATCAAGCGTTACGGTGCCGCTGTTATTGTAATGGCCTTTGATGAGGTTGGTCAAGCAGATAATTACGATCGTAGGTTGGAAATTTCGAAACGAACATATGATATTTTAGTGAACGAAGTAAATTTTGCTCCTGAAGATATTATATTCGATTTAAATATATTTCCTGTTGCAACAGGAATGGAAGAGCATAAACTGAATGCAATAGATTTTATTGAAGCTACACGTTGGGTACGTGAAAACTTGCCACATTGTAGTGTTAGTGGTGGTGTTAGTAATGTTTCATTTAGTTTTAGAGGTAATAATCCCGTTCGTGAAGCTATGCACTCTGTGTTTTTATACCATGCTATCGATGCAGGTATGAATATGGGTATTGTAAATCCAAGTTTATTGGGTGTTTATGATGATATTCCTAAAGATTTATTAGAGCGTGTAGAAGATGTTGTATTAAACAGAAGAGATGATGCAACTGAGCGTTTGCTTGATTTTGCTGAAACTGTTGTTGGTACTGCAAAAGAAAGTAAGGTTGATTTGTCTTGGCGAGAAGAGTCTTTACAAAACAGAATTACACGTGCTTTAGTAAAAGGTATTGATCAATATGTTATTGAAGATGTAGAAGAAGCAAGGCAAGCAACTGATAAACCAATTGAGGTTATCGAAGGTAATTTAATGACCGGTATGAATGTGGTTGGTGATTTATTTGGTAGTGGTAAAATGTTTTTGCCTCAGGTTGTAAAATCTGCCCGAGTAATGAAAAAAGCCGTAGCTTATTTGTTACCATATATTGAAGAAGAAAAGCTTAAAAATCCGCAAGCGGATGATGATAAAGGTGCTGGTAAAATATTAATGGCAACAGTGAAAGGTGATGTTCATGATATTGGTAAAAATATTGTAAGTGTAGTTCTTGCATGTAATAATTACGATATTGTAGATCTTGGAGTTATGGTACCACCGGAAAAAATAATTAATGCGGCAATTGAGCACAATGTTGACATTATTGGTTTAAGTGGGTTAATTACTCCGTCTTTAGATGAAATGGTTTTTCTAGCAAAAGAAATGGAGCGTCAAAACTTTAAAGTTCCATTGTTAATTGGTGGTGCAACTACTAGTAAAGCGCATACGGCTGTAAAAATTGATACACAATATAGTAATGCTGTTGTTCATGTAAATGATGCCTCAAGAGCAGTTACTGTTGTTGGTGATTTGTTGCAGAAAGACACTTCAGTTGATTATAAGAAAAATATAAAACTAGATTATGAGTCTTTCAGAGACAAGTTTTTAAGTAGAACAAAAAAGAAAGAATACAAAACTATAGAGGAAGCACGTGCTAATAAATTTAAGATTGATTGGGCTACTTCTGAAATTATTAAACCAAATCAATTAGGAATTCAGGTTTTTGAAGATGTTGATTTAAAAAAATTAGAACCGTATGTAGATTGGTCTCCATTTTTTAGAGGGTGGGAATTGCATGGTAAGTTTCCAGATATTTTAACTGATGATGTTGTAGGTAAGCAGGCTGTAGAGTTATTTGATGATGCTCAGAAAATGCTTAAAAAGATATTTGATGAAAAAAGACTAACAGCTAAAGCTATTTTTGGCTTATTTCCTGCAAATGCAATTAGCGATGACGATATTGAATTAAAATCGGAGGATGAAAAATACATTTTTAGAACCCTACGTCAGCAATTAAAAAGGCGTGAAGGGGTATCCGATTTTGCTTTAGCAGATTTTATAGCTCCTAAAACATCTGGCAAACAAGATTATATTGGTTGTTTTTGTGTAAGTACGGGTTTTGGTGCAGATGAAATGGCAGATGCTTATAAAGCTGATTTAGATGATTATAATTCTATTTTAGTAAAAGCATTAGCAGATCGTTTGGCAGAGGCTTATGCGGAATATTTACATAAAGAAGTTCGTATGAATCATTGGGGTTATTCAAATGATGAGAATTTGAGTAACGAAGAATTGATTAATGAAAGTTATAAAGGTATTAGACCTGCTCCGGGTTATCCTGCTTGTCCTGATCATTTAGAAAAACTAACTATTTGGGAATTATTAGGTGTAGAGGAGAAAATAGGAGTTAAGCTTACAGAGAGTTTGGCTATGTGGCCAGCATCAAGTGTGAGTGGATATTATTTTGCAAACCCAGAAGCTCGTTA
This sequence comes from Cellulophaga baltica, assembly GCF_018861125.1. Classification (GTDB taxonomy): domain Bacteria; phylum Bacteroidota; class Bacteroidia; order Flavobacteriales; family Flavobacteriaceae; genus Cellulophaga; species Cellulophaga baltica_A. Next base: position 199,959 of record NZ_JAHKQN010000005.1, on the reverse strand, counting down.
TTTTGGATTAGGAAAAATAAAAGAAGATCAAGTTGCCGATTTTGCGAATAGAAAAGGAATTTCTTTGGAAGAAGCAACCAAATGGTTGGCAACAAATATTTCAGATGATTAATTTATAAATTTGAACTTGTAATATATTTGCGTTAAGGATAGTAGTGGTATCCTCTTTTGCTTTTTTTTAAGCAAAAAAGATATAACGAATAGCCTGTTAAAACGCCCAATTTTTATAATAATATTAAATATAAAACTTATCAGGAGTTTAAGGGAATGAAAGTAACAGATCACATTAAAAATGCAAACGGAAAAACTTTGTTTTCCTTTGAGATTGTACCACCGGTAAAAGGGAAAAAAATTCAAGATTTATATGATAATATAGATCCGTTAATGGAGTTTAATCCGCCATTTATTGATGTGACAACTTCTCGTGAAGAATACGTTTATGTTGATAAAGAAGGTCTGTATGAAAAAAACATTACCCGTATGCGACCTGGTACAGTTGGTATTTGTGCATCAATAAAGCATAAGTTTGATGTTGACACTATACCGCATGTAATTTGTGGTGGTTTTACAAAAGCAGAAACGGAGTATATGCTTATTGATTGTCATTATTTAGGTATTGATAATGTGATGGCTTTACGTGGCGATGCAATGAAAGAGGAACAATATTTCAAGCCAACAGATGGAGGTAATGTGTATGCTAGTGATTTGGTTTCTCAAATTCAGAATTTAAATAAGGGACAATATTTACTTGATGATGTACAAGGCGAAGATAAGTCTGACTTTTGTGTTGGAGTGGCTGGTTACCCAGAAAAGCATTTAGAGGCGCCTTCTTTTATGTCAGATTTAAAACGTTTGAAACAAAAAGTTGATGCTGGTGCAGATTATGTTGTTACACAGATGTTTTTTGATAATAAGAAATACTTTGAGTTCGTTGAAGCAGCTAGAGAGATAGGGATTAATGTGCCAATTATTCCGGGGATTAAGCCAATAGCAGTGAAACGCCATTTACAATTATTACCACAAATTTTCAGTTTAGATTTGCCTCAAGATTTAGTTGATGCTGTTGAATCTTGTAAGAATAATGCTGATGTTAGGCAAGTTGGTGTGGAATGGGCTATTCAGCAATCGAAAGAATTGAAAGCAGCGGGTGTTCCTGTTTTACATTATTACTCTATGGGGAAGTCGAATAATATAAAAGCAATAGCAAAAGCTATTTTTTAAATAATTACTTGGTTTTTAGACTAGTTGTTACTAGTGAATTAGTACTTTTGGTTGGGTTAATGTAAGCTATGAAGTTTAGAATATTATTAGGTTTTGTTTTTGTAAATTTTCTATGTTTTTCTCAAGAGGAAAAAGAAGTTAAAAGATATACTTTAGATGCAAACCAATTTTACGGTTCCATCATGCGGCATAGTCCAAATGTTAGCCATTTACTTACATCGCACCAAGCAGGTGTGATTTTAAGTTTAAACCGAAAAACTTACGGCTACAAAAAATGGGAACAACGTTACAATTATCCTGATTTAGGATATTCTTTTATTTATCAAGAATTTAATAATGATATTTTAGGGCGCAATTTTGGAGTCTATGCACACTATAATTTCTATTTCTTAAAGCGTTTTTTACAATTACGTTTGGGGCAAGGTATTGCATATAATACTAATCCTTATGATAAAGAAACGAATTTTAGGAATAATGTTTTTGGTTCACATATATTAAGTTCTACCTACTTAATGTTGAATTTACATAAAGAAAATATTGTAAAAGGTGTAGGGTTTAAAGCGGGTATCTCAATCATTCATTATTCAAACGCCAATGTAAAAGCACCTAATAAGTCTACCAATACATTTGCTTTTAATGCAGGGTTCACTTACGATTTAGATGGTGGAAAAAAGATTAATTATATTGATACGTCTAATGAAAAAATTACAGAACCATTTAAATTTAATTTCGCTTTTAGATTTGGGATTAATGAAAGTGATGTAGTGGATTCTGGTCAATATCCTTTTTATATATTTTCTGGTTATGTTGATAAACGTGTAGGTACGTTAAGTGCAATTCAATTAGGAACAGAATTGTTTCTATCTAACTTTTTAAAAGAATATGTAACTTATAGAGCAATTGCATTTCCTGAAGGAAGTATTGATGCTGATGATGACTATAAGCGTGTTGGAGTTTTTGTGGGTCATGAATTATTTTTTAATAAAACCTCAGTAATTACACAGTTAGGTTACTATATATATTATCCTTTTGAATTTGAAGGTAGGGTTTATAATAGAGTTGGTATGAAACGTTATTTTAAAAATAAAATGTACGGAGTAGTAAGTTTAAAATCTCACGGAGCAAAGGCGGAAGCAGTTGAATTTGGAGTAGGAATACGATTGTAAAAGATGATGAAAAAATATTTTATACTAACATTAATTTGTCTCATATTTTTTGGTTGCGACAGCGAGAGTGTGTCTGATTGTTTTCAATCTTCAGGAGATATAATTCAAGAAGAAATAACTTTAGAGTCATTTACAAAAATTACTGTATTTCAAAATGTAAAATTGATTTTGAAAGATGGTGATGAGCAGAAAGTCATTTTAGAAACTGGAGAAAACTTAAGAAACGATATTTCATTAGAAGTTTCGGATGATAGGCTAATAGTTACCAATGATAATAGCTGTAATTTTGTTCGAGACTATGAATTAACGATAGTTTATGTAACATCACCTAATATATCAGAAATTAGAAGTAGTACGGGATATCCAATTGAAAGTGATGGCGTTTTAAATTACGATTCATTATCACTATTGTCAGAAAGTTTTGGTGATGAAGAAGCTGATACAACTGACGGTGAGTTTGATTTAGAATTAAATTCAACTTCTGTGAGTGTTGTGGCAAATGGAGTGTCGTATTATCAGTTGTCAGGGGAAGTTGAAAACTTATCGATCAATTTTGCAGCAGATGATTCAAGAATAGAGGCCGAAACGCTAATAGCTAAAAATGTAACGGTAACTCATAGAGGTTCAAATGATATGCTGGTTTATCCTGTGGAATCTTTAACCGGAACTATTACGGGGACTGGGGATGTAGTTTCTTATAATGTACCTACAACAGTAAGTGTAGGGGAATATTATAAAGGAGAATTAATTTATAAAGATTAATGAAACCTTTATTAACATATCTAAGAGATTTTTTTGCTTACAAGCGAGTAATAGATAGTGGTAAAGAATTAAAAGGTTTAGCAAAAGCAGATAGTTTATTAAAAGAATTAATAAACTCAAATAAAATTCCCGGTTTAGCAATTACGGTTTTAAAAAATGGCAACCTTTTTTTTGAGAAAGGCTACGGATATGCTAATATTGATAAAAAAGAGAAAGTAAACCCGCAAACATCAGTATTTAGAATAGCAAGTCTTTCTAAACCAATAGCAACAACAGCATTAGCTCATATGGTTTCAGAGGATGTAATTGATTTAGATAAGTCGTTCTATACTTATGTACCATATTTTCCTAAAAAAAAATGGGATTTTACTATTCGACAATTAGCAAGCCATACTGCAGGTATTCGCGGTTATTTAGGTAAGGAGTATGCTTTAAATAAACCGTATTCTATAAAAGAAAGTATTGCTATTTTTAAAGATGATGAATTACTTTTTAAACCAGGCACGAATTACTATTACAATAGTTACGATTTTGTATTGTTATCCTTAGCAATGCAGGAAGCTAGCGGCATTCCTTTTGAAAAATATGTACTAGACAGGGTATTACAACCGTTAGGATTATCAAAAACATTTGCATGTAATCTTTCAGGAAGAACTGAAGTGTCAAGTAAAGAACTGCAATTAACTATATTTTACTCAAAAAATAGATTAGGGTTTCGAAAAGCAATCCCAGTAAACAACTATTATAAATTAGCTGGTGGTGGTTTCTTAGCAACATCCTCTGATATTGCAAAATTTGGACAAGCCTATATGTCGAAAAATGTCAAAATAGATCAAAAAATAATAAGTAAGTTTATCTCTTCTGAAACTATAAAAGGGAAGAAAACTTATTATGGATTAGGTTGGCAAGTAAGTGAAGATAAATTAGGTAGATCTTACTACGGTCATATAGGTAATGGGGTAGGAGGTTATTCTAATTTTTTTATATACCCCAAAGAAAAAATGGTTGTTTCAATATTAATCAATTGTACGAACCCAAAAATTCAAAAGGAATTAGATGAGGTTGTGGTAAGTTTATTAAATTCGTAATCTTCCGTAATATTAATATAAAGTTATCTATAATACTTAATAATCTGTTTCTTACAATTTTTATATAATTTAACAGTTAGTAGTTAGTAATCTTTAAGTGATTATTAAATTTTAACCAATTTAAATTATGAAAAAAACCAATTTATTTATCTTATTATTTTTAAGTTTTATTATCTTTTCTTGTTCAAGTAGTGACGACAATAATGGAGATTTGTCAACTAATATAGATCCTGAGGGAGTTAATGTTGTTGAAGATGAACTATTAGATATAAATGCTATTTCCGCAGCTATTATAATTGACGGAGCAACAGTTAATGAAGGTGGTGTTACACCAACAGGAGGCATAGACTTCAGTATAGATTATACAACTCAAACTGCATTTCAAGAAAATGGATTTGAAATTATATTTGAAGAGCCAGAAGATTTTGCAGGAATTTATATTCAGTTATATGATGAAAATGGTATGGCAGATACTTATATAGATGTACCTTCAAGTGCTACCGATTATTATAGTGGTAAAGTACTTTCTAAAGAAAGAAAAGATTTTTTTACTAAAAAAGGAGCGTTAACTCAAAAAGATGAAGATACATCAATAGATGTCAATTTCACTTCTGAAATTCCTGCAGGAACATTCTGTTATGTAATTTGTGTTTATGATAATCAAGGTAACATTAGTCAGCCAGAAGAGGTTTGTGTAACTGTTGAGTCTTGGGGTGGTAATGTAAATCTTGTTGGTGATTGGGATTTTACAAAACAAATTGATAACGGAGATACAATTGACGCAGGAGAAGAATCATGCGAGAGTTATGATACTCAATTGTATTGTGACAATAATATTCAATCAGAGGTGGTTGTAAATGAATGTTACACCCTTAATAATTTAGTAATAACATTTAATGAAGATGGAACTTATTCTTTCATTCAAGAATCAGAGTATATTGGTTTGGATTATGATGCATCGAGAGAGGCTTGTGAGGTCGTATATGAAGAAGATGGAGGGGAAACATATACTTCAACAGGTAATTGGGCTTATAATGAAGAGCAAAATATTTTAACTTTAGTTGAATTTGAGTATACGGAAACTTATGAAGGAGAAACTTATTCAGAACTAGAGCCAGAAGGTTATTTATTATTAGAAGGAGAAATAAGTGTTTCTGCTAATGAGTTAGTTATTTTAGAGTCAGATTCGTATTCTGGTGAAACATATAGCTATGAGTACTATTTTGATAAAAATTAAGTAAATTATCTCATTTATATTTTTATAAGACCTCTTTCAAGAGGTCTTATTTGTTTTATTTAATGCTTTATGATTAACTTAATAAAAGACTCGATTTATTAAGTTAATATCAACAAATTATCAAACTTTAAAAAAAAGATCTAGTAATTATTTGTTTTTTAAATATAATTATTACTTTAGCAAAAGTTTAGAACAATTATGACAAATCAATATTTCTGGAACGGTTTCTTTTTTTACTTCTTTTTTAAGAGAGGTACGGGACTGTTGTAGTATATGTTAAAATATAAACAATTAAAAGTCCCGTTTTAAAACGGGACTTTTTTTTTGACCTTTTTTGAAGTTTATACTTTAAAAAAATGAATAATAATAAGGAATAAAATGAGTTTAAAAATAGCTATACAAGGTATTAAAGGTTCAAATCACCATCAAGTAGCAAGAGACTATTTTGGTGATGATATTGAGTTAGTTGAATGTTTATCTTTTGATGAGCTAGTTTGTAAAACGTTATCTGGCAGAGCTGATAAAGCTGTAATGGCAATTGAAAACTCAATAGCAGGTTCAATTATACCTAATTATGCTTTAATACACCAAAACGGATTGCATGTTATTGGTGAACAATACTTAAATATTCATCATAATTTGATGGTATTTAAAGGGCGGAAATTAGAGGATATTGAAGAAGTACATTCTCACCCGATGGCATTATTGCAATGTAAAGAATTTTTAAAAGCTTATCCTGAAATAAAATTGGTTGAAGCGGCGGATACTGCTGAAACAGCACAACGAATTCAAGCAGAAGAATTAAAAACAATAGCGGCGATTGCTCCAAAAGCGGCTGCGGAATTATACGATTTAGAAATTGTTGCATCAGAAATACAAACGATTACTAATAATTCTACTCGTTTTTTAATTATTAATAAAGAAAATAAAGAATTGCCAGAGGCTGAAATTAATAAAGCTTCTATACGTTTTATTGCAGATCATAAAAGAGGTAGTTTGGCAACAATTTTAAACGTGATGAGTGACTGTAATTTAAATTTAACTAAAATTCAATCATTACCAGTTATCGAAAGACCTTGGAAATATGCATTTTTTGTCGATGTTACTTTTGATGAATATCAGCAGTATGCAAAAGCAAAATCACTTTTAGAAATAATGACAGAAGAGTTCAAAATATTAGGAGAATATAAAAACGCTAGGGTATGATTACTACAGCAGATAGGTTAAAAACAGTTGAAGAGTACTACTTCTCTAAAAAATTAAGAGAAGTTAGAGGCTTAATGGCAGATGGTAAGCCAATTATTAATATGGGAATTGGTAGCCCTGACTTAGCACCTTCACAAGAAGTTGTAGAAGCAATTCAGGAGTCAGTTTTGGAAGAAGGAGCACACCAGTACCAGAGTTACCAAGGTTTGCCTGAGTTTCGTGAAGCTGTAGCTAGTTTTTATAAATATAAATATAATGTAGAGGCAAACCCTGCCTCAGAAATTTTACCACTAATGGGGTCAAAAGAGGGTATCATGCATATTAGCATGGCTTTTTTAAACCCAGGTGATGAAGCATTAATCCCTAATCCGGGATATCCGACTTATAGTTCTGTTACAAAGTTAGTTGGTGCTCAACCTAAATATTATGACTTAGTGGCTGATAATGATTGGTTTCCGGATATTGAAGTATTAGAAAAAGAAGATTTGTCTAAAGTTAAAATTATGTGGGTTTGTTATCCACACATGCCGACAGGAGCAGTTGCTAAGGTAGATCAATTAATAGCTTTAGTTGCTTTTGCAAAGCGCAATGATATTTTATTAGTGAATGATAACCCATATAGCTTTGTTTTAAATAACAACCCTATAAGTATTTTAAGTGTTGAAGGAGCTAAAGAAGTAGCATTAGAACTTAATTCATTAAGTAAGACTTTTAATATGGCAGGTTGGCGAGTAGGTATGGTTTTAGGTGATGAAAAATTTATAAACCCTGTATTGAAAGTTAAAAGTAATATGGATTCTGGAATGTTTTATGGCATTCAAAAAGGAGCAATTACAGCTTTAAAAAGCGGTCAAAAATGGTTTGACTCTGTAAACGAAACCTATTCAAAACGAAAAGAATTAATGTTGCAGTTAGTTGAAAAACTAAATTGTGTGTATGATGATAATTCGGTGGGTATGTTTGTTTGGGCAAAATTACCAGAAGGTTCTTCTTCTGCAGAAGAATTTATTGATAACATATTATACGATAAGGATATATTTATTACACCAGGAACAATTTTTGGAAGTAATGGAGAAGGTTATATTAGATTTTCATTATGTGTTACAGAAGAAAAAATTAAAGAAGCGATTAGTAGGTTTTAATTAAAATCAATTAGAAAATTAGCGTTTTACTCATATAGAGTTGCAAAAATAAGATTATGAACATATTTATAATAGGTATTGGGTTAATTGGTGGTTCTATGGCCAAGGATATAAAAATACATAATCCTGATGCAACAATTTATGGTATAGATATTAATGAATCTCACGTAAATGAGGCGTTAGAATTACAAGTAATTGATAAAAAAGCAACTTATAATGATTTGTCAATAGCGGATATCGTAATCGTCTCAGTACCTGTAGATATTATGGTTTTAGAACTTCCTAAAGTTTTGGATATCGTAAATGATGATGCAGTTGTGTTGGATGCAGGCTCTACAAAATCGTTACTTTGTAAAGTAGTAGCTGAACATCCGAAGAGAAGAAATTTTTTAGCATGTCATCCTATTGCAGGTACTGAGTTTTCAGGGCCATCAGCGGCAATAAATAATTTGTTTAGAGGCAAAGCAAATATTATTTGCGAAATAGAAAAAACAGCGTTTAAATTACAAGAAAAGGCATTAGCTATTTTTCAGCAATTAGGAATGCGAATTAGATATATGAACCCTGAGGCTCACGATAAGCATATAGCTTATGTATCACATTTGTCACACATCAGCTCTTTTATGTTAGGAAAGACTGTTATTGAAAAAGAAAAAAATGAACGTGATATTTTTGACATGGCGGGAAGTGGTTTTGAAAGCACAGTTCGTTTGGCAAAAAGTTCACCAGCAATGTGGACACCAATCTTTAATCAGAATAAAGAAAAGGTAGTAGAAGCATTAGAAGAGTATATACAGAATCTAGAATCCTTTAAAAAAATGATCGTAGAAGATGATTCAGATGGGATTTATGATGAAATGAATAATACGAATAGAATAAAAGAAATTTTAAACGGAATACCACTTAATAAAAAATAGAATAAGCAGAAATGGAGAATTCAAAACAAATGAGAACATGGTTGGATGATATGAAATTAGATCATCCTCTAGTAATAGCAGGGCCATGTAGTGCGGAAACTGAAGAGCAAGTATTAAAAATTGCTCATGAATTAAAAGATACAGATGTAAATTATTTTCGTGCTGGAATTTGGAAACCAAGAACGCGTCCAGGAAACTTTGAAGGTGTTGGGGCTTTAGGTCTTAAATGGTTGCAAAAAGTTAAGGAAGAAACTGGTTTAAAAACTTGTACTGAGGTTGCAAATGCAGCTCACGTTAAATTAGCATTAGAGTATGATGTAGATTTATTATGGATTGGTGCTCGTTCAACAGTAAGTCCGTTTATCATGCAAGAAATTGCAGATGCTTTAGAAGGAACTGATAAGATTGTATTGGTTAAAAATCCAATTAACCCAGATTTATCTTTATGGTTAGGTGGTATTGAGCGTTTATATACTGCAGGTATTAAAAATTTAGGAGCAATCCATAGAGGTTTTTCTACATATGAGAAAACTAAATATAGAAACATTCCAGAATGGCAATTAGCTATTGAGTTTCAAAACAAATTCCCTGATCTTCCATTAATTAGTGATCCATCACATATTACAGGAAACAGAGAAATGATTTTTGATGTATCTCAAACAGCTTTAGATTTAAATTTTGATGGTTTAATGATTGAAACTCATTATGACCCAGAAAATGCTTGGAGTGATGCTGCACAACAAGTAACGCCTGAAAAATTAGTTCAGATTATGCGTGACTTAAAAATCAGAAAAGAGTCAGATCCTGAAGCTGAGTACAACAGTGAATTAACGAACCTAAGAGCTCAAATTGATGTTATTGATGGTCAATTAATTGAAATGTTAGGAAAAAGAATGAAAATTTCTGATAGTATTGGAGGTTTAAAGAAACAAAAAAATGTTGCTGTTCTTCAATCTAACCGTTGGAACCAAATTTTAGGAGCAATGATCTTAGAAGGAGAATCTAAAGGGTTAAGTGAAGAATTTATCTTGAAAATGTTTAAAGCGATTCACCAAGAATCAATTAATCACCAAGAAAAAATAATCAATGGATAGTTGAAAAGCTATAAATTGTTGTAATAAAAAAACTCGTTTTATTTATAAAGCGGGTTTTTTTTATTTTAAACTGTAACAGTTTTATAATTTAATACTCTTTAAATAAAATGTAACATTATGAAATATAGTATTGTAATCTTTTTGTTTTTATCAGCAAACATTTTTGCACAAAGAACTGTGGAAAAAGATATGGGAAGTTTTAATGAAATTAAAGTGTTTGATTTGATTGAAGTGAATCTTATTAAATCTGAAGAAAATAAAGTGCTTATTAAAGGTGAAAATGTTGATGATATCAACTTAGTAAATAAAAATGGTGTTTTAAAAATAAGGATGGAGCTCGATAAAATTTTTCACGGAGAAAACACATTTGTTGAAGTTCATTACCAGCATTTAGATCTTATTGACGGAAACGAAGGTGCTAAAATAGCTTCAAACGAAACTATTGAGCAAAATGCTATAGAACTTAAAGCGCAAGAGGGAGCACAAATTAAAGTTGGTTTGGATGTTTCTTATTTAATAGTGAGAGCAGTTACAGGTGGTATAGTAGAAGCATCAGGTGTAACAGTAAATCAAGAAGTAGTTTTAAATACAGGAGGTATTTATGAAGGCGAACAATTAAGATCTGAAATTGCCAATGTGAAAATTACAGCAGCAGGCGAGGCTGAGATATTTGCATCAGAACGAGCAGATTTGAAAGTTAAAGCAGGTGGTATTATTGATGTGTACGGTAACCCAAAAGAAGTAAATAAAAAAACTTTTATTGGAGGAAATATTAATATTAGAGACTAATTTTTACTGCGCAAGTAAAGCTAAATTATAATAGTTGCTGTTGTTCTGTTTAAAAGTTGTTATTTTGCAGTGTAAAATTCGTAATTAAATACATGCAAGGAACTGTTTATAAATCTACTGGAAGTTGGTACACTGTAAAAACATCAGAGGAAGATTTTTACGAATGTAGAATTAAAGGTAAATTTAGAATTAAAGGTATTAAAAGTACAAATCCAATTGCAGTTGGTGATCAGGTGACTTTTGATATTGAAACGGTGGGCGATGAAACTACAGGTGTAATTAAAGATATTTCTGAAAGAAAAAATTACATTATTCGTAAATCCGTAAATCTATCAAAACAGACGCATATTATAGCGGCTAATTTAGATCAGGTTTTTTTAATGGTAACCTTAAATAATCCGCCAACATCAACGAGTTTTATTGACCGTTTTTTAGTTACTTCAGAAGCGTATCAAATACCAGCAATTTTACTATTTAATAAAATAGACACGTATAATAGTGAAGAAATAGGTGAGATTAAATATTTAGCTAATCTATATAGAGAAATAGGGTATACTTGTATTGGTATATCTTCAAAAACTGGAAAAAACATAGATAAGGTAAAAGAGCTAATGAAAGGTAAAACAAGTATGTTTTCAGGGCATTCTGGTGTTGGGAAATCTACCTTAGTTAATGCTGTGGAACCTAAATTAGATTTAAAAACAAAAAAAATATCTACACAACATTCACAAGGGCAACATACAACTACGTTTGCTGAAATGTATGATTTAGAAATGGATGCTCAGATTATTGATACTCCAGGAATAAAAGGTTTTGGTATTGTAGATATGGAGAAAGAAGAAATTGGAAATTATTTTCCTGATTTTTTTAGAAAAAAACAAGATTGCAAGTTCAATAATTGTTTGCATATTGAAGAACCAAAATGCGCTATAAAGGCAGCGCTTGAAACCGATGAGATAGCATGGAGCAGATACCGTAGTTATGTGCAAATGGTTAATGGGGAAGAAGAAAATTATAGAGTAGATATTTATAGTGAAAAAAAGTGAGAGCAGTAATTCAAAGGGTAAATAGGGCAAGTGTAACTGTTGGTGGGAAATTAATTTCAAAAATAGATAACGGCTCTTTGTTGCTATTGGGAATTGAACCAACGGATACCTTTGAGGATATTGAATGGCTTTCAAGTAAAGTAGCTAACCTTCGTATTTTTAATGATGAAGATGGTGTTATGAACAAATCTTTATTAGAAACTAATGGTGATGCTATTGTTGTAAGTCAGTTTACACTACATGCTGCTACTAAAAAAGGAAACAGACCTTCGTATATTAAAGCAGCTAAACCCGATGTTGCTATTCCGCTTTACGAACAGTTCATAAGTCAATTAGAAAAAGATTTAAATAAAAAAGTTGGCACAGGTATTTTTGGTGCCGACATGAAAGTTGATTTATTAAACGATGGACCAGTAACCATTTTAATCGATACAAAGAATAAAGAGTAAAATAAGCTTATATAAATATAAAAAAATGAATATTTCTGATTCTCAAAAAGGTGTTGATAACTGGATTAAAGAACACGGCGTTCGTTATTTTAATGAACTGACTAATATGGCACAATTAACTGAAGAGGTTGGTGAGGTTGCTCGTATTATTGCTCGTAGGTATGGTGAGCAGAGTGAAAAAGAGTCTGATAAGAATAAAGATTTAGGAGAGGAATTAGCAGATGTGCTTTTTGTAGTTTTATGCTTGGCTAACCAAACGGGAATAGATTTACAACAAGCTTTTGATAAAAAGTTAGATATTAAAACAAAGCGTGATCATGATAGGCATCACAACAATAAAAAATTAAAATAGTAGTATCTTTGTCGCTTAATTTTTTCTGATTAGAAATTTTCTAAAATACATTCCTTTGAAACTACATTTATCATCTCCAGAAAGTAACAAGTTACAGGCAACTATTAAAGTTACAGGTTCAAAAAGTGAGTCAAACAGAATATTGCTTTTGCAAACTTTATATCCAAGTTTGATTATACAAAATCTTTCTAATTCTGACGATGCCCAGGTGATGGAAAAAGGTTTGAAGGTTAATAATGGAGAGGTAGATATTCACCATGCAGGTACGGCAATGCGTTTTTTAACGGCATATTTTGCTACGCATGAAGGGAAAGAAATTGTTTTAACAGGATCACAAAGAACTACAGAGCGTCCAATAGGTGTTTTGGTTGATGCTTTAAGAAATTTGGGAGCAGAAATTAGTTATGTGAAAAATGAAGGTTATCCGCCTTTGAAAATTTCAGGAAGAAAAATAACCAAAGATAAAGTTAGTTTGCCAGCTAATATTAGTAGTCAATACATATCTGCTTTGCTATTAAATGCCCCGAGTTTAGAAAATGGATTGGAAATTGAGCTGGTAGGTAAAATCACATCAGTTCCTTATATAAAAATGACACTTTCGTTATTGTCTCAAATAGATATAGAAAATTCTTTTGAAGGGAATACGATAAAAGTTTTTCCTAAAAAAGATGTAGAAGCTAAGAATATGGTGGTTGAATCTGATTGGAGTTCTGCATCTTATTCTTATAGTATTGCGGCACTTTCTGAAATAGGTTCTGAAATTAATCTATCAGCCTATAAAGAAGATAGTTTGCAGGGTGATAGTGTATTAGCTACAATTTATAAAGAGTTTGGAGTAGAGACTACTTTTAATGAAAATACAGTTACTCTTAAAAAAGTTGAAAACCCGAAAACAGATAATTTAGAGTGGGATTTAGCAAATGCGCCTGATATCGCACAAACTATTTCGGTTACATGTTTTGGGTTGGGAATGGGGTGTCATTTAACAGGTTTGCATACTCTCAAAATTAAAGAAACGGATAGGTTAGAGGCTTTAAATACAGAGTTAACTAAATTAGGTGCTGATATATCAGTAACTGATACTACTTTAACGATCAAGCCTACATTTAATATAAACAAAAATGTAGCGATTGACACGTATAATGATCACAGAATGGCAATGGCCTTTGCGCCACTTGCTTATAAAACATCAATAATAATTAATGATGCTGGTGTAGTTTCAAAATCATACCCTGATTTTTGGAGTGATATGGCTACAGCGAATATTGGCGTAAAAGAGATTTAGAAAATTTTTGAACTCTAAAAGAGTAATTTTTAAGTCGTTATAAAAAGTAGTAAAAGATCTTTTTTGCTTCTTTTTTAAAGATAAAATCAATTTTACTTGACAACGCCCTATTCATGATTGTATCTTTGCATCCGCATTAACAAAAATAAAAGAAGAATACATGAAATTATCCGGATTTAATTTTGAGCTTCCTGAAGAACTTTTAGCTGAGTATCCTGCTGAAAACAGAGATGAGTCTAAGCTAATGGTTATTCACAGAGAAACTGGAAAAATCGAGCACAAGATGTTTAAAGACATGATCGATTATTTTGATGAAGGTGATGTAATGGTTTTAAACAATACTAAAGTTTTCCCTGCAAGACTTTTTGGAAACAAAGAAAAAACAGGAGCTCGTATTGAAGTATTTTTATTAAGAGAATTAAACGAAGAACAACGTCTTTGGGATGTTTTAGTTGATCCTGCTCGTAAAATTCGTATTGGTAATAAATTATATTTTGGTGATGATGATACATTAGTAGCTGAGGTTATTGATAATACAACATCAAGAGGTAGAACATTACGTTTTTTATATGACGGTTCTTATACCGATTTTAGAAGAAAATTAAAAGAATTAGGTGATACACCATTACCTAAATACATAAAAAGAGAAACTGAGCCAGAAGATGCAGATCGTTACCAAACAATCTACGCAAAACATGAAGGAGCAGTTGCAGCACCAACAGCAGGTTTACACTTTTCTAAGCATTTATTAAAGCGTTTAGAGATTAAAGGAATTGATTTTGCTGAGCTTACTTTACATGTTGGTTTAGGTACGTTTAACCCAGTTGAGGTTGAAGATTTATCTAAGCACAAAATGGATAGTGAAGAGTTAATAATTGATGAGAAAACTACAGAGATTGTTAATAATGCTAAAGCGAACAAGAAAAGAGTTTGTGCTATTGGTACAACAGTAATGCGTGGTTTAGAAAGTGGAGTATCTTCACAACACACATTAAATACACATGAAGGTTGGACAAATAAATTTATTTTCCCTCCTTATGATTTTAGTATTGCAAATTGTATGGTTACAAATTTCCATTTACCAAAATCAACATTATTAATGATGGTCTCTGCATTTATGGGGCACGATTTAATGAAAAAAGCATATAAAGAAGCCATTTTAGAGAGTTACAAATTTTACTCTTACGGTGATGCTATGCTAATTCTTTAAGAAACCTTTATTTCATTATAAAAAATCCCGCTTTAGCTTTTTTAAGTTAGCGGGATTTATTTTTAATTACCTTTAAGTAGTGGATACCATAAAAAAGAAAGACATACGAGCATTAACCAAAGAGCAATTACGAGAGTTTTTTGTAGCTAATGGAGATAAAGCCTTTAGGGGTAACCAGGTCTATGAATGGCTTTGGCAAAAGGCTGCGCATTCTTTTGAAACTATGACGAACATATCTAAAGAAACCAGAGATATGTTAGAAAAGAACTTTGTAATCAACCATATTAAGGTTGATGTTATGCAACGTAGTAATGATGGTACTATTAAAAATGCAGTTCGTTTACATGATGATTTAATTGTTGAGTCGGTTTTAATCCCTACAAAAACAAGAACTACAGCTTGTGTATCTAGTCAAGTAGGTTGTAGTTTAGATTGTAGGTTTTGTGCAACAGCACGATTAAAACGAATGCGTAATTTGAATCCTGATGAAATCTATGACCAAGTTGTAGCAATTGACAACGAGAGTCGTTTGTATTTTAACCGACCGCTAAGTAATATTGTTTTTATGGGAATGGGAGAGCCTCTTATGAACTACAATAATGTTTTAAAAGCTATTGATAAAATCACTTCTCCTGAAGGTTTAGGGATGTCCCCTAAGCGAATAGTTGTTTCAACATCGGGCGTACCTAAAATGATACGTAAAATGGCTGATGACGAGGTTAAATTTAAGTTGGCAGTTTCGTTACATTCAGCTATTGGTGAAATAAGAACTTCTATCATGCCTTTTAATGCTAATTTTACGTTGGTAGATTTGCGTCAATCTTTACAATATTGGTATGCAAAAACTAAAAGTAGAATTACCTATGAATATGTAGTTTGGAAAGGGATTAATGATGCTCAGAAAGATGTTGATGCACTAGTTGAATTTTGCAAGTTTGCACCTTCAAAAGTAAATTTGATTGAATATAACCCAATTGATGATGGTGAATTTCAGCAAGCTGCGAATAGTGCAATAGATATGTATGTAAATACATTAGAAAAATACAATATCGCGGTTACTGTTAGGCGATCAAGAGGTAAAGATATTGATGCTGCTTGCGGGCAGTTAGCTAATAAATCATAAAAAAAGGGTTGTCAATAGACAACCCTTTTTTTGGCCTTGTATATTTTAAAAATTACTCCGCTATTTTAGTATTGAGTTCTTCAATAGTTTTTGCCATTACAACACCAGGTAATTTAATAGGTGCGGCAACTTCGGCCATAAAAGTACCTTTAACTTCGCCTGTTTTGTAAGTTGTAAATCCAACTCTGTACAAACCAGCTGTTAAAGCTTTTTCAGGGCTTCCCATTTCACTTTTGTATCGTAATAATGAATTGTAGCTGCGTCCACTTGGTTGCTTCGGCATTTCAGAGCTATCATCATTTCTTTCTAAAGTTACCCAGTTGGCATTTTTTGCACCATCTTCAGTAATATTATCTTTTGAAACAATATCAGAACGCTCTAAAGTAATGTAAGTGTCAAAATAATCATCAGAACTAGCATTGTCTTTGTATGCTTGAGACGCTATAGCTCCTTTTGTTTTTCCATCCGTAGGCGAAACCATTCTTACTCCTAATTCAGGAGCAGCTAAAGGTACCCAAACATATATGTAATAAAACTTTTTGCTGTCCACGACAGCATCTTCGTTTCCAGGAGAAGCATATCCTAAGTAAGAAATAACATCGGTGTAAGGAACTTTAATGGTCTTTGGTCCAATCTTTTTTTCTGTTGAACTACCAAATTTTTTAAGTTTCTGAGCACTCAAAGTACTGGCGCTACCAATTAATAAAATTGCTAACGGTAAAATAAATCTTTTTTTCATTTTTGTATGATATATTAAGTATTATTAGTTGGTGACAAATGTAGGTTTATAGGTCCTATTAGACGACCCTTTTTCTTGTGAAATTATTATCACGGTATTCAGGGTTGTCTGTAGATTGTTGGTTGATTTTTATAGTAAATAAATAGCTTTGTGAATAGGCTAATTGTAATTTTTGACTAATTTTACAGAACAGTAATACGCAAGCACTACCACCTAATTGTTATTTGTGAAGATTGTTGACCAAATAAAACATCCTATTAAAATTGAAATGGAACTTTTTGAGAAGAAGTTCTATGAATCAATGACTTCTAAGGTTGCTTTACTGAATAGAATTACACATTATATTGTGAACAGAAAAGGGAAGCAAATGCGCCCTATGTTTGTTTTTTTAACCGCAAAAATGCTAAATAATGGAGAGGTTAACGATAGAACATATCGCGGAGCTTCTGTTATTGAGTTAATCCATACTGCCACATTAGTGCATGATGATGTTGTTGATGAAAGTAATAAGCGTCGCGGTTTCTTTTCTATTAATGCACTTTGGAAAAATAAAATTGCGGTATTAGTTGGTGATTACTTACTTTCAAAAGGATTGTTGCTTTCTATTGATAATGGTGATTTTGATTTGCTTAAAATTATTTCGGTTGCGGTGCGCGAAATGAGCGAAGGTGAATTATTGCAGATTGAAAAAGCGAGACGATTAGATATTACAGAAGATGTGTATTATGAAATTATCCGTCAGAAAACGGCAACATTAATAGCGGCTTGTTGTAGTTTGGGCGCTTGTTCGGTAAAACCAGAATCTGAAGAAGTTGAGATTTTTAGAAAGTTTGGAGAATATTGTGGTATGGCTTTTCAAATAAAAGACGACTTATTTGATTATGGTGAAGCTGAAATAGGGAAGCCAACAGGTATTGATATTAAAGAGCAGAAAATGACTTTGCCATTAATATATGTTTTAAACAATTGTACTAAAGCAGAAAAAAAATGGGTCATCAATTCAATAAAAAACCATAATAAGAATAAAAAAAGGGTCAAAGAGGTTATCGCTTTTGTAAAAGATAATGGCGGACTAGAATATGCAGTGTCAAAAATGTTAGCATTTAGAGATGATGCTCTAGCTTTATTGGCAAATTATCCAGATTCTGACTACAAAAAATCACTAGAACTTATGGTGAATTATGTAGTGGATAGGAAAAAATAGTTTACTTCAATAGTTTGTTTTTTAGTGCATTAATTTATTTTTCAATAAAATTTTAAAATAAATTAAAAGACAGGCAACTTTATTGCTTGCTATCTCGTCTATGTAAATAGATAATTAAACCAAAAGTATTTTGAAGATTATTTCTTTTTATACAAATGAAAAACAACTCATTAAAAAAGCGATATCGGGTAACCGAGAAGCGCAACAGCAACTGTATCTAAAACATTCACCAAAGATGCTGGGGGTATGCAGGCAATATATTAAAGATTTAAATTTTGCTGAAGATGTTATGATTACTGGCTTTGTGAAAGTCTTTAAGTATTTAGATACGTTTAAGTTTGAAGGTAGTTTTGAAGGTTGGATTCGGAGAATTATGATAAGAGAATCGCTATCTTATTTACGTAAAAAGCAATTTGTTGTTTTTGATGATGATGTTATTGAAAAGAAAACCAGCGTTTATTTTAATGATTCCTCTGATTTAGATATTGAGCAAATACAGCTATTAATAGATAGTTTGCCTGAAGGTTATAAAATGGTATTTATACTTTTTGCAATAGAAGGTTACAAGCATGCAGAGATAGCCGAAATGTTAAGTATATCTGAGAGTACTTCAAAGTCGCAATTATTTAAGGCTAGAAAAATGTTGCAAACCCAAATTAAAGAACATAAAATCATAGGATATGGCACCAATTAATTTTGAAGAACATATTAAAAAGCAATTAGATGCTCGTGAAATTAAACCATCATCAAATGCATGGGAAAGAATTTCTGGAGGAATTGAAACAACACAACCTAAAAAGAAATCCATTTTGTGGTACGCTATAGCAGCAAGTATAATAGGTGTTTTTATTTCAGTAGTATTTTTTATGAATAATAAAGATACAGTGAATACAATGAACCCTGTGGTAAATGAAAATATTGAAGAAGAATTGCAGGAAGTTCTTCAAAAAGAAGAAAAAAAACTTTTTGATTTTGAAGAAGAAGATAAGAATACTGTTGTAAATGTAAGTCAAGAGAAAAAAAGTGATAAAATAAATACAGTAGATGTAAAAGAGTCAAATCAAATTGCTAAAAATATAAAAGTAATTGTTATTGATTCAAATGATTTAGCTCAAATTGAAGACTTGAAAGCTAGCCAAGACCTTTTAATTGAAGTGACTATAAACGATTTAGTAGCTAAAGTAGATTCTTTAGAATTAAACAATGTAGCTATTACTGATGCTGAAGTTGATTCGTTACTTCGTAGAGCTCAAGATGAAATTTTAGAACAAAAGTTATTTAAAAATACGAATAAAGTAGATGCAATGGCATTATTGAACGAGGCTGAAAATGAATTGGATGCTTCGTTTAGAGATCAACTTTTTGATAAGCTAAAAAACGGATATTTAAAAGTTAGAACGGCACTTGCAGATCGCAATAATTAATTAAAAATCTTTATGTGGCCCAAATATAACGTGTGTTTGGTGGTTCATAAAGTGAGTTTATTCATCAATCAATTACTGAATATATCAGTAAATTAATTTAATCATTATGAAAGTTAAAATCACGTATCTAATACTATTATTTTTAATAATAAGTATTCAGAAAAGTAATGCCCAAGAATCAGAAAATTATAAAAATAAAATTGAGCAATTAAAAAAGTCAAAGAATCAAATTGTAAACCAAGAAAAAGAAGCTTTAAAATTAGCTTTAATAAAAATTAATGAAGATTTAGACAGTAATATAATAGTACAAGTAGAAGCGAAACAATTAAAAGAGGCATTGGCAAAAAAACACGCCTTAAATATTGAGAATAGAATTGCAATTTTAGATAATGAAATTGCTTTACTTGAACGAAATCATGAAGCTGTAATGTTTAAAGATTCTGTAGCTTATGGAACAAGAATTGTAATAGGTTACGGTAATAAGGATATAGGAGAGAGTAGGATTTTTGGCGTAAAGGTTGATAAAAACAAATCTAAAATAAGTGAGAAATATGACCGTAGAACATATTCTGATGCTGTTTTTGCTGTTGGAGTAAATAATACGATTATTGAAGGACAAAGTTTAGAAGATTCTCCTTATAAAATTGGAGGTAGTCGGTTTTTTGAAATGGGTTGGGAGTGGCGTACACGCATATTTAAAAATTCTAATTTTGTACGTTTTAATTATGGTTTTCTATTTCAATTTAATGGTTTAAAACCTAAGGATAATCAATACTTTGTAAATAATAATGGACAAATAGAGTTAGAAGAGTTTGCTTACGATTTAGATAAATCAAAACTAAGAACGGATAATCTTGTTTTTCCGTTACACTTAGAATTTGGTCCTTCAAAAGTTGCAAAAACCGAAAGTAAAATTAGATATAATGTACACAATATGTTCGTGTTTGGTATTGGTGGTTATGGTGGCTTCAATTTAGGAACGCGTCAAAAACTCAAATATGAAATTGATGGCGAAAAAGTAAAAGATAAATTTAAGCGAAGTTATAATACAAGTAATTTTATATATGGTTTAAGTGCTTACGTTGGTGTTGGTGGCACACAAATGTATGTAAAGTATGATTTAAACCCGCTTTTTAAAGATGCTATAGTTGAACAGCGTAATATTTCATTAGGCCTTAGGTTTGATTTGTAATAAAATAAGCTGTTAGTGCTTAAAAATAAGCGCTAACAGCTTTTGTTTGAAGATCCTTGTTTACTTTTAATCGAGACGAGTAAACAAGGTCTTCATGATAAACAAACAACTGTATTTTTATAGTAATTCAAATGAAACTGTTATTTGGTAAGTTCTATTAGTGTCAGACGAATTGTAGTAAAGAGACTCTGTTAAAATATTGCCATTAGTATCGCTAATAAAAATTGCATTACCAATTTTTCTGTCAATTTTTTTTGCAATGTTTTCAGCTTTCTTTTTGGCGTTGTCGTATGCAAGTTTTGCATAATTAGCTAATTCTTCATCAGTAAAAGTTGTTTCTATTGTAGCATCTGATTTAGTTACTCCAAGACCTTTTGTTTCTAAAAACTTCTTTAGATTATTTAAATCTTTTGTTTTGTACTCAATAATCGTCCCTTCTTTTTCATAACCTAATGTTGCGTAACCAAGCGCATCGTCTGTAATAGAATTTATTTGAATGCCTGCCTTAGTTAAATTATCTAAATATGATTTTTTAATTTCAGGAAAAGCCATGCCTGGAGCATCGTAATAAACATTGTTCATGCTTATGATCATTCGTGCTTTGTATTCAGGTTTAATTTGATATTCGTAACTGCCATATACGCTTATGGAATTTGGAGTTGTTTGAGCAATACCCGTCATAGTCATTAGTAGAATTATTAAGTTAAAGGCTAATTTTTTCATTTGTTTTTGTTTTATAATTTGATTTTATAGAAAGATAAAAGAAGCAACAATCATCCATGCACCTACAATGATACCTACAAGACCAAGTTTACCTTGTTTTGGAGCAATCTTGGCACGCAATGCATCTGCTTTTTCTTTAGCGTTATCATTTTTAGATAAAACGTATTTGTTAATTAATCCGAAGCCAAGCATAAAGCCTAAACCTGCTGATATAACATTACCTGCTAAAAATGTTACCCACCAAATTGGAGCTGTAGTAAGCCATCCTAAATTCAATATTGCAGAGATAATTCCCCAAACTCCCCAGAAGCAAAATAAAGCTCCAATCCATGATTGGTAAGGTTCAATTTTTTCTAATAATTCTTTCGCATTTGGCTTTTTTGATAAGATTAATGATGGTACTGCGATGATACTTAATAATACTAATGAGATTCCCCAGAACATAATTTTAATTTTTAAAAGGTTAATTTATTTGTTATTTATTTCTGGTACAAAGTTGCGCTAACTATGCAGTATAAAATACCCTTGGTGTAGTGAAAAAGCCATCCCTGAAAACAGGGGTGCTGTTATATCTTTAGTATCTTTGTGTGTTAACTGGTGTATAAAAGCACTTAATAAAACCCTGCTTTAAATTGATTTCAAAATCTACCATAGATAAAGTTTACGAAACTTCTCGACTTGAAGAAGTTATCGGTGATTTCGTGCAACTTAAGAAATCTGGCTCCAATTTTAAGGGGTTGAGTCCTTTTACAGATGAGCGTTCACCAAGTTTTATGGTAAGTCCTGTAAAACAGATTTGGAAAGATTTTAGTAGCGGAAAAGGTGGGAATGTTGTTGCCTTTTTAATGGAGCATGAACATTTTACCTATCCTGAGGCAATTAAATATTTAGCCAAAAAATACAATATAGAAGTAGAAGAAACTGAGCAGAGTAACGAGCAGAAAGAGCAAGCTAACGAACGTGAAAGCATGTACTTGGTTTCGGAATATGCTCAAAAGTATTTCTCTGAAATTTTATGGGAAACTGAATTAGGTAAGGCTATTGGTTTAAGTTATTTTAAAGAGCGTGGATTTACGGATGAAACTATTAAAAAGTTTTCATTAGGTTATTGTTTAGATAATTGGGATTCATTTACAAATGCTGCATTAGAAAAAGGGTATCAGCTCAAATATTTATCAGGTACAGGACTAACAATTGTAAAAGAAGATGCTAATAACTCAGCTAATTCTAGAAAGTTTGATAGGTTCAAAGCGCGTGTAATGTTTCCTATTCAATCATTAAGTGGTCGTGTGTTAGGTTTTGGTGGGCGTATTTTAACTAATGATAAAAAGGCGGCTAAATACTTAAATTCACCTGAGAGTGATATTTATCATAAGAGTAAGGTGTTGTATGGTATTTACCATGCAAAGCAAGCTATTGCAAAAGAAGACAATTGTTATTTGGTTGAAGGCTATACAGATGTTATACAGTTTAACCAACGTGGTATAGAAAATGTTGTTGCATCAAGTGGTACAGCTTTAACACCAGAGCAAATACGATTGGTAAATAGGCTTACGAGAAATATTACAGTGTTGTTTGATGGTGATGCTGCTGGTTTGCGTGCGTCATTACGTGGTATAGATTTAATTCTGGAGCAAGGAATGAACGTAAAAGTATGTTCTTTTCCTGAAGGTGAAGACCCAGATAGTTTTGCTAAAAATAATAGTCTTGACGACGTTTTAGAATATTTAAAAGATAATTCTAAAGATTTTATTCAATTTAAAGCATCTTTACTAGTATCAGAAACGGCTAATGACCCTATAAAAAGAGCAGAAACAGTTCGTGATATTGTAAATAGTATATCAAAAATACCCGATCAAATTCAGAAAGAAATTTACATTCAAGAGTGTGCTCAAATAATGAATGTTTCTGAAACGGTTCTTTTTAACACACTAGCTCAAATTGGTAAAAAAGATAGTGTTGAAGCCAGTAAAAAAGCAAAGCAAGAACAGCAAAAACAAGTTTTTAATGTTGTTAAAAATGAAGAACCTGTCGGACAAAAAGTTGATGTTCAATATGAGTTAGAACGAAAAATCATTGAAATTCTATTACTATACGGTAATACAGTGCAGAGCTTTGAAGATTTGGTTTTAAAGGAAAATGAAAAAGGTGATTTAGAACTTGAGCCCGAATCAATGGAGGTTAAAGTGTATCAGAAAATTTTCTTAGACCTTCAAGATGATGAAATAGAATTGAGTAATGAAAAGTTTAGAGATATTTATAAAACTTTAATTGAAGCTTTAAATGAAAATGAAGATTTTAGTATAAATAGTTTTATTGCTCCTTTAGACCAAAATATGGTTTCTGAAATATCATCTATTTTAATGGAAGAAGAAAAGTATGTATTGCATAATTGGTCTGAGAAAGATATTTACCCAAAAGAGAAAGAAGTGGGTATTGCTCAATTAGCAAGTGAAACAATACTTACATTACGTTGTTATTTAATAAAGAGAAGAATAAACGCTTTACAGGAAGAGACGAAAGAAGTTACAAATAATAATAGAGAAATTTTAGAAGAGATAATGAATTACATTCAACTGAATTCTTTATTGAATAAAAAACTTAATAGGGTAATTTAATATTACTTAAAGTATAGAAATCAAAAAAGCCTAGCATTGCTAGGCTTTTATTTTTTAAAGAAAATATGATTTTAGTAAAGCTCTAATGCTTTGGCTTGTTGTAGCAAATCAACTAAGTTGTCAACATTAAGTTTACGCATTAAACGAGCCTTGTAAGTACTTACAGTTTTCTCATTTAAGTTTAAACCTATAGCAACATCTTTATTACGTTTACCACTAGCTAACATTTTTAAAACTTCAACTTCTCTAGTAGAAAGTTTTCTAAAAAATCTTCTTGGTTTTTTTGTTCCTTCGTCAAAAGCAAGACGTTGTGCAAGTTCATTTGTAATAAACATGTCACCTTTACTTACTTTACGTACTGCGGAAATAATATAATCTAAATCTGCTGTTTTTGATAGATAACCATACGCTCCAGCTCGAATTGTACTAAGTGCGTAAACATCTTCAGATTGTCCGCTGTAAATTAAAACTTTTACATCTGGGTATTCTGCTTTTACTTTTCTCAGTGTGGCAATTCCATTAATTTCAGGAATATCCATCTCCAAAATTACTACATCAGGGTTTATTGTTTCTAGCTTTTCAAATAATTCAGTAGTTGTAGACACGTCTGCAATTACATCAAAATCTGAAGCGGTATCTAGAACAAATTTAATACCGGTTCTTACGACAGGATGGTTATCTGCAATTAATACTTTAATCATCTTTTTATATTTTCTTGATTTTCAAACTTATAACGGGGGATGTCTATAAATTATGACATGCAAAATTAAAGTTTAATTATCTTTATTAGATTGTAAATATGATATATTTTCCATAAAAATACATTTTATTCTTGAATTTTTCGATTTATTCACTTGATTTTAAGACGAGTGGTTATTTTAGTTCGGTCGGTATCAAACAAATTGGGATAGGATTCATTTTATGTTTGTTGTTTGTATTCAGTTTTTTATAGATAGTAAACACTTCTTTTTCTCTGCCAGAAAAATCAGCCGCAGTTTTACCATTATCATCCATACCCATTGCCCATTCAAGTTCTGGGTAAGATGCTCCTATTTGGTCTTCGTCAGTTCTATCGTCACCCCAAAGCCCGTCAGTAGGTGCAGCATTTATAATTTCATCGTTAACGCCTAAAACTCGTGCAATTTCCCAAACCTCAGTTTTAAGTAAATCGGCGATAGGACTTAGATCTACGCCTCCATCGCCATATTTAGTATAAAAGCCTACTCCAAAATCTTCAACTTTGTTTCCGGTACCTGCTACCAAGTATCCTTCAAGTGCTGCGAAATAATATAAGCTAGTCATTCTTAATCGTGCTCTTGTGTTGGCCAATGACATAAATCTTTCTTCTTCATTATCAACTTTAGGTAGCGCATCAATAAGACTATCAAATACAGGTGTTAAGTTTACTTGTTGTCTTTTTACGTTTTTAAAATTGTCTTGTAGCCAATCAATATGTCTTGATGCTCTGTTTACCTGATTTAACTCTTGATGTATTGGCATTTCTAAACACAATAAATCTAAACCAGTTTTTGCACATAGTGTTGAGGTTATGGCAGAATCAATACCGCCAGATATTCCAATAACAAAACCTTTCATTTTTGCGTTAGTAGCATAATCTTTTAACCAGGTTACAATATGATTTATTACTTTTTCGGTTTGCATAGAGGTATTTTTTAAATTGAAAACGATTAACTTTGCATCGTAAAAATAAAGCCTAAGGACTAATAAATAAAACTAAAAAGGGATTACTTTATATGAAAAAGTCAATTTTTGTTCTTTTAATAATAGCACAAGTGTTTTTTTACAGTTGTGGAGAAGATGATAAGGTTGCTGAAAAAATTGCTAAAATTGATGTAAATGTTGAGGTATTAAGATTTGATCAAGAGTTTGCAAAAACAACAGCAGAAAACCTAAATACCATTAAAAATAAATATCCGTATTTGTTTCCACAACAGTTTTCTGATAGTATTTGGTTTGCAAAAATAAAAGATACAATTCAGTTAGAATTAAATAAAGAGGTTCAAAAAGTGTTTCCAGATTTTGATAAGGAAACAGAGGATTTAACCTCATTATTTAAGCACATTAAATATTATTTTCCAAATTTTGAAACACCAAAAGTTGTTACGCTTACATCTGATGTGCGTTATGCAAGCAGAGTAATTTTAGCAGATTCTTTGTTGTTAATTGGGTTAGACAACTACTTAGGTAAAGACCATAAATTTTATGCTGGTTTCCAAAATTATATTGCCACAAGTTTAGATAAGCAATTTTTGGTGAGTGATGTTGCTTCGGAATTTAGCGCTGGTGTATTGCCTAAACAAATAGGTCGAACTTTTATAGAGCAAATTATATATTATGGTAAAGAATTATATCTAAAAGATAAACTATTGCCATTTGAAACAGAAGCACAGCGAATTGGATACACACCAGAACAATTAGAGTGGGCACAAGTTAATGAAGAGCAAATTTGGAGGTATTTTGTTGAAAGAGAGCTATTGTATAGTACCGATAAGCAATTGCAACCAAGATTTTTAGATCCGGCACCTTTTTCTAAGTTTCAATTAGAGTTGGATAGCGAATCACCAGGTAGAACAGGTCGATATATTGGTTGGCAAATTGTACGTGCCTTTATGAGTAATAATGAAGTAACCGTACAACAAATGCTAAATATACCAGCAGAAGAAATTTTTAAGAAATCAAATTACAAACCACTTAGGTAATGGCAGAATTACATACATCAGAAATAAGATTAAAAGTAGGGTTAGACGAGAATAGAGTTCCTGAGGAACTTACGTGGTCAGCTCAAGACGGAGGAATTGATAATGAAGAGGCAAAGGCAATGTTATTATCAGTTTGGGATAGTAAAAATAAAGAATCTTTAAAAATAGATTTATGGACAAAAGACATGCCTGTTGATGAAATGAAAATATTTTTTCATCAAACATTAGTCTCATTATCGGACACTTTTATGAAAGCTACTCAAGATGAAAAAATGACAGCTACCATGAAGGATTTTTGTGAGTATTTTGCAGAAAAATTAGAGCTTAAAAAGTAAAACTAACTCAACTTTTTATTTAAAAAGTTGAGAGGTATAATCAAGTAAAGTTGCATCTCCAATTTTGCCGTGACCAGGAATTACGGTTTTTATAGTTGGGAGTGCGACTTTAATTTTTTTAATGGTGTTGCTCCATTCTTCAGTATTTGCGTCACCAGTATATCCTCTATTTGCACCTAGCGTTTTTACTTGACAACCACCAAATAAAATTTGTTCACTGGGTATGTAGCTTACAATATTATCTTTAGTGTGTGCTTCTCCAAAATAAGTGTTGATAATTTCTTTATCACCGATATTTAAATTTAATGTTGTTTCAAAACCGTTTTGTGGTAATGTAAAATCATTAATTTTTGCTAAAGCAATAGTTTTGTTGCTAGCGTATGAGGGAATATTAAGTTGGTGAAATACTTCTAATCCTCCTAAACAATCTAGGTGAAAGTGATTAATTACGACAGCTTTAATAGTATGTTTTTCTGCTTTAGTAATCCATGTGATTAATTCGTTGCTAACATTTGAGTTTGTAGGCGTATCAAAAACAATAGCTTCATTGTTTATCATATAAATCATGCCGTTACATGCTACTTTTCCAAAATCATTGGTGTCTAAATACGTAATATGTATAAATACATTTTTAGAAATAGGCTTTATGGTAAGTGTGCTTGTTTTGTAAGTAATAGTTGATTCTTGTGACTTACAATTTAAAAGTAAGGTGCAAATTAAAATAAGTATAAATAGTTGCTTCATTGTAAGTTTTCCTCTTGTTGATATAAAAATAGAATTATTTGTAATATGAAAGTTGAAAAGTTGATATTTGTTTATAATGCTAATTCCGGAAAGATGAATGCCGTGTTTGATAGTGCTCACAAAATATTTAGCCCTAAAACATATAGCTGTAGTTTGTGTGATATTACGTATGGTATATTTTCGGAAAATAAAGAATGGAAAGCATTCAGGAATTCATCTAATTTAGAATTAGAGTTTTTGCATAAGGATGAGTTTTTAAAAGATTATAAAACTAAATTTAGCAATAATCTTACCTTCCCTGTCGTGCTAACTGAAAGCTTAGATGTTTTTATTAGTACAGAAGAGTTAAAAGCTTTGAAGAGTGCAGAAAATCTAATTTCTTTAATTGAAGATAGGTAGGTTATTTTTAAATTAAATCAGCCCAATTATTTTTTTTGAAATTTTCATTCATTTCATCAATATAATTTAAAACCTCTTCTTGTCCTGTTCCGTTTGATGATGAGGTGATAAAGTAATGAGGAGCTTCTTCCCAAATGCTTGATAATAATTGCTGAATATAATCTTCAACATTCTTTTCGATAACATTAGGTTTTAGTTTGTCTGCTTTTGTGAAAATTATAGAAAACGGAATTTGGTTTTCTCCCATCCATTCCATAAATTCTAAATCTACCTTTTGAGGCTCATGGCGAATATCAACAAGTACAAAAGCACAAACAAGTTGCCTGCGTTGTAAAAAATAATCGGTAATGTATTTTTGAAAAGTCTTTTTATCTTTTTTTGATACTCTGGCATAACCATAGCCTGGTAAATCAACTAAAAACCAGTTTTCATTTATTTTAAAATGATTAATAAGTTGTGTTTTTCCTGGTCTTCCAGAGGTTTTTGCTAAACTTTTTCGTTGGGTAAGCATGTTTATTAATGATGATTTTCCAACATTTGAACGCCCAATAAATGCGTATTCAGGAATCGGGTCTTTCGGACAGTGATCAACTTTTGAGTTGCTCATTACAAAGTCTGCGGACTTTATCTTCATAATAAAATATATTTTCTAAAATTGTCTAGCTTTCAGCCAAGCTTCAAGAATGGTATTAAATTCATCAGGATGTTCCATCATGGCAGCATGGCCGCATTTGTCAATCCAAAATAAATCTGAATCTGGTAATAACTCATCAAATTCCGTAGCAACATTTGGCGGTGTTACCGTATCATTTTTACCCCAAATAATACAAGTAGGTGTTTTCATTTGTGGTAAATCTTTTGCCATATTATGTCGAATAGCACTTTTTGCAATAGCAAGTGTTTTTACGAGTTTCATGCGATCGTTAAGTGTCGCGTAAACTTCATCAATAATTTCAGGTGTAGCAACTTTAGGGTCGTAAAAAACATCTTGTGCTTTTTTCTTTATAAATTCATAATCACCTCTTCTTGGGTAACCATCACCCATTGCACTTTCGTACAAACCAGAACTACCAGTGATAATCAGAGCTTTTACTAAATTTGGGTATAATTTAGTATGTAAAAGTCCAATATGCCCACCTAGTGAATTACCAAGTAAAATAACATCTTTAAGGCCTTTGTGAATAATAAATCCTTCTAAAAACTTAGCGAAACTTTTTACATTAGTTTTCACTAAAGGCATTGTATAAATAGGGAGTTCAGGCATTAAAATCTTATAACCTAATTTAGGAAAATGATCTAATACACCAGTAAAATTACTGAGTCCTCCCATAAGGCCGTGTAATATAATGATTGGAGTGCCTTCTCCTGCCTCAATATATTTGTATTTGCCATCAGTAATTAACTCTTCTTCCATTAATTTAGGTTGCTTTCTATGTCGACAAATATAGACAATTCTTAAGAATCAAAGCATACTTGTTTTAAACTCTGTTAATCTAATGTTTTTGGTTTGATTTTATAGCAGCAAACACATTAATCAGATTTAAACTTATGTGTTTTTTAATCAGTTGTTTAGGTTGTTTTTAAGGTGTAAATAGATGGAACTTATCAACAATGTGGTAAATAGTGGTAAATTGTGGTAATAAATTCTATATCTTTGAGTTATTATTTGAGTAAAACCATTAATTAGTGATCAATTTCATTGGAACATATGACTGTAAGGCTGACGCAAAAGGGCGAATTATGCTCCCTGTTGCGCTTAAA
Organism: Cellulophaga baltica; assembly: GCF_018861125.1. Taxonomy (GTDB): domain Bacteria; phylum Bacteroidota; class Bacteroidia; order Flavobacteriales; family Flavobacteriaceae; genus Cellulophaga; species Cellulophaga baltica_A. Next base: position 170,013 of record NZ_JAHKQN010000005.1, on the reverse strand, counting down.
AGTCAGTTGGCACCAGTGCTTGCAGATGGTTTTGTTTTAAAACGTTCTGTTTTTCAACCTTGTTTAGAAATTTATCCGATGAAAGAGTGGAATCTTCTAATGGAGAAATTAAATAAGAAAAATAGGTTTGTAAAGAAGAACAATGATTTTATACGTCGTTTTTCGGCGGGGGTAAAGGTAGTTGAAATTGATGCTACTGGTCGCTTATTAATACCGAAAAATTTGATTGAAATTGCGAAAATTTCTAAAGAAGTTGTGCTGAGTTCAGCTATCAATATTATAGAAATTTGGGATAAAGGGAGTTACGAAAAAGTTCTTGAAGATACTGCAGAAGATTTTGCTGCATTGGCTGAAGAAGTAATGGGAGGAGAAGATGAATTATCATAATCCAGTTTTATTGACTGAATCTGTTGACGGACTAAACATAAAGAGCGATGGCGTTTATGTTGATGTTACGTTCGGTGGTGGTGGTCATTCAAAAGAAATATTAAAACGCTTAGGTGAAAACGGAAAGTTATTTGCGTTTGACCAAGATGAAGATGCTTTGAAAAATGCAATTGATGATCCAAGGTTTACTTTAATTCATGAGAATTTTAGATTCATCGGTCAGTTTTTGAAATTTTATGGTGTTCGTGAGGTAGACGGTATTTTAGGTGATTTTGGTGTCTCGTCTCATCAGTTTGATGTTGCAGAGCGTGGTTTTTCTACTCGTTTTGATGCTGATTTGGATATGCGAATGAGTAAGCGAAATACAGTTTCTGCTTATGATGTAGTGAATACCTATGAGTATGATGATTTGCGAAGGGTTTTGTTTCAGTATGGTGATTTACGCAATGCAAACACAATTGCAACAACGATAATAGCAAGTAGGGAAGACTCGCCAATAAAAACTACGGAGCAATTAAAAGGTGTGTTAAAGCAATTTTTGCCAGCACGCGTAGAGCATAAAATACTAGCTCAGATTTATCAAGCCATTCGTATTGAAGTAAATCAAGAAATAGAAGTAATAAAAGAGTTTTTGTTACAAGTGCCTAATTTATTAAATGAAGAGGGTAGGTTGAGTGTGATTAGTTACCATTCTTTAGAAGATAGATTGGTGAAAAGGTATATAAGAGCAGGACAGTTTGAAGGTGAGCCAGAAAAAGATTTTTACGGGAACATTTCAGTTCCTTTAAAAAAGGTTGGCGGTTTAATTGTTCCTTCAAAGCAAGAAATTGCTCAGAATAATAGAGCGCGTAGTGCAAAATTAAGAATAGCAACAAAAATAAAAGTAAAATAATTGTTGTGATGAGAAAAGGATTGTTAGACATATTAAAAGGGAAGTTTTTAGTGAGTGGTGATGCTCCTAAAAATTGGATTTTTATAATATTCACTTCTTTTTTAGCTGCAGTTATGATTGCTAGTTCTCACGGTGCAGATGGTAAAGTGCATAGAATAGCAGCTTTAAATGAAGAAGTTAAAGAATTGCGTAGTCAGTTTATTGACGGGCAAACAGATGTGCAAAAATTAAAATTGGAATCTGAAATATTAAAAACGGTAAGTTTAGATGGTTTATTTCCTTCAGAAACACCACCACATAAAATAAGAGTTAAATCGGCTAAATAGTGGCAGTAACAGAAAAGAAAATATTAACAAGGTTATATGTAGTAGCGGGCTTTTTGATAGTTTTCGCTATAGCTGTGGTGGTAAAACTTGTGAGTATTCAAATGGTTGATGGTGATAAATACCGTCAATTAGCTGAAGATCGTACAGAGAAAGTTTTTACAATCACACCTAACCGTGGTAATTTATATTCAGCAGATGGAAGTTTGCTGGCTACTTCTGTTTCTAGATATAACATCCGTTTTGATGCTGTTACGGTTAAAAGTGAAGACTTTAATGAGAATATAAAACCACTTTCAAAAGAATTATCAAAATTATTAAAAAAACCTGCGTCGCATTACGAGCAATTGTTACGTAAAGCGAGAGCTAATAAAAATAGGTATGCATTAGTTGCTAGAAATCTAGATTATTCAGACTACATGCAAGTAAAAAAGATGCCGCTTTTTGTTAAAGGTCCAAATCGAGGAGGTATTGTTGTGGAGCAAAATACAGTTCGTGAGCATCCTCTAGGTAAAATAGCTGAGCGTAGTGTTGGCTATGAGCGTTATGATGCTGAAGGTCACGCGACAAGAGTTGGGCTAGAAGGTGCGTTTACTGAATATTTAAGTGGTAAAAAAGGAAGTCGTTTAAAGCAAAAAATAGCGAAAGGACAGTGGAAGCCAATTGGTATGGAGAACATTGTTGAGCCAATTGATGGTTACGATGTGTATTCTACAATTGATGTAAATATACAAGATATTGCACACCACGCACTTTTGGGTCAACTAGAAAAATACAAAGCAGATCACGGTTGTGTTATTGTGATGGAAACAAAGACAGGAGAAATAAAAGCAATCTCTAATTTAGGAAGAACTGAGGCTGGTAAATATTACGAGCGTCTAAATTATGCTATTGGAGAATCGCATGAGCCAGGGTCTACCTTCAAATTAATGTCTTTAGTAGTTGCACTTGAAGATAAAGTAGTTGATACAAGTACGGTAATTGATACAGAAAACGGAAGATTTAAAGTGTACAACAAAACTGTAAAAGATTCTAAGTGGGGTGGTTATGGTAAAGTGAGTATGGCAAAAGCTTTTGAAATATCGTCAAATACTGCTTTTGCAAAATTAATTTACAATAACTATAAAGATAAGCCTGAAAAATATGTAAACCGATTAATGAATATGGGTTTAAATAGGGAGTTGGGTTTGCCTATTAAAGGAGAGGGAAAACCTGTGATTAGATATCCTGGTGATAAAGGTTGGTCAGGTATTTCTTTAGCTTGGATGTCTCATGGTTATGAGGTTTCATTAACACCACTACAAACACTTACATTTTACAATGCAATTGCTAATGATGGTGAAATGGTAAAGCCAAGGTTGTTGAAAGAGTATAAAGAATGGGATAAAACTATTGAAAAGTTTGATAAAGAAGTAATTAATCCGTCAATATGTTCTAAAGAAACAGTAGCTAAAGTTCAGGCTCTATTGAAGGGTGTGGTTGAAAAGAAATTTGGTACAGGTCATGGTTTGTATTCGCCAAATTTTTCAATGGCAGGTAAAACAGGTACTTGTCAAAAAGATTATGTTTCTAAAGACCCTAATAAATTAAAGTACATCTCAACTTTTGCAGGTTATTTTCCTGCGGATAATCCTAAATATTCTTGCATTGTAGTTATTCATGAGCCAGACAAAAGAGTTGGTTATTACGGTGCAGATGTATCAGGGCCAGTTTTTAAATCTGTAGCACAAAAAATTTACGCAACATCGCCTTTGGTTGATGAGGTTGATGACTTAGAGATTAAAGATGTTGATTTAGATAAAAAATACCAACAATATTATACGGTATCAAATAAGAAATACAATAAAGTGCCTAATGTAGAAGGTATGAGTGGTATGGATGCTATTTCAATATTAGAAAACCTTGGTTTACAAGTTAAGGTGAATGGTAATGGCAAAGTAAAAAAGCAGTCTGTAAAAGGAATAAATATTAACGAGGTTAAAACTGTTGTTTTAGAATTATCATGAAGTCATTAAAAGACATATTGTTTGGGGTTAGTTTATCCGCTGTAAACGGGTCAACTTCTGTTGCTGTAAAATCAGTTTGTTTTGATTCTAGAAAAGTAGAACATAATGATGTGTTTATTGCCATTAGAGGTACGTTGACTGATGGTCATCAATATATAGATAAAGCTATTTCATTAGGTGCTAAAGCAATTGTTTGCGAAGAAATGCCTAGCAATTTTACAGAAGGCATAACCTATGTTGAGGTTGATAACGGGAATAAAGCATTAGCCATAATGGCTTCTAATTATTACGGTAATCCTTCAGCTAATTTGAAGTTAGTTGGTGTTACAGGTACAAACGGTAAAACAACAGTGACGAGTTTGTTGTATCAGTTATTTAAAAAGGCAGGTTTTAAAGTAGGTTTAATTTCTACTATTAAAATATTGGTTGATGAAAAAGAATACAAAACCAGCCATACCACTCCTGATGCTTTGACTATAAATAAGCATTTAAGTTTAATGAATGATGAAGGTGTTGAATTCTGTTTTATGGAGGTTAGTTCGCACGGTATTCATCAAAAGAGAACTGAAGGTTTAGTTTTTGAAGGTGCAATTTTCACCAATTTATCTCATGATCACTTAGATTATCATAAAACTTTTGCGGAATACCGTGATACAAAAAAGCTACTTTTTGATCAGTTGCCAAAAGCAGCATTTGCTTTAACCAATATTGATGATAAAAATGGTTCTATAATGTTGCAAAACACTAAGGCTAGAAAGCAGACTTATGCTTTAAAGACCTATGCGGATTATAGAGCACAAATTTTAGAAAATCAATTTAATGGTCAATTATTGAAAATTGACAATGAAGAGGTCTGGTCTAGACTTATAGGAGATTTCAATGCTTATAATATGTTGGCAATTTATGCAACGGCAGATTTATTAGGTTTAGAAAAGTTGGAAATATTACGATTATTAAGTGAGCTTGAGAATGTTGATGGGCGTTTTCAATACTTTATATCAGAACAAAAAATAACGGCAATTGTTGACTATGCTCATACGCCGGATGCGCTCAAAAATGTGCTTGATACAATTAATACATTGAGGACTGGAAATGAAAGCGTCATCACCGTTGTGGGGTGTGGTGGCGATAGAGATAAGTCTAAGCGTCCGGTTATGGGTCATATCGCATCAGAAATGAGTAGTACTGCAATTTTCACCTCTGATAATCCAAGAACAGAAGATCCTGATGTTATTTTGAGTGAGGTTGAAGCGGGAGTAGAAGCGCAAAATACAAGAAAAACATTGACGATTGAGAATAGAAAACAAGCTATTAAAACAGCTTGTCAATTAGCAAATACTAATGATATTATTTTAATCGCGGGTAAGGGTCATGAAACCTATCAAGAAACAAATGGTGTTCGAGTAGATTTTGATGACTATCAAATAGTAAAAGAGATTTTAAAAAATTTAAACAAATAACTAAGACTAAGAATTAACGTAAAATGTTATACTACTTATTTGAATTTTTAGAAAAAAATTATGATCTGCCAGGTGCGGGACTTTTTCAGTTCATCACTTTTAGAGCGGCACTAGCAATATTAACATCATTGCTAATCGCTACCGTTTATGGTAAAAAGGTGATTGTTTTTCTACAGAAAAAGCAAATTGGAGAAACGGTTCGTGATTTAGGCTTAGATGGTCAAAAACAGAAAGCAGGTACGCCAACAATGGGTGGTTTAATTATTATTATGGCAACTTTAATTCCTGTGTTATTGTTTTCAAAGCTTGATAATATTTATGTGATTTTATTGATTGTGACAACAATCTGGATGGGAATCATTGGTTTTGTTGATGATTATATAAAAGTCTTTAAAAAAGATAAAGAAGGTTTAAAAGGTAAGTTTAAAGTGCTAGGGCAAGTGGTACTTGGTTTAATAGTTGGAGCAACGCTATACTTCCACCCTGAAGTAACAATGAAAGAACGTAGTAAAACAATAATTACACCATCTTTTACAGTTGAAAAACAAGTTGGAGCAGAAATTAAGGCGGCAAAAACAACCGTTCCTTTTTTGAAAAATAACGAGTTAGATTATTCAGTTTTTATTTCTTGGATGGGTGACGGCGCTGAAAAGTATACTTGGGTAATATTTATCCTTTTTGTGATAATTATAGTAACTGCAGTATCAAACGGTGCTAACTTAACTGATGGAATTGATGGTTTGGCCGCAGGATCCTCCGCCATAATAGTGCTAGCATTAGCGATATTAACTTGGATATCGGGGAATATTATTTTTTCTAATTATTTAGATGTCATGTACATTCCTAGAGCAGGTGAATTGGTAGTTTTTTTAGGTGCATTTATTGGAGCTTTAGTTGGTTTTTTATGGTACAATACGTTTCCTGCACAAGTTTTTATGGGTGATACGGGTAGTTTAACTATCGGTGGTGTTATTGCTGTTGTGGCAATTATTATCAGAAAAGAATTATTGATACCGGTGTTATGCGGAATTTTCTTTGCGGAGTCAATTTCGGTAATGTTACAAGTAGGGTATTTTAAATACACAAAAAAGAAAACAGGAGAAGGAAAGCGTGTTTTTTTAATGGCCCCTTTGCACCACCATTATCAGAAGAAAGGATACCATGAAAGTAAGATTGTAACTCGTTTTTGGATTGTGGGAATCTTATTGACAATTATAACAATTGTGACATTAAAGGTGCGATAACATTCAATAGCAACTTTTCAAAATTGAAAGGTGTTGAATATGAAAAAAGAAATAGAAAAAAATATAAGTAACAAGTTCCCTTCTTTCGGAGGAATAAATACAGGAAACCGCTTAGTTGTTTTAGGTGGTGGAGAAAGCGGTGTAGGAACCGCAATTTTAGGAAAGCAAAAAGGATATGAAGTTTTTGTTTCTGATAAAGGAAAAATAAAAGATAAGTATAAAAAAGTTCTTGAACATTTTGAGATTAATTGGGAAGACGAGCAACATACAGAGACATTAATATTAAATGCTGATGTAGTTATGAAAAGTCCTGGAATACCTGATAAAGTAGCTCTTATAGTGAAATTAAAAGAAAAAGGTATTCCTGTAATTTCTGAAATTGAATTTGCAACAAAATTCACCAATGCAACAGTTATTGGTATTACGGGTAGTAATGGTAAAACCACAACTACCATGCTTACAAATCATATTATAAAAAGTGATGGCGTAAGCGTTGGTATGGCTGGTAATATTGGTGATAGTTATGCAAAAATGGTAGCTGAAAATAATTTTGATTACTACGTTTTAGAGATCAGTAGTTTTCAGCTTGATGGTATTGTAGATTTTAAACCGCATATAGCAATTATTACAAATATTTCGCCTGATCATTTAGATAGGTACGAGTATAAGTATGAAAACTATATCGCATCAAAATTTAGGATAGCAGAAAATCAAACAGAAGATGATTATCTGATTTATGATGCAGACGATAAAGACTTGACAGATTGGTTAGCAAATCACCCAGTAAAATCAAAATTAGTTCCTTTTTCTCTTGAGAAAGAAATTGAGCAAGGAGCATATAGCAAAGACAATAATATAACGATGAGATTAAATAACGACACACTGAATATGAAGACAGATTCATTAGCATTAGAAGGTAAACATAACCTTAAAAATACAATGGCAGCATCTACAGCTGCAAAGCTAATTGGTATTAGAAAAGCAACCATTAGAAATAGTGTGACTAATTTTCAAGGTGCCGAGCATCGTTTAGAGAAAGTGTTGAAAATTCATCACGTAGAGTATATTAATGATTCTAAAGCAACAAATGTAAATGCTACTTATTATGCGTTAGATAGCATGAAAACACCTACTGTTTGGATTGTTGGTGGTGTTGATAAGGGTAATGATTATAAATCATTAATGCCATTTGTACGCGAAAAAGTAAAGACGATTATTTGCTTAGGAAAAGATAATTCGAAAATAAAAGAAGCTTTTGGTAATGTGGTAGACTTGCTGGTTGAAACATATGCTATGGATGAGGCAATAAAAGTTGCATATAAGGTAGCGGAAAGAGGGGATACTGTTTTATTGTCACCAGCTTGTGCAAGCTTTGATCTTTTTGATAACTACGAAGACCGTGGTAATCAATTTAAAGCAGCAGTTAAAAATTTATAAGATAAAATAAATGGAATTTTTCGACAAAATAAAGGGTGATAAAGCAATTTGGGCTATTGTAGCGCTTCTTGCTTTGTTCTCATTTTTACCAGTTTACAGCGCAAGTAGTAATCTGGTATACGTTGTTGGGAATGGAACAAAAACAACATTTAGCTTTTTGTTCAAACATGGCTTTTTATTGTTGTTAGGTTTCGGGATTATTTATGCTGTGCATAAAGTTCCAACGCACTTTTTTAAAGGCTTATCTTTAATTACAATGCCGATAGTAATATTGTTGTTGGTATATACCTTGGCACAAGGTACAACCATTGGAGGTGCTAATGCAAGTAGATGGATTCGTCTGCCTTTAGTAGGGTTTACGTTTCAAACATCAACATTAGCGGCGGTTGTTTTAATGGCTTATGTGGCGCGTTATTTAACAAAAATAAAAGATAGAGTAGTTACATTTAAAGAAAGTATTTTACCATTGTGGTTACCTGTTTTTGTGATTTTAGTGTTAATTTTGCCTGCCAATTTTTCTACTGCAGCAATTATATTTTTTATGGTAATGGTGTTGTGTTTTTTAGGTGGTTACCCTGTTAAGTATTTGTTAGGAATAGTGGGTAGCGGTTTACTGTTTTTAACTTTGTTTATTCTAACAGCGAAAGCGGCTCCAGATTTATTTCCGAATAGGGTTACAACTTGGGAAAGTAGAATTACGAGCTTTATGAATGGTGAAGATGGTGAGTCAGATTACCAAATTGAAAAAGCTAAAATAGCGATTGCAACTGGTGGTGTAATTGGTAAAGGTGCGGGTAAGAGTATTCAGAAAAACTTTTTACCACAGAGTTCTTCCGATTTCATTTTTGCGATTATAGTTGAGGAGTATGGTTTAGTTGGTGGATTAATTTTAGTCTTTTTCTACCTTCTTTTACTATTTAGAATAGTAGTTGTAGCGAATGGTAATCAAACAATTTTTGGAAAATTATTGGTAATCGGTGTTGGTTTGCCAATCGTTTTTCAGGCATTTATAAATATGGCGGTTGCGGTAGAGTTATTTCCTGTAACGGGGCAAACATTACCTTTAATAAGTAGCGGTGGTACTTCAACTTGGATGACGTGTTTGGCTATTGGTATTATTTTAAGTGCGAGTAATAAAGAAGTAAGTAAAGAACCTAGTTCTGTTGATATAGATGATACGAACCCTTTAGAAGTTTTAAGTGGACAATTATAGATTTATACTATCTGGAGGAGGAACTGGCGGACATATTTATCCGGCAGTTGCAATTGCAAACGAATTAAAAAGTAGGTATCCTGATGCTGAATTTTTGTTTGTAGGTGCAAAAGATAGAATGGAAATGGAAAAAGTACCCAAAGCTGGGTACAAAATTGAAGGATTGTGGATTACAGGAGTGCAACGTAGTTTGACACTGAAAAACATGATGTTTCCTTTTAAATTGATAAGTAGTTTGGTGAAAGCTGGTGGCATAGTAAATAAATTTAAACCCGATGTAGTAATTGGTACGGGTGGTTTTGCTAGTGGTCCACTTTTGCAAAGAGCATCTAGCAAAGGTGTTCTATGTGTATTACAAGAACAGAACTCTTATGCGGGAATAACAAATAAATTATTGGCTAAAAAAGCTAAAAAGATTTGTGTAGCCTATGATAAGATGGAGCAGTTTTTTCCTGCTGATAAAATAGTGAAGACAGGTAACCCTGTTCGTGGTGATTTGGTTGATTTGAATGTTTCAAAAGAAGATGCTTTGTCTTTTTTTGAATTAGATACTCAAAAACCAACTTTACTAATTTTGGGGGGTAGTTTAGGTGCACGTAGAGTTAATCAGTTGATTGAAAAAGAGCTAGATTTCTTTAAACAATTAGGAATTCAAGTTATTTGGCAATGTGGTAAGCTTTATTTTGAAGAGTATAAAAAATACAATTCTGTGAGTGTAAAAGTTCTTGATTTTGTGAACAAGATGGATTTTGCATATACAGCAGCAGATATTGTTATTTCAAGAGCTGGTGCGGGTTCAGTTTCTGAGTTATGTATTGTAGGGAAACCTGTAATATATATTCCTTCGCCAAATGTGGCTGAAGATCATCAAACAAAAAATGCACAAGCACTCGAAGAAAAGAATGCAGCGGTATTAATACGAGAAAAAGATTTAGATGCTCATTTTGAAAATGAATTTACTTCGTTATTCAAAAGTGAAAGTAAACAAAAAGAATTAAGTGATAATAGCAAGCTAATGGCAATGCCAAACGCAACAAAAACTATTGTTGACGAAATAGAAAAATTATTGAAAAGTAAAATTGGGTAGTAGTTTTTTATGAAAATGGATCAAATACATAGCGTATATTTTATAGGGGTAGGTGGCATAGGAATGTCTGCCCTGGCTAGGTATTTTGTTTTTTTAGGTAAAAATGTAGGTGGTTATGATAAAACAGAATCGCCGTTAACTAAAGATCTTGCTTCAGTTGGTATGGAAATTCATTATGAAGATGATATCGATAAAATTGATTCTAATTTTTTAGATAAAGAAACTTGCTTAATAGTATATACACCTGCTGTACCAAACAATCATACGGAATTAAAATACTTTTTTAAAAACGGTTTTGAAGTAAAAAAACGATCTGAAGTTTTAGGTATCGCTACAAACGAAACTTTTTGTTTTGCAGTTGCAGGTACACATGGTAAAACAACTACCTCTAGTATTTTAGCACATATTTTAAAAGAAGCACAATTACCAATGACTGCTTTTTTAGGTGGAATTTCTGAAGATTTTAATAGTAATTTCTACTATCAAGGTGCTGATTATTCAGTGGTTGAAGCAGATGAATTTGATCGTTCTTTTTTACAATTAACACCAGATGTTGCTTGTATTACTTCAATGGATGCTGACCATTTAGATATTTATGGTACAGGTGAAGAATTGCAAAAAACATTTGGGGAATTTAAAGCAAAAATAAAAAAAGGTGGAAAATTATTTGTTTGTAATGGTCTGCCAATTGATGGTCTTACGTATGGTATAGAAGACGATGCAGATTATTGTGCTAAAAATATTAGAATAAAAAACGGAGCTTATGTTTTTGATGTACAAACACCAACAACATTATATACCGATTTGAAATTTAATAAACCTGGTAGGCATAATTTATTAAATGCTTTGGTCGCTTTTGCAATGGCTTTAGTGTCTGATGCGTCACCAGAAAAGCTAATAAAAGCCTTGGCAAGTTTTAAAGGAGTGCAACGAAGATTTTCTTATCAGATAAAAACAGATGAGTTTGTTTTTATAGATGATTATGCACATCACCCTACCGAAATTAATGCAGTGTATAGCGCGGTGTCTGAAATGCACCCGAATAAAAAAGTATTGGCAGTTTTTCAGCCGCATTTGTTTTCAAGAACAAAGGATTTTATTGACGATTTTGCGAGTAGTCTTTCAAAATTTGAAAATGTAATATTGTTAGACATTTATCCGGCAAGAGAAAAGCCTATTGAAGGTGTAACATCAGAATGGTTATTAGATAAAATAAGTCATCAAAATAAAAAAATAGTAAATAAGTCAAATTTAATAGAGGAAATAGAATTGCAATCACCAGAAGTATTAGTGACAATGGGAGCTGGTGATATAGGGTTAGAGGTAGTAAAAATTAAAAATGCTTTGATAAATGAAGATTAATTGGAACATTTTGAAAATGGTATTGCTGACTGTCACATTAGTTGTGTTATATGGTTTTTCTAATATAAGAAACCAACAAAATAGCATTTCTAATCTTGATATTCAGTTTACAGATGGTAACAATTTGTACCTTACTAACGGCATGGTTAATAAATTGTTAATACAAAATTTTCATGGGTATGAAAACATGCCTAAAGAAAATTTAGTTTTGAATACTATTGAAAATGCTTTGGAGGCCAATAAAATGGTTAAAAATGCTCAAGTTTACCTTACCGTAGATGGGAATTTGACGACGAAAATCGCTCAAAGAAACCCAATTGGTAGGGTTGAAGGCAGTTCTATATACTATCTTGATGATGAAGGTAAGCGTATGCCACTTTCTCAAAATCACTCCGCAAGAGTGCCTGTTATTACAGGTAATGTTACGGATGACAGTTTAAAAGATTTGTATATGATTTTAAATCATATCAATAGTGATAATTTTTTGCACAAAAATGTTATTGGTATTCAGGTCGTAAAAAATCAAAAATACCAGTTAAAATTTAGAACAGACAATTTTGTTGTTTCTCTAGGTAGAGCGGAAGCTTTAGATGAAAAGTTTAATAAATTAAAAGCTTTTTATGTAAAAGGAACAAAAGATAAGTCTTTAGCTAATTTTAGCAAGGTAAGTTTAGAGTATAATAATCAAGTTGTGTGCACCAAAATTTAAAGTATGGAACAAGGTAAATATTCAGTTGGATTAGATATCGGAACAACAAAAATTGTTGCGATTATTGGTAAAGAAAACGAATACGGAAAAATAGAAATATTAGGCATAGGTAAATCTAAAAGTTTGGGTGTGCACCGTGGTGTTGTGAATAACATTACACAAACCATACAATCTATTCAGCAAGCTGTAGAGCAGGCTGAGACTAATTCAGGTTTAAAAATAGGTTCTGTAGTAGTTGGTATTGCAGGGCAACACATAAGAAGTTTACAACACAGCGATTATATCACAAGAGTAAATTCTGAAAAAGTAATTGATGATGATGATTTAGACTTGCTTTGTAACCAAGTGTACAAATTAATCATGTTACCAGGTGAAGAAATTATTCATGTTTTACCACAAGAATACAAAGTTGATGGGCAGGCTGAAATAAAAGAGCCTATTGGTATGTATGGAGGAAGGTTAGAAGCTAATTTTCATGTTGTAGTTGGTCAAGTGTCATCAATAAGAAATGTAGGTCGTTGTATTAAAAGTGCGGGTCTAGATTTAGGAGGTATAACATTAGAGCCATTAGCATCAGCTGATGCAGTTTTAAGTCAAGAAGAAAAAGAAGCAGGTGTAGCTTTAATTGATATAGGTGGTGGAACAACAGATTTAGCCATTTTTAAAGATGGAATTATTCGTCATACGGCAGTAATCCCTTTTGGCGGTAATGTTATTACCGAAGATATTAAAGAAGGTTGTTCTATTATTGAAAAGCAAGCTGAACTTTTAAAAATAAAGTTTGGTTCTGCATGGCCAGGTGAAAATAAAGACAATGAAATTGTTTCTATACCAGGTTTAAGAGGTAGAGAACCAAAAGAAATAACATTAAAAAACCTTTCTAAAATTATACACGCAAGAGTTGTAGAAATTATAGAACAGGTTTATGTTGAAATTAAAAATTACGGTCATGATGACCAAAAGAAAAAACTTATAGCAGGTATTGTTTTAACAGGTGGCGGAAGTCAATTAAAACACTTAAAGCAATTGGTGGAGTATATAACAGGTATGGATACGCGAATTGGGTATCCTAATGAGCATTTAGCAGGTGATTCTGATGAAGAAATTGCAAGTCCATTATATGCAACAGCAGTAGGTCTTTTAATGAATGCTTTAAAAGACAAAGCAAAACAAGAAGCAATTGAAAAAGAAGAACAAGAGCTTGTAAAAGAGGAAGAGAAAATAGCAAACTCTCCTTTACAAGAAGAAGAACCAGAGGAAGTGAGAAAACCTACGGTACAAAAACCGAGAAAATCGATTTTTGATAAGTGGTCTGATAAATTGAAAGATTTTTTAGACAATGCAGAATAAAAAATGAGAATAGACGAAAACACGTATAACCAGTAATACACAAAGTATGAGCAACAGTAATGAATTTGGAAGTATATCATTTGATTTACCAAAAAATCAGAGTAATGTAATTAAAGTCATCGGAGTAGGTGGTGGTGGTAGTAATGCCATAAATCACATGTACTCAGCCGGAATAAATGGCGTTGATTTTATAATTTGTAACACAGATTCCCAAGCATTAGATAATAGTGTGGTGCCTAATAAAATACAATTAGGTGTTTCTTTAACAGAAGGTCTAGGTGCAGGTGCAAACCCAGAAGTAGGAGAGCAATCTGCCATAGAAAGTATGGAAGAAATTAAGAACATGTTAGGTACAAATACTAAAATGGTTTTTATAACTGCCGGTATGGGTGGTGGTACAGGTACTGGAGCTGCACCAATGATTGCCAAACAGGCTAGGGAACTGGATATTCTTACAGTTGGTATCGTTACAATTCCGTTTCAATTTGAAGGGCAAATGAGAACCAAGCAAGCTCAAGCTGGTATCGAAAAATTGCGTAAAAATGTTGATTCATTAATTGTTATTAATAATAACAAATTAAGAGAAGTATATGGTAATCTTGGTTTTAAAGCTGGGTTCTCTAAAGCAGATGAAGTATTAGCAACTGCTGCAAGAGGTATTGCCGAAGTAATAACACATCACTACACTCAAAATATAGATTTACGTGATGCTAAAACAGTACTTTCTAATAGTGGTACAGCTATTATGGGTTCTGCAACTGCATCAGGTTCATCCAGAGCAAATGAAGCTATTAAGCAAGCTTTAGATTCTCCGTTGTTAAATGATAATAAAATATCAGGAGCTAAAAATGTACTGCTATTAATTGTTTCTGGTTCTAAAGAAATTACAATTGATGAAATAGGTGAGATTAATGATCATATACAAGGTGAAGCTGGCCATAGTGCCAATATCATTATGGGTGTTGGTGAAGATGAAACACTGGGGGAAGCAATTGCTGTAACGGTGATCGCTACGGGTTTTAATATTGACCAACAGGATACTATTGTTAATACTGAATCTAAAAAGATAATTCATACTTTAGAAGATAGTCAGAAAGCTGAACAACACCTAATGGGTGAAGAAAATGTAGTATTCCAGTTGGTCGAAGATGAAGAAGAGCCAAAAGTAGTTAAGCATGTTTTAGAAGAAGAAAAACCAGAAATGGATTTAATTCCGACAACAAGCTATATCAAAAACTTTAACGTGTTTTATGATGAAGTAATTGCAGATAAAGTTGGTGATGATTTTGTTATTGTTGATTCAAAAGCAAAATTAAATGAACTGGATGTTGTTGATCCAATTGAAGTATCATCAGTAAAAGCAGAAGAAAATCAGTTCTTGTTTGGTTTTGATGCTAATGAAGCTAAAAAATTAAAAGAAGAAGACAAAGAAAATGTTGTTTTATTCTCTTTAGACGATGATGTAAAAGATATGGATGTAAAAGAGCCTGTCGAAGTAATTCCTGTGGTTGAGTATAATAAAGATGGCGAGAAAAGATATAGCCTTGATGATTATATGGAGCTAGAGAATGAATTAACAGGTGCTCAATCAAAAAAAGTAGAGAGAGTTAAGCCTAAAGTTACAGAAGAAGATGTTCGTTTCGAAAAGAAAACAGTAGAAAGGCCAATTCCTGCACCTGAAGAAGATGCTGATATTGATCCTGTTGAAATGCCATTAGAAGAATTGCTAAGGAGTAGATCAGAAGAAAGAAAAAGAAAGTTGAAAGACTTTAATTATAAGTTTCAAAGCAATAACGCAAATCGTTATGACGATGCTGAAAAACACCCAGCCTACAAACGTAAAGGCGTTAATTTAAATGATGTAAACAAACAAAGTAAGATGTCAAGAACATCTTTAGGGGAAGATAGTAATGATGATATTCAATTACGATCTAATAACTCTTTTTTACATGATAATGTAGATTAATACAGCGTTTGCTGAAAGTTTAAACCCGAAAACACAACGTGTTTTCGGGTTTATTTTTTATCTTCGCCAAGCTAAATTAGAAAAATTATGAGCTTACAGAAACAAGTAATGGATGAGATGAAAACGGCAATGAAAGCTAAAGATAAAGTAGCTTTAGAATCATTACGTGCAATTAAATCAGCATTATTATTAATGCAAACAGAAACAGGTTCAGGAGAAGAAGTTTCTGAAGAAGCAGAAATTCAATTGGTTCAAAAATTAGTAAAACAACGTAAGGATAGTGCAGCTATTTTTATAGAGCAAGGTAGAGAAGATTTAGCAGCCCCTGAGTTAGAGCAAGTTGCTGTAATTGAAAAATTTTTGCCGGAACAATTATCAGAAGAAGCTATTGAAGAAGTTGTGGTTGCAACTATTGAAAAAACTGGAGCTCAAGGTATGAAAGATATGGGTAAAGTTATGGGTGTAGTTTCAAAAGAATTAGCAGGTCAAGCTGATGGTAAAACAATATCAATGATTGTTAAGAAAAAATTAGCTTAACTTAAGTTTAATAGGCCGCGTGGCGCAACTGAATAGCGCATCAGATTTCGGCTCTGAGGGTTGGGGGTTTGAGTCCCTTCGCGGTCACTGCAAGTTGAAACTCCCATTACATTTTAAAAATGTAATGGGAGTTTTTTTATACTTTTTTCCTCCAGTATAACTACCATTAGAGTAGTTCTTTTGTTGTATATCGAAAACTAATATAATAATTCCAAGGTTTTATTTTACTTATAGGTTCCAAGCTTTATGACCCTATGAGAAAACAAAAAATATTAGTCGGTTTACTATGTGTATTTAGTTCTATAGTTTTAAATGCACAAGTGGAAATTTATGTATCACCAACTGGTGATGATATAAATGTTGGTTCAGAAAAAGAACCCTTGGCATCACTTACGGGTGCAAGAAATTTGATTCGCACTTATAAAAAGGGAACAGATTCTTCAATTTCTTTTACAGTAATTGTTAAAGATGGTTTTTATGAAATGACAGAGCCTCTACAGTTAAGTACAATTGATAGTGGTTCATCAGAAAATCCGATTGTTTATAAAGCAGAAAAAGGTGCGAAACCAATATTTAGTGGTGGTAAAAAAATAACAGGTTTTAAAGTTAATGAAGATGGTCTTTGGGAAACGTCCATATTTGAAAGCTCTTATTATAAATGGCGTTTTAATCAATTATATGTGAATAATAAAAGAGCAACGCTTGCACGAACTCCAAATAAAGGATTTGTAACTATTGACAGTGTATCACAAAATATATGGGAACAAGGCTTTGGTAAACAACCGAAAAAAGCACAACAAACTTTGCGTTTTGATACTAAGAATTTTCAAATCTTAAAAGATGTAAGTAATGATGCTCTTTCTTTAATCCGTTTTAAAGCTTTTCATAAATGGGATTTAACAATTAGGAATATTGATAAAATAGATAATGATAGTCTGCTAATTGTTACTTCAGGAAAAGGTATGAAACCTTGGAATAAATTAAAGAAAGAAGGTCGGGTAGTTTTTGAGAATTATAAAGCTGCATTAGATGAGCCAGGGGAATGGTTTTTGAATTTAAAAGGGACTTTGTTTTATAAACCTTTAGTGAATCAAACTATTGAGAATACAGAATTTATAGCTCCTGTTCTTGAAAGTTTAATTGAAGTTTCTGGCGATATAGAAAATGAAAACTATGTTACTAATATCACTTTTGAGGGTTTGTCATTTAAGCATAGTGCTTATAATTTACCGGCAACAGGTTTTGAGCCCAACCAAGCGGCGGCGTTGATTAATGCCACGATAAAACTTGAAGGAGTTAAAAATATCAGTTTTAAAAATTGTGAAGTTTCAGATATTGGTCAGCATGCTATTTGGTTTGGGAAAGGATCTAGCAACTCAATAGTTGAGCATTGTTATATTCATAATATTGGTGGTGGTGGTATTTATTTGGGTGATTTTAAAGCTTTGAATGGTAAATATCACACAGAACATATAAAAGTAAATAATAACATTATACAAACAGGTGGACAAGAATTTGCGCCAGCTGTAGGTATTTGGGTTGGTCATAGTTCAGATAATGAAATAACATATAATGATATTGGTAATTTTTACTATACCGGAATTTCAGTAGGTTGGGTTTGGGGTTATAAGCCTAGTTTGGCAAAAAATAATAAAATAGCTTTTAACCGAGTGCATCACATTGGTTGGGATTTGCTAAGTGATATGTCTGGTATATATACTTTAGGGCAATCAGAAGGTACGATTCTAGAAAATAATGTTGTGCATGATATTCATGCCTACAGTTATGGTGGTTGGGGTTTATACGCTGATGAAGGTTCATCAGGAATAACAATGGAAAATAATTTAGTTTATAAAACTAAAACAGGAGGTTTTCAACAACACTATGGCGAAAATAATGTAGTAAGAAATAATATTTTTGCTTTTGCTAAATTATACCAGGCGCAATGTGTATTATCTGAAGACCATCATTCTTTTGATTTTATTTCAAATATTATAATCTTTGATAAGGGTTATGTTTTAAAAGGTGCATGGGATAAAGTAGATATTTCTATGGATAAAAATATCTATTGGAATGTAAGGGAAAAAGCTTATAATTTCAATGATAAATCTTTTGAAGAATGGCAGCAGTTAGGCCACGATCAACATAGTTTAATTATTAATCCAGAGTTTAAAGATGCTGTTGATTTTGATTTCAGATTCAAATCTAAAAAGAACATAAAAAAAATAGATTTTATGTCTTTTGATGTTTCTGAAGCTGGTGTTTATGGTAACAAAAAATGGACTTCTAAAGCTGTTTTGGCTCCCGAGATAATAAAAGCATTTGATAAAGCTGTAGAGAAAAACATGTTAGGTAACTATCACTTAAAAAGATAAGTTTTATTAGTAGAGATTATTCTCTATTAATGTCAAATATAATTTTAGAGTTGTACATATCGGTAATTTCTTTTTTTGAATACACGTAAAGTTTATTGGAATAGTTTTCAGATTTATCAATTCTATATATTCTTGAAGCTTTGTTGATTTCATAATCATTAAGAGAAACAAAAATACTATCTGTAGTAACCTGCATAATTTTCATGGTAGAATATTGGCTGTATGCTAACTTATATTCGTATACATCACCAACTAAAGGAGTTTCTAAATACATTTTTTCAGAAGCTCTGTCTGATTTAGATGCAAATCCTGCAAATACTATTAACAAAGCAAATAAAATTAGTCCTGAAAACTGCCATGCAGGTCCTTTTGAGTTTTTTTTAACCCTTTTAAATTCTGTTTTTATATAACTAGGCATCTCATTAGTTCTAAGAGTTTGTTTACAATGATTGCATGTTGTAGCTCCAAATTTACTTAAGGGAAAGACAGGAATCCAAAATACGTGCGCATGTCTTCTGTATACGCTGGCTAGCATAGATTCTTTAGTGTCGCAATTAGGACAATTTGTATTTTTTAATTGTTCTGTATTTATATGAACTGATCTGCTCCCAAAAATAATCATGATATATTTTTTTATTTAATATTTATTAAAGGTTGTTTTTAAAATATTTACTATACTCTTCAGTAGTAAATAAATTAGCTACAGTTTCTCTAATTTGTACATCTTTTAAAGCTGAATTAGCAGTTCTGTAATCCGGACTTAATAATTGTGTGGTAGAAATAGTGTCACAGAATATCTCTTCGCCGTTGCTGTTAATCACTTTAAAAGTTGCAATGCTATTTAGTAGCGATTTCCCATTAATAAGAACCGTTAAAGTATCATTATTTGTAGTGTTAGAAAATAGCTTGGTAGTTGAGTTGCTAAGTAATAAGTCTGACTTTATTTTAGCAAATTGTTTTGGTGACTCAGTACTTTTTTTATCATTACTACAAGAAATAAAGAAAATGCCTAGTACGATTAATGTGATTTTAAATTTCATAGTTGTATTGTTATTTGTTCCATACAAAGGTGCTTCAACTACGTCTCAAATTGTTCCCTCAAAAAAGTGAAAATGATATCCCTGTTTTCAGGGGTGAATATGTTTTATATGTATTTAATGAAGGTTTTTTAAGCAGTTGTGAAAATTAAATTTCACTCAAAGTATTAGTTATAAGGTTATTGTGTGAAAACTTTTAAAATTGTGAATATCTATTGTTTAGTTTGTAAATGTGTTACGCAGTAGAGTTGCTATATTTGACAACCCAAAAACAAAATTATTATGAGCGCAACATGGTACGAGTGTAAAGTAAAATATAGAAAGTTAGATGAAGCTAGTGGCATGCAGAAAGTAGCCACAGAGCCTTATTTAGTTGATGCAATGTCTTATACGGAGGCAGAAAGCAGAATAACAGAAGAAATGGCGGCTTACTTAAGTGATAGTGATGAAATTAAAATCACAAATATTAAAGTTGCTAATTATAGTGAGATTCACCCTTTTGAAAATTCAGACCGTTGGTTTAAATCAAAAGTTTCACTTATTGCTTTTGATGAAGAAAGCGGTAAAGAACGCAAAAGCAATATGTATTTATTAATACAAGCTAATGATGTTAAAGAAGCTTACGACAATACAGTTTCGGTAATGAAAGATACTATGGGAGAATATACAATCCCAGCAATTAACGAATCACCTATTGTAGACGTGTTTCCTTATTTTTCAGGAGAAGAAGATGATTTAGAACGCGTTCAAAAGTTTAATGAAATAAAAGCCTCAGTACCTGAAGAGGTTGCTATTATTGATGAGCAATTAGAAACTACTGATTCTTTAATATCAGAAGAAGAAGAATAAAAGAATTGTTTATTGAAAATTTTTAAAAAAACCACCTAAGCAATTAGGTGTTTTTTTTATTCATCAAGCAATCCCATCTTCAAAGCATGCTTAGTTAATCCTGCTAAGTTTTTTACGTTTAGTTTAGAGATTAAATTTTTGCGGTAACTCTCAATAGTATGTTTGCTTAAAAATAGCGTGTCTGCAATTTCTTGCGTAGTGTTCTCTTCAGCAATGAGTTTTAATACTTCTTTTTCTCTGTCTGTAAGGTGAATTTCTTCTGCTTTTTTGTTTTCAAACATAGCTTCAGTATATGCTTTCTTAACTTCTGATGAGAAATATTTTTCACCTTTAATTATGGTTTTAATGGCTGTCAATAATTCTTCTTTTTCAGCATTCTTAGGTACGTAGCCATCAACGTTATTTCTAATTAGCTTGTCAATCATACCGCCATCAATATGCATGCTAACAACCAATGTTTTTAAATTTGGATAGTTATCTTTCACAATTTTATTTAATTCAATACCATCCATTTCTGGCATGGTTAAATCTGTAATTAATAAATGAATATCATCAGCGCCATTAATACTTAAATATTTTTCAACCTGAGCACCATTTTTTGCGGTTAAGGTTACTGAAAACTCTGGAACTTCATTAAGTATGCTTATTAAACCATCAATAAACATTTTATGATCATCAGCAATAATTAGATTATACTTCATCGGTAATTTTTTTAATATCAGGAATATCTATAGCAATTACAGTTCCTCTGTTTTTAGAAGAATCAACGTGCAAATTACCACTTAAATTATGAATTCTACTTTTAATATTACTCAAGCCAATACCTTCAACTAATTTAGATGTGTCAAAGCCTTTTCCGTTGTCTTCAAATAGTAACGAAAGTTCATCTTCAATTAAATTTAAATGAATATCAACTTTTTTGGCTTCTGCGTGTTTTAAAGTGTTAGTAGTTAATTCTTGTAGTATTTTAAAAAGTTCAACCTGTATTTTTTCATTTATCCTATTAATACTTTCTTTTGGGTGTGGATGAAAATTAATAACAAGCGAACTAGTTTTAGAAATTGAGTTTACATATTCTGAAACTAAATCTGTAAATGCATTTTGTCTAAATTTTTTAGGAATTAAAGTGTGCGAAATGTCACGAACTAATTGGTAGGTTTCATTAATTTGGCCGTTAATATTTTTTAACGTATCAGAAGCACCTGTAACACTTGAAAGTTGTAGTTTAATACCGGCTAAGTTACCACCAATACTATCATGCAATTCTTGAGCAATACGTTTTCGTTCTTCATCTTGCCCTTCAATAGATGCTTTTATAAGGTTTAATTCTTGTTGCTGAATTAACGACTGTACTTTTTGGGTATTTATTTCTTCTTGTTTTTTAGCTAATTCACTTTGTGTTTGTATTTTTTGATAATACACTATTAATAATGCAATTACGGGTATTAAAATGACTAGAAAACCTATAAGAAAAGCATTTTTGATAGTTTTTTGACGGCTTAATTCAGCTTCTTTTAAAAGTTGATCTTCTTTTAAACTGGTTATGGCTTTTTCTTTTTCAAGAGTTTCATATTGAACTTCAAGTTCTTTAATAATGGCGCGTTGCTGTTTCTTTTTGATTTGATCTTCTACATTATACAACTGCGTCATTATTGCATACGAGTTTTTATAATCATCTTTTCTTGAAAAGCACTTGGATTGTATAAGTAATAATTCTTTTTGATATTCTAAATTATCTCTATCTACGGCATTAATATAAGCCATAGTTAACCCCATAATTGCGATATCATACATCTCACGATTGTAATTATATTTTGCTAGTAAAAGTGAGCCTTTAAAGTATATAGCATCAAAACCTTTTGCTCTTGCTTCGTTTCGTGTGTATTCGTATGCTTGAAAAGCTTTTTCAAAATCTTGATTAATTTCATCAAGTATTGCAAGTTCTAGTCTAATACTTAATTTCATTTCTACATCGTCTAAAGCTATTGCAGTTTTCATAGCACTGTCAAAATATAATTTTGCTTTTAAAAAATCTTTTTTGAGACGATATGCTTTACCTAATAAGATATTGCTTTTTGTTTCAAGACTAGGGAATTCAGAAGTGAATTGAGCTAAAGCTTCATTTAAAATAGTTATAGCCTTATCTGGGTTTTGCTGAAGAATATAAGCATTAGAGAGGCCTATTTTGTTCTTATAACTATATTCCGGATAATTTGACTTTTCAGCTTCTTGAAGTCCTTGTAAATACCATTTAATGGCATTATCATTAAGGCCATTCATCGTATTTCCATTACCTAGATAATAATGTGCTTTTGAAAAGTAACGAGTTTTAATATGATCCGTTTGGTCCCAGTTTCTAATTTCTTTAATATATAAGTTACTGTAATAGAGTACGGAGTCTGTACTATTTTTTTGTTTATGATGTGTAATTAATTGATCAAGAATAGAAAAACGTTGAACACCAAATTTTGAGTTTTTTAATTTTTTATAAAAAGGTTCTAGCTCTTTAGATTTATGCCTGGTTTGAAAACTGAAATTAATGATTTGTCCGACATTTTTTGTGCTATCTACGGCAATACTATCTTGTCCAAAAAATAAGTTAGGAGTAATAATTAGTAGTGTTGCTAGGAACACTAAAAAAAGTTGTGGTAGGTTTTTTTGAATTTGATTCATCTTCTAGACTTAGTATTACACATTATTTGTTAAGTTTAAAATAATATATAATGTAAAGTTATGCCTTAATTAACCAAAAAAAGCCCCTGAATTCAGGGGTTTGTAATTTTATTGCTTTTTGCTAAGAATAGATTTTACAATCATTTTAGCATGTATTCTAGAGTTTTCTATAAACCATTTATGGGTTTCCATACCACCGCAAATTACACCAGCCAGGTATAAGTTGTTTATGTTGGTTTCCATAGTTTTCTCGTCGTAGCTGGGTAGTCTTTTTTCATCATCAGAAAGGGTAACACCAATTTTTTCTAAAAAGTTGAAATTAGGAGTGTAGCCTGTTAATGCTAATACGTAATCATTTTCTAGTGTTACTTCCCCTTCAGGAGTATTAATAACAAGTTCATTTTCTGTAATCTCTTTTACAGTAGAATTATAATGAGCTATAATGGAGCCTTCTTTAATTCTATTAACAATATCTGGTCTAACCCAATATTTAACACGTTGACCAACTTCGTCACCACGTATAACTAAATGTACTTCAGCTCCTTTTCTATAACATTCAAGGGCTGCATCAATAGCAGAATTACTAGCGCCAATAACGGCTACTTTTTGCTGAGCATAATAATGGGGGTCATTGTAATAGTGACTTACTTTATTTAAATCTTCACCTGGTACATTCATTTTATTTGGGATGTCATAAAAACCAGTAGCTAATATAACATTAGTTGCAGTGTATGCGTCTTTGCTAGAAGTTACAGTAAATGTATCAGCTGTTTTTCTTATATTTTCAACCTTCTCAAATAAGTTAATATTTATTTTATTACTTGTAACAATTCTTCGGTAATATTCTAAAGCATCACTTCTTCTTGGTTTGGCTTCTTTACTTATAAACGGAATTTCATCTATTTCTAGTTTTTCAGAAGAAGAGAAAAATTGCATGTTTACTGGGTAATTAAAAAGTGAGTTTACAATTGGTCCTTTTTCTAAAATAACATAATTTAATCCTTTCTTTTTTGCTTCTAATCCGCATGCAATTCCTATTGGTCCACCGCCAATAATAACAATATCAAAATCCTTCATTATCCTGCTATTTCTTTTAATTCTTTAATAGTTGCAGTTGGGTTATCACTTTTAAAAACAAAACTACCTGCAACCAAAACATCTGCACCAGCATCTTTCAATGCTTTTGCATTTTTGCTGGTAACACCGCCATCAATTTCAATTAAAGTGCTAGCCTTTTTTTTTGTAATTAATGCTTTAAGTGCTTTTATTTTATCATAGGTATTAGCTATAAATGATTGCCCCCCAAAACCTGGGTTTACACTCATAATACACACCAAGTCAATGTCAGTGATTATATCTTCTAATAGATTAATATTTGTATGTGGGTTCAGGGCAACACCAGCTTTCATACCTGCAACTTTAATAGCTTGTAAGGTTCTGTGCAAATGTGTGCAAGCTTCGTAATGAACCGTTAGGTTTGTGGCACCTAAATCAGCAAATGTTTGAATGTATTGATCAGGGTTCACAATCATTAAATGTATATCTAATGGTTTAGTCGCATGTTTGGCAATAGCTTTCACAACTGGCATACCAAATGAAATGTTGGGTACAAAAACACCATCCATAACATCAACATGATGCCAAGTAGCATCACTTTTATTTACCATTTCTACATCACGTTGTAAATTCCCGAAATCTGCAGCTAAAAGAGAAGGAGCAATTTTTATATTTCCCATGTAAAGTACACTTAATTGTTTACACAAAAATAGTGATTTTGTAGGGGTAATTGTAGCTCAGATACGTTAATGATGATGCAATAAAATAACGCGTTTGTTATTTTAAATGTTTCAAACCTTCATACACAGCAATACTAACTGCGTTTGCTAAGTTTAAACTTCTAATATGCTCGCTATATAATGGTATTTTGTAAAGATGTTCTTTGTTTGCATCAGTAACCTCTTTAGATAACCCTTTTGATTCTTTACCAAAAATCAAAAACAAGTCATCTTTATATTCAATCTCATAGTGAGTTTTTTCTCCGTGACTTGAAAAATATACCATATCTTTTCCTTTGTTTTTGTTGTAAAACTCATCAATATTTTCGTAAATAGTTAATGTGATATGTTGCCAATAATCAAGTCCGGCTCGTTTAACACGTTTGTCACTTAATTCAAAGCCAAAGGGTTTTACTAAGTGTAGGTGACTGCCAGAGGCTAAGCTTAAACGGCCAATATTTCCTGTGTTATTAGGAATTTCAGGTTCAAATAAAACAATATGTAATGGCATTATTTTTTTATTGAATTTAAATAAAGGTGTTCCACTTTTTCTCTCGCCCAAGGAGTTTTTCGTAAAAAATTCAAGCTTGATTTTATAGTAGGGTTGCTTTTAAAACAATTGATATTTACTTGTAAAGACATTTCTTTCCAACCGTATTCAGCTACTAAAAATTCTAGTATATCCGCTAATTTAACACCGTGAAGTGGGTTGTTGGGTTGCTCTTGTTTTTTGTTTTCTTGCATTTGAGATTTAAATATCAATTAACTGAAGATCTTAAAATTAAAAACTCCGGTAATCAGCCGGAGTTTATTCATCAATCAAAAAACGAACAGTCATGATAACTGTTGTTACGGATCACAAATTACAATTTTCAAAACACTTCTACAATACAGAAAAGTATTACAGGGGTAATTTGTGCTTGGAAATATTATCCAAGATATGTTTTTAATATTTTACTTCTAGAAGTATGTTTAAGTCTACGAATAGCTTTTTCTTTAATTTGTCGAACACGTTCTCTAGTAAGATCAAATGTTTCGCCAATTTCTTCTAAAGTCATAGAGTGTTGACCAGCTAGACCAAAGTATAAACGAATAACGTCAGCTTCTCTTGGTGTTAATGTTTCTAAAGCTCTTTCTATTTCTGTTCTTAATGAATCATGTAATAAATCTCTATCAGGATTTGGAGATTCACCACTACGTAAAACATCGTAAAGGTTAGAATCTTCACCATCAATTAATGGAGCATCCATTGACACGTGACGGCCTGAATTTTTTAATGATTGTTTTACATCATCAACAGTCATATCTAACTCTTTTGCAATTTCTTCTGGTGAAGGCTGACGCTCATGCGCTTGCTCCAAGAAAGCAAAAGTTTTATTAATCTTGTTAATAGATCCAATTTTGTTTAATGGTAAACGTACAATACGAGATTGTTCTGCCAATGCTTGTAATATAGATTGACGAATCCACCATACAGCATAAGATATAAATTTAAATCCACGAGTTTCATCAAAACGTTGTGCAGCTTTTATTAAACCAAGGTTACCTTCATTAATTAAATCTGGTAATGTTAATCCTTGATTTTGATATTGCTTTGCAACAGAAACTACGAATCTTAAGTTAGCTTTGGTAAGTTTTTCCAAAGCTACTTGATCACCTTTCTTTATTCGTTGAGCCAATTCTACTTCTTCATCGGCAGTAATTAAATCTACTTTACCAATTTCTTGTAAATATTTGTCTAACGAAGCGGTCTCTCTATTAGTTACCTGTTTTGTAATCTTTAGCTGTCTCATCTAAATATCCTTTCTAAATTATCATGTTGTGCATTGCTGCATTAGATTATACGTTCAAAAAGATAAAATGTTACAATTGCTAGTATTTATTTTAATTTTTTTAGATAAAAGTGTAAAAAAACCCGTTAGTAGTATAACTAACGGGTTTTTAGTATGATTAAAAGAAATTAAAAATTAATCTTCTTTCTTATCTTCTCTTGGTTTGCGATCATCACGTCTGTTATCACGACCACGATTATCTCTACCTCTGTTATCACGACCTCTATTGTTATCTCTAGGTGGTCTTGCTACATAACCTTCAGGTTTTGGTAATAATGCTTTGCGTGAAACTTTCTCTTTACGAGTTTTAGGATCTACACCAAAGTATTTTACATCAAAAACATCTCCCATGTTTACAACATCAGAAACATTTTCAGTACGTTCCCAAGCTAATTCAGATACGTGCAATAAAACTTCATTTCCAGGAGCTTCAACATACTCAACTACTGCACCAAAATCTAACATTTTGATTACTTTAACTTCGTAAGCGCTACCAACTTCTGGCTTAAATAATAAAGAATCTATTTTTGCTGTTACAGCATCAATACCTTCAGAACCTACACCTAAAATTTCAACAACACCTTCTTCAGTTACAGGATCTTCGTTAATAACGATAGTTGTTCCTGTTTCTTTTTGAAGTTCTTGAATTACTTTACCACCTGGACCAATTAATGCACCGATAAATTCATTAGGAATTCTTCTAGTAATCATTTTTGGAGAGTGAGACTTCACATCTTCAGCTGGAGCTTCAATCGTATCAGTTAATTTACCTAAAATATGTAAACGACCTTCACGAGCTTGTTTTAAAGCATTTACAAGAATTTCATAAGAAAGTCCTTTTACTTTAATATCCATTTGACATGCAGTAATACCATCAGCAGTACCAGTAACTTTAAAATCCATATCTCCTAAGTGATCTTCATCACCTAAAATATCAGATAATACAGCATATTTACCAGAATCAGTATCTGTAATTAAACCCATTGCAATACCAGAAACTGGTTTTTTAAGTTTAACACCAGCATCCATTAATGCCATTGTACCAGCACAAACTGTAGCCATTGAAGAAGAACCGTTAGATTCTAATACTTCTGATACTACACGAACTGTATAAGGACAATCAGCAGGAACCATATTTTTTAAAGCACGTTGTGCTAAATTTCCGTGACCAACTTCACGGCGAGAAGTACCTCTTAAAGGTCTTGCTTCACCAGTTGAAAAAGGAGGGAAGTTGTAGTGTAAATAGAAACGCTCTTCACCTTCGTAAGAAGCCATGTCTATTTGGTTAGCTTCTCTAGATGTACCTAAAGTAACTGTAGCCAACGCTTGAGTTTCTCCACGAGTAAATATAGAAGAACCATGTGTTGATGGTAAGTAATCTACCTCACACCAAATTGGTCTAATTTCATCAGTCTTACGACCATCTAAACGTAAGCCTTCATCTAAAGTTAAATTACGAATAGCTGCTTTTTCAGCTTTTGCATAATATTTAGAAACTAATCCACCGTAATCAGCTAATTCTTCTTCAGAAAATGTAGCTTTTATTTCTTCTTTAATTTCACCAAAAGAAGCGCTTCTTTCATGTTTAGCAGAACCTGCTTTTGCTACAGCATATACTTTATCGTATGCCATATCATAAACTTTCTTAGCTAAATCTTCGTCTTCTCTTTCTGGTTCGTACTCACGTGTTTCTTTTTTACCAAAAGCTTCTGCTAATTTTACTTGAGCAGCACATTGTACTTTGATAGCCTCATGAGCAAACTTAATAGCTTCAGCCATTTCTTCTTCAGAAATTTCTAACATTTCACCTTCAACCATCATTACAGAATCAGCAGAAGCACCAATCATCATATCGATATCAGATTCTTCTAATTGTGCACGTGTTGGGTTGATGATGAATTCACCGTTAATACGACCAACTCTAGCTTCAGAGATAGGAGTTTCAAACGGTACATCAGATAATTGAATTGCAGCAGATGCAGCTAAACCAGCCATAGCATCAGGCATTACATTTTCATCATGAGACATCAACTGAATCATAACTTGTGTTTCTGCATGATAATCTTTTGGAAATAATGGACGTAAAACTCGGTCTACTAAACGCATTGTTAGTACTTCACCATCACTTGGTCTTGCTTCTCTTTTGAAGAAACCTCCAGGGTAACGCCCTGCAGCGGCAAATTTTTCACGGTAGTCTACCGTTAAGGGTAAAAAGTCTACATCGCTTTGTTTGTAATTAGAAACTAATGTACATAATAACATACAGTTTCCTGATTGAACAACAACAGAACCGTGTGCCTGTTTTGCTAGTTTTCCAGTTTCAATAGAAATTTCTCTACCGTCACCAAGGTCAATGACCTCTTTAAATACTTTAGGAATCATAAATTTGATTTACAACTTGCGTACTAAACAACAAGTTAGTTGAACTTTGATCTTTTTTTGTCTTTATGCAAGACGGACAGTTGTTGTGCTGTTGTAGTTAAATAGGACCAATGAAAAACTAAATGCTAGCTTTTTTACGCTAAACCTATTGCTAGGTTATTTGTCAAAAGTACTGAAATTTTCAGTACTTAAATAAAAAAAGGGAAGCTTAAGCTTCCCTTTGTAAATATTACTTTCTAATATTTAATTCTTTAATTATAGCACGATATCTTGTAATATCTTTCTTAATTAAATAATCTAATAAGCTTCTTCTTTTACCTACCAGCTTTACTAATGAACGTTCCGTATTAAAATCTTTACGGTTGTTTTTTAAGTGACCAGTTAAGTGGTTGATACGGTGTGTAAATAAAGCGATTTGTCCTTCTGCAGAACCAGTATTTTTTGCATTACCATCAGCATGCTTTGCAAAAATTTCAGCTTTAACTTCTTTTGTTAAATACATTCCAATATTGTTTTTAATGATTTTTATGTATATGATTGATTTTCAATCAGCGTGCAAATATATAACTTTTTTGTAAACCTGAGATGATTTTGAATTAAAAAAGGCTATTTATCACTGTTTGTAGTGAAATAGCCTTTTAAAATTTTAATCTCTAGTTATTGTTTATGCAACTCTAACTGGAGTATTCTGAATTAAATCTATGTAGAGATTAATTTTTTTCTTTAAATCTCTACGGTGAGAAATAAAGTCTAAAAATCCGTGCTCTAATAAAAATTCTGAAGTTTGAAAACCTTCAGGAAGATCTTTTCCTGTAAAATCTTTTACGATTCTTGGTCCTGCAAAACCGATTAATGCTCCTGGTTCAGAAATGTTAATATCACCTAACATTGCGTATGATGCTGTTGTACCACCCGTTGTTGGGTCAGTACATAATGATATATAAGGTAAACCAGCATCTGCTAATTGTGCTAATTTTGCAGATGTTTTTGCTAATTGCATTAATGAAAGTGCTGCTTCCATCATACGAGCACCACCAGATTTAGAAATCATAATAAAAGGCAATTTCTTTTTGATTGCATAATCAATACCTCTTGCTATTTTTTCTCCAACAACGCTACCCATTGATCCGCCAATAAAAGCGAAATCCATACAGCAGACAACAACATTTTTTCCTAATGATTTGCCAATACCTGTTCTCACGGCATCTTTTAAACCAGTTTTAGCTTGTGCTGCTTTTAAACGATCGCTGTATTTTTTGGTATCTTCGAACTTTAAAGGATCTTTAGAAGTAAGGTTTTCATCAATCTCTTTGAATTTATTATCATCAAAAAGAATTTCAAAATATTCTTTACTTCCTATTCTTACGTGGTAATCATCTTCAGGACTTACGTAAAAGTTTTTTGCTAACTCGTCAGACTCAACAATTTTACCTGTAGGAGATTTGTACCATAAACCTTTCGGCGTGTCTTTTTTCTCTTCTGTTGCTGTTTGTATTCCTTTTTCTTTTCTCTTAAACCAAGATGACATACATTGAATATTTAGTTAAACAGAATTTTATTATAATGTATTGACATTGTTAAGGTCTTCAAACGCCTTTTTTAAACGCTCAACAAATGTTTTTTCACCTTCACGCAACCAAACTCTTGGATCATAAAATTTCTTGTTAGGCTCATCAGCACCATTTGGGTTGCCAATTTGAGCTTGTAAAAAATCTTTTTTATCTTGAACGTAATCACGAATACCTGTTAAGAATGCATACTGTAAATCAGTATCAATATTCATTTTAATTACACCATAGCTAATACCTTCTCTAATTTCTTCTACTGTAGAACCCGATCCACCGTGGAATACAAAATCGATATGGTTGTGCTCAACACCGTATTTTTCAGAGATGTACTCTTGAGAGTTCTTTAAAATTTTCGGAGTTAATTTAACGTTTCCTGGCTTGTAAACACCGTGTACGTTACCAAATGCAGCGGCAATTGTAAATCTAGGACTTACTTTTGATAATTCTTCGTATGCATAAGCAACTTCTTCTGGTTGTGTGTATAATTTAGAATCATCAACATCAGAGTTGTCAACACCATCTTCTTCACCACCAGTAATACCTAATTCAATCTCTAAAGTCATATCCATTTTTGCCATTCTAGCAAGATATTCTTTACAGATTGCAATATTTTCTTCAATTGGCTCTTCTGATAAATCTATCATATGAGAGCTAAATAAAGACTTACCTGTTTCTTTATAATGTTTTTCACTAGCATCTAAAAGACCATCAATCCAAGGTAAAAGTTTTTTAGCACAGTGGTCTGTATGTAAAATTACTGTTGCGCCATATGCTTCTGCTAATTCATGAATATGTTTTGCACCAGCAACTGCACCAGCGATTGCAGCTTTTTGACCGTCGTTTGATAAACCTTTACCAGCGTTAAACTGAGCTCCACCATTTGAGAATTGGATTATAACAGGAGCGTTTAAGCTTGCAGCTGTTTCAAGAACACCATTCATAGTATCTGACCCGATAACATTTACTGCAGGTAGGGCAAATCCTTTTTCTTTTGCGTAATTAAAAATCTCTTGTACTTGATCTCCAGTTGCAACTCCTGGTTTTATATTATGAGCCATAATAGTTTTCTTATTATTAATAATTTATAAATAGTATAAGAACAAAAGTAATAAAATTATTAAGAGCTAATCATCTTTTTTAATAGTAAATAGGCTTCTTTTACAGTTCTATATCTCTATAACGTTTTCGAATTACGATATTTTTTATAAATGAAATTAGAAAGGGTAATTAATCCCAACTTGTATTACAGAATCATTAAAATTAAAGTCTGTAAACCACCTGTCTGAAGTATTATTTGCAGGGTTATAGGTTTTAAACCCTAAATCAACTCTAAAGATAAAATATGTGAAATCATAACGGACCCCTACACCAGTACCTAAAGCAACATCTTTTAAAGAGCTAATACCATTAAAGGTAGCGTCTTCATCTGTTATATTATCAAATACATTCCAAATATTGCCTGCATCTGCAAAAAGTGCCCCCTTTACATTACCTGCAACAGGGAACCTATATTCTAAGTTAAAAGCGAGTTTAAAATTTGCTTCATTAAAGTCATTGACGTTGTCTGTTATTCCTGGTCCTAATGAATAAGAACTCCACGCTCTATTGTCGTAAGATCCGCCACCAAAGTAACTTTTTATAAAAGGGATGCTATTTGAGTTGCCATATGGAATAGCGATACCAGCAAAACCTCTAAATGCTAATACATTCGATCTTGATAAATCCCAATGTTTTATATAATCGACTTCCGTTTTAATATATTGAGAAAAAGGAACTCCGAAAATAAGTTTACTGTCATCTTCATCAGTATTAAAGTTAACAACATTTGATATTAATGAGAGAAAATTGCCAGCACTCTCTAGTTTAAATTTAAATTGATAAAAACTTTCATCGGTTAAACTTTCTTTATTACTCTTAGAAAAAGAATAGTTAGTGTTAAAGATAAGGTTGTTTTGTGTTAGCCTTATTCTTCGTTCTTCGATGCTACTAACATCATCGTAATCATCATCTGTTGTTGTTATAGTGCCATCTAATACATATTCTGTAAATAAAGAAGTGCCATCGGGTATTGATAGTTCTAGGTCGCCATCATCATCTGTGTAATAGGCATCAGCTAAAAGTTCTTCATCTTCATAATCGTCTGCAATTTCGTCTAAACTATCATAGGTGTTTGTGTAAACGTAATAAAACCTATCAGGGTTTAAATTACGAACATATTGAATGTTCAAAAGCTCAATTGCATGGCTAGTTTCAGATTTTGGTGTCCATGAATATCCTAAAACAGCATTAAGTGTTTGTTTGTCTAAACCAATATTAGTTTGAAAATTACTACCTAATGATATTCTTGTTTTTGGAAACATATAGTATGGTATAATTCTTTTCGTATTTACAAGAGGTGTCCATATTCTAGGAAAATCTAAAGTGATATCACCCCCAAATTCTAATAGATTGAAAAAACGATCGTCAGCGATACTAGCATCACTTGATGCGCCGATACTTGCTGTACCAGAAATACTTAAATTTTCAGCACCACCAAAAATATTTCTAGCGGTCAATGAAGGTGTTACTGATATACCACCGTATTGCAGTGTAGAATGAGTAATATCAGTCTCAATACCAAAAGAATATTTGTCTCTTGCGCTTAAGTAAATATTAGATTCTAGTGTGTTGTTAATCGTGTCAGGTGTAATTTCAATATTTGGATATTTAAAAACATTTAAATTGTTTATTTGGCTATATGTTCTTGTTCTGTCAATGTCTCTATAAATACTGTCTTTATCCATAAAGATAGCATCAATTAATGCTTTAGGTCTATACTTTAATTCATCTTTATAAAATATCGTATAACCTTTAAATTTTATAGAGTCTAATTCACTTTTTTTGTTTTCGAAAAGGTGATCGGCGTAAATGTTTATTTTACTAAACTTGTAAACTTGGTATGGTGTTTTAGTTGTGTCACCTCTAACTTTTAAGTTTTCGATATTTAATTCAACATCCATATCTTGATCATTAGATGCTGCTAAAGTATCGGAGATAAAATTGTAATAAATTGAACTTTCTTGAAAATTATAAATACCATTATTTTTAAATAAATCTGTTAATCTTGCTCTCTCATTATTAAAATTGGTGAGATCAAATTGAGTTTTATTTTTTACAAATGAATTTGACTTATGGGCTAAGTAAATAGAGTCTACCGCATTTGAAGTGATTTTACTGTAAGTAGTGTCAACCATAAATGGTTTGCCTAGTTTAATATTATAAGCAATAGTAGCTTTTTGTTTTCTCTTAGAACTGTCAATAGAAAAATCTCCTGTTGCGTTAAAATAGCCTCTGTTACCGTAGTAAGCTTTTATTCTGTTGGTAGATTTTATAGTTTTTGCAGTATCTATAATAACCGGTGGCTCTCCAATTTTTTTAAGCCATTTGCTATATCCTTTTACTAGAAATGATTCGCCAAGACTATCTAACTGTTTTTTCGAAATTAGTTTAGTTAACCTTTCAATTCGTTTGTCTTTTTTAAGAAGCCATGCTTGGTATGAAGAATCAGGGTTCACCTTGGCAAGGTTGTATAAGTTTAGTCTTAATGGGTAACCAAGTACAGCACTATTTGGCTTCTGATTAATTAAACTCTTAACATCATCATTTTTAACTTTTTCTCCGTCAGTAAAAACAGTGTTTTTGGTTAAAAAAAGTTCGTCATCTTCCACTCTTTTTAATGCGTTGCACGAGGTAATTAGGATACCTAAGAATAATAAGACTATTTTTACACTGTTTTTTTTCAAACTAAATCAAGATTCTCTTAAAAATCAAAAATACGTTATTTGTATGGTTGGTAAAAGCCAAATAAAACTTATAAAAAGTTTACAGCAGAAAAAAATTAGAACCCAACAACAGCTGTTTGTTGTTGAAGGTAAGAAAACAACTCAAGAACTTTTAAACTCGCATTTAGAAGTTTATGGTTTATATAGTACTGACCAAAATTTTGTAACAGAAAACAGTGCTAATTGTACTTTTGTTTCAAGTGCAGATTTGAAAAAAATGAGTTCGTTAGCTACGCCAAATGGTTATTTGGGTGTGTTTAAAATGCCTGAAGCAAAAGAGGCGGTTTTAGATGATTGGATTGTTGCTTTAGACTTTATTCAAGACCCTGGAAATTTAGGTACTATTATTCGTCTTTGCGATTGGTTCGGGATTAAGAATATTATTTGTACAAAAAACACAGTGGATTGTTACAATCCAAAAGTTTTGCAAGCAACTATGGGTTCTATTACAAGAGTTAATTTGGTTTATGCAGATTTAGTAGAATTTTTAACACATACAACTTTACCTATATATGGTGCTTTTATGGATGGAGCATCCGTTTATAAAAGTGAATTACCAAAAAAAGGAATTATAGTAATGGGTAATGAGGCTAATGGTGTGTCAAGTTTAGTACTCGATACTATCAATGAAAAAATTAGTATTCCGCAATACGGAGAAAAAACTACCGAAAGTTTAAATGTAGCAACTGCTACAGCAATATTACTTAATGAAATAAGGAGAGCTTAATTTTTACTCGAAAGTAAAGTTTACAAAAATACCTCTTGTACGAACAGCTTCGAGATTTCCTGTCCAAGGACTGTCTGGGTCAACATCGCTGACCAGTTCATTGTTAATAGCAAAAACACCTCTAATTGATGGAGCAAATTTAAAATACTCGGTGTAAAAATCAATTCCAAAGCCTATTTCCCAGTTGTAAACATTTTTTTTCATTCTAAAAGTACCACTGCTGTTGTCGTCAACAGAATCTTCATTACTACCTAAATTTAATGAATTTGATACACCACCAATTATAAATGGCTTCCAGTTGCCTAACCTTTCAGTACTGACTTTTAATAAAACAGGAAAATTTATATAAGTTGATTTCACTTCTCTTATAGCATCACTTTCATTGGTGAAACCTCTAAAGCCAACAGTTCTTTGAGTGTAATATAAACCAGGTTCAAAACGTAAATCTAAATACTTGTTAATTCTTAATTCACCGATAAGACCAACGTTAAAACCAGTAGAAGTAGAAACTAAAATATCACCATCTTCAGGTACTTCAATATAATTAAACTTAAAATCATAACTATTAAAACCTAAAAAATAACCCCAGTTTAATAGTCTTTGATCTTCATTTTCAATGTTTAGAATTGGGTTTTCATTGAACTGTGCATTTGCCGAAAGGCAAGCGATAAGGCTTATTAATATAAAAAAAGTATTCTTCATATCTTACTTTGTAGCTACATATATAGAAGCTACCCCAAGTGTTTGAGGTTTGTTCTCTATATCTATAAACCCAATTTTTTGTAAAATATTGTTGAAAGCTTCGCCATGTGGAAAAAC
Source organism: Cellulophaga baltica (assembly GCF_018861125.1). Lineage (GTDB taxonomy): Bacteria > Bacteroidota > Bacteroidia > Flavobacteriales > Flavobacteriaceae > Cellulophaga > Cellulophaga baltica_A. The sequence goes on along the minus strand of NZ_JAHKQN010000005.1, from coordinate 134,182 downwards.
TGCCGCAGATTCTGATAAATATTCGTAGGCATTATTGTCTTTTGAAAACATTTTTCCAACCTTAGGCATAATGCTTTTCGTATAAAAATTATAGCCTTGTTTAAATGGTGTTTTTGTTGGCACAGAAGTTTCTAAAACAACAAAAGTACCGCCTGGTTTCAATACTCGTAGTATTTCGGAAAGGCCAATTTCTAAATTTTCAAAATTACGAACGCCAAAAGCTACTGTAATAGCATCAAATGTATTCTCGTCAAAAGGGAGGTTTTCACTATCACCAACAATCATGTTAATAATGTTGTTGAGTTTTTTTTCTTCAATTTTTTTCTTTCCCACGGCAAGCATTCCAGGTGAAATATCTAACCCAGTAATTTTAGTTGCTCCAGTTTCTACTAAATTAATAGCCAAATCACCAGTTCCAGTAGCTATATCTAAAACGGTATCAGGTTTCTTGTTTTTAAGAATGGCAACAACTCTTTTTCTCCATTTTATATCTATGCCAAATGATATTACGCGGTTTAAACCATCGTAATTGTTAGATATATTGTCGAACATTTTAGTTACTTGCTCTTTTTTGCCTAATTCGGAGTCTTTATAAGGAGTAATTTTTTTACTCATGCTTGTAATTTTTCACAAATATACAATCGTAATTGCTTTGTTTTGCTATGTTTTATAATAAACAAGTAGTTTTTAAGTTTTTATATAATAAGAAAATAAATTGCGTAGTTTTGTCGCACAAAATATTGCCTGTATTTTCAATATAGGCTATTTAATTACTTTTGCCTTTCTAATTGATAATGACAGAGATGGAGTTTATTTTGGAGCACTGTAGTTAATTATAAATAACATTTTATAACGAATGAAAATTATTATTGCAGGTGCTGGTGAAGTGGGGTTCCATTTGGCTAAACTACTGTCTTACGAATCGCAAGATATTACCTTAATAGATAATGCTAAAGAGAGCTTGGAGTATGCAGATTCGCATTTAGATATTAGAGTTTTAAAAGGTGACGCAACTTCTATTTCTGTTTTACAAGATGCGCAGGTTGAGAAATCGGATTTAGTTATTGGTGTAACCTCTTCTGAAACTACTAATTTGACCCTTTGCTTAATGGCAAAACAGATGGGTTGTAAGCGAACTATTGCAAGAATTTCAAATACAGAGTTTAAGAAAAATACTGATATCGTTGATTTTAGAGATTTAGGAGTTGATGAATTAATTTCTCCTGAAGAACTAGCAGCTACTGAAATTCAGATGTTATTAAATAAGTCTGCTTTTAATGATACTTATGAATTTGAAAAAGGGGCTTTAGTAATGGTTGGGGTGTCTTTGCCAAAAAGTGCTCCTTTTGTGGGTAAAACGGTGAAAGAAGCGGCGAAAATTTATCCAGAGTTGAGGTTTATGCCTATTGCTTTGCAGCGTACGGGTACACAATATACGATTACACCAAGGGGTGATACTGTTTTTAAAGAGGGTGATCAAGTTTATTTTATAACAGCCAAAGGCGGTGTTGAAGAGCTTTATAACTTAACCGGAATGATTAAAAGAGATATTAAGAATGTAATGATTCTTGGTGGTAGTAAGGTTGGTTTTAAAACAGCACGCGATCTTTGTAATAAAAGATTTAATGTCAAGCTGATTGAAAGTAAAAAGGAAAAAGCTTTTGACTTAGCAGATGAATTACCAAACGCATTAATTATTAATGGTGATGGCAGAAATGTAGAGCTTTTAGAAGAAGAAAGCCTTGAAGCGATGGATGCATTTATTGCTGTAACTGGTAATTCAGAAACTAATATTATGTCTTGTTTGGTTGCGAAATCAAAAAATATAAAAAAGACAATCGCTTTAGTTGAGAATATGGATTATTTTCAACTATCACACTCTATAGGTATTGACACTTTAATTAATAAAAAGCTTTTAGCGGCTAACAATATTTTTAGACATATTCGCCGTGGTGAAGTCGTAGCTTTAACGCGTTTAAATAATTTAAATGCTGAGATTTTAGAGTTTATAGTGAAACCAGAATCTGCTGTAAACGGTAAAATTATTAAAAACTTAGATTTTCCAAGAGATGCTACTATTGGTGGTGTGATAAAAGATGGAGAAGGGATTATTGCGCTAGGTGATTTTAAAATTACGCAAGGTGATAGGGTAGTGGTTTGTTGTTTGCCAAGTGCGATTCCGAAAATTGAAAAAATGTTCTTTTAATGACATTAAATTACAAAATTATTTTTCATCTAATGGGACTTCTATTACTATGTAATGGTGGTTTTATGATCTTGGCCGCTATTTTCAGTGGTATTTACGATGATGGTGCTACATTAGAAATCACTTTGGCGGCAATTGTAACTATGATTGTTGGTACATTGTCAATGTTTTTAACACGTGATCATAAAAAAGAAGTAAAGAAAAAAGAAGGTTATATAATAGTAACTTTTGGCTGGCTGGTGATGTCACTATCAGGAGTTTTGCCTTATATGTTTTCAGGTGCTATACCAGATTTTACGAATGCTTTTTTTGAAACAATATCTGGTTATACAACCACAGGTGCATCTATACTAGATGATATTGAAGCGTTACCTGAAGGGGTTTTATTTTGGCGTAGTTTAACGCATTGGATTGGTGGTATGGGTATTATTGTTCTAGCAATAGCAATATTGCCATTGTTAGGTATTGGTGGTATGCAGCTTTTTGCGGCAGAAGCGCCCGGGCCAAGTGGAGATAAATTGCATCCTAGAATTACTGATACAGCAAAACGATTGTGGTTAATTTACTTTGGTTATACGATTGCTGAAACTATTTTATTAAAATTAGCAGGAATGTCTTTTTTTGATGCTATAAATCACTCTTTAGCAACATTATCTACAGGTGGCTTTTCAACTAAAAATTTAAGTACTGCGTATTGGAATGACAATCCGTTGATACAGTATATAATAATACTTTTTATGTTTTTGGCAGGTAGTAACTTTGTATTAAGTTATTATGCTTTTAAAGGAAAGGTTCAAAAAGTATTAATGGATGAAGAATTTAAGTTCTATACTATTTTTGTAGTTGGCTTTACAATCATTTCAGCATTGGTAGTATTTATAAAAGCAGATGTTGTGTCTTCGGAATATTACCCAATGGTTTTAGGGGAAGCTGAAAGTGCATTCAGGCATTCATTATTTCAAGTAATATCAGTAATTACGACTACTGGTTTTGTTACAGCAGATTTTACAAACTGGACACATTTTTTAACAATCTTTTATTTTGGATTGTTCTTTTTAGGAGGTTGTGCTGGTTCTACTTCTGGTGGAATTAAAGTAATGCGTCATTTGATAATTATTAAAAATGGGTTGTTAGAATTTAAAAGAACTTTGCATTCAAATGCAATTATACCTGTGCGACATAATAATAAAACCGTTAAACAGCAGATCGTTTATAATATAATTGCATTCTTTGTTTTGTACATGTTAACCTTTATTATTGGTTCTTTAGTTTTAGGTATGTTGGGTCTTGAGTTTGAATCTGCCGTTGGTGGTGCGGCTTCATCTTTAGGAAATGTTGGGCCGGGTCTAGGTAGTCTTAATCCTTTAAGTAATTTCAATGGATTGCCTAATGCGGGAAAATGGTGGTGTGGCTTCTTAATGCTTTTAGGTAGGTTAGAGCTTTTTACAGTTTTAATACTATTTACTCCTTATTTCTGGAAGAAAGTTTAATCAATTTATAATAAGGTTTAAATATAAAAAAAGCGCTTCAAAATATTTTCTGAAGCGCTTTTTTGCAATGAATAAAAGGTATTGTTAAGAAACAGCTTTCTTAATACGAGCTATTGCTTCTTTTATTTGATCTTCACTTGCAGCATAAGAAATACGAATGCAGTTTCCGTTACCAAAAGCATCACCAGTTACTGTAGCTACATTTGCATTTTCTAATAAATACATAGCAAAATCTGATGCGTTATTTATAGTAGTACCGTTAAACGTTTTTCCAAAATATGCAGTTACATCTGGGTAAACATAAAAAGCACCTTCGGGCTCATTACATTTAAAACCAGGAATATCGTTTAGTAATCCTAAAATTAAAGTTCTTCTTTCTTGAAACTTGTCCACCATATATTGAATACGACTTACAGGTTCAGTTAAAGCTGTAATTACAGCACGTTGTGCAATACAGTTTGATCCACTAGTTACTTGACCTTGTAATTTGTTACAAGCACGAGCAATATATGCAGGAGCTCCAATATAACCAATTCTCCAACCAGTCATAGCAAATGCTTTTGCAACACCGTTAACAGTAACTGTTCTATCATACATATCTTCAAACTCAGCCATTGAAGCATGAGCTGTAACGCCATAATTAATATGTTCGTAAATTTCATCACTCACAACAACTATTTGTGGGTGCTTTTTTAATACATCTGCTAAACCTCTTAATTCTTCTTTGCTGTAAATAGAACCAGAAGGGTTACAAGGTGAACTATACCATAACATTTTAGTTTTTGGTGTAATAGCAGCCTCAAGTTGTTCAGGTGTCATTTTAAAATCATTCTCTAATGATGTTTTTACTTCTACAGGAACGCCATCAGCTAATTTTACAATATCACTATAACTTACCCAGTAAGGACAAGGTAGTATAACTTCGTCACCTTTGTTAAGGCAAACTTGAGCTACATTATATAATGCTTGCTTAGCACCAGTTGAAACAACAATTTGAGGTAATGTGTAAGTTAAGTTATTATCTCTTTTGAATTTAGTGATAATAGCTTCTTTTAATTCAACATAACCATCTACCGGAGAGTAAGAGTTATAGTTGTCATTTACAGCCTGTATAGCTGCATCTTTAATATAATCAGGAGTATTAAAATCAGGCTCGCCTAAACTAAGTCCAATAATATCTTTTCCTTCTCCTCTTAATTCCCTTGCTTTTGCTGCCATTGCTAATGTAGCAGATGTAGCTAAATTGTTTATTCTATCAGATAATTGATTGCTCATTATTAAATAATTTTCTAGTACTGTAAAGTTGGTTTTTTACCTAACTCTTTTAAGTGATTAAAATGCGAAATTATAGCTTTTCTAGTAGTTTTGTATTCGTTGTAAGGCAAATTAAATTCATTTGCTGTCTCTTTAACAATTTTAGCAATTTTTGTGTAATGTACATGACTAATATTAGGGAAAATGTGGTGCTCTACTTGGTGGTTTAATCCGCCAGTAAACCAATTTACAATTTTGTTTTTTGTTCCAAAATTAACTGTGGTAAATAGTTGATGTATTGCCCAAGTATTTTTCATATTACCAGAATTATCAGGTAATGGAGTATCTGCTTGATCAACAACATGCGCTAATTGAAAAGTAACACTTAATATTACGCCAGCAACATAATGCATAATAAAAAAACCAATTAAAACTTGCCACCAAGCAATATCTAAAATAAGCATTGGTAAAACTATCCAAATAGTTAAGTAAATTAATTTTGTAATTACCAATTTACTCCAGTTTATAAAAGGTTTTGGTAATTTACCGTATGCTAATTTTCTTTTTGTATAACGATACATTTGTTGAAAATCTGTAGTCAAAGCCCAGTTAAAAGTTAATAAGCCATATAAGAAAACAGAGTAATAATGTTGAAACCTGTGATGTTTGTGCCATTCTGCATGTTCTGAGAAACGTAGAATACGACCAGCTTCTAAATCTTCATCGTGCTCGTGAATGTTTGTGTAGGTGTGGTGCAATACATTGTGTTGTACTTGCCAATTATATACATTACCAGCAAGTATGTAAATGCTACTTCCCATAATTTTATTAACCCACTTTTTGTTAGAATATGAGCCATGATTACCATCATGCATTACATTCATACCAACACCAGCCATACCAACACCAATAGTTATGGTAAGTAATAAGTTAGCCCAGATGGGTAATTGTAAAGTTAATATTAAAAAATATGGTGCTAAAAAAAGGGTGAACATCACAGCTGTTTTTAAGTGTAATCTCCAATCTCCTGTTTTCTTTATTTTATTCTCTTTAAAGTAATCGTTTACTCTTTTATTTAATGTTCTGAAAAATTGTGTAGAATCTTTTCTAGAAAAACGAACAGTTTCTTTACTCATGATTTAATTTTTGGTAAAGATAAGTCAAAACGTTAATTGAAAATCAAAACACCTTCTTAAAAAGTGAATATTTATGAGTTTTATTATGCTATTTTTGTCAAAAAAATAGAATGAAATATGGATGCTAGCATATTAAATAAACATTTTCCTGATTTAACTGAAGAACAAAAAAATCATTTTTCAAAATTAGCTTCACTTTATGAAGATTGGAATATGAAAATTAATGTAGTGTCAAGAAAAGATATTGATGAGTTGTATTTAAGGCATGTGCAGCATTCTTTAGGTATTGCAAAATTACATCAATTTTTGCCTGGCACTTCTGTTATGGATGTTGGTACGGGTGGTGGTTTTCCTGGTATTCCATTAGCTATCTTATTTCCTGAAACACATTTTACATTAGTAGATACTATTGGTAAAAAGATTAGAGTGGTTAATGAGGTCGTTGCTGGACTAGGGTTAGAGAATGTTATTACAATAAATGACCGTGTTGAGAATGTAGATAAAAAGTTTGATTTTATAGTGAGTAGAGCTGTAGCGGCAATGCCAACTTTTGTTCATTGGACTAAAGGTAAAATTAAAAAAGAATCATTGCATGAAAGAAAAAACGGTATTCTGTATTTAAAAGGTGGTGATTTAACTGAGGAGTTAAAAGATTATAAAACTGTAGAGTTGTACGACCTTTCAGAGTTTTTTGATGAAGAATTTTTTGAAACTAAAAAAGTGGTTTATTTACCTTTGAAATACAGGGGTTAGATTTAATTTTTATATTGACAAAGCAAAAGTCATCATGACTATGATAGCTTTTGCTTTTTTTATTTACTCCAAGGTGGTGTAATATTGTTTGATCTGGCATAGGCAATTAATTGTCCTTTATGTTCGCCATTATGTTCCATAATTATTAATAAGCCCGAAAGAGTGCTCATTTTTGCAAAACCTAAATCTATCTCATTATTCAGGTTTTTGCTTTCTACTTTCAATATTGTTTTTTTAATAAATTCATTCGATTTTTTTAAAGCGTTAATGATATTTTCTTTTCCTTTGATTTTAGAAATTTTCATTACTTTAACTTCTTCGGGTGGTGCGAAACCTAACCGTAATCCAATAGCATAATTTGTTGATGTTACATGTAGTATTGCTTCTCCAACAGAATCAACACCATCCATTGGTTTCCAGTCGTATTGATCTTCTGTAAAAGCTTCTGCTAATTGAACTATGTGGTTTTGATTTCCTTCTAAAATGTCGTGTATGGTTTTTTGAGTGATGTTTTCAGGAATACTAGTTTGTGCACTCAAAAAGTTTAAAGCGAATAGTGTAATGCTTGTAATTATTAAGTTTTTTATTTTCATGGTTAGATTGCTGTTGTTTAATATGGTTTTGAGTAGGTTATATTGCTTTATCCTTACAGTGTAATCAAAAAAAATCCCAGAATTATAATTTCTGGGATTTTTTAAATATTAATTAATGTTGAAGAATTATCCTAAAAATGGATATCTATAATCAACAGGAGTAACAAATGTTTCTTTTATTAATCTTGGAGAAACCCAACGTAATAAATTTTGAGCAGAACCTGCTTTGTCATTAGTACCTGATGCTCTTGCACCACCAAATGGTTGTTGGCCAACAACAGCACCAGTTGGTTTGTCATTAATATAGAAGTTGCCAGCACAGTTTTGTAGTGCTAATGTGGCTTCTTCAATCGCGTAACGGTCTTTCGAAATTACGGCACCTGTTAATGCATACTCTGATGTGCTGTCAACTAATTTTAATGTTTCTGCCCAATTAGCATCTTCGTAAACATAAATAGTAACTACAGGACCGAATAATTCTGTTTCCATAGTTGTGTATTTAGGGTCTGTAGTTAAAATCACTGTTGGTTCAATAAAGTATCCTTTAGATTTATCGTAATTTCCACCAGCTATAATTTCAGCATCTGAAGCTTCTTTTGCTTCGTCAATATATTTAGCTAATTTATCAAAAGAACCTTCGTGAATAACAGCAGTAACAAAATTACTCATGTCTTCAGGTGAACCAGGGGTGTTGATTGTTTTTAAATCAGCTTTTAATCGCTCTAAAACATCATCAGATATTGATTTTGGTAAGTAAACTCTTGAAGCGGCACTGCACTTTTGCCCTTGAAACTCAAAAGCACCACGTAAAATTGCTGTTGCAACTTGTTGTGGGTTTGCGGATTTGTGAGCAAGTATAAAATCTTTACCACCAGTTTCTCCCACTATTTTAGGATACGTTTTATAGGTGTGAATATTGTTTCCAATTTGTTTCCATAATTCTTTGAAAACAAAAGTAGAGCCTGTAAAGTGTAAACCTGCGAAATCAGGACTAGCTAAAACAGTTTCGGTAACCATTTGAGGGTCGCCGTATATTACATTAATTACACCATCAGGTAAACCAGCTTCTTTAAATATATCAACAATTATTTTTGCAGAAAATACTTGACTATCACTAGGTTTCCAAACAACAACATTACCCATCATTGCAGCACTTGCAGGTAAATTACCAGCAATAGCAGTAAAGTTAAAAGGGGTGATAGCGTAAATAAAACCTTCAAGTGGTCTGTATTCTACTCTGTTCCATATACCTTCAGCAGAATCAGGTTGTTCTTGGTAGATTTCAGACATGTATTCGACGTTAAAACGCAAAAAATCTATAAATTCACATGCAGCATCAATTTCTGCTTGGTGAATAGTTTTAGATTGCGCAATCATTGTTGCGGCATTTATTTTAGCTCTGTAAGGACCAGCAATTAATTCTGCAGCTTTTAAAAATATAGCAGCACGTTGTTCCCAAGCTAAATTTGCCCAAGCTTCTCTAGAGTCTAAAGCATTGTCAATAGCTTTAGTTACATGGCTTTTTTCTGCTAAATGATATTGACCAACAATTTGTTTGTGGTCGTGTGGTGGAGACATTGGTTTTGTGTTACCTGTCTTTATTTCTTCACTACCAATATACAAAGGTACATCAACAGAACCGTTATAATATTCTTTGTATTGTTTTAAAACTTCCTCTCGTTCAGGAGATCCTGGAGCATACCCTTTAATAGGCTCGTTTACAGCTACAGGAACTTGAAAAAATCCTTTTCCCATTATTTTATTTTTTATTAAATAGTCAGGTTAAAGGTACTAATATCTATTTGAAGAAAATAACTAATAGCATGTTATGTGTTACATTAATTTAATGTAAATGGAGTACTAAATTTAAAAGTAGGAATGTAAACCCTGAAATTGTCTCCAGTGTTTGTGTTTACCATATTATAGTGTCCTTTCATGGCGCCAATTGTTGAGGTTAATAAGCAACCTGAACTATAAGTGTGAGATTCACCAGGATTAATAATTGGTTTTTTCCCTATTACTCCTTCACCATCTAAAACTTCTAGTTCATTAAGTGAGTCGTAAATTTGCCAATGTCTTGAAGTTAATTGTACAGTGTCTTTGCTTTGGTTTTCAATAGTTATAGTGTAACCAAATGCATAATGTGTTTTATAATTTTTAAAAAAAGTACCTTCAAAGCTCGTGTTTACTGAAATTTTTATGCCTTTTGTAATCTGAGTAGTCATAAATAAAAACTTTTTTTAAAATAATAATGGCTAAAATAAGCTTGTTTTTATTGAAAACCTTTTGCGCTTATTCTCAGCAATATATTAAAGTTATAATTTTTTTTATAGTATTAGTCGCGATACTCGGTATAATTAACTTTTTTTATGATATCTCGCTATATTTAGTTTGATATGTTTTCGGAAGTTGTATTACTAATGCCAATTAAGCTATCATATAAATCTCCAAAATTTCTATAATATACAAGGGTCAAGTAGCTGTTTTCTGTAAAATGAAAATTACCACCTATTTTGTTATAGTCAATTGTATTGTCTTTGTTTTTTACAACATATTTATAGTTGTAGAAACCTTGTTTTAATTTAATTGTGGTTTCTAGCATCCCTTTTTTTGTGTTGTAGGTCATTTTGTTTTCTTCTTCTAAAGCATAGTTGTTAAATTTCCCAAAAACATATACTTCGTTTGTTTTGAGTTCTTCTTGATAAGGTAAGCTAAAGTGGACATATGTATACTCAGCTTCACGTGAAGAATCATCGCCTTGTAAAGTTCGAATAACAAAGTTGCCATTTATATCAGGGTTATAGGTGTATTCTTGTTTGTTTCTAAATTTATCAGGAAATAAAAAGTGATTATATAAATCTGTTAAGCTGATTCTTGAAATGGCTACAGTTGCAACTCGTAAATCTTTATTATCAAAATTTAAATACTCATTACCACCGTAAAAGCTAGCTTCTAAGTCGTATTTGTATATTAGCTCTTTACCTATGGTGTATTGTGGTTTTAAACCGTAAAGAGCAGTTGGCCAATGATAGTTTTGTAAAATTACTACTTTGGCTTCTTTCTTGGGGTTTACGATTTGGTAGTTAGAATAATCAATATTGAGTTGTACAACTTGTTTGTCAAAAATATGAGAGAAGTCTCTTGCTCTTTTAATTTCGCTGGTTACGGTAACCGAGTTTTGATAAATTAAAAACCTTCTAGAAAAAAGTAATTCATAATTGTTGTCATAAATTTCAAGCATATAGTTTCCTGAGACTTTGAATTTAACATCATCATTTGGTAGTGTTAAGGTGTAATTGGAATATGATTGTAGTGTATTGTAACTGTTTTGGTAGTCTGTAATTCTTTGATCGTCAATTCCGTTTAAATATTGAGACTTTAGTAATTGCGAAGGAGTCCAGTCGTAATTACAATGAGTTATTTTGTAATAAAAATCCTGTTCACTTGCTGTAATGTCATCAAATTCTAGAGTTACCGAGCTTCCTAATTGAACAATTGGGAATTGATCATCAGTATCTCCTGTGAAAACTATTGATTTTATATGTTCTGGAGGGTTAACTTCAAATTGAACTTGAGCAAAAGATTGAAAATAGTTGACTAATAATATGGTTAAAAAACAGTATTTTTTCATTGTATGTTGTTGTTTGGCAAAGATAAGCAAAACTTATACCTAAAAAAGTAGATGTGATTTTGGTTTCGATTTTATTTAGAATAAATATAAATAAAGTATTCTTAGCTGTTTTAATAAGGAAATGTAGTCGTAAAATTTTAAATTCGCATCAAATTTTGTTAACCTAAGGTCTACGTTTAATATGTCTAAAGACATCAGAATAAAAAAAGGTTTAAACATCAATTTGGTTGGCGCTGCAGAATTAGCGACTTCTAAAGTAGCATTAAGTAATGTTTATGTATTAAATCTGCAGGATTTTCATGGAGTTTCTCCTAAAATGCTGGTAAAAGAAGGCGCGGAAGTAAAAGCAGGTGAGGCGCTATTCTACAACAAAAATCATGAGTCTATGATTTTTGCATCTCCTGTAAGTGGTGAATTAGTTGAAATTAAAAGAGGTGAAAGAAGAAGAATTCTTTCTCTTAAAATTTTAGCTGACACTAATCAACAATCAATTGAGCATAAAGTTCCTAATTTAAGTAGTGTTTCTGCTGCGGAAATTAAGGCTACTTTATTGTTATCAGGTTGTTGGCCATTTATCAAACAACGTCCATACGATGTTATTGCAGATCCAAACACAACGCCAAAAGCGATTTTTGTGTCAGGATATGGAACAGCACCTTTGGCGGCTGATGTTGATTATGTGCTAAATGGTAAAGAAGCTGAGTTACAAGCGGCAATTACTGCGTTAGCAGTACTTACTCCTGGTAAAGTTCATGTTTCTTACGGTGATGCTAAATCTCCGTTGTCTGGTGTAAAAGGTGCTGAGCTTCATCAGGTTTCAGGTCCTCATCCAGCAGGTTTAGTGGGTACACAAATCAATAAAATCGATCCTATTAATAAAGGTGAGCTAGTTTGGGTTGTTTCTCCACAAGATTTAGTTATAATTGGTGAATTATTGCTAACAGGTAAGTTCAACGCTGAACGTACCGTTGCACTAGCAGGGTCATCAGTGAAAAAACCACAGTATTATACAACTAAAATTGGAGCAGAGATTGCAACTTTCTTGTATGCTAGTGGTGTTGATTCAGATAATTTTAGAGTTATTAATGGTGATGTGTTGACAGGTTTAAAAACTGCACCAGATGGTAATTTAGGTTTTTATAACAATACGGTGACTGTAATTCCTGAAGGTGACGATTATGAGTTCTTCGGATGGAATAAGCCTGTTTTTAATAAAATTTCAACAACAAGAGCATTAACTTTTTCTTGGTTAAACCCTAAGAAAAAATATGATTTGACCACCAATACAAATGGTGAGCACAGAGCATTTGTTGTAACTGGTCAGTACGAAGAGGTTTTTCCTTTAGATATTTATCCAATGCAGTTGTTGAAAGCTTGTATGGTAAAAGATTTAGATGAAATGGAACAGTTAGGTTTGTATGAAGTTGCTCCAGAAGATTTTTCATTAACTGAATTTATCTGTATATCTAAGCAACCGCACCAACAAATTATTCGTGAAGGATTAGACTTATTACAAAAAGAAATAGGATAAATATGAGCCTTAAAAATAACTTACACAATTTAAAAGAAAAGTATAAGGGCAAAAAGATGGCACCAGCCTTCAATGCAGTCCATACTTTTTTATATGCACCTAATGAAACTACACAATCTGGTAGTCATGTTAGAGGAGCAGATGATTTAAAAAGAACGATGAATACAGTAATAATGGCTTTGATACCAGTATTATTGTTTTCAATGTTCAATGCAGGATATCAACACTTTGGTGCTATCAATGGTTTTCCTCAAGAGTTCTCTTTAGTGAGCGACTTTCTTACTTGGGATAACTTTTGGATAGGAATCATTAAAGTTCTTCCTTTAGTAGCTGTTTCATACGGTGTTGGTCTTTTAGTAGAATTTATATTCGCAGTAATAAAAGGTCATGAAGTAGAAGAAGGGTATTTGGTTACTGGTATGTTAGTGCCATTAATTGTTCCAATAGATTTACCATTATGGATGCTAGCAGTAGCAGTTGTATTTGGTGTTGTAATAGGTAAAGAAGTTTTTGGTGGTACTGGTATGAATATATTAAACCCAGCATTAACAATTAGAGCTTTCTTGTTCTTTGCTTACCCAACTTGGATGAGTGGTGATAAAGTTTGGGTGCACGATGCTGTTGAATTAGCTGGTGGGCCTGATGCGATTTCTGGAGAGACAATTTTAGGTACTTTGGCTCAAAACGGAGATATGACTTATTCTATTTCTGATATGTTCTTTGGTTTTATACCTGGTTCTGTTGGTGAAACTTCTACATTCTTAATCATATTAGGTGGTTTGTTTTTAGTTTTTACAAAAATAGCAAGCTGGAGAATTATGTTAAGTGCTATTATTGGTGCTTTAGTAATGGGCTTTATTTTTAATGGAGTTACTGATGCTGGTTGGATTACTGAAACTAGTAAGTTTTATAGTCTTATGAGTTTTGAGTCATGGAAACATTTAATTGTTGGAGGTTTAGCTTTTGGTATTGTATATATGGCCACGGATCCAGTAACAGGTTCTCAAACAAATAAAGGTAAATGGTATTACGGTTTCTTTATCGGTTTTATTTCGGTAATGATACGTGTATTTAATCCTGCATATCCTGAGGGTGTTTTCTTAGCAATATTGTTAATGAACGTATTTGCACCTACAATTGATCATTATGTGATTCAGGGTAACATCAAAAAAAGAATGAAGAGACTTAAGAATGCTACAATCATTGAAGTTGATTCATCAAAATCTGAAAATTTAAAAGCTGAAACCGTTTAATTATGGCAATTAACACAGATAAAAACGTTTATACCGTAGTATTTGCGGCAATAATGGTTGTAATCGTAGGTTCTGTTTTAGCACTAACAGCTTCAGGCTTAAGTGATAAAATAGCAGAAAACGAAAAATTTGAAAAACAACAAAACATTCTTTACGCTATGGGCGTAAATAGTAATGTTGATGAGGGTAGTGTAAATTTTATTCCTGCTAATGAAGTAGAGGATGAATTTTTAAAGTATATTAAGAAGCAATTGGTTATCGAAGGTGATAAAGTTACTGAAGATAAAGAAGCTTACTTAATTGATATGAAAAAACAAATAGCAATTTCTAAAACAGGTGAAACACCTAAGTTGCCTTTGTTTGTTGGTGAAAAAGATAATAAAGAGTTTTATATTATACCTATGTATGGTAAAGGCCTTTGGGATGCTATATGGGGTTTTATTGCTCTTGATAAAAATATGGTGGTTCAAGGTGTTTATTTTGATCATAAAGGTGAAACACCTGGTTTAGGTGCAAACATAAAACAACGTTACTTTATGGATGATTTTACTGGGGAAACTATCATGTCTGGAACACGTTATAAAGGTATTACTGTTGCAAAAGGTAACAATGACCCTGTTAATGAAAGAAAAGATGATAATGCAGTTGATGCACTTGCGGGTGCTACAATTACCGGTAATGGTGTTTCTGCTATGATTACAGAAACAGTAAATCTTTATAAAGACTATTTAAAAACCATTAGAGTAAAATAAATATGGGATTACTTACAAAAAAAGACGCGGGGCTAATTTTAGACCCATTAGCAGATAACAATCCGATTACTATTCAGGTATTAGGTATTTGCTCTGCATTAGCAATTACAGCAGAGCTTAAAGCTTCAATAGTTATGGCAGTATCTGTAATGTTTGTTTTAGCAATGGGTAACGTAGTAATATCATTAATGCGTAACATTATCCCTTCTAAAATTAGAATTATTGTTCAGTTAGTTGTGGTTGCAACTTTAGTAATTATTGTAGATCAAGTACTAAAAGCTTTTGCTTACGAGTTAAGTAAAACCTTATCGGTTTTTGTGGGTTTAATTATTACTAACTGTATTATTATGGGTCGTTTTGAAGCTTTTGCTTTAGCTAACGGACCTTATAAATCTTTCTTGGATGGTATTGGTAACTCACTTGGTTACGGAATTATACTTGTAATTATAGGTTTCTTTAGAGAGCTATTAGGTTCAGGTACTTTATTAGGCTTTAAAGTTTTAGGAGATCCTATTGAGAAAACAGGTTTGTATTCTATCGGTTATGAAAATAACGGATTTATGATTATCCCTCCTGCAGCATTGATCGTAGTAGGTATTATCATTTGGGTTCAACGTTCTCGTAACCCTTCATTAATAGAAGAAAATTAATTAAAAAATAAGAAATAGCGATGTTAGAACATATAGAATTATTTTTTAGATCAATATTTATAGACAACATGGTTTTTGCTGTCTTCTTAGGAATGTGCTCTTACTTGGCGGTTTCTAAAAAAGTGGCTACAGCAGTTGGTTTAGGTGCAGCGGTAATATTTGTACTTGCTGTTACGGTGCCATTAAACTGGCTGTTAGATCAGTATCTTTTAAGAGATGGTGCATTAGTGTGGTTAGGTCCTGAATATGCAGATTATAACTTAAGTTTTTTATCATTTATCTTATTTATCGCTACCATTGCAACAATGGTACAATTGGTAGAGATAGTTGTTGAAAAATTCTCACCTTCACTATATAATCAATTAGGTATATTTTTGCCATTAATTGCTGTAAACTGTGCTATTTTGGGGGGTTCATTATTCATGCAATCAAGAGATATTCAAACCTTAGGTTTAGCTTTTAATTATGGAATATCATCAGGTATTGGATGGTTTTTAGCAATTTTAGCTATTGCTGCAATCCGTGAAAAAATTAGATATTCAAACGTTCCAGCTCCTTTAAGAGGGTTAGGTATTACGTTTATCATTACTGGCTTAATGGGTATCGGTTTTCAAAGTTTTGGTGGTATGTTAACAGGTGGTGATGAAGCTCCTGCTGAAGAAGCTGTTAAAACTGCCCAGAAAATAGAAGAAGGTAAAATAAATAAAGAAATGGACGAAAATGAAGTTTCTTATAATGATATTTTAAACAAATAAGAATGATTTTAGCTACAAGTACAGGCGGATACATTGCGATCACCGTGGTTGCATTTATGGTATTGTTATTAATATTAGTTGCTCTTTTGCTTTTTACAAAAGAAAAACTATCTCCTTCGGGTCCTGTAACCATTACAATTAATGGAGAAAAGAAAATTGAAGTAGGGTCAGGAAGTTCTTTACTTTCTACTTTAGGTAATCAAAAAATATTTTTACCATCAGCATGTGGTGGTGGTGGAACATGTATTCAATGTGAATGTCACGTACTTTCTGGTGGTGGTGAAGCGTTACCTACTGAAACGCCTCACTTTTCAAAAAAAGAACTTGTTCATGGTGCACGTTTAGCTTGTCAAGTTAAAGTTAAACAAGACATGGATATTACCATACCTGAAGAGGTTTTTGGTATTAAGAAATGGGAAGCAACTGTTGTTCGTAATTATAATGTTGCATCATTTATTAAGGAATTTGTTGTAGAGATTCCTGAAGATATGGGTTATAAAGCTGGTGGTTATATTCAAATTGAAATCCCTCCTTGTGAAGTGAAGTTTGAAGATATGGATATTACTGCTCACCCAGAAGAGCATGAAACGCCAGATAAGTTTCAAGCAGAATGGGATAAGTTTGGTCTTTGGCCAATGGTGATGAAAAATCCTGAAACTGTAGAGAGAGCATACTCAATGGCTTCTTTTCCAGCTGAAGGTAGAGAGATCATGTTGAATGTTCGTATTGCAACACCTCCTTTTGATAGAGCTAAAGGTGCTTGGATGGATGTAAATCCTGGTATTGCATCGTCATATGTATTTTCAAGAAAAGTTGGTGATAAAGTAACTATTTCAGGACCTTATGGAGAATTTTTCATTAACGATTCTGATGCTGAAATGTTATATGTAGGTGGTGGAGCTGGTATGGCACCAATGCGTTCTCACTTGTACCACTTGTTCAAAACATTAAAAACTGGTAGAAAAGTTTCTTACTGGTACGGTGGTCGTTCTAAACGTGAGTTATTCTATTTAGATCACTTTTACGAGTTGGAAAAAGAATTCCCTAACTTCAAATTTTACTTGGCTCTTTCTGAGCCTTTACCAGAAGATAACTGGAAAGTAAAAGAAAGTTTAGATGCCCCTGGTGACGGTTTTGTTGGTTTTGTTCATAATTGTGTTATAGATAATTATTTAAGCAAACATGAGTCTCCTGAAGATATAGAATTATACTTCTGTGGTCCACCATTAATGAACAAGGCTGTTCAAAAAATGGGAGAAGATTTTGGTTTAGCTGATGAGAACATCCGATTTGATGATTTTGGAGGTTAATTTAAAATAAAACTAAATAATAAAGTATATTAACAAAACCGATATTTAACTATATCGGTTTTTTCTTTTTAACTTATGAAAGCACTCTCTGAACAAGAACTTCACAATTTAGCAATGAACATTGTTGGGAAACAATTAGAAGAAAATGGTTTTGAATTTATGGCTGTTAATAGTCAATTAAAAAAAAATCCACAATTTGTTTGTTTAAAGGATAAAAAGCTTCATTTTGTAGTGGTCAAATGCATTAGTTATCCAGATGATCCAAGGAAGTTTGATTTATCTAGTTTTGATAAAATTAAAGATCATGCTTTAAAATTTGAAGCTGAAACTTTTTTTGCTGGTGTTGGTTTGGTGAATGCGAAAGATTATGAGAAACCAGTTTATTTAAATGAAGATTACGTTGTTGACTATGAAGGGCTTATTAAACTTTAGATTTTTAGTTTTATGTATTGTATTTGTTTTATTTTTTATTGGGAGTTCATGCAAAAAAGAAGTCACTATTGTTGAGAATAGGGCATCTGGTAATGCATTAGGAACCACATATTCTATTATTTTTTATGATACTGAACATAGAGATTTTAGTAAAGAAATAGACTCACTATTTGTGGCCATGAATAAATCCATGTCTACTTACCAATCAGATTCAGATATTTCCAAGATTAATAAAGGTGATTCAACAGTTGTTATTGATGAAATGTTTGAAGAGGTTTTTAATCTATCAAAAAAAGTAAATAAAACTACTAATGGTTATTTTGATCCAACGGTTGGTATTTTAGTTAATTCTTGGGGCTTTGGACAAGGGAAACATATTGAATTGGATAGTGTAAAAGTAGATAGCCTTTTAGAGTTTGTTGGTTTTAATAAAGTAAAATTAGAAGAAGATAAAACTATTCGTAAAGTAAATGCTAATATATTATTTGATTTTAATGCCATAGCAAAAGGATATACTGTTGATCGACTAGCTGTTTTATTAGATCAAAAGGGAATATCTGATTACTTAATTGAAGTAGGAGGAGAGTTAATCTCAAAAGGTATTAATAAAATTAAAAACAAAGCATTTGTTGTTGGCATAGATAACCCAAAAGCAACGGATAGAACTTCTCCAATTGCCAAAATATATTTAAAGGATAGAGCTATGGCTTCTTCTGGTAATTATAGGCATTATCGTGTAGATAAAAAAACAGGGAAAAAATTTGTTCACACTGTTGATCCAATTTCTGGTTTTACTAAAAATTCAAATGTATTAGCTGTTTCTGTTTTAGCCGAAAACTGTGCAGAAGCTGATGCTTTTGCGACTTCTTTTATGGCAATGGATCTTGTTGATTCAATGGAGCTACTTTCCAAAATTACGCACATTGATGCGTATTTTATTTATGTAGGTGTGGATGATCAAATTAAGTTTTTCTCTACTGATGGTTTTAGTAATGTTATGATAAAATAATACATATTCTATTTTTTTATTAAAGGAATAATTTCTCCTTTTGCTAAACGGTATTTATCAACTTGTTCTGGAGTCAATTGCGATGTGTAGTCCACTTCTTCTACAGTGAAACCTATACCTCTTAACTTCTCAAAAAAATCACGACCGTAAATTCTAACATGGTCATATTGGCCAAATATTTTAGCTCTTTCTTTTTTATCTGTAATAGAATCATCCTCAAAAGTAACGGCTCTATTTAAATCTTGTGGAATTTGAAATATGCCCCAACCACCTGGTTTTAAAATTCGATACATTTCTTCCATAGCTTTTTTATCATTTGGTATATGTTCCAATACATGATTACAAAAAATAACATCAAAACTGTTTTCTTCAAAAGGGAGATTGCATATGTCAGCTTTCACGTCCGCTAAAGGAGAATTAAGGTCGGTTGTTGTATATGAAATGTTTTTTAAGCCTTTAAATCGTTTGTGAAAGGCTTGTTCAGGTGCAAAGTGAAGTAGTTTTTGAGGCTTCGTAAAAAAATCTGTTTCATTCTTTAAATACAACCATAATAACCGGTGTCTTTCTAATGATAGTGTAGAAGGGGACAATACATTTTCTCTTGGACTCTCATAGCCGTAAGGCATAAACTTTTTAAAGCTTTTGCCATCAATTGGGTCAGTGTATTTGTTACCACGCATAGAAAAAGCAAGAACTGGTCTGGCTATATAACTTAGTTTAATAAGTAATGGTCTTGGTACTGCGTTTAATATGTATTTAAAGAGTTTTAACATGATTTAAAAATGGCGTGATTAAATTAATCACGCCTTGTATTTATAAGAGAAGTAACTATTATATTTTTACTTGTCTGAATTCATCTTCTTCATCGCTCACAATGCCAAGAGCGTCATATATGTATTTGAATGTAGATAAAAGTTCTGGTTTTCCATTCACTAAGGCAACATCGTGCTCAAAATGTGCACTCGGTTTGCCGTCAGCTGTTAAGATTGTCCAACCATCTTTTAGTTGTTTGATTCGGTGTGTTCCTAAATTTGTCATAGGCTCAATAGCTACAACCATTCCTTCAACAAACTTTTTACCTCGACCTCTTCTCCCGTAATTTGGCATTTCAGGATCTTCATGCATTTTTTTGCCTAAACCATGACCTACTAATTCACGAACAACACCGTAACCATGATCTTCCGTGAATTTCTGAATAGCATAGCCCACATCACCTACACGGTTGCCATGTTTAAACTCACGAATACCAACGTATAATGATTGTTTAGTGATGTCTAACATTTTTTTTGTTTCAGGTGCAACTTCACCAACTTCAAATGTATAAGCGTGATCACCGTAGAACTCATTTTTTAAAGCTCCACAATCTATTGATATTATATCGCCATTTTCTAAAGGCTTATCATTTGGTATACCGTGAACTACTTGTGCATTCGGACTCATACAAAGAGAATTAGGAAAATCATATAATCCTAAAAATCCTGGGACAGCACCATGATCGCGAATAAAGGTTTCCGCAAGAGCGTCTAACTGTAGTGTAGATACACCTGGTTTAACTTCACTAGCCAGCATACCTAAGGTCTTTGAAACGATTAATGCGCTTTCGCGCATTAATTCAATTTCTTCTGTATTTTTTACTTTAATCATAAGGATACAAAGATACTTTTTTTGGTAATTTTAAACCAATGCTTTTTGAGTCATTAACTCTGGTTGCTCAACACCAATTAATTTTAATATTGTTGGAGCGATATCGCCTAAAACTCCATCTTTAATCTTGATGTGATCTTTATCAACAAGAATTAAAGGAACAGGGTTTGTAGTGTGTGCTGTATTAGGACTTCCATCAGGGTTTATCATCGTATCACAATTACCATGATCGGCAATTACAATTGATGAATACCCATTTTCAAGACCAGCAGTAACTACTTCTTTTGCGCAACTATCAACAACTTCACAAGCTTTAATTGCTGCTTCCATAACTCCAGTATGACCAACCATATCTGGGTTTGCAAAATTTAAACATACAAAATCAGCTTCACCTTTTTTAAGTTCAGGAATAATTGCATCTCTAATGTCATAAGCGCTCATTTCTGGTTGTAAATCGTAAGTTGCAACTTTTGGTGATGGGCATAATAAACGTTGCTCACCTTCAAAAGGCTCTTCTCTACCACCGTTAAAGAAAAATGTTACATGTGGGTATTTCTCAGTTTCAGCAATTCTAATTTGTTTTTTGCCAGCGTTTGCTAAAGTTTCACCTAGAGTTTGCTCAATATTTGCTTTGTCGTAAACTACATGAACGTTTTTATAAGCGTCGTTATAATTAGTCATGGTAACATAGTATAAATCTAATTTATGCATCTCTTCAGCTTGCATATCAACTTGACTTAATACTTCGGTAAGTTCTCGACCACGGTCAGTTCTAAAATTAAAGAAAATTAAAACATCGCCATTTTCTACTTTTGCTAGTGGAGAACCATCAGCATCTGTTGCTATAATTGGTTTTATAAACTCATCAGTAATATCCGCATCATAATTTTTTTGTAATTCAGCAGGAATATCAGTTGTTTTAGTTCCGGTATTATTTACTAAAAGATCGTACGCTAATTTTATACGCTCCCATCTTTTATCTCTATCCATTGCATAATAACGACCAATTACAGTTGCTAATTTTGCTTTTTTATCAGAACAAAAATCATTGATAGTTTCTACATACCCTTTTCCACTTTTAGGATCAACATCTCTACCATCAGTAAAGCCATGAATAAAAACATTGTCAAGACCATAGGCTTCACTGGCACTAATAAGTCCTTTTAAATGGGAAGTGTGACTGTGAACACCACCATCACTTAATAAACCTACAAAATGAACTGGTTTATTATTCTTTTTTGCGTATTCAAAAGCTTGCTTTAAAACAACTTCATCTTTTAAAGTGTCTTCTTTTACAGCTTTATTTATTTTAGCTAAATCTTGATACACTATTCTACCAGCACCAAGATTCATATGACCAACTTCACTATTTCCCATTTGACCTTCAGGAAGGCCAACATTCATACCATCCGTTAATAGATTAGCATTTGAATATTCTTCTTGAATTGAATCAATAAATGGCGTGTTTGCATTTGCAATTGCCGAAACTTTTGGGTCAGGAGATTTTCCCCAACCATCTAAAATCATCAATATTACTTTCTTGTTCATGGGATAACTAATTTTTGTACTACAAAAATAAGATGAAATGCTACTATATGCTAAAAATATGAACCTCTTTTTGTTTTTAAAGCCTTAAATGTTTCATGTAAAAACAGTTTAAATGTTAATAAAATGTTATTTCGGTAATTATACTGAAACAAATTAAAGTATATCTCGTCTGTTATAGTATAAATCAAAAATTATTCATCATCAATCAAAAAAAATCGAACATCATGAAAAAATCAATCTCAATTGCCGTTTTAAGTTTTGCACTATGTACCGCATCAATGAAAGCTAGCACTTTTAAAACACCTGAAACTGTTCCGAATGCCATTGTAAAATTAGATAAGCCAGAGGGTTTGAACTCTTTTTGCCATGCTATTTTAAAAGGAAAAGTTGACGTTGTAAAAAATATGATAGCTTTAGGGGAAGATGTAAATCAAAAATCATTAGGTTTAACACCTGCTATTTTTGCAGCACGTTACAACAAAACAGAAATTTTAGAAATTTTAATTGCTAATGGGGCTGATTTGAAGGTGAAGTCAGACAGAAAACATGGAATTAAGAGGTATGCAGAATTATCAAAAGCAAAGGAAGCACTTGTGGTAATTGACAAAAATTGGAAAAGTTAAAACTAATTTTTATTTCAAATTTCAAGTACTAAAAAAGCCATCTACTTCTTGTGGATGGCTTTCTTGTTTCATTTAGAATTTAACATTTTCAGTGTTCTCGTAAAACGGTAAAAAATATTAAAATTTGAATCCATTAACTGCTCTGTACAAAAACGCGTACAACGCCATAGATATCATAGCCATTGAAAAAAGTGAATATAATTTCAATAAAACAACTAAAAAAGCTGGTTTACAATTTTCAAATGCTTCTAAATAAAGGTTCCTAAGGTGTAAAATTTTTCCCATTATAGTCTTATTTAGATGATTTATAAAATCAAAGCTATAAGGGTAAAGGAGATGTGTAAAAACTTGGGTGACACAAAACTATAAAATTATAAAAAGAAAATAGCTGTATTTAACATTTATTAGATGAAATACATGATTACTGATTTTCATACTTCAAAATGGAAGCTTCGATTTTTTCTATTCTATTTTCAGGATCGGGATGCGTACTTTGAAATTCAGGTACGTTACTTGAACCACCGGCAGCTTTTAAAATTTCCATTACTTTAATCATTTCGTAAGGGTCATAACCAGATTGCATCATAAAAAGAACCCCTAAATCATCACTCTCTAATTCGTCACCACGCCCATTTTTTAATAAGGTGTTTTGACCAATGCTTCCAACTATATTTCCGGCATCTGCACCAACAGTTGCTCCCATGGTTACAGTTTGCCAAAAGCTACCATCGGCAATACGTTCAGCGGAATGGCGTCCAATTACATGACCTATTTCATGACCTAAAACTCCTGCTAATTGAGCTTCGGTTAATTGTGAAAAAAGTGCGTAAGTAATAAAAATTTGTCCGCCCGGTAAAGCAAAGGCATTAATTGTATTTGGGTCTGCTAGTAAATGAAACTCGTATTGGTAAGGAGTTTCTCTTGCAATACTGTTTTCTACTAATTTATTCCCGACTGCATCAACAAGGTATTGAAGTTTTTCATCAGGATACAAACCACCATACTGTTGCGTAATTTCTGGTTTACTTTGTAAGCCAATAGCTATTTCTTGTTCAGAAGACATGTTAATGTTTTGGACCCTATTAGTGTACGGGTTCTCTTCTTTGTTATTGCAACGTTGCACAAATGCAAATGCAACAATGGCAAGACCTATAAATATTCGTATTTTCCAACTACCTCTTTTCATGGTTAATGATATTTAGTGATTTGTAAAATACAAAAAAAGCTTATAGAAGTTTAGAATTTATATCTAAAATATTATCAGTAATATATGTTCTTAAAAAGTTAGAAGTAAAGTGCTCACTACCTAAAAAATCTTCATTTTTGTAAATTTGCATGATATTTTTACTTCTAAAAGATTCTAACATAGGTATAGAAATAGGAGCGTAGCTATAATGCCATGGTTCGTAACTAAAACCTCTTCTACGTTTGTTGTCATCATATACAAGATAAAATCCAAAATCTTCAGAGTTTTCATCCATCCATTTTTTAAAATCAGCAAATGGTTGCCCTTCTCCGTATTTTGATGGTACTAAAACATCACCGTCCACTTTTTGATATCCGTCGATTACATCAATATCGGTTCCCCAATGGTGTCTGCTGGTACCAGGAATCGTAGAATATTTAATGATTTTAGAAATAGCATCAAGAGGTTCTAAACCTTCATCTGTATATTTTATAAACTTGCGCTCAAAAATCAACTGTTGGCGATCAAAACTACGATAGCTAGAAACAATTTTTAGGTTAACGCCACCAGTATATGCAGCTCTTTTCATAGCAACAAAAGCTTCATGAGCTTCTTTTTTCAATTTATACCCATCACCATATAAATCGATATCAATTTTACCCATTAATTCAAGTATGGAATAGTCTAAACTTGAATTATTTGCAAATGAAACACTTGGTAAAATACTTAAAGCCAAACTTGTAGCTACACTTTTTTTAATAAACGATCTTCTTTTCATTATTATAATTTTTTAAAGAGAACATAATGTTCACCTACTTTAGGTATTTCAAAAACAGTACCAACCTTTTCATAACCTAATTTTGAATAAAATTTTAAAGCATTAACTCTTGCATTCATCCAAATAATGTCATAGCCTTTTTCTTTAAAAAAGCTTTCACCATATTCAAGTATTTGTCTTCCATACCCTTTTTTATGATACGCTTCTAAAACAGCCATACCTCGTAATTGTATGGCGTTTTTTAAGTCATGATCGGAGTGGTTGTTTTTAAAAAAAGAACCTACAGCGACTATTTCATTATTTACAAAACCACCTAAGTGTAAAGTTGTCTCGTTGGTATCACCATCAAAAATACAACTTGATAAAGGTCTGCCTGGTCTAAGAACAGGATGCCTTACGGTATGTGTTTCAGTGGCAGTAATAAAACGTACTTCTAGGTTATTAACGGAATTAAGACTCATTATTGTTCAATTAGAATAAAAAATAAAGATAAATATTTCTTTTCTAAGTGATCTATAGCTTGTAGTATTAATTATTTATATAAATAAAACCTTGATGTCTAAGTTGTATATCATATAGGTTTATAATGTAAAAATAGACTCCATCAGGTAATTTACGATCTGTTAAAATAGTGCTTGAATTATTTGATGTGCCTTCAAATTCATTATTATAGTTACTTTTTTCATAAACTACACGTCCCCATCTATTAAATATTTGTAATAAATTGTTAGGCGAGAGAACAACACCATCAATAACAAAATAATCATTTGAACCATCGCCATTAGGCGAGATTATAAAATTATCTAAGTTTAAATTATCAGCAGTTTGAGAATCTATACTAATGCTTTTTCCGAAAGTTATTACCTCATAATCATCTGGTATAAAATAATCTGACGTTATATTTCCTGAGACCAAATCGCCAGTATAAAAAGTATTCCCCAAACTTTCCCAAGTTTGGTTTTTTTTACTCCAACCTACAACGGTCAAATTTTCTAAATCAGTAAGCATTACATCTAAATGACTACCAATATCCCATTCTAAATTTACGGTAGATAATTGTTCACTATCTAGATCCCAATACTCAAATGTTGTAACGTCAAGTAAAAAAACAGTTCTATTTTCTGTGTTAAATGAATTATTGAATGTTGATGGTGTACTAGGGTTTTCATGAAAATAAGCACATTTTGCAATTTGATTAATATTAATTGATTCGATACGAGCAGGTCTTATTTTTACTTCATCACCAACAGGAAATGTAAACTCTTTTAAATTTGTTATACTAGAATATCCATTTATTTTAGATAATTCAGTTTCCCCTGAATAAAATCCACTTTCAGTATAATCAAAAGTAATATCTAATCGATCTTTAGGAGTTTTTATATCTCCAGAAATAAAATTACTATGGTTTGTGACACCTACACTAACTTCTAAATTTAGATTATTGTTGAGTACAACTTCTATATCATTAAAAATAGGCATAAATGCACCTGTTATATAGAGGTCATCATTGCTGTAAAAACCTGCAATACCATAATTGTCATCAAAAATACCATTGTTGATTAGATTTGAATGAAAACCAATTCCGCCATTATCATGAATTTTTAATGCTCCAAAATTTTGTAATTCTTCTTGGGCCTTAACTGATAAGAAATTTATAAGAATAAAAAATATGAATAGTTTTATTTTCTCCATGCGATTTCAATTAAAGCTTGTGGAAGTACTACTAGTGCTCCATTAATATAAATTCTCAAATAATCACCTTCGTTAACATCAATGTTTACATTACTATCGTGTTTTCCACTTTCAATAGAAGAAATTCCTAGAGTCAAAAGATTTCCTGTGAGACCATTTTTTCTAACCTCAACAGACCAAGGTGTTCCCAGGATTGAACCACTCTGAACCGTAATTCCTGTAATTGTAGCATCTCTTGGGACTCTCACGCCACTTGCGCCAATATATACTGCGTTTAATGCAGTAACTATACTCTCATAGTTGAGTAGACTTCTGTCTATACTAAGCCATTTGCCTCTTCCAGAATCATAAGCATAAAGAATACCATCATCTCCCATAAATAATTGACCATTATCAGTACCCGTTGGAGTGGAAGAATTAGGTTTTATGCGTAATGGAACATCATCACTTTCAATATCTAATTGTGCTTTTGGAGTATCAGTATTTATGCCTATTTTTCCTGTTGCTTTTATGTTGATACGCTCTATATTATTAGTTTTAAAAATTAAATCGTTTAGATCAACAGTACCTATAAAATTTGTGGCTGTAATTCCAGAATTGCCAGACGTTGTCCATAAACCAGATAAAGTAGCATCTTCCAATAATATTTTTTTGAATCCAGTTGATGTATTTAAATATGCATGTTCTTCATCGGTATTGTAAAGCACGGATGCTTCTGTAGGGCTTATGACTGTAGCCATTTCAGTATTTGTAGCTTTGGTTAAACCTAATAAATACCTGCCGTCAATCTGTGACTTTACGTTTGTTGAATACGCAATAAATATTGCTAAAAAGGCTAATTTTTTCATTTGTTTGGTTGTTAATTTTTTACAGGTCTAAAATGGTAAACATAAATTCTGAATTAAACCTGATTCTATCACTAGCTCCGTTGTCATTATCCCCTATAATGACATCAAAACTTGTTGTTGTTTGGTTGCTGTATGAAATACCTGGGTCGTCGTTTCCATCACCACCTCTTCCTGGCTGTGTTAATTGAATAATATAATTGGCATCGCTAGTAGCACCTGCTGGTAGTGTTATTGTATAATGTCCGTCACCTAAATTTTTAACTACGCTAACACCAGTAGTTGCTTTTAAAATAGAACCGTTAGCTGCAATTTTACCAATTGCTTTTATTGGACTACTATTTATTGAAATAGGATCGACCCATTCAGTACCTGTTGCTGTAGAAGTTAGTACTTGTCCAGCAGTTCCTGATGAATCGCTGTTGTCAATCAATGTACCATCCAATTCTAATGATTGTGTAATTATTACGTGAGTGTTTCCTGTTGTAGGCTCATCAATGATAATGGCATCATCACCTCCAACAGCTATACCAATTTCATCAGCAGCTCTTCTATACATTCCTGTATTTGTATCTCCAGAAAATCTATATGAAGGTTCATTTACTGTACCATTAGAATTTAGTATACCTTGAGATCTTACTGCACCAGATATGTGCAATTTATTTTCGGGGTTATTAACCCCAATTCCTAATCTATTGTTAGTGTTGTCCCAAAATAATTCATCGTTAGCTTCTGTGGGTTTACCGTCTGAACCAGCAAAAAACAAAGATCCTGTTGTTCCTGAATGCTCAAGGCTGTTAGAATCTACCCATGTAACAGCGCCTGTATTATCTGTAATTAATATTTGATTATTTGTACCTGGATTAATTTTAGATGTTGTTACTGCATTGTCTTTAATATCTAAAGTAACATTACCTAATAAGGCATTGCTGTCTCCGCCGATAGTTAAATCTGTAGATGTGATGTCTCCTGTTCCAGATATGGAACCAACTTGCGCATCTACATACGTTTTTACTGCTTGTTCTGTTGGGAAATCAACATTAGAATTATCTGCTAAAGTTCCGTCAGTTGATTTGTTAGTTGCGTTTTCTTTTGAAGTTATTGCTGTTTCGTTGTCTAAAATATCAGAACTGTTTATTGAGATTGCCGTTGCATTGGCAGTTATCGCTGTAACATTATCAGAAATATCAGAACTGTTCGTAGCAATTGTATTTGTGTTTGCTGTGATCTCAGCAGATTCTTCTAATGCTGCAAGATTTACAGTTACATCTGTTGCTCCCTCACTTATCGTTAAAACGCTAGAAGCATTTAAAGTAGCACCTGTTATGTCATCATCTTGAGAAACTGATCCAACTTGTGCGTCAACATACGTTTTTACCGCTTGTTCTGTTGGGAAATCAACATCAGAATTGTCAGCTAAAGTTCCATCTGTAGACTTGTTAGAAGTATTTTCTTTATCAGTTTCCAAAGCAGTTATTGTTGCTGTATTTGTTGCAATGTCAGTCACGTTGTCAGAAATATCCGAACTGTTTGTTGAGATTGCAGTTTCATTAGCAGTTATCGCTGTAACGTTATCAGAAATACCAGAAGTGTTTGTTGTAATAGCATTTGTGTTAGCTGTAATATCAGCTGATTCTTCTAAGGCTGCAAGATTTACGGTTACATCTGTTGCACCCTCGCTTATTGTTAAAACGCTAGAAGCATTTAAAGTAGCTCCTGTGATATCATCATCTTGAGAAACTGAGCCAACTTGTGCGTCAACATACGTTTTTACCGCTTGTTCTGTTGGAAAATCAACATCAGAATTGTCTGCTAAAGTTCCGTCTGTAGATTTGTTAGCTGTGTTTTCTTTTGAAGTTCCTAAATCAGTTATTGCAGCTGTATTCGTTGTAATGTCAGTTGTGTTATTAGAAATTCCAGAAGCATTTGCAGTTATTGCTGTTTCGTTGTCTGAGATATCAGAAGCGTTTGTAGCA
Organism: Cellulophaga baltica; assembly: GCF_018861125.1. Lineage (GTDB taxonomy): Bacteria > Bacteroidota > Bacteroidia > Flavobacteriales > Flavobacteriaceae > Cellulophaga > Cellulophaga baltica_A. Next base: position 105,135 of record NZ_JAHKQN010000005.1, on the reverse strand, counting down.
ATTGCAGTTGTGTTTGCAGTGATATCAGCCGACTCTTCTAAATCTGCAAGATTTACAGTTACATCTGTTGTTCCTTCGCTAATCGTTAAAACACTGGAAGCATCTAAAGTAGCTCCTGTGATATCATCATCTTGAGAAACAGCACCAACTTGTGTATCTACATATGTTTTTACTGCTTGCTCTGTTGGGAAATCAACATCTGAATTATCTGCTAAAGTTCCATCTGTAGACTTGTTTGCCGTATCTTCTTTGCCAGATCCTAAACTATTAATAGCTACAGTATTTGCATTTTCAGCATTTGTAGCTCTAGTAGTTTCGTCTGCGATTGCAGCTGCATTTGTTGCAATGTCTGTAACGTTATCAGAAATATCCGAAGTGTTTGCTGTGATTGCAGTCGTATTTGCAGTTATCGCTGTTTCGTTGTCTGAGATATCAGAAGCGTTTGTAGCAATTGCAGTTGTGTTTGCAGTGATATCAGCCGACTCTTCTAAATCTGCAAGATTTACAGTTACATCTGTTGTTCCTTCGCTTATGGTTAAAACGCTAGAAGCATCTAAAGTAGCACCCGTAATATCATCATCTTGAGAAACTGATCCAACTTGTGCATCCACATATGTTTTTACTGCTTGCTCTGTTGGAAAATCAACATCAGAATTACCAGCTAAAGTTCCATCAGTTGATTTATTAGCAGTGTTTTCCTTTGCCGTTCCTAAATCAGTTATCGCAGTTGCATTGGCGGTGATTGCTATTTCATTGCCTGAAATATCCGAAGTGTTAGTAGTAATAGCAGTTGTATTTGCATTTATTGCAGTTACATTGTCTGAGATATCAGAAACGTTAGCCGTTATAGCAGTTGTGTTTGCTGTGATCTCAGCAGATTCTTCTAAGGCTGTAAGATTTACAATTACATCTGTTGTTCCTTCGCTAATAGTTAAAACACTGGAAGCATCTAAAGTAGCTCCTGTAATATCATCATCTTGAGAAACTGATCCAACTTGTGCGTCAACATACGTTTTTACCGCTTGTTCTGTTGGAAAATCAACATCAGAATTGTCTGCTAAAGTTCCGTCTGTAGATTTGTTAGCTGTGTTTTCTTTTGAAGTTCCTAAATCAGTTATTGTAGCTGTATTCGTTGTAATGTCAGTTGTGTTATTAGAAATTCCAGAAGCATTTGCAGTTATTGCTGTTTCGTTGTCTNNTCTGTTGTTCCTTCGCTAATCGTTAAAACACTGGAAGTATCTAAAGTAGCTCCTGTGATATCATCATCTTGAGAAACAGCACCAACTTGTGTATCTACATATGTTTTTACTGCTTGCTCTGTTGGGAAATCAACATCTGAATTATCTGCTAAAGTTCCATCTGTAGACTTGTTTGCCGTATCTTCTTTGCCAGATCCTAAACTATTAATAGCTACAGTATTTGCATTTTCAGCATTTGTAGCTCTAGTAGTTTCGTCTGCGATTGCTGTTGTATTTGCAGTTATCGCTGTTTCATTATCCGAGATATCCGAAGTGTTTGCTGTGATTGCAGTCGTATTTGCAGTTATCGCTGTTTCGTTGTCTGAGATATCAGAAGCGTTTGTAGCAATTGCAGTTGTGTTTGCAGTGATATCAGCCGACTCTTCTAATGCTGCAAGATTTACAGTTACGTCTGTTGTTCCTTCGCTTATGGTTAAAACACTAGAAGCATTTAAAGTAGCACCTGTTATGTCATCATCTTGAGAAACTGATCCAACTTGTGCGTTTACATATGTTTTTACCGCTTGTTCTGTTGGGAAATCAACATCAGAATTGTCAGCTAACGTTCCGTCAGTTGATTTGTTAGCTGCGTTTTCTTTTGTAGCAATTGCAACTGCATTTGTTGCAATGTCTGTAACGTTATCAGAAATATCAGAACTATTTGTTGAGATTGCAGTTGCATTAGCTGTTATCGCAGTTTCGTTGTCTGCAATATCAGAAGTGTTCGTAGCAATTGTATTTGTGTTTGCTGTGATCTCAGCAGATTCTTCTAAGGCTGTAAGATTTACAATTACATCTGTTGTTCCTTCGCTAATAGTTAAAACACTGGAAGCATCTAAAGTAGCTCCTGTGATATCATCATCTTGAGAAACTGCACCAACTTGTGCGTCAACATACGTTTTTACTGCTTGTTCTGTTGGGAAATCAACATCAGAATTATCTGTTAAAGTCCCATCCGTAGATTTGTTAGCTGCGTTTTCTTTTGTAGCAATTGCAGCTGCATTTGTTGCAATGTCTGTAACGTTATCAGAAATATCAGAACTATTTGTTGAGATTGCAGTTGCATTAGCTGTTATCGCAGTTTCGTTGTCTGCAATATCAGAAGCGTTAGCTGTAATTCCAGTTGTGTTTGCTGTGATGTCAGCCGATTCTTCTAGGGCTGCAAGATTTACAGTTACATCTGTTGCACCCTCGCTAATAGTTAAAATGCTAGAAGCATCTAAAGTAGCTCCTGTGATATCATCATCTTGAGAAACCGCACTAACTTGTGTGTCTACATAAGTTTTTACCGCTTGTTCTGTTGGGAAATCAACATCAGAATTATCAGCTAAAGTCCCGTCAGTTGATTTGTTAGTTGCGTTTTCTTTTGAAGTTATTGCTGTTTCGTTGTCTAAAATATCAGAACTGTTTATTGAGATTGCCGTAGCATTAGCAGTTATCGCTGTTTCGTTATCTGAAATATCAGAACTGTTTGTTGCAATTGTATTTGTGTTAGCTGTGATCTCAGCAGATTCTTCTAAGGTTGCAAGATTTACAGTTACGTCTGTTGTTCCTTCACTTATTGTTAAAATACTCGAAGCATCTAAAGTAGCATCTGTAATATCATCATTTTGAGAAATCGCACCAACTTGCGCATCTACATACGTTTTTACAGCTTGTTCCGTTGGAAAATCAACATCAGAATTATCAGTTAAAGTTCCATCTGTAGACTTGTTAGCAGTGTCTTCTTTTGAAGTCTGCAGACTTGAGATGTCATTTAGATTATTGGAAATTGCTAATGTATTTGTTTCGTTGTTTAAAACAAGAGCATCAATTGCTTCTTGTACTGTAGTAGCATTAATTAAAGAAACCGAATTGTCATAATTGTTTGAGTCTGCACTGGTTTCAATTAAAATATTATTACTGCTACCATTTGAAAATGAATAAGAGCCATCATTATTATTGATTAAAGTACCTTTTTCTATAATAGTTGGTGTCCCAGTTTCATCTAAATATGTGAATGTCCCGTTTGCATTGTCTTCAATTGAAGTTACTGTTTGACCTGATATTTCAGTGCATAGACTATGCCATGCATTCTGACTAAATTGATACAAACACTCTTCATCTGTATTATAGGCAATTGCTCCGTTTATTGGAGTAATGGCATTCATTTGAGCATTTGAGATTCTTGTAACCACTAATACTTTTGACGCGCTTTCTAATTCTAAGATAGAACTGCTATCAATAACATCAATATCATCACCTACCTTAACTTGTGCTAAAGTCGTAGTGATGTACGTGAAAAAAAATAAAACGGGGAGATAAAATTTCATAGTATTTCGACTTGTGTTTGGGGTAATATTAACAAGTGTTCATGTATTAATTTATATAATTGTTGTGAAATGAGGTATTTCGCTTGTAAAATGCTAAGTTTTTGTTTTGTACTTTGTAAGTAAAAACTTATATTTTTTTAGATAAACAACATTTAATACAGGATGAGTAACTATTAAAAAAGCCATTTATTTATCAATTTTTTGATAAATAAATGGCTTCTAAAAAATGTATAATGTATTTTTTATTCTTGTGATAAGTATAAAAATCCTTGAAATTCGTAACCTAAATCATATAAGTTAATCACGTAGAAATAAACACCTGCAGGTAAACCACTTTCTTTCTGAATCACGAAATTGTTAGTGTTTGCTACACCCACAAATTCATTAGTATAATTTGCTTGCTGAAACACTAATGAACCTTCACGGTTGTATATTTTTAATTCATTATCAGCAGAATCTTCCATTTCTTCAACCACTAAGGCATCATTTATACCATCACCGTTGGGTGATAAGAAAAAGTTAGGAATGGTTAAACGGTCTTGTGGTACTAATAAACTGCCAAAAGTTATTACTTCATAATCATCAGGAATAAAAGCACCGGAGGTTATTGAACCTATAGTTTCAACATCGCCACTTACAGCTGTATTGCCTAAAATTTCCCATTCTTGATTTTCTTTGCTGAAGCCAATAACTAATAAATTTTCTAAAACATCAGTTAAAGAAGTAATATTACTATCAACATCCCAAGAAAGAATTACTGTTGAGTTTTCCGAGCCTTCTAGACTCCAAAATTCTGCACGGCTTATACCATCAATCTGTCTGTCAGCATCGCTGGTATCAAAAATTTTAGAAAAAGAGACTGGTGAGTTAGGGTTTTCAAAAAAATACGCCGCTTTATTAATAAGGTTTATATTTTCTGAATTAACAATTATAGGCCTTAGTTTGTTTTCTTCTCCAACAGGAAAATCATACGAATTTTTATTTAAAACCTCCATATAACCATCAACTTTAGATAAACTACTTTCGCCAATATAATTGGCATTTTCAAGCAAAGTAAAAGTGATATCTGGGTTTGTTTTATTGGTGATGATATCACCGAAAGTAAAAGTTACATTATTTTCAACACTTGTTGAGGTACTTAGAAAAACACCATGATCGTTATCAATTTCAAAATCATAAAATACAGGTGTTACACTACCATCAATATTTAAAAAATTACTGCCATAAAAACCAACAGCACCTAAATTTTGATCAAAAGGAGCATCATTTATAAAACTGGTATGAAAACCAACTTCTGAACCATCGTGAAATTGCATACTAGCTTGGTGGTACATGGCTGTTTGTGCGGTGCTTGCCCATGTAACTAGAAAAACGAATATGTAAAAAATGTTTTTCATGTTAGTTGATTTGTTGCCAGTTAGTACCGTCACTTTGTAGTTGGGTTATACCGGAAAATAATGTATAAATTCCATCTCCACCATCTGAAGGAACATAAAACTTATCTGTATTTATAGTAGCTCCTTTAGTATTTTTTAAAATGTAAATTCTTCCTTGTACACCAGTTGCTGTTGGAAGAATAACCTGTGTTACAAGATTACCTAATATAACCGTATAGTCATCAGCTAAAATGGTAACAGTAGAATTATTATCAGTCCTAATTGTTGTAGAAAATGAACCTTTTACATCTAAAGTTGAATTAGGAGCTGTCGTTGCAATACCTACATTTTGGCTGTCATTTATTCTCATAGCTTCTATTCCAGCAGAAGAAAAAGCTAAATTATCAGCAGCAGGATTAGACATTCCTGTATTAGTATCGTCAGCAAATCTATAACCTGGAGTTCCTGTACTAGCGTTACTTGGAGCTTGATATCCTGTAGCTCTAACTACTCCATCAACTCTTAACTTATTAGTTCCTGGTGCATCTGAGCCAATAGCAATACTTCCTGTCCCAGAAAAATATAAATCATTTCCATTTAAGGCATAAGTTCTTTGAGCTGTTTGCGTTAAATCAGCATTTGATAAATTTTCATTTACAGCAGATTCTTCAATTAAAACCCAATTAGTTCCATCCCATTGCATTAACTGGCCAACAGCAGTACCGTCAGCAAGCTTACTTAATGTTATATTTCCATCAGCAATTTTAGAAGTAACAATTGCATTATCAGAAATAGAGAATTCAGTTCCTGTTAACGTTAAAGCATCACCAGCAATATATTCAGTATTTTCATCAGCAGGTAAATCTGCCCAAGTTGCAGCACCTGCACCATCAGTTGTTAATACTTGCCCAGCTGAACCATCTGTGCTTGTAATTGTGTTAGCACCTACAGTTACGGTTCCTGTAGTTGTTAAATTACCTGTTGTTGAAACATCTGTTGTAAAAGTTGGATCAATTTTAGAACCATCAATTGCTGCAGTAGCGCTAATATCGTCATTGGTAATTGTAGCGTCAGCAATTTGAGTAGTTGTAACACCACCATCTAAAACTTCTAATTGTTGAGATATATTAAAGCCTATTGTTGTACCGTCAACTAAGCTAGTAGCACTTACCCATGTAGGATTTCCTGAAATATCGGTTCCTAAAAAACTAGCTGCATTACTTTCTGCATCAATTTTATCAATAGAAACAGCATCATCTGCAATAGTAAGTATTCCATCATTAGCTAAAGTAGCATCACCAGAAAGTGTAACAGCTGTTGCTATATTACTAGTGTTACCAACAAATATTTGACCGTCATTTAAAATGTTAGAAGTGCTAATTGCATCGTCAACATATAGTTTAGTAGTAGCATCAGCATCATTAGTTGGAGTTCCTAAATTAGTTATGGTAGTTCCATTAGCATCAGCACCAAGTGTTAATACATCAGTCAAGTTTTGAGCTTCAGTTGCAGTAATTAAATATGGATTAGTTGTAGTTCCATCACCAGATATTGTATTAATTCCGGCAACAGTAATATTAGTTTCAGAGCCGTCAGCAATATTAGCACTAACTAAATCATCAACATATAATTTAGTAGTAGCATCAGCATCATTAGTAGGTGTTCCTAAATTAGTTATGGTAGTTCCATTAGCATCAGCACCAAGTGTTAATACATCAGTCAAGTTTTGAGCTTCAGTTGTAGTAATTAAATATGGATTAGTTGTAGTTCCATCACCAGATATTGTATTAATTCCTGCAACAGTAATATTAGTTTCAGAGCCGTCAGCAATATTAGCACTAACTAAATCATCAACATATAATTTAGTAGTAGCATCAGCATCATTAATTGGAGTTCCTAAATTAGTTATGGTAGTTCCATTAGCATCAGCACCAAGTGTTAATACATCAGTCAAGTTTTGAGCTTCAGTTGTAGTAATTAAATATGGGTTAGTTGTAGTTCCATCAC